>JAHHHN010000062.1 GCA_019359325.1 Mojavia pulchra JT2-VF2 | reverse complement strand
TACCGCAGGATTTGGCTGAACTCGAACAAAGATTACATAATCACCAACAGTTTACCTGGACTTATTCTGCTGGACTCAATGAGCAAGCTTGGGCAATTTTGACAACTCAATTTGAGGCTTTTGAGGTTGAGGGTATCTGGTATAGACAAGGCACAACTTTGTCTACTCCTGAGCTTGTGCCAATTCCACCCGAAATTTCTGCTCCAGCTTAAGTAGACTATTTGGCTATTTCATTAACTCAGCATTTATCAGGTGCATTGATCCTTAATCCTTTCGGGGTGCGCTCCTTCAATAAGTTATCAATTAATATATCTACCTCCCTATTCTCTTCAGCGCTTACATTTATTCTCTAAAATATCGCTGGCTCGCTACACATCATGTCTCTTCGGGTGACGCTTGTATCTCGCTTAACGCTAATACCATTTCACTTTAATAATGATACAAATACGCGGGGTTTGGGTTTAGCACTGCTAAACCCCTACGAAAAATTTATGTCTATCAGGATTTTCATGAATTGGTATAACGCGGTGGTTTCCCCACAAGAGTCATATGAAATCTAGGAAAGAGTAGTAAGACAAAATTTTCAGCTTTAAATTTGATAACGTAGGGATTTTAGACGAAATGGCGCAATTTTGTAGGATGCAGTTGTAGTCTAAGGTTGTCGCTACCGATAACGCACAAGCGGACTGAGCATTACCTGCTAGAAATTTGCAAAAAAACTTAATATACATCTTTTGCACACGTGTGCAAAAATAAAAATATGATTAATGCACACGTGTGCAAAAGGTTGAAACAACTATTTAATAAATCAACATCTAACAGTAGGAACACATGACTCAAACTGTAAATTCCATCGATCAAGCTCTAAATAATCCTTTACATTCGCTAGAAGAATGGGAAGAGGACGTGCTTAATCGCTATCCCGATCCGGACACTATAGTTAAAGAAGGTAAAACTGTCGAAGAGTACAGGAATTACCAAACAACTACCAGAGATACAGTCAAAGAGTTCTATCGGTTAAATCATATTAATCAAACGTATGATTTTGTACTACACAAAGAAGCAGAGTTTTCCAAGTTTGACAAGAAAGAAATGAGTGTTTGGGATGCACTCGAATTTTTGAATCAATTAGTTGATGATTCAGATCCTGATACAGATTTAGACCAATTACAGCACTTGTTGCAAACATCAGAAGCTATTCGCGCTGATGGTCACCCTGACTGGATGGTACTTACCGGCTTCTTTCACGATATGGGGAAGGTGCTTTGTCTGTTTGGTGAACCCCAATGGGCTACAGTAGGCGATACCTATCCAGTGGGATGTGCATTCTCTGATAAAATTGTTTTCTCGGAATTTTTTCAAGAGAATCCTGATTACAACAACCCAAAATATAATACCAAATATGGTGTTTACGAGCCGAATTGCGGATTGAGCAATGTACATATGTCATGGGGACATGACGAGTATTTCTATCGGATGATGAAACCCTATTTGCCGGAACCCGCGTTGTACATCCTGCGCTATCACTCGTTTTATCCTCAACACCGTGAAAACGCCTACGAACATTTGATGAATGAACGCGATCGCGAAATGTTTAAATGGGTGAAGTTATTCAATCCCTACGATTTGTATTCAAAAAACCCAAATCCTCCTGATTGGCAAAAACTCAAGTCATATTATGAAGATTTAGTTGCTAAATATTTACCAGCAACATTAAAATTCTAAACTTCAGCATTAGCAAAGGTAGGCATTAAAGAACACTACGCAGATATCAGTTTCTGATTGAGCTTGTCGGAGTTACGATTATTGCTCACCAATCGTCATCAGCAAAGTTTTTTCAGCAAGCTAAAAACATCTGGATGTTGTTTGGAATCTGAATATATTGGCATCGGTAAAACTATAACACAAATATGTAAATTTACTTCGTCAATAATCAGTCCTAAAACTTTGCCTAGAGTACTATTGTTCTATGACGTTAGGTAGAGGTAAATAATACATCCTTGTCTTAAATTACTTTAAAATAGCAATAATAACTAAGTTAGCTTGTCAATCTGATTGACTCAATCTTGAAAGTAATACACCAAGCGTTTCATGTATATGCTGTACTACAATTTCATAGATTGAAAACCTTGTTATTTCTGCTTAGTGTTTTGCTATTTTGCAATAAAAATGCACAACACTTTACTTACCAAAATCTAAAATTTTACATTTATCTCTTTCTGAGACCTGTGAATTTTTATGAATGCAATTTTAGTTGTAGACGGTAATTTGGTTAAGCTAGAAATAAGCTTAAAACGGTTGTTTTCTAGCCAAAACTTCTCTAGAGATAGGAAAATGGAATAGTTTTATTCCTTTAGTAAAGGTGTTTTGATACCAGAGGTTTATTTTGCAAAAGTTCAGAATAAACGAAAATAAAATCAAATAAAATAGGAATTCGCAAGTTTGACAACATCAGTTTTTAGAAATTTTGTTTAAATCAGTTTTCAGTCTCTGCACTTTCAAATATTTTTCACAAAAATTAATGTGAGTGTTTGAGCAAGTGCAACGCTCATGGCTTTACTTAAAAAACCAAAGATTTAATAGCAATAACTCAAATCACTTCAGATCAGAAGAGGTTTGAGAAAAATTGAAAATGCAAAAGGTGGCAGTGTCAATAAGTTAGGTTTGGAGTTTTCAAACCTAGTTTATATCGTGATGACATTGCAGAGTTATATTCTGCTGACATTACTCAAATTCAAATACGTTGTTGGACATAGATGAATATGAAGAGAATTGCGTTCACCTCTGGTGTTGCACTGAGTCCCTGCGGGACACGCTTCCGCGAATGCGCGATCGCAGTTAGCATCTTAGCTTTAGTCACTGGTACTGTTGTTGGTTGCACAAATGGCGCTCAAAATGACAACACTGCTACTAACAATGATACCAACACTGCTATCAACACTAGTGCCCAGAGCCAGGGTAGTACTCAGAATAAACAATTGCAAACAATCGGTGTTAGCCTTGGTGACTTAGGTAACCCCTTCTATGTGGCAGTACAGAGGGGGGCTGAGACACAAGCAAAGAAAATTGGGAATGATATTAGAGTTAATTCGGTTTCCAGTGGCTTTGACCTGAACCAACAAGCCAACCAAATCGAAAATTTCACTGCTGCGAATACTGACCTAATTATTCTCAGCGCAGTTGACAAAAAAGGAGTTAAGCCGGCGATTGACCAAGCCAGGCAAGCAGGTAGAGTTGTCATTGCGGTAGATTCAGCCGTTGATGCAGATGTGGATGCGATGATTAGCTCCAACAATACCCAAGCTGGAGAGATTGCTTGCAAATATATAGGCGATCGCCTCAAGGGTCAAGGCAACGTAGTCATCCTCAACGGTACGCAGATGGATTCCATAGTCCAGCGCGTGGAAGGCTGTATGACTTCCTTGTCCAAATATCCTGGGATAAAAATTCTCTCAAAAGACCAGAACGCAGAAGGGACAAGGGATGGCGGACTCAGAGTTATGACAGACTTGCTTACAACCTTTCCCAAAATTGATGCTGTTTTTGCCACTAACGATCAAAGTGGAGTCGGAGCAGATTTAGCAGCTAGACAAGCCAGACGCAAAGAATTTTTTATTGTTGGGGTTGATGGTTCGCCAGATGCAACCAAAGCAATGGAAGACAAAGATGGCCTATTTGCAGCCACTGCTGCTCAAAATCCAGCAGGGATGGCGGAAAAAGCGGTTGAGATTGGTAACGATGTCATCCAAGGCAAGAAACCTAGTAATCCCAACATTTTGGTTCCAGTCAAGTTGGTCACCCGTGAGAACCTCAGCAGTTACCAAGGTTGGTAATGAGAAGGCAGAAGGCAGAAGGGGAAGGGGAGAGTAGCAATTACCCAATGCCCAACTCAAAACTTTTTTAACGAGGAGATATGAATGTGAAAAAAATTGCGATCGCAGCTAGCATATTAGGCATTCTCAGCGGTACTGTTATTGGTTGCACAAATGGCGCTCAAAATGACAATACTGCTACTAACGCTGATACCAACACTGCCACTAATACTAGTGCCCAGACTCAGACTGCTACTGGGGATAAAGAATTAAACTCGGTAGCCTTCACTGCTGGCGATTTAAGTAACCCCTTTTTCGTCCTGATGGGTAAGGAAATTGAGGCAGAAGCCAAGAACATTGGGGGAAATGATGTCAAAGTCAGTGTGGTTTCCAGTGCTTATGATCTCAACCAACAAGCCAACCAAATTGAAAATTTTACTGCCTCCAATACTGACGTGATTATCCTGAATGCTGCTGATCAAACTGGCATTCAGCCAGCCGTAGAAAAAGCCAAGCAAGCAGGTAGCGTCGTAGTTGCAGTAGATACAGGTGCAAACGGCGTGGATGCTACCGTTACCACCAATAATGTGCAAGCTGGAGAAGTTGCTTGTAAATATATTGCTGACCGACTCAAAGGCGAAGGTAATGTAGTCATTGTCAATGGGCCTCAGGTGGAATCGGTGATCCAGCGAGTTAATGGCTGCGAGAATGTATTATCCAAATATCCGGGTATTAAAATCCTCTCGAAAAACCAGAATGCAGAAGGCAGTCGGGATGGCGGACTTAGAGTTATGACTGACCTGCTGACAACCTTCCCGAAAATTGATGCTGTTTTTGCCATCAACGATCCGAGTGGAGTGGGGGCAGAACTAGCAGCTATGCAAGCACAACGTAAGGATTTCTTTATTGTTGGAGTCGATGGTGCGCCAGAAGCAATCAAAGCGATCGCCAATAAAGAGGGTTTATATGCTGCAACTGCTACTCAAAATCCCCGCGAGATGGCTAGAGAAGCAGTTAGGGTAGGCAACAACATCTTGCAAGGTAAAAAACCGAGTAGTCCCATAATTCTGATTCCAGTCAAGTTGATTACAAAAGACAACGTTGCTACAGAAAAAGGTTGGTAAAGGCTGGGTACTAGGGATTAGGAAGATTTGAATCTAACTCTACACATCTGACTTAAATCTTAAAAGAATTTTTCCCAGTCCCTAGTACCCAATCCCCAGTCCCCAATTGCGAATTTTAAATTGTTTTACAGGATGTGTTCATGACAACAAGTATTGAAACCTCGTTTTCTCATGCACCAACCGCCACCCCTGTATTAGAAATGCAAGGGATTACAAAACGATTTCATGGTGTACCTGCTCTGCAAAATGTCAATCTCACAATTTATCCGGGAGAAGTTCACGCTCTCATGGGCGAGAACGGAGCAGGCAAAAGCACATTGATGAAGATCCTCGCTGGGGCTTACATTGCCGATGAAGGCGAGATTCGCATCAATGGTAACCCCGTGAAAATTACCGATCCGGCTACAGCGCGACAGGCGGGTATTAATCTCATTTATCAAGAATTGAATGTCGCGCCCAATTTAACCGTTACCGAAAATATTTTTATGGGTAGCGAGTTACGGCGGGGTCAGTTTTTAGACCGCCAAGCTATGGAACAGGAAGCACGACAAGTTCTCCAAAGCCTGGGTGCTAGTTTTGCCACAACTGATATAGTTGGCACTCTCTCTATTGCCGAACAGCAGCAGGTAGAAATTGCAAGGGCCCTGAAAGACAAAAGCCGCATTTTGGTGATGGATGAGCCAACAGCTGCATTATCTGACCGTGAGACTGAACGTTTGTTTGAGGTAATTCGCAAACTCCGGGATGATGGCATTGCCATTATCTACATCAGTCACCGGATGGAAGAAGTGTATGCTTTAGCTAACCGGATTAGCGTGCTGCGTGATGGTCAATACGTTGGTAGTTTGACAAGAGATGAAATTTCTCCCCAGCGATTGGTGCAGATGATGGTCGGTCGTCCGATGCAAGATTTTTACGAACATCAGCGGCGAACAAATTTTGGGCCAGTGGTGCTGGAAGTTAGGAATATCAGCGACGGGCGAAAGATTGAGCCGGCTAGTTTTGAAATTCATGCTGGAGAGATTCTCGGTTTAGCTGGGCTGGTTGGTGCAGGACGCACCGAATTATCCCGGCTGATTTTTGGTGCTGACCGCAAAGCAAGTGGTGAAGTATTCCTAGATGGCAAAAAACTAAATATTAATAGTCCCAGCGATGCTATTGCTGCCGGCATTGGCTATGTCCCAGAAGACCGCAAAGACCAGGGTTTGTTTCTGGAGATGAGTTCCCGGAAGAATATTGCCCTCAACAGGCTGAAGCAGGATGCAAAGGCTGGAGTTGTTAACTGGGGTTCAGTCAATCAGATTGCGACAGAGGCGGTAGAAAACTTTCATATCCGGCTTGCCAACCTGGAAATTAGAGCCGTGGATCTTTCCGGTGGGAATCAGCAAAAGCTGCTGCTAGCGCGCTGGCTAGCCATTAAGCCGAAAGTATTGATGCTGGATGAGCCAACACGGGGTGTAGATATCGGTGCTAAAAGCGAAATTTACCGGATTATGAGTGAACTCGCAGCATATGGTATCGCTATTTTAATGGTTTCCAGCGAACTACCGGAGATTGTCGGCATGAGCGATCGCGTCTTGGTGATGCGAGAAGGGCAGCTGGTAGGCGAACTTGACGGCAGCCTCGGCAAAGAGATTACCCAAGAAAAAATTATGCACTACGCCACAGGAGCAGCGGAGGTACTAGGATCATGAGTCAAACCTTAAAACCTGCCAAAAATAGACCCGGCACGCAACCGGTGTCGCGCCAGCGTCAATCAATTAACAATCTCATGCAAGTTGCAGGGATTTTACCGATTCTGCTACTGATCTGCATCTTATTTTCGTTTTTGACCCCCAACTTCCTCTCGCCCGGTAACGCCGTCAATATATTGCGGCAGGCATCAATCAATATTGTGCTGGCAACGGGAATGACCTTTGTGATCCTGACTGGAGGTATTGACCTTTCAGTTGGGTCAATATTGGCTGTTTCTGCCGTAGCTGCGCTGCTAGTATCCCTGGTTCCAGGTTTGGGTTGGGCGGCTGTGCTTGCTGGTCTGGGGACAGGATTAGCTTTGGGTTTACTGAACGGCGCTTTGATCACCTTTTTGGATGTACCACCCTTTATTGTTACTTTGGGTTCACTTACCGCCTTGCGGGGTGTTGCCTATTTGATCGCCAGGGGTACAACGGTAATTAATCGTGACATAAATTTTGCTTGGGTAGGTAATAGCTATTTGGGCCCCTTTCCTTGGCTAGTAGTAATTGCTCTACTGGCTGTCCTAGCTAGTTGGTTTATTCTGCGACAAACTGTGTTAGGAGTGCAGATATATGCCGTCGGTGGTAACGAACGAGCAGCAAGATTAACTGGTATCAAAGTCAATCGCGTCTTGCTATTTGTCTATGGCGTCAGTGGATTAATGGCAGGTTTGGCAGGAATCATGAGTGCTAGCCGTTTATATAGTGCTAGTGGCTTACTGGGCCAAGGTTATGAATTGGATGCGATCGCGGCTGTAATTCTAGGTGGTACTAGCTTCACAGGCGGTATTGGTACTATTACCGGAACTCTTCTCGGTGCATTAATCATCGCTATTCTCAACAATGGTTTGACTCTGTTGAACTTGTCTTACTTCTGGCAACTGGTCGTCAAAGGCCTGGTAATTATTTTAGCTGTAATGATTGATCGACTCCGCAGACGTTCTAGACGGTGAACAATCCAAGAATTTACCTAGTATGTGACTTAAATCTAATAGTTCTTGACTGTGAAGTTTAAGTCACAGACACATGGTAGTACTGATCAAACTGAAATTGAAATCTCTAAAACCTCGTATAGCAAGACTTTTCAGACGCGATATCCAGATTCCACTCCCATTATGTAGCGCGTTGAAAAAGAGGCAAGGGAGCAGGGAGCAGGTGAAGCAGTGCGGTCTTGGGGGTTTCCCCCATGAGCAACTGCTGAACCCGAAGGGGAGCAAGGGAGATAGTTCAAATGGGGATTCGATCTCACTTGAATGAGAACTACTTAATGATATCAAGACTTGTCAGACCCAGGATGCAGGTTTTTACAGGTATCTTGTTCAATACCATGCTAAACCTTATGCTAAAAAATTTTTTGTACAGTTTTCCACTTTTCTTGTTGGCATCTCCAGCATGGGCGATGCCCTCAAACGAAAATTTTAAAGTTGCTAATACAGATGGTATACAGGAACAGGTAACCTCTGTTTCTCAACTTAGTGATGTACAACCAACCGATTGGGCATTTCAAGCATTGCAATCGCTCGTTGAACGCTACGGTTGTATTGCAGGTTATCCCAACGCCACCTATCGCGGCAATCGTGCCCTCAGTCGCTATGAATTTGCAGCTGGTTTAAATGCCTGCTTAAACCGGATCAGTGAGCTAATTAATACAAGTACTAGTGAATTGGTGAATAAGCAAGACCTGGCAGTCTTGCAAAATTTGCAACAAGAGTTTTCAGCAGAATTAACAACTCTGCGTGGGCGGGTGGATGTGTTGGAGGCTCGTGCAGCCACATTAGAAGAGCAACAGTTTTCTACCACCACCAAATTGAATGCTCAAATTATTACTGCTGTTAGCGACACCTTTGGTAACAGAGTCGGCGGCGATAGTGATGAATCTCAAACCTACTTTGCAGATCGTGGTCGTCTCAATTTAGAGAGCAGCTTTACAGGCAAAGATATGTTGCGAGTCCGTTTGGAGTTCGGCAATTTCTTGAATTCCAATGGTGACAGCCAGATTGCCGAAGCCACGGGTACAGGCATGACACGGCTAAATTTTGATACTAACAGCAACAATAGCCTCAGTGTTTCCCACGTCCGTTACTACTTTCCAATCAGTGATGCTGTTTCCTTTGTTGTGGGCCCGGTAGGTATTGGTTACACCGACATTACAGATACCGTAACTCCTCCTACGATCGCCGATGATGGCAACGGTGTTCCTTCACTATTTGGACAATACAGTCCTATCTTTCGGCGGGGTGGTGGTGGTGCAGCCGTTAACTGGAACATTAGTCAAGACTTAGTTTTGACCTTGGGCTATTTGGCTGGTTCCCCCGAAATTCCCTTAGGAAGCAATGGGTTATTTAATGGCAGCTACAATGCTTTAGCACATTTGGCATACTACGGTAAACAAGGGGCGGTTGGCATTGCCTACTCCCATGGTTATAGTCCTGGTGGCCAAGTCAGTCTCACAGGTGGGACGGGTAGTAACCTGGCAATTTCCCCCTTTGGAGATAACATTGCAACTTCTAACAATATAGTGGGCGCACAAGGATACTATCGGTTTTCGCCAAATTTCCAGATCCACGCTTGGGGCGGTTACATCTGGGCAAATGCCGAAAATTCTGGTTTAAGTGCTATTTCCAATGGCAGGGGTGGAACAGATTCACTTTTTGTTAGAAATGGAGACAATGCTAATGCTTGGTTTGGGGCAGTCGGCGTTTCTTTTCCAGATGTTGGGGGTAGGGGCAACCTACCAGGAATTCTCTTTGGTGTGCCACCGTATGTTTCCAGCAGCGATGTCCGTAAAGAGGAGGACAACGCTTACCACATAGAAGCATTTTATCGCTGGCGGCTCAACGATAACATCTCGGTGACTCCTGCTTTCTGGATGATTCTTAACCCAGAAAACAATAGCAATAACAATACACAGTATGTTGGTGTACTGCGTACAACGTTTGATTTTTAAATCTCCTTTTCACACAACAGTTTTATTAGCTCATTCAAGGCTTTCAAAGAGCTAGTGCCAAAGGCGATCGCAAATCTTAGTTCAGTTTCAACCCAGTCTAATAAAACATGAACTCGTAAGTTACGAGATATATATAACAATGACTTCCACTACTACTCGTCGTAAATCCAATACGTTCTATGTCATTTTAATTGCTGGTGCTGCTGCCCTCGGCGGTTTTCTGTTTGGTTTTGATACTGCGGTAATCAACGGCGCGGTTGCAGCTCTTGCCAAAGCCTATAACGCCAACAGTGTACTGACTGGCCTTGCCGTGTCGCTGGCATTGTTGGGGTCTGCGATCGGAGCCTTCTATGCCGGGAAAATCGCAGACCGTTATGGTCGAGTCAAGGCAATGATAGTAGCTTCGGTGTTATTTACCCTCAGTGCTATTGGCTCTGGAATTGCCTTTACTATTTGGGATTTTATCTTTTGGCGGGTATTGGGTGGGCTTGCTGTCGGCGCTGCTAGCGTCATTGCGCCAGCTTACATCGCAGAATGTTCTCCTACTAATTTGCGGGGAAGGTTAGGATCTCTCCAGCAACTAGCGATCGTGGTTGGGATTTTCATAGCACTGCTATGCGACTACTTTATTGCTGTATCAGCAGGTTCAGCTGAGTCGCCGTTTTTGTTTGGGATAGCTGCTTGGCGCTGGATGTTTTGGACAGAAATTCCTCCGGCCGTGCTTTACGGGATGGCAGCTTTAATGATTCCCGAATCTCCACGATACTTGGTTGCCCAAGGACGGGAGCCAGAAGCTGCTAACGTTCTGACCAAGATTTTGGGCGGTAACGTCATGGCAAAAATTGAGGAAATTCGCCAAACAGTGGTGCGAGAACGCCAGCCTAGGTTTTCTGATCTTTTGAGTAGAAGTGGCGGACTCCTACCCATTGTTTGGATAGGAATAGGTTTATCTGTATTCCAGCAATTCGTTGGTATTAATGTAATCTTCTATTACAGTAGTGTTTTGTGGCGGGCAGTCGGATTTTCAGAAAAAAATTCTTTAACAATCACGGTAATCACCGCAGCGGTCAACATTATTACTACACTAGTTGCGATCGCCTTCGTAGATAAATTTGGTCGCAAGCCCTTGCTCATCTTAGGGTCACTTGGCATGATGGTGACCTTGGGGACGCTGGCTTCTATTTTTGGAAATGCTCCGACCGATGCTGCTGGTAACCCTACATTGACAGGCTCCGCAGGTATTGTGGCTCTTATATCAGCGAACCTCTATGTATTTTGCTTCGGTTTCTCCTGGGGGCCAGTCACTTGGGTACTACTAGGAGAAATGTTTAATAACAGAATTCGAGCTGCTGCACTTTCAGTTGCTGCGGCAATGCAATGGATTGCTAATTTTGCCGTTTCCACAACATTTCCTCCCATATTGCAATATTTCGGGCTAGGTGCTGCCTATGGTCTTTATACAACCGCAGCGGCTATTTCGTTATTTTTCGTTCTCTTCTTTATTAAGGAAACCAAAGGTATTGAGTTAGAAGATATGTAATTAACATCAAACTAAAGCTACCTTTCTAAAACCGAATGGCAGATGCAGATTGAAATTCCAGACGTTTATATTATGGAAGATGACCTGCATCTGCTTTCTACCGAGAGCTTGAGAACCAAATCTAGTTATTGAACACAATAACAAATAACAATGACTACATCAAAAGATATCTCAACCCATACTCAACCAGATAATAACCTAGACAACAACCAAAATTTTGGTGTTGTAAAAGAGAATTTTGGTGAAGCTGATAATCAGCCGATTTATCTATTTACACTTAGTAACAGAAAAGGCGATCAGGTAAAAATTACCAATTATGGCGGCATCGTTACCGCATGGATTTCGCAAGATAAAAATGGCAACAATTCAAGTATAGTTATAGGTTATCAACATTTAGACGGCTATTTAGCTCAAACACCCTATTTCGGTGCTTTAATTGGTCGCTTTGCCAATCGAATTGCTAAAGGAAAATTCTCAATTGGCAAGGAAACCTATTCGTTAGCTGTTAATAATGGCGAAAATCATTTGCATGGCGGTAATAAAGGCTTTGATAAAGTAGTTTGGGATGCAGAAATCATCAATAATGATCCACCCACACTATTATTAAGCTATCTGAGTAAGCATGGAGAAGAGAGTTATCCTGGCAATCTAAAAGTAACAGTTCGTTACACATTTACAGATGATAACGAACTAGAAATTGAATACAATGCCGAAACAGATAAATCTACTCCGGTTAATTTAACTAATCATTCTTATTTCAACTTAACAGGCGATGTCAGCAATTCAATTTTAAATCATATCCTAATGATTGATGCGGATAACTACACGCCTGTAGATAGTACTTCTATTCCAACAGGTGAAATCAAATCAGTCACAGGCACTGCATTTGATTTTACAAAGCCGGAAAAAATTGGTACAAAAATCAACGAGATTGGCGGTTACGACCATAATTATGTGTTGAACAATAAAGATAATTTTGCCACACCAATAGCAATATTAACTGACGATATAAGTGGTAGAAAGTTAGAAGTATTTACAGACCAGCCAGGCATACAATTTTATTCAGGCAATTTCCTAAACGGCACATTTAAAACTGATGACGGTAAAGCAATTGAAAAACATACAGCCCTATGTTTAGAAACGCAGCATTTTCCTGATTCTCCCAATCAGCCTGAGTTTCCATCTGTGATATTACATCCTGGAGAAAAATATCATACAACAACCAAATACAAACTTTCACTTCAGTAAATTAATACCAATTCAAATAATGTTTGCGACACATAATATCATGTTCGGCTGATCAGTTATAAAACGTCATTGCGAGTGCAACGAAGTGGAACGAAGCAACCACAAAGTCTCTGTGTTCGCGCAGCGTGTCCGTAAAGCCCTTCGGGCATAGCTTCGCTTACCGCGCAGCGTGTCCGAAGGGCTTAGGACTTATGTGTCGCTTCTCTTCGAGACGCTAACGCGAGCGCTCGCAATGACAATTATTTATCCGAACATGATATAGGTGTCGCGGTAAGCGAAGCTATGCCGAAGGCTATCGCCTTGACTAATTCTTCAGGTTCAACGGGTTTGGGCACATGCTGTTGAAATCCTGCTTCCAGGGCTTGTTGTTGATCGTACTCTGCGGCATAAGCAGTCAGGGCAATCGCTGGAATTGAACCTCCTTGTTCGGGCGAGCGATTCCTGATCTGCCGTATCAGCATATAACCATCGATATCAGGCATCCCAATATCACTAATTAACAAGTCTGGCTGGAAATGATCCAGCAGTGCTAATGCTTCAGTAGCAGATGCTGCAACCCTTACCTTTGCTCCATACTGCTCCAAAATGGTGAGTACTAAATCTCGCATATCAGCTTCATCATCAACTATGAGAATTTGTACTTGGCTCAAATCAAAGTTGTTTACAGAAGATAGGTAGTCCTGAGTTGTCTTCTCAACAACGCTTATTAACGGTAATCTAACCGTAAAAGTCGCGCCTAATCCCTCACCAGCACTCTCTGCATCAACAGTTCCTCCATGCAGTTCGACTAAGTGATGCACAATTGCCAATCCCAGCCCCAGCCCGCCAAATTTTCTGGTTGTCGTCGCATCTGCCTGCCGAAAGTACTCAAATACGTGCGGCAAAAAGTCAGGATGAATGCCTTTGCCTGTGTCGCTGACTTGAATTTGAGCTTGTGAGTCAATGCAAAAAAGCCGAATTTTGACTTGTTCGCCTGATGGAGTAAATTTAACGGCGTTAGTAAGTAGATTCCAAATTACTTGCTGTAACCGAGCAGAATCACCTAAAACTTGCCCAACATTGGGGTCAAAGATGGTCTCAATTTGAATTGACTTGGCTTGGGCTGCTAACTGCACAGTTTCAATAGCCGCTTCAATCGTGGGAATCAAATTGACAGGGGCTATGTTGAGACTGAGCTTGCCTTGCAAAATGCGCGATACATCTAGAAGATCCTCAATGAGTTGAGTTTGGAGTTTAGCGTTGCGCTCGATTGTTTCTAAGGCATGATCTGTTTTTGCGGCGTCTAATTTTCCACTGCGGAGCAATTTAGACCAACCAAGAATCGGATTGAGCGGTGTTCGCAACTCATGAGACAATACCGCTAGGAATTCATCTTTGATCCGGTTGGCTGCTTCTGCTGCACTTCTTGCTGTTCGTTCTGCTTCATAGAGGCGAGTACGGGCGATCGCCTGGGCACATTGTTGTGCCAGTGATAGGATAAACACTTGCTCCTCCCCATCCAACTGTTGCAGCTCCATGAAACCAAACGACATTCCTCCGATTGCCCGACCTTCAACTATCAGAGGAATGGAAATCCAGGCCTCGAAAGAGTGCAGTTCATACTTTTCTCTTAAGTGCGGATAGCGAATTGCTCGTTTTTGTGATGGTTCTGCCCAAATGGGCTGTCCAGTTCGCACAGCTTCAGCCAAAGGCACAGGCGCATTGAGGGGAAACCGCTGCCAACCGTTCATTTGGTCGGGTTCACAGCCCACGGTTCGCAGCACTTCGAGTTCAGTGCCAGTCTCACTCACTAAGGCAACAAGAGCAAAGTTAGCACCCAGAGCCGCAATTCCTTGATCCACAATCACATCCGCCACCTGGAGGGGTGTGAGCGATTCGGAAAAAGCAGCTGTCACAGACTGAAGCCGGGCAACGCGCTCGGCAGATTGCTCTGCGGCTTGTTGCGACTGCTGTGCTTTTTGATAGAGGCGGGCATTATCAATGGCGATCGCGGCTCGATGGGCGATGTCTTCTGCCAACGCCACATCTGCCTGAGTATAACGGCGATCAGATTCAGCCGTGACAAACGAAATTGCCCCTAAAATTTGTCCGCGGGCAGTCAACGGTGAAATAATGCCAGACTTTAAGCCCAGTTCGCGTAAGATTCGCAGATGTTCAGCGTCTTGAGCTACCGTCACCAATGCAGCATCTGGAATTTCAGCCGCCATTTCGGTTTTCCCAGTTCGCAGCACTTTGGGTACTCCCTCAGTTGCGTCGATTTGTCTGGGATATTGCCGATGAATTTCCCAGCCCAATTCCACTTTAGTTGGATCGCAGTGAGCCACTGCAACCCGATGAATGAATTGATTATCTTGTAGCAGGTCGATCGCACACCAGTCCGCAAAGAACGGCACCACCAAATTTGCAACACTTGCCAAAGTAGATTCATAATCTAATGAGGATGCCAGTGTCGTACTGACTTCTGCGATAAATGCTGTTCGCCGCTGGTTGGCTTCTGCTTCTAGACGCGCAGTTTGCTCTTGAATTTGCTGCCGCATTAATTGGGCGCGTTCCGCTTCTAAGAGTTTGCGCTCGGTAATGTCTTTGTTAATACCAATCAAAAAAACAGGATTCCCAGCTTTGTCATCCACAGTTTTAGCTGTTGTTTCAATTGGTACTGGCGAGCCATCTTTTCGCACACAGGGAATTTCACCACAAAACTCTCCCGTTGTTTGAATAGACTGAATAATTTTAGCTGTCATCGCAGCTTTAATATCTGAGCGGTGGAGAAAATTAACGGGTCTGCCGATCGCCTCTTTTGCTGTATAGCCAAAAATTTGCTCGGCATTGCCCAGCCAGCGTTGAATCTTACCCTCTAAATCGGTCAACAAAATGGCATCAGGCATTTGTTGCAAAGCAGCATCGGAAATCAGTAGCTCGGCTTCGGCAAGTTTGCGTTCGGTGATGTCGTGCATCACAACGATTGCCCCCTGCTTTTTACCCAGGCGATCGTAGATCGCCTGTCCACTAGCAAGCAGCGTCTTTACCCTTCCATGTTTGGGCGCAATTACCATTTCAACATTCTTGACCGTCTGTCCGTGTAATGCTCGAAATAGCGGGATTTCGTTCTTGGACATCCGCGTTTTGCCATCGGGCAAATACAGGCCATAATACTCTGCCCACTCTTCGGGTGGCAGTGGTTGCTCCGGCAAGCCGTGAAATTCTCGTGCTGCTCGATTAAATAGGGTCAAAATCCCCTCGGCATTACAGGCTACTATTCCTGCCTGCACATTATCAAGCAGCACTTTGAGTAACTCCTGTTCTTTTTGCAGGGCTGCTTGGGCAAGATGGCGCTCCGCAATTTCTGACTGGAGTAATTCGTTTGCTTGGGATAATTCAACTGTTCGTTGTTCAACTAAACGCTCCAACTCATACTGAACTTGTTGCCGTGCTGCTTCTGTTTGCTGTCGCTCTAGTTCAGTGGCGATGCGTAGAGCAAAAATTGTCAATAGGGATTCTGCCAATTGAACATTTGTCAAAGCCTTGCCATCCATCACACCCAGTAAGCCCAGGGGTACCCCCGTAGAGTCAAAAAACGGAACCGCGACATAGCTTTCCACGTTTAGAGGTTCTAAAAGTGGTGCATTGGGAAACAAAGCTTGGACTCGATGGGGATAGCAGCACAATTTTCGTTGCTGAAATACTTCTTGGCAGGGAGTATCATGCAGCAGATATGCAAAGTTGTCGATGATTTGCCCCTTCGCGCAGGCAGCGATCGTCTCGATTGCTTCCTGGTTATCTCCGTCCACTAGACCAATGTAGGTGTAATCAACCCCCAGCACTTTGCTCAAATGTTGCACCAAAGCAAAGAAAAATGCTTCACCCGTCGCAGCAGAAACGCCTTGAGTCACTTCTAGCAACGCTGCATCGATTTGAGCAATTTTACGGGCTGCCAGCCGCAGTTCTAGTTCATCCATCACCATTGCGGCAAGATCCGCCAGGACGGTTTTTTGCTCATTGCTTAAGGCATCACGCGGTTTCGTATCTAACAAACAAAGAGTGCCTAAGTTGAAGCCATCTTGGGTTAGCAATGGCGCACCCGCATAGAACCGCAGACCTGGTTCATTTTGTACAAATGGATTACAGACGAGGCGATTGTCTTGCCTGGTATCGGGAATGACTAATACCTCGTTAGATAACAACGCCAAACTGCAAATAGTTGCATCTCGCTGCACCTCGCGCATATCAAATCCATAGGAAGATTTAAACCAGCCTCTCGATTCATCAATCAGCGAAACCAGCGCCATCGGCACATTCAATAAACGCGCTGCCAAGGAGGTGATGCGATCAAAAGCAGCTTCCGGTGGGGTGTCAAGAATGTCGTATCGCCGCAGTGCCTCTAAGCGTTCTACCTCATTTGCAGGTAAAGGGACGGTTGTTGCAATCGGTTTCGGGGAAGTTTCAGTCATGAACTTTGAGCCAATGAGCGAGTAGAAGGCTGTTATGCAACGGGAATTATATTACAGCGTTCAAGGGTGCCTGACTAGTCCAGCGATTGCGCGGAGCGCAGCGCAATCATGCGATCGCATTACTGAATGAAGTGATTGTCCGAAGCACAAATTATATTGTGTCCGGCTAAGGACTTATCATTTAGACAGCAAATGGCGTAGCAGGGGAAAAGAGGCTTTTACGATTTTTGCACCGATGCGGTAATCATAAGTGATTAACCGGACTTAATCTTAACTTAAAAATTTGGCTCAGAAGCCAATAACTGGCTTATTTCTTCTTTACTTAACGGTTTTGAGAACAAATAACCCTGAGCTTGGTCACATTGCAACGACTGAAGTTTTACCAATTGACTGATTGTTTCCACCCCTTCAGCAACTACACTCATCCCTAAGTTGGAAGCCAAGGTGACAATAGCTCGAACAATCGCCAATTGTTCATCATCGCTATCGATTCGATTAACGAAAGAACGGTCAATTTTTAAAACATCTATCGGGAAGTCGTGCAAATAAGCTAGGGATGAGTAACCTGTGCCGAAATCATCGATACACAATTGTATCCCCAAAGCTTTTAGTTGTTGGAGAACAGTGGCTGCTTGTTCGGGACTGGCCATAATTGCACTTTCAGTGATTTCTAACTTTAAGCTGCTTGGAGCCAGGTCAACATCTTGCAAAATTTGCTCGATCTGCTCAACTAGGTAAAGTTGGGAAAACTGTTTACCGGAAAGGTTAACACTTATACCCAAAGGTTTGAGTGCCGGAAATTGTAACTGCCATTGCCGTAATTGTAGGCAAGACTCACGAAGTACCCATTGACCAATTGGCATGATCAGTCCAGTTTCTTCTGCTACTGGAATAAACTCGGATGGAGAAATTAATCCTCGTTCTGGGTGTTGCCAGCGAACTAGTGCTTCAAATCCTGTAATCCTGCCTGTTGCAACTGACACAATCGGCTGGTAGAACACTCGCAACTCCTGTCGCTCAATTGCCCAGCGCAAGTCAGTTTCTAACTGCAAAAGTGCTACTGCCCGGTCATACATGGTACTGTCAAAAACCATATGGCAAGCTTTACCTTGTTCTTTAGCACGGTAAAGGGCAGTGTCAGCATCTCGCAGCAAATCCGCAGGTTGAGTGTATCCTGTCGTACCTAAGGCAATGCCAATGCTGGCAGTGGTAAATACTTCATATCCACTCAAGTTAAATGGTGACTTTAGTATCTGATAAATGCGTTCTGCTATGCGAGTTGCATCATCGATAGACTTAATATGAGAAAGCAAGATGGTAAACTCATCTCCACCTAAGCGAGCAACGGTATCGTCAGGCTGTAGGCAGCTTTGTAAACGCTGGGCAAGCGCCACCAGTAGTTGATCGCCAATTAAGTGACCCAAGCTGTCGTTTACTACCTTAAAACGGTCAAGATCCAAGAATAATACGGCAAACAGGTCATCGGGGGAGTGTTTTATCCTTGCGATCGCTTGCCCTAATCTGTCCATAAACAAAACTCGGTTGGGAAGCCCAGTGATATCGTCATAAAAGGCATGATGGACTAACCTTTCCTCCATGCGTTTGCGATCGGTAATATCTGTGGCAATTCCTTCAATGCGAACAGGCTTACCACTATTGTTATAGATTAAATGGCTTCTGTTAAATAGCCAACGTACTTGCCCATCTGGTCTGACAATTCGGTATTCCAGTTCTTGAGTTCCAGTCAAGAATAATGGTTGAATTCCAGCCTGAACCATTTCTTGATCGTCCGGGTGAATCATGTCAAACCAGAGGTTTGAGTTAGTGAAGAATTCGGATATAGGACGACCATAAACTTTAAGAACAGTTGAATTGAGATAGAGAGTTTCAAAAGTGTCGGCGGAAATAGACCAAATCACATCTTCAAGAGAACTCAAAATTCCATCTAAACGTTGTCTACTTTCCCATAATTCCGCTTCTGCCCGTTTGCGATCGGTGATGTTGGTGACCATCCCTAAGGCTCCAATATAATTTCCTTGCTCGTCAAATAACGGCGCACAAGAAACGATCGCCCATAGGTCTGAGCCGTCTTTACAACGGAATTTGAAATCGTGTGTCTCGTGAATGCCTTGATGACGACGCACAAGGTAGTTGTTGGCAATCTCCAGCCCTTCTTCATCCATAAAAGAGAATAGCGTTGCCCCAACCATTTCCTCAATTGTGTAGCCCAACATAGTTGCCATCTGTTGGTTAACAAAGGTCGTTTGGTTATCTTGATCGAGTAGCCAAATTCCTTCGGTTGCTGTTTCCACAATGCGGCGATACTGTTCTTTTTGCTCCTGCAATTCCTCCAGAGCATCCAGGCGCTGGGTAATATCAGTCTGAACACCAATAAAGTGAGTCAAGTACCCAAAGGCATTAAATACAGGAGCCACGTAGAGTTCATTCCAAAATGGAGTCCCATCTTTGCGATAATTACGTAAGATAACGTGGCAATCTCTGTGTTCTTGAAGGGCGGCACGTAACTCTATTAAGGCTGCCTGATCGCCATTAGATCCTTGTAGAAAGCGGCAGTTACGGCCTATGACTTCACAAGCCGAGTAGCCAGTCATAGCTTCAAAAGCTGGGTTGACGTAAATGATGGGATTGTCTGGTTGATTGGCATCTGTCAAAACAATTCCATTACTGCTAGCAGCAAGCGCACGTTCCATGAGATGTAGGCGGGCATCCGACTCCTGGTAGTTGAGCGCTAAAGTTGGGGTTTTTGCGATTGCCTCTGGCACTGCGCTTGGCGCAATCGCTTCACTACTCATATAGCTTGTAATTGTCTCAAAAGCCGGATTCATGTATTCCCGCTTGGCTTGGGAATTTATAATTTTATTTATATCTTCTGCCTGTTGTACCCCAGTATCCAACAAGGAATTTATCTGCTGCAATTGCAAATGCTCAGTCATATCCTTAAATATGAACAGCGCTGCCAAATGATCCTTATAATTTACGACTTTCGCTGAGATTTGTGCTTCAAAAGTATCTCCATTAACTTTTTTTAGTTGTGTTGCATAGTTAATGATAGGATTGCCATCTTGAAGCTTTTTATTCAACTGATGCCATAGAGATGGATTGGCATAAAAGTCGGGGGTTATTTTGTTGAGATTTGTGCCAGGCTCTAATCCAAAAAAAGTTTCTAAAAGCTGATTTTTAAATAGAATTTGATTACTTTCCAGGCATATAATCCCGAAAGGAAATGGACTAAGTTCTGCAAGCGTATTGAATATTTCTTGCCAGTTTGATATTGACTGCCTATCAGACTCCAAGTCTTGCAGTAGACCTCGATTCATATCTTGGCAACTAGCAGGATACTCCTCAGTTAGAGACGTCAATTTTTTGTTGTTATTGTTTAGCTTTCGCTGTTTTTTATACACATAGCCACGAGTAAAAACCATTACCCAAGTTTTGTAAAATGTCGAAGAAACTTAGTCAAACATTACGTCTTTTAAAAAAGCTATGACAAGTTACTTTATAGTGCTCACACACCAGTAAAAGAAGGTAATAATTTTGCTTTTCTCAATCTGTATAAATGTTAATCATGATCAGCGAATTTAAAAGGTTTTACTAAAAAAGTATGTTTTGCATCTATTACAGACTAAAAACAGCTAATTTTTCCCGGCTGATTTTATAAGGCTTAGTAAGCACCGACTGTGATTTGTCAAAGCTAATTCTTAAACTATTTTTAACTTTACTCGTTCGGATAGACGAAGTTATAATTTTTACAAAATCTTTATATCTACATAATATTTCTTAAAGTTAGCCGAAACTCAGAGGTTGAGCGTTTTATGTTATGTCTTGACCCTTACTGAACACGCTTTAGAATGGGTAGCACTACTAAGGTTTGGCGTGATTAGTTAATAAAATACATTATACTATAAACTTATAAATTTACCGGAGTATGCGATGTTTGCAAATACAATCAATTGCTAAAACAAACAAAATCTATTATGAACATCACATACTTTAAAAACAGAAAACTTCTCTTGACCAGCAGCTAGCTAGATACCGCCTAATATTATGTCTGTTGAAATTCTCATAATTGAAATGTTTGCAGTCAATCAGTAGTGCTGAGTACAAAGTCTTAAGCAACAGCAACAAGAATTTTATTTACTCTTTTCACTGAGTACTTCATTACTCAGGACTCATACCAAGTTGCGTTCTGTTGTAGTAATTTCTCGTGGCATTGCTGAATGAAAGGATGAATTGATTTATATAGGTACAATTTGATACTTTAAGTAATAAAGTAATAATTTGATTGAGTATCTCAGCATTTGTTCTGATTTGGAATAGCATAAAGTTTTTCGA
>JAHHHN010000061.1 GCA_019359325.1 Mojavia pulchra JT2-VF2 | reverse complement strand
GCATCCTTGGATTCCACCCTCAAGTTAAAACGCTGCTTGAGAAAAGACACCACCCGATACCAAGTCTCGTCTGAAATGGTCTTGCCTAGCGCTCGCTCATAAATCTGTCTGAGCTGACGATACTTAGCTAAATACTTCTTTGTTGCCACATTGCCTCTGTAATCTTGTTTAAGTGTGTATAAAATCAACTGACTGCCCGGACATTCTCAGGTATTTGACTAGCCCCCAAGATTGATTCAGAGTTATGGATATGCCCCTGTTATTAGAGGCTGTCAATAACCTTAGAAAATAACTTTTTAGAAGCTTCTTAGCCGTTGCGCTCAATGGCTAGAACCACGTAATAACAAAGCGCTTACCGATTGAAGACTTACTGAATTATCGATTTTACCCCCGTAAAAGCGCCCCGATGAGGCTAGTTGACGCGCTCGCTCGCTGCTTTGGGACGCTCCACGCGGTAGCATCGGTCACCAAAAATTAAAACAAACTCTGCTGGATTGCTGTAGCTGTCTGCGTTGCATGATGTTGGTTGTACAAACTTGGAATTTCGTAGCAACGCCTTAACACCTTGTCACGATTGAGCTTTAAGTCAGCACTCTTAGACTGACGCGGCAAAGGACGAAAATAATACTGTGTGTGTTTGATACTGTCGCTGCTTGTTAAATATCTGTACAGCGTTCCATCAATCCAGTAAGTTTTGCTCATTGTCAACAGCGTGACGCATCCTACAAGCTGTTTATCAATCATCTTTCCTATCTCCAGCAACACACGCGCCTGTCAAGCTTGTACCCAGGAAGACCGCGATTGATGCAATGGCGCTGCCTTCAAAAATCTTGCCGTTGTTAATCCATGTTGGCTGATATTCCTCACCTCTGCTTTGCTCAATCCGATCAACGCCGTGACAGAAGATAGTACCAACAACCATAAAACCTGTTGTTAATAAGCTCAGAATTGCTACTTCTTTTGCTGCATCTTGAATGAATGAGCGAACCTTTTCACGCCAATTATTCACACGGCGAATGTGCATTACTGGCTTTTGTTCTAGATACTTTAGCCACTGATCATCAGTAAAATTTGAGGGCTTGTAATCATAGGGTTCGTGTGATTGTAGTAGTTCGCCCACTGCTTGGATGGCATCGCCGAGTGCCACATCTGGACAGTATTCCACTTGTCTCAATTCCTCTGAATCTTGGATTTCTCTAAGCCAGCGATCTATTGCTTCTAACCTTCTTCTTTGATTTTGATTAAGCATTGTTCTCTGAAGGGGTAATCCGTTGATTGCTTCTAAATTGCGTAAATTGATATGCATGAATCTTCCTGCTCCTGTGAAACACTACGCTCTCGGCAGTTGACCACGCCTGCAATATTATTTCTGTCGTTCCGTTTACCGCGTATTTTGCGCTATTTTGTGTGTTCATTGCACAACATTGCAACGACCGCAGACATAGAGCGACCGCTACGCAGATGTGTATGTAACTAGTTGAATATCTTCGTTGATCTAATTTATTGACGTATCGATAACCTTGACACTAATATAGTAAGTGAAGTTAAGCGAAGTGTCAACACTTTGCATACAAAAATTGCAAATAGCTTAGAAGTGGTATTTAATAGCTCCATAAAGCATACTTTTTATGCGTAATGGCTACAAAGAAACCACGATTAACAATTTATTTAGCATCACAGGAATTATTAGACGACCTACAGACAATTGCCGACGAGCAACAACGATCAGTTTCCAATCTTGCTAGCATCGCGCTTGCAGATTGGGTAGCTCAATATAAAGAACGAAAAAAAGAGGACAAGTAAAATGATCGACTCAAAGCAAGCAACAGGCGAGCGCTCAGTGTTCCAAGCTGAAATTCGCCGCATTTGGGAATATTTACTCAGGCAAGGAGGCAACAGCAACACTCCACAGAGTAATTAAATTGATGTTTTTGTCCGTAGTTCAATAACAAAACCCGCTCGGACGGGAATCTTAGCGGGTTCTGTAATTTGACTATTCATAACGCGGGTAACTCCGAACTGAAAATGTCCTGCAAGACTTTTCGGAACCGCGATCGCAGTTCTATGATAACCAGTTCTGCGCTCGCATTGCAACATAAGGAGTTACCCGGATTTTGAAAGAAAATTCGAGGTAATACAAGTGCATACTACACAATTGAATCCAACGACCGCAGAACGGTTAATTTCAGGCTTACAGCAAATTCCTGGTAACTGGGCCTTGACCCCTGTTACAGACAATAAACGTCCTTATCGTGAAAACTGGCAACAAGAAACAGCATTAACACGGCAGGCACTGATTAAAGAACTGCAATCAGATAAAGCCTTTGGCTACGGCATCCGCACAGGTGAAGTATCAGGCGGAATTTTAGCCATTGATGCGGATGGCCACGCAGCAGAGGCACTACTACAAAAGCTGGCTTTGGGCGATTTACCCGACACAGTAATTTTTAGCTCTGGCAAAGCTGGGCGCAGACAATTACTTTACTTGGTAACCGAGGAATACTGGCAAATAGTAAAAACTGTCAAGCTCAAAACTGGGGTCAAGGGCGATGACGGTAAAGAGCAGTTACTAGAATTTCGTTGGAATGGGCTGCAAAGCGTACTACCGCCATCTGTACACCCTCAAACTGGTAGTTATCATTGGGTGCGATCGCCGCAAGATATTTCGGTTGCTAACTGTCCTAATTGGGTGATTGAGTTAATGCTGAATCATCAGCAGCCTGTGGCAGTTCCACAACCTCAAATTAAAAGTGTGCAAACTACAGTCAGCGCTCGCCCAAATTTATCCATTTTTCTAGGGCGTGATGACAGAGATTTAGTAGAGCATGGCACTGGTGATGGAGGACGCAACGACGCAGCGAAAAAACTCAGCCTTAATTTAATTGCGACTGCTCGTCGCCTCAACGAATTGGGCATTGACTATCAGGGCGACCCACGCACCCTTTATGACCAGTTCTGCACTAATTGCACCCCACCGCTTGGCGAGGATGTTCGTAGCGAAGCTGATGGCTGGTGGAAAAACGCGGAAGCACACGCCTTGCGCCCATCTTTGGATGACGACAAGTTACAAGGATGCTACACCGCTTGGTTAAACAAGCAAAAAGGGACACATAGCCATAAACGATTAACCGTACAAAAGTCTATTGTCAGTACTGACAATAGCTTATTGTCAGTGCCACCACTGACAATGGAAATGATTGCAAAACAAGATTCACAGTCTATTGTCAGTGTTGTCAGTGGCATCTTAGCCGAAAATTTAGATGACGTTGAAGAGAGTTTTAAATTAGACTTACTACGTACTGAACTAGGAATTAACCAAAAGCTTTTTGACCGCATTGTTGCTAGAGAGCGTGTCAAACTCTATGAGGTTTTGCCAGAAGATGAAATGCGGCTCAAGTCGCTCATTGAGTGGCGAAATACCAAAATCGAATGGGGCGCTATCTTACCTGCCCCTCTAGCCCGTGATTTAATCCATGATGCGGACATTTTGAATGTTGACCCAGTTGTTATATGGCAGCCCTTAATTAGCGCTGTCGCTTCTTTAGCAGGGACGACGATTAATCTGGATATGCAATCTCATAGAATCCCCTCTGTACTGTGGACTGTGACAGTTTTAGAGTCCGGTGGAGGAAAATCCCGCGCTGACAGCTTAGTTGTAGCGCCATTGCGAAAAATGCAAGCCGAGGCAGTCCAGCGCTACAAGGAAGCTCTTGAAGAATACAAACGGGCGCTAAAAGAGTGGGAGAAAGGCGGCTGTGAAGGGGATGAACCAGAATCACCCGCTTTAAGAAAGTATTTATTTGAAGTTGCAACGATTCAAGCTGTGTTAAAGCGTTCAGCTGAAAACGGCGAGCATGGGGCGTTGTGGGCCAGAGACGAAATAGCGGGGCTGTTTAATTCCTTGGGGCAATTCTCCAGAGGTGAGGATGAAAGCTTGCAGATTTTGTTAAAACTTTGGGATGCAGCCGCCCTTTGTGTTGACCGTATATCTTTAACTGACAGTTATTTTACGGAACGTACAGCCATTTCTTTGAACGGTGGTATTCAACCCGGTGTGTTCCGCAGAATCTTTAAGGACGCTGACGACAGTAACGGGCTGCAAGCGAGAATGTTATTTGCAGTTCCCCAGCGTCGCAAACAGCGCTATGTAGAAGGCTTTTGTCAACTTAGCGATCGCTTACCCCTACTTTACAAATGGATGGAGGAATTACCAGAAATCAACGTCTCTTGCAGCCCACAGGCGAAAGCATATTACAGAAAGCTAGTCGAGATCATCGGCGACCAAATAGAACAAACTACACACGCAGCTATCCGTAATTGGATGTCCAAGCTACCAACCCAGATTTTGAGAATTGCGCTGAATCTGCATTTGCTTGAGTGTTTTTACTCACCCAATAGCCGAGATATCACAACACTACAAAAAGACACCTTAGAACGCGCTGTTAAGCTTGCCCAATACTATCGCAGTGCCTTTCACGTTTTGCAAGAGAAAGTGAGCAATAGTGATGAAATTAGCTCAATTCTGTTGCAAATTTATGACCGTGCTTCCCAAACATCAGACGGCGTTTCTGTCCGTGACATCTATCGACCACTGGATAGCATTAAGTCACGGGCCAAGGCAGCAGGCAGAGAAGCTAGTGCCTACACTCATGATTTATTTCTCAAACTCCAATCCATGGGTTATGGGGAAATTGTACGTAAAGGAAGGTCTGTCAAATTCGTTGCAACAAAAATTGAAGACTTGGAAAAATCCTTTACAACCACTGACAACACTGACAATGAAGAAAAATACATCTCTAATCCTCTTGATTACGAGTTAATTAATGTCAGTGATAGCCACTGCCAATCACTGACTGTCAGTACTGACAATTGCCTTTTGTACTTAGAACACGGTGAAGATGATGTCATAGATAAGACGCAAATTCCGCCACCGGATGATTCAATTCTCCCTATTCCAGTTGAAGCTGTTGACATAGTATTAACTAAGCCTCAACAGGTCAAAAATCATGCTAGTACACCAGAAATTACTAAAGGTGTAAGGGTACGGGTACATTTCCCTGGTAGCAAGCGGCATGGCTTTGAGGGAATAGTAACGGGATTCAAAACTGTACATGGCTTGCTTAAGGCGATCGTTAAACTTGAAAATATTGAAGCCAGCTTAAGAATCTGGGAATGCTTTGTACCAGGGAATGATGGGATGAGACTAGAGTTAGTTTCTTAATGAAGCCAGATTAGGGTTTGCCCTGGATGCGGCTCTACTTGAGCGATGCTTAGTAAGTATAGCATACGTAATCGATATGGCTTATATGGTAGCGAATACGGTACATATAGGGTAGCCGCCGAGATACGTAAACATACTAGACGTTTTTAAAGCAAAATCCATGTCCACAACCAATCTATTTGTTGAATTAGTTGTCATCGGTGTTGGAGCAATGGTTTGGCTCGTACTTCTCACTTTAGCTATATTCGGTTTTCAGTGGTTGCAAGTTAAAGTTGAGATCCTAGTGGCATTAGCTATTCCATTGCTGTCATTAATTTATTTGTTAGGAATTATTGTTGACCGTATAGCAGACTCCATTTTTGAGAAGATATGGTCAAAGCAAATTCGTAAAACTGCGTATGGAGGCACTGAACTAAATTTCTATGACGATAGGCGTCTCGTATTGTCCCAACAAAATCCAATAACTGAACGTTTGCTTTATGCACTGAGTCGTACCAGGATTTGTCGCGGGTGGTCTTTGAATGCAGCAGTCATTACCTTGACGTTCATCATCTTAATGTTTAGTCAATTTCGCTCTAATTCTAATTTTTGGAGAATCTTGGTCTATGGTAGTGTTTCTTTCTTAACTCTGTCTGTTATTTGCTGGATTGCATGGAGAATGCTTAAGTACAGTGACTACATAAAAACCAAGGAGTATGCTGAGTTTTTACGCTCAAATACACAAAAGTAATATCCCCTCCCCACGGGAATCATAAGCGGAGTGTTGAGGAATGAGAGATGCCAGATAAAAGCCAAATCCGTTGGAAGAAAGTTGCACTGCCCATCACTGGAAGAAAACAATATATTCTCAACAATACAGATGATTATTAACAATAGATATAATCTATAGCAATCCTAAATCATTCATGAGAAAACACCATATTCATATAACTTCGGAAAGTAAAAAATTTGACAACCAATTGCTAATTCAAATAACTCTTTAACTACAGAGAAAGAATGACAAAAAAAGTAAAATTCTCGAATCAATCTTTTTCCTTGTAACCAGATGTCTTCTACAGGGTTTTGTTGTGGAGCATTTGGGGCAAAGCGCTCACAAGTTATTAACCATTGTTCTTTTTCTAATTCTGCATTGAACGAGTCTAAATACTCTTTAATTTGCCCTGAACGGTGGTAACTAGCACCGTCCCAAATAATTAAAATTTTTGCCCCTCTTCGTTGCGACTGAAGATATTCTAAAAAACCTATTGTCGTCTCAGAATTAGCTTTTTTTGCTTTGTAAATCAAAAATTCTTTTGTTTTATAGTCTAATGCCCCGAAGTACGTTTGTTTACAACGAGCGTTGGCTACAGGAAGTGATACTCGTTCGCTCGTTTTGCCCCAAACATAACCGTTTACGTCTCCCCATAACAAATGACATTCATCGACCATGAACACGACTAATTCTCCAGATTCTATTTCCTCGCGTCGCCCTGCCAGCAGTGTACAAATATCTTTTTTTTTGATGCGACTAATTCTTCATCATATTTTGGGTTGTGAGCCTGAGTTTTCTTCCAACTGATACTTGCCTCATCAAATAGATCGTAGTAGCTTTGCTTTGAAGCGAAACTAACCCCGTATTTGCGGCTGATCTCAAACTCTAGCTCGTTCAAAGTCCATCTATCTTTTGTTAACAGCCACTCTATTATCGACGAACGCTGTTCTGGGTTTAATAGCCCAAAGCTTCCTTTATGAGCGAGTTTTAAACCTTCCACTCCACTTTGAAAAAATACTTTTTTCCACTTACTGATAAAACCGCTCGATACTCCCAGTATCGGCATTATCTCTTGATGCTTGTATCCACACAACAGCATCTTGACTGCGAGCGCTCGTTTGACTTCACGTTTATCTTGGCTCTTTTCAATAAACTCTTCTAGCGATCGCATCCACATTACCGCACCCTCATTCTAGTCATCCAAGCTACTTATACACTTCTACGTATTTTCTCACGAATGATTCCGGATTGCTATATTCTGAACTTAAATATTAATTATTGCATCTATGGTTAAAGTAAGAAACCAGTGCTGAGCAACTACCTTGCGAAGAATAGGTAGTCAAAACCCTGATAAACAGAGCTTTTGGACAAGTCATCAATTCTTTCTTACTAGATTTTCTTAAAGCTGCCCAATTCTATAATTAATTTCATCATTATTACTCCCGGTTCGCTCATTTTTGGAGGAGTTAGGAAAAGAAGTATACCGAAAGACATATTTCCAAAAATGAGTAAATCGGTATAGGTTCAGAATTATGGCAACTGAACCCATAATTACAAACGAAAGAGTCGATGATATACCCGTACTTCTGACACAAATACAGAAGATGGGGATAGGCAAGTTAATCGATAAGCACTTTCCGACACATGGAAATTGGCAAGGTGAGAGTTTGGGGAGCGTAGCGGTAATTTGGTTAACACACATATTATCGCAAGCAGATCATCGTTTAAATCACGTCCAAGGCTGGGCTTCCAAGCGTATGGAAACTTTAAAAACACTGATGGGCGATTCCTTAGAGGAATTAGACTTGACGGATGATCGGCTAGAAGCGGTATTACGCTACCTTAATTGTGATGAAAACTGGTCTGTATTTGAGTCAGAACTAGGGAGTAATTTGCTGTGTGTCTACGATCTCAAACCAGAACGGGTACGTTTGGATAGTACAACAGCATCGAGCCACTGTGGGGTAAATCCCGAAGGACTATTTCAATGGGGACATAGCAAAGATCATCGTCCGGACTTGGCACAAGTCAAAATAATGTTATCGACATTAGACCCATTAGGGATGCCAATTGCAACGGAAATCTTGTCAGGGGAAAAAGCCGATGACCCGTTATATATTCCAGCCATAGAAAGAGTACGTTCAACAATAAAACAGTCAGGATTACTATATATTGGTGACTGTAAAATGGCATCAATTGGGACGAGAAACCATATTGTGTCGGGTGGTGATTTTTATCTATGTCCTTTAAATGCCAAGCAATCGCCAAGAGAAAAATTAATAGAATATCTTCAACCAGTTTGGGATATAAAACAAGAGTTGACTATTATCAATTACGATTATGCAGACGGAAAAACTAGAGATATTGCTGAAGGATTTGAACTAAAATTGCTCCAAAAACTAGAGATTGACGAGCAAGAAATATCTTGGGAAGAGCGACAATTAGTAGTACGTTCATTTGCCATTGCACAGACAGAAGAAAAGTCTCTACGCGAACGTATACAAAAAACCTCAGATGCTCTAGAACAACTCAAAATACCTCGGCGGGGTAAGAAAAAACTCACCTCATTTGAGGAGTGGGATTCGGCTGTAGCAGATATTCTCAAACGTCATCGAACTAGCAGTTTATTTCAAATTGAGATTCAAACTAAACGAGTTCAAAAAGTTAAAAGACGATATCTAGAACGCCAACCTCAGGCAGTGGAAGACGTTTGCTTTTATCTGGATTTTCAAATAAATGAAGATGCGGTTCGACAACAAATTCAACTATTAGGCTGGCGAGTCTATGTCACTAATCAAACTGAAGCTCTACTAACTTTGAAGCAAGCTGTTTGTGCTTACAGAGATGAGTATTTAACTGAACGAGGATTTGCTCGACTTAAAGGCTTTCCTCTCTCTTTAACTCCGATTTATTTACAACGCGAAGACCATATTACCGGTTTGATTCGACTACTTTCAATTGGTTTACGAGTGTTGACCCTTTTAGAGTTTCAGGTTCGTCTTCATCTGGAGAAAAATCAACAAAAACTTGCTGGACTTTATGCTGGTAATCCGAAGCGAGAAACAGCACGTCCCACTGCTGAACTTCTTCTTGCCGCATTTAAAGACATCACTCTGCTGTTGATTGAGGTGAAAAATGAACTTTATGCCCATTTAACTGCTCTTTCACCCTTACAACAGCATATTCTTGTTTTGCTTGGGTTCCCGACTACTATTTATACTCAACTTGGTGGTCAATCTTTTACTCCTGAGTAGATTTTTTTCTAACTCCTAAAAAAGTCGGCGAACCGGGAGACATCAGTTTACTTCTCGTTACCCAAGACTTCCTCAATCAAGCTCATGAGTTCTGGCAGACGTTTGGCTAAAGCTTTCTCTTGCGGTGTTTTCGGCTCAATTTGCTGCCACTGCTTGAGCTTAGTTAACGCTTGTTTTAAAAGTACGACATCTGTCGTACTTTTCTCTTGGTTAGTATTTTGGTTAGTTTCAAAATATCTTTGTACTGTACGCAGATTTTTGCCTACTACAACGCCTAGAGCAGGCATTAAAGGCTTTTGTCCTTTCTTAGGTCTTCCTTTTACGTCAATAAATCCAGCAGTGCGTAGACGCTCGGCGATAGCTTTCACTTCGTTTGGCGTATAATCTCTACGCTGTTCGTTCTCTGCTATCTCTACTTGCAATGCTAAATCAGGATCTTCTTCTACATCAAAGGGCAACATCCTTATAGGAATGCGATTATCAGGGAACTGATGAAGATATTTATCTGCCTGCTGCTCCTTTAGCAATCGAATTGCCGCTAATCGATGCCCTCCAGCCAGCAACCTAAATTTATTGTCTATTACTAATGGTTCTATAAGCCCCAGAACAGCAATTGACTCTGCCAAAGACTCAACATGCTTTGAATTTAAAGGTCGGGTATCCTGCTCACGGTCTTTAATCTGCTCCAGTAAAACTGTAGAGTCTTGGAGCTTCAGTGGTTGAGATTGCCCTTGCCGTTTTTGGGCGACTTCCAGAATTTTATCGAAATTGGTCATGAGATAATTTCCTTACCCACTGCCTCGTAATCGCTCCAGGCATCAGAAGCACGAGCATCTTTTACCAGATAAACTGGAACTCCAAAATTTTCAGCTCTTAGGTAAACTGCCATTCTTCTAATCCAAGTTTTAAACAAGGGTAAACCAAATTTTTCAAGACTTTCTTTGGCTTTATATCCATCACGACTGGGGGAAGGAGGTACACAAGTCAGTAAGACTTTAAAGCGTCCTGGTGGTAATTCGTTTAGTTCTCCCACAGTTTCAATCAACGCTTCTAGAGCGAAAGTGCTTGGATGGGTGGGAATTATCAGTAAATCACTGGAGTTGGCTAACGCTTTCAACTCATCACTAGCAGGGCGGGCAGGAGTGTCAATCACGAGATGTTCAAAATCATCAGCTTGGTCTATTTCGCTATGATCGTAAACCTCAAAAGGACTTTTACCACGCTCAAACCAATGCAACACAGAGCGATTAAGATCACCATCAGCTAGTACAGTTTTCCCTTTGGTAGCAAGGTAGGCGGCGAGATGAATCGCTGTGGTAGATTTTCCTACACCCCCTTTAAAAGATGCGATAGTAATAATCATTGTAATCTCATCACATTCAGTCATGATGGCGGATTGTACCGCACAAGAGACATTTTTTCCCGATTGAAAATTTTAAGTACCCCGTCTTACACACGAGTAGTAATTTACGAGCAAGAGTCTATGCTTACAACCAGGTGATTAGAATACAGTTAGCAAAGATGGGGTTTAGCTTAGAGGAGCTTAATAGATGAATTTACAAGAAATTATTAATTCCATTAACAATTTGCCCACAGAAGAACAAGACTATTTATTTGAGTTTCTGCGTCAAAAAAAGGAGGAATCTAAAGGGGAGAATTTTTGGCAAGGATTACAAAAATTTAGACAAGTAATCCAAAGCGAGGGGATTATTTTTACTGATGAGGATTTTGCTGATTTACGAGATCCGAGCGTGGGCAGAGAAGTTGAGTTATGAGTTTAAAGTTTTTACTTGATACTAATATTCTCTCAGAGCCAGCACGCCCTATTCCTAATGTCAATGTTTTACACCAACTAGATATTCATAAGTCTGAAGTGGCTGTTTCTAGTGTTGTTGTTCATGAACTTCTACATGGTTGTTTGCGGTTGCCAGAATCTAGGCGGCGAGAGTATCTGAGGAATTATATTTATGAGTCAGTATTGAATTTACCAGTATTTAATTATGATTTAAAGGCAGCACAATGGCACGCCCAAGAAAGGGTTAGATTATCCCAGATTGGGAGAACTCCTGCTTTTGTAGATGGTCAAATTGCGAGTATTGCTTTCTGTAATAATTTAATTCTGGTAACTAATAATGTTTCTGATTTTGAGTTTTTTAACGGTTTAAACGTTGAAAATTGGTTTGTTAGTAAAGGTGAAAATTGAGCTATAGGTGAGTACGCGACAATGGGTAGTGCTGGCAGCGATGAGCCATATCTTGGCTTAAGAGTGATCGCCCAGGAGAGTGAACGCTGTTTTACTGAGGCGATGAAGTTCTACAGCATTAAGAAACATAGTAATTAATTTCTTACCAAGTCAAGTCATAGCCAAGAAATAGCAAGGGATTTAAGAGCCAGTGCTGCTCAGGCGTATTGCTCGGTCGTACCAGGAAAGCGATTGTCCCAGCTATTATAAGTGGTTTGTGCGGTTGATGACACCTTTTAACGCTGAAACCCTGATTCTTCCGTTCGAGAATTTTCTAAAGAATATTTTCTTAAACAAAAGTTAAATTTAGTACCTAACTTTTTATGGGTGTACAAATCAGGTTACAAATTAGGGTACAAAAGTAATTTTCAATCTATAACTTTTTATTTAGGATAAACATAACAAATAGATTGTCAATAAAATTTCCTAATTTCAGGCAACTTCCTGATTTCGGGCAATTTCAACTTTAAAAAGAAAGTTAGTGATATTCTGAAATAAATTCAATTATGAAGGTGTTTATGACTAAAGATCGCATTTTACTATCTGTTTTTACAGCTACTTTTTTAACAGTGGCTTCTCTTTCTGTAATAGACCCTTCAGCAAGAAATATTCTATATGAGTTTTCTAAATTATTTCTAGCTGGGTATGTTGGTTATCTACTTAAATAAAAAAATCTCCAGCTTGCTAGCCATGCAAGTTAGAGACAGTAACTAAATCTTGATTTAAGGATACATCTAATAAGCTAGTTAGGCAAATTATTTAGGATTTGTCTAACTTACTTGTATGTTCATCTATTTTTGATTTTACTCTATTAACTGTTTCAAATTCTGTACTCTCTCACGATTATGTAAAATAGAAAATATTTAATTACTGAGTTCGATTGTTGTCTCCATACTATGGTGACACTCAGGCTTAGGCGATAACAGAATTTAGCAAAATCATCTCATGATTCAGCAACGCCTAAAATTCTTGAGTTTTCAAGGGTACGTTATGCAGACATCTGTCACCGCGTCGGCTCCTGCCTTTCTTCGACAAATTGTTTCAAGTGAACTGGAGCTTGTTGATTCTCTGGCAATTTCTTTGGCTCATCATTATTTAAATTACTAGGTATGTAGTCGTAAAGCCAGTCATACTTAACAATAAAATCATTCCATTCAGGGTCATCTTTTATATAATTGATCTGATGTTTAAAATAGTTATCAAACCACCACTTATAAATCTCATAAAAAAGGTTTTGTGCAAGCTCCAAATCAATTTTTTCGCGGCTTTTTAGAGTATCTAGTCTTTTGTAAAAATAAATTACTCTAAAAATAGGCGCTAATTCTTCAGTAGACTTTTCTTCATAGTCCTTTCTTATATCTCTTGGTACACTTCCATTCCCTTGTTGCACGAATTTCTTATGTGCTTCTACACGAGCGAGCCACATAGAGTAACTATTAAATTCCTCAGCCATTTGAAAAGTATCTGAACGTTGCTGATTCTTTTTTTGGTCATTAATTTGACGATCATAGTTTCGTTTAGCAATTATCCAAGCTAGATAAGAAGAAATTCCTGCTGCCACAAACGAGCCGAATACCGTTATTAGCACTGGAAAAACTTGATTTGCTAATGGAGTTGGAGGAACAACAACTTCAATAGGTTGCTGTACCTTCACTGGTTGCTGTATAGAGTCAATAGTGACTGGCTGTGATTGTTCGTTTGCTGGAGGTTTTGCTTGTACTTTAGATGGCAAGCGTGGTGCCTGAACCAATATCTCCTCATTCTGAGCCATCATAATGTTTCCTCAAAAGCCTTTACATGGAGTATATTGAAAAACTAAATCATCCTATTAGGAGCGCAATCGATCTTTACTGATTGACTTGAGAAAACGTTACGACAAATATTTCTTTCTAGTATTGTTAGGAATTCAACAAGTCGGCAATATGACTTCCTGTATAGACTGCGAGAGGGGTGAGGAGAACAGGCGAATTTACAAATTACCCCAATCAAAATTCAAAAAACGTCGAGCATTCAGCTTGGTATATTTTTCCGTGTGCTTAATATCCCGATGCCCTAAAAAATCTTGAATTTCTCTGGTGCTGTAACCCTGATTCACCAGATAATAACCGCAAGCATGGCGCATCATGTGGCAGTGAACTTTGATATCAAGCCCCGCAATAACTGCCAGCCGCCCAAGCAGCTTCCGCACCGCATCAGTGGACATCACTTGACCACGCTCAGACACGAAAATATATTTGCTGTCAGGGTACTGTTCTCTCAGCTTTTTGAGCAGTTCCAGTTCATCATCTCTCAAGGGATGCACCCCAGAGTCACTGCCCTTTTCCCTGGTGATAAAAATCTGCCGTTCACCCCACATCACCGCATCCCAGCGTAACCCGCAGCTTACACCTACAGCTTCACCGACCCTCAGCCCATGCCGAAACATCATCAGCATCAGCGTGTAGTCACGGTGGGCATAACGGGCAGGGCGATTAAGTGCAGCATCTAACAGAGAACGCACCTCAGATGGTGTAAGGTATTCTCTAGACCTGTAATGCTTGTTAGGTTTACGTCCTGGCGGGATGATCGTCATTTAATTGGGAGGTACTGTCCGCTTTACGCGTTATATAATGGACACTACCCATTCTCCCAAATCCTCATCACTTCGTGAAGAACTACCCCCAAACAGGCCTTAGTTAAGTCAAACTTATCTTTCAACCACAAAAAAATTCTCTACACTCAGCGATTGATAACTCTGGCTTATAATTAGATGTTAAGCGGTTTGCCCAGCTATCTACATTCTCTTCTAGACCTTTGTGGAAAATCGTTGCTATCCGTGATATCACAATTACTTCAACCCATCAACTCGTGAGACCTGGCGAACTGGGGACACTGCGTTTAGAGCGGGGGTGTGGGGGACGGGCATCAGTCTACTCATGGAGTAGCCACAGATGGAAGCCCAGAGATAAGCATTGCGGCTACTGCAATGATGGCGGTCTTCTTCATGGTTAACAATGTATTACTGATAATAAACTGTACTTTCCATGACTTTAATCGTCCGTGATAAGCATTATTGTAGGGTAATGGTGCGATCGCCCTGTGTCTCTGGTGTTCTAGTTTTAGTATTCTCCCGGAAGCTGAGGCACGGTCACTCATTGGTTCTAGAAAATTAATGAAGTGGTTATTTATCAGCTTGTTTTATATTGTTATTTCAGTAAATACCACATTTTAAATATAACTTATTAGCAAGAAGCTAATATTGCTAGGTATTTTTCAGGGCAATCAGTTTTTATTACAGTTACTATTTTTCTCGGATGACATTTAAGAAATAGAGCTAATAAGATCCATTTTAAAGCCATTAAAAATTGAAGATATATTAGCTGTATGGAATTTCATCCTTATGAGCCTTTTGACCAAAATAAGGCTCAAAAAACAGTTTGGGAAAAGTTAAAATCTGCATTTAAAGATGAAGAAGGGGTAGCGTTTTATCGTTACCCCATTTTTAATCGGAACGGTAATCTTCACAGAGAACCTGATATTCTACTTGTGCATCGAGAGTATGGACTGTGGGTAATTGAGTGCAAAGGGTGCTACATAAATAATATTGCTAGCATTCAAGGTCATGAATGGAAAATGAATGATTGGCACTCAGAGGTTGAGATACCAGTAGCGCAAGCAGAAGACCAAATGTTTGCAATTAAAAATAGGCTGACAGAGAGAAGAGAAACCAGGGGGTTAGTAAGTTTTAATTTTCGGGTTGTACTTCCCTTTGTGAAGTATGAGGAATGGCAATCTAGGGGACTCGATAATTTTCCATCTACTCAGGGCGTTGTACTACTAGCTGAAGATTTAACACCAAAGACTTTTAGAGAAAAAATCATTGAGGGTGACAAACAAAATCCCCAAACAATGATGACTGATGAGCAGTGGGAGATGGTAAAAGCAGTCCTGGGGGGAACTTTACCATCTAAACCACCGCGCCCTGTTCCAACAGGTACACCTAGTAATAATCCTATTAGAGTTATTCAAGCTATTGAGTCTAAACTAAAAGTACTGGACGAACAGCAGCAGAAGGTTGCATTTGAAATTCCCGATGGCCCGCAGCGAATTCGAGGATTAGCAGGCACGGGTAAAACGGTTTTATTTGCCAAGCGTATTGCTAAAATGCACGCTCGAAATCCAGATATGAAGTTAGCCTTCGTGTTTTTTACTCAGGCACTTTATGATGAGATTACTGAGAGAATTGCCCTTGAATATCGGGGTATGACAGGTGAAGAACCTAACTGGATAAACTTGAAAATATTACACGCTTGGGGAGCAAGAGATAGAGAAGGTTTTTATCGGTCTTTAGCATTAAAATGCGGTGTAAGACCTAAAAGCGTCAATGATGTTAGAAATGAAATTGGTGCAACTTCCCCCGCAAAAAGTTTTGAATATATTTGCGATCGCCTCGAACAAGACGTTAAAAACATTCCCGTTATTTATGATGCAGTTTTGATTGATGAAGGACAAGATTTACCACCATCATTTTATAGGTTAGTTAGAAGTACCCTTTCTGACCCAAGAAGATTGTACTGGGCTTATGACGAAGCACAAGGTATCGGTTCGCTAATTGTCCCTCAACCAGTTACTATCTTTGGTAAGAATCCAGATGGTACACCAGTTGTAGACTTAGGTGGTAATAAACTTCCAAATGGTGATATCACACCGCCAGTATATGAAGGTGGTATCAGAAAAGGTCATAACATGAATCGATGCTACCGTACTCCCAGGCAGTTACTCATGACCGCTCATGCTATCAATATGGGATTATTTCGACAAGAAAGAGCATTGCAAGGAGTAACTAATAAAGAAGAATGGGAAAAACTAGGCTATCAAGTTTTGGATGGTGATTTTACTGACGCTAGTGTTAAAGCAGGAAAAAAGGTTACAATCACACGTCCTAATAAAAATAGTCCTCACCCAATTGACCAAGAAAATTTTGAAGCAAAAGATGCTGTTGGTTCTCCGTTAGTAATACAGCCTTTTACAAGTGAGCATTCAGAACAACAATGGATAGCTCAACAAGTTGCCAATGATCTAAAGCTAGGTTTAGACCCTTGCGACATTATAATTACTGGGCCTAGTGGCGATAACGAAAACAATTACTTTCAAAGTCTTCAAGAGGCTTTACGAAAACATGGAGTCAAAAGCTGCATTGCTGGAGTGGACACCGCACGCGATATTTTCCGTATGGACGGTTATGTGACAATCTCTAACATTTTTAGAGCAAAAGGTAATGAAGCTTGGAAGGTATACGTTTGTAGATTCGACAATGCGACTAAACCTTTAAGTTGGAAACAGGATGAAAGAGAAATACACAAGCGCAATGAGGCATTTGTTGCACTGACCCGCGCTCGTGTATGGTGCGTGGTTACAGGATTAGATTCCCCGATTTTTGATGAGCTACAAAAGGCTTTAGAGCAATATCCGAACTTTGCTTTTACTGCCTTTAATAAGAAAACAATTGAAAGAAATAATGATGAAAATGATGACACAGAGGAAATGAAGACTCAAACCCAGTTACCTCTGCTTGTTTGACTGTTACTTAAAGGATAAAGTGAGCGTTTTTAAAGATATTAAGTACAATATCAAAATTGCTTCAACCTCATCAGCTAGTGAGGCCCCGACGAACTGGGGACACTTCGTTTAGAGCGGGTGGTGTCGGGGACGGGCAGAAAGTCTATCGTGAAGTGGCCAAAACTCAGCAGCCCGCCCCCGACACTTCGCTACGCCACCCACTCTCCCCCAGTTCTTGACATCTCAAGAATTAGTTATCTAACAATTAATTATCAAAATCAATTGGCTGACCGTTGAAATGCTTGTGAATGCCTTCGGGAGTCAACCAACTAGGAATTGTAACCTTTTTATCTACTTCTGCGTCCCCATCGGCATTATTTAAACCGTTAACTATTGCCACCTTTAAAGGTGTCTTACCATCGGCTGTTTTGCGGTCAATTTGAATAGTGCCTCTAGCTCTACCTTTAGCAGTTCCATCACTGCCACCAACAGCAGTATTAGTGAAGAAATGGGCAATACAAACTAACCTTTCTTCAGCCTTTCTAGGGTCACTTAGAGACGCTTTAACAAACTTTTTGGCAGGCTCCTTTGTGATATCTGACTCAGAATAGTTAGTAAATTCATCAACTAATAACTGTTGCGGTTGTTTATCAAGCTGATTATTAATTCTGTCTAGCCAACGCTCGCGAGCATCATCAAAAGCTTGCCCTATATCTGATTCTGTTTGCGCTATTAACTGCGGGCTTAAATATTTCCATGCGTTTCTTAAATTATCTCCGGCGTGCGCGTCTATGAGCTGATACAAAGGCATATCAAACAGATATTCTCTGAGCATGACAATCGACGCTGCTAGAGTTGATTTACCACTTCCCGCTTCTCCCAGCACCCAAACGGGCTTTTGATTGTCGATGACCTTCCACAGCCAACCATCCTCATGATTCTTGAGTGCTTCGATTAAATCACTGATGAGGCGCTGGTCAGTTAATTGATGATTGTCACCGTTTGCGATCTCGCTCTTGGTTTTACCCTCAATCTTGCCGCGTTCTTGGTCAGCTTTCGCTCTGTCCCTTAAATTCTCCGCAATCGTCTTATCCATCACAGAATGATTAACAGCACGAGCTTTCATGAAATCTTCTAGCTGGATACGTGCCTTAGCCCGTTCGTTTTCGGAGTCAGTCAGCCCCAGCGCCAAGCGTTCTTCTGTATCCAGTCCTGACAGCCCATCTTTCAAGCGCTCAGTGTAAAGCTGGGTCGAATGCTGCTTAATATCGCGTTTGTGCTTATTATGCTGCCAAGTTGCATAGTCGCCAGTCTTTTCTTTTTCCCCCAATTCATAATCCGTGCGCTTGAGACGTTGCGAACGCACGAGCAAGCAACCCACGATACCCCATAGCCCAGTGACTGCAACCCCGTATCCTAGCAACTGATTAGGGTTGTCTGTGGGCAAATCACGCACCCATTGAATTGCATCGCCCTTGTAGGGAATGATGCTGCCATACAGCCCGTAGCGTTGCCATTCTTCAGTTAGGACAAAACGCGGTTGATTACAAAAACGCTTATCCAGTTTTATTTGACTTTGTACACCATTAATTGACCTTGGGCAGAACTGAATTTGTGTTAGGTCGTAAGGCTGGCGTGTTTGCGATGTTGCAAGCCCCATGATTGCAGCTACACCACACACACCAGCCAGCGCTAACTCGACAACACCCTGTTTCATTCTCGTACCCTAAAAATAATTGCAATGGAACCAATGAATAAAGCCACAGCGACTGCAATACTTACCCAAGGGTCTGATTGCGGATTTTGTTTCTCAATAGTTTGGATATCTTGGTTAATCTGTGACACTGTTTCTTTAGTCAAATTCTCAAAATATTGATAGTCTTTTACTGCTAACCAAGTTGTGATACCTGCAAACACTAAGCCACCAGCAGTTTTAAACAGATTTTGCATATTATCAACCTCTAGTCCGTCGCTGTTGTAATTAATTCTCAAGCCCGTTAACCCAGCCACAGAGCCAACGCTGCATATAGAAAATGAGAGCGTAATTGCCAGCCACAAGTTAACGCCACCACCAGTTATTAATAAATATTTAGCTATAAAGAATCCCGTAGAATTTAGCGACCAGCCGACAAAGAATCGGGTCAATTTCTCAGTTGTATTGATAACATCTTTCCGGTGCTGCTTGCGCGATTCCAGATGTGATATTAAGTCTTTTGGCAACGGCGTATCTGGGGCGATTTGGTTTACTAGGTCTTCTTGATCATCTTCAATGTCGTATGTCATATTAACGCCAGAATATTTAGTTGCCCGACAGTAACTTTATGCGCTGGCTGTCGGGCTTGAACTGTCAGAAACCTATTAGGGCATCTTTGATTTTTTGGACAATCGAGCGCCCGGAATATTGTTTTTTCGGCTTGAAATCATCACGAGCGTTATCACCCATTTCTAGGTAATACTTGCCCAGTTCTTTATCATGTTGCAAGTCAATTGTTTGTTGTCTAATGTCTGTCTGTAATTCCGTCTGCAACATCTTATATTCACCATCAACAAGCATCATGTGTTTGTCTACCCATGATTTCAGTTTGAGATGGTCTATTGCTTGTTGATGGCGTAGCGCTTCTTTATCCTTAGATGAAGCGAAATCAAGTTTCATCTCTTCTAGGATATTTGCTAGATGAGTATCAGCTAAAATCGCTGACTGTACTGCTCTTTCAATTTTCTCGCCGCTTACACCAGCTTGTTTGTAGATATCGCCCAGGACTAGATTTAAGTCCTCAGTCCCTTTGATAGCAGCTAACATTTGCTCTCTTACTTGTGGGGCGAATTCACTAATCTTTGCCCCGTCATTACCCATTTGTCCTATCAGTTTGAGTGCTGTTTTATCACCTGTTAGCGCTCTTACTACTAAGTTAGTAGATGCGTTGAACTTATTTTTTAACTGGTTTTCTAGGTTGCGTGATTTGGAAGTTACCTGATTCTTGAGCTTCATTGAATTTTTCACAGCGATATTGTTTTTCTGGGGTAAAAATTTGAGTGCAGTGATACTCCATTCGCCTTACGTATTGCTCAATAGCTGACTTTCGTTTGAGATATTGCTGATAGTTGTGATGCTCTCTTGTTGGCAGATATACCCAGTAATGGAAGGGCAAAATGAAAGCAGCAATCGCACCTAAACTAACAGCAATTCTTGAGAAGTAATTCATCCTTAGCCAGCGAATTACCAAGCACTCAAGCAGCGTCAATTCATCGCTATTGAACCGCGTTGAGCCTAGCGAGGATGCCTGAAAGTTGGCTTTTAGTTTGATTACGGCTATCCTCTAGAGCCGCACTAATGCCCGTTAACCCAAGGGATAGCTTGTCTCTGCTTTGCTCATGACGATTAACTACTCTCTGTTGTACAAGAGTCAATGTCTGGTCAATCTTTGCGTCAACTTGATTTGCTCTTAAGTCAGCATAAGCGAGTAGTGCTGCTTCTACTTGTTCGAGAATTTCGTCAAAGGTGCTGGCTGAGGTGTCAACGCTATCGGCTATGTCATTGATTTGTTGTTCTGAAAGGATTACACCCATTTGTGAGGCTCCCTTCGTGATCATCTCGCCTACATCTAGAGGGGCCACTGCGAGCGTCCCTGTTTCAACCTCAGTCTCGGACTGAAGGGACTCTACTTGCATTAGAAATTTTTCTTCAACTCTTTCATCAGTTACAGATAATTGGCAAGTCGCTTTTTCTTTGAGGTAGTCAACGGCTTGGCTCAATTGCTCTTTGGTTGGATTGTCAAGGTCATCGCACCCTACAGCGAGCGCCGAAGAAGTGTAATCGTCCTTGGTAAATCCTTGATAACCCTGTTTGTACAAGCGAGCGCGGACGTTATTAGTAAACTTGTCAGACATGGTGATTGCTCCTATTTGGCTAATGCTAAAACTGAGATGTTTGCGGATTTCATTGGTTGCGAACGCTTATTGATTGCCCACTTAGCAGCGACGAACGCGACAAGGGCTAAATCTTTGCTGTGATAGATGCCATGAGCGCTGTAAGACAAACCAGCTTGACTAAACCAGTAGTAACGGGTGCTTGATGGTACGTCGTCAAGATTGATTTTTAGATAGTTTGCTAGGGCAGATAGTGCTTCAATACCGCTGTAGCCGCCCTGTGAATCATAAAAATGCTTGAATGCTTGCCAACGCTCCTCAAATCCCTCCCTAGTTGGACTTAGCGCACCGTAACGCCTTTTCAGTCCCGCGAATGTCTCTACTATGGTTTCTGCATCCTTGGATTCCACCCTCAAGTTAAAACGCTGCTTGAGAAAAGACACCACCCGATACCAAGTCTCGTCTGAAATGGTCTTGCCTAGCGCTCGCTCATAAATCTGTCTGAGCTGACGATACTTAG
>JAHHHN010000060.1 GCA_019359325.1 Mojavia pulchra JT2-VF2 | reverse complement strand
TAAAGCTTTAATTAATGTTTTCGGTAATCTCATAAGTTGGTTAGAAACTGGGTTTTTAGCACTTTTCCATTTGTTAGGAGATGCTGGTAAAGCTTTAATTAATGTTTTCGGTAATCTCATAAGTTGGTTAGAAACTGGGTTTTTAGCACTTTTCCATTTGTTAGGAGATGCTGGTAAAGCTTTAATTAATGTTTTCGGTAATCTCATAAGTTGGCTAGAAGCTGGGTTTTTAGCATTTTTCCATTTGTTAGGAGATGCTGGTAAAGCTTTAATTAATGTTTTCGGTAATCTCATAAATTGGTTAGAAACTGGGTTTTTAGCACTTTTCTATTTGTTAGGAGATGCTGGTAAAGCTTTAATGAATGCTGGAGAAAATTTGTTCAATTGGCTTAATGATTACCCAATGATCCTTGTATTTGTTGGCTCTTTATTTATGCTTTTGATTGGAATGAAATATTTCCAGGGGAAACAGAAAAAGGAAGAAGAAGAACGATTAGCTAGGCTGAAAATAGAACAAGAAGAACGACAATATAAACGTAAACAAGAAGAAGAAGAACGACTAGCTAGGCTGAAAATGGAACAAGAAGAACGACAATATAAACGTAAACAAGAAGAAGAAGAACGACTAGCTAGGCTGAAAATGGAACAAGAAGAACGACAATATAAACGTAAACAAGAAGAAGAAGAACGACTAGCTAGGCTGAAAATGGAACAAGAAAAGCTGAAAATGGAAGAAGAAAGTCGGCAAGCTAGGCTGAAAATGGAAGAAGAAAGTTTGAACAGACATGATACAAGAGAGTCACTAGAAACTGGGGTAAATGTTGGGGCTACCTTGCTCGATATATTTTTTAATTGAAATCTTGCACCCTTTCAATAAGGGGAAGTAGGCTATACAGCGTTCTAGTAGCATCCATGCAGAAACTTACGCTAAGGCTAAAAAGCAGATATAATAAGCATTTTAGCAATCCTTAAGCTGTTAAAGACTTTGAAGATAATGATAATAAAAGAGAGGGAGGAGAAGGCGAGCAACGCTCGCCTTTTCCTCCCTCTCCCCAACACACGATTATCATTTCTATTAAGAATATTTTGGGTATTTTAACTGACTGATAAAAGACGCTTTATCTTAACCTTTCACGAGTGGTAAATAGCCTACTGGTATGTTGAACGGGACGCTCAGTAAATGATTAAGTAGAAAATCATTATTATGAGCATCTTTTACTACTGATACGCTCAGTAGAAATTAAAACGGATAAATTTTATAAGGTTACTGTCGAGTTACAGTTGGTTTGCACCGAGGCAAAGACTGAGACTTGGGATAGGTCTAAGTAAACTTCAGTAGGTAAACAACGCAAGATAATCATCAGCAAGTCAGCCCTAACAGCCGGAGTGCAGCTGTGCAGAATCCGCTGCATCTCCGTATTAGTAACGCTTGTAGCAACTTCAGCTATATGCTTTAAGGCATCTTCTTTTGATGATTCCGATTCTGTAATCAGCATAGGGAAGTATTCACGAGCAAACCACCTTTCATCATCGCTGAGGTCTGTCAAATTTTTATTACTATCGCTATAAAGACTATCTAATAGCAGTAGTAATATTTTTTTGAAGGAGCGCCACCCTCCCCAACGCTTGGTAAATCGGCTGACCCATTCCTGGGAGATGTTTACAATGTTGGCGATCGCTTTTTGGCCAATTTTCTGGTGCGACTGCCAAAGGTGAGTGAAAGCGTTGACTATGGCGTGTCCGGTCTGCTGTGAGCGGCTGCCAGCTTCGATGCAGAATTCACTGGCATCAACAACCTCTAATTTCACCCCTGGCAGTTCTGTTAAAAGGAAACTGAGGTCATAATCAGCACAGAAGTAGAATGTTAGCTTTTCTCCTGGGCGACGGTGGGCGCGTAATCGGCCAATCTCTTGGATAATTTCAGCCCTCACCATTTGGATGAGATACTTTTGGAAAATGCTGTCCTTGTCTTCAAGGTTGACCTTAAAACCAGTCATCACCTGAAAATGTGCTGCCAACGTGCCGATGTTCTGGTAGGGAATGCCAAAGCTGGCGATTGCGTCAGCATCACTAAAGCGATTAACTCCACGACCATCGACAAAGTGACCGTACTCAATACGGTCAATAGCCTCTTGTGCAAGAGATTTCCACTCGATGATACCCAATCGTTTGTGGAGTTTGAGAAAGGTTTCCTTGAGGGCGTTAACACGGGCAGTTAAGGAATTAGAGCGATTTTTGGACAGTTTACCCAGTCCAGTGACGTTGACAACTGTTAAATTGCTGTAGTCGGGGCGTGACTGCTCGATGATCAGCACGGGTTCATGGTAGCCAAGCTTATATTTCAACTGCTCTGGCGTGGTAGTGGCATCGAGGTAGATATTAAATTGGGCGGATAGGGCCAAGTCTTGATGCTTGGTGTTAGGGCGGTAAATGCTAACTACACCCCATTTACAAGCCAAGAAACCTTCACCCTTCCAAGCTTCGAGGAAGTCAGGCAACCAGTAATTGGGCAACTCCAGAAAATCCTTACCCGCAATTCGTGCGCTGTCCTTAACTACCCGCTTGGCAGCAAAACGGGCGGCGGCACTTTTAGAGAGTTGTTGATCCGCTTGGATATCAAGAGAGTCTAAGTCTATTAGAAAATCCAAATTAGGCTCTAGAATCTTGCGAATCCCTTCAACATCTAAATCTTGGGGAAACTCCGGTAACACTGCCCTTAATGCCGCATCATCAAAGCCATAGCGAGAATCGGGCTTAATGTCTTGAGTGAGCAACGAGCGCAAAAACTGTAAAACTGGTTGGAGTTTTGACCATTGCTCAGGCGGTAAGCCTGTAGCTAGTTGGGCTGCGGTAGTGTCAAAATCCTTCAACTTGACTTGAATTTCTCGCACAGGTTGAATGAGCGTACCTGCTTCTTCCCAAATCCGCCCAACGGTGAAAGGAATACCTGCCGCGTTAGTTAAAGTAACTGGGGTAGAGTCGGGATGCGCTCGAATTTGTGAGAAATTTTGAATTGCACTGCGCTTAAGATAGCGGAAGCCGAAACCAAAACCAATAGCGAAACGGCACTGGTTTTGGAGGGGACAACCGTTACAGATAGGGCTAATAGAGCTTTCTTCAAAATCCAAACTAACAAAGTTTTTGTCACGGAAGCCTTCAAATAAATAACTTCGGTGACAATTGCCGATGGTATCAGGAGTTTCACCCGCTTTGGGGCGCAATTGAAAAGGATCGCCCATTGGGGTTGTGCGAGTGGGGTCGATTTTTAAGCCATTGTGCCGCACAGGGAGGTCAACGAAATTAGTCTCAATCGGCAGTGTTGAGGGGTTGCGGTGGTTGGCATCCTGGTAGATGAGTTTCTCAATTCCGAAAAGGGTGGCGGTGAGTTGACCAGCGTTGTGCGACTTGCCCAGCCCAGGATGAGAATTATCTAAAATCTGCGTCCACCCCTTAGAAATGGCTTCCACCCAGGCAGCAATATGCTCATCTGGTTGGCATTCAATATAGAGATTGCCTACACCTGTAAATTCGCTTCTGTGTGGGATATTGCCCTGCTTGTAAACAATTACCTGCCGGAAAGCGGCAGTAATTTCGGGTTCTGGCTTTGGTGCTGGTGGTGCTGAAAATCCCTTGGCAGCTGAAATAAACGGGGCGATTGCACGAAGTGCAGTGCCGGAGGCAATCGCCTGCTTTAATAAATTCTTGAACTCCGTCAAGTCTTCTCTGACTCGTCCTAGTTCCCACTGTTCGCGGCTAATCAGCCCTTGGTCACGTTGATATGGTTCGTACTGCCGTTGCGGGAAGCGAAAGCCGTACTGCTTGGCAATGTGAAACAGTGTTCCAATCGAGATCCCCCCACGTCGGAAACTGCGAATCTTAGCGCGAATGTTCCAGGTTGTGCCAGGGATAGAAGGCGACCACTTCTCAGCAATAATTTCGGCATCCGTTGGCCCGTAGTGGTTGACCAAAGCCATCAGGACTTGGCGGCATTCGTCGTAGTTGCCACTGCCTGGGGTACGTGGTGGGATGAATGATAGTGCGCTAGAGATTAGCTGCTCAGTGTCCCAGCCTTCAACGTCGGAGATTTCGCGGAACTGTTGACGGCGTGACTCAATTTCTTTGATGCGCTGCTGGTATTCTTCCCTCTCCTTGTGCGCGATCGCAATCGCTGAACTTACCCACTCGGTTGGTAGAGTAGCTTCGGGGTTGACTATGAGAAATTCGGCATCTGTGTTGCCGTAGAATACGCGAGAAGCATCTTTACAAGCTGGGTCATGCGGTAGCTGCTGCATGAGAGAGCGCGTACAAGCTTCTACCGTGTCAGCACCCTCAACATATTGGGGCAGAAGAAAAATCAACCGAAATTTATGCCAGTCGGGTTTGTGACTGGCAGTGGTGTAGAGTAAAGCGCAATGTTTTTGAATGAAGGGATGGGCTAACGCTTCTTCAAGCGTTAATTGGTGCTTGTAAACCTTGATAGAATTGCCGTTAGAGTCTTTAATCGGCTTGCCTTCTGCATCACGGGCAACATCAGAATTATCAATGTCAAGTAGTAGCCAGTGAGAACCGATAACGTTAGCTTTACTCCGCCATTTACCACCCAATAACCCAGCACAAATAGCGTGACCTGCTTTAATGCGCTGCTGGACATCGGCTAGAGTGCCTTCTGTATCTTGGAAGTTGGCAGATAGCTTTTTAAAGTCCCAATCTTTGTTAGAGCCAGTGGCGTTAAACGCGAACTTGATTTTACTACCAACAACCGGCTCAAGTTCTGTGTTCGCAGCAGAAAAAGTTTCTGATTGGGCTGCTGATTGCGCCAATACTGAGTTGTTAAATTGTTGTAATGGTGACATGAGAGCTATTCCTCCTGAAGTGTGTTGGAGGAATTGGAGCTATCCCGAAAGTAATCTTATATACAAGCGTTCAGAAATCTAATCACGTAAAATTCCTAAGTTGCCGTTTTTTGTGTAGCCAGTGTTACAATTGCTTAACACTCCAAAACGTTTGATAAGATTACTATTAGGGATATTAATTAGGCGACCAACCCAATTCCCCAATTCCAATTGAATAGAAATCAGAAAACCTCGGTATCCCAACGGGACACGGGGTTTTCACTTTTTAGCCTATCTGTACTTGGCTAACCAAGCCCTGACAAACTCGGTTACTTCCTCCTCTTGAATAACAAACGCAGTCCCTTTTCGCCTGAGAGCGAGAATTCTCATGCTTCCTACCTCTGAATAAAGATGGTCATTGTGAGTTTGAACCGCCTTGGTAGGAGGCCATAGAACTAAAACTTTTGCTGTGGGAGTTTTCTGAGCTTCCCTTGAGGACATTCCAAACAAGTCTCTGTTCTTGTTGAGCCACTTCTCATAATCTGCCAACTCAACCAGTGGGCAGGGTTTCCAGATTTTGAGTGCATTCTTGTCTTTACGCTTGACCTGCAAAACCTCTCTGGCTTCGTTGTAGACAATCTCTCTCTCTCCTTTTGAGCGAATGGAAATAAACAGGTGAGTTTTTCGTGGAAATCTCACAAACAAGTCGATAGGGTTGTTGGACTCTACCTTAACCACCGGAAAGACTTGTATACCCTCGCTTTTAAACTCATCCAAAAGCAGGGCTGTTAATTTTTCCAACCGCGCAAATTTTTGAGTTGCTACCAACGGCTTGTAAGCCAATCCAAAAAGTAACCAGCCCAACGGATGAACTATGCCGCCTGTACCAAGCGCAGCACCACTAGCTGCTAGAGCAACAGTGGATTCATAGTCTTTCGCCTCCCTAAGCATCTCTAACGCCGCTTCATTGTGCGGCGGGAGTTGAAAATCGGGTTGTGGGTCTTTCACAGCTAACATGGCGAGATCAACATTAATAATGTGAAATTAGCACTTCCTTTACCGATACTAATGCTTAACACTGCATTTTTAAATCAATAGCCATTTATTAGAGTTTTTATCCAGTGTTGGTAGGACACAGAAGTTAAAAACCTCAGACCTCTGGTTTTTCCTGCTTTTGAGATTCCGATTTTTTAGCACCTCTAGCCGCTATCGCTTCACCAAGCAGAATAGCTGCCATTTGACTTTTAGTCCTCATCTCTTCATTAGCAATCTGCTCTAGTGCCTCCCAAGTTTCATCTGGAATAATTGCATTTAACTTTTTGCTCATTAAGTCAGAACTCGTTTGCTCATCTGACATCATGATATGCTCTCTTGCCCGATCACATACGATCTTATCATCTAAAATCACATCATGATGTGATATGATGTGATTGTCAGCCAAAAGCAGTCACCCAACAAAGGCAACAGAAGCCAGAAAGTGAAGTTTAGGCTTGCCAAAACCTGGATGCGTGGATTTAAGGTGATTCAACCTTTAAGTTCTCAAAACCCAGAGAAACAAAGACTTTTACCAACCATCAGAACCATGACAATCACATATACCAATGCCACAAATTGGCTAGTTCAAGCAGAGTTGCTTGCCAATTCCGGGCTAACTGACCTCACAGGAGGTAAAGACGCAGGAGCAGGATATGGCAAGGCAATCATCGGTGATTTTTCTATCATGATGCCAGCCGCATACTCACTTGTTCGTAACCGCAACCTCATGCACCACGAAACCATATCTAAAGATGGGGCATGGGTGCGATATGTAGAAGGAACGCGGCTTGATTTAAAAGACGTTCAATTTTTCTGGGGCAGTGCAGCAATCGCACAGGCTGACCACACCCTACTTCATGAGGACAAGTCCAAAAAAGCAGAACTGGCACTAGAAAGCATCCTTGCAGATTTGGCAGTTCTCAATATTCCCGATGGTGTCAAGCTTTCAATTAGTTTGAGCAACCACAACCCAGAACGTTGGGGCCAAGAGATTAAACGCAGAGTATCAGGAACTCACACCTTTGAGCATCTGCATCCTGTAACTCGTTCTATTGTCACCAAGACAGTTGAAATCGCGGTTACTGGCATTTATCCCGAAGGGTTTGGCAGCATTGCCCACTGCTTATTTGGTGAAGCATCCCTGGTGCTTGACCCCTCAGAATTAGCGATCGCTCTCGATATCGGTTCATCAACTTGGTTGATTACCGTGTTCAACGGCAGTGGTGCAGTGATTGACCGTCACCTGATAGAGGGTGGAGCCGGTGAACTACACAGCATGATTGCAGAAGCACTCGACAAGCGAAACGACCATATCAGCTTAATTTCCAGGGACGTGAAGCATTCACCCACCTTAGTTAACCAGGGGATTGTGTCAGGAACCTTCACTTATGGAGGTAATCACCTCACAGTTAAAAACTTTGAGACAGAGTACAGCCAATGTCTGGACGAATGGTGGAGCAGCAGAATTGAGAAATTCGCCAACTTTGTAACGAATGGCAATTACCTAGACAGAGCGAAATACCTTGTCGCCTGGGGTGGTGGTGTGGCTATGCCAGTAGTGGATCAGAATCTTGCCGACTTGGGATTTGTGGTATTACAAAATCCCCAATTCATCAATGCTTTTGGCTTAAAGCTATTAACTGAAATTGCAACAGGAGCTTAATTAATGAACTACGAATCTCGGCGTATAACCATCTCGTACCTAGCAGTTATTGAACTGTGCCAGATGTTCAATATTCCTCACGATGCGCCTACACAAGCCCTATCAGCAGCAGTAGAAAAGTTGATTTTTCAAGGTGGCGTTGGTGTGCAGACATCTCCAAAAACTCAAAATTCTTCATCTACACCAGCAGCAATTCAACCGAATAAGACCGGACTAGCTTCTATGGCTTCTCAGTTTAAGGGAGTGGCTTCATGAGTAATCTAAGCAGAGTCTATGACTCAACCCTACTAACCAATTCCAATGTCTACCAAATAGATAGAACGCTATACCAGTACCTTTTTAAAACAGGGACAATCCAGCATCCAAAATATCACTTTAGACCTCTAGCAGGTCAACTACTGAAGGCTGACTTATTGCTCAATCACAAGGCTTTGACTACTCGCTGTTACGAAGTTTCAGGTATGTCTACTAATGCGAGTGTTATCAGCCAAGAATCACTGCAATTATCAATTTTTTGAGGTGAATATGAACACTCAACCACTACCAGAATTGATTGCACAAGCCCAACAATTAGTAACTCAAATTCGGCAGCATCCACAGTATCAAGGCTTACATTTTGATTGCGATGTAACCCTTGGGGATGTCACTCAATTTTTCAATACTCTGCAATGGTCAGCCGCAGATTCAACTGTTGATGTTTCAAGGGAAGGCTTTTTTCAGTGATGGGAGAGCGATTGCAATGATTGGCCGTCGGTGCAATCGCCCGGCTTTGTTGCACCCAGTACAACACACAAGGATTGTAACAAGATGAATAACTCCAATCTATTCTACGAGGCATTAAACGCGCTGACTAACAATGGATGCCCCTTAGATTTGGCACGATCAGCAGCATCCATAGTTGCCAATGATGACCCATTTCAACCCGATTTAGGCAGAACACCACAGCAACAGCAAATCATTCAAGAAGCACTGCCATACTTGCAAAGCGGAATTTATGACCAATTTCAAACCATCGATGAAACGCCAAACCCTCTCACGCATGGGCAATTCTTAGGGAATTTTGGGGGAGAACTGCCAGACGAAACCATTTGGAGGCTGGCAGAGGGCGATTCTACAGCATTGAATGATATTACTTCATACGCTACTCTCGACAGAGCCAGCAGCATCTTCACCAGACTAGAAGAACTAGGAGCGTGGGATTAATGAACCGAACAGTAAAACTCAAACTCTCTGCACCCATCACCTACGCTGCCTTACATTCCCTTTCGGGAATCAGCCAAGAAACTGTATTCCAAGCCCTTGACGGTAATAAAACCGCAGCTGCAACTGTAGCAGATTTTAGAATCAAGCAAACCCAACGCGCCCAAAATGCCTCTTCTGTATTCGGCAACCTATCACAAGGCTTACAAGCAACTGAAGCAGTGATGACAGAAGAAACCAAGTTTCTCACTGATGCAGGTGCAAGTATCAACAAAATGGCTGATGGTTGGTCAAAAGTCAGGGTCAGTGATGCACGTTTAGGGTACGGCTTAGAACAGAAGGTTATCGCCTCTAACAACCAAATAGCTATTGAACAGTTTCGCCACTCTAGGACACTCAACTTATTGGGGGAATCGCACCGCACCGAGCTACGAGGGATTGAGATTGACGCGACTAATGCCAGAACTCAACTGTGGCAGAAGGTAAACGCTAAAAAATCAGATTTGACCCCTGGTGATAAAGCACGGGAAACACTAAAAGACATCCACAGGCACGGTTCAGCAGCAATGCGGGGGGTGCAAGGTTTCTTTAGACGGTTGATTGACTAACAAGTGAATAAACCCCAGGTCTAGACCTGGGGTTAGCCATAATGAAGTGTTTATTATGTTAACCAAAAATCAAAACCAATCACCCATTTATTTCGATGCAGAGATTGTTGACGAAAGCAGAGAAATTATTGACCCTCAACAATACGACAGCGAAAAAGTACAGTCAGAGATCGCCCAAACCGATGGCGGCGTAACTGTACTTCGTGGGATTGCTCAAGGTGCAGTGTTAGTAGGCTTTCAAGTCACATCAACGCAATCGTTGTATCTAGCTCTTAGTGTTGGGCTGTTCCCCGCAGTAGTGGCAGGTTTACCCGTTGGGCTTTCTGTTGCTGCCACACTCTGTTATTTGCGCTTTGACAATAGTGTGATTCCCCAGATTGCCGACCGTCAAAAGTTTGGGCTTGGGGTAACTCGTACCCTCATGCTGGCTACAAGTTCGTGGAAGTTAACCACTGATGCCCAACAGATGGACTTTGTAGCTCGTAGCAGTTTTTTGGGAGTCACCCAACAAGTAAAGCAGTATGAGGGGATTGAGTCACCAAAACAAACTAATTTCCCCATAATTCTGGGCTTTACCGCAGTCGTGGCAGTCATTCTAGCTTTCTATTGCCGTAAGAAATGACTATGGACACCAAACCATCTAACCTCAATCAACGCTCGTATAACATCCCACCGCGTCTAAATCTGGCAATCATGGCATCCATAACAGGCGCGGTGATTTGTGGCATTGCTGCCCACGTTGGCGACGGCATCTCAAAGAAAGAATTGTGCTTTTACCCTGAGTCGGCAAGGGTTTATGACGCACCAATCCAAGCAGGTATCGGCAACCCCGATAAATTGCTTTTGGCTAACAAGTATTGTCGCTACGAGCAGCGATCGCTTCTTCCCGACCCCTATTTAAAGGCTAACCAGTACCGGACAAGCAACCCGAACTATAACCCTTGGGCATTCCTCCAACACGAGAGCCTGTACGTCTTTCGCTCACTCCCGGCAGATAACCCGTTTAAGATTCATTTGGGCATTGGTGCAATGGTGTTAGGGGCAATAGGTTTGTGGGCCACCAGCAGGGCAAGGGATTATTTAAGCGATATTAGACCGCACTACCGAGCTACCAAACTCTTTGTTGGGGTCAAGGCTAATTACTCAGTAAAACTGGGTGAGCAGTTGCTTGAACTATCTGGAAATGAGTTGATTAAATACCTACGTGGTATCAAAATCGCTGAAGCCAGACAGCAGTTTATCGCCTCCATCACCCCAGCGCAAAGTACAGCCTTACTCATGGCTATGAATGCTGATGATTACTATGAGTTTGGCTATTTGCTAGATGGTGGTGCAAGCTTTGAGAAATTTGAGCAACCACAATTACCACACGGCACACCGGGAACAGTAACCGAACAAGTGCAGCAGCCAGTTATCGCCAACGGTGACGGTGATAAAACCGCATGGGTACAAAACCTCATCAAACAAACTGCCCTTATATGGGGCAACCAAGGCTCAGGTAAATCTTGGCTGGCTCGTTATGTTGCAAAGAAGAAAAAAGAAGCTGGCTACCGTGTTGTTGTGCTTGACCCGGACAGCAACCGCGCGGAATGGCGAGGGGTTGAAAGTTATCATTCCTGGTCAGACATCGAACAGCAGATCCGCGACTACGTTCAAGAATTAGAAGAACGTTTAAAAACTTTCAATAATTCCTCAATGAGTGAAGACCAATGGCGACAAAAACTGTGGTCTGAAGGTAAAGCTTTATCCCTAATTTGTGAGGAAGCAACCACATATAGCGATTTTATTAAAGATGAAGAATTACTATCAAAGTTTGGCAAGTTAGCACTGACTAAAAGCCGTAAACAAGAGATGCCTTTAACTGTGGTTGCTCACAACAATACTCAAACGTGTTTATTTGGAATTAAAGGCTTGCATAATCTTGTTTCTAAAATGCTTCAAGTTGAATGTTTGGCTCTAGTTGACCCAATTACATTACAAGCTAAGTCAACGGGTCTTGCCAAGGTAAAACTCGATAGTTCTAATGAATGGCTTGATGTTAATCTGCCGACTATGGCAGCTAAAATATCTGATTTCAGTTCCCCTACACCAGCAGCCGAGTCTAACCCTAACCCACCTATCGATAAAGCTACTTTAGAGCGCATTTATGAACTGGAATTTAATATCGGTAGCAAGGCAGAATCCACCCAATCACCAAAGAATAAAATCTCCCCAATGGCGCAAAAGTTGTATGAATATCTTACAAGAACTGAGCGAATTGAAGCTGACGTAAGAGAGTTCAAAAGTAACTTTAAAGTCAACTCAGAAAGATTTTCTGTAGAGCAAATCAAGGGCTGGATGTACGAAATTGTGGGGGCAGGGTTAGCAAACTGGATAAGTGACGGTGTTATCAAGCTCAATCAAATTTGATGGTGATTGGTGTAAGAGTGTCTGCACCCACTAGCCCCCTTTTTTCGCGGACACGTCTACTCCAGACACCACAGACACCCAAGCGACAAACCCTTATACGGCGTAGACACCACGAGACACCACCCTAGACACGACCCAGACACAAGCGTGTCTAGCTGGTGTCCTTAAGACACTAATAATTTTGCAGTCATTTAATCAATTATCTATCTCCCAATCCGAGATCACTAAGTTATTAATACGTTGAAATTCTCTAGTGTTATGGGTGATGAGGGTTAAGTTATTTGTTAAGGCGATGGCGGCAATTTGTAAGTCATACGCTCCAATGGGAGTGCCTAATGCTTCTAATTGAGAGCGAATTGTGCCAAATGTCATTGCTGCTATATCGTCAAAAGGTAGTGATATGAATTGGGCTAAAAATTGTTGTTGTAAGCTAAGATTTCGTTGGAGGTTAGCACTTTTCATTGCCCCATAAAATAGTTCAGCTTTCACGATTGAGCAAACAGCAATATCTTTAGTGGCAGTAGATTCTAATTTCTGTTTTAAAGTGGCATTTTTACCCCGCAAATAGATAATGCAGGTGTTAGTATCTAGCAGGAATTTCACAGTATTGGTTCGCGTTCTGGTTGTTGTCCTTGGGGGTGGCGAAAGAATGTTTCATCTTCGATACATCCATAGAATTGAGGCTGGGGATATTCTCTAATGAAGGTTGGTTTTTCTGGTTGTAGGGACTCAATCAGGGTTCTTAGCACTTGGCTCAGGTCTAATTCTTTAGTGAGTTCAGCCAAGGGAGTTTGATGTAGGGATTCTATAAGTTTATTTTGTTGGTTTGGCTGGGTGTTGTTATTGTTTGTAGTCAGGCTTTGTGCCAGGATTTGGATAATATACAGTTTGTCGTTAGGTGAAAGCTGAAGTAGTTGCTGTTCGAGTTCTGGGATAACCATTACGGGTTTTTAGTTGAGGATAATTTTATTTTACTTTCAGCATTTAAGGTAAGGCTCTTAACCTTGCTCTTAATGTCACTGATAGCAACGATTTATCAGCCCTTGATATAGAAGAAGTATAGACAGTTGGGCAAGCCGCAACATGACCCGCTTCATATTGGGTAGGATCTTACCTGTTTTTGGTCATCGTGCTGCAAGCATAAGCAGGTTTTATTGCTCAACGAAAAAATAAGGGTTTTGGCGATTGGGATTGATAAGTAGAAATTGATGGCTGGTGAGCGCGCTGGGGAGCCTAACGAAGATACAATACTTTGGGGGTGTGATTACACGTTTTACAGTTTTGGTGTAATGCCCTAAAAGGTAGTAAAAATGAAGGTTAGCGGCAACGGACAGGGCAAAATACTAAGCCAAGAAGAACTAAGGCGATTGTTCACCGAGGGATTTCTTAGCCCTCGCGATCGCGCTCTGTTTGGCATCTGCCTGTTTACTGGTTGTCGCGTGTCAGAAGCGTTGGCCCTTACTAAGACTGATATCAAATCAGGAACCATCACTTTCCGAAAATGTACCACGAAAGGCAAGTACAAAACACGGGTTATAGACATTCCACCAACGCTATCAGCCATACTAGCTCTGTACCAACCCAAAGGGGCGGTAATGTTCCCTGGCAAGCGCGGTGTAACTGAGCGTTTAACCCGATTCATGGCAGACAAGATTTTACGTGATGCCTGCTCCCGGATTGGAGTAGAAGGAGTCAGCACCCACTCGTTTAGGCGAACTGCCCTCACGCAGATGTCGAGCGCGGGGATACCTTTGAGAACTATTCAAGAGATTTCTGGCCACAGTGACCTGGGGACGTTGCAGCGTTATCTGGAGGTTACGCCAGAGCAGAAGCGAAAGGCTGTTTCGGTGATTGGGTTTTGAATACTGAGCTAGTGCTATACAACGCAACTGGCACTGTCGTGGTGGGGTTTAGTGAAAGCATTGCGCTTATACGCTTATTGGAATGTAATCCTACAGATAGGATACTAAAAATTTGTTAAGATCAAGTAAGGCGTGTCAAGCTTAAACCTATGACTAGTGTAAAGTTTAACACGACATTGTAAGTTGTAACGCTAACAACTTACTTTAGAAAGAATTCACCTTTTGACATATTGGGACTAGTTCCTAGCTCCTTCCAAGTTGCCATTAGTTGCTGAGATTTGCACTCAGAGCGGCTTGGAGGATTTTTATGTCTATATCGAACCAGCCTCATTTACCAATAGAAAATCAGATACTGGCTGCACTGTCGGCTGCTGAGTATCAACGCCTAGTTCCCTACCTAGAGCGAGTAAAACTTCCACTTCAGCAAGTCCTCTACGAAGCAGGCGAACCAATCACACACGTCTATTTTCCTCATCAGGCGATCGCTTCTTTAGTCTGTATCCAAGAAGACGGCTCGACCGTTGAAGCTGGTGTGGTAAGTAGTGATGGTATGGTGGGTCTTCCTGTTATTTGGGGCGGCGGCACTACAACCACAACCGCGTTTATACAGGTTGCAGACGATGGTATGAGGATGAAGGCAGAGCAACTAAAAGCCCAGTTCCATCGGGGCGGAGAGCTTCAAAGTTTGCTGTTGCGTTATACCCAAGCACTGTTCACGCAGGTGACACAAACAGCAGCCTGCAACCGTCTGCATACGATAGAAGAGCGACTTGCCCGTTGGTTGCTGATAGTCGCTGACCGTGTGCAATCAGATCAATTCCCTCTGACTCAAGAATTTATCGCTCAGATGCTGGGTTGTCGCCGCGCTGGTGTCACAGTGGCAGCTGGCACACTCAGCCGTGCTGGAATGATTAGCTATAAGCGTGGAAATATCGCCATCCTGAATCGGTCAGACTTGGAAGATACATCTTGTGAGTGTTATTCCATCGTCAAAAACGAGTATGCTCGGTTGCTAGGGACACAGAGCTAGCTGTAGTCAACTGCGGTCAGCACAAAACCAATGCCACGCAACGTTGTAGCTCTGTTGGAGCTAGTCGTGTCTAAGAAAAGCTTTGCACTTAGGAGCTTCAGTGCGGAACTGTACCGACTCCTTATGTGAAGCGGGTGTAAATTTAAAGCTATCTAGATTAATGTCATGTTGATTTTTTAATAAAGATGTTTAAAAGCAGATAGTTAGCGCTCTGGTTTTAAAGGCTCCTAATTGTGATGACCAAATAGGAAGTTTGTCTATGTTGTCAAAAATTTCTTTCAATTCATATTTAGAAGAGAGAATGCTTTTAGAGCAAATACCGCCAAGTAAATCGCCATCTGTTAATGATTTACGGGTACTTGTTGTAGATGATAATGATGATTCCTTGTCCTTAGTTACGTTTATTTTTGAAGATTGCCAGGCAGAAGTCAAGACAGCAACATCAGTGGATAATGCCATACAGGTAATAGAACAGTGGAAACCTGATGTTGTGATCAGCGACATCGGTATGCCTGGCAAAGATGGTTATTCACTAATTCGCTTCATTAGAAATAAAGAAGCGAATTGTGGAGGGTTTCTTCCTGCCGTGGCTCTTACAAGTTATGTATATCCGGAATACCTTAACGAAGCAATGGATGCAGGGTTCCAGTCGGTTATTTGTAAGCCTTTTGAGCTTTATGAGCTAGTTGCAACAGTGGCATATCTTGCACAACGAACTTTCCTTGAGTAACCCCAAATGAAGCAGGAACTATTTTTCCAACGCACAGGAGTATTGCAGGAGCATTTAGCAGATTTATACCAAACTGCTACTGTATTGCCTTGGATACCGTCACAAATACTACCGCAAGCTTTTCAGGAACTGCATAACACCTCAAAAAAATTGCAGTTGGCGGTGGAGGAACTATATCAACAAAATGAGGAACTAATACAAACACTAAATTATTTAGAAACAGAACACCAACGCTATCAAGATTTATTTGACTTAGCACCATCGGGTTATTTAGTCACTAATGCATCAGGTACGATCCAAGAAGCTAACCAGATGGCAGCTAAATTACTGAATGTTGACAAACAATTTTTAGTAGGTAAGCCAATTACTAACTTCGTTCCTCTGGAAGTTAGTCAGCAAGTTCGTAGCGAAATCAACCGATTATCTGAATCGGACAGACGCACAGAATTGTTAGTACGCTTGCAACAAGGTCATGGCGATACCTTTGATGCTGCTTTAACAGTCGCAGTTGTTCGCAATCAACAGGGGCAGGTAATATCTCTTCGGTGGGTCATACGTAATATTAGTGAACGTCAGCAATGGGAATTGCCAGAAATCAATAGTATCAGCAGCTTTATTAGAGAGCGCCGCTTATATAAATATTCTAAAGGAGACAATATCTCTCTCAACCCGCTACAAATTTTATATGTTTGTCAGGGTTGGGTCAAACTGAGTACTTTCTGTGAAACAGGTGAAGAAGTGCTGATAGGCTTGGTAGGAGCAGGAATGATCTTTGGCTCTAGTATGACCTCTCTGAAGATTTACCAAGCAATAGCCCTATCCGAGGTGGAGTTGGTATCAATTCACGTGTCAGAGATAGCAACTTCTCCTAGCCTCAGTCATAATTTTTTACCAAGAATCAATCAACGGTTGCAGCAAACAGAATCTTTGTTAGCCATTTCTGGAAAGCGGCAGGTAGAAGAACGCTTGCACTATTTTTTGGAATTTCTCAAACAAGAAATTGGTGAACCTGTGCCAGAGGGAACGCGTTTAAATGCTCGTTTGATTCATGAAGATATTGCTAGCGCTTGCTGCGCTAATAGAGTAACAATCACACGATCTCTGAGTAAATTGAAACAACTTGGTTTAATTAGTTTTGATTCTCATAAACACATGATCTTGAAAGATTTTAATTGCTCACAATAACCTCCAGGCGCACAATTGTGCTTGGAGGTTCTCAATGTCAGTATCTAAAGTGCCTCATGAGCCTAGAGAAAATCGGCTATGTTTTACAAAAGATTAGTTTCTCTACTCGCATAAGAATGAAGAAAATCTACCTGTTTGTCAAGAAATATAATTATTTTTGTCGTGAATCATTCTGAACCCACCAAACCAGGGTTTTCAGTCTGAGTTACAGATGTAATAATGTAATTATGTAATTAAATACAGATGTAATAAAGTAATTTATTACATTATCTCTTTAGCTCCTCCTCAACTAGAGCAATCATATACTCCTTAATGGTCATGCCCTTTTTAGTAGCGCGGATTTTAATCTCCTGGTGCTGTGCTTCGGTTACTTCAAAAGTAACGCGCTTGCTTTTACCGTTGTTAGCTTCTTCTCGAACTGTAGAATTAGCCAATTCAGCAGCATTGCGACTTTCCACCCATGCTGCTGCTTCTTCTTGAACAGATGTTTTCTGAACACTTGGCTTTAAACTTAATTTTTGTGATTTTTTAGCTTCTGCCATGATTCGTTTCCTCTGTTGCTTCTAATATTTCCTCAACAACTGCTCGTACTTCTAAGCTGGCAGCACTTTTCGGGGCAGCTTCCAAAACCGTACTCCCAATATTCAAACACTCAGCAAATGCGACCCTTTGACTTATCTGTGCTTTCAGCACTCTTAAGGGATATTCCGCTAAAACTTCTGTCACCTCTCGCCCAAGAGCAGTGTTCACTATTTTTCTGTTGATTAGAAATGCTGCTGTTAGGTCAGGTTTATATATAGTGGCCTCTTGTACTAGTTCTACTACCTCATGCACTGCCCACACATCCAAGGGGGATGGTTGCACAGGAACCAGCACAAAATCCACTGCCATGATTGCTGATCTGGTTAAGTCAGAAACTCTTGGCGCACCATCAATGAAAACAAAATCATACCCCTGCGATAGTTTGGGCAATTCTTTGTGCAAGATAGGACGATCCAAACCAATGACACTAAATGGAGCTTCACCATTACGTGCTGCTGCCCAGTCGCGAGTTGAGCCTTGAGGGTCAGTATCAACTAGTAACACTCGATACCCCTTCATAGAAAAAGCATGAGCCAAATGGATGGATACTGTGGTCTTGCCACTGCCCCCCTTTTGGTTCAAAACCGCAATTTTCATAAATGTGTTTTTGTAAAAATGTAATTCATTACGTTATGACAAATTCTAGAAACTGGCAATACCAAGCTTAACGCCTAAATTACAAATTTACAAATACACAAAATAGCATTTTTACAATTGTAATTAATTACAAATATACATTCGTAGCTAGAAATTGATCATTTCTACAAGTCATGGAGTCTCAGTAGTTTAAAGTTAAATTAATTACAGCATATTCTCAGTTAGTTGTAATTTGAAGGGAGAACTAAAGCATAGATTTAAACTTATGATTTCTTTGTTTAGCTCTAAATTTATTGATGATATTTGAAAAAGTAAGAAACAGAAGTAAGAAAAATTTTAATGAGGCTGTTAAAAGGCTTGAAGAACAAGGGTCTTGAGAGCCAATGTCTCGCAAGCATCTTGCGCGGTCGGGGCTGGGGGAGCTGGGGAAGCTGGGGAGGCGCTTGGGAGAAAACTGCGATCGCAGGAGCGACCGCACAAGGAAGTTGCGCCGAATAGGTGGGTGAAACTCTTAATAAATCAAGCTTTTTAGCAGAGTAATAAAATTTTTCTTAACTCGGTTTCTTACTTGTGCCAAACTTTATAAGTAATTGTTTAATTTTTAGTCGTACTGCATAAATTCAACTCTATTTAAGCCTGTATTGATATTGAGTTGCTATGTTGGTGCTATAACGTTTAAGAGAAGTTAATAATTTTAGTTCCATCGGGCATAGTGGTGTTACAGAATATAGCTCCAGCGATTCTAGGATTATCGATTCCACCAGGCAAATCAATCGAAACACTACTCAAGTCAACGTTAGTCAAGTTAGCTCCAGTCAGACTAAAAGAACTAAAAATAGCTCCGGTCATTTGAGCATTGGTCAGGTCAACCCCCGACAAGCCGGTATCAGCCAAATAGGCTCTAGTCAAATTAGCTCCAGTCAAATTAGCCCATTCAAGCGTAGCTCCACAAATGGAAGCTTTAGTCAAGTTGGCTCCACTAAAATCAACCTCGTCGAGTTGAGCGCAATCCAAATTGGCTCCACTAAGATTAGCCCCACTCAAATTAGCTCGGCTCAACTTAGCCCCATACAAAGTCGCTTCGCTCAAATTGATTCCAGGCAAATCAGCGTCTTCCAGCATGGCTCCACTAAGATTAGCCCCAGCAAAATCTCTTTCAAGAGCAGCATATCGCTCTAGCAGTTCTTCAGCCGTCATAACTACCCCGCACTAGAATCAATTAATACTATCCTTTTCAAACTTACGCTCAGTGTCGTCTTACCAAGATTTAAGAACTCGTTGCGAATCATGCGACGAAGTGGAGTCTTCGGGGCGGGCTGGCAAATTTTGTTGGCCCTACTAGAAATCATTCTGCCCGTCCCGAAGACCGTATGAGTCGAGCGATAGCGGCAACGAGTTCGTCGGCGCAACACGACTCATCGACTAAAACCCCTAGAGCGTTGCTTCTGCTCAAGGATTTCTCTCTGCTTCGCTTCAATCAAAATCTCATTCCAAGTAAGGCCCGATGGTTCAATTCTTTTAGCCTGGGGTAGCATTTTTTGAACAACTTGCGCCGTTTCATTACCTTGCGAATCGTTATTAAATGCTAAACCAATTCTGCTAACATTCTTGAGATATTCAAGGGGCAAGTTATTCGGATCATTGACTGCCATGTACATTGTTTTTACTGGCGGTAGCCCCTTGTATGTATGCCTATCCATATCTGCTAGTGACAGTGCATCAATGGGGGAGTCGCACAAAAATACTCTCTCGATTTTCGAGTCTGCTTCTCCACCCAATTTTAAGTGAAACCACCCCTGTGAGCTTACGCTGTTTTCAGGGTATTCCATACACCGATTGTCTTCTCGATGGGTATCCCAAACCAGTGCGCCTGACTTTTCACCGTTGAGATCACGCTTAATAAACACCACACGATGCTGCTGGTCGATGTAACCTAACCCCTGGCGTTGTAATGGCTCTACAAGGTAATTGGTTAAACCGCGTTTTTGAGTGAGGTAATTTTGCAACACTGGGCGCAGGCTTTCATCTTCTGCCGGGGGCGTAAACTGGGGTTGATTTTGTTTGAGTTCAATCTCTTGAAGAAACTTTTCTAACTGCTCAATTGGCAATGGTTTATCAGGAATCACCAAAAGTAGGTTAATGCGCTCATCATCACGTTCTGGCTGGTAGTCAATACTTTTATGTTTTTGTAATCCTGGGAATGTATAGGCAGGCCCCAAGGAAGTACCGCTAAATTTCTGGTCATTCCACGAGTAAGAGATGCCTTTACTTTTTCCATTGCGTGTTACACCGTGACGTACTTCTACACCCAACAGTTGCAATCGTTCTATCAGTTGGGGCATGGTTGGCTTATCTATTGTGGCGCGGTCGATTAGTTCAATTAGTTGGCTTTTAATTGGCTTTTGGGGAACTGTTTCTCTTAAACCCTGCTCATACTCGCGTTGTTCTCTCTCAACTCGTTGCTGTTGCCCTATACTTGGTGCGCGGTGAAGTTTTTCTTTACTGCTAATAGTCTGCTGTAAACTGTACTCCAGTTCTAGCTGCCGAATGATTTTTTCTGAGCGTACATACTCCCAGCTATCACGGGTAATCTTGCCGTCATCTAAACTAATTCTGCTGGCGCAAATATGAATATGATCATGGTCGCGGTCGCTGTGGCGGTAGATGGCATATTGGTTAGCTGTGTAACCCATCGCTGACATATATTTATCTGCAATCTCGCACCAAGTATCATTGTCTAGTTGTTCACCTGGGCTGAGTGATAGCGAAACGTGGTGAACTACTTTCAGAGCTTCTGGGTTCAGTTGTCGAGACAGTCGAAATTCTCTTGCTAGTTCAGAGGCATTTCTGCCAAACATATTACCGCCAATTAAACACGAAGACTCTTTGTTTTCGAGATAGTTCAAGAGTCCGCGAAAGCTTTTACCTTTGGTTTGGTTGCCAATCATATTTAATCCCACTCCTCCGAATCATCCTCATCTATTTCCTCATCATCGTCATCAATAGTTTCGGTTTCAATAGAGGATAGCTCTCGACCAATTTGTTGTAATAGATTTCGCAGTTGTTCTAATTGTTCTGGTGATGCTGGTGGTCGCACTCCCATTTTTATGGCTGCATTTGTAGCTCTGGTTAGCTGATTAATATTATTGCCGATGCGAACTAATTCTTTATACGTTGCCAAGGTGATTTTACTCAGTCGTCTTGGCAGTGGTTTTAGTAATGCGCTGCGTCTTGTGAACTCTGCCACCGATAGTCCCGCGTCTTGTGCTTTTTGTTTTATCATTTCGTGTTCGATTGCATTAACACGAGCTTCCAATGTCTTATTACGAATCAGGTTTTTTGACAGTTTGGGACGCATAACTGCAACAATTAGAGGGGGTTTCCAAAGCGGGGACACTTCCCCCTTTGGCAAGCCTGTCGTCCGAGCGCAGCGAGGTTTGCCGCAGGCAAAAGGCACGGCTTGCTTCTAGCCGATTTGCGGGGAGAGCTAGAAAACCAGAGAGGGGCAGAGTCGGCGTAGCCGGAGGGAAAAAATCAGCAGCGTAGCTGAGTATAAGTAATATATCAGCGTAGCTAGTTGACTGCAATCATACAGTAGTAAAGTTAAATAGTAATGATGGCGTAGTTCAAGTAAAAGCCAGATGTCAGCGTAGCTGAATTAGAGCGACGGCGTAGCAGTCGCTGATTGTAAACTCTAATCAGCATTTGGAAATCTAGTGATGGCGTAGCCACAAAAAGCAATATTTTAGCGAAGCTTAACGGCGAACGTACAGCAGCCACACTCTATTTAAAATCAGTATTTGAGTGAATGACAGTTACGGCGTAGCCACTGCGGAGCAAAATTTAATGGGCATTCACTATGCAGAAAATCAAGTCATAATTCAACAGAATTTTCTGTCATCAAATAGGAGAGGATAAGTAGTTAATCAATGATTATTTCTAAATCTAACAACAATGGGTGAGCATCAGAATTAGAAGCAATTACTAAGGGTAAGATTGATAAGGCCATCGAGCTGCTAAAGGGACAGAAGCCAAAAGAACGAGAGGATATATCAGAAAGAGTTGCCGTGAAGAAAATGAGGCGATATATAGAGAAGCTTACGTCTGATAAGTATGGCTACACTTCCGATGAAGTTTCAGAGATGCTGAAAGGTCTAGGCATTAACTTGAGCGGCAGCAGAATTAAATATTTGTTGGGTGAGATTAGAAAAAATACTCGCCGCCAAAAGACAGACTCAAGGGGCAACAGTAGTACTTTATCAAATCCGGCTACTGAAACTCAGCCAACGGTGGTAAATACTGCGATTGAAATTGAGCCACCAGTGGAAAATACTGCATCAGTTCAAGCTAGTAGTGAGCCGGAGAAATCAATTCTAATAACCGTTTTCAGGAATAACTATTTAACTCTCTGTAGGGATATATGGAAACTTTCAGCAATCTTGAAGTAAAGATTATGGCTGCTAATAATGTTTTCGGTAATCTCATAAGTTGGTTAGAAACTGGGTTTTTAGCATTTTTCCATTTGTTAGGAGATGCTGGTAAAGCTTTAATTAATGTTTTCGGTAATCTCATAAGTTGGTTAGAAACTGGGTTTTTAGCATTTTTCCATTTGTTAGGAGATGCTGGTAAAGCTTTAATTAATGTTTTCGGTAATCTCATAAGTTGGTTAGAAACTGGGTTTTTAGCACTTTTCCATTTGTTAGGAGATGCTGGTAAAGCTTTAATTAATGTTTTCGGTAATCTCATAAGTTGGTTAGAAACTGGGTTTTTAGCACTTTTCCATTTGTTAGGAGATGCTGGTAAAGCTTTAATTAA
>JAHHHN010000059.1 GCA_019359325.1 Mojavia pulchra JT2-VF2 | reverse complement strand
GTCATTCCACTAACCCCATCACTATTACGAGTGCAAAATCCCAATTCGTCTTTGATTTGAAATGTTACTGCATCCATAATTTCTCCCTGTTGATTTATGAACCTGTCGCAGCGCTGCAATCACCTCGCCAGCTTTTTTAAGTTTTGTAAACAGATGTGTTATTTTGGTAGCGAACACATACAAAACACCTATTTTTCTCCTGCGATTGCTTATGCTCTTCCCCGCGTTAAGCAATCGCTCTTACTTTTTCACCAACGTCATTTGCTTTTTGCCAGTGAAAGCCCCCGCCTGCTTGAGTGCCGCAGTTGGATTCGGGTGTGCGAAAAACTCCTCAATTGCTTTAGTCAGTCCGGCAGCAACGGCAGGATCATGACAGGCGTAGATATAGACTGATTGCTGAGTGCCGTTGACGAGACGATTCTCTTGGCGAGATCCCAACTGGGGGTAAAATGTCCTCACCCATGTCCCCAGATGACCCCGGTAATGTGAACCTTGCAGAGGCACTTTTTTACCAAGCTCACTCTCTGCAAAGTTGACCACGCCTAACCAGCGTTCTTCTGAAGGGGTTAGCAATTTTCTGTTGTGTTCAGCCAGAAGATTAGCGGCAAAGTCTTTAAAATGCTGCTCGATGTAAGGATTGAGTCTGCCCCCTGTTCAGCTAAAGTCTTCATCGCATCCACTACACTAATGTCTGCAACCGTTGCTCAACTGGAGGAAGGGCAAGGGCAGGTGGCTGTTCTGGTTGTTGCGGGGTCTTTGTCCAGCCAGTGATATCTTGCATCCAGGCGCGAACACCGATAGTTTCAAATGCTTCACAGGCTCTTGTTGCTTGTTCGCTACATCTTTTACCTGCTTCGTAACCGTAATAATGAAGGATTGCGGCAACGGCTAAATCAGGTATACCCGACTGCGACCACTCTAAAATGTCAGCAGGCTCAAAGCCTTTACGGATAAGCTTTTCAACAAGTTTAGACCGAGAAATGTCAGCAGCAGTTTTAAGGCTTCTGAGCAATCCAGCATCGTTGACATTCGCTAGTCTTGCTGTTGCCCGAATACTAGCTCTACCCTGGCCATTAGAGTCAACAGTGATTTCTTCCTTAATCTGTTCGATAATTTGGGCGGCTTCAATTTGTGGCATAGCTTTAGTTGTGTGAGTATCAGAACAATTCAAAATCTGTTGAGTTTGGCGCAGAAAATTAGACATTGACCCGCATCAAGTCTTCTTCTCTGACTAATGAAAAGCGATTGGTCATGCTGGATGGTGGGGAAAAAGTAGGTGATGCCAATTCGACTTTGTAAAACCAGGACTTCTCGATTAGCTCAATTCCCAGAATCAGCCTTTGGTTTGTGCCGCGATTGGGAAATTGCAACAGTACGCGTTCGCCCAAAACAAAAGCTGGTTTTTTCACAGTGGTAGGTTTTATTCGACCAGTGCCAAGAATTTCATGTTTTGTTGCGCGTACAATATCGTTCTCAACATCGATAACGTAGTTCCATTCACCTTGATACCACTGCACTCCACAACAATGTCCGAATGTTCTATCAGTTTTGAGATAGACTTTCTCCAACAAATTGATTCCAACAGATGGAATTTGATTACCCCAGGGTGGCGAGAGGAACCAGCATCTTTCTAACTCGGTGATTGCTTCCATTACGCTTTTCTCCCCAAAAGATAATTGATGGCTTCGGTGTCAAGAGCAGCAATACGTTTTTTGATTTGATGTGGTGGATTTTCAAGGAACTGTTTGAGATGCCAAAGTTTAATCTCGTAATGCTTGGGATAGCGTTTATTTGCTTTGAGCCAACCGCGATGCACCCACAAGCGGATAGTTGATAAATTCAGCGAAAGGATACTAGCGATTTCATGACATTTGTAATTTTCTAAATCTGTCAAATGTCTAGTCATTTGTAACTCTCCGATATTTGATATAGAGAGAATATTTACCAGCGAGATTTATTCTGATTGTTGGAACTTGTGAAGAATCCGAGCGCTGATAGATTCAAAATCAACTTGAAAAATGTTTAAATCAGTTAGCATTTCCCCAGAGTTATATCGGTCTGTTATGTACTGCTTGATTGCTGATTCGTTCAGCCCATCAGGAATATTGATATGAGCCTCACTAGTGATTCTTTCAACTACAGTAACGATGAGTTTCATGGGATAAATCTGTGTAATCAATTGATAAGAAGAAGCCAGAATATTTACGCTCTGGCTTCTGTATTCTTCAAGCTGCCTCAGATTTTGTTCCTTGCAACTGCTGCATCCACTCGTTGATTGCCGCTAATTCATCAACCCCCTTAGCAACAGCATCAACAACTTGCTTTTGATATGAAGACTCGGCATGATTCGGGTGTTCAGTTTTATCAGCAGCCCAAGCAAAGCACATTGTTTTCACTAGTTCATCGACTTTGTTAATATGCAATTGGCTGGGGCTAATAGCATCTTGAAACTGCAACCATTCCTTAACTAAATCGAGCGGGTAATCAAGTAAAGTACGTATTCTTCTTACTCGTAAATCTTGGGGATCTACAGTAGATGGTGGCTGAGTTCGCGCGCCACCTAATAGAGATTGAATGCCGTGAATGATTGCTCCCCAGTCAGCATTCGGGTTCCATTCTGCACGAATTCGTACTTTAGTAGCTGCATCATAAAGCCGGCAAAAGACTGTGTTTTCTTCCCCGGCAGTAGCAGCAATAATCAGGGGTTTAGAGAAGTCTTGTATCAGGGACGCAGGCAAAAGAAATGTTTTCGCAAAGTTAGTTTCTATGCCAGTTCTGATGATATAAATCTCATCCGCAGCGACAACAATATCTAACTTCATGTTGTCCTTGCCCTTGTATTCTTTCGTTGTCAAACGCAATTCTGATAAATAACCTGTTAAACCGCGTTGCTGAACAGGGATCGTCTTATCCTGGTCATTCTTGTAGTGATACCACAAGAATGATTCCCCACTGACTTCACCGTTTTTGACGTACAGATAAATGGGTTCTGGGGGATTGCAAAGACCTAATTTTATGTCAGTATTCATGTTGACCTTGACAATGTATGAAGTGTGCAATAATTAAATTCATTAAGCGAGATGTAATCCGAGTATTTGCGATTGCCTGGATATAAGCTCATTCAGACAATCGCTTTTTCCTAAACAGAACTTTCTGATGCAACACCAGACTTTTGATTACTCTCCAGTTCACACTTCAAGTAAGACAGTGCAGTTTGAGCATCCACGATTGTTAAATCAGGCTGATAATCAAGTGCTTTAAAATCTGGGTGCTTGGCTATCTCTTCAAGGATTAGTTGTGCCGCATCAATTAATGTACGCAAATTGGGATGAGACATTTGGATTGCTCCTACGAATTGATTTGAGTTGTTATTGCATTTCTTCGATAATTTCCAACAGAAAACCACAGCCAGTGTTTTGCACTCTCACAAGGTTTCTATCGAGCAAATATTGGATGGACACATTGGAAAACTTGATAGTATGCAAAGGCGCACAACCTCCACGGCAACGGAGAGAATGCAATAAATTAGTAGCAGTCAACTCAGAAGAAATTTTCTGTGGTTTAGCCATTTGTACTACCTCCAGTTACAGCAGCTAACTGTTGCTTGAGAACGTCTATCTGCTGCTGATGAGCGTCAATTTCAGCAGTGATTTGTGAGAATAATTCTTGTCGTGAAAGCGTTTTTATCTGATGCTCTTGGTAATGCAGCAAGTCTTGGGAATTCTTATGAGGCATCAAAGCGTAACGCCAGCCTTGTCCATATTCTTCAGCCAAAAAACTATCTTGGGCGTAGTACTCAAGCCCAACGATAATTCCCTGCTTTGTGCGTTCACCCAAGATAAAGCGGGGATACTCCCAGCCTTTGGGTATCGTGATCATGGGTTGCATATATTTAATTGGTGATTGAAGGGATTGGTGGAATTTTGGGAGAAAATTACTGAGGTTTCTCCCAATAAGGTTGGTTATATTAAATTGCGAATTGCGAATTGCGAATTGCGAATTGTGTGATGCCCACTCTTTCCCTATGCCGCTATTAGCTCACTGTTGTACGCTTCAGACTCCAGCAGCTTCCACCATTCATCAGCCGTCAGTTCATCAAATGCCTTGTCTAAGAGTTCATCGCAACACACAGGATTGACCAATAGCGATCGTACAGCCTCCATTGCAGACTCACACGCTACCTTCTGCTGATGTTCTGAAGAAGCGCGGATGATCCACCATTTGCCCTCTGTACAGCCGACTTCGCCCAATTTCTCGCCATCACTCGTATAAATCCCATCGTCGAGCAATTCCAAGCCGTGCTGCTCACACTCGTTGAAAATCTGCACCATGATTTCATTGCCAGTAGAAGAAGTAGGGAGCAAGGGAGAGAATTCTTCCCCTCCGCTCCCTGCACCCTGCCCCCGTGCTTCTTGCTCTTGCATTGGTAATGACCCATCTTTGTAGTGCGTACAGATGTAGCGGTGGCACTGCATTGGGGTAGCAGCACGATGGGCTTCCGCACCGTTCACCATCACTACCCAGCGTTGCGTTACAAAATCGTCGGCATCATGGGTGATTGCGGCTATCAACTGGTTGCCTGCGTAGTATTCGTGATCGTAGAAAGATATTTCGACTATCGTTAGTTCTTCGGGTGCTACGGCTTGGGCTTGGTCTGCGATGTGGCGGTCGAGTTCAGCTTGGGCGGTGGCTTGTTCGCCAACCTTCTGAAGCTGGGCGGATTGGTGGGAGATGATTGCGCTAATCCATGCGTCCTTGCAGCGTTTGTCTTGTACTTTGATTGTGCAGCCGATTTCGCTGTAGATTTGCTTGAGCCGGGCTATGGATTTCAGGTGCAGCTGTTGATGACTATATGTTGCGTGTGTCATTATATTGGTTATCCATCTGTATGGTGGGTGTTTTAAAAGGCGATCGCTTCGTTTTCCAGACTGCGGCGGTCGTCTTTTGTTATGTTTTAATATTACTAACTAGATGATACTATATGCAATACTTTAGTAATATCATTTAGTTATGGTTGAGTGCAATTTGCATAACTAATATTAATTAGTTAGCACTACTAGCTAGATGATAGTATTAACTATATAGGAGTTGAGGACGTGTCTGTGAAAAACAAAATCAAGAAATTTCTTTATGAAAGAGGCATAACAGCCTACCAGTTTAGAAAAGATGTAGGAATAGCTCAAAGAACCGCGTATGACTTGTACAATAATCCTGACCAGTTACCTTCATCTACGGTTCTGAGTAAAATATGTGATACTTATGAGGTTCAACCGGGTGAAGTGTTAGAGTGGGTTCCCAAAAGCGAGAAGCCTGAAAAAGGGGTTTCTGTAGAATCTTCTCAATCTGATAGTTCAGAAGAGAACCACGGTTCAATTAAAAATAAAGCGAAACCAAAATCTCAAATGCAACTGCTACCGCCACAGGAAGCTGCATGAGTATCTTTACTCTAAGTAAAGCAAATCAAATCTTTAGCTTACTGTGTCTCCCTCTAACAGATAAGCGAAATTTACCCAGGATTAGCTGCACCTAGATTGGTGTTAGAGGGTGATGGAGTTATGAAGCTAGGAGGTTTATCGATTTCCGCTTTTATGAAGTCTGCATCATTAGAAATTAATGAATATATTAGTTACTCAATTATTCCGAGAAAAGCTACAGTTTAGATTAAAAAGCGGTTTCAGGATGACAGACCCACAAGTTCTACACCTCAGCAATCAACGATGCGACTAATGCCCACGCCGAATTATCTGCCGCAGGAATGCCAGCAGATGCAAGATATCTGCGCTCGCATCAATCTGGTGTATTCTAGTGGGCTTTTGGAGTCGGTGCAGAGGTTTTTGGAGTCGTTGGAGAAGCTGAAGCGGGCTTATTTGACGGAGTTGGAGGAGAAGGTGTTGAGGGTGCTGAAGTTTAAAATCATAGTTTAGACCCTTAATCTTATCAAATTTATTCTCGATTACCAAATAGTAAGTAATTATTTTTGGAATGACAATTGCTGTATAGTTTGAGGTATTCGAGATCGTACTCTCAAGATTTGCTCTATGATTGCTCTACCTGGTATTGCCATCCAAAGCAAGATATATGAAAGTCCTAATTCTCTGGTTTATCGGGGCATTAGAGAGGATGGAGTAGCGATCATAGTAAAAATACTCAAGGAAGATTATCCCTCTCCTCAAGAACTAATCCGTTACAGACAGGAATATAAAATTACCCGTTCCCTCAACTTGGAAGGGGTTGTCAAGGCATATAGCCAGCAAAACTATCAACGTACTCTGGTGATTCTCTTAGAAGATTTTGGGGGAGAGTCCCTAGAGCAATGGATGCACAAGCGTCCAGATATTTTCTGCCCTATGCCATTATCCACTTTTTTAGATCTTGCGATCGCAGTTTGCGACATTCTGGGCAGAATCCATGCAGCCAATATCATTCATAAAGATATCAACCCTGGAAACATAGTCCTAAATCTGGATACTGGCGTTGTCAAAATTATTGATTTTGGTATTGCCACCCAATTTAACCGCACGAATCCGGCTTTTAAGAGCCACTATGTTTTAGAAGGGACACTCGCCTACCTTTCTCCAGAGCAAACAGGACGAATGAACCGTTTGCTTGATTACCGCACCGATTTTTACTCGCTTGGGGTGACGTTCTACGAACTGCTAACCGGACATCTACCGTTTAAAGCAACGGATATGCTGGAACTAGTCCATTGTCATATTGCCAAACAGCCACCTTCACCTCATGAAATAAATACAAAGATTCCCAAACTCGTTTCAAATATCATTCTGAAACTGATGGCGAAAAATGCAGAAGATCGCTATCAGAGTGCCTGGGGAATCAAAGCAGATTTAGAAATCTGTGCTTACCAATTAGCAGACATCGGTCAAATTAACAGCATTAAATTGGGTCAGCAAGACGTTTGGGATCAGTTTCAAATTCCCCAAAAACTATATGGAAGGGACAAGGAAGTTGCAATGTTACTGGCGGCTTTTGATCGTGTAGCGTGTCAAGAAAACAATCGCATTACTTCTTTACCAAACAATTCAGAAACGACTTCACAAAGCGAACAAACGGGCAATCCAAAATTCCAAGTTGAAATGATGCTGGTCTCTGGCTACGCCGGAATTGGCAAATCAGCATTAGTGCAGGAAATCTATAGACCAATTACCCAAAAGCGTGGCTATTTTATCTCTGGGAAATTTGATCAATTCCAGCGCAATATCCCTTACAGCGCGATCGCAAATGCCCTGCAAAAATTGGTGCAGCAACTGTTGGGTGAACCAGACGACCAAGTGCAACAGTGGCGAAATCGCCTGCTCACGGCATTAGGCAGCAATGGACAACTCATCATTGATGTGATTCCCGAAGTAGAACTCATTATTGGCAAGCAGCCACCTGTACCAGAAGTTGGAGCAGCGGAAGCTCAAAATCGCTTTAATCGTGTCTTTGGGCAGTTTGTGCGGGTGTTTTGTTCAGCAGAACATCCCCTGGCGATTTTCTTAGATGATTTGCAATGGATCGACTCCGCCACGCTGAAATTAATCGAACTGATGCTACTTGATGAGCAAACCCAATTCTTATTTTTGATTGGAGCCTATCGAGATAATGAGGTAAATCCAACGCATCCATTAGTATTAACCTTGGAGAGGCTGCGAAAACAAGGGGCAGTGCTTCAAAAGATTATCTTGGAACCATTAACGCTCTTGCCGTTGAGTCAGTTGATTGCCCAGACGCTGCATCAAAATGTAGACAGCGTTCGTTCCTTAGCAGAGTTAGTGTTACGTAAAACCGAGGGCAATCCTTTCTTTGTCAACGAATTTTTGAGGATACTGTATAGCGAAAATTTATTGACATTTGATGCACAACACTACCGCTGGCAGTGGAACATTGCTCAGATTCAAGCTCAAAATATCACTAATAATGTTGTGGAGTTGATGCTTCACAAGTTGAAGAAACTGCCAGAGAACACACAGCAAATTCTCCGGTTAGCGGCTTGTATTGGTGCTGAATTTAATTTAGATACGTTAGTAATCGTTTGTGAGCAATCCCTTAAAGCAGTTTCTCTAGATTTACTCGTAGCTATCCAAGCTGGATTAATTCAACCCCTGTCTGAATTAGATGAAAACTTGTTAGTTCAAGAATATAAGTTTCTGCACGATCGTGTACAGCAAGCAGCTTATGCCTTAACCGATGAGTCGCACAAACAGTTGGTTCATCTCGAAATTGGTCACAATTTACTTGAAAAAACCTTACCAGAGCGACTCTCAGAGCGGTTGTTTGAAATTGTGGATCATCTCAATTATGGAATTGAACTGGTCACAGATCAACAAGAACGAAACGAAATTGCCAGATTAAATTTAATCGCAGGTCAGAAAGCAAAAGGGGCGATCGCTTATGGCGTGTCAAAAAAATATTTAACTACAGCTAGAGTTTGGCTGGCAGCATCTAGCTGGCAAACAGATTATGACTTGACCTTAGAGTTATACGCAGAAACAACAGAAGTAGCGTACTTGTGTGGCAATTTTGAGCAGGTGGAGTACTGGGCAGCGATCATTCTGCAACAGGCTAAAACGATCCTTGATAGCGTGAAAGCGTGCGAAGTCAAAATTCAAAGTTACATCGCACAAAATCAACTATTAGAAGCAATCAATATTGGATTGCAAGTGTTGCAACAGATCGAAATTAGTTTTCCCGAACAGCCAAGCCAGTCAGATATTCAGCTTGAACTAGACGCAATCTTATGCCTTCTTAGTGAGAAATCGATGTCTAACGACAAGCCCTACCCTGCGGGAACCCCTTTGGGGAATGGCTTTGCAGTCGCCTGCGAAGGGAAACCCTCCCCGAAGTTGCCACAACGCGGGGAACCCGCGCAAGGCACTTCTCTTCGCAGCGCTGACTCACCTCTGCGCGTCTACGAAGACTTGATTCATTTGCCCCAAATGCACGAGCCGGATAAGTTAGCAGCAATGCGAATCCTATCTAGCATCACGACTGCTGCTTATAGTGCTGCTCCTATTTTGATGCCGCTACTGATATCTAAACAAGTCAGCTTGTCAATCGAATATGGTAATGCGTTTGCGTCTCCCTTTGTTTATGCCAACTTTGGATTAATTCTGTGTAGGCAGGTTGGAGACATCGAGACCGGCTACGAGTTTGGACAGTTAGCTTTAAGGCAGTTGTCACAACCTAAGCCCCATTCTCTCAAAGCTAGAACATTGGTGATCGTGAATACCTTCATCATTCATTGGAAAGATCATGTGAGAGACACATCACAACCATTACTAGAAGCCTATCAAAGTGGGCTAGAAACCGGAGATTTAGAGTTTGCTGCCTATGGCGCTCATTCTTATTGCTTTAATTCCTATGCTGTCGGAAGCGAACTCGTGGAGGTTGAACGCGAGATGACGAAATACAATGAAGCAATTCGTCAAATCAAACAGGAAACAGCACTAATCTGGAATCAAATATTTCAGCAGGCGATCGCAAATTTGATGGGATGCTCGACCAATCCAACCCGTCTAGTTGGTAAATTCTACAATGAAGAGAATGGATTGCCACAACATAAAATAGCAAATGATGGAACTGCAATCTTTAATGTCTATTTCAATAAACTTTTCCTGTGCTACCTATTTTCCAAGTATGTTCAGGCAGTTGAAAACTCAACTATAGCAGAACTTTATTTAATCCGAGTAACAGGCTCACCTCTTGGCCCTTTTTACTACCTATATGATGCTCTGGCAAGACTCGCCATATACCCCGAAAGCAGCGCTCAAACGCAATCACAAATCCTCAAAAAAGTCGCTGTTAACCAGAAGAAAATGAAACAATGGGCGTATTATGCGCCAATGAATTATTTGCATAAATATCATTTAGTCGAGGCAGAGAAAGCGCGAACTTTGGGTCAGTGGTTTAAAGCAGAAGAGTTCTACGAACAAGCAATTCTTGGTGCTAGAAACAATGACTATCTTCAAGAAGAAGCATTAGCTTATGAATTAGCTGCCAAGTTTTACCTATTTCGTGGTAGAGAAAAGTTTGCCCAAACCTACATGAAAGAAGCTCACTACTGCTATGAACGGTGGGGAGCAACTGCGAAAGTAAGAGATTTAGAAACTCGCTATCCACAGCTATTTCCTCAATCGTCGGATGCGGCTTCGCCAACCCATAAAACTTCTGTCACCACCTCTAATCACTCACCCATTACTTTCGACTTAGCAGCGGTAATGAAAGCTTCCCTTGCGATTTCGAGTGAAATTGAACTGGATAAGTTACTCAGTTCCTTGATGAAGATATTAATCGAAAATGCTGGTGCACAAACAGGTTTTCTAATTTTAGAAAACTCAGGAAAATGGGTGATTGAAGCGTCTGGTGAACTCAAGGAAAGTGAGAATACCTATACTACACAATTACTACAATCTATTCCAACTGCAAATAATCTACCTGAATCAATTATTAATTATGTGATTCGTACTCATGAATGTGTCATTTTAAATGATGCTACTCGTGAAGGTAATTTTATTCATGAGCCATATATTCAACACAATCAAATTCAATCAATTTTATGTTTGCCTCTGCTGAATCAATGTAAGCTAGTGGGCGTGTTGTATCTAGAAAATAAATTAGCGGCTGGAGCATTTACCCCAGAACGAACGCAGGTCTTGAATCTGTTATCATCTCAGGCGGCGATCGCCATTGAAAATGCCAGACTCTACTCAAAGCTCCGCGAAGGCGAAAGTAGAATGAAACAATTTCTAGAAGCTGTCCCGGTAGGAATTGGAGTATTGGATGCGGCTGGTCGCGTTTACTACGTCAATCAACGGGGAATTCAGCTAATGGGTAAAGGGATTGATCCTTTTGTGGCACCGGATCAAATCCCAGAGATTTATCAATTTTATCTGGCGGGAACTGATCAAAATTATCCAACTGAGAAACTACCAGTTATTCGGGCATTAAGCGGCGAATGCACCACAGTTGACGATCTGGAAATTCACCAAAACAGTGCAATAGTTCCAGTTGAGGTTTGGGGAACTCCTATCTTTGATGAACAGGGTAATGTAGCATTTGCAATCGCAGCCTTTCAAGACATTACAGAGCGGAAACAAGCAGAACACCTCTTAGCCAACTACAACCGTACCTTAGAGCAACAGGTAGCCCAACGAACGGCAGCTTTACAGAAAAGCGAAGCAGAACTACGTCATCGAGAACAGGAATTACGACTGATTACCGACGCTCTACCGGCTCTTGTTAGCTATGTGGATGCCAATCGACGCTATCAATTTATCAACCGTACATACGAGGTCTGGTTTAGCTGTAATCGAAATGAGATTCTGGGCAAGTCTGTTTGTGAACTCCTGGGTGAGGCGGTTTATCAAAGGGTTGAGCCATATGTTAATCAAGTGTTTGAAGGGCAAACTGTAACCCTAGAAGCTGAAATTCCCTTTCCGCTTGGTAAAAAATCCATCAGTGCTACCTTGATCCCCGATTTTGATTACAATGCTCAAGTGAGAGGATTCTACAGTTTAATCACAGACATTAGCGAACAGCGAAACGCTGCACTGCGTGAACGCAAACGCGCCGAAGAAGCTTTAATTCTGGAAGAACGCAATCGCATGGCGCGAGAAATTCACGACACACTAACCCAGTCATTCACGGGTGTTATCATTCACGCTAGAACTGCTGTGAGCAAGATAACAGTAGACCCTCAAAAAGCTCAGGCCCACCTAGCTCAAGTCCAGAACTTAGCCCAAACTGGACTCTCAGAAGCACGCCGCTCTGTAGAGGCGCTACGCCGTCCCTACTTGTTAGAAAATAGTGATTTACTCAGCGCTTTCAAACATCTGACAAGTCAGCTAGAATCATCCACTGGTATAACAATTATGTGTGAAGCCATCGGTATCCCCTATCCGCTACCCTCTGAGGTGGAGAATAATCTGCTAAGGATTGGACAGGAAGCATTGACGAATGCACTCAAGTATGCAAAGGCAACTGAAATTCGTGTTGAACTAATCTATCAGTCCACGCAGTGCATATTACGAATCAAGGACGATGGACAGGGATTTGTAATTGACCGTTCTTCTAGTCACAATGGCTTTGGTTTATTAGGCATGGCAGAACGTGCCGATCTGATTGGGGCACAGATCCAGATCCAGAGTGCCCTTGGGCAAGGAACAGAAATTACTGTGTCCGTGAATCAGTAGGAAAAACCATCATGAGTCAACTTAATACCATTCGTGTTCTAGTTGTAGACGATCACCCCGTTGTACGTCAGGGTTTGGTTGCAATGCTGGAAGAAGCGCCAGATATCCTTGTTATTGGACAAGCTGGGAATGGTCAGGAGGCACTCGCTATCTTTCGTCAAAAACAGCCAGATGCAACTTTAATGGACTTGCGAATGCCACAGATGGATGGAGTCGCTGCGATTACTGCCATCTGCACCGAGTTTCCTGCTGCTCGGATTATCGTATTGACGACTTATGAGGGCGATGAAGACATTTATCAGGGATTGCGGGCAGGGGCTAAAGGGTATTTACTCAAGGATGCCGAGCCAGAAGAATTACTGTCCGCGATTCGCGCTGTGCACAAAGGACAGAAGCACATTCCACCCCGCGTTGGTGCCAAACTTTTAGAGCGCATGGCGAGTCCAGAATTGAGCGATCGCGAGTTAGAGGTGCTTCAACTGATTACAACGGGCAAGAGTACCCAAGCCATTAGCAAAGCTCTATATATTACTGAACGCACTGTAAACTTTCATGTCAATCATATTTTAAGTAAGCTGGGCGTGGAGGATCGCACTCAGGCTGTAATCGTTGCATTAAGGCGGGGTATTGTTAGCTTGTAGCGTCATACCTGTCAAATTTGTCAGTTTATTAGCTGTCTAAATTGTCAGCTTATCAACTGAAGTTTTTCTCAGCGACAAAATCGAGTGAACCCTCTAAATTGAGGTTATGCAGCAGATAACAGAGCGGCATTGGTCTACCCAATTATGAAAGAGGTTTTATAGCAATCATCTGTATCTACCTGCTGCACTCCTTTCCTTAAAGGTGCCAAATGAGCCTCGGTGATTATAATCGGTTGCTTGTGCCGATTTCAGAACAAGATCATATTCAAGGATTGGTGAGTACTTCAGTGACACTCGTCCAATATGGTGACTACCAGTGTCCCCCTTGTGGCGAAGCTCACCGATTAATCAAGGCAATCCAGCAACAGGTTAACAACTTGTGTTTTGTATTTCGCCACTTCCCCCAGCAGCAAATACATCCTTATGCTCAACGTGCGGCTGAAGCGGCCGAAGCGGCTGCCGCACAAGGTCAGTTTTGGCAGATGCATGACATTTTGTTTACCCATCAACAAGGGTTAGGAAACGATTATCTTGTAGAGTATGCCAATAATCTAGGACTCGATATTCCCCAATTTCTGCAAGATATATCCGGTAAAGTACATATTGCTCACATCAATCAAGATATTGAAAGTGGATTACACAGTGGAGTAACAGCTGCCCCAGCTTTGTTTATTAATGGAATTCGATATACCAGTCGCTGGAACCTTGAACAGTTGATGGCAGCTATCGCCACTGCAAGTAATTAATGAGAAGGTCAGCAATTATGCAAAGAAGAACCAGTTTTGAAAGTAAAGGTCTAAAGTGTTCCGTCACCTTTTACACTCCGGATCAAGTCGCATCTGGCGATAGCTGCGCTCGCCGAAGGCATCGCTATCCTGCCATTGTCATGGCTCATGGGATTGGCTTAACCAAAGAAATGGGATTGCCGCAGTTTGCCGAGAAATTCGCTCAAGCCGGGTTCGTCGTTTCGCTATTCGATTATCGCTACCTTGGTGCTAGTGAGGGAGAACCTCGCGGACAAATGCTTCCTACAGAGCAGCATGAGGACTTTCGTAATGCCATCACCTGGACTCAACTACAAAGTGAAGTTGACCCTGAGCGCATAGGTCTGTGGGGTTTTTCTTACAGTGGCGGTCACGCGCTGCATCTGGCTGCATTCGATCTGCGCGTGAAAGCGATCGTAGCACAGATGCCTGCGGTGAATGCGTTTCTCATCTCCCGCCGTGTGGCTTCTCCACTTCAACTGGAAGAACTCACAAAGATGGTTTCACTTGACCGGATAAAACGGTATCAAACCGGAGAGGTGAGTTACCTTCCTTTGGTTGCCCCGCCTGGTGAACCCTGCTTCCTTGCGACACCCGACGCATTCAATTGGGTTGAATCGAACAAAAGCGCAAGTGAAGGAAGATGGGAGAATCGAATCTCCTTTGAATCGATTGAACACTGTCTCTATTACGAACCGGCTCCTCACCTCGAAGCAATCTTTCCTACCCCCTTATGCCTGATTACGGGTGAGAAGGACTTTCTTTCACCTGCCGACATAACCGCCGATGTCCATGCGCGTGCGATGGAGCCTAAGTCTCTAACAATCTTGAAGGGCGGGCACTTTGACGGTTTCCAAGGTGAGGGCTTTGAGATTGCCAGTACAACTGCGTTGAACTGGTTTGAGAAATATTTGAAGCAGAAATGACAGAACTTGACCTACAAAGCAGGCGATGGCGCGGAGCATCGCACCTTAGCAGCAATTGACCACTCTGATTAGTACAGCAATTAAACATCAACTTTATACCTATCCAAAAGGAGAAAGCAGCAATCTCATGTCACAATCACTTTGGTTGTTTGGTTCTCGTCTCACCATCGTTGCCGATCACACAACTACCGCAGGTCAGTATGATCTGATCGAAGAATATTCCCTTCCTGGCTCACAGACACCCCTTCATCGCCACACGCGTTATTCCCAACAACTATACGTGCTGTCCGGGGAGTTCACGGTCTTTGCTGGTGAGAACAAGGTCGTACTGAGTGCTGGTGACAACATCTTGATACTTATTGGCACACCACACATGGTCGCCGTGTTCAGCGATCAGCCAGCACACGGGTTAGTCATTAACGCACCAAGTGGGCCTGCTCGGCTGATTACAGAAATGGGGATGCGGGATGAGACAGAAACACTGGATATGGCGCTGCTTGCACGCATTTCCGCCGAGATGGGCGATGAAACCCTTGGCCCGCCTGGAGCCCTACCCTCTGGTGCTACGAGAACATAGCAAATCCATTCCAGGCAACAGAGGAAGAGAATTTTATGACTCACTATGACTACATTGTGATTGGTGCAGGTTCGGCAGGATGCGTTGTTGCCAACCGTCTGACAGAAGACAGCGACACAACTGTGTTACTACTCGAAGCGGGTACTCCTGACACAAAGCCAGAGATTCACATCCCGGCGCAATGTCTCAGTCTACTAGGTTCTGAGGTGGACTGGGCATATTTCTCCCAACCAGAACCCTACCTGAATAACCGTAAAATCTTTTGTCCCCGTGGCAAAGTTTTGGGGGGCAGCAGTTCAATTAATTTCATGATTTATTTGCGAGGTAATCCTCACGATTATGACCATTGGCAGTCATTGGGCAATCCCGGCTGGAGTTACCAAGATGTTTTGCCCTACTTCAAGAAATCGGAACATCAGCAGCGAGGTGCGTCTGAACACCACGCGGTTGATGGGGAGTTGAGCGTAACCGATCTGATTGCACCTGCTGTGGTATCCCAACGCTTTGTAGACGCAGCAGTGGCGCTAGGATATGACCATAATCCTGATGTTAATGGGATGCAGCAGTTAGGGGCAGGACTTTATCAATTGACCATTAAGGATGGTAAACGGCACAGTGCTGCTGCTGCCTTCCTTGTGCCCATTCTTCAGCGTCCCAATTTGACTGTAACCACAGGAGCGTTAGTAACTCGCTTGTTGTTTGAAGGCACTCACACGGTTAGGGTGGAATACCTGCACAAGGGCACACTGCACCAGGTTAGGGTCAACTCCGAAGTGATTTTAAGTGCTGGCGCGTTCGATTCGCCCAAGCTGCTGATGCTTTCCGGTATTGGTGATGCAGAACACCTGCAAGCCTTGGGAATTCCGGTAGTGGCTGATTTGCCGGGTGTTGGTCAAAACCTCCAAGATCACCCTGTCGTGTCCGTGGCACACAAGGCAACTCAGGATTTACACACGGCTAGCACCAGTAGTATCGCTGAAGCTGGCTTGTTTTTGCATACCGAGGGTAATCTGGATACTGCACCAGATTTACAGTTTCTCTTCGGTCCTGTTGTGTTAGTGCCGCCTGGTTATGCCCACTCTGGTTCAGGATTCACAAGTTTCGTCTGTTTGCCTCATCCCCAAAACATTGGCAGTGTCAGTTTGCGTTCCCCCGACCCCAAAGACGCACCGATGATTCAAATGAACTTTCTCCAAAGTGAAGCTGATGTGCAAAAGTTAGTGGCAGGGATTAAATTACTGCGTAACCTGTTCGGTACAAGTGCCTTTGATGAGTTTCGCGGTAAAGAAATCGCTCCTGGTGCGGATAAGCAGAGTGATGCAGCACTGGTTGCTTATGTCCGAGAAGCTTGTGATACGGTGTATCATCCGGTCGGCACTTGCAAAATGGGCACTGACCCAATGGCAGTTGTAGACCCTGAACTACGAGTACATGGCGTTGAGGGGTTGCGTGTTGTGGATGCCTCCATCATGCCAACGATCACCACAGGAAATACAAACGCGCCCACCATTATGATTGCCGAAAAAGCAGCCGATTTAATCAAGCAACACGCACTCCGCAAACCATTGACCACAAGTTTAACGTACAAAATTCAGCCCACATAATCTATATGGGAATTGGCGATCGCGATCTTACTTTGGCGGCATTAACACCTTCTTTATCTGAGTCGGAAGTTTGAGATTTTATCACACAAATTATTCATCAATAGGAGCAATTTCATGACACAATCTTTCTGGTTTTTTGGTTCTCGCCTCAACATTGTTGCCGATCACACCACAACCGGGGGTCAGTACGATCTGATCGAAGGTTACTTCCCACCTGGCTCACAGACTCCTCCATCGTCACACGCGCTATTCCGAACAACTCTATGTGCTGTCCGGGGAGTTCACGGTCTGGGCAGGTGAGAACAAAGTTGTGCTGAGTGCTGGTGAAAGCTTCCTGATTCCGCCTTACACCCCCCACGTAGTCGCTGCGCTCGGCGATCAGCCTGCTCGCGGGTTGGTTGTTGCTGCGCCCAGTGCCTTTGCTCGGCTGATCGAAGCAGTGGGGACGCAGGATGAAACAGAAACACCTGACATGGAGCTATTTGAGCGCATTTGTGCCGAAATTGGCGACGAAATTTTGGGTGCGCCTGGAGATTTACCTGGTACATGAGGCGATGTTGACGGCATGAATGCCTTCTTGATCTTAGCCGGAAGCTTGAGACAACGAAACTAATAAAAACAGGAGACTCCAATGCCTTACGTTACTGTCGGTAAAGAAAACTCTGCAAGCATTGATATTTACTATGAAGATTTTGGAGCAGGTCAGCCCGTCGTGCTAATCCACGGGTTTCCTCTTAACGGTCATTCCTGGGAAAAGCAGGTGAGAGTTTTGCTAGAGGCGGGCTACCGGGTCATCACTTACGATCGCAGAGGCTTCGGCAACTCCAGCCAGCCATCAATTGGCTATGACTACGACACCTTTGCAGCAGATTTGAACACGCTCATGACAAAACTTGACCTGCGTGATGCCGTATTGGTCGGCTTCTCAATGGGAACAGGCGAAGTGACGCGTTATCTCGGTAAGTACGGTTCGGAACGCGTCAGTAAAGCAGTGTTAATGGCTCCAGTGCCACCCTTCTTGCTAAAGACAGAGGATAACCCGGAGGGTGTTCCTCAAAGCGTTTTCGACGGAATTATGAAGAGTATCGTAGACGATCGCCCAGCATATATGTCTACATTTTTCAAAGACTTCTTCAACGTGGATGTGTTTTTGGGCAATCGCATTAGCAACGAAGCCATCCAAATGAGTTGGAATGTCGCGGCAGGAGCTTCTGCTAAGGGGACTCTGGACTGTGTGCCGTCGTGGTTGACCGACTTCCGTGACGATCTGCCACGCATCGATGTGCCAACCCTGATCATCCAGGGGGATGCCGATCGCATCCTCCCTCATCATTCAACCGGAGCGAGACTGCCGCAGCTAATTAAAGACAGTCGCCTTGTGGTTATACCTGGAGGGCCGCACGCCATCAACTGGACTCATGCCGATCAAGTCAACCCTGCGCTACTTGACTTTCTTAAAGGAAATTAATCAGCATTCCAAAGTCCACCTAAAATCAATGGTATCTGTTGCGCTTAAACAGCGATCTAAACTGCCGTAATCGAATGCCGTCCAAAACCTTGGAGCTGAAGATGAAACTTATCTCTGTCAACGTCGGACTTCCGCGTGAAGTCATCTGGAAAGGGAAAACAGTTACAACTGGAATTTTCAAAGAGCCAGTCAGCAAACGGGTAATGGTGCGCTCGCTCAATTTAGACGGTGACGGACAAGCCGATCTCACCGTTCATGGCGGAGAAGACAAAGCAGTCTATGTCTATCCATTCGAGCATTACGATTACTGGCGAGGTGAATTGCCAGACACAGAGCTAGCGCTAGGCATCTTTGGTGAAAATTTCACGATCACTAGGTTGAGAGAAGAGGAAGTGAACATTGGGGATTGCTTTCATATCGGCAATGTTCACCTTATGGTGACACAACCTCGCCTACCCTGCTACAAACTTGGGATTCGGTTTGGACAACCAGATATGGTTAAACGATTTCTTGCGAGTCGTCGAACCGGATTTTACTTTCGTGTTTTGCAAGAGGGCGAAGTTGGAGCCGGAGACACTCTAGAGTTAGTAAGCCGAGATGAAAACAATATTACGGTTGCGGATATCACTCAACTTTATGTTCGTGAGCAAGACAATCCAGAGTTACTTCACCGCGCTGCTCAACTTGAAGCCTTACCCAGAAGTTGGCGCGACTATTTCCTGCGGTAGTGTATCTTCATCTAAATTGAGTGCGCGATCGAGATTGCAACAAAATTGTGTACCACTAACATTAGTTTACGAATAAACAACTTGTTGACTTGGAGACGACAATGACAATCAACCAAAACGGACTTTTCGTTGAATCAGGTGGGGGTCATTCTTACTACTTTGGCCAAGACCTTTATACCTTCAAAGCAATTGGTGAAGAGACAGGTGAAGCTTATGCGCTTTGTGAGGTAATCGTTGCACCTGGTGGTGGTACTCCTCCCCATCGACACAGCCGAGAAAATGAATCGTTCTATGTGCAAGACGGAGAGATTGAATTTCAACTTGACGAGCGCATCCTTATTGCAACAGATGGAACCTTCCTCCATTCGCCCAAAGGTCAGCTTCATCAATTCACCAACACTACCTCTGTACCTGCCAAAATGTTGGTTTGGGTGACACCCGCAGGATTTGAGAAATTTATTGCCGAAGTGGGAAAGACGGTGAATGGTCAAATTACATCTGCCCCACCATTGAGTTCTGAAGACTTAGATAAAATCCTCACTACTGCACCTAAGTACGGCATTGAGATTATTCCTCCGCCTTCTGAGCAATGACAATATGAGGACTCAACGTAAAACTTGCAAGGAGTAATTTCATGACTGCATTTCGCACAGTTTCTATCGACGGTTTAGATATCTTTTATCGAGAAGCTGGTTCCCGCGATAATCCAACTATTCTGCTGTTGCACGGATTCCCGTCCTCATCTCATATGTTTCGCAATCTGATACCTGCGCTTGCCGATCGCTTCCATCTCGTTGCTCCCGATTATCCAGGTTTTGGTAACAGTTCGATGCCAACTGTGAATGAGTTTGACTACACATTTGATCACCTGGCCCAGATTGTGGAGAAGTTTATTAGCGCGCTCGACCTCAAAAAATACAGTCTTTACGTGATGGATTATGGTGCGCCCGTTGGCTATCGGATTGCTACTAAATATCCAGAGCGAGTGCAAGCCCTGATTGTGCAAAACGGGAATGCCTACGAGGAGGGGTTGCGGGAGTTTACCGAACCCATGAAGACATACTGGCAAGATCCCTCTTCTGTTAATGCTCAAAAGCTGAGAGACTTTCTTACCCTGGAAGGAACGAAGTGGCAATACACCAATGGCACTCGCAATCCTGAAGCGATCAGCCCTGATACCTGGAACATGGATCAACTCTTCCTTGATCGCCCTGGAAATGCTGAGATTCAAATGGCGCTGTTTTATGACTATAGAACTAATCCACAACTCTATCCAAAATGGCAGGAGTATTTCCGCAAACATCAACCTCCCACCCTAATTGTTTGGGGTAAGAACGACGACATCTTCCCTGCTGAAGGTGCTTATGCCTACCAGCGTGACCTGAAAGACGTTGAGTTCCATTTACTCGATACCGGACATTTTGCGCTGGAGGAAGATGGGGACGCGATCGCCAACTACATCCGTCAATTTCTCTCGTCACGGTTGCAACCTGTTCCAACCTAATCAAATTTTGATTTTCAACCCCCATTCGTTGGTTAAGAAGAACACATGACAACTCAAAATGTAACCATTCCAGCCTTGTCCGGGGGCAGTTTTAGCGCCTATCTAGCAGCACCCAATACTCAGCCTCGTGCAGGAATTGTGCTAATTCAAGAAATTCTTGGGGTCAATAATACTATGCGACAGATTGCCGATGATTATGCTAAGGCAGGCTATTTGGTGATCGTGCCAGATTTATATTGGCGACTGGAACCCGGAGTGCAACTTGATGCTGACGATAAGGATCAGTGGGCTAAAGCCATTGAGCTACTCGGAGCGTTTGATGTGGATAGCGGCGTAGAAGACCTAAAGGCAACCCTGTCTTTTCTGCGGCAAGTATCCCAGCAGCACAGGCAAGGTCGGCAGTGTGGGCTTTTGTATGGGTGGTAAACTGGCATATTTCATGGCAACACGTACTGATGCGGATGCCAATGTTAGTTACTACGGTGTTGAAATTGACAAGAATTTAGCAGAGGCGACAAAGATTCAGAAACCGCTGATATTGCATCTGAGTGGAAACGACGAGTTTGTGTCACCAAGCGCTCAAGCGACGATTCAGCAAGGACTGAAAGACAAGAACGATTGTTTATCAATACAGGCACGCGACCGTTGATCCCATCGGTGTCTGGACTCAAAGAAGCTGGGTTTTTGACCAGTGAGTCGATCATGGAATTGGAAGAGTTGCCTGAGCACCTAATCGTTCTCGGTAGTGGCTACATTGGGTTGGAGTTTGCCCAGATGTTCCGGCGCTTTGGCTCTCGCGTCACTGTGATTGGGCAAAGTGAGCAAATCTTATCGCAGCAAGACCCAGATATTGCGATCGCCGTTCAAACACTCTTAGAACGAGATGGCATTGAATTCTTGCTGAAAGCGAAGGTATTAAAGATCGATCGCTCTGACAATGCAACTAAACTTCTGATTCAAGTTGGCGATCGTGAGATCAGCGTTGAAGGTTCGCATTTGCTAATAGCCGTCGGTCGTGCGCCAACCACCGATACCTTAAATCTAGCCGCTGCTGGTGTGGCAACTGATGCACGCGGATTCATTCCAGTTAACGAGCGCCTGGAGACGAACGTACCGAATGGGCGTTAGGCGATATCAATGGGGGGCCACAATATACCCATGTGGCACTGGACGATTATCGGATTGTCAAAGCGAATATGATTGATGGCGGCAACCGCAGTACACAAGGTCGCTTGGTTCCATCCTGTCTTTTTATCGACCCAGAACTGGCTCATATAGGTCTGACTGAAACCGAAGCGCAGCAACAAGGGTATGCCATTCGAGTGGCGAAGCTGGATGCAAGAGATATTATGCGAGCGGTAACACAAAGTCAAACCGATGGACTCATGAAAGCGATCGTGGATACCGAGACAGGTCGGATTCTCGGTTGTTCACTCTTGTGCCATGAAGCAGGTGAAGTAATTTCGACAGTGCAAATGGTGATGCAAGCTCAGATGCCCTATACCGTTCTGCGCGATGGAATTTTGACTCATCCCACGATGACTGAAGGGTTAAATATGCTGTTTTCAAACGTGTAAGCAGGTAGCAAGCGCAGACACCTCACAATTCTTTACACCAACTCTTTCAACGCTCAACAACTATAGGACTCATCCAAAATGAAAAAACTAGAAGGAAAAGTCAGTCTTGTTACTGGTGGCACCAGTGGCATTGGTCTTGCTACTGCCAAGCGCTTTGTCGCCGAAGGTGCCTACGTCTTCATCACGGGTCGTCGCCAAACTGAACTGGATGCCGCTGTGGAAGAAATTGGTGAAAACATCAGGGGTATTCAGAGCGATGCCTCTAATTTGGCAGACCTTGATCGCCTGTTCGCTACGATCAAGCAAGAGCAAGGACACCTCGATGTAATCTTCGCCAATGCTGGGGGTGGAGAACTCGCCCCACTTGGAGCCATCACCGAAGAACACTTTGACAAAACGTTCAACACTAACGTCAAAGGTCTGCTGTTTACTGTGCAGAAGGCACTACCTCTGTTGCCAGAGGGCGCTTCCATCATTCTGAACGCCTCAACTGCTTCTACCGTGGGTACCCCAGCCTTCAGCGTTTACAGCGCAACTAAAGCCGCTGTGCGATCGTTTGCTCGTAATTGGACACTCGACCTCAAAGAGCGCAAGATTCGTGTTAATGCCATCAGCCCTGGTGTCGTGCCTACTCCTGGCTACAATCTCATGGGACTGAGCGATGAGCAGGTGCAGCAATTTGTCGCAAGTCAGGCTGACACTATCCCCCTTGGGCGGGTGGGTACACCGGACGAAATCGCTAAAGCGGTTGTTTTCCTTGCCTCCGATGACAGCAGCTTTGTCAACGGTATTGAGCTATTTGTCGATGGCGGCATGGCGCAAATTTGAACTTTCTCAAATATCACTCAACTTTATCTGCGTGCGGAAAACAATCCAGAGTTACTTTATCGTGCTGCTCAACTTGAAGCTTTACCCAAAAGTTGGCGCGACTATTTCCAGATATAGGTAGATGGAATTAAATCTAGGGCTTGGTAGTTCAAGGGGCGACAATCGCCTGTAAACCAAGCCAGCTAAAGGTTTTGGGCTTACAGACCCCTTAAAAAATTTGGGTGTTTATTGAGAATGAACTGTATAGGGATAGTAGACTTTTCTGTGGAGAG
>JAHHHN010000058.1 GCA_019359325.1 Mojavia pulchra JT2-VF2 | reverse complement strand
CACTCTCCACAGAAAAGTCTACTATCCCTATACAGTTCATTCTCAATAAACACCCAAATTTTTTAAGGGGTCTGTAAGCCCAAAACCTTTAGCTGGCTTGGTTTACAGGCGATTGTCGCCCCTTGAATGAGCGCGCATTCCATAGTAACTTAACTTACTCAATCAATCCCAAATGCCGATGAAAAGCGTTAACAGCATTTGCCACCCCATCTTCACTCCGAATCTTCTCCCCTAACTCCTGGGCTTTTAACTGCATCGCCTCATCACCCAATACAGCTTCAATCGCTGCCGCTAGAGTTTCTTCTGAGACTTCCTTGTACGGTATCAGTTGAGGGCTGACTCCTAGTTTTGCTAACTTTTGTCCCCAAACTGGCTGATCTGCAAAGAAGGGTACTTCTTCAATTCGCAATTCGCAATCCGCAATTCGCAATTAAAATACGCACTCATCTAATTGAATAATTGGCTAGTTTTTTGGGTTTTAACCTTTCAGTGAGAGAAAATTGCGAATTGCGAACTGGTAATTGCGAATTGATTTGGTATCCCTGCTCGTAATACTGCCGCCGTCGTACTTGCTCCTCCGTGGTGAACCATTGCTGACACTTGAGGCAGCAGCCAATCATGGGGAACATCGCTTATCGTAAACACTCGTAGCGAATCCTTGGGATTGACTGTTCTTCCAACCCGACCCCAGCCTGACAATATAATGCCGCCTTGACGCGTTTTCTTTAAGGCTTCCACAATATAGTGTGTGAGATACTCTGGATTGGGCATGGTCATACTGCCGAATCCAAAGCATAGAGGTGCTTGCTTTCGCCCCAGAAAATCTAGCAGTTCGTCGGGAGCCTCGTCTTCGTATTCGTCGGCACGGTCGATAAACCAGAACCCAGTCACGTACACCCATGCTGGCCAATCCTTTGGTCTTGGGATAACGTGCGGGCTAAACCCATATAACACGGGGATTCGTGCTACGTTAGCCGGGGTTTTACGTCTAAACCGACTGCCCAAAAACGGCAGTGTGGGCAAGTTCAGCGTAGAGGTTCTAAACTCATTCAGCAGTTTTCGATACTTTTGCCAGTAGAGCAACTCTGCAATCAAGTAGCTGGCATAATTGATGACTTTCTTGAGCGGATTTTTTGTTGGTCGAGCGAATCTCAAAAATCCAAACATTCCTGTGGGAGTCAACGGCAGAACTGATGCAAAAAAGCAGGGTAAGCCTAATTTCTCCGCGATGTGGTATCCCGGTATCCCCAGTTTGATCTAAATCTTGTACTTATATAACGTAAAACCGTCCGAAAAGTGCTGCTCACAGCATGATTTACTTCATAGTCAAACCGAAAAGCTGGTGAGTTAACTGTGAAAAAGTTATTCAGTGCGATTAATGCTGCGCTTAGGAGTCTAGCACCTTGGACAACAACAGTTGCGATGACAACAGGGCTACTTTTAAGTGTGCCAGTTCCAGGGATAGGGCAACAGCAAGCTCCTGTATATTCACAAGAGCAGCAAGCAGCTTTAAAGGAAGCTGAAAACCTGAATGAGCAAGTAATTAAGTTATACCAAGAAGGGAAATACACTACCGCTATCCCCAAAGCAGAACGCTCACTCGCTATTAGAGAGAAGGTATTGGGTAATGTTCACCCCGATTTCGCCTCTAGCTTGAATAATTTGGCTGAACTATATCGCTTACAGGGAAATTATCAACAGGCAGAACCTTTGTATCAACGCTCACTCACTATTAGAGAGAAGGTGCTGGGGAATGTTCATCCTGATGTCGCTACTAGCTTGAATAATTTGGCTATACTATATCGCTTACAGGGAAAATATCAACAGGCAGAACCTCTGTATCAACGCTCACTCGCTATCTATGAGAAGGTGCTAGGTAAAGAACACCTCTCTGTCGCCTCTAGCTTGAATAATTTGGCTGCACTGTATCAGGCACAGGGAAATTATCAACAGGCAGAACCTCTGTATCAACGCTCTCTGACTATCTATGAGAAGGTGCTAGGTAAAGAACACCTCTCTGTCGCCTCTAGTTTGAATAATTTGGCTGCACTGTATCAGGCACAGGGAAAATATCAACAGGCAGAACCTCTGTATCAACACTCACTCGCTATTAGAGAGAAGGTGCTAGGGAATGTTCACCCCTCAGTTGCTGCTAGCTTAAATAATTTGGCTGAACTATATCGCTTACAGGGAAAATATCAACAGGCAGAACCTCTGTATCAACGCTCATTCACTATTAGAGAGAAGGTGCTAGGGAATGTTCACCCCGATTTCGCCTCTAGCTTGAATAATTTGGCTCTAATGTATCACTTACAGGGAAAATATCAACAGGCAGAACCTCTGTATCAACGCTCATTCGCTATTTATGAGAAAGTATTGGGTAATATTCATCCCTTGGTCGCCAATAGCTTGAATAATTTAGCTGCACTATATCTCTCACAAGGTGACATTACTCGTACAACCGATTTTTTACGCCGTGGGTTAGAAGTTGAAGCACAAAATTTCAATTTGATTTTTGCTGTCGGCTCAGAACAAAGAAAACAGGACTATGTGAGAACTTTTAGTAGGACAACGTATCGTACCATTTCTCTATCCCTGCAAGAAGCACTCAATCAAGAAACAGCAGCTTCCTTAGCTTTAACTACCGTACTCCGCCGCAAAGGGCTGGTGTTAGATGCTGTTGCTGACAGCATCCAAATATTACGCGCTCAACTTGACAGCAACCCCGAAACTCAAAAATTATTTACTCAATGGCTGCAAGTACAACAACAACTCTCAGCCTTAGTTTTCTCTGATTTAGGGAAACAAACTGCTAACCCGAAAACTGGGCTTGAGCAACTAGAAGCCCAAAAAGAAAAATTAGAAACAGCTATTAGTGCTAAAAGTGCCGAATTCCGCTCTCATACTCAACCAGTTGCGTTAACAGCCATTCAAGCCAAAATACCCACTGATGCAGCCTTGGTAGAAATTGTACAGTATCGACCTGTCAACGTTAAAGCCAAGACAAATGCTCAATACTGGGGTCAGCCGCGTTATGCTGCGGCGGTGTTACGCTCAAGGGGTGAACCCAAATGGGTTGATTTAGGCGAAGTAGCAGAAATTAATAAATTAGCTGTAGATTTTAGAGCAGACTTAGCAACAGGTAGACCAATTAAAAAACTCGCCCGCACTATATACGAAAAATTAATCGCACCCATTCGTCCTTTATTAGGTGATGCGCGTCATATTTTGATTTCTCCTGATGGGGAATTAACATTAATTCCCTTTGAAGCATTCATTGATGAGCAAGATAAATTCCTGATTGAGCGTTACGCTTTTTCTTACCTCACCAGTGGACGGGATTTGTTGCGTTTCCAATCAAATGTTAACAATGCTTCTGCGCCCCTTGTGTTGGCAGATATTGATTACAACAACTCCTCGCCAACTGTAGCCTCTGCTAAAGTATCCCCTTCACGAGGTTCTCAAAATCGTCGCTCTGGTGAGCTAGCCACCTTAAAATTTCAAGCTTTAGCTGCTACTAAAGATGAAGCCACAGCCATCAAAAAACTTTTACCTAATGCGAAAGTGCTGTTAGGTCAAGATGCTACAGAAACCGCAGTCAAACAACTACAAAGTCCCAGTATTTTACATTTAGCTACTCATGGTTTTTTCATTGCTGATGGCAAACAAGATATTAACGCTTCACCAGAATTAGAATTAACACCCCGTCAACCGAGAATTATCAATATTGAGAATCCCTTGTTGCGTTCCGGGTTAGCTTTGGCTGGGTTCAATAAACGCAAACAAGTAACTAACGGTAATGATGATGGTGTGTTAACAGCGTTAGAAGTGGCTGGTTTAGATTTGCAATCCACCGAGTTAGTTGTCCTGTCAGCTTGTGACACTGGTAAGGGTGATGTGCGCGTTGGCGATGGTGTTTATGGATTGCGACGTGCTTTGGTAATGGCTGGTTCGCAATCTCAAGTGTTGAGTCTATGGCTTGTGGATGATGCCGCGACTAAAGATTTAATGGTGAAGTATTACCAGAATTTAAAAGTCGGTCTTGGCAGACATGAGGCTTTGCGTGCTACACAGTTGGAAATGCTCAACACTGAGCAATATCAGCATCCACAATTTTGGGCAGCGTTTGTTCCTTCTGGTAACTGGACACCGTTGAGCAGTAAGTAAACAAAGATTTTAATGCTTGCTTGCAATAAAGTGTTCGTCCAGCAGCGTTGGCAAAAGCGATCGCTCGACTACAGCAACTTATTCCACATCACTTCTTCTGTTTCCACTCAATCTTATACTCCTTCTCCACTGCCACCAACAGCTTCGCCTGCAACGAAGACAGATAAGGTTTGGCTTGCTTACCCAACCCCTGCAACAGCCAATCTACTGACGGGTCACGGCTGGCCACTGCATTCAACTGCCGCAACCGCATACATAGCTGTTGCATAAAGAGGCAATCTTCATCTAGCAATTCCAGAGATTTCAGGTGTTCGATTTTTACTGTATAGTCCCCGTCCCAGGTCTGGAGTGTGCAACTGTATTCACCAACATGAGTAACCACTCCCCAATAACCGCCTTTACCTCGCAAGTCTGGGTTGTCTTTAGGTACGAGAATGCAGATTTCGCCCTTTCTGTAGGGATTTGGGATAGGAGTTCTTTCTCGAATCCTGTCTACAATATCTTGGACTATGCGACCAGAGGGAATTTTATTGCCTGCAACTTCTACTGCTTGCTGCCATACTTGTTGTTGCTCTTGTGCTTCTAGCTGTATCAGAGGTCGCACTTGTCGTTCCGACGTAGGCAAAATGTGATCCATTGGATCACATTTTTGTTTTAAATTCTCAAACACCACTGCCGCATCCATTAAAAGATAAGGCTGGCGACGGCTGTAGCCAAAGCGATCCCGGCAATACTCCTCAAATGTTTTATGCGTGGAACGGTACAGCCTGCGATCGCGCAACTCCATGAGCGCCTTCCCTGCTTCATAGAACGCCCTTTCTACCTTGCGCTCCAAATGCAGGCGATCGCGCTGCTCCTCAGAAGTCAATTCTCGAACTTCAAGCGCTGCCACATCAATAGTAACTGAGCCTGGATTGTCCTGCACCTGTTGGTCTAGCGGTGGCTTTGGAGGAGTAGAAGCAGCAGGAGTGACCTTCTTGCGAGAGGGGGGTTTGTTCATTGCCCCACCTCCTGTGTGAAGGTGGTTGAACAGGTATTTAGTTGTATGATCATGGTAATAATCTTATTTTACCTATTCCCCATCCCTTTACTGTGGTTGGGGTTTTTATTCACTTCTTATATCTTTGCATTTACCGTCAATTACTTTATTTAACTGTCCGAACAAATTACATTATCTTTAACAATGGGGCATTAACCTGGTTTCGATTTAATGTTACATTTGTCTCCCTGGCCCAAAATCATTATCAAGGCATGAAACCCACCAAAAAATCTGAAATCCTAACTCTTAAGAAATCACTTGCTAGACAGCCAGCACCAGAGGAAGTTTCTCCAGTTGATACCGCCATTACTTCCGAACCTGTTATTGAGCAGCAGCCAGATGTAGATGTAGAAAGCCTTGCCCCAGAATATTTCACTAGCTACGCTCCGGTGCTTGAATATCCCACAATCAGATCTGTTGCTAACTCTGGCGGTTGGCAAGCTTCTGATATTTGGCGTGAGTTACGTGTTGATGGTTTGTGTGATTGATATTATCAGTTGCAACAACTCGCCGTGCTTTTGTCTGAGTTGCAATAGTTTTCGCACACAACTACTTGATGTGTTGGGGAGCCTTAACTATTCTCAGTATTTTATTGCTCTTAATTATATATTTGAAAATATGAAGAGATTATAGATAATTTTAGTATATTTTTATTCTTGCCTAGCAATGCTTCTAGAAGTTATAGCTTTCAAGAATTTAGTCAGACAATTTTTATCCTTGTATTTGCACCAGTTGAATAGTTGTGCGGTAAAAATACAGCTAAACTTGCCCTCAAGCATGATTGCCGCATGGCACTGCCCTAGTACTTCGCCACGCAATTTTTTACAGGTGGGACTGACTCCTTAGCATAGTGTGACTTGAAGAAGATTTTGGACAGGTTGTCCACCTTTACCATCCAAAAATGTATGTCCAACTTTACGTTCCAAAAACGTCCAAAAAATAACATAAAAGAAAGCTAAACTGCTCAAACTATCTCCCTATATGCAAGATAAAGGTTTTGCTAATAGCGATGCCAAGGGCGGCAAGCGATCGCAACGCTGTAAGAAATCCCAGGATTTAGAGAAAAGTTGGCATCTGAGTATTATTTATATGGATTTGCGTCCATATCCTTCTTCCATTTTTGTTATTATGTCCATTTTCTTTATCCAAAGTTGCGATCGCTTGATTAATCCCTTAACGAAGTTATAACTCTTTCAGCTTGCAACTTGTCCAACTTCTCCTTCCAAAATCTGTCCAAAATCTTCTTCAAGTCACACATAGCGAGAAGGGAACGTGAAAACGATCACACCTGTCATAATCTCTGTGGTGGACTATTAGTTCCCTCCGGGACGCTACGCGTTAGCGTAGCTCCTCGCAAGAGGCACGCGCAATCGTTTGCCTGAGAAGTTGTGCGTCCTATATCTGTTTTGGCTTATTCTGAAAATATTTGTCATACTACCGCAAGTCAATGGACGGTTTTATTTGGGCAGCGCTTCTTCTGTGGACAACAATGATTTTTGTTCAAGATAAGATATTAATGGCTCGGCTCGGCCTTGAATGGGGCTGGTGGACGCTTGCCAATTCCTTTGCCCTTTTGGTTGGTTTATTTGTTGCAAGCATCGTCGCTTTCTCGGTATTGTTTTCCTTCCAGCTTGATCTGTTAAAAACACGAGATCTCGCGCTCATTTTTGGAATTTTTGCGATTCTCCTGGGTGCGAGCATTGCACTGATACAGTCGATTGTTCTCAAAAGGCAACGTGTCCCTAAATCAGTTGTGTGGTCTAGCATCAATATAATAGTTGCCATCGTTGCATACATTCTGCTGGCTAGTTTCAACAGCACTGCCCTTTGGAAGGGTGATTGGAAACCCATCATTGTTTCTGTATTTGTTGGTGCAATTATTGGAGCAGCCACAGCCATTGCTACTGACCTCTACTGTTTACGCGTACAACGTCTAGCCCATCAACAGGATGAAGACTCCACAGATTGGGAAGAAGACGAAGAATGAAGGGCGTTGCTGATTAATGGGATGAATTTTGTTTCGTGCAAAGACGCATAGACGCGAAGAATCAATCTTTGGCTTTTGTCAAAAATCTCAATTCATCCCGCATTTATGCAACGCCGAATGAAGAATATGTGATTGACGCGGCATCAATCTAAATTTTGATTGGTGCGATGCTGCGAAAGTTGCTGGCTAACGCACTTGGGTCATCAAGGGGTATCAGTATGCCTGCTCAGAATTTTAAGGAACTAGCGAAAGCCTCTGGTTACAAAGTGAGCATAAATTTCAACTACGTTTATGTGCTTAGATTTTTTTAAAAGGTAAGTGCGTGAAGCTTTAGGGGTGCGCGAGAGCGGCGTTAAGTGTTAGTAGCGTCGTCTTTGATTTTAAGATGCCAGTGCTACTCATGCCAGAACATGACCAATTGCATAAGTATAGATAATTTGTTTATTTTTATCATCTTTCTAAAAACTTAAATCTATACCAATGATTTTTTAATTATCTTCTCCATCCTTTTCATATATTTAGATGTATATCTTTATTACATAATTACTCCCTTAATATATAAGTAATTTATATCGATAGAATCTTGATATTCGATGATTAACTCTTAAATTCCGAGACAAAATCAGGATTTTGACAATGTATTATTGCTCAACGAATTCTATAATATCTTTTTATTACCAAAAAATGATTTTGCATTTTTAGCAAAATTCAATGTCTTTTTTCTGATGTAGTGGATTGCCCAATTAGGTTTAGATAGATAATGCAGTGCGATTTTTCATTACCGCCTGAGTGTACTCTTCGCAAGGCCGTGCCTCATGATATCTGGTTAATTATATTTGTGGTATTTAGAGCAAGGCTTGACCCCAGCCAACTAAGATGGCAGCAATTTTGGATCATTGAATGTGATGGGCGTTTAATAGCCTTCGGACAGCTACGAAAATTTCACTCGGCGCAAGAACTAGGCAGTTTATTTGTTGCACCAGCTTGGCGAAATCGTGGCTTAGGGACTTTTTTAGTCCAGCATTTAATCGCTCAAGCTACTCAACCGCTTTATTTAAAATGCTTAAAGCCTGGACTGGCAGAGTTTTACAGACGAAGAGGCTTTGTGCCTGTTACCTTTAAGGACTTACCGTTATCACTCAAGCCTAAATTTCAGCTATCTCAATTGAGGAAGAGTTTACTTAAGGCCTTTGTACTATTTATGAAGTATCAAGACCCAGGTTAACACTAATCGATACCAGGTTAAGGTCTACTCGTCATTTTGTTAAAGCTTTTGATCTCCAGATCAAGTGTAGAAAAAGTTAGAGACTAGTCTTGGAGAAAGTTAGCATTAATACTTGTTTATTCAAACAAAGTCAGATAGAAAAGCTAATTAAATAATTTTGCAATAATCTTTATATTTAGAGGTAAGTTTATAAATACGATGAAATACACTAATTTAATAAATGCTGCTATAGGCTCAGTATTTCTTTTTTTATCGACAAATTTTGTTTCTGAAGCTCAAATTATTCCAGACACGACTTTACCTCAAAGCACGAGCACAAAACTAGAAGGAAATACCAGGATTATCGAAGGAGGCACACAAGCAGGAAGTAACCTATTCCACAGCTTTGAAAAGTTTTCGTTAACTAATGGGAGTACCGCTTATTTTAACAATCCTCTGGATGTTGAGAATATTATTAATCGAGTCACTGGCGGGTCAATTTCTAATATTGATGGCATCCTCCGAGCAAACGGTAAGGCTAACTTTTTTCTAATTAATCCTAGTGGGATTATTTTTGGTCAGAATGCACGTTTGGATATTGGCGGTTCGTTTTTAGCCAGTACAGCTAGTAGCCTGAAGTTTGCAGATAGTTTGGAGTTTAGTGCTACGAATCCTCATTCTACTCCGTTGCTAAGCATCAATTTACCAATGGGCTTGCAATATAGCAGTAATACAGGAATAATTCGCCTTCAAGGTACAGGTCATAATCTAACTGGTTTAGCATTCTCACCAGTTGTTAGGAATAACAATTTAACAGGTTTACGAGTACAGCCAGGAAGGACTCTAGCGCTTGTTGGCGGTAATTTAATTTTAGAAGGTGGTACGATCACAGCAGAAGGAGGGCGGATCGAACTGGGTAGTGTCGGTAATAACGGTCTAGTCAACATTACTCCAACAACCTCTGGCTGGAATTTGGAGTATAAAAATGTATCTTCTTTTCAAGACATTTCCTTATTAAGACGCGCTCTAGCTGATGCTAGTGGTATTGGTTCTGGTTCTATACAGATACAAGGACACAAGGTTACGCTTACTGATGGCTCAGTAACCTTAATTCAAAATCAAGGATTACTGCCAGGAGGGACATTAAACGTAAATACTTCGGAGTCCTTAGAAGTAAGTGGTACTGATCCAGTTGCCATGATTGCTGGCAGCTTGCGGAATGAAACTTTGGGATTTGGCAAAGCTGGAGATATCCTAATCTCAACTCCAAAGTTAATTCTCCGCAATGGAGGGCAAATAAGTTCTTTAACCTTTGGTGCTGCAAGAACTGGCAATATAGTTGTGAATGCTTCTGATTATGTAGATTTGATTGGAGTTTCGCCTCTTAATTCTAGTGTTTTCAGTCTCATCAGTGCCGCAACTTTTAGTTCTGGAGATGTGGGCAACATTGCGGTGTCAACAGGGAAGTTGTTTATTACAGGAGGAGGTGCTCTGACATCTTCTACTTTTGGAACTGGCAAAGGAGGAAATATTACTGTAGATGCTATTGATTCCGTAGCAGTAATAGGATACGCGCCAATGATATTTCAAGCATCAAATATTTCTACCACAGCTTTAAATGCTGGCGACGCAGGTAATCTAACAATCAATACATCAAACTTGAGTGTCAGGGATGGAGGACTAATTGATGCTTCTACATTAGCAAGTGGCAATGGAGGAAGTATTACTATCAATGCCTTGAAAAACCTAGAGGTGAGCGGTACAATGTCCGGTTCTGGGGAGCTTAGCTTGATAGTATCATCTGCTAACATCATTGCTCCAACCTTACAAAAGTTATTCAGACTTCCACTGAAGCCTTCTGGAAAATCTGGAGACGTAACGATTAATACTAATCACTTAAGCGTTACAAATAGCGCTAAAGTTAGTGTCGGAAATAGCGGCTCCGGTAATGCAGGAAAACTTAAAATTGATGCCAATACAGTCAACATCACAAACAACGGAGGTATTACAGCAACTACTGCCATTGGTCAGGGGGGTGATATTGATATCATATCAGGGCTATTTCGTCTAAGCAATGGCATTATCTCTTCAACTGCTGGACAGCAAGGCACTAATAGTGATGGTGGAAACATCACCATTGATACAGACGTTTTATTTAGTTTGGGAAGTAGCACTATCACAGCCAACACTTTTGGAGGACGTGGCGGAAATGTTCTAATCAATGTTGATAATGGGTTCTTCTTCTCCCGTAATAGCCGAGTTGAAGCAAGCTCTCAGTTTGGAATCAACGGTACGGTTCAAATCAATGGTCTTCCAATTAATTCTAATAGCATTAAGGTAGCAACAGAAACAATTCCAGTAGCCCCTCAAGTAACCTCAGTTTGTCAGGGACGAGCAGACACAGGAGTAAGTAGTTTTATAGTTAATACTACTCGCAGCCCACAATCCAAGCCTAACGACCTGATGTATAACAATGTCGAGCGAAATAACTTTCTTCCAGGTCAAGCTGTTAATAATTCACACAATCCAAAACCATTAACAAGTAACCAACCCACACAAATTATAGAAGCCAACACTTTGATTCGGGATGCTCAGGGTAATTTAGTGTTGACGACAGACCAAGCAAATGCAGCCTTTCTTGATACTTCGCTGTCTGCAAGTTCTTGTTTTTCAGCGTTTCAGGGATAAAAAAATCTAAAAATGATCTTACCTCAATGTTGCTTTAAATATCTATTTTCAAGCCTTCTAGTCTTGTCTATAATTGCAATTCACTCATCTTCATCTGCCCAGACTGGAAAAAAAGAATCACAGCAAAATCAGGCAGCGTTCTTGACTGAAAAGGGCCACGAGCACTTAGCTCTAGATCAAGCGAATGAAGCTCTTAAGAGTTGGGAGGAATCTACAAAAATTTATCGTCAACTGAACGATCAAGACGGTATTAAAGAGAGCCTGATTAATCAAAATTTGGCTCTACAAGCTCTAGGTTTATATAAACAAGCTTGCAATACACTTTTAAAGGCTTTAAAGTTGGATGGAAACTTAAGGATTTGCGACACTACACCGCAGCAAATTAACTTTTTTCAGAAAGAGCAGCTAACAACAGTAATTGGTAAGCAGAACCCAACATCAGTTAACTTAGCCGGATTGCAAAATTTAGGAGAAGTCTTGCGTCTGTTAGGTAAGCTAAACGAATCTTCAATAGTTTTAGAAGAAACATTAACGCTGGCTAAACAAGTATCATCAGAAAATGTTAGTAGTATCTATCTGTCTATAGCTAATATTGAGCAGTCAATTTACCAGCAGTTACAAGATAAATATTCATGGGTAGAGGAACCAATTTTTAAAGAGCAGATTGCTAATATTATTCCTCAAAAGGCGCAGAAATCATTAGAGCATTATCAACTGTTGGAAAATCTTCCAAATATATCAGAAAAAGCTAAACTGCAAGCTCAGTTAAATCATTTGACTTTACTGATAAGTTGGGAAAAATGGCTTAGAGATGAACCGGAAAAAGCAAATCTTCATACTCAAATTAATCAGCAAATACGAACATTAGTGAATCAAATAAATGAAAACTCTTCTGCCTTTTCCCAATTATCACCTGAGCTATCTATTCATGCTAGACTGAACTTTGCTAATAACCTAAGCCAGATTGCAGATGAACAGCTAAAATCAGTAGCGATTCGATATACTAAATTAGCTCTCCAAATTGCTCAAAGGATTAATAGTATACGTTGGTTATCATATAGTTTTGGTACTTTGGGTAAATTAGAAACTAAAGTAGAAAAATCGCAAGCATATTTTAACAAGGCTTTAGGGCTAGCTCAATCAATTCGGGCTTCGGATATCGCCTACCAATGGCAGCAGCAGTTGGGATTAATTTATCACAAGCAGGGAAAAAGTAAGCTAGCAATTGAGAATTATGATGCAGCGATCGCAAATATGACTCAAATTCGTGATAGCCTTTTGTCAAATAATAGAGATTTAGAGTTCTCTTTTCAAGAGGAGATGGAACCGACATATCGCAATTATATGCGATTACTCTTAAGATCTCCTCATCCTGATTTAAAACGAGTAATACAGATAAATGAAGGGTTGCAAATTGCACGGTTAGAAAACTTTTTGCGGTGCGGTAAGCTTGACCTTGTTGCTTTAAATCAGCTTCAAAACCTCAATAGCGCCCCTACACTAGTTCATATTATTGATTTGGGCGATACTATAGAAATAATTGTACAGTCCTCAGATGGTTTACTTCACCACCATTCTGTTGACTCTAAGTTAGTTCGCTTTAATGTAGATCATCTTCTGAAAACATTGCAAAGTGAAAAGTTTGCCTACACTCGAGAAAGTGTTATCATTTCTTATTCTCAAGCAATCTATGAAAGTTTAATCGCACCAATTAAAAGATATTTGCCTCAATCAGGAACACTGGTATTCACTTTAGATAAATCTTTTCAAAGTTTACCAATGGCATTGCTATATGATGGAAAAGATTATCTAATAAAGCATTACAGTATTGCGGAAACTTTAGGCTCTAAAATCCGACAACCAAAATCTTTGCTTAAAAATCAGATGATAGCTTTAATTGCTGGGATTTCTAAACCCAGTCCCAGCTATAAAGATCCAAATGCCCCTAAAGGCATGAATGATTTGCCACAATCTAAACAAGAAGTAGAACACGTTCAGAAACAAACTAAATCTTCAGTAGTCTTGTTAGACGAGAAATTTACCTTTAAAAGATTCAAAGAAGAACTGACTGAAAATAATTTTCCTATTGTACATATTACTACCCACGGTCAATTCAGTTCTGACCCACTCAAAACAGTACTGGTAGCTTATGACAAGGTAATTAATATTAAAGATTTTGACAGCTTAATTAGAGGTAAAACTCAAAATAGTCAAGATGCAATAGAGTTACTTGTTCTGAGCGCCTGCGAAACTGCAAAAGGTAACAAGCAGTCAGCCATGGGCATCGCGGGAATAGCTGCCCAGGCAGGTGCGCGTAGTACTATCGCTACTTTGTGGCGCGTGGATGCTAATTCTACCGCTTTGTTTATGCAAGAATTTTATAAAGGGTTGAACAATGGCTTGACTAAAGCCGAAGCAGTAAGACTTGCACAATTAAGTTTATTGTCAAATCCCCAATATCAGAAACCTTACTACTGGGCACCATTCCTGCTCGTTGGAAGTTGGTTGTAAAATTCCAACAATTTTAGCCCCTCTTCGACTTTTTGTAACTCTGTTGAATTATTATTACTTTTCGCTAACTCAGAGGCATTTGTATATTCCCTTTTAGCTTCATTTGGCAACCAGGCCCCAAGATAACGATCGCCTAGTACTCTATAAAGAGTAGGATTTCGGCTACCTGTTGTCGTCGCTGTTTGTGCCTTCAGCATTTCTATCGTTTCATTCAAAAGATTTTCTGACGCATAGATAGCATCTACATCAAGAACAGTTTCATCTGGGGGTAGCCCTAATTCCTGAATGCGTTTAATCGTAAGAGCAATCTGTTCTTGGTAGCTTACAGACAATAGGTTAACAACCGTTGAATCATTACTAATAACATTCCCATCTTTGTAAGCAAAAACATCTATTGTATATGCATTTCCTGGCTGAAGTTCCTTTTCATCACTTGGGTAGGCAAGCCTAGTTTGATTTACAACTTTTTGCCAGCCAAATTCGTAACTACTGACTTTAACTTTGTAAGAAGTAGCACCCTTAACAGGAACCCAAGTGATTTCAGGTCGAGGATTCAATGTTGAAGTACTGTAAGGAGAAATAATTGTCGGCTCATCGCTCTCTTCTGTGCCTCCTTTGGGACGAAGGCACACCCCGATATTGCTAGGATTGCAATTAGCATTAATAGCTTGAGTCTTAGGACATTTGTCTGAAACAACACCACTAGATAATTTTAAAATTTTGCCAGAACTGTAACATAAAAAGTTAATATAATCACCATTCAAAACTTCTATTCTTTCTTTTTCACAAATCAAGCTTTTAGCATCTAAGCGTTTCTCACCTTGATCCAATATTCTGCCAATCGGATCACAGTGAATTTGGCCTCTCCTTATTCTTCTTAACGGTACACTTGCAAGCAAGGGTATATCTGTTAACATTAAACAAATTAAGCAGAAAGATGCCCAATATTTTTTACTTTTTCTCACAAAAGTTTCTCTAGTTTTAGTATTGTTCCTTTCAGTAGATTATCATTTTTTCAATAACCCATCTAGTAACTCTTGTCTCCAAATAAAAATGTCTGAATCTGTAGACTTAGCCAGTAAACAAACTTCTACAGAAATTCTACTATCATCAATTTTACCTAACGCTTCTTGTACTTTAGATAGTAGGCAATAAGCGTCTATTCTTTGAACGTCTAAACTAATTGCTCTTTCTAAATATTTTTCAGCATCACTTATTTTCTTTTGTTCCAAACTAGCCCAGCCCAAATTCTTATATAATGCAGCTTTTGTTACTGGATCTTTAGTTTTCTGCAAGCCCTTATTGGCTAAAGAAATTGCTGTATTGTAGTCACCAGTTTTAATCTTGAGTCTTGACAAATTGTTAATAGCTAATACCGCTTCATTACTACTTTGAATAGCTATATTATATTCTTTCTCTGCTAACTCATACTCTCCTTGGCTATCATAAAAACTTCCCAGATTATAGTGTCCTTGCCAATAATTCTGCTTTAATTCAAATAACTTTTTATAGACATTTTTTACACATTCGTTATCTGCTAATTGCTGACACGTTATTCCTAAAATATTATAAGCATCTATATCTTGGTTGTTATATTTGACGGCAAGCTCATAATTCTTTTTTGCTACTTTAGGATTATCTATACTCCGAGAAGCTTTATAAAAATAATACTTAGAGATAGCAAGTTTAGTTGAAGGATTTATTTTTATTGCCCAGCCAAAAAAAATTTGTGCAGATTGAGTATCCTTTGCTGCTTCTGACCTTTCTCCTTGAGCTACCAAAGCATTAGCTAGTGCTGGTACAATTATTTTGAAAACTCCAGACCCTACTAAAGTCATAGACGTGATCGCAGCACTAATTATAAATGTTTTAGACCTAATTACTCTCTGAATTTTCCTTTGTAAAGGAAGTTTTTTTAAACGCTGTAAAATTATTTGAGTATTTTGTGGGCGCTGACCTGGAAAAGGAGCCATTAAATCATCAATTAAATCTGCTATAGATTTATCTATATGACGAGCTTTATCTCTCCAAAGTAGTTTTCCAGTTTTCGCATTACTTTTGATTCCAATTAAAGAAGTACCAGTAACCAAGTAAACAAAAGTTCTACCTAAAGCATAAAAGTCTGACTGTGGTACAGCTTGTCCATTAATTTGCTCCAAAGGAGAGTAACAAGCTGTCCTGATGGCAGTAATTTCGTGCCCACTACCTAATCCTGTACTAGATCCTCCACTAGTACTAACTTTCATTAAGTAAGTTCTAGTAATCTGGCGTGCCCCACCAAAATCGACTAATGCTAATTTACCGTTTGGTTGATAAATGATGTTTTCTGGCTTAATATCTCTGTGAAAAAAACCAGAGCGATGCACATTATCAAGGATATTAATTAATTGCAATAACCATTCAAATGCAACATCTTGAGTAATCCGTCCATAAATTTTTACCCATTCAGCTAGATTATCTCCTTCAAATTTTTGCATTACTAAGCAATGCAGTTCTAAAATATTATCATTTAGTATAAAAGTAAAATAATCTTTTCTATTAGACTTAGGAATTCCAGGATGGTCAAGAAGCTGTAATATAAATGATTCTCTTTGAAGTAACTCAACATATTTAAACTCATTGTTCCAATATAATACTTTCATCACTCTTGTTCGAGGTTCTGGATGCGATTGTGTACCAGTATCTTCAACCTCAAAGACATCTGTATAACTCAATTCATCATTTAAAGAAGTCAACGGGCGTAGCAAACGAATGCGACCGTTTATTAACAAGGAGTTACCACAGCCCAGACAATTTTCAGCATTATCAGGGTTTTGGCGTTCATTACAAAGGGGATTTATACAGTAGCTCACAGAGCGATTTCTCTTGTTTGTATTCTATCAAGTCTTTTATGTACCAAACCAAGTGGATCGACTAAAATATATTTCTTGACAACTGGTTGTAAGCTGTAACTAACTTCTTGTTTGGTTGATTTCCGGCTACTTTCAACTAAAGATCGTTGCTCTAAAATATCCATCGCTGTTATTACTTCAGAAATTGATAATTCTAAACTATATCGTTCTTTTAAATCATCAATTAGCTTAAAGAAGGGAATTGTGATCCCGTTATCTGAAGTTGATTCTGCTAAATAAATCATTATTTCTCTTTGGAGATTACTTAAAAAGCCAGGTGTCCCAAATTGTCTATTTAGCATGACTTGAATTCGCGGCTCGATTAAAGTAGTCCTATACTCAAAAAATCTTTGGACACTTCCTCCAAAAAAACGATTAATTCGGTCAGCAACTGCCTCCAAAGCTGATGGATTTCTACGATAAATTTCAATTATATTTTTACATTGTTCTCCAGACAAGCCTTTTTCATGAAGCATTTGTATTGCTGCATCTTCCTCTAACCCCTCCAGCCGTAAAGATACAACAGGTAAATCTGTTGTTATACAAGCAACTTCTTCTAAAGGTACTTGGCTTGTTATAATCAGGCAGCTTTGATGAGCTTCCTTTGTTAGTCCAATTAGAAAATCTTCATACTCTAATTTTTCCTCATAGTTCTTTACTTGTATTAACTTCTCAAATCCATCTATTACTAACAAACAACGATGTAAACAAAGTTCTTGCAACAACAAAGAAATTTTTTGTTGGAGAGTTTCTTTATCAAACTTTAAATCAAAAATATTAATTAGGTCATTAACAACGGAATCAATTGATGAATAACGTTCAATTTTCTTCCAAACTACATACTCATACACATTAGAATGTTCTAAAAGTATTTTTTCTACTAATTTTGCCGCCACTAAACTTTTTCCAACTCCTCCAACTCCAGTTATAGCTATACAACGCTTTTTAAAAGTATTTATTTGTTTTTTCAAATGGCTAATGTCTTTTTCTCGACCATAAAAAAAAGCTATTTTGGGTAATTCCCCATAAATTCTAGTCCTGCCTACTAAACAATCATTATCCAGTTTAGATGCTTCTAAATTGACATAATACTCTTTTGCTACTTTCATTAAAATATTTCTTAAAGTTATTTTTTTTACTTGTATTCCATTTCCAAGAACTTTTGAAAGCATTGTCCATAACGGTGGCCCGACTTCTTGCTGTAAATAATAAACGCTGTATCCAAAATCCTTTGCTATTTCTTTATATTCTTTGCTATCCCAAGATCCTCTGATTACAGCCCTCTCAGCTTGATTCAAATGCCTTCCAGCGTTTTGAAGCACTTGCTCGTCCAAAATTTCCAATACTTTCTCTATGTCAAAAATTTTATTTGAGTCCATGCTTAGCTACAACGGCACTACAACCGTTAGTGTATTTCATTTGACTTGTATTTAACCTTATCAACCCTTAATTGCGTTACATTTATTAACTTTGGTTAGGGGGGGAAAATTCCTTTGTAGGCTATATGATTAAAATGCTACATGCTTAGCTAGTAAAAAGCATTTATAAGTTCATTCTTACAGTTGCAGTCGAACCGCACTCTTGGGTGCTCTTGGGTGAAATTGACTAAATCTGCCAGAATTTTACCCAAGAGTATAGCTGCGCTTATTAACTGCGGTTTGTACTATTTGAGCCAAAACCCCCGCCCAAACTGGCTAAGCACACTAAATATGAGGAGATTATGAACCTTTGTATTGTTCTTGAAGCAAAAAGATGTGGAGAAAACCGAAGTTAAAAATCAAAACAACGTTAGATAAAAGATGGACAGAAGTTCTGTAAAATCAAGGCTAGTTGAAGCGGAGAATGGAGGTGAATATACAACAATATCAAAAATTAAAAGGACAAAGCGCCACTAAGGAGTAGCGCTTCGTCTGAGCATTAAAACCATATAGCTCCAGAGCGGGAGTTTATCTCGAAGGTACAAAAAAGTGGTCTTTATAGTTTGGCGACTTGATTTCCACTAAATTTGTCCAAGAGTATAATCCGCGCTGCTTTCCCTATTATATAGGGTGTCCACAGAAATTCCGCAATTTCTAGTGGTATTTTTTGGCTGTCAAAATTCCTAAGTTCATGTAAAGTTAAGTTTGATTAAGAAGAGAAATTCCGAATTTTGTGGTTAAAAGCTGTAGCAGCGCGAATAGCCCCCTTTGAAGCTCATAAACCGAGTTATCAGAGGAAATATCATGAAGAATAGCAAAAACCGCAAGAGCGTTGTGGTTGAGCGAGTGGGGACTGATAGTGCAGTCTTACCACAGCACAAAGCTGCCGTGGCACAGAGGAATTTCAGAAATATCCTGTCTAGTCCTTTACTAATATCTGAGGAATTATTGAGCATTTGCCCAAGGGGGGATGGCACAAAGTTTAGTTATTTGTTAAGACAAGCTGGGGGAAACAAAAAAATAAATGTATTCAAGGCTATTGCAGTAGTAAGAGTTACTAATGATTACTCTTTTCTCCCCCAGTCTCTCCAGATCAAAGAGCTTATCTTCGTGCCATTCGGCCCAAGGGTAATGGAAATACAGCGTCTCTCCAAGGAACTGCAAGGAGAGAGCAGATGAATAGTGCCCCAATAGAATATCCAAACAATCTCACCGCAGCCGAGTATCATGAGCTAGCGGTGGGCAGCGCCATTCATCCTGCCTTGATCGAGCGCAACTTTTTCCACATAGAGGGAGAATCAGTTTACGATTACCTGTTTATCTCCGATAAAATTCCTCGCAAAAATGCAGGTCGAGTAACGGATGCATACATCAAAATGTATCAGCATCTCTTGGTGGGAGGGACGTGGATTAGGTCGCTTGACCCGTTCAAAAATTGGCAGCCAATGGAGTGGGGACGAATCAAACCCACCAATCCCCGCATTGATTGGGACAAAGGTAAACCCGTTAAGTACGAGTCGCCCCCCAAAACCGCCAACCGTGTTACATATTTTGATGTCGATAACCCCGTTTGGGATTTAGTTGCACGACGGTACAACATTAAGCGTTATCATTCACTTTTAGCGCTGCGCTTGCTAGATCAACTCAATCCCCGCCTGTTTTGGGAGTGGGTCATCGCTCAAATAGAGATTCCAATAATATTATGCGAGGGTGAGAAGAAGGCGGCCTGCCTACTAAGCCTTGGATTTGTGGCGATCGCGCTGCCGGGAATTTGGAACGGGCGCGTTGGGAAACAAGATTTTGATGAACGGTTGCATCCTGACTTAGTACCAATGGCTCAGGCGGGACGCAAGTTCATTATATTATTCGACTACGAAACCAGAGCCAATACCCGGTGGTCAGTGTTTCAAGCAACTGTTCGCACAGGTAGAGCAATTGTTGCTGCGGGTGGAAAGTGTGAAGTTGCATTACTGCCAGGGCCAGAAAAAGGTGTGGATGATTTCGTGGTTGGTCGCGGCGAAGATGCCAACGCTCTGTTGACTGCAATTATTGATGATGCAAAAAGCCTTAAAGATTACCAGCGTTCGTATCGGGCTAGAAAATGGGGTTTAAGCAAATATAAACCCGATGTTTGCGTTCATGTCAGGTATCTGTCAGACGCTTTTGTGAAAAAACAAGCCAGACCCCTGCAAGGGACTCAACACACATCCAAGCTTGACCACTCCCAGATTTGCGTAGAGTTGCCAGCAACCGATAATTCAGTTGAGTGCTTGAACCCAAACAGCAGTCAACCAAACGCTGACCAGAAGAGGCAGGGGGAAGGGAGCAGGGAGCAGGGGGAACAAGCCCTTTATAAGAGCGTGGAGCGTAGCGGAACATCGGTACAAGCCCCGCCCTTTCAGGGCGCTCGAACTTGGGCGGAGTACAAGCTCCGTCCCGGTTTTCCCCCTTGCTCCCTGCAAAACGCCCCTTTTCCTCTTGTTGGCGAGGAAAAACAAATCTTATCGATACCGATGTCCGGGCTGTTGGTACTGTGGAGTGACATGGGTACAGGGAAAACCGAACTCATGCGTTGGTGGCGTAACCAAAACCCAGAAGCACGATTTCTCAATAATGGGCATCGCGTCAATCTGCTGAAAAATCTGGCTCTGCGTCTGGAAACTGCAATGTACTCAGACTTGGGTTATGTGGGTTTAGCCCAGGCGCAAGCTCTCTCTATAACTATTGATAGCCTGCACAAGCTCAACACTCAAGCCCTGACTTATGGCTGCATATTTATTGATGAGGCTTGCCAATATCTCACCCATTTACTGCACAGTAATACTTGCAAGGAGCATCGCGCGGCAATACTGGAAGTGCTGGAGTATATCATATACAACGCGCCACTAGTAGTCATCGCTGATGCCCACATGGATGATATTACAGTAGATTTTTTCCGCTCCATGCGACCAAAGGGAGAAATTCCGTACATTGTCAAGAACGAGTGGCGAAATGGAGAGCGCACAATTTACTGGTACGAAGGCAATAATAATAGCGCCCTAGTTGCCCAAATCTCGGCAGCGCTAATGGCAGGGCAGAAAATCATGGTAGTTTCAGACTCCAAGCGTTTCATTAAGAAACTCGAACAATCTTTAGCCATGCAAATATATTCTCAATCGCCCCAAATCGATTCAGCATCAGCTACACATTCTCAAAAGAGCGCTCTTGACAGCAAACATTTCCCAAAATTACGCATTTGGTCTGTTCACTCAGACAATTCTGGCAGTGAAGAGAACATTGCTTTCATCAAAGATATCACTAACGCCGTTAAAAACCTCGATGCCTTGCTGACTTCTCCTAGCCTGGGAACTGGGGTAGACATTGCCCAATATCATTTTGATTTGGTATTTGGTGTATTTCATGGAGTTTCTCAAACTGCAACTGAGTGCGCCCAACAACTCTACCGCTATCGCCCGAAAGTCCCCTTTCACGTTTGGGTAGCTCCTGTTCCACCGTTCGGTTACAAAGATACCAACGCCCGCAAAATTAAAGAAAGATTGCTACAAACTAACTCTTTGACTGCTTTTCTACTGAGAATAGACCGTCAAACTGGCGAGCGTGGTGCTGAGAAAGACTGGGCATTAGAGGCTTACTGCCAAATTCAAGCTAACCGTCACTCTTGTCTCAATAATCTACGTGATGATTTGCGTTCGCTACTCACTGAAATGGGCAATTCCATAGTCTCAGTAGATACTGAGCATGATGCGAAAGCTACCGAACGTCTTAAACAAGCTGCTGCTGCTTTGGACATCGCCTACAACTCGGCTGTTGCCAGAGCTAATAATATTACAGCCGGTGAGTACCGCACTCGCCAAAGTAAAGATTACCTGCCCCCGATTGAAGTTTTTGAGTGTGAGAAATACCGCATTCACTCAGCTTACGGCATGGAAGTTACACCCGAACTTGTTGAACTAGATGATGGCGGTCGCTTAATTAGAGCGATCGCGGATCTTGAGGCAATTTCATCTCAACCTGATGGACTCATTAAAGACGATGCCACCGGACGAGAATACCCCAGTCCACCCACCATTGTCACAGATAAAGACCGTGCCGAACGGGACAATTTACCTTTGTGCATTGATTGGGGCAATTACTCTGCTCCGTGGCTGGCCCGTTTCAACTTGGGACTACATGACATTCTTAAAAGTTTAATTGCCGGGGGCGAAGTTACTGCACTTGACAGCGAACTGTTAAATATGACAGCGCGAGCCAAAAATTGTGCTGCTCATATTAAAGCAATTCTTGGGTTTACTGTCCCTGTTGATTGTGAACCGATATGGCTACTGGCGACTTTATTAGAGCAGTTGGGGTTAAAGTTGACCTGCCGTAAGCAGGGTAAACGTGGTCAACAGGTGAAAGTTTACTCGTTATCAAAGTCTCAATTGGAATTTGCATTGCAGGTCATTGCTCATCGTGTCACCAAACGCTCACAGCAGGCTACTAGTTCACCGATCCAATTTTGCGGTGTAGGTCGAGCAGAGGTAGCGGGGGGAGCAGGGGGAGCAGGGGGAGAAAATTCCTCCCTCCCCAGCCCCCCAGCTTCCCCAGCCTCCCCAGCCTGCCACCACGCAAAGTTTACTTGGCAGACTACTACAATCCACGCTGGGTATGTAGTTGAGCCTTTTAGTACCACCGTATCCACCCCCCCCCATGATTGTATAGGGATCTCCCATTGTCAGGGGGGGGATACTACGCCTTCTTTAGAAGCAGGGGGGCAGGGGGGCAGAGGGGCAAGAATCTTTCTCCCCTGCTCCCCCTCTCCCCTGCCCCCCTGCTCCAGAGTGCGATCGCACTACACTACTTCATTGCGTGGAAACCCTTCGCTCTGGCATTGCCCAAGGAGTAGACGCGATTAAAACCATCCTTAAGCGATGGACAACTGATTTGCGCTGGGAGACGGTGTTGGAGTTGGAAGAACTTGCAGCAAGTGAGTTACGGCAAGTGGAAGCAGCTGTCCCGGAATTTTACGCCTTGCTCAGTGAGTCGGTGTTGCCAATGGAAGGATAACAACAGCGATCGCCGCTGCGCTAATGGTGAGACAATTACTTATGAGAATGTGGCTTATAGAATCCATTTGGGATCTTTAACGACGAGCTAAGATCAAAAATAAATGCCATATTCCAGTAGCTTAAACGACAAAGAGTGGGAATTCATAGAGCCATTACTGCCCCAAAAGAAGAAAACCAA
>JAHHHN010000057.1 GCA_019359325.1 Mojavia pulchra JT2-VF2 | reverse complement strand
CTTCACAGCCTTTGCCGAATAGCACGCTTGTTAAGCTGAAGGGTATGAATAATTCCATCCAATTTGAACTACAAAATTCTGAGTACATAGCAAAAAAACTAAATCCAAGCGATGCAACAATTCTTCAGCATCTTTACGAACAATGTACTGACTACACCTTGTTGTCAGATGGGCACCCGCCTGTTGCGTCTGCTGCCGCTGATGAGTTTCTCGCTTTACCTTTAGGTAAAAATATAGAAGATAAATTCATTTTTGGTCTGTTTAATTCACATAATTTCCTTATCGGAGTTCTCGAAACTATTCGGCATTATCCTGATGAGAAAAGTTGGTGGATAGGGTTAATGATGTTGGCTCCAGAATACAGAGCCAAGGGTAATGGCTCTCAATTTTACAAAGCATACGAAAAATGGCTGGCTCAACAAGAAGCCCAATTCGTATTTTTAGCTGTTCTGGAAGAAAATCAGTTGGGATTTGCTTTTTGGCAGAAGTTGGGTTTTGAAGTGGTACGCATAGCACCACCTCAACAATTTGGAAACAAAGTTCATCGGCGTTATGTGATGCAGCGACAGGTTATTGAAGGCTGAGGCTACTGGAGTTTTACTGGCTGAACAGAACTATCGAGGCTCAATAACTTACTTAATTACTTCACCCTGTAATCGAGTAGCACAACTGAGTTTTCATAGATATTGCTGTTGACAAGTTCTAAAGCAGTTTGCCCTATTACTCCAGAAAAAAGTGGGATGCCTGAACCCATCAAAAATGGATTGATTTTCAGGATTAACTGATCAATTAATTTGTGAGCAAAAAGCGTTGTGGCTAAATCCCCCCCACCACACAGCCAAATGCCTTTAAGAGTTTCGTTCTTCAAACTTGTGACTAACTCAACAGCATTTTCCCTAACAAGTTCAACATTCTCATCTGGGCTAGAGAGCATACTGGCATCAGATTTTTATCGGAAAGCGATAGTTTACCCTCCTTCACCAGAATTCCCACCAGTGCATTAATTACGCTCTTGGTCATCGACCACCCAGGTAAAGGCATTTGAGCGGAAAAACCAGGTGCGTAGCGTTCGGCAACAATCTGACCTTGATAAACAATAACTACTGCCCTAGTATGCTGTTGGGAATGGAAAACTCTGTCTAGAGCTACTTTCAGTTGTTTTTGGTTAATTTCAGGAGTTTCTTGGTTTGTTTGCCCTAGCAACCACTGCCCTTCTATTTTTTGAGGAGCCAGGCGTATTAACTTAACTTGCGAGCGCAAATCTGCTGGAGAACTATCAATGACTAGCTTAGTCATTGGTTTTGAAGATTTCGCCATCTTCAACTCAACACCCATCTGTCTACACTCAGTCCGGGGTCGAAACTGATAATGAAGCGTCAGCTAGACCTAAGTGAGGCTGTGTGTTTTGCTTATATGGCTGTGGATTACTTATCAAAATATAACTGTGCAGAATATAATTTTTGAGAAGATTATGATCCGCAATGTCTACCAACTCTTTTACACCATTGGTTTTGACGATTTCGCCACGTTTGACCCAACATCCAGCAATTGTTTATCTCTCGAAACTAAGTCCGGGTTCACAACCGACAATGAAGCACTCGCTCAACCTGATTGCTCAATTGCTCACCCATAATCAAGCTGACTATCTGACTTTGGATTGGTCAGGATTGCGCTACAAACACACCAATGCTGTTCGCGCCGCACTCATCAAAAATTACGAGCCAGCCACAGTTAACCGGATACTATGCGCCTTAAGAGGAGTTTTGAGGGAAGCTCTACGCTTCGGGTTGATCAAAGCGATTGATTATGCCCGTGCTGTTGACATCAAGAGTGTGAAAGTGTCAAAACAAGGGAGCGGACGGGTGCTGAGTCGGGATGAGATTGATGTTTTGATGCACACTTGTTTTAGCGATCTCACCCCAGCAGGTTTTAGAGATGCTGCACTCATCGCTCTCCTTCGCGGTGCTGGACTGCGACGGGCTGAGGTGGTTGGGCTGGATAAAAAAGATTTTCATCCTGATGGAGAAATCAAAATTCGCTCTGCTCACCCAAGAGTTGACCGGACTGTTTATTTATCTAAGAGTGCGATCGCCATAGTTAATGATTGGATTGACATCAGAACTGCCAGAGATGGCCCGTTACTATGTCAAGTTAACAAGTCTGGGCGTGTAGTTCACCAACGGCTCACACCCCAAGCAGTGTTATTCATTTTACACAAGCGGGGTGAACTTGCTGGTATAGAACCATTCTCGCCTCACGCTCTCCGGCGTACATTCATTTGCGATTTGTTAAATGCTGGTGTTGATATCTCAACTGTACAGACTTTAGCGGGACTTTCAAATTCTGCTATCACTGCACGGTATAAGCATCGAATCGCACCTCAAGCCAGCATTCGCTCTTTCTCCTCTAATACCTATTATTAAGGTTTGAAACTTTGTCAAAAGAGGCAGGGGAGCTCTTAGCAGGGGGCAAGGGGGAAAACACCAGACGTAGCTTGTACTTCGCCCCAGTAAGAGCGCCCTGGAAGGGCAGGGCTTGATACCCATGTTCCGCTCCGCTTCACACGGCTTCGGGACTTTCTATTGCTCCCCCTGCTCCCAGCAAAGCGCCCCTCCGCCTCTTCGGTCAATCTGGGGCAAAGCACGAAAGCACCTTTTAACCCAACACCCATCTGCCTACACTCAGTCCGGGGTCGAAACCGATAGTCAAGCATAAGCTAGACCTGAGTGAGTGTGGGTATTTTGCTGATATGACTGTGGATTACTTATCAAAATATTCGCAATGTCTACAAACAAGGCTAGCCATTGGTTTTGACGATTGGGACACTTTTTTCCCTACACTTGCTGCACTAGGTCGAAACCTATAATTAAGCGATCGCCTTACCTGCGTGAGAGTGGGTGTTTTGCTTAGATCACTGTGGATTACTTATCAAAATATTCGCAATGTCTACAACCAAGGCTATGTCTATGGTTTTGACGATTGGGCAACTTTTTTCTCTACACTTGCTGCGCCAAGCCAAAACCCACAATCAGCGCGATCGCCCTACTTGATCGCGGTTGATTCTACTACTGGAATGACGCGGCTCTCATGAACACCAACGCACTGCTAACGCTGCTCTACAGGCTATCTTGGTGTAGTTAATCAGAAATAATTCTTGAGGCGATCGCACTCATCACCCTTCATCCCTGAGCCACTCCAGCCCAGTCCTCCGTGCCGCTTCTGCGCTATAGTACAATTTTTGCTCCCCAAATACGCTAAGACTGCGGCTAATCACGCGAAATTGCCAACATTGTCCGGGGGTGTAGAAGACGATTAGAATCTGGTCATTAATACAAACAAACGTATCAATTTTAACTTGAGCCATTTGGTAGTTTCAGAGTTAATGCTCTGGTTCCATAATTCGTTGAAAAAGATAACCCGGCGAGCGCTGCAAACTCCAAACCGAACTGCCTCACAAATGGTTCAAAGTTTTCGTTTGCTGCCACTGTTACACTATGCCCCGCACGTTTCAAGCCAATGGCTAAAGCGCAGTATGGTTACACATCGCCCACCGAACCTACTGTCAGGATCGTAATCTTTAGTTTTCGGCTGGGTGGGGTGGATGAACTAGTACTCAATTACTTTCTCTGGGCTTTGCTTCGGTTCTACTGAAGAATTGTACTCAATTAGGAGTGGCTGGTGCGTTCTTCCCCGCCAGAGGTTGGCGTAGCCATCGCTTTTATTCTGTCTGGGTAAGCTTATGCTGATATTGTTGGTACTCCTTATCTTTATGTTGCCAGTATTTATCTACAGTTTCTTTGGCAACCACAGCAGTTTCATATTCATCTCCTCCTTGGTTTATTAATCGCTGTTTGGTTTGCTTGCGTAAATCAGAAACAATTTTTCCATTTATCTTCCGTGTCTTTGACCAATCTAAAACCCGTTGAGGATAAGAACTATGAATAATGTATTTTTCAGCAAGAATGTCTGGTAAGGTGTATCCCTTTAGTTCCGGTATCCAATGATAAATAAAACTTCCATCTGGGTCTTTTTCTGCAATATTTTTGTTGGGGTTATATATTCTAAAAGTATCGCTTAATGGATTGGTTACACCTGCTTGCATTTGCCATTGCCAATTATCAATCGCTAAATCACCGTCTACTAAATAATTCATATAATGTTTAGCCCCGTGGTGCCATGAAATTCCACAGTTAATTGTCAAGAATGTGGCACACATTGCCCTCATACGGAAGTTCATCCAGCCCATCGTTTTTAGTTGGCGCATACTTGCATCAATCAGTGGAAAACCTGTCATTCCCTGTTGCCACGCCTGAAATAATTTTTGTTTAGCTGGTGATAGCGGTTCTGGTGTATATATCTGGTCAAACTCCCTGTAGCGATTGCTGTAGGCTATCTCAGGATGAAAATACAGCCTTTGAGTGAAACTATCATGCCAACGCAAACGCTCCCGGAATGCTTTTAATGAAAAGTCTGCCTTGGGTTGATTTTTCAGTTCTTCTGCTAAGGCTTTAGTTTTTTGATAAACACTGCGAACAGAAATAGTTCCAAAAGTCAGATGCGGAGATAAATGTGATGTTGCACCCATCTGTGACAACATTGGACGTGATAGCTTCCAGTGATATCCTTGATATCTACTCTTCAAGAATGAGTCTAATGTAGAGATTGCTTGCGTTTCTCCTCCTGGAAAGTAAACTTTCTCTACTGCCCAAAAATGAGAGTACTTCTGTTTCAGTTCTTCAAATGTTAACTGCGGTACGTTGACGTTGAAATTCGGTGTATTGATAATTTGAGGTGTTTGATATTGGGGTTGTCTTTGGTAACTATAATATTGCTCAAACCACTCATCACGCTTTTCTGCCAATTGTAGAAAGTTGTTTAACCCAACGTGGTAATCAAGTTTTAATTCTTTGTAGAAATCGATGACATTTTTGTCTCGACTAATTCCATACTCTACCTGCACATCTCGGTTAAACCAAAGCTTTGGTCTATACCCACAGTCTATTAATTGTCTAGTCAACTCTTGCAAAATATCTGTGGAATTGCCTTCAAATAAGTACAATTTACTTCCTAATTTGTGCAGATTATAGTCAAGGTTGGACAAAGACTCAAACAAAAACCTGACTCTCCCCTTTCCCACATCTGCCCAGGTATAAAACCAAGGATCAATAATGAACAATGGTAAAACTGCTGCACCGTCAGCGCTTGCCAATGTCACAATCTCATTATCAGTTAGCCGCAAATCTCGCCGAAACCACAGAAGCTGCATAATTCAACTTTCAGCCTACAATACATTTGTACCAAATGGCTGCGAGTTTTTCTACTCTAGTAATTATTAGATTGGTTACAACTCATTCACCACTGCCTTCAAACAGTGGCAATTGAATCACTTGTGTTTGTTTCGCGTTTTCCAGATTAGACAATGCAATCCCTAACAATCTGATGCTGCGATTTTCTAACTCAACTGTTTTAAACAGTGCTGTCGCTGTTGTAATGATAGTTTCTAAATCACGGGTGTAATTAGGTAGAGTCTTACTGCGCGTGATTTGCTGGTAATCAGAAAACTTGATTTTTAGAGTTAACGTGCGTCCCCTTGTGGAGTTCTGTTCAAGCCGTTGTTGGACAAAAGAAGCAATTTGTTCGAGTTCGTGTAGCATTTGAGCGCGATCACTTAAATTTACCGCAAATGATGTTTCTGCACCAACCGACTTGCGGACTCTGTTCGGCTCAACTGCACGATCATCTTCTGCTAGAGCTATCTTATAGTAATGATGCCCCACCTTCCCAAAATTTTGTGTTAACTCAGCAAGCGAGCGCGCTTTCAAATCTGCACCAGTATGAATGCCGAGCGAGTGCATTTTCGCTGCTGTTACTTCCCCGATTCCATGAAATTTCTCAATCGCTAACCCTTCCACGAAAGCTTCAGCATCCTGGGGTAGAATCACCGTTAATCCATTCGGCTTATTCTGTCCTGATGCCATCTTTGCCAGAAACTTATTAATTGACACGCCTGCCGTTGCTGTTAACTTTGTTTGTTCTAGAATTTCTGCTTTGATGTGTCTGGCGATGGTGGACGCATAGGGGATGTTTTGTTTATTCTCGGTCACATCCAAGTATGCTTCATCCAAAGCTACCCCTTCAACTAAATCGGTGTAGCGTTTGAATATTACGTGGATTTGGGCAGAAACTTCTCGGTAGACATCAAATCTCGGTCGCACGAAAATAAGGGAGGGACAACGAGCGAGCGCACTTACTGATGGCATGGCTGAGTGGATACCGAATTTTCTTGCTTCATAGCTGGCTGCTGCTACCACACCCCTTTGATTTGGACTGCCACCAACAACTAATGGTTTACCTCGGTATTGCGGATTGTCCCGCTGTTCTACCGATGCGTAAAAAGCATCCATATCCACATGGATAATCTTCCGCATCTGTTTAGTTGTTGAGGCATTACACATTTATACTTGCGACAAGTCTATTAGAAAAATTGGTGATTCGTTTTTTATTTGAGAAATCTCTAACCACTATAGTACATCTGCACTGTTATTTGAGTTTTCCAGTGCTAACCTTTATCCAGGAACAGTTAGGGGAATACCGTTATCTTTAGGTTTTAGCTTCAGAATAAATGGAACAGCTTTCAATGCCCAATTAAACGCAGATGTATAATTAGCAGCTGATTCTCCAAAGCAAATAGAAAGCATATCTGTATGAATAATCCCTGGATTGAGAGGAATTGCTGCCATACAACGCCGGCAATTCTTGTGCCAAAGAACGAGTTAATCCTTCTATTGCCCACTTGGAAGCGCAGTATGGAGCAACTTCGGGTGAAGTAGAACGTCCCCAGCCAGAACTGAAGTTAACAATAATACCTCTTTGCTTTTTCACCATTGCTGGTACAAAGTGACGAATTATATTTACTACTCCTTTAATGTTGATATCAATCAACTGGGAAAACTCGTTTGAAGGTACTTGCCACAAAGGTGCTGGGTAATTTGTTATTGCCGCATTGTTAATGACTATATCTGGTGGTTCATATTTGCCCAGTACATGGTTTGCCCATTTTTCTACTTGTGGTTCATTTGCTACATCTACAATTGTAAAATCATTGGGCGCACTAAACTTTTGGCGTAGTTTTTCAATCGCCTCTGATGAACGAGCGCAACCAATCACAGTATGCCCTTGTTTAATAAAACCTTCAGTCATAGCGTAACCTAGACCTTTGCTTACGCCCGTAATCAAGATGAGTTTGGTCATATTTTTGCTATTTAAGAAGTTATGACGAATTTACTTTATGCATGGTCTTGAAGACACAAATTATTTGTTGCATTAAATTCAGTGAATGTTTGCCGCATTATCACCTCTTCTGCTTCCACTCAATCTTATACTCCTTCTCCACCGCCGCCAGTAGCTTCGCCTGCAACGAAGATAAATAAGGTTTGGCTTGTTTGCCCAACCCCTGCAACAGCCAATCTACTGACGGGTCACGGCTGGCCACTGCATTCAACTGCCGCAATCGCATACATAACTGCTCCATAAAGAGGCAATCCTCATCCAGCAGTTCCAGTGATTTCAGGTGTTCGATTTTTACTGTATAGTCGCCATCCCAAGTCTGGAGTGTGCAACTGTATTCACCAACGTGAGTGACCACGCCCCAAAAACCACCTTTGCCTCTCAAGTCTGGGTTATCTTTGGGTACGAGAATGCAGATTTCACCAACTCTGTAGGGATTCGGGATAGGAGTACGCTCACGAATTCTGTCCACAATATCTTGGACTATGCGACCAGAGGGAATTTTATTGCCAGCAACTTCTACTGCTTGTTGCCAAACTTCCTGCTGCTCTTGGGGTTCGAGTTGAATCATCGGCCGCACTTGTCGTTCCGACGTAGGCAAAATGTGATCCAATGGATCACATTTTTCTTTTAAATTCTCAAACACTACTGCCGCATCCATTAAAAGATAAGGCTGGCGGCGGCTATAACCAAAGCGATCCCGGCAATACTCCTCAAATGTTTTATGCGTGGAACGGTACAGCCTGCGATCGCGCAACTCCATGAGTGCCTTCCCCGCTTCATAAAAAGCGTGTTCTACCTTGCGCTCCAAATGCAGGCGATCGCGCTGCTCCTCAGAAGTCAACTCTGGAACTTCAAGCGCTGCCACATCAACAGTAACTGAGCCTGGATTGTCCTGCACCTGCTGGTCTAGCGGTGGCTTCACTGCTGGCTTTGGTTTGCTAGAAGCAGTAGGAGTGACCTTCTTGCGAGAGGGAGGTTTGTTCATTGCCCCACCTCCTGTGTGAAGGTGGTTGAACAGGTATTTAGTTGTATGATCATGGTAATAATCTTATTTTACCTATTCCCCATCCCTTTACTGTGGTTGGGGTTTTTATTCACTTCTTATATCTTTGCATTTACCGTCAATTACTTTATTTAACTGTCCGAACAAATTACATTATCTTTAACAATGGGGCATTAACCTGGTTTCGATTTAATGTTACATTTGTCTCCCTGGCCCAAAATCATTATCAAGGCATGAAACCCACCAAAAAATCTGAAATCCTAACTCTTAAGAAATCACTTGCTAGACAGCCAGCACCAGAGGAAGTTTCTCCAGTTGATACCGCCATTACTTCCGAACCTGTTATTGAGCAGCAGCCAGATGTAGATGTAGAAAGCCTTGCCCCAGAATATTTCACTAGCTACGCTCCGGTGCTTGAATATCCCACAATCAAATCTGTTGCTAACTCTGGCGGTTGGCAAGCTTCTGATATCTGGCGTGAGTTACGTGTTGATGGTTTGTGTGATTGATATTATCGGTTGCAACAACTCGCCGTGCTTTTGTCTGAGTTGCAATAGTTGTCGCACATAAGTACTTGATGTGTTGGGGAGCCTGAACTCTTCCAGTAGTTAATTGCAATACATATCTGGCTGAAATATTTACTGAAATTATAAAATTTTGTAGTCAGTTTTTATTATTGTATAGCCAAACCCCCAGCAGTTATAGCTGCAAAAATGTAAGGAGATATTTTAAGACTTAGTATTTAGTACCGTGGGGTAAAGGTACGGCTAAAATTGGACTCAAGAGCGATTGCCGAATAGCACTCGCTGAGTCCCTGCGGGACAGGCTTCCGCGTTAGCGTAGCTCCTCTGCCAGAGGCACGCGCAATCGCTTCGCTGTGAAATTCTGTGTGCCAATGGAGCGATCGCTGCACTGAGTACAAATGCAGATATAAGTATTTTATCAATTCTGCCTTTTACTGAAATTGGGTTATTTGCTGCTTATTTTAGGGATATGAGCCAATATTTTGCTAATTTCTAGCAAAGTTTTACTCAAGAGTTACACCTTAGTAGTATATTTGTTCTATCCTACTGATTTCAGTTTAGGGTTGCTACAAAAGCTCTTGGTGTTATGCCTATGCTTAACCAAACGATAACCGATTTTCTTAAAGCAAACCAGGGTGATTCTCCAGAAGGTGAATCTATCGAGTTTCCTGATGGCAAATACTCTGACGAATTCGGAAACTTAGGACTTGGAGAAAGGGATGATGCTATACGTGCTAGATTCTTATCCCACCTCAAGTTTATCCTCAAGCTCAACGCAGTCCAAGAATACACTTTGACCCCAGACAAACTAATTGAATACGCTTTAAAACTGACTGAGATTAGCGTGTCTGATGAGAATGCCATCGGCGGCATCTATGAAGACGCATTGCAAAATATTGCTGAAGCTTTACATAATCTCTCTCAAAAATTGGAAGTAGAAATTGATGAAAGCGACTTTTAAAGATATTTTATCTCATGATTTACTACCGATAGATGTCTTTAACTACATTATTCCCACCTCACCAGAACAATCCGAAACTCTTAAAGCTTATTGCCAACATCATGAACACTTTCTCTTCATTGATGTCGCAGATGTAGTTGTAGATTATCCCAAATTTTATTTCTCCGAGTGTAAATCCCTTTATTTTAAAATAGCAAACGCTTTAAGAGGTTTCCCCTTACGTCGCCAAACTTATACAAATGTGCGTTATCTTCATCAAATCGAATATGGGCTTTACAGAAGGAAGCAAAGTGTAATCGTTATCTGGAACGCACACTTGTTACAAACAAGAGTTTTAGAAACTCTCATGGCTGATGCCAAATATCTTGAGCAAAAGAGTACCAAGTTAGAATTACACCAAAATGGCTCGATAGTTTACCGAGAAGAGTATCGAGTGCATTTTCTGATTGTGGGGAATGAGTTGACAGAGCTTCGCTTGCAGTTAGCGTGTCAAAATTTCTGAAATCTTACTGACATCTAAGAGGTTAAATCCTCAGATGTACTTCATTTATCAATTTTTTTCTTGAATGAAGTACTCGAATTTTTGCTCGATTTACTGTATCTTGTTTATTCTGTGCAGTTTTTGTTATTCAAGTCCACCATAGCTTTTTATAAACCTCTCTAAAGCTTGTGGAAAGGTTATATTAGCATCTGTTCAGTAATAAAGTTGCAACTCTCTAGGACGATAAAGCGTGTCTTTGAGGGGCTTTCCGCCCTGAAAAAGCGATCGCTGGGGAGTCAGGCAACTTCATTTCATGACGGACTCTTGGCCTCAAAAGCATCAGCGTAATTGCTTAATTTTTCATCACCTGTTTTTTAACTTTTATGCATATGAAAATCATCAAAAAATCTGAAAAACTCACCCTGAGGAAGATGAAGGAAATGGAACAAGCTGAGGATGAACTTCTTCAAACTGATAGCGTTAATTTTTCAGCACCTATGGTTGATGAGAAACCAGTAATCACTCCAGAGCCAATAGAACCTAACTATATCCCATTAATTGATAATCCTCCAGTTCAATCTATTGGCAACTCTGGCTGGCAGGTTTCTGACATCTGGCGAGACATCAGAGTGGATAATTTTTGTGATTGATTAGTATTCTCCCTATCGATAGTTGCAACAGCTAGCCGTGCTTTTGTCTGAGTGGCAATAGTTGTCATACACAAATACTTCAAGCCTTAGATAACCTGAACTATTCTCAGTATTTTATTGCCGTTAGTTATATATTTATTTGAAAAATTTGCAGGGATTAGAAATTTGTGTAGTAACTTTTATTCTTGTATAGAAATGCCTCTAGTAGCTATAGCCTCGACCCTCTGAAAAAACGACAGGAATCGAGAACGTGCGATCATTCGGTGGGCTGTGGGTTCTCGCTAAAGACCAGGGCGAGATGCCGGACGGCTGCGTTAAAACGACGCTAATGGCCCTCGGCTATGATGTAGCCTGGGCGATCGCCTTCTGGAAGTTATAATATAAAATCATTTTTGTAAGGATTCATATCTGGGAGTATCGACAAGTGTAAGAGGGTGTTTGAAAAGTCGCCCAGCTTGTAAAAGCTAAAATGCTTGTTATCAAGCTAACAAACCTTACAACAATATTTTTCCTACCTGCGAGAGTATTGAATATGTTGGTTATTGCTGTATACTTATCGGAATTGTCCTATAAGGTACTATTAGAGATTGCGCTGAAATTATTTGGCAAATGACAAATACAGGAATAGCAACAACAAAGAAGTTATCTATAGCAATCCTATCTGAATTGTGAAAATTTATTTTTTAACCAACTACAGGAATGCAAAGGTCATCGAGAGAGTAAACAGAGATGTTCACGAATGATTTAGGACACTATATGTTTCTTTATCCAAGGATAATTTTATTTATGTGTTTGTTTGTGTTTTATAAACTTGAGTTTTGATAAGGTTCAAGCATTATTGATTACTAGTAATTGCTGCTGGCAGCAAGTTAGACACGCATTAAAACGAGTTAAGATATGGTAGATGATGACGCGGCAAGATTTGCCTTAAAAACTGAGCTTTTGCAACACATAGAGATACTAGGAATGCAGCAAAGCCTCTTTCCAACCTCTGACGAGCATGTTGATAGACTTGTGCGACAGTTAGAGCGCATCAATCCCATTCCACGCCCACTCCAACCTCAATATTTTGGTTCTTTATTCGGTAATTGGCAACTAGTTTACGCCTCTAACGGAACGGTGGTTACACGCCAAATCGCATCAACTCCAGATTTTTTGGGAGTAATTAAAATTAAACGTGTGTGGCAAAGATTAGTTGCAAGCCATATTGAAACAATTTCTGCCTCCAACGAGGCTAAACTTGAATTACCTGTTTTGGGTGAGTGGCAATTACGGGCTGATGGACATTGGAAGTGTGGCGCAGATGAGAAAACAGCCACAGTGTCTTTTGACTTATTTTCCATACAAGTAATAAAACCCTTTGGTCTGTCTGATTTGAGTTTGCCTGAGTTGAAAATACCAGTATTAGAATTCCTACAAAAGGAAGCTTTGTGGATAACTTCCTACTTAGATCAAGAAATAAGGATAGGACGAGGCACTACAGGCAATTTATTTGTATTTCGTCGGGATGTAACACCCTAAAATTAAAATTTATTTATCTCCTGTCGGAATGTGACATCACCAACTTAATTACAACAAAGAAGTCTTTTTTACTGGACTTAGTTCAAAGGTTAATTGAGTACTAAGATGAAAGATTTTTTAAATATTTTTTTTGTTTTTTCTCAGCATTTAGCTTTTATGTCTTATGTGTTACTATCTTCAACGGCAATTGCACAGATTGTCCCAGATAACACATTACCTGTTAATTCTATAGTCAATCTACAAGGCGATACTAGCAATATTACTGGAGGAATGCAAGCGGGAGGCAACTTATTTCACAGCTTCGAGCAATTTTCTATATCTACAAATAGCACTGCGTACTTTAATAATGCATTAAATGTTCAAAATATTATTAGTCGAGTAACTGGGTCATCCATTTCAAATATTGATGGTTTAATCAAAGCTAACGGTAACACTAACTTATTTCTGATTAACCCTAATGGGATTCTTTTTGGCCCCAATGCCAGTCTAAATATCAATGGCTCTTTCTTAGCTACTACTGCTAGCAGGATCAACTTTGCTGATGGTAACGAATTTAATGCGAAAACTCCGCAAACTAAGCCTTTACTAACAATAAGCGCACCTCTTGGTTTAGGATTTGATGGAAATCCAGGTACAATTCAAGTGCAAGGCACAGGGCACAATCTGACTCTCAATAATCCATTTTCAGCGATTATTAGAAATCTTAGCTCAAATAGCTTGCGAGTCAACCCAGGAAAGACTTTAGCATTAGTTGGTGGCAACGTAGTTTTAGACGGAGGAAAGCTTGAAGCAAGTGGAGGTAGGATTGAACTAGGTAGTGTTAATGAAGGGATAGTAGACCTCTATCCAGCTACTAATGGTTGGATTTTAAATTATGAAAAAGCGTTAAGCTTCAAAAGTATTCAACTACTTCAACAGTCAATAGCAGATACCAGTGGTTTTAATGGTGGCTTTATTCAAGCACAAGGTGCTGAGGTGGAGCTTGCAGGTGGCTCAATATTTTTAATTCAGAACCAAGGTAATAAATTATCAGGCGACATTATCGTAAATGCCTCTGAATACTTGAGACTTAGAGGGACTTCTCCAAATGGAGTAATTCCTACTAGTTTTATTAATGAAACTTTAGCAGGGGATGGAGGAAGAATTGAAATTTCAACTAGAAATCTAATTCTTCAGGATGGAGCAGCAATAGTTGCTAAAACTTACGGTTTTGGGAAGGGAGGTAATCTTACTGTCAACACTTCCGAATCCATTAACATAGCTGGAGGTTCTTCTTCCGTTGTTCAGCTACCTAGCAATATTGTTACTGGAGCTTTTAGCTCTGGAGATGGCGGCAATCTTACAGTATCAACTAAAAATTTGATTGTACAAACTGGAGGGGAAATTTTAACTTCTAGTTTTGGTACTGGTAGAGGTGGTGATCTGATTGTGAATACTTCTGAATCTACTCAAGTATTAGGATACCTACAAGAGGGTTTGCAATTTTCTCAACCACTTTCTAGTACTGTTCTTACTAGAGCTTCTGGATCAGGAAAAGCAGGAAATTTAGTATTAAAAACAGAATATCTAACCGCAAAAGATGGAGGAATTATCGGTTCTTTAACTCTTGGAGATGGTTATGGAGGAAATGTAACTGTAAGCGCTAATAATTCTATAGAGCTTGTTGGAGTAGTACCTAATGTCTTTACTCCAAGCTCCTTAATAAGCGCTACTTATAGTACTGGTAATAGTGGTAAGTTAACAGTTAATACAAAAAAATTAACGCTTAGAGACGGTGGAGTAATTAACAATTCTACTAGAGCGAGTGGTAAAGCTGAAAGCCTCATCATTAACGCTTCTGATTCTATAAATTTGATAGGTACGGTACTAGGTTATACTTATCCCAGCCTTATAAATGCATCAGTTATTATTTTTAATGAAAATTTTCAAAAATTATACCGATTACCTCCAATACCTAAAGGAGATTCTGGAGAGATAATAATTAATACTAACAATTTAAATGTTGCAGACGGTGCTTTTATTAACGTTAAAAATGACGGCTCTGGCAATGCAGGAACAGTATATATTAATGCCAACACGGTCAACATTACGAACAACGGAGGTATAACAGCAACTACTGCTGTCGGTCAGGGAGGCGATATTGATATCAACTCAAAATTTGTTCTATTAAATAATGGCATCATCTCTGCAACTGCTGGACAACAAGGCTCCAATGGAGATGGTGGAAACATTACCCTTGATACAGATATTTTATTTAGCTTGGGAAATAGCGTTATTACAGCCAACGCTTTTGAAGGAAGCGGCGGAAATATCCAAATAAATGTTCGTGATGGATTCTTTTTTTCTCGCAATAGCTTAGTTCAGTCCAGTTCACAATTTGGACTTAATGGTCAAGTTAAAATCAACGGTTTTCCCCTTGATTCTCACGCCATTAAAGCAGCACCAGAAGCAATTCATGCAAGTCCTGAAATAACGTCGAACTGCCACGAGCATTCAGGTTTCGAGGAAACTGAACTTATCATAACTGGTGTTGACAGATTGCCACTCAGCCCTACGGATGTTCCACCTATTAAACCAACTTGGCAAGACAACTTCCCTTTAGATCAAACTATTAATAATTTAGAAGAACCAAAATTAATAACTAAAGAACCAATCCAGCATATAGAAGCACAAGGTTGGATAAAAGATTCTTATGGAAATATCATTTTAACGGCAGAAGCTAATTCAGGGATATCCTATGCTCCATTGTCTGCTAGTTTGTGTTCTGAGGAAACAAATGCATCAATAAATATTACTAGAAACAACAAACAGCAATGATCAAACGCCGAGATTGGTTTAAGTATATATTCTCAAGTATTCTAGGGCTGGTTACAGTTGTCAGCAAACCATCTATCATCAAAGCTCAATCTGTAAATAAAAAAGCACAAAAACGGAACTTGGCACGCCTACTGACTAAAAAAGGTCAACAGCAATTAAATCAAGGTCAGGCAACGGAAGCACTTGAAACTTGGAAACAAGCCACACAACTTTATCGCCAACTTAATTATGAAGAGGGTGTTACTGGTAGCTTAATTAACCAAAACCTTGCTCTACAAAGTTTAGGTTTGAATCGTTTGGCTTGTAGCGCACTTGTAGAAGCTTTAAGGCTAAATAAAGATACTAAAATTTGTGTTATATTACCACAGCATTCTACTGAATCTTTAACAAAGTTACTAACAGCAGCGATTGATAAGCAAAAACATTTGCCAGTAGATCTATTTGCATGGCACAATTTCGGAGATATATTGCGCTTAATTGGTAAACAAGATGAATCAAAGGGCGTTTTGGAAAAGACGTTCTCAATCGCTCAACAAATCCCCTTTGTTAATACTAATGAAATTTTGCTGTCGTTAGCTAATACTGAGGAAGCTATTTATCAGCAAACACGAAACAAATATTACGAAGTAGAAGAACCAGACTTTAAAAATGAAATTGTAGAGATGATTCAAGAACAAGCGTTTAAGTCACTTGAAGTTTATCAGCAAGTAAATCAGGTGTCAGCAAATTATCCAGTCACACAATTGAAATCTCAACTGCATCATTTAAGCTTACTGTTAGATTTTGAGAAGTGGTTAACAGCAGAGTTAGATTCAGGTAATCAACAATTAGTTGACGTACGCAATAAAATCCAACAACAAATTAAACCTTCTATTAATAGAGTTTTGAAAAACTCTTCTACATTTTCTCAATTATCAGCTACTCAATCGGTTTATGCAAAGCTCAACTTTGCTAATAGTTTAAGTCAAATTCCAGATCAGTCATTAAGTTCATTAGCTATTGAATATGGGCACTCAGCCTTGGAAACAGCTAGAAGTACCAGTAATCAACGAATAAAGTCTTATAGTCTTGGCACTTTAGGTAAATTACAACCAGATAAATCAGAAGCATATTTTCTAGAAGCTTTAAGTTTAGCCCAATCAATTCAAGCGGAAGATATTGCTTACCAATGGCAACAACAGCTAGGAAACTTGTACAACAAGCAAGGAAAAGCTACAAAAGCCCTTACAATGTACAAGTCCGCCATTGACAACCTAGCGCAAATTCGTGATAGCATCTTGTCAAGTAATACAGATATACAGTTCTTTTTTCAAGAAAAAGTAGAACCTGTGTACCGTAATTATATGAAGTTACTTTTGAAAAATTCTAATATTAATCTCAAAGAAGTCATTCAGACAAACGAACGTTTACAAACAGCGCAGTTAGAAAATTTTCTTAAATGTGGCAAGCTTGACCTGATTGCTCTCGATGAAATTCAAAATTTAAGTCGTGCTTCTGGAATAATTCATATCATTGATTTGGATGATAGTGTAGAGGTAATTCTACAGGCTCAAGACAAATCTCTACATCATCACTCTGTTGAAGCAAACTTAGTTAAAGATCATGTTGCTGATCTTCTCCGCAAATTGCAACATGAGAAACTCGCTTTTACTAATGTGCAGCAAATTCTCTTACCTTCTCAAGCACTTTATGAAAACTTAATCGCACCAATAACATCATATTTACCCGCATCAGGAACATTAGTATTTATCTTAGATAAATCTTTCCAAAGCATACCGATGGGCATATTATATGATGGAAAAAACTATCTGATTGAGCATTACAGCGTTGCAGTCACTCTAGGCTCTAGAATTCGATCTCCCAAACCTTTATCAAAAAAGCAGTTCACAGCTCTCATCGCTGCTTTATCTAAGCCCAGCCCCAGCTTGTTAGATCGCAACGCTCCTAAAGGCATCAGGCCAATACACCAAGCCAAAAAAGAGGTAAAAGATGTGCAAAGTCAAACACAATCTTCCCTCACACTACTAGATGAAAAGTTTACTAGTTCCCGTCTAGAGCAAGAAATAAGTAAAAATACTTTCCCAATCGTTCATATCAGCACTCATGGGCAGTTTAGTTCTGACCCCCTGAAGACAGTACTTCTAGCCTATGAGAAGGTAATCAATATTAGAGAGTTTGATAAGTTACTAAAAAGTAAAATTCAAACTGATGCAGATGCAATTGAGCTATTAGTTTTAAGTGCTTGTCAAACTGCAAAGGGCAATCGAAAGTCAGCATTAGGAATTGCTGGAGTGGCTGCACAAGCAGGAGCGCGTAGCACTGTCGCAACTTTATGGTTAGTAGATGCAGACTCTACTGCTTTGTTAATGGAAGAATTCTATAAAGAATTGAAAAATGGTACTCCCAAAGCACAAGCGCTGCGTCTTGCACAACTAACATTAATAAAAAATCCTAAATACGCTCATCATTACTACTGGGCCCCGTTCTTGCTCGTTGGTAGTTGGTTATAAATTCCCACAGCTTCAGACCATCTTGCACTTTTGATAATTCCTTTGAGTTCCCATTACTTTTAGCTAACCTCTCTGCTGTTGTGTATTTATCAAAAGCTTCATCAGGTAGACCCGCCTCTAAATAGCGATCTGCTAGTACTCGATAGACTTCAGGGTTTTGGCTTCTTGCTGCTACTCTTGCCTTTAAAGTCTCTATCGATTCATTCACCAGATTTTTTGACATGAATATAGTATCTAAGTCACGAACAGCAGCTTCATCTAGAGGTACTTTAAATTCGTTAATTTGTTTAACTAGCGACGCAATCTCTAATTGCTCTTTCTTTGGTAAAACGCTAATTAATAAAGGAGCGTAACTTATGATAGAGTTCCCCTGGTACGCAAACACAGTAATTCTATAAGTACTCCCAAATTTCAATTGGGGTTGGTCTTTTGGATATGGTAGTACAGTATTGTTTACTTTTATCTGCCAGTTAACATCATTGCCCTCTATCTTGACTGTGTAACTAGTAGCCCCCGAAACGGCACGCCAAGATATCAATGGTTGGGTAGTCAATATACTGCCATCACTAATATAAGGGCTAATCAGTCTTGGTTTTGGTACAGTATCATCACCTGGGCCTTTAAAATCAGTAGGACAATTCTGCGGTTTGAGGTTTGTACACTGATATTGCTCTGACTCAGTGGCTTGTGGTCGCGCACATTTGTTTGCAGGATCGGAAACGTTATGTTGATTAATATATAAAAATCTTCGATTTAAATAGCAAGCAACTTTAACCGTGGCTCCATTCTCTGGGTGGATCATATCTCCTGCACAGAGCGGACTACCTGGTGGCCAGTAGCGATCTCCTTTACTCATCACCCTACCATCAGCTTTAACACACTGACGTAGAGCTATTAGTTGAGATTGCCCCCATACATTACTCGAGCTTGAAACAATTAGTGTTGATATTGATGCGATCAATATAACTTGAACTTTGAATACCCTTCTTTTGATTGTGCCTATCATGTTTTATATGATTAGCATTAAAATTTCTTATCTAGCTATTTGCTAGTTAGTAGTATACAAGAAGCAGGGAGCCAAAAAAAGGCTTAGGGTGAAGATTTGGGAACAATATCTCCCAGCAAGCGTTTTAAAATTTGCAATCGCCACTGTTGAACCTCTTGCTGATTAGACTCAAATGTCAAACAGATCTCCCAAGACATCCTAGCGTCATTAATTTTACCTAATGCTTCTTGAGCTTGCGCTAGTAAACAGTAAGCATCTGTCCTAGCATCCAGTTTTGTTGACTGTTCCAAATCAGCTTTCGCCTCGGCGTAACGCTTTAACTCTAATTTTGCCCAACCCAAGTTTTTGTATAAAGTAGACTGTAATTTTATGTTTTGAGTTTTTTTTAAGCCTTCTTGAGCTAAAGCTATTGCTGCGTTATATTTGCCATCTAAAATCTTCAATCTTGATAAATTGTTAATGGCTGGTATTGCTTCTCTACTCATTTGGATAGCTAACTCATATTGATTTTGAGCTAAATCATATATACCTCTATTATCATAGAAAAGTGCTAATCCATAACGCGCTTCCCAACTATCAGGCTTTAATTGCAATGACTTCTCATAATTTTTAATCGCACAATCATCTTGGTTTAATTGCTGACATATATAAGCTAAATTACTATAAGCATCTGCATCGCTATGATTATATCTAATTGCTAATTCATAATATCTTTTTGCTACTTTAAGAGTATTGGTATTGCGAGCAGCTTTTTCAAAATAAAAACTTGATATAGTGCGATTACTCTGAGGATTAATTTTTATAGCCAAGTTAAAAAAATATTGTGCCCCCTGAGAATCATTTGCTGCTTCTAGCTTTTGTCCTTGAGCTACTAAATAGTTCGCTACTAAAGGTATAGATAGAAAAACACCCCCAGCAAATACTAAACCCACTAATGTATATTTACTAAATTTAAATATTTTAGAATTAGCTAATCTATAATTTTTAATTTGCTGAGGTAGTTTCTCTAAACGTTGCAAAATTACTTGAGTACTTTGCGGACGCTGCCCTGGAGAGGAAGCCATCAAATCATCGAGTAAATCAGCAAAAGGTTTATCAATCTGCGGCGCATATTTTCTCCAGATTAGTCTTCCTGTTTTTTCGTTTGTTGGTATATCCATCAATGACATATTAGTAACTAAATTTACAAAAGTCCGGCCTAGAGCATAGAAATCTGATTGCGGTACTGCCTGACCATTCATTTGTTCAGGTGGAGTAAAAAAAGCCGTGATCACAGATGTTACTTCGTATCCGCTACCTAATCCTGTACTGCTTCCCCCATTGGTACTAACTTTTGCTAAGTAAGTGCTGGTAATCTCTCGTGCTGCACCAAAATCAATCAACACCAATTTACCATCAGGCTTATGAATGATGTTTTCTGGCTTGATGTCTCTATGAAAGAAGCCGGATCTATGTACGATATCAAGAGTATGAATTAACTGTGATAACCAATCGAGTGCCACATTTTGAGAAATTCGCCCATAAGATTTTAACCGTTGCCGTAAATTCTCTCCTTCAACCTTTTGCATTACTAAGCAATGTAATTCTAGAATAGTGTCCTTCAGTGTAAAAGTGAAGTAATCATCCCTAGCCGATTCAGGAATTCCAGGATATTGAATCAGTTGCAAAATTCTAGCTTCTCGCTGAACTAGCTCCACTAATTTAGGTTCGCTCCACTTTAATACTTTCATTACTCTTATTTGAGGCTCTGGACGCGACTTGGTGCCAACATCTTCAACCTCAAAAACATTTGTGTTAGTATACAATTCTTCTTCCAAAGAGCGTAACGGACGCAGCAAACGAATGCGACCGTTTATTAACAAAGAATTCCCACAAGCTAAACAATTTTCGGCACTATCAGGATTATGGCGCTGGGTGCAAAGGTGATTTATGCAGTAAACCACATTTACTCCTGGATGGGATTACTTATTTGTAAAACACTTGTTTTTCTTCGTACCAAATTAAATGGATCAACTAAGATATATTTTCTGATAAGTGGTTGTAAACTATAACTAACTTCTTGCTTGCCTGATTTTCTATAAGTTTCAACTAAAGAGCGTTGTTCTAAAATTTCTATTGATCTGATCGCTTCAGCAATTGACACTTCTGAACCTATTTTTTTTTTCAAAGCTTCAATAATATTAGAAAATTGAATTGGAGGTGAGCTTTCTGAAGTTGACTCTGCTAAATAAATCATTATTTCTCTTTGGACATCACTTAAAAGTCCAGGCTGTCCAAATTGCTGATGTAGCATAGATTGAAGGAGTTGCCCAACCACAGTAGTTCTGTAATCAAAGAATGTTTTTACACTTCCTCCGAAAAGCCGATGAATTCTGCCAGCCGCTTCTTCTAACTCTGATGGGTTTCCACGATGCATTTTAATTAACTCTTTACATTCTTTTCCCCATAGCCCTTTTTCATTTAACATTCGCATAGCTGCACGTTCCTCTAAACCTTCAAGGCGTAAAGTGTCAATTGGAAGATTTTTAGTTGCATAAATAACTTCTTCCAAAGGTAATTGGCTTGTTATAATTGTACAGTTTTGATGTTTTCCCTCTGCTAGTTGAATAAATAGTTTTTCATACTCTAATCTCTTATCAAAATTAGCTACATGCTCTAGCTTTTCAAATCCATCTACTACTAGTAATAAACGATGCGATTGGAAGTATTTTAATAATTCAAAAGTTTGCTCCTCAATAGATTCATTATCTATTTTTAAATTAAAAGTGTCGATTAATTTAGTAAATAAATTGTCAATAGAAGAATGTATTTTTATCCAAACTACAGTTTCATACAAATTGGAATTTTCTAACAGCATTTCTTCTACTAATTTTGCTGCTAGTGAGGTTTTTCCAATTCCTCCAACTCCAGTTATAATTATGCAGCGTCGCTTCAAAATATTAATTTGATTTTTTAATTTACTAATATCCTTTTCTCTACCATAAAAAGATTCTATTTTGGGTAATTCTCCATAAATTCTCGTCTTGCCCACTAAACAATCGTTGTCCAGTTTGGAGGCTTCTAGCTTAAAATAATTCTTTTTTGCTAATCGAAGCAAAGCTGCTTTCAAAGATATTTTTTTTACTGGAACTCCATCACCAATAACTTCTGAAAGCATTGCCCATAATTGCCGAGCCACTTCTCTATGCAAATAGTCCGCGTTGTATCCAGAGTTGCTTGCTATCTCCTTATAGTCTCTCCCGTACCAAGACCCTTTAATTAAAACCCTTTCAGATTTCAGCAAATGCCTTCCGGTATGCTGAAGCACTCGCTCATCCAAAATTTCCAGTATTTTATCTATGTCTAAGTCTAAGTTTTTATATGAGTTCATGCTTAGTAAGCTTTTATATTAATTTTTAATAAATGTATCCTTAGAGTTATTCTGTGAAGTACAAGAAGCTACTCTCTTAGCTTACTCTACAAGAAAATCCTCCTAGACACTTACAAAAACCCAAAGTGAACATCTAATGGAAAGCAGCTCCCGTCTAAGTTGTGCTGCATTTTGTCTAGCATGACATATTGCACTATATATTTGTAATATTAAGTAATCATTCTAGATACAACGCTAAAATACACAATTATTCGATTTTTGCAACTCTCAATCCATACTCTCTTAACATTTTATTACAATCAAATTTTCTATAGATTTTAGCAAAATCTACACTTTCTCAATAATTGTTTACAATATTCCTCTTTTAAAAAGCTTTTACAGGTTATATGCTCTGAATGTTACCTTCAATAAGTAGCAATACTGCATCTCTAGATGCATTGTCCCGATTACGCTTTAATCAAAACTGAAATAAATTGACTAATGTCATCAGTGAATACCTTCAGGTATTACCTGCCATTGCTTTATCTCAATTCAATGATTACACCTAATTCACTGTGTAACTAACCTCAGAGTAATTCTTTAAAAAGATGAAACAATTCCTAGCCAAAAATCAAATTCTCGTAAGAGACAACAAGAGCAGAACTTCTGTAAAATCAAGCTAATTGAAGGGAGAGATGGAGGTGAATATACCAAAATATCAAAACTTAACGCACAAAGCGCCACTAAGGAGTAGCGCTTTGTGCGGGTCTTAAATTCCATATAACCTCAGAGCGGGTAGTTGATCTCGAAGGAACAAATAAGTGGTGTTTATAGTTTGGCGACTGTATACCGCTTAATTTGTCCGAGAGTATAATCCGCGCTGCAAATTCTATTATAGGAGTTGCCGCACGAAATGTCCATTTCTTGCGGTATGTTTTGGCTGTCGAAATTCAAAAGTTTGTGTAAAATTAAGTTTGGTTAATAAAAGTTCTGAATTTCGTAGCAAAAAGCAGTAGCAGCGCGAATAACCCCATCTGAGACTTGTAAACCAAGAATCAGGGGAAAAAATCGTGAAAAACGACCAATGTCCAATACAAGAGGTTATCGGGTGTAGACTTGAGGGGGTTGTTTCAGTGCCGCCCGTACATCTGAACTCTGATGCTTCATCCAAGTGGAAAAGAATATTTACTAGCTCTTTTGGGGAAACTCGCTTTCAAAATGTCTTGAAAAGAGCCAGAGTGTTGCAGCGAATTGCTACAGGGGGCGAAAGCTAATGAGCCATCCCCCTAATAAAACGGGGGAAAGGGAAAAGGTTAAAGGGAAAAGGTTAGGGGAAGAGTTAGCAAATTCTTCCTCCCCTTCCCTATTGCCGCTTTCCCCTTCCCAAAGCGAAGTCTCCCAGAAATACCCCAATAATCTCACCGCAGTCGAGTATCATGAGCTAGCGGTGGGCAGCGCTATTCATCCTGCCTTGATCGAGCGCAACTTCTTCCACATTGAAGGAGAATCAGTTTACGATTACCTGTTTATCTCCGATAAAATTCCTCGCAAAAATGCAGGTCGAGTTACGGATGCATACATCAAAATGTATCAGCATCTCTTGGTGGGAGGGACGTGGATTGGGTCGCTTGACCCCTTCAAAAATTGGCAGCCAATGGAGTGGGGACGAATCAAACCAAACTTCCCCCGCATTGATTGGGACAAAGGTAAACCCGTTAAGTACGAGTCGCCCCCCAAAACCGCCAACCGTGTTACATATTTTGATGTTGCTAACCCAGTTTGGGATTTAGTTGCACGACGGTACAACATTAAGCGTTATCATTCACTTTTAGCGCTGCGCT
>JAHHHN010000056.1 GCA_019359325.1 Mojavia pulchra JT2-VF2 | reverse complement strand
TCGCAGTTGGTACAAATGTGATTTTGTTTACCTCTTCGCTTTCCGTTTTTCCTAATTTCCGTAGATCCACAGTATGGACATTGCACAGTAGACAACCTCAACTCATCCCTCTATTATGCAACGCCGATTGCCCTAATATTCCCTACCGCAGATTTAGAGTTGTCCCACCAGATCCGCATGGGTTTGATAGAGATGGGGATGGTGTGGGTTGCGAACGGTGATTATGCCAAAATCTTAATCAAGATTATGAAATTGAATCCGAACCTACAAAGATTGTTGAAATCACCATCATCAACATGATTAAGGTTTAAATCAGGTTTTTTAACCCTGTTATGTCACTTTTGGAAAACAATAATCGAAGTGAAAATCTCAACCTTTGATTGAATCAAGCTTTGAGCCTTTATTTACTAACAGAAACTAGAGTTTATAGCCAAAAACCAGAAGTTGAGTTTCCAAAAGCCTTTCAGCGATTGGCTTCTACTAAAGTGACACAAGAGGGTTAAGCTCGCAGTCGGAGAATGGTCACACCACTAATGGCTGCATACACTGGTGAATAAGCAGCAAAAAAGACTGGAATACCAAACATACCACCAGCACCCCTTACCCAGAAAATCATAATTACTGACGCAATCAAGAACACCAAAACGTTCATAGCTATCCACAACAGAGCTTTGAACAGCGGAAATCTCAGTGCTAAAGATTGGCAGATTCCCATAAGCAAAGCAGCTATGAGTACGCCACAGACAGAAAGGGCGATCGCTCCAGCATTATTCCAAAGGCTTGTTTGAACAACATTACCATCAGCTTGACTGACTGGCCCGGCAACATGAGTGTAAGTCAAAATGGTTTCAGCCCTTACCAGTACCGTAATCAGGTAGAGGCGTACATTCAAAGAGTATGAAAACCATCAAGAGCGATTTTCGCTCCAGAAACTAAAATTTCTAGTTAAAAAGTGGAAAATAAAGCTCCGTAAGCGTTTGGGCGATTGGATTCTACCAAAGTGACAAAACACGCCCTAAGCCCCACTAGCATCAATCAAAACAGACAAAGCATTTCTGGCATATTGCGCTCCAATGGGATTGCCTTCAATCGTTGCCATTAAACTAGCGCCGCCAATTAAAAGCAAATACTGCTGTGAAAATGATGCCGGGTCACGCACACCTGCTTGGGATGCTAGCTGCATGATGTAAGTGCGGATAGCTTCTCGCAACTCAACTGAGACTTGATGAGCGGGATGAGAAGCGTCAGCAATTTCTAATACCGCATTGATAAACGGACAACCCCGGAAGTTAGGTTGAGCGTACCAATCTTGAAGAACATCAAAGGTTGCCAGTAACCGCTGTTTAGGAGTGTTTCCTTGATCTGCAACTGCATCTTCAAACCAATGTAACCATTGAGTAGCGCGATATTTCATCACTTCTTCAATCAGTTGGTCTTTTGAAGAAAACCATCGATACAGAGTTCTCTTTGCCACACCAGATGCGGCAATGACTTCATTGATTCCCACATATTGAATTCCCTTCTGATAAAACAGTTCAGAAGCAGTTTCTAAAATTTGTTGACGTGCAGCACTTGATTCAGTAGTCATAAATTTTGGTAGACAAGCCTGTCTCCCTAGAGCTATACTAGCACCTGTTAACGGTAGACAAGGTTGTCTACTTGGAGCTATTACAAAAGTAAAGCAATGGAATTTACGATTTATAACATTGAAACTGCGCCCGCAGCCTCGAAAGAAGTCCTTATCCAAGCAAAGAAAACATTTGGATTAATTCCAAATTTAGAGGGGATTCTTGCCGAAGCGCCCGCAGTTTTGAAGGCAGGTATGGCATTGTGGAATTTGTTTGAGACAACCAATTTTACACCTATCGAACAACAAGTCATCTATCTGACTGCTAATTACGAACATGACTGCTGCTACTGTATGGCGGCTCATTCAGGTCTAGCAAAAATAATTGGGATGACTGATAAAGACATTGAGGCTCTGCGTCACGGTCAACCTCTGGCAGATCACAAGTTACAAGCTTTGCGGCTGTTTACTAAGCGGATGATTGAGGCGCGAGGTTGGGTGAATGAGTCAGAAATTGAAGAGTTTCTCGCAGCAGGTTACACAAAGCAGCAGGTTTTGGAAGTCATTTTAGGAATTGCTGTGAAAATTATCCATAACTACACCAACCATATTGCTGAAACTCCTTTAGATATCGCTTTTCAACCTTATGCTTGGTTAAAACCTACGGTCATTTCTTAACCAAAGGTGCGGACTGTGAAAGCTATTTGGTGACCAGCTTGAGATTATGCAGTCATCGCTGGTGCTGCCTGAAAATGCCAGAGTCGGTACGCTTCTGTTGGCGATTACCACTCTTCTACTTATCGAGTTTGCCAAAGTGCGGCTGAAGCGATTGCTTTGTTGTGAGTGTGAGTTGCAATAGCTTCGGCACACTTCTGTTTCACAGACGCTCCGTGAACGTGAACGCGGCGTAATCACGAATGTAGAAAGGGCGATCGCACACTAAGAAAATGCAATCGCCAGCCAATTGAATCAGTGATAACCCTAATCATGGCATATAATACAGCAAATACGCGCACACTTCCAGGAACCTGCTTTGACCGAAGAGGCGGAGGGGCAGGGGGCAGGGAGCAGGGGGAGCAAGAGAAAGTCCCGAAGCCGTGAAGCGGAGCGGAACAGGGTATCAAGCCCTGCCCTTCCAGGGCGCTCTTACTGGGGCGAAGTACAAGCTCCGTCTGGTGTTTTCCCCCTTGCCCCCTGCTCCCCGCCCCCCTGCCTCTTTTGACAGGCTTTGCCAAGTCGAACACTCCCAATTGCTAACTCTGTACCCGATAGCAAGTTTTATTCTCTGCTCAAAGTCTACTTTTGTTCAGAACTTATCACTTGTGGTTAGTTCAATAACTCAAAAAAGATGGTGGACATAGCGCCCACCGTCTCAATCAAGCTGTTTAGCGTTTCACAACTAATATTAATCGATACCGTCAAAATACTGAAATAATTTTATTCAAGCTTCGGTGAGGATTTAGGCGATCGCGTGCAGCGCACGGTGCTAACGGTAATCGTATGCTCATCTCAGGTTGAAAGCTGAGGTATTTTTGAGCGATTCATAGTACCTAGGACATCAGCTAAAAAACAGGAGCAACCTGAAAATAAAGCTGCTCCCAGACGAGTTGGTGTCAATGATGGTGTAACAGAGAATGGGAAAATACCACTGTATTCATTGGCACTGTCATCTCCAATTCGCAATTACCAATTCGCAATTCGCAATTTCTATCCCCACAACTGAAGTTGGGGGCTTGAGTATTGATACTACGTGTTTTGTTTTTTTCATAAATAAATTTAGGGGCTTGTACAAGAAGTGAACTAATTGACAATTACGTCCGCAACTGCGAATTGCAAACTGCGAATTGCGAATTGTTTTGGTCACTCCTTGCAATGGCTGATTATACCAGTGGAAGCAGTATAAATACTCAAAAAACAGGAGCAACTTTACAATCAAGCCACTCCCAGAAAATATAACGTGAGCCGTAGAGTAAGAGGAAATAAAGTAGACACCACCTGTTGTCCACCTTGGCTAAAATTGGAAACTTGTGAAATCTTAGAATATTTTAGTTCATTGCAGCTGACAAAGCAAGCAACTAAACTGTTACTTGCGTTACATAAGGCAATCACTGGTAGGCAAATTGACTCCTCACTAGAGCTGAGGGTTACGGTTCGGTTTAGAAGGTTATTTGTTTAGTCAAGCAATACGCCTTGAATCGCTTGGCGCTTTAAAATGTAAGTACACAACACGGTTTTCTCAACCTTTGCCAGATTGGGCGATTATCATATCACAAACCTCAGATTTGGTAGAGCTAGAAATTGACGACAACCACTCCGATTTTCAATTGTTTTTTGATGGGTTAGCTAGTGAAATTCAGCCAGGGGTTATTGGGGTGAAATCGGCTGTTTTGCGTTCAGTAATGGTTGCAAGATGCTCTTATGGTGGCTCAATTTCAGTGGCAGAAACAAGCATTCTCGTGTAGAAAAGGCAAGCACATAAAAAAGTGCTTGCCCGGAACACGAAATAACTGATTAGTTGATAGTGCCATATTTTGTGATGCCTGCTTTTTCTCTTGAGGGAGCAGGCCGAGATTTTAACCGGACTACTGGTTTGGGCTTATGTTCAGCAGCAGTCATCTGTTGTGCGAAATATTCTTTAAGTTCAGCCCCAGTAAGCTTTTTGACTAGTGTATGGGAGCGAATCGGTTGATTTGTAGCATTCAAGCTGCAATGTGAATCGCTGGTTTTTCTGTAGACGTAACCAATACTTATGCCCGGAATACGGAAATAATCGCCTGTTTGAAGTTCTTGGAAGGTCATAAACACAACTTCAACTACTGAACTAGGTATACATTACCTTACACCTGAATTTTCAGCAATCAGCATGGGTTACTAAATCAGGATAAGAAATGTTAGAGGTTGCTAGAACAAGAGCCAATGTTAAATAGCACGAATCTCTAACGGCGTGATGAAACATTCAATGCTGAAAAATGCTTTTAACCTCAGAAATTATTGAGGTATCAATCTGTAACCTTCAACCAAACGAACGCAATTAAAAACATGGTAAGTGGGTAATACAGCTAATAACTATCTGTTTCAAAACTTTCAAGTTCAGATTGCTGTTGCGCTATATAATCCCGAATTTCATCTGCATTCAACCGTTTTACTAGAGATTGTGACTGAATTGGTTGTAAAAAACCATTTAAGCGGCAACAAGAATTGCTAACCTTCTTATACACGTAACTAGTAGTCATACCTGGGATACGGAAATACTCTCCTGTGCGTAATCGGTGAAAATTCATAATTGTGAACTAAATAACAACGCTCATTTATAACATATTTGGAATCTCAAACATGTCCAAATCGTACCAATGATAAAACCGAAGCGATCGCTCTGTGCGGATAGAAAGCGATCGCGTCTAATTTCGATCTCCAACTAGATTTTTTGATCAGCTAGTTATGAATTATTTCCCAGGGATTCTACTTTCTAAATACGCTTGAACCTCTAATGAACTTAACCGTCTGATCCTTGTATGTGGACGAATGGGTTGTAAAAAACCGTTCTGGCTACAATAACAAGCATTTACTTTTCGATAAACTTTGGTTGTAGTCATTCCAGAAAAACAGAAAAACTCTCCTGTTCGCAACTGATGAAATGTCATGTTATAGATGATTGGTAAAAAACCTTTGTCTAGCGCGTTATATTTCTAGCAGGCTTTTCGAGTTGAAGCTGTATGATAACTTCAACTTTATTTAATAATTGCTCTGCTTTTAAATTTCCTAACTAGTTAAAGTAGAAAGGTTGTGTATTTCTACTTCTTGATGCCACTTCCTGCTAGATAAAAATCTGCAATTGCTATTAGCAATCACTTCAATTAATAGTGCATCTAGTTTTTCTTCTCCTAGATATTGATTATAGCTATGGCTTTTTTGGATGGGGCTGCTCAACTAACATATTTCCAGAAGTTTTTTTGAGAGTTATTAAACTCAACAATTAGAAAATATTATGTAATTACTCTTTAGTATTTCTTGAGAATCTATTCTCCGATTCATTTTGGGGCAAGCGATGTTCAATATCTGGTTATTAAACTTGAATATTTGCCAAAAAACACTTGATTAGCTCAAACTGTTGATTATGGTTAGCTGTATTTGATATTGCCTACTTACAATGCTTGTTTCGCTAAATATTTATTGTCTGGAGATTTACATCTGTTCCAAAACAAATAACCCAGTTTATTTGACCTAAACAATCATGCTCAATCATCGCTAAATTCTAATTTTTGATATGCCTACCAAGCCTCATGACCAGTTCGCCAAGCAGTTTCTAGAAGAGTTACTGTCTCCTTTGGGAGAAGTAACAACTAACAGAGAAGTAACGGACGAACCAAGATTTGTTGATGTCTTGTTTTCTGCGACACCAACATCTATGGCTAGTGCTGAGACTTTAGGGTTACTCGGCAGGATAGCTACACTCAATACGGCTTTGTTTGAACCGTTTCGCAATCAACCGAGTTTTTCAGAAATACGTAATTGTTTTCTCAAGCTATTTGTTGTGATTGCCGATGCACAACGTAAAGCCAAGCGTGAACGAACTCGATTACCAGAAGCCGCTTTACCCCGACTGTGGATTATATCGCCCAGCGCTTCAGAGATTCTACTGACTAATCTAGAGGTTAAACTAGATTTAGAAAACTGGATGACTGGAGTTTACTTTGTCCAAAATTGTTTTCGAGGAGCAATAATAGCAGTTGACAAGCTACCAGTGACCATTGAGACATTGTGGCTCAGGATTTTAGGCAGAGGTGAAACTCAGCGTCAAGCTGTTGCTCAACTGTTGGCGCTTCCAGAAAGCAACCAATTAAGACAAAACACGTTACGACTAATTACCAATTGGCGGATTGTTGTAGTTCAACAGCAAGACGAATTAACGGAAGATGATCGGGAGTTAATCATGAACTTGTCACAAGCTTATCAGCAATGGGAAGACACCACAAGACAACAAGGGCAACGTGATGTTGTTGAAAATCTGTTGCGATTCCGATTTGGGGAAGTGGATGAAGAACTATCGAGAGTTGTTGATAGTCTGTTACAGTTACCACCAGAAGAATTTGCTAGTGTTTTGCTGCAATTATCATCGCTATCTCGTGAAGAATTAGTGGCAAGGTTTACCCAATAAAAGAGATTCCCTTTCTTTCAACACAACAAACCAAATTTTGAAGGCGGTTTGCTAACAGCAGACCGCTTTTTGATTGCCAAAAAATTACGCCCCGGCAACAGTCAACCACAAAGTTGTTCTAAAAACTCAAGCGATCGCTGTTTTATTCAGCCAGGAATCGCTTGAGAAAATAAAATCGATTCAACTACAAGATTGTGGCATAAATAGCATCGCTTCGCTAAGGGGGCCGTGCAAAAACGCGAATTTTTTTGACTATTCAAATATTTATTATTTAAGAAAATGCGATTGTTATTCGTGAACAGCGATCGCATTGATTAATTCCTCACCACAGGAATTTCATTTCCACGATTGTATTTGCAATTATCTGGGAATGGTTATAGTGACCATTCAACACCAGTATGAGTAGTTTACTCAATCAAGCTCAAATGATGCTCGCTCAAATCGTTGCTCACGCTGATTCAAAAAGCTTATGGAGGAATGGTACTAAGCATCCCCGCTCTCATAAGTCGCTTATGAAGCAAGGCTTTTGCTCTGAACTAACCATTGGTGACGCATCTAAGTGGTTTGGCTTCTCCTTCGGTAGAACTCGAAATCGAGAAAAACTTTTTGTTGCCTCGGAGGTGATTTCTTAAAACCTTCATGCGATTAGTTATCGCGCAGATACATAATCGCATGTAGGAAAATCGATTCAAACAACACATTATGCCACACCTGAATCCTGATGTGCATAAAAATTCTTTAATGGGGCTTAGACAAAAAAGGTTCGCTCCACGACCCATCTTCAATCTCAAAGGGAGCACTGTCAATCTGACTTGCTAAATTTCTCTCGAAGAGATTTGTTAATTAAGCGTTTGTTACTCCCTTCAACGTGCACAGCAAATCCTTTTTCCCAAAAAATCCGGTGTAGTTCGGCAGGCTTCCATCCTTCAATTGCAGCTAAGTCTTCAGCTTCAGCCAGTAATGCGGTTGGCACATTGATCTCGATACGTGTCATTTTGGGTGCGTTAGTTTCTGGCATTGTTTGAATAGTCATAAATTTATCCTTAATTATCGGGTTTCTTGTGGGGTTATTGACCACTATTTCCTAAAATTTAGTTTATGATAAAGTTGTTTGTAAGGGGCTAACAAGGGGTTAAGAAACCAACACATCCATTAGAGGGAGATCGAATGGCACTAAGTTTAGTTATTTGTTGAGGCAAGCTGTTCTTGAGCGGGGGGTGCGCTCTTGTGCTGGGGGAGACAAATAAATAAGTGAATTCAACGCTATTTCAGTATTGATAAATACAAGTTTTCCTCTTTACTTCCCCAGCCTCCCCAGCTTTTCAAGCGTGCCATTCGAGGGAGATCCAAAAAATAAAATACAGACGAGCGCATTTTATTTCTTGGATCTCTCTCATAAGCGGCTGTAAGCCTTTTCAGCATCAGTCTAAGGGACTTACAACTAAAAAAATATCCCATCGCATTGAGGGCAAGGGAGCAGGGAGCAGGGAGCAGGGAGCAGGGGGAAGGAACAGTCGTGTTGAACCAGAAATTGGAATAATTTATTTTTTGGAGTTCCCCTAATAAAACAAAGATTGATTATGGCAGTCGCTATCTTCTAAAGTTCTCTCAAAGTTTTTAACGAGGATTTTGCATCTGTCCATCTAAGATTTGAGCGCTCAATTACCCACCGGGAGCAACGGGAAAAATCCAGATTTACCTTGCGCTGACTTCTCTTGTTTCGATGGTTTTACTGAGAGTTCAAACTTAATTTTCGTCATTACCTAGTGATGAGTTTCTTCTAACTTGGAGGGCAATTAAAAGTATGACACCACAAGAGTACGCCGAAAAGTACAAGATTAGGCCAATAGTCGCAGCGTATGAACATTGCATTACAGAAAATGCTTATCGCAAACAAGCATTATCTACCAAGAATAGAGCTAACCCTTCTGCCACCACTTGTCGGATATCGCAACTGCTAGATTTCATTCGTGAGCAAGGACTAGAACCACCAAAACCAAATTTTTTTGATTAATTGTCAAGCAATTCTCAAATCATTGACTTATTCAATTGCCGTCATTGGGCGGCTTTTTTAGTATTTACTCATAAAGTTACAATGCCACTATGTCACTCATGCAATTAGAGCAAGAAATCAAAGATGCAACTACTGCATTACCAACTCCATCCCTACAACCAGATCGCCAAATCACCATATATGTTTTGGCTGCACTCTTAGCAAATAACGAACCGACAAAAAAACGAATAGTAAATTGACTTATTAAACTTCCATAAATCAACCAAGCTTGAAAATCTGAACTCAACTATAAATAATTGCCAGAAATATTGAGTTAGATACATATAGTTTTATTTACTAATCTTGCTTATATGGCGAATGAGAGTGCCGCAATAGTCGTGATTTCATCTAATAGAAACTACATAGTGACATAACTACATAGTTGCATTGTCACATCAAGTAACTCGGTGGCCATGCCTATCTAAAAATTAGTAATTGACTCAAAAAATGCTCTATTTACAGCTAAAACATAGATATTTTCAATGATTGGAGTTGCAATGTCACATGAGGATTTACCAGCAATCTTAAACCGGATAACCCAAGAATCATTTTCTGATGGCTTGAAAATGGATAACTTACTAACTCGTAAAGAATGGGCAAATATATTAGGAATACATCGTTATACACTTGGAAGATGGGAAAAAGACATTATTGAAGAAGTCAATCCAATTAAATCGGCATACTTTGGAAACGAGCGTCGAATGCGCTCACCTTATCTTGACGCTTATCAAAGATTTATTATTGCTTTGATTTTTGTAGCTAAAGGTGGACTTGATAGGAAAAATAAGCCGCATAAAATAGCAATCAATTTCCTCAAGATGAATTTCAGCACCTTAAAGCGTGAACACTTTGAGCAATGGAGACAAGCTTATGTCAACTAATTTTTTTACACTTGAGCAATTGCATGAATATTTTGCTGATAGATACACTAGAGAACAAGTAAATAGAGCCTTATCCATACTTGTTCAAGACGGTGCAGATATTGATATTAATTCCAATCAGTTTTCCCTAGATATTACTGAGGAATTGGAAGAGATATTTAAAGCCGTTGGGGAAGCCCTTGATAATCAGAAAAAACTAGGGCTACCAAAGGAAATGGCGGTACTTGAGGCGAATGCCATCGCCTCGAAGTTTTCACAGCATTCCAATCCTAAACTCATAGCCGCGATGATTCGGGTAGTGGCAGAGGAAGCCGTAGCCCAAGGTGCAGCTTTAACTAGAATCAAATCTCATGTACTAGGGCGGGTGTTAGAGCAGGGCGATATGGAGATTGCCCAATCAATTTTGAATCGGGGCAAGGGAACATCCTCATATATACAGGAATTAGCCAATAGTGATGAGCGCATCGACAGAATAATTTCTGGCTACGGCATAGAAACTGTTGACGTTGATGCTTTTCTGATGGAAGTACAAACTAATTCTGACGATGTGAAAAATAGCGTTAACGCTTTAGCCCACGCCCCAAGCAAAACCTTTGATATTGACGCATTCCTCCTGGAGGCAGGACAAGAATAATGTTGAGTGCAAGACAATGGCGTAAACATAAAACATCTATCATCTTCGGAGGTTTAACCCTTGCCTCGTTGGTCTCGTCTAGCGGTGATATCACTCGAAATATGCAATCTATCTCAACTATTAAACAACAGATTGCATATCAATCCCAAAAGCAAACCGAACTAGAACAGCAATTTGCCTTTGAGCAAGAACAAGCTCTGATTGCTGAAGCTAGGTATGAGGCGGGATGCTTGCCGATTGTGGGCAACGTATACCCTCATAAATACGTGACCATTGTTGAGGGGCAAGTACTAACAGACCGCATTACAGGTCGCACTCTACCTCAAGGGACTAGAGTATGTGATGCCAACGGAAATACGGGCGTAATTAACCAAGATGGGGCTGTGGGGGCGATCGCATTTACGGGTAACAGAGATGCGGTAGCTTTGCGCCTCAAAAGATTTCGTGGTGGGATTTATAGCCAGCCGATTGATAGAGGAGAGGGGAAGTAAGTGGTTAATTTCACAATGCCCAAACAACAAAGTGGTAATAAAAATAACAAGCCTAACACTTGGTTGCGACTGCTTTACTGGGGGCTTGTCTGTGCTGGATTATGGTTTGCATACTTGAACATTCAACCCTATGAGCGAGTAGTTGGTTTATTAAGTGGTAAAACACTTAATGGCGCGTTTGTTTACCTGATCTCGATAATCCCAGTTATTAACGGTATTGCTGCAATCATCGGTAAAGGCGTGACTTGGATACTCGGCACAATACTATGGGGAGTTATTCAAATTATTGAAGTTCTGCCATTGGTTTTGTATAACAACGAAAGCTTTGTGCAGACTGTTATTTCATCAGCTGACAGTCGCAGCAAATACCAGCTTAAAGATACTGACGACCCCACGCTCTTGATGTTGAAAAAAGTCTATAACGGGCTACCTACTTCAGTAATTAGCAATCTAGAGATGCTAAAAGTTTTCACCTACACCATAGATTTTTTGATTTGTATTACGGTGTATAGCCCAGTCCTTACGGGGAAGTTCTCAGACTTTTTCTTTATCCTTGCCACTGGTCAATGGGGGAAACTGGACTACACTAACCTTGCTCTAGCTTTGATCACGCTATTTGCAATTGAAGTAATTATCAGCTTGATTATTTGGGTTGGTAAATTGAGTTACGCAATTCAAGAGTCAAAACAGGCAGGGGAGCGGGGAGCAGGGGGCAAGGGGGAAAACTGAGACGGAGCAAGGAAATCGCCCCAGTAAGAGCGCCCTGGAAGGGCAGGGCTTGATACCCTGTTCCGCTCCGCTTCACGGCTTCGGGACTTTCTCTTGCTCCCCCTGCTCCCTGCAAAGCGCCCCTCCGCCTCTTCGGTCATCAAGATGAACACAAATAACGAAATTAAATATGGAAATGAGCCGCTTTGATATTAATAAAATTACGCGCACCCCCGAACAATGGAGCGCTCTTGCCTTCAAACAAACCACCGAAAATAATATCCAATGGAAGATAGCGTTAGGTGTAATTGTTGCCGCCGTCGCTGCAAGTGCCACTTCCCCAGTAACTGGAATCGCGATCGCCCTTTGGTCAATTTTTAGCAGTGTTCAGCAAGCAACACTTGTGCAGCGCAATCAAGTAGCAATCAGAGAATATGGGTGTATTGCTCATGTATTGGATGGGGATGATTTTCGCGCCTACTACCAACAAGTAGGCAAAGAGGCGATAGACAAAGAATTGACTTTTGCAACTCAACAAGGATATTCACTTTCAGATGCGGCGTTGGATTACTTGGAAGACGAGAGCATAGATCACACACAGCAACGCGGTCTTGGGTTCTCTTCAACGGGAGGGACTGCACAAGAACGCTTAACATTAAATCAAACACTTTTGCCTATTCATCATTCCCCGTTCCCGAACACTAACACTCAATCGAGTATTGACAACGGGAGCAATGTCATAGATATTGTTGCGATGATTGCTTCTCCTATCCGCAACTGTATTATTTTTGGAATTGGTGGTAGCGGTAAAGGGATGCTGGTTGCTAATGCTTTGAGAAAAATCAAAGCCCAAACCCCAAATCGCAAAATCTTTTACATCGACCCCAAAAACGAACCGGGCGAGTACGGGTACACAGACGGTATTGTTGATGTTGTTCATCGCAAATCCTGTGACGGCTGTTGCCCGGAAGAAATTTGTGATTGGATGGATGAAGTCCTAGATGAATACACTCAATGGGCCAACCAGCAACAAGAATCACTATTAATAATTGACGAGGGTTCTACTCTTGGTGATGCGGCTAAAAAGACGAAAAACAACCGTATTGGTACACTAATCTTGCATACCGCTTCTTTGGGCGGTGCAAAACGCAAAAATGTCTGGTTAATGGCCCAATCTCCATTTGTTGGCCCATTAGGATTAGAGTTGTCAGCCACCAGTCAAATCACAGCAGTTGCCTTAGTCAGCGACCAGAACACTAACGTCATCAAACAATGGCAGCGATCTCCAATACTTGAAAAAATTGATTTAGACCGCCTCAATCGGCTAATCAAAGAATCACCTGTCAAACGTGCTGTATTCTTTGGGGGCAATTCCAAATGGTGGTCAGTACCGGAGCTACCAAACTACTCAGCAATTGACCGGGATGGAAATAAGCCATCAGGTGATGCGCTCTCTACTCTTGAGCGAACAGAACTTAGAGAACGTACTGCAACAAATCAGATGATTGACAAGCTTGAGAGAACCAAATATTTAACTCTTGAAGACTTTATTAATCAAGAATTGGGTGCTGGTGAGCGCCTGGCTGAATTAAAACAAGCAATTATCAAAACCATCAAAGATGCAAATCATTGGGGACTAGCATATAAATTTCAGCTTGACTGACTACAAACCGACTGCGCTCATACACCGCAGTCGGCTTTACCTGAAGATATCAAACAGCAATGGCTGCTCATCACTTCATCATTAAAACTGCCCAAAATTTGGAAAGAAAAAGATTTACAGATGATGCTGGTTGGTCAGTTAAGACAATATGGGTTTCAGGCGAAAACAGAGGTGAAATTCAACGGTGGTTATGCTGATATATATACCAATTGGCAAGGCAACACAATTATTGAAATCAAAAAATATTTAACTCGAAAGACAATATATGAAGCCTTTGGGCAATTAAATTTGTATAGCAGAGGGGGTGACTATAAATTAGTAATTGCTGGTTTTAATCCCAGCGATCCAAACGAGCAAGAATCATCTCTGAGAATCGCTTCAATAGTTGAGCAGGACGGGCGCGTGCAAGTTTTATTTATTGATGCAAATTCCAGTTATTAACTTCAAATAACACGCAGGGTATAAAAAATGCTAATTGTTTTGCTCTAACCTATCTGATGGAAATTTCAGCGAAATAATTTAGTTTTATTAAGTAGTTAAAAAACGTGTTATAAGTCTGAAAAATTTAATTTTGACGAACTGCTTTCACAATTGTACAGATGGTGCAACAAATGAACTCATAGCTGCCATCATCCTATTATCTTTGCTCATCTTCGGCTTACCTGGAATTAGAAAAAGATTGTAAGAATATCCATTTCGACTTTTTAGTTTTTCTTAAATATTGGTCAGCGTAGCGAAAAGCTGCTGTTTTATCATAAGTAGCAATAGTTAGCGCTTGTAACAAAACTTTTAATGGAACTGCAACAGATGTGAGTTTTTCTGCTAATAATACTGAATCTTCTTCTGTTGCTGCTATAGGTATCTCTAACTGCTCAGAACTCAGTTTCTGGTTGACTCGGATATTTGGCATTGTCGGATAAGCCATAAATGCACCTCTACAACTTTAATGAGTGCAGTTTTGCTTAAATGCATACCTGTATGTAACCGTGTTTTTGCGGTATTTACTAAGAGGATATCCTAGATACTCCGCACAATTGCAGTTATGTATTTTTATGTATGAATTTGCTTGACATTGTGGCAGATTCAAAATAATACTGCTTTTAACTTAAGCAGCTTTTACTGTTGAATCAATTGTTCTGATTGATTCACTTTGTGATTGACTCCTTCAGCTTTGTTTATTTCTAGAGAGCGAATTAATTCCCGAATTACATCTGTTGCAGGTCTTCCTGTTCTTTGACAATACTCTTCAAGATACTTCATTTCACTCGCTGTAAGATTTAATGTTATCCGCTTCACCGCCCATTTTTTATTCATGGCTTATTTCATTCTTTCAAGGGTTTATATCCAATTTTAATTTATTTACCTTGAATAAATAATTAGCATGAGCTTTTTTAGAGTTACCGCAAACATCGCTAACGAGCAAGGGCAGTCACTGTCAGTAGATCCGATTTAATAATTGTCAAATGTGTCGCCGAAAAGCTGATTGCATATTCAAACCAAGTTTTGAATCCCAATCAATGGAAAATCGTCCGCGAGCGCACTCTCGCTCAACTCAGAGTAGATTAATTCTCGGCGTCAGCGAAGGCTATTGCTGCTGTCATTCAAGAACTTGATGTCAGTAAATCTCAAATTCTAGAGAATTTTCAAACAAGTCGACGACAAACTTAATGAAATATTTCAAAAAGATAAATACTCTTGAATATCACTTTGTTGACGACGCAGAATATTAATTGCTTGCTGCTGGATTTGACGAATTCGTTCTCGACTGACATTTAGCTTCTGCCCAATTTCTGCCAAACTTAATTGTTGATCGTTCTCTAGCCCAAAGCGCAAAATCAATACTTCACGCTGCATCGGTTTGAGCGATGCTAACAAATTATTAATATCTTGACGCAGAAACTGTTGGACTATATGTTCGTTTGGTGAGATGCCTTCATCTGGTAAAAGTTCATTAACTTCTGTGTCCTGGTTGTCTCCCACTTTTAAATCTAAAGAAAATGGTTGCTTTGAGACACTGAGATATTCCCGTATTTGGTCGGGTTGTAAGTTCAATGCTGAGGCAATCTCTGTAATCGTCGCAAAACGACCGAGTTCTTGAAACAGTTGTCGCTGTACTTTTTTGATTTGATTGAGCTTTTCGGTGATATGAATCGGCAAGCGAACCGTGCGCGATTTCTCGGCGATCGCTCTTGTGATTGCTTGGCTTATCCACCAGTATGCATAGGTTGATAATTTATAACCACGGTTGGGGTCGAACTTTTCAATGCCTCGCTGTAAACCGATCGCTCCTTCTTGAACCAAATCCAAGAACTCCAGATTGCGTCCCTGATATTTTTTAGCTATCGAAACTACCAGCCGCAGGTTTGCTGTCACCATCTTTTGCTTTGCTCGTTGACCCTGAGCAAGTGTTTGAGTCACTTGGGCTTCGCTTAAGCCAACATCAGCAGCTAATTCGCTGATTGTTGGTTGGCGTAAAAATTGTTGGCTGAGGGCATCTTTGCGTTGCTCGATGGCAATCATTTGCTGTATCTTCCTGCCATAAGCAATCTCTTGGTCTGCTGTTAGTAAAGGAAATTGACCAATTTCTTGCAAATAAACGCGAACCATGTCGGAACTAAGGCTGGACATACAACTAAGCAGATTTTCTCTAATCGGGCGAATCTTTAATTATAAATTCAATAATCAAATAACTGCGTAACAGCTTATTAATTTGAGATTGCAGCAGGTGAGGCACTTACCAATAATAAAATGCCCTTGTCGAAGTTAGGCTCTAAAAAATCGTCAGGCTTCGTTCCCTATGATTTGTTCACTGTGCCCTACGAGTAGCTTGATAAGGCCTGATCATTTTTTCTGTCGCCAGTCCGTGTCCGCCGTCGATGCATGACTAGGATCTCGTTTGCACCATTAAGTCTCGGTTTTGACTGAGGGCAAAGTTTTATCACTCAGAAATTGTGCCAAGGTGGGATTGCTCTAGCAGTTCGGACTAACAACTAAGCTTATATTTTGTGGTCATGCTCATCAAATCGGCTGCAACAGTCTCTGCCACAATCTTGTGTAACGCTGCTGATCGTTTGTAGTCCGCACAGCCAATGATATTGCTTTCTTAGAACCAATCACGATCGCCAATTTTCTAGCACGGGTTAACCCTGTATAAAACAAGTTACGCGACAACATCATAAAATGTTGCATATACAATGGAAATATCACCACGGGATACTCTGAGCCTTGGCTTTTATGTACTGAGACAGCGAACGCCAGAGTAATTTCATTTAAGTCAGCATAATCATAAACTACAGGTCGCCCAGCATAGTCAACTGTAACCTCTTGTTCTTCGGTATCGATACTCAGGATGCTTCCCAAGTCACCGTTAAATACTTCGCGGTTGTAATCATTAGTTTGTTGAATGACGCGATCTCCAACTCGCAATGTCATCCCGCCCCGATTAATCTCCACTTTGTCCGGTGCAGGTGGATTGAGCAGCCCCTGCAACACCATATTCAGGTTACGAGTTCCTACCAACCCCCGCAACATCGGACAAAGTACCTGCACATCTGATGCCGGATTGAAACCCAGCCGAGGGAGAAACTCGCTCACCAACTCACAAATTGCTTGTACTCCATGCTCTGGCTGATAACCTCCACCATGCCACAGGCAATCTGACACAGGATTATCACTAATTGGTTCCATCGGAGGGTACTCCCCTTGGTTGATTTGGTGTGCGGCAGTGATAATTGCGCTTTGCTGGGCTTGGCGGAATACTTGCGTTAGCCGCACCACTGGTACTTGAAGCGAATTTATCAAGTCAGCCAAGACTTTTCCTGGCCCCACTGAGGGAAGCTGATCAATATCACCTACTAATAATAGTTGCGCTCCCTGTGCTACAGCTTTAACCAGAGAGTATGCCAGGAATAGGTCGAGCATACTAGCTTCATCAGCAATAATTGCACTGTCGGGTAGGGGATTTTCATGATCGCGCTTAAAGCCCATTTTCTTGGGGTCAAATTCCAACAAGCGATGTATGGTCTTTGCCTCAAGTCCGGTCATCTCACTTAGCCTTTGTGCTGCCCTGCCTGTTGGTGCAGCTAGAGCGATTGTTTTGCCCATTGCTTTCCACAAGCTGACTATGGTGTGCGTGGTGAAAGTTTTGCCAACTCCAGGCCCACCAGTCAGAACCATAACTGGTGAATAAGCTGCCATTTCCACCGCAAGCTGCTGTTGTTGTGATAACTGAATATTGCGACTCGTGGTGAAACGCTCCAGCCAAGCACGAACACGGGGCATATCTTGCACAATCGGCTGGCGTAACCGTCGAGTGATTAATTGTGCTAGATTTTGTTCCGTATGAAAGAACGTTGGTTTGTAGCACAGCAGTATTTTCTCTCCAAAGCTGTCCCGAATACTTTCTCTAACCAAGTCCTCCCTTAATGCCATATCTTTAATGATCTGAGCGATTGCCTCCTCTGCCGGTTGGTGAGTATCAGTTGTCAGCAATTTGATGACTTTCTCAATTAGTTCTTTTTGTGGCAGGTAGCAGTGTCCATCTTCGGCAGCTTCACTCAGTGCGTGGATGATTCCAGCACAGTATCTAAATTCGCTGTTGGGAGCTACCCCCAAGTTTCGCGCAATCTTGTCGGCTGTGAGAAAGCCTATTCCGTAGATGTCAGTTGCAAGCTGATATGGATTCTCGGTGACTGTAGCGATCGCCTTGTCTTGGTACTGCTTGTAAATTTTGACTGCATAAGTTGTTGACACTCCGTGGCTTTGCAGAAATACCATCACTTCTTTAATGGCTTTCTGAGTTGACCAGGCATTCTTAATTAGCTTGATCCGCTTTTTTGCAATGCCCTGAACTTCAATGAGTCTGTCAATCTGGTTTTCAATTATGTCGAGCGTTTCTAAACCAAAGTGTGCAACTATGCGTTTGGCTGTGACCGGGCCAACTCCTTTAATTAGCCCACTACCCAAATATTTCTCAATTCCGGTCAGGGTTGCTGGTTTGGTTTCTTTGTAATTCGTGACTTGAAATTGTGGCCCGTATTGTGGATGGTCACGCCAAAAACCTGTCAATTGTAATGTTTGTCCTGGCTGGATATTGGCGAAACTACCGACGATTGTGGTGAGGTCGGTAGTGCGGGGGCGTATTAGACGTGCGGCTGTATACCCCGATTCCTCTGAGTGGAAGGTCAGGCGTTCGACTACGCCAGTGATGGTTTCGTAGTGCGGCGTGGCGTTTACTTGAGTCGTAGAAGTTGGGGAAATAGACATTGCTTTGTGCAAAAATGCCTTGTGCTGTAGTTAGGGCAAAATCTTTAAAGAAGTAAAAGAAGTATAAGTATTAAAGAGCTATTGCTATAGTACATAAATACTAAAATAGAATTGCCTGCTGTCACAAACAAACTAATATAAGGTATACAAAGCACATCTGCCATGCCCAAACGCTGAGTTTTGTGAGAGTGCGCGTCGGTGGTTGCAGCAAAACGACGAGGCTAATGTGCCGCAGCAGCTAGCCAAACACCGTAGTAGCAAAATGGCGCAGGAAGCTCATGAGGTTATTCCTCCCACAGATGTATTTCGACCAAGCTAGAACTTACGCCAACAATTGCCACCTGATGAGTTTAACTTGTACGTCATGATTTGGAAACGCGCGATCGCATCTCAATGTAAGTCTGCTCAACTACGTAAGGCTCAAGTGACTACCTCTTCGGGCAATCTTTTATGGCTTGCTAGGGGGCAGGTCATTGAGTTCTACGGTTATGCACGGTACTGGAATAATCTCAGCAAGGATTCAGTTTTACCACTGCTGCAACAAGGGCAATCCCTTACCCTTGACAATGCCGCATCGGAGAAAAAACAAACCCAACCACCGCCACGTTACAGCGAACCCAAACTAGTACAGATGATGGAGCACAAAGGGATTGGTCGCCCCAGTACTTATGCTCCCACAGTTGCTACCCCCAAAAAGCGCGATTATGTACAGTTAACCAAAGACAGTCTACAACCTACCGCTTTGGGATTGGAGGTTGACGCTTTTTTACAGAAGGCGTTACCTGATTTGCTCCAAGCAGAATTTACTGCAAAAATGGAGGATGCTCTCGATGCAATCGCTTTTGGTAAACACTCTTGGCAGCAATATTTAAGCGCTTGGAATCAGGATTACTTTGTCCCGGCGCTTTCCTTCGCCAAGACTTTAGTTGCAGGAGCAGTATCTAATAATAAAGCTTCTGTTGAGCGCAAATTTGAAACTTCCAGAACTAAATGCCCTGTGTGCAGTAGTTTGATATCCAAAATTCCTAGTACTAAAGTCAAGAAGAAATATTTTCTTAAGTGTAGTAGTGGCTGTGATCATGTCGTGCTGTTTTGGAGCGATCTCACCAAGTTCTGGTCAGCACCTCAAAATAAACAAAGTGGGGCAGAACAAAAACCTCCAACTAAAGTCAGTTCACATCCCTGCCCAGTCTGCAAAAAGCCTTTAGAGGAGTACAGTTATACAAAAGATGGGCAACAAAAGACGATGCTCCGGTGTTTCCTACTCAATCTCGCCAAGATAAGAAACACAAGGATGTTGTTTACTTTAGTACAGCCAAAGGTTGGTGGAGTTCAAAATTTGGGGAGTTAGCCCATTAACAGGAAATGCGTGTATGGTTTTCTTAGAGGAACTGGTTTACAATAATCCTTTTATAAAAATCAGAAAAATGATATAACATTATCTCAAAAATCTTCAGCCCAATTGATATAACGTTATCTCAGGACTTGGAGCGTGAAGTATAGTTACATAAAAAGAGCATCAATTATGTCTGCTAATTTAATACTGTCGATTGAGACGAACGCTGGAGGAGTAGCTAAAAGTACTATTTCATATAATCTGGCTTATGAATTAGGTGTTCGCGGTTATTCCGTCGCGCTTTTAGACATCGATCCCAATGAATCATTAACCTTATTCTGTGGGCTAGGAGGAGTTAAAACTCCAGGAACAATGGCTAATGTTTATGACCCAGACTTCAAAGGGGACTGGCCTCTAATTACAGCATGGCAAGGCAAGATTGACAAGATTCAAGTCTGTAAAGGAGGAAAAGAACTGCATGAGACAATTCGGGTAGTTTCAAAGGATCTACGTGGAGCTTATACTCTTGCAGATCGGTTAAGTGATTACCCGTTATCTCACGATTTTGTAATTATTGATTGCCCTGCAACATTAGAGCCTCTACCCTTAACTGCTCTTGCCGCTTCTAGCCATGTATTAATTCCAATTCAACCTGAGTATAAAGCTTCTCAGAGCGCTGCTGCAATGATTGAGTGGTACTATTACAACTGCAAACGGCTGAGATTGAAACCAACTCCGAAAATTTTAGGTATAGTTCCCACTCGTTGGAAAAGTGATTGGGGAGCGCATCGAAGTATTGTTGAGGAGCTTCCTTTAGTCTGTAAAAATTTAGGAATTCAGTACTTTACCCCGATTCGGGAGTCAGCAGACATTCTAAATGCTTCTGGAAGAGGTTTACCTTTAGGAATTTATCGACCAGGCAGAGAAGCAAGAGCAGATTTTGTACAAATTGTTGATGCACTAGTTCAAGAACTTAAGGTAATAAGAGGTCAATAAATGGCAAAATCAAATAAGCCGAGTGTCTTAGGAATGTTTGCTTCTGCTGCTGGTTCACAGCAAGTATTTGAGCTTGAAGAGCGAGTAGAAGAATTACAAGCAGAGATTACCAGATTAAAAGATGAACAGGTTCACGGAAAACTTGCTGAAGAAGAACGTAATCGCCTCAACCAAACTATTGAAGACCTGCGAGAACATTTGAAAGCATCTGGGATTTTTAAAATTCACTATAGTCAAGTTAAACCTAATCTCAAGCAAGTAAGGCAGACATTCACGTCGGACAGCATTCGCAGTATGGCTGTTTCAATTAAAGAAGAAGGGCAACAAGAGCCAATTATCTTGCTCCCAGGGAATCTCATCTTTGATGGAGAGCGGAGATGGAGGTCAGTTGCAGAATACTTACAACCAGAAATCGAAATGCTGGATGCAGTAATGCTTCCAAAAGAACTTTCAGAAGAGGAATTACATGCGCGTACCCTATTAACTAGTCTTCACCGAGAGAGCTTGAATGAGCTAGACTTAGCTGAAGGTTTGATTCAACAAGCTAAACTAGCTCTAGAAATTGAGCAGGAAGAAGTAATTAAAGCTGTTAGAAGAGTAATAGCCAGATTAAATGCGAAAAAACTTCTGCCTCAATTAACTGAATTAGTTAGTGCGCCTAGACAAGAACAGTTAGAAAGCATCAAGAAATTTGAATTAGACCAGATTGAGCAAAGTATTTTTCTGCTATTGCTACGTTTTCAGCAAAATCCAGCATCTGTGGATGCAAATGTCTTCCCTTGTTTACGGCTTTCGCAAGACTTAAAAATTGCAATTAGAAAATCAGGGCTTGGTGCTAACCATGCCCGATCCCTGCAAAAGTTGAATTCCAAAAATTTAAAAATAGAGGAATCTAAAGCTCTTAAAATACGACAAAATGCTACATCGCAAGTTTTGCAAGAAAGGCTAACAGTAGCTCAAACTCGTTCTTTAGTCGCCAGTTTTATTGCAGAATATGCTCCTGGAAAAAAAGCGAAGTCAAGTCACCAAATCAGTTCTCTAATTAGAGATGTCTCAGCAACTAAAGTTGAAAATATTCAGCAAGAGCAACTGCGAGATTTCTTAGCTGTATTAGAAGCTAAAGTAAAAGAGATTCGGAGAAAGTTGGAATAATATATTTTGTTCACTTTTGTAGCTAATTCCGTTCTTTATAGAGGGTTTACCCTATGAACAGCTACTGCTAAGAACCGAACAGCGTACTCGTGCACGTTATTTGTTGAGACAAGCTGGAGAAGCTTTTTTGAGCGATCTTGTGCTGCGGTAGACAAATAAATAAGTGTAAGCTGTTAAACATTTAATTTGCATATTGAGACCGCAGGGGAGCAGGGGCAGGTAGCAAGGGAGAGAGTTTGCAGCTTTTATTGACAATGAAAATAGGTGCAACTTGTAGGCGTGACAGCTTATTATGGGTCATTGCAGTCTTAACAGTTAATAATACAAGTACTTAAGTACTGCTTACTTCCCAGCTTCATACGTGACATTCGCTAGTGGCGAAACCACTTTTATTTTGTCCATAGATAAAGATTTCAAAACTTGCTAATGGGGTATATAAAACCCCTATATATACCCCATAAACGATTTGGAAATTTTATGGAGATTTAACACCTATATAGGGTATATATAGGTGGTACTTAGGACATCTTTCTTCACTTAGTACCTTGTACCCTACTTGACCCCTATGTCGAACATTCACACCTTGCAAAAAATTTTTCCGGCAGGCTTTGATAACGGTTACGGCAGCCTAAAACTTTTAGTCGATGGTTTTGATGTCGTTCGCGTCCCCAGCTATATTTCTTCTGTTGAAATGGAAGATGTCCCAGGACGAGTAGTTTTTAATGGGACTGCTTACACAGTTGGTGAATCTGCTTTCCGTACAGGTTATCACTTTGAACGCAACACAGATCATAACGAAAACAAGGTCAACAATGCACTGATTACTATGTTGGGTGCATTAGCACATCTGCCACATCGTAAGGCTTGGCATTTAAAGTTAGTCGTCAGCTTACATGATGTTGGTTTAGCAGACGACCTCAAACAAGTACTCAACGGTGAATATCAGCCAGTACTTGCTGGCAAAGTTTCAGAGGTGAAGATAGAAGTACTCAAAGTTGTACCAGAAGGAATGGGTGCGTTATTTGGGCAACAACTTCCCCCAAAATTAACCGTTTTAGATTTTGGTAATGGTACAACTCTCTATTCTCGTTACAACCAAGGCAAGCGCGAAGTTCATACTCCTTACCCCACAGGCGTAGAAGTTCTTATCGATGATATTTCCCAAAAGATGAAACATCTAAATGGCGGTAAAATTGGCGAGCCATCGAAGATACGATTTTGTCTAGAAATGGGACATACCAGGTACAGCCGTGAAATTGATATCAAAGATGTTTACAGCGTTTGCCTCAAGGATTGGTATGAAAAATACTTGAAGAAAGTTGTGAATCTCACACTTGATGCCAAACACACTGGCGATGAAATTTGGGCGATTGGTGGCGGTTGCCTGTTACCTGGATTTAAGAAACTCTTAGAGAAGAACGGTTTCAAAATTCTCGATAATCCCGTCGAAGCTAATGCCTGTGGGCTTCTTGAAATGGCAAAAGCGATTGTTAAAAAGAATCAACAGCTTATTTAGGAGGTGAGCATAATGGCACAGCCACAAGACAATACACCGGAAAAAGTGCGGATTAAAGACAGCTACCGTCAACGCATATTTGTAGAATCACAACAACTAGATAAAAGTTACCTAGAGACGCTTTACTTTATCATTGATTGCTATTTTGCTTTCAAAAAGGGGGCATTCCCCATACAACAGCTAATCACGCATACACCTGTTGTCACAGGAGTTGCTACAAACCAAAACCTAACAGAGCAGCCAGTTCCAATGCCATCTACATTAGAAATACAAAATGATTCAGATGGCGAAACATTTTCCCTTGATTTTGATTTGTAATAGTACAGTATGAAACAGGCAAATTCTAAAAGTCTGCTATCTGAAGCATTCCTTGCAGCCTAGGCACTTGCCAATAATAAAATGCCCAGCCGTCGCTTTCGACTAGAAGTCGAAAGCACCTAAATATCTCGGTTTTGCCAACAATATTATTGAAACGGCTGGGCATTTTATTTCTTGGATATCCCCTAACTTACAGCATAATATAGTCCTGTATCTTCAAAAAATTCCCAACCGATACCGGATCTATCCTTGCCCTTGCACCATGACACAAAAAGCGGTGGTGGTAGATTCACTCGCTGCTCACGTAAAGTTTCCACATTCACGCCCAGCCTTGAAGCTAAACCTTCTTCGGTTAATGGTTGGAGTCTTTGCGTATACCCTTGAGAGTATGACTTGTTATATGATCTGTTCGAGCGCT
>JAHHHN010000055.1 GCA_019359325.1 Mojavia pulchra JT2-VF2 | reverse complement strand
CTGCTCGTGGTGTGTGGTGGTGTGGTGGGGAAGGGCGTTGGAAGGAAGATGTCACTCAGAGAATTAGCTATAGGAAGAGAATAAAAAATATCTAAGCTAGGTTATTTGAATTATTAGTTTTTGTGTTCTTGTAACAGGTTACTGCTAAAGTATGCAAAGCGAAGGCTAATTAATCCTGGTTTAGCTTTATAGCCGACATTTTATGAATATCGCTCAACTCTTCAACTAACTGATCAATGCCAAGAATTTCTTTGTGTATTTCTTGTGAAATCTTAAGAACTTCAGCAACTATTTTAAGGTGATTGGGGACTAACTTACTCGGAATATCATCAGGAGTCATTGTTTCTACTTTATCAGAAAGCAGCGCTAGATATTTTCGTCCCAAAGATGTTAGTTTTCTGCTTGTTTCAAGGCTATTACCTCGAAACTCAGTTACCAAGTTATCAATGCTCTCTTCAGAAGCTTTTCTAATTGATTCAGCTATCTGTTTTTTAAACATTGCTACGGTTGTCTGGAAAATTTCATCCTTCTTTAGTTTCTGAATCCATGCGCGACTTTTCCCGCACATATCAGCCACGTCCATTTCTGTGAAACCACGTGCTATCAAATCGGCAGCCTTTAATTGAATTTCGTTTAAGTTTTCAGACATATTAATAAATCATGAGTGCGACTCTATTTTAAGAGCTAAAATCCCCGATTTGCCAAGTTTTTTGATATGATGTAGTCGATTATAAATTATTTAACTTTTATCTTAAATTCCGCGCTTTATAAGCGGGTCTCCACTTCCGGTTTTTGTGCATTTTGAACCCCCACTTGAGATTTTCGTCAGTGGGGGTTTTATTTTTTTTTACTTTATGCCAGTACAGATATCAATTGATTTTTACTCATCCGTGAGTAGCCTTTAATTTTGGCATTGCTGGCACGTTTTTTCAGTTCGGTCACTGATAGGGCTTGTAGGTTTTCAGATGGCTTAGAAGCTTCTTTAGTCTTAGCTTTTGGCTTCTCAATAACCACAATTTCTTTAGCTGGCAGTAGCAGCAGTTGAGTAGAGGTGATCGCATTTTTCTGTACTCTCTCTTCCAGCAATTCCAGAGATTCATCAGAATCCCAAGGGCAAGGCAATTGCTCAAAAGCTGGCTGTGGTGCGACTGGTACGACTGGTGCGATCGCCTCTACTTGTACCTGAGGTTTGGCTGAATTCCAAAGTTGTACCAAGCCGGAAACAAACTGAACTGCAACTAAACCAATGTAAGCAGCAGGGAGAGCAATAATTGTAACGGTTAGTATTGATTGCATCTTAAAAACTCCTAAAATATGTGGCGGCTGGCAGGGCATTTGAAGCGGTTGCCCTTGCCTCTATATCTATAGAATAACCCTCTTGTTATATAATTACAAGAGGGTTTGTATAAAGATTGGATGAATTGATTTAGAGGATATCTAAGCCATTTGGGACTAGTGCGGCTAAATCAATTTCATCATCAATTTTTCGCCCTGGCTTGCGGTTGTCGTATGGGTTTAACTCATGCTTGTTGTTATGGTCATCAAGCCTTGTTTGATAGCGCTCTAGAATCGCCTTAATGGTAGCTGGTTTGCTGCCTGTAAGCGATTGAATAGCAGTTTGGGTTATCATCCATTTCTGGCTTTTCTCGGTGCAATTGTTATTGTGAGTTTCCAGTGCGTAAATAGCGCGTCTGGTCAATTCCTCAGCACGTCCAGGATGAGTTTTGTAAGTAGCACTAGTTAGCAATTCCTCAGTAGGTACAGCAGTTAAGTCAGATTCATACTGCCCTAGCTTCCCTGTGACAGTTTTTGCATAAACTTGGCAGGCACGGCGAACAAAATCAGCCAGAGATATCCCAGAGCGAGCGATCGCACTTTCTACCATCTGTTGAGTCTCAGCATCCAGTTGCAATTGTGAAATATTCATATTATTCAAAGTTGTTTGTGCTGGTTGTAGTATTTCTGTTTGTTGCTCTGATTGCTGTTGTTCTGTCTGTTGCTGTGCTTTCCATTGCTGCCTAGCTTCGTTACCTACAGCGTCCCATTCTTCAGTAGAAAGAGTTAGATATTTAAGGGCTAAGTGCTGATAGCGGTCGATACTGCCTTTGCCTTTGTTGGTGAAATACTGCCAAGGATGTTCTTGAGTTTCGGTGTCAGGGAAGGCGGCTAAAACTGCCTTGCGTACCTTGGATAATGGTGTTTTGCGGCTGTTAGGCTCTGAGTAATGCTCTCTAATTTGATCAACTACCGCAACAGCTAATTTTTGAATTTTTGACTCATCTTTAACACCTTGCAATTTTTCTACTAGTTCTTGCCCAACCTGTTCCCACTTAGACATAATTAAAACAAGCATTTAATTTACATCCCTATACTAACCATCTTGTATTTTAATGTCAAGAGGTTTCGTATAGGGATTTCTTTAAATACGGGTAAGACTCCCAGGCTTGATTTCATAACGTTTATAGGCGTTTATTGTGGCTTCGTCGTCATCACCTAAAACATCCTTAGCAAAGTCAATAAAGTCGTAAGGGTCAACATTGCCATCATTGACAATCGCGGCTCTGAGATATGCAGCACGGAACTTGTGATATGTGCGCTCATCAGCCGGGAAGATATCCCAAGATTTACAAGCCTCGTTCAGGGTCTTAGAAAAGCGTCTATTAACTCTTTCAGGGTCTTCGTCTGGTTCAAATCGCTTGCCTTTATCATCAAGCCATTGCAAGCCAAAGCAAACTAAATCAGCACTTATTAGCGTGGGAATCTTAAAAGGTAGATCGCGCACTGAAACAGCTTTGTCACCCAACCTGACCCTGCGATTTTTACCCTTTAACTGTCCCTTAAAAGTCACAGTGTACTCATCTATTTGTTCAAAACTAGCTGACAGATGTACCTCTGCCATACGACGACCAGTAGCGAGGGCGATCGCACAACTAACATCAAGCCAGTTAGCATCCTCATCATTTTTGATATCAGTCAAAACGTTGTGAGCAAACTTTAAAGAGTTGGTCAAGTCAATATAGATTCTGTTTTCTTTCTGCCTACGTTCTTTTACAGTGTCTCGATAGCGCGAGTTTTGACGCTCTTTGTAGCTGGCGAACTGATAACTTAAAGCTTCACCAAAATGGGTAATGATTGTGTTGACTGGGTTCACTAAAGCACGGTCTTTTAAATCAGTCTTGGCAGCAAACTTCAAAGCTTTTTTCAATGCCGTAATTTGTCTCAACGCCGTGCCATATTCCTTTTCATCTTCCGGGCGCTCATCTGGGTAATTGATTTTCAAGTTTTTGGCTTCAATAGCTGCTAGCCGTTCCCAGCCAAGTAAATCTTCGTTGGGTACACCCTTTTTACGCTGATTCAATTTGTAGGGAGCTAAAGCCTCAAACTGCGGCAGCAAATAAGCTACACGCTCTGCCACATAAGTATTTTCAAGGTCTTCACTAGCTTTAAGTTCTCTAGACATAGACCCCTGTTCCTTGATTACTTTATTTGTAATATTTATATTTAGATAGTAACCAAGGAATTAATGAATGTCAATATAGATTGTCTTGTACATGGATAATATTTTAATTACTTATGAGAATCCTATAAAGAAGATTCTCATAAGTAATCGCTCTCAATTCAGCCAGTTTTTACCACAGTCTCGACACTGCAAACGCTGTTTATCTTGCGACCGCCTGATATAACTATGGGAAGAAAAGCGATTGCACTACTTCTTTAGTCATCGACTTTCATCGTGTGCGGACAATCAGAAGCAACCGTAACATTAAATAATCGGCTGTGCTTGATAACCCATATTTCCCATTTAAATGTATTAACTCCTACATGATCGCCTCTACTTGTTGCAGCAATTGCGTCCATGTTTGGATATTTAATTAGTAACTCATAAAGAGTCGCTAGGATATCATTACATATTTGTTTATCTTTAAAATACTGAGATAGCCAATTAGTTACTGGCTTGGAATACAACCATTTTTTAATTTTATGGTGGGGAACTTTTGAGTTGTCACGCTTTGGTGTGAGAGTTTGTGTTAACATCGTACTTGCTTTATCTTCGTTTAATTATTCATATTTATAGCCTTTTAAAAGTAAAAACTCCCTGACTGATTGACTGACCAACTTAGGGAGTTTTTTATTGGATTATGCCGCTTATTTTCTTTAGGCATTATCAATTTCATCACTATTAGCTATTTTTACTGCCAGTATTTGGCTTTTAAGCATACGCATAAATAAAGGTAATTCATTTTCTAATAGTCCAAGTTCATCTTCTGTAAGTTCCTTGCTTTGTATGTTCTAATTTGTCCAGGCATAGGTTACTTGCACTCTCTAAGACTTGTATGGGTTTACCTTGGGTATATGGACACCGTTTTAAATAACTATACTTATTTAAATGGCTACACCTGCTCTATACTATTGGCGAGTTTCACACTGTCGCAATTTGGCGAGATTTAAAACAACTTATCAACGTATTGTTCTAGATCACTGCGCTTAACTCGCCAGCTTTTACCAATCTGTTTGGCTTTTAAATTACCTGAGTTAATCGCATCTCTGATAAATTCCCTAGACAGTCCAGTTAAAGCCTGTGCCTCAGCAATGGTTAGCAGTAATTTATCTGCAATGGGTACTAATGGCTGACTGTCACCTTTGCCTAGTAAAGCTTCTATGATTCCAGATAGTTTTTCAATTACATCAATCTCGCCAAATCCCGAAACCTCGTCAAATCTCGCAACCTCGCCAGGGTTATGCCTGAGTTTACCTGTGTCTGGCTGTGGCTCTGTCGCTATTTGGCGAGATTCAAAGGCTGGTTTTATCGTTGGCTGGTTCAGTTCTGCTTTAAAGGTTTCTAGCTCTGTAGCGTCAAAGTTGGCGGTCGGTCTGGTTTTACCTTTCTCGTACTTGACGCTGATTTTACCTTGCTGGACATAACGCTCAAGGGCACGAACGCTGACACCAATAAAATCTGCTGCTTCCTGCTTGTTCATAAATCTCGCCAAATATCGAAACTCGCCAAAATAGTATCAGTGATTGGCGAAGTTTGGCGAACTTTAAGTTAATGACGATTTGTAGTGCAATATTTTTCTATAATCGGGAAATTGCATACCATTTGTGTATCAGAGCATAAATCTGAACATTTGCTAGGCAAGTTATGCCCCAGGATTTCTCCGGTCAAAATCTCAGAGGTCGTTCTTTTAAAGGTCAAAACCTTGAGGGTGCAAACTTTAGTTATGCAGATATTCGTAGTGCAGATTTTACAGGGGCTAATTTAACAGGTGCAAATTTTAGTCATGCTACTGCTGGGCTGCAAAAGCATTGGGCTATTTTTCTAGTTTGTGTTTCGTGGTTGCTGTCTGGAGTTTCAGGATTTTTCTTAGCTTTCGTTGGATTGTTGATAAGGGCTATATTTGAGACTTCAAGTCTACAAAATCAGGTTCTAAGCTGGACTAGCTTAATAGTTATAATTGTTGCCTTTTTAGTTATCCTTCGCCAAGGATTCAACTCAGCCATTGTCGTAGCCTTCACCTTCACCTTCGTCGTAGCCTTCGCTGTAGCCATAGCCTTCGCCGTAGCCGGAGCCGTAGCCGGAGCCGTAGTCGGAGCCGTAGCCGTAGCCGGAGCCTTCGCCGGAGCCTTCGCCATAGCCGTAGCCGGAGCCGTAGCCGTAGCCGTAACCGTAGCCTTCGCCGTAGCCGGAGCCGGAGCCGTAACCGTAACCGTAGCCTTCGCCGTAGCCGGAGCCGGAGCCGGAGCCGTAGCCGGAGCCGTAGCCGTAGCCGAAGTTTTGTTTAGTGCTTACATTGCTTGGAGAGCAATGAAAGCAGATGAAAAATACGCCCTTATTCGGAACATTGCTGTTGCTTTTGCAGCGAGTGGTGGTACGAGCTTTCGCAATGCCTACTTAACTGATGCTAATTTCAAAGGAGCCACACTTAAAAGTACAGACTTTAGAAACGCTAATCTGACTCGTACTTATTTCAAAAAAACTAAAAAACTTGACCTGATTCGCCCTGGTACAACTTACCTTCAGAACACACAATTACGTCAAATTCTGGTAACAGGCCAGGGACAAGAAAAGAAATTTGACCGTGATGACTTGCGGGGAGTAAATTTTCAACAAGCCAATTTGGTAGATGCCAGTTTTATTGGTGCAGATTTGAGCCAAGCCAACTTAAAAGACGCAAATTTATCAAGGGCGAAACTAGCCCAAGCACAACTTAACGGAACTGATTTCACAGGCGCTACTCTTACCGGGGCATATATTCAAGATTGGGGCATTACCACTGACACCAAATTTAATGGAGTGCGTTGTGAATACGTTTATATGCGACTCCCTACAAAAGAAAACCCTGACCCACTTCGCAAACCAGATAACCATAAGGAAGTGTTTGCAGATGGAGAGTTTGGGGATTTTATTCAACCAATTTTTGACACCCTTGACCTCTACCATAATCAAGGTGTTGACCCAAGGGCGATCGCAATTTCCTTTAAGCATTTGGCAGAGAATCACCCTGATGCTGACTTGCGAATTGTCGGTATGGAAGTACGAGGTGAAGATAAGTTTTTACTTCGTGCCAAAACCGCAGCGACGGCTGACAAGTCCCAACTGAGTGCAGAATATTTTGAAATTTATAATCAACTTAAAGCATTAGCAGAGCAAGAATTAAAAGCATTGATGGCAGAAAAAGATAGCAGAATTCGTAGTTTAGAAAATTTTGTTACTCAGGCGCTACAACGCCCTAGTTTTTATTCAAACGTAGAACAAGTAGCTACTATGACTAACAATCAAGGTGGATTTTCAGTTGGCGGTTCTATAGATGGCAACCTCAACAATGTTCAAGGCGATAACAACAAAGTATTTCAAGGAGATACAAACATGACTGGCGATCGCAATATCAACACAGGTGGCGGCAACTATAACGAGCGCATTGAACGCGATTATATCCAAGGTAACTACTACGCGGCTGGACAACCGCAGAGCCTTGCTGAAGCTGCTGTCGAGATTCAGCTATTACTAAAACAATTAGAGCAGACTTACCCAACCACTACTACATCACAACAAATGGTAGTAGCGGCAGAAGCCATAAATCGAATTGAAAGTAACCCAACATTAAAAAAACGTGCAATAAATGCAGCTAAAGAAGGCGGGTTAGCAGCTTTAGAGAAAGCGATTGACAACCCAGCAGGTGCTTTTATTGTTGGTGCTATCAAAGGTTGGCAGGAAGTAGAAGCAGAAGATTAAGGAAACTGGATTAACAAACTTCTAAGTTCATAGTTTAGCAACCCGTAGGTTTTAAAATTAGCTCATATAAGAATATGGAAGAGCAGAAACCGCCTGAAAATCGTAATATTAATACTGAAGGAGGTAATTATAACGAACGGATTGAAGGCGACTATATTCAAGGTAATGTTTTTCAAAATATTTTTAATATTCTAGGTGGCCAGACAACAACACCAGTTGGCAACCCGGCTCGACCAAAGAACGAGCGGATATTACTAGCCGCAGTCAAGGAAGAAGTGACTGCACGGTTAAGGCAATCTCTACACAATGCTGTGCTGATTAATTTAGGTAAAGAGTCACAACCGCAGCAAGTAACAAGACCTTGGGATGCTGAGATAAAAATTGGTCAAAGACCTCCTGAACCTCTCCCAAATACCACAACAATTTTAGAAGTTTTTGACTCGGAAGAAATTGCAGGTAAACTGTTAATACTGGGTGCGCCAGGGTCAGGGAAGACCACTACACAATTAGAACTGGCTCAAGCTTTAGTTAGTCGTGCAGAAGAACAGCCTGATTATCCCGTTCCAGTTTTATTCAACCTGTCTTCTTGGAAAGATGAACGACAATCCCTAACTGATTGGTTGGTGGTAGAACTCAAATCTAAATATGGTGTCTCAACAAAACTCGGTCAAGAGTGGGTAAATAATCATCAATTACTACCATTGCTTGATGGTTTAGATGAACTTGAGCCACAGCGTCAAGAACTTTGCGTTCATGCAATTAATCAGTTTTTAGCAGGCGAAAATAGACCGCTTTATCTAGTTGTTTGTAGTCGGATCGAGGAATATAGTAACTACGCTACTCAATTGCAACTTAATGGGGCTATCTACTTACAGCTTTTAACTAATAATCAAATTTGTGATTATCTAAGCAGTATTAAATATGCAAAACTATGGACAACCATTAGTAGTGACTTAGACCTATTAGAGTTAGTAAAAACTCCTTTGCTACTCAGCATTACTGTTTTAATATCTCAAGAAATATCTGTTGAAGAATGGCAGAATTTGGACTCGGCAGCAGACCGGATTCAGTATTTATTAGATGCCTATGTTGTGCGGATGTTAACACGGAATATTAACAGTAGAGTATATTTGAAAAACAAACCTCCTAATGCTAAACGAACCCGAATGTGGCTGGTTTGGTTAGCTAAACACATGCTCTTAGAATCGAAAACTGAGTTTTTGATTGAAGAAATACAGCCTAATTTGCTAAAGACTAGAATTCCTAAAGTTATTTATAATTTAATTGTCTGGGGAATTATACAACTACTGATTGGAGGGCTGATTATTGGGCTAATTTCTAATTTGATTATTGGGCTGATTTATGGGCTGATTGGAGGGCTGATTATTGGGCTAATTTCTAATTTGATTATTGGGCTGATTATTGGGCTGATTTATGGGCTGATTGGAGGGCTGATTAATGGTTTACTTGGTGAGACAATAGAGTATAAAATCGAAAATATAGGTTTAATTAGATATAATGTTTTTAACAAAACCATTATAAAATGGCTGATTATTGGGCTGATTGGAGCGCTGATTGGAGGGCTAATTTTTGGGCTGATTGGAGGGCTGATTGGAGGGCTAATTTCTAATTTGATTATTGTGGTGATTATTGGGCTGCCTTTTTGGGTGATTATTGGGGTAATTTTTGGGCTGATTTTGGGGGTGATTGGAGATAAAATTGAAGCAGTTGAAATTCTAAAATTTTCTTATCATTATTTTAAAAATTTTCTGTTTTCTGGGCTGCTTTATGGACTGCTTTATGGGCTGATTTTGGGGCTAATTTTTGGGCTGCTTTTTGGGCTGCTTTTTGCGCTGCTTGATGGGCTGCTTTATGGCCCGATTTTTGGGCTGCTTTTTGGGCTGATTTATGGCCCGATTTTTGGGCTGCTTTTTGGGCTACTTTATGGGCTGATTGGAGGGCTGCTTTTTGGATTTCATGGTTTAGAAATAGAAAATAAAACTATTCCTAACCAAGGGATTTGGCAATCTGCCAAAAATACATTTAAGTTATCAGCTTTTGCATTTTTACCTTCTACAATATTAATCTTTCTGATTCAACGAATTCTACAAAATAATACTTCAAATGAAGTTTTATTTTTTAGCTTAATATCTGGGTTACTTTTGGGATTATTACTGGGGATACCTAGAAGTGGAACACCCGTTATTAAACACTTCACCCTACGCCTCATTCTCTATTGCAAAGGCTACATCCCTTGGAACTACGCCCGCTTCCTCGACTACTGCACAGAGCGATTATTCCTCCAACGCGTCGGTGGCCGCTATCGCTTCATCCACAAACTGCTGCAAGACCACTTCGCCCAAATGGAGTTTAGGAAACCGTAGCAAGCAAGCCTGTGTAGTACGCTTCTAATCTTTACTGTGAGCCTGTTTCAAAAGATGTCGTCATAATTATATTTCCCGACATTTTCCCCATAACCATTAAATTCGGGTATATCAGGCGAAGCTGTTATGACGTGCAAACTCAACAGTTAGAAGGTTTATGAACTTTTACTTGAAATCAGCGAATTTATGATTTTATGCAGTTATGGTTCTTGAATGTTGAAACATTATGGCAACTTTATTTGAAAAACTGGGCGGTGCAGATGCTGTTGATTTAGCAGTTGACAAATTCTACGAGCGAGTCTTGCAGGATGACCGCATCAAGCACTTTTTTGCCGATGTGGATATGGTGAAGCAACGCAAACACCAGAAAGATTTTCTAACTTATGCCTTTGGCGGAACTGATAAATATAACGGTCGCTATATGCGCCAAGCTCACAAAGATTTGGTGGAAAAGCAAGGCTTAAACAGCGAACACTTTGATGCGGTAGCAGAGGATTTGATGGAAACTTTGAAGGAGATGGGGGTCTCTCAGGAGCTACTGGCAGAAGTCGCTGCGGTAGCTGCTGCACCACAACACAGGAAAGATGTCTTAAACCAGTAAGACTAATCGGAGAATGCTTCCGAATCAGAAATTTACACAGAAGTAGAGCTAAAAAACAAATAAAAAATCACTTTGTACTTTTATTTATCGATGCAATCCTCGACTGAGCAAGGTATCTACCATCCCATGAATCTTGGTACTCAGTAAACCTTTGCTTGCTTTTCGTCTCCTTCTAGCTCTACACCATTACTAGTCACAGGCGATAACATCGCCAAACTCGCCGCTGCACCTAACACCTGCTCATCACTAACCTCAAGGTATTTCTGCAACTGCTCTAAATTTCGATGCCCGGATATCTCCTGAATCACCCTCAAGGGAATACCTGCATTACTCATCTGGGTTAATGCCGTCCGTCTGAAGCTGTGGGTACTCACGCCAATTATCCCTACTTCCTTACAAGCTGTTCTCAATATCCTTGCGGCTGAGTCCTCGCTGATGTGTCCATCACTGCGACCGGGAAAGAGATAAACATCACCAGCTATTGAATAATAGTCGCTCAACAACTGCCGCAAGTCTTCAATTACTGGTAGTGAGCGTGTGGCTAGTTTACCTTTAGTGTTCGCTTTCCTAATTATCAGCCTGGGTCTAACCAGTCCTTTGGGTGTGTAGATGTCCTCGGTCAACAGGGTGCAGGCTTCGCGGATTCTTGCGGCACTGAACAGGCAGACACCAAATAAAGTGCGATCGCGGTCATTATGCAGCCCGTGACTGAAAATTAGCTGTATCTCCTGCTGAGTGAGAACCTTGGCGCGTCCGTGCCTGTTGATTTTCATTGTCAGACTGTAGACCCTGCGATCCACAGCCTACAACGATTTGATACCGGGGAAATCACAATTTCAGTACTGGTAAGAAAAATTAAATTTAATCATCCCAAAATAGCAAAACATCAGCCTTGCAATCAAACCAGACTTCATCTGTTGTATTGATTGGTCTATCCTCTTGGTAACTTGCTTGCGTCATGTCCATTTCAACAAGTCTATTGTTATCTATTATATGGAATTGGTATCTAACGATTTTTGTTATTTTTAGCCATGAAAAAGATCCGCTAATGGTACGAATTGATAAAATCTCGTCATTTGCCAATCTATTGTTTGTATCTAAGTAGAGAACAGTAGAATATTTTTTCCCATAAAGGCGCTCTGCTAATTCATCATCGAGGTTATATAGATTGACCGCGATGCTGTAATGATATTTAAACAATTCAATTACTCCTAATTCCTGGAGATTATCTTTTTGGTAACTGTACGTTTCTTGCAGTCTAAGCAACGATATCTGTTGTCATTTTGTAGCTTTAATTTTGCGCTATAGCAGTGGGGGCAGTGTGGTTTTGTACCATTCTGGCAGCTACCCTCCATAGTCAATTTTGGTGGCAAGCCTGCCATTGCGCCAGTGCTTGCTGTATCTAGGTTTGAGGCATTGCTTACCAGACTGCTGCCAGTCTTGCCAGAGGTTTTGGCAAGCCTTACCAGTCGCTTGACTGACTCTATTTCTTGATAGTTAAAAGCAACTTGATCAAGATTAGGTAAAAAGTAAAGCTTAGGCGATCGCCCATCAATTACTAAAGCTACCCTCAATAATCTGGCATCATCCGTTACTAACTCGTTTTTATGCTCAATGTAATCTTCAATTGCGTCTAAATTGCGAGTAAGTTTAGCCAGGTTAGACTCACTATTTTTACCTTTTCCGTAGGTGTTTAAGTAATGTCTAATTTTAGGAATGCCAATGATAATTTCAGTAAACAAGCTCCTATCATCATTAGTGAAACCTGGGATTTGTTTAGTCATGACCGATTGACCGCTAACAATCCAGCCTATGTTGTTGTGACCAAACTGTTTGAGAATCTTCTTTAAATTCTCGCCTGCTTTATATGGCTCACTGCAAGAATTGAGAGTGTTATCAAGTTCATCCCATACCCAAATTTGAAAGTAGTTGGCTGCAAAGTTAGGATTCTGAACGCGATATTTACCATCGTCAAGGCAGTCTTCAAAGGATTTAATAGCGGCGGTTGTGTCACCATACTGAAGGAAAACATCAAGGGGATAATTGGAATCTTTGAGGGAACCAACAGCACCGGGATAGCTAACAGTAACCAGAGTGTTTGGTACTTTTTCACCCTTGCCAGTGTTGCCTCTGGTACATCCAGTTTTGAGTATTTCACTAATCATTACCGCAGTAGTTGGAGTTTTACCAACGCCCGGATCTGCTATCAGCCGATATCGAATTGGGTGTGAGGTGATGTAGCTGATGAATTGGTCAGGACTACCAACCATGAGCTTAATTTCATCGTCCTTGACCGCTGGCGATTGCCTAAAACTTACGACAATGCAATCAGTGATTTCTAACTTCCGAACGCTGGTAATTTTAAACAGCCTCAGCTTTTTAGCCAGTGCAAGAGAATGCTTGTTGATAGTTTCAGCGATCGCTTGTGGTAAAACTGACCGTGAGTAGCCAAAACCAATATCTACAACACCGTCAGGCTTGGCATGAAAGCCTTTAACAGCCAATGGGATATGCAATTCAAGATTGATTGTTCTGGCTAACTCGTTGGCAATCTTCCCATTGATATCAAAGCCAAAATCGCCATAAATCGGTTCTACTAGTTCGCCTGCTAACTCTTGCTGTAACCTGCCTACTTTCTCATTGAGCAACTCGATTTGTTCCAGATACCCTGAGCGCTCTTTATTGATCGCCTGATTAATCTCATCTAAATTCCCGTTGTAGGCAGTTGCCAAGCTCCTGATAATCTCGCGCTTACTGTTGTGCCCGTAAGCAACTTTCTCACCCCAATTCTGTAATTGGCGCAAGAGTGCCATAGCTTCCTGGGTGATGGCATCGTGTTCATCAAAAATCTTCTGAATTTCGTTAGCTCTGGCAGCCTTGAATTTTTTATCTGACTCCGCATCTACCAACGAGTAAAAATTGAATTCCCAATGTTGAATCTCTCTTGTCAGGTAATCGATTTGCTCTTTTTCCTTGTTGGCTTGTGTCTCCAATGCCTCAATGCTGCCTTGTAGTTGGGCAATTAATTTTTCGGCACGGGAGCGATCGCCCTCAACCGCCAACAAATTCTGCTTAGTTTGTTCAAGTTGGTCTAGTAGCCGTTGCTGAATCTTCTCTGATTCCTGCCTATATGCTTCTAATTCCCGTGTGAGATTGGTTAGCCTTAGTTTGCTGTCTTCTAGTTCTTTGTTAGCTTTATTAAGGCTTGCAGTGGCATTACTAGCGTGTCGCTCGCTTTCGTTAATTTTGCGAGTGGCCCGCGTATCGACAACCAAATGAGTAACGAAAATCGCAGGGATAGCAGCACCGCCAGCAATGCTGATAGTTTTGGCCAGTGAATCTCTGAATCCTCCAGAGGCGATTGAGCGAAGCTCAGTGCCAAAGGCAATCGCTATTCCTGCAAAAATGCCGAGTGCGCCAGTACCCAAAGACAGTTGATATTTGCTTGATAGTTGCATATTATTATCCTACCGATTTTAACAATGTTGGGTATCTGTGGGCAAAACAGATACCCTTTTTTGTTACTTAGAATTAGACAAATATTTGCCCAACTGTTGTTTAAAAGCGTTTAACTTGCCTTGCGCTAAGAGTGTTTTAGCTGCTGATTCTTGAGATTTAATTTCAGCAAGTTTTAGCTTTTCGGCTAAATCAGTCTTGGTATGTATGGCAATGTTTCTATCAGTTACCGTTTTAGTTTGGGCAACATCAAAAGTAATTCCTTTTTGTTGAGTTACTTCTAACTGGGTTTGGTAATCAAGAAAGTTACCCTTGACTTTCTCAATTTCGGTAGCTGCTATGATGCCAGCACCAATTGCCTTAGCTTGCTTCCCAATGACGGTAAATTTCTCGCGGGTTGTGTCGAATGCCGCACCTGTTAACTTGAGCGCTCGCTGTGCCCCCTCGTAAATAGCCATACCTGAATTAAATTGTGCTTCCGTGGCTTGCGGCAAATTTTCAGGAGGGTTTAAAGGGTCACTGATGCGGTAATCAGTTTGTTGGAATTGTGGCAGGGATGCGGGAATTAAATCGGGTGTTAGTGTGTGTAAACCGGGAACATTTACAGCCACATTGCCCTTGACATCGGTAGCCAGTGAAGGCATTTGCACAACATTGCTAGTCTGTGGTGTCGTTGCTTTACCACCTTTAGCAATTTTCTCGGCTACTGTTTCGGCGGCGGCTTTGCTTGCGTTGTTCAATCTAGCCATCTTTTAAGAATCTCCTAGTATTAAGTAGCGATTGGTAGACGATTTCGAGTTTGCGGAACTGAGCATCTATGGCGTTAAATTCTTGCTCTAAAGATGCGTCTAAATCGTGCTGGTCAAGCACTTGCTTTAACTCGTGTTCATCGGTTTTTAAATCCTCAATTTGGCTTGATAATTCGTCCATAAAATCACTCGTCAATTTGATGAACTATGGTTAAATCTTTGTTTTTATCGGCAGGAAGCTGGCTTATCATTCAGGAGTAAAAATTCTCATCGGATTTAACGAAGGACTGAAGGGGATACTGGCAAGGCATCCCCTTTTTTTGTGGCTATCGGCGGCTAACGCCTCTATACAGTGGTGTTGGCTGCTGTGGTTGCTGTGGTTTTTCTGTCTGAAGAGGTTGCTTTGATGGTTGCTTCGCCGCTAACGATGGGAAAGCAGCAGAAAGTAGCGCGACAATCAGCGCGGATGAGAGTAGAATTTTCATTAATTCAATCCTTTTTTGGGTTGTAGATCAGAGGCAACTGCGAAAACTTTGTCAGGGCGATCGCAGTTGCTTAAAAATTGTCAACTAAGCCAGCTAAACGAGCTATCACGGGATCAATCTCTTCTGCCATCTCCTTGAATTGCTCATGGTGCTTCTTAACAGTGAGTCTCATTGGTTTATTCCAACTCGAAAACATCTTGAGCTTGTACGCCTAAATCTTGCATCTCAGAGTTGAATTGCTCTGCAAAGCCAGCTTTGATTTCCTTGCTCACCTTGGCAGCTAAAGACGCGCCTAACATACGCCAATTCTGCATTCCAGTGTTCAGGTTTTGTTTGGCTTGAGTAAAATTCTCAACGGTTTTAGCATCGCTTTGACGTGCCAGTTGATTGTTTTTATTGACAGTTGCTAGGGCAGAACAATTAGCCTGTTGTGTTGGCTTTGGGGAGAATTTTAAGAGGTTCTCAATGCTATTTTTATCAGCACTTCTAGCAGCCTTTACCAGTTCCAAAGCGTAGCCAGAATACTGTGTATTTTTCCCCTCACCACGCCGTAGAAGGTCTACGGGGATTTTGTAGTTTTCAATCAAGCCAGAGATAGAGCGCTGAAATGCAGACTTATCTAGTCCGGTCAGTTCCCGCGCTACAGATGATAGCACCCAGCTATCAAATAGGCTCTCGTGTTTCGATTCAGCTTCGATTTGCGGTTCGATTTGCGGTTCGATACTTGTTTCCTCTGTTACTTCTGTGGCTTGTACCTCAATCACAGAAAGTATTTGATTTGTCATAGTGCGATTTTTTGGTTAGTGCTTTAGTTGTTGCGGTTCGGTTCGATGTGATGTTTGTGTCATTCTGTGTCATCATAAACTTAATGACACGTTTAACGCAAGAAGTGTTAGACCATTTTTAAATCACAAAGCGTATCATGAGGTAGAGGAATGAACACAGACAACACCATGAGTGGAAGAGTGAATGTAGTGCTAACTGATGAGGTCTACGAACTTGTCAAAAACCTAGCAGGGACAGAACGACGCTCTCAGAGCCAGACAGCAGCAATTTTGATTGAGGAAGCTTTAGAAGCTCGCAAGCTGTTACAAAGACCCCCTTCGCCTGATCAAGGTAAGGGGGCTGCATGAGTGAATCGCCTGAAGCTTACCAAACCACCAACACAACTGAATCGCCCAACCCAGATACAGTGGGGGCCGTCAGTGACTTTGTAACTGCGCTGAATACCTTTGCCTGGAAATCCGACTACATAAAATTTTGCGAAGTACTAGGATTTACACCAGATAGCTATGCTGAAGAGAAATATCAGCAATTTCGGGAAATGATCAGCTATCTGGATTGTTTCGACTCCGAATCACTAGCCAAGATGATTGAGGCGGGACAATGACCAACACACCGCAAGACACACCAAGTCGGCTTGACCAAATAGAAGCGCTACTACTACAAACCAACGCCAGCTTGAACCGCGTAGCCCAGCAGCAGGAAACAAATACTCAGGCGATCGCTGATCTAACTGAGAATACCAACCGCGTGTTAGCTCGTAGTGCTGTTTTAGATGATGTACTTCTAGAGTTACACGAGAGCCATGAACGGCACGAGCGCAACTTTGAGCAACATCAGCGAAATGTTGAGGAAAACCAACGCAATATAAACGCCGCTTTAGACCGACTTGAAGCTATTCTGCTGCAAATTATTAGAAAACCTGAATAGGTGCGACCGCGCAGCTAGGGTGAACAGCATTGGCTCTCAAAACCCTTATCCTATAAGCACGTAACTGATTGTTAAGCAAAGAGTTTCTTACTTTTTACTTACTCGTTTTTCAATTGTGAACTTAGGCGATCGCACAACTTCACAATAAAAATTGGCAGGTTTTACACTGCCAATCATAAACCGGAAGATGGAGCGTGGTTACATATCCCACAGGTTTGTGTTTGGGTTTGGAGCAAAACTATTTTGTGGATTGAGGTGAGAATGCTTGATTTCAATAATATCCGTCAGCCATCTAAGTGAATTTTTGATATTTAAAGTTGCAGCATTACCACGATTTTTGATAGCCAATTCTACGTCTCTGATTACCAAAAAATCTTTCCTGCCTATGCGATTATCTAATATAGATTCAATCTGCACTAAAACTTTATCAGAGGATATATCAGTATTCTCCAAAATCATTACTATAGATTCTTTAGTAAAGCTACTACCTGAGATTTCTTCTAAAAAATGAGGATCATAGGAATTATAGAAAGTATTGTTGCTGTAGGCTTTGAGGGCTTTTATAGCATCCCCAACATACTCGTTTAACCTCCCAGCATGATTAGGATTCTTTTTACAGAATTGGGCAGCGGTAGCCGCAAGAGTATCGATTTCAGTCTGTACTTGGCTAATAGGAAATGTAGAAGGTTTCGTAATCATTATTAATACTAGAAATTTGCTACAGTTATCTTAGCCTAGCTAGGAAATAAACGCCAAATTTTTACAGTCTATTAGTCAATTAATTGAGAAGTAGCTAATGATAATATCTGATAAATTATTTTATTCAGTACCCATTTGTAGGGAAATTACACCATGATAGCCAACCGAAGCGATCGCAATTCACAAAATTTACAAAATAGACAACGTAGCGAAATTTCTAAGAAAATCGAAGATTTGTCATCCCGACTGCCAAGTACGATATTGCTCAAATATGCCAACACACAACACCTACTAGAATCATGGTTTGAACAAAGGAATTTCGCTATTTATTTTGGTAAGTTGCTAAAAGCGAAATTCGGTGGTGGTGGTGGTAATCCAGCTTTAGCAGCTTGGCAGGCGGGAGAGATTGACGAAATAGACTACAAGTGCTTAATCTATCTTGCTGACTTTTATAATTCTCTGTTTGGACTAATACAAAGCTCTTGGCAGTTTATTCAATTGGAGTTAAGCCACCTTTCTCAGCAAGTAGCTACAAATTATCCAGGATCTGAAACACAATATTTTCTGTGGTTGATTCAGGAAGAATTTGACAACCACTACAGAAAGTCTCTGAATGGATACTGTTTTAAGATTAAAGACTTTGAGCAAGAAGCTAAAATCCTTAGAAACACTTGCTGGAAACCAAAACTAGATTCTCAAGACATAGAAAAACTTAAATCTCTACCCTGCGAAAAGGGATTGCCAAAAAGCTTCTATCTTCATTTTGTGCTGGTTACAGCTACCAAATACTCTGCCATAGATTCCACTTTATCGGATAAACTTGGAGACCTAAATCGGCACATTGCTAGGCTTGGTGATCTGGTCTCTAAAGCTTGCAGGCAAGAGCGCAAGCCAGAGCCGCCAAAACGTTTGATTTCCCACAAGGTTGAAAAGGGAGAATTGTTTGTTGGTGCGAAAGGTGCAGGATGGAAACCGTTTGTAACGAAAACTTAACAACCTATTTCCAAGGTTGAGACCAATCCTTGTTTTTATAAAGGTGATCGCTATAAGCTTGATTCATCGGCAAAAAAAAGTGCCGATTACACACAGCCTCATTTTTTGAGCAGACTCACTAAGCAAATTTGCTAACAAGATAAGTCCCGCAAAGCAACGACTACTAATCGCTGCATGAAAACTGGGCAATCAGCCCAACAACTAATATTTCTTTTCTTATCTAAATCCTAATTTATTTTAGTGAATCTGTCATAAAAAAATATGAGGCTGTCCAAACTACCACGAAATGGACAGCCCAATGAAAATTTCAACATTAAAAAGTACTACAAGTAGTATACATCAAAACCTTGGAGGAATCCAGTACTCAAGCCAATCTTCAAGTGACAAACCCCACCCAACAAATCGCCACAATCCTTGCCCCATCTGCGGCGATATTTCGGGAAAATGCCGCACTAAAAATAATCAAGAGCAAGGTGTGCTTTGCGGAAATTCAGCAGGGTATAAAAAATGGGATAAAGAAGGCTTATATGTGTGCGTCAATGACAATGCCAAAGGCCACACAACCCATACATGGGTACTAGCTCAAGTACACGCTCGTAGGCAGCAGTACGCCTCTGAGAAAGAGCAAAGTCCACAAACAACTGCCGCTAAAGAGCAAAGTCCACAAAGAAGAACTGCCTCTGAGAAAAAGAAGCAGAGCAAACCTGAACTGCCAGTAGAGTTGCGCGATGCTTTATATAGGAAAATCCTGAGCCAGCCACAATTCAAGCTATCCCCAGGCGATCTCGCCAATCTCCAGAAGCGTGGGCTGACGGACAAGCAGATAGACACAGGGATGTATAGATCGGTTACCTCAAAGTTTCCCAGAGTGCTGGGGCAATTCCCTTTTACCCTGCCAGGGGTGATCAACGTACAGTCAAACGTGGCAACTCTCAACGCTTTTCCGCCTGGGATTCTATGCCCAATCTTCCAAGGAAATTTAATAGTTGGGCTAAAGGTCAGAAAAACGGACGTTCAAGAGGGGGGTCGATATTACTGGGCAACTTCTTGCACAGGCAAAAATCCTCATGGTCTAGGGGCACATATTAATGGAGAGCTGCCACTAGCATTCCTGCCTGGGACTGGGGATGAAATCTGGGTTACAGAGGGTTCAGAAATCAAACCTGTGATATTACACAATAAAAAAGGCGTAACTGTTGCTGGCGGTGGACGCAGCTGGCACTCTAGCCCAGAGCATTTTAAAAGATTTCAGCAGCATTTTGATGCAGCAAAGAAAATTGTGCTGTGTCCCGATGCTGGGGATATCATAAATCGGCAGGTAGCACCTAAATGGCTACAAGAGGCTGATTTTTTTGAAAAGCAGGGTTATATTGTTTCATTTGCGTGGTGGGGGCAGGTTACCAAAGAGGAAGCGGATATTGATGAGCTTGAAGACTATAGCCAAATTGAATTTATTTCGGCTATAAGTTTTGAGGAGCTAACCAAGGAACACACAAAGGAAGCCTATAAAGAGGAAAGCTACAGGGGTTGGAAAAACAAGGCAACTACTTTTAGCAGTAAGAATTGTAAAGCGTTTTACAGCATCAATACCCCAGAGTTTCAACTGCCTGAAGGGATACCAGCAGGCAGCAGCATACTCGCAATCAAAAGCGACATGGGGACAGGTAAAACTAACTGGCTTTTGTCCATTATCAAAAAATCAGACATTCCTTGTCATTTGCCAAATTACAGGAATAATTTAATTGCTCAAATTGTCGAGCGTGGCAAGGATGATTTCGATATAAATCTTTATCACATAAACGAAGATGAAGACATGGCAGAAGAAGCTTCAGCGAACCTCCTATACTGCGTAGATTCGTATGGGAAGATAGATGCTGCGCGTGAGAGCTTTAAAGATGTCAATATTATCCTCGACGAAAGCTGCTCAGTAATTTTGCATTTAATCCAAGGTGGAACCCTCAAAGAGCGCCAAGCCAAAATAATCAAGATTTTCAAAAAATCGTTAAGGCAGTGTAAAAACATTTTCTTGCTAGATGGTAATTTAGCCGACATCTATGTAGACCTAATTGCCGAAATCGCACCAAATAAGACCGTCTACAAAGTAGAAAATACTTACAAAATTGCACCTCACAACTTCATATTTGTGGATGGTGTATTAGAGGAAGAGTCAGAAATCAAGCGCAAAAGAGACAATACGCCATTAACCAAACTCATATTAGAACCAGGTGTACGTCCATTTGTTTTTTGCGATTCAAAAACTTTAACTAATGTTTTGGCTGAAATTCTCAAGGCTGAAGGTAAAAGTTTCTGCTTAATTAACGCAGATACCATAGAGGAGCCTTGGGCGCGAGAGTGTATGAAAAACCCGGACAAATATTTTGGTATCCACAAGCCAGAAGTCTTTTTACTCAGCCCAACAGGTAACTCTGGCATCAGCTGTACATCGAAAGGATGGTGGAATTGCAAGATATCAATATTTTATGGAGTCTTGCCTACCAATGGGCAACTACAATCTTTATTTAGGAATAGGGATGAAAGTATACCCCATTATATTTTCTGTCCTGAAAGGTCGATGATTAGAAAAGATTACCTTCCAAATGGGTACGTAGCATCAGCAATCGAGCGCAATTACAATGAAAGATTAGAACTAAATAGAGAGTTAGTTTTATTGCAAGCTGATAACCCTGAACTAGCAGCAAGCCTAATTGATGAGACTTGCAATGCTTGTAAAAAAGATGAAATATTTGGGTTTAGTAACTGGATTACTGCTATAGAGAATTTTGAGCGTGATAACCTCAGAAAATGCCTAAGTACTCGCTTAGAAGAGAAAGGGCATAATGTTGAAAGACAAACTATGGTAATTGATTCAGGGTTAAAAAATAAACAAAAAAAAGTCAAACAAGAGTTACAAATTCAAAAATCACAAGACTGGTTTAATGCTGAGGACTTACCGTCTGAAGAAGAGTTTGAGCGTTTAATCCGCAGGCAGGACTTAAATAAAAAACAACGCGATGCTGTACAAAAGCATAAAATTAAAAATCAACTACCAGGCATAGAAAATGACCCTACTTGGTCAGCAAACTTCATCTTTAAAACTTATATAGCAAACCCTAAAACGGTAGAACAGTATGATAGATATTTTTTACTTAAGCATTATGATGAACTTCTTAAAATTCACAATTTTTCAATTAATAGAGCAGTAACAGCAGAAGACGTTAACTTTGGTGTATTACTTGGACTTAAGAGACCTTGCATTGCTCTGATAAAAACCGAGCTAAATTCACTTGAAGAGTTTCAAGTGCAAGGTAAAGAGTTCCATAAAAAATCGCCAGAAATTACGGAATTAATTGAAAAAGTTAGGTCAAATAAAAAGCTTAAAGCAGCACTAGGCATTAACAAAATGCCAGAACCAAGAGAAGATGGTAAAGAAATCATAGAAATTACTAAAAAGATTTTGGGTTGGGTTGGGATTAAACTCAAAGCTACAGAGAAAAAACTAGCAGCAGACAACAAGAGACTTCAACACTATACCTTTGACTATGAACATTTCAACTCTCCGGATCGCCTAGCTATTCTCAAGTGCCTAGAAGCTAAATATGCAGACCCAGAGAGAGTAAAAGAAAGGGAAAAAATTACTTGGGTAAACGAAGATTATTTAGTTAATTGCTTGGCTGGGAAATTTAGGAATGCTCAATCTTACACAGATGTCACAAATGCGATCGCCGCATGGGAAAGCAAAAAACAATTTAATGCTGATGGTAGCTTTACTCAAGAACAAGATACAGAAAATCGCCGAATAGACCTAATAATTAGTTGGGCCTGGGATAAACTAAAATCTGAGGAATTGGCAAGAGTTCGCGCATTGCAGATGGTTGGCTTAAATGACGAGCAAATTTTTGAACTCTTAGATAAAAAAATCATCGAAGACAAACCAGAATACAAAGATGTGGATTTTTTGAATAAGCTTCCGGTGCGCTGGCAGTTACGGTTAGAGAAGGCGGTTGATTATGGTCAACAGACAGTTGATAGGGTTAAGGCTTATCTTCCTCAGCAACCTGCGCCACAAGAGCCAAAACCACAAGCTCAGGCAGTCTCTCTGGAGAAATTGGAACAACAGAAACTTGAGGCTATATTAAACAGCGCTCTTGTTTTGTACGGATTAAAAAGCTCAGTAGAGCTTACATTCATACCAGCCGAAAGCAAAGCCATCATTAAAGCAGAGAATCCCGATGAAATTCTTAACATCTGTGAAAGAATTCATCTCAATAAAAAACATTGCGAATTACTTAAAAGTCAAAAAATTGTACTAATTGATGTGAAAGATATCAGAACACGAGACGCTAACGATAAGTATCTGAGAAAAGGTTTAGTTAATTTCAATGAAAGCCCTCAGATTCAATCTGTTGCCTCATAAGTGACTGAAGATGCATTTAAGCCTCAATAATATTAAGGCTATTTATGCTGAAATTTGCAGCCAGCAATCAATAGCTAAACCAAGGCGATGAGTCCATAGATGATAATCGGTTAGTAGTGAAAGGCTAGAATGCAGAGCGATGTTAAGTCTCGGTTGCTTTTGGGGAATTATGTAATGTCCCCACTAATATTGAACCAACTAAGATGAGCCTTAAACAACTCAAAGAAGATTTTACTGCCAAAACCGGAATGCCAGCAAAAAAAGCTTATGTGCTGCTGGCAGCACCGTCCGTAGCTAAACACAATCTGCGCTCAATAGCTGACTGGAAACTAGTTTTAAGCTCTATTGAATTTAAATTAGTGAAAGTTGGAGACGAAATATTTAAGAATATACCTAGTGACGAAACTGATGATGATTGGATAAAACAACTAGATGATATTGATAATGAATTTCGTTCTCAACGCGAAAATTTGAAGCAAGACGATCCCGAAACTTACGAATTTGAGGAATTGACAAATTCGGAAACAGATGAGTTTGAAGATGATTTTTCTCGCTGCCAAAATACTAAGGAGATAAAAGCTTTATACCGTAAGCTTTCTAAAAGTCATCACCCTGATAATGGTGGAAATACTGAAGTATTTAAAAGCCTCAACAGATCTTATAATTTAGCTTTGGAACGTATGTCCTCTAAAGCTTAGTACTTGCATCTGCTAATAAAGTAAAAGTTACTCAGTAGAAAATCTAGGGAAATCTATGAATAGGAAGCCTGAACTTTACGAACAGGTAGCGGCAAAGTTAAAAACCCTAGAACTGATATGGCAACTGATTTAAATACCACCATTAATCCTGAACAAAATAAATCTCAAACATCACGACAACCACGTCAAACAACCACAGTATCGACACCAACCAATACTGAAAAGTCAAAAGTAACAGAATTTCAAAAGCAAGATGCACTTAGTGTATTATTTGGGCTTCTCCCTATTCCTTACAAAACCGAACGTTGGAAGTGGTGTTCAGAAAGTTTTTTAGATTGTCAAGATGGTACTGCTGATCATCGCCGCCCTGATTTTGAATTCTGGCTTGAAAACGACAAGAGGCGTGCTCTAGGTGAATGCAAACTTGGGGAACTTACAGGTAGCGTATTTAGAGATGTCATGTTAAAACGCTACGTCCAATTAGCTGAATCTCAAACTGGGCGGAAGTATGAATTATGGTTTATTTGCGACAGATGTTCTCCTGGAATGAAAGCGGTTCTAGAAGGAGTTTCTATACTTCATGGCGCTCCTATAAAAGCGTTGACCTACTCGGAGTTAGCCAATGAAGTTTTACAAGATTTAAAAAATTGGGTACTGTCTACTAAGCAAATTACTCCCAAGCACTACCGGACTATCCAATCCTGCATAAATGAACGCTGTAAAATTCTTTTTTAGATAAAGGATGATGTGAGGAGCGATCACCCCACACCACCGTCACACCGTCACACACCACGAGCAG
>JAHHHN010000054.1 GCA_019359325.1 Mojavia pulchra JT2-VF2 | reverse complement strand
CTCTCCACAGAAAAGTCTACTATCCCTATACAGTTCATTCTCAATAAACACCCAAATTTTTTAAGGGGTCTGTAAGCCCAAAACCTTTAGCTGGCTTGGTTTACAGGCGATTGTCGCCCCTTGAACCCGTACTAAGATATAATGCACCAACTGCTGTTGTACTGTTTGCAGGGGGCGGCGGGATTGAAGCAGGAATGGTACAAACCGGTATTCGTCCGGTCGTCGCGGTGGAGTATGACCCTACCAAACCAGATTTGAGTCGGGCAATTGCGACCTCTCATCACCGAAATTTTCACGAGTATGGCTGTTCAGTCATCCAGCAAACAGTTCAAGATGTAGCCCTTAGCCGATTTAGTGGATTTCCAGTTAACCCCGACTACCTCCACGCCTCCCCGGTGTGTGCAAATTTCAGTCAAGCCCACACTGCCAAAGCCGGGATTGCTTCTGAAACGGAGGATGATAAAAGTGCAGCGCACTCAGTAGCTCAAGCCCTTCGACAGTTGCGACCAAAAGTATTCACTCTCGAAAATGTTCCGCGTTACCAAAGCAGTCAAAGTTTCGCTATCATCCTGGAGGCTTTGGAAGCTCTTGGCTATCGAGTCAGTTACAGCATCGTTAACATGGCTGACTTTGGACTGCCCCAGGCGCGGCGGCGATTAGTCCTGGTGGCTTGCCAGGAAAGAGCTATCTCACTACCACCAACATCTGTCCCTATTGGTTGGTATGAGGCGATCTCTCATCTCATTCCTACAATGCCCGATTCTCAATTACTTGTTAGACAACAGCAAGCGGTAAAACAATTTTTGGCAACGGGCGTACCCGCACCACTTTTGATTGAACGAGTTGGTGGACGAAATGGGTTGAAGTACAAGCCAGGGCATTTACCTGCAAATACCATCGTGCGCTCGCACTTTACCGATCACAAAGGATGCAACCGCAATAAATTTGCAGATATCTGGTTGCCTGATGGTATGGTCAAGTCTTTGTCTATTCAAGGTGCAGCCATTTTACAGGGTTTCTCGTCTTGGTATGAGTTCCCGCCAGATGCTGCTACGGCTGGGTCAATCATTGGGTATTCTGTACCACCCAGCTTCGCCATACAGTTATTTACTCACATTCAAAAGCAGTTAACTCTCTTAGGTAAGACAAAGATTAATCATTGAACATGAGACTAAGGGATTAAAAGCTGCTTGGTGTCCTCTTTTCCTTGTTATAAGTTCTAGATATAAGTCGGACTTTATGATACTTCCATAATCATCATTCAAAAAATTACTTCTTAAGATATTGACAAAATGCTTATTCTTGTAAAATAAACATACATTTAAAAGGTTGATATCAAGTTGTTATCTATCTAAAGGCTTAATCTTTACCTTTATTAGATGAGATTTCAAGGGGTGGTTGCTAAATTTGTCACAACTAGGCAGGGGAAATCATGAACTCGGTCAGCGAAACCAGTGTTACAAACCCTTCATCCTACACGGTGTTGATTGTTGAAAGCGTCTTAGCAGATCGGGAACTTTACAGTCGTTGTTTACAGGCAGATTCCAGTTGCCGCTATACCCTACTTCAAGCACAATCTGTAACCAGTGCTGTATTAATGTGCCAACACAACCAGGTTGACGGAATTTTGGTAGATTATTTACTGCCGGATGCAATGGGGCTGGAATTTGTACAAGAGTTGCAAACTCGATTTGATGGCACTCACCCACCTGTGGTGATGGTGGCAAATGATAGCGATCCGTTGATAGCTGTGCGTGCTATTAAGCTGGGGGTAGAAGATTATCTGCTAAAGCAAACCCTCACCCCAGAGCAACTTCAGCTATCGATGCGAAGTGCGATTAAAAATACCCGGTTACGGCTTCAGTTACAGCACCAAGAGGAGAGATTTCGGATCTCCATTGAAAATATGCTGGACTGTTTTAGCATCTGCTGTGCCATTCGAGACAATAGCGGACAGATTCTAGACTTCCAAATTGAATACTTAAATGTAGCTGCCTTGAACAGCAATCATCTGACTGCTGCTGACATTGGTAAAGGGCTATGTGAAATATATCCTGCCTATAGAAAAACTGGCTTGTTTGCTCAATACTGTCGGGTTGTAGAGACGGGAGAACCACTGATTAAAGAAGAAGTAGTTTATTCAGATGTGTTTGGGACTCAATCTCTCACCCGTGCTTATGATATTCACGCTCGCAAGCTGCATGATGGATTGGTAATTTCTTGGCGGGATATAACTGAGCGCAAACGCTTAGAGTTAGAGTTACACCAGAGAGTCGCCGACCTGCAACAACAACAGCATCGCCTACAACGCCTGATTGATACTGCTCCAATTGGTATTGGCATTGCTGCGGCTAGCGGTGAGGTAAGAGTCATGAATGATGAGATGCTGCGTCTACATAGCTATACAAGAGAGGAATTTGAGCAACACGGAATGAACTGGCGGGACTTCGCCCCTCAGGAGTTGTCTGCACAAACCGAGCAGGCAATGGAACTACTGCGACAAAATGGCTTTCTGCCACCCACCCAAAAGGAACTGCTGCGGCGCGATGGTTCTCGGCAACCAGTTTGGATTAGTGCAATGCAATGGCTAGATGGTACAGATGAGCATGTGGCATTTGCGGTCGATCTTAGCCCACAAAAACAGGCTGAGGATGCAGTTGTCCAACTCAATCACGAATTAAACGCTCGCGTCAATGAACTGCAAACCCTAATTGATATTATTCCAGTTGGGATAGCACTCGCTCCCGACTCTAACTGTACTCAAATGCAGTGTAATGCTTACTTGCGGCAATTGCTTGGCGTTAGCTCTAGTCACAGTACCTCTAAAAGTGCCTCGGTCTTAAACCAACATGCTTACCCCGCCTTGCAAAATGGGCAGGTAGTCTGGGCGGACGACTTACTGATGCAAGTTGCATCTCAACTAGGCACAGATGTACAAGATGCCGAATTTGAAGTTTTATTACCCGATGGGACAATGCGCCATCTTCTGGCTTATACCGCTCCCTTACTTAATCACCAAAGTAACATCCGAGGCGCACTCGGAGCCTTTTTGGACATCTCAGAGCGTAAACGTATTGAAGCCGAACTCCGCAAGCGTGAAGAAATCTTGAATTTATTTGTCAAACACGCACCTGCGGGAGTGGCGATGTTTGACCGACAAATGCACTATATTTTAGCAAGCGATCGCTGGCTGAGGAGTTACGAGCTTGAGGGGCAAGACATTATAGGTCGTTCCCATTATGAGATATTTCCCAAAATACCTGAACGCTGGAAACAAATCCATCAGCGTTGTTTGGCAGGAGCTGTTGAAAGTTGTGCCGAAGAAATATTTTCCCGTGCCGATGGCTCGATTGACTGGGTGCGTTGGGAAATTCATCCGTGGCACACCAACAGCAATGAAATTGGCGGCATCATTATTTTCTCAGAAGTAATCAATGAACGTAAACAGGTAGAAGCCCGATTACGCAAAACCGAAACACGTTTCCAGGCTCTCGCACAGGCAGTGCCAAGCCTTTTGTTTGAGACAGATGCAGTTGGGAAAATCACTTGGATTAGCAAGCAATGGTGTCAGTTTACCGGACAGATTCCAGAACAAGTCAAAGGTCAAGATTGGTCACAAGCGATACACCTTGAAGATTTGTCGATTAATCGAGAACGGTGGCATCAATCACTACAAAGTGGCTTACCCTTTGAACTTAAGCAGCGGCTACGGCGTTTTGATGGTAAATACATGTGGTTCATTGTCAGAGCCGTGCCGATGTGTGACGAACAAGGCAATATTAAATCTTGGGTTGGTTCGGCGACTGATATCAACGAGATGGTTAGTGCTAAGACTGCTCTTGAGGAACGCGAGGCAACTATCTGTCAGCAGTTTGCTGAACTAGAAAGTATTTATGCCACGGCTCCAGTCGGCTTGTGTTTTTTAGACACCAACTTGCGTCATGTCCGCATTAATGAGCGTTTAGCCGAAATCAACGGGATTTCGGTACTTGACCATTTAGGACGCACTGACCGTGAAGTCATCCCCGAACTCGCTGAGATCCTTGAACCATTGAAGCAGCAAGTCATTCAAACTGGAGAATCTATTCTCAATGTTGAGATTCACGGCAGTACCAAAGCACAGCCTGGAATAGAACGAGATTGGGTTGCCAGCTATTACCCACTCAAAGATAAAACAGGTAAAATCTTGGGCATCAATGTGATGGTACAGGATATCACTGAACGTAAACGCAATGAACAGCGATTACAAGAATCACAAGAGCAGTTGCAGTTAGGGGTGCAAGTAGCAGGACTCGCCCTTGCTAAAGTCGATTATGCCAATAACACTGTACAGCTTTCCAAAGAAGCGGCTGCTTTATACGGACTTTCCACCGAGCAATTAATCGTAACGCGCGAGCGCATCCATGCCACATTTCATCCGGAAGAACGCCTCAAGTGCGCTGAGTTAATTGAAAAGATACTCAACCCAAAAGGAACGGGATGGTTTGCCCATGAACATCGCGTAGTTTGGGAAAATGGCGCAGTGCGCTGGCTGAACGTGCGTAAGCAAGTGTTTTTTGAGTGTTCCGGCTGCACGCTACGCCCAAGCTATGCAATTTTGGCTGCACTCGATGTCACAGAACGTAAGCAAGCTGAGGCTGAACGCGAACAACTTCTAGCCCAAGCCCAAGCTGCCCGCGCTGAAGCTGAAGCTGCAAATCGCTCTAAAGACGAGTTTGTTGCTATGGTAGCCCATGAGTTGCGTTCGCCTCTCAATGCAATTCTAGGTTGGGCACAACTGCTGCAAAGGAAATCCTTGGATGCTCCCACTACAAACAAGGCACTAGAGACAATCTGCCGCAATACTCAGGTGCAGATGCAACTAATCGAAGATTTGCTCGATCTTTCCCGCATGGTACGCGGTACGTTACAGTTAAATCTCGCGCCAGTCAATTTAGCAAATGTTGTAGACACAGCGGTCGAAAGCGTCCGTCCAACTAGCGAGGCAAAATTACTTCAGTTAACCACACAAATACAAGGTATTGCACCTATTCAGATTTGGGGAGATTTTACTCGCCTGCAACAAGTTGTTCTAAATCTACTGACAAACTCTATTAAATTTACCCCAGCAAACGGACAGGTTAAAGTCCTGTTAGAGCGGCATAATTCTCAGACTCTGATTCAGGTCAGCGATACTGGAAAAGGTATTAGACCTGAATTTTTGCCTCACATATTTGAGCGATTCCGGCAGGATACGCATAATACTACTGTCAAACAAGGCTTAGGATTAGGATTAGCGATCGTCAAATACATTGTCGAGCAACATGGCGGCACAGTTACAGCCCAAAGCCAAGGTGAAGACTTTGGGTCAACCTTTACAGTTATCCTACCACTGCTACGACAGGATGAAACAGACCTAGAGGCTAGAGACTAGTGAATGGAATGGCTTTTATCTTGAAGAGCTTATCCCGAACTCAGGTCAAGTTATCAAATCATTCGGTTACTGCTACGGAATTGAGTGTTATTTCAAGTTAATATATCCCATTTGTATTATATGTGTTACAATTGGCTATATACATAAATACCAGAGGCGAAAAATGAAAATGCAGGACGCATAAACGGCGGCTTTGAGTTAAGTCGCCAAATCGAAAAACAATTTATTAAATTTTATCAAGAACACGGGCATTATCATTTACCAGAATATTCTTTAATCTCGCAAGATAAGGATTTACTCTACACAATTGCTGGGATGATACCATTTAAGCCCATGTTTGAAGGGCGTCAACAACCTACACATAAACGAGTTGTAACATCTCAAAGATGTATTCGTACCAATGACATTGACTCAGTAGGTAAATCTAAAAGACACCTAACTGGATTTACAATGTTAGGGCATTTTAGTTTTGGAGATTACTTCAAACAGGAAAGTATTCGTTTAGGTTATAAATTAGTAACTGAAATTTATGGTATTGATTCCAATAATTTGATTATTACAGTTCACCCAGACGATCGAGAAACTCATGAATTATGGTCTAGATATTTGCCAAAAGAGCGTATTGTTTTAACCTATGAAAACATTTGGAGTTCAGGTCAGCCTGGAATCTTAGGACAGTGTACAGAGTTCTTTTACGATTTTGAACCGCACAAAAAACTAGATAGTATTGACCTAGATTCAGACCGATTTTTGGAGTTTTACAATATTGTTTTTGTTGATTCCCAAGTTGATATTGATGGCAATATAGCTCCCAATCCTATTAAATGTATTGATTCTGGTTTAGGATTAGAACGCTTAACTTATGTATTAAGCAACAAAGCAAGCATTTACGAGATAGATTGCTTGTGCCAAAGTTTTGAGCATCCTATTTTAAAAGACCACTATCGAACCTGTAGCTGAATTATGAGTCAAGGTGTAATGCCTAGTAATTCCAAGCATGGCTATATTCTCCGCAAGTTAATGAGGAGAATGTTTCATTTTGGATACAAACCAAAAGATAATCTAACTTTCATAGAAGAATATGAAAAGTACCAAAAAGTATTATCACTTGGGAAGCAGAAGTTAAGCGAAATTACTAGCCCAACCGAAAGTGACTTATTAAATCTCTACCAAACTTTTGGTATACCTATTGAAATTAGCCAAGAGATTATCAATAACAGATAATCAAAAGTTTATGTAACAATCGTCTTACTCTTGTTAGTAGCAACATAAAAGGAATGAAGTTTTAGTAGAGGTTAATAAATCCATTCCTCTTCATTGCTATGGGCATGAGTAGTGATGGTAGTGGGCCAGTCAGGAAAGTTTTTTGATTTTTTGAGAATGTTAAACTAAATCAGAATTTTTGAAATTTCAACTTCGCTCCACCAAATAACGTCTAAACTTAACTCCCTGGCGGTCTACTATTTCAGTGTCGTAAATGTGAAAGCCAAACTTTTGAAATAAACCTAAGCTAAATTCACTCGCTTCGGCATATAAACGCCTAATTTCGTGCCTGTGAGCATATTCTAAAATTTTCTGCATTAATGTAGAACCAATGCCTTGACGAATGCAATTGCTCCTGACATAAGCTGAGGTGACATGACCATCTTCTGTAATCCCTGCAAAACCTAAAATTCCCATTTCATCAGTGGCAATGAATGTGGTGGCTTTTAAAATGAATTGTCCAAAAGTATCCCTATCCGATGCAAAAGATGCCCACATTTGGGTTTGCTCTGGGGAGTAGTGTCCGGGTGCAATCGCCAACACAGTTGTTTGATAAAGTTCTGCTAGTGCAGAAATATCTGATTGTTCAGCAATCCGAATATTCATATTCATCACATGGAATTAAAAAGACTTCTATAGATTTCTATAAATTATTAGTTAGCAATAGTCTCCAGTTGAGTGAAGATTATTTCCAAGTGTGCCTGATATAGTAAGTATGACGTTAAACGCAGCCGCTCAAACTATGAAAATTGGGATTATCGGCAGTGGAAATATGGGTCGCTCTCTGGGTCTGCTGTGGGCAGAGCAAGGACACGAGGTTTTCTTTGGTACTCGGACACAAGAAAAAGGGCAGTCAGTAGCAGCATTTGTTGCAAATGGGACGCAGGGAGGAACCAACGATGAAGCAGCAATTTTTGGTGATGTCTTGCTTTATACGGTACGAGGTGTAAATCCTGCCGAAGTACTTTCTTCAATTGAAATGATGTCTGGCAAAATTCTGATTGACTGCAACAACTTTGAGATTCCACAAGGGTTTGCATTTTCTCCAATAGTCCAATCACTTGCTGAAAAATTAGCCTTAGAGGTTCCAAATGCAAGGGTTGTAAAAGCCTTTAATACAATGGCTCAGGAAGTGTTTGAACTTGCACCCAGCCCACTCAAAGATTATCAAGTCTCAGTTTTTGTCTGTGCTGATGATATTCAAGCCCGTAAAACTGTAATGCAATTGGCACAGGATATTGGGTTTGCTGCTGTTGACTGTGGAGAATTACGTCATGCTCGATTGGTTGAGGGTTTAGGAAACTTTATTCGATTCATGATTATCGGTCAGTTACAAAATCCCTATGCCACAATTTCTGTCAATATCTTGCCTGCTGCATCAGAGCAACGATTAGGTGGACGGCAACCATCTAACCTTTCATAATTGAAGGCTATGCACACAGTATAACTATTTGCAGACCGTGGCTTTCTCTATAATTTGCAGCTGCTTGATTGTAGATTCGCGCAAATAAAATTTTGAGAACCGAATATTGATGAGTTAAACTCCTTAAATCAGTATGCCTAAAACTAAGAAATCAGAAAACGTTCCTAAAAAAGCGGTTAACCCTTCTCCAAATGCACTATATGTGCTAAAGGTGTTTTTAATTGATGGCCCAATTACGGAGGAATTTGCAGCAGAAAATCCAGTAGTATCTCGAACCATTGAAATTAAAGGCAGCAATACTTTAGAGGATTTGCATAAAATCATCTTCAAAGCATTCGATAGAGAAGATGAACATATGTACGAATTTCAGGTTGGTGGCAGGGGGCCGCAAGATCCAAATGCCAGACGTTACTGCTTAAAAGCGGCATTTTCCAGTTCTGACTTGACACCAGCACCTACAGGAGATGTTGCTAGTACTACAATTGCGTTGTTGGGTTTATCGATTGATGATGCTTTTGGTTACTGGTTTGATTTTGGTGATGATTGGTGGCACCAGATTGATGTCCAAAGCATTGCAGACGCAGTTCCATCAGGCAAATATCCTAAAATACGAGAGCGAGTCGGGGCTAGTCCACCTCAGTACGCTGATTTTGAATAACAGAAAATGCGCTATTTGAAAAATAAAATTGTGAATTAATGTCAGGCACTAATTATATAAATATAATCGCAGCAATCACTGACAGCACACCATAATCAATTGCTCAAATATCCAAATATTAGTTAAGAAACTTTTCGTCATTACCTAGCTAACTCTGGGCTGTTTAATTAGTCAGTATGTCATTTGAAACAAAGACCAACAAACAATTGAATTGTCAGTATCCCAAACAGATGATTACCCTGTTAGGTTACAATTTTACCCTTCACTTCAAAGGTTTTTGCCCTCTATAGATACCTTTGCAGTTAATAGTTTTCATGATTTCTGAGTTCTCGGTTAATTGCTGGTTGATTTTTTAGCATGGGTTTCGGAGTAATGTCTTTGTCATGAACGCTCTCGGCTTGATAGTGGAGATGAAAAAGACCACACAGCAAATGTTTGGCTAATTGGTGGTTGTGGCTCCCGATTGGGTGCAGTGGAGAGGGAGAGTTGCAGAGTGAAAAGGCCCATCAATCTTACTTGTTTTAAAAGTTGTAATAGCCATCACAGCATTTGTAAAGCTTAGTACGCAAAGGACGAATGTTGCTGTTGAATTAGAGATCGCCAAGTAGTGGGTTTACGTCCTGTAATTAGTTCAAAATTATTAAAGGTGGTATCAGCTTGAGGAATGGCATTAGCAATATTCAGTTTCAATTGCTGGTAGACGCATTGAATGTAAGCAGGATCGCCGCCTGCCTTTAAAATAGTTTCTAAAAATTCTTCTGGTGAACGGTTATCGACTTGAAAAGACCGGCCAATGATTTCTGTGAGTAGAGCCGCAATCTCTGGTATTGTTGCGGCATCATAGCCAAGAGGATATATCTGTCCTTGATGCTGTTGAGGATGAAGTAAAGTTTCTGCTGCAATTACAGCCACGTCATCACAACTAACCCAACTCCATCGCGCATTGGCAATGTAATTAGTTAAAACACTCCTGTTAAGCCAGCCAAAGCTCAGAATATTTTCCATAAAAGCCTCTGGGCGCAAGTGTGCAAAGCTAAATCCCAATGCTTCAATGTATTTTTCAATCAACTGATGCCAACCCCAATGAGCAACTTCATTGGTCGGTGCGCCTGATGCTCCAATGTGAACAATGTGTTCAACGCCCATGTGCTTGGCAGTGTCAAGAAAAGCTTTGCTTTGCTTGAGCATATCGACAGTGTAGCCTGTCAGGAGTAAAGCGCGATCAATTCCTGTTAGGGCAGGTGCAAGGGTTGCTTGAAAATCGAGATCCAGGTGTCGCACTTCAATGCCACTAGTTTGAAGCCCAATGGCTTTTTGTGGAGAACGAACTCCTGCCACCACCTTGACATCACCTGATTGAGCCAGGATTTGTGCGGTTTTTGCGCCGACTTTACCCGTTGCACCAAGAACAAGAATAGTAGGTTTAGTCATGGTTTTGTTTAACTGTTGAGCCTAATGAGTTAAGTTTTTGCAAAAAATCTATGAAATGATTAACTTTAATTGCCAGCTTGCATATATTTAACAATTGCCGCATTTTTCTCCCACAGTGCGACAAGATTCCCATCCATATCGCGGAATGTGGTGACTTTAGTGCCTAAGTGGTCGAGAACTCGTCCTTCCCAAATCAACTCAACTCCTTTGTGTTTCAGTTCTTGATTTGCTTGAGCAATATCATCTACAAAGAAAACAATGTTACGTAGCCCTGTAATTTGCAGATGTAGGGGTGGATTTTGGCGTTCGGGTTCTAAATTGATTGGTTGAGGAAATTGGATTAAATCTATATAGACTCCATTTTTTTCTAGTAAAGCTAATTCAATCTGTTCAATAGCCGGAGTCCGATATTTGACAGTAAATCCCATTTTTTCGGTGTACCAAGCAATAGCAGTATTGATGTTAGTCACAGACAGAGCGATGTTTGCTAGCTGTAAACTATTGAGTCCTTGTGAGCTAGACATAGAAGTAGTTTCCTGATGATTAGATGACACAGTTGTAATTGGATTAGCACTCGCTTTGCCCTGGGTAGAAAGTTCATGACTTTCTTTGATGGGATTGGGTGTACTTGCCTTTAACGGCATAGCGTTTTGTATCAGTATTGAACTCGCAAGAAATGATCCGGCTATAGAGCGAGATATGCTGAATTTCTTCATTTTCGAGTTACCTGAACTGCTTGTTAAATTAACTATAATTTGTGAATAAATAGAGAGCAAGTAGTTTATTTTCACAATATCTATGAAGTTTATTCACAAATAAGCTACAATCGCCAGCATGGATAAACTTAATAGCCTCGTCATCTTTGTGCGTGCCGCACAGTACCTCAGTTTTTCCCAAGCCGCTAGACAGCTTGGGATGTCCCCGTCCACAATCAGTAAAGCGGTTCTGCGCCTTGAAGAAGACATGGGGATTCGGCTAATGAATCGCACTACCCGCAGCATTACGCTGACGCAGGATGGTGAAAATTTTTATTATCGTTGTTGTCAAATTTTGGCGGAACTTGAAGAAGCAGAACTAGAACTGAAGCGTTCTCAAACCACACCGACAGGTGTATTGCGGATAGATATTAGTACTGAACTGGCACGATTGCACATTATTCCAGCATTGCCAAGATTTTTAGCACAATATCCTGATTTAAAAGTCGATGTGTCACTGACGAACCGGATAGTAGATCTCATTGAAGAAGGTGTAGATGCTGTTGTGCGAATTGGCATCGGACGTGACAATCGTTTAATTATGCATCGATTAGCGATCGCAAAATTTATTGTTTGTGCAACTCCTAACTATCTCCAAAAATATGGAACGCCCAAAACAATCAACGATTTAACCCATCATAATTGCATTACTTTCATTTCAGCTTGGACTGGCAAAAGTTATGATTGGCGATTTCAACAAGATGGCAAAGAAGTCTTACTGCCTGTGCAAGGAAACATCCGCTTGGATAACGGTGAGGCAATTTTAGAGACAGCCTTGGCCTCCGTTGGGATTGTGCAATTATATAATTACGTTGCAGCCAGGGCGATCTCATCTGGAAAGCTCCAGCCGATTTTGCCAGAGTATGCACCTCCTGGCTACCCCATTTCAATTGTTTATCCACAAAAACGTTATCTATCTGCTAAAGTCAATGTCTTTGTGGAATTTCTTCACGGGCTGATGGCACAGTTAAAACAGATGCAGATTGTCGAGTAAACTAATGAAGACAGCTATCTTTAACTACAACTGTATCACTAGTTGTTGATTGACGTAAGGTTGCGGATTTTCCTTATTCTGTCAGTTACTTGTTTTCCTGAGTTTTTTAGCTTCTAGAGTGGCACAATACATCTCATACTAGGGTAATCTCCTGATCAAGAAGTTAAATACTGGCCAATAGATGGTTGTTGACGGCGCAGCGCAGTCATTGCTTGCTGCTGTACAACTTTTAAACTTCTCTCAAATTAGACGGATTCAAAATTATAAATCAAATAACCTGACAAAAATCTCATCTTGGGACTGAATTTTTATGTAGCGATCGCTTTTGTTTTAAAAGTAAAACTTTTACCCAAGAACCAGCTGCGATTCAAATACTGAAGAAATTGCCACAATCCCAGATTTATCTATTGGTGTATCATCAATGAGGTGTCTTGTATCTCGATCGCTCTTTTCACTTGGAAAACAGCATAAATTTTCTATGCCTCGACGAACTGCTACATCTTCATCCGTGTCTACTGTTGCAAACGGGCTGGCTCTTTCCGAATTGCATCTGCGCTTGGAATATTTAGAAAAACAACACCAATCCATCCTCAAGCAGATTAAGAGAAAGCGGACTGAACTTCATAACTTTGTCGAAAGAACACGTTCTTTAGCTACAGAAGTTGTGCATCGGGCTAATCCTAGCTTCCAAAAAATAGCCCAACTCGACCAGGAAATTCATACTTTATTTGAAACCATTTTTAGTACCAGAAAATTTGGTAAACAAACTCTCAAAAAGATACAAGCAGTTTATCATCAACTACAGTTGGCCGGAATTATCAGCATCAAACCCGACACAAACCAATTAGGGGCAGAGCCAAACGAAGAGTTTGCCCCTATGGAAGAAGAGTTCTCCGCTCAAACTACCGAAAATCCTCATCAACATCAACAGTGGCAAGCACAAGAAACTACCTCATTTGGGGCTGGGGCTAGAACCGAAACACAACAAAAAATTCGCTCCACATTTTTGCGGTTAGCTGAAATCTTTCACCCTGATAAAGTCAAGGACAGCGACAAACAGAAATATTATACCGAAATTATGCAGGAGATAAATATTGCCTACCAAGAAGGAGATTTGGCAAGGTTGCTAGAAATTGAATCTCGTCAACAAGTTGGGGAAGCTGTCAATCTCAATAATGAAGATGATTTAACTCGCAAATGTCGCCATTTAGAACAGCAAAATCAAATCCTTTTGGCTCAATATGAAAATTTAAAACAGGAACTCCGTAAAGCAAAAAATACTCCAGAAGGAGCAATGGTTGCTAGTTCCCGCAAAGCAGCAAAACAAGGTATTGATGCTGTAGCCGGAATGGTTGAAGCAATCGAATCTCAAATTCAAGCTGTTTCTCAAATTCGGGATTTTGTCAAAGATTTTCAACAGCAGAAACTGACTATTCAAGAATTTCTTGCTGGCCCAGTTTCTCTGCATCCCTCTGAGGAAGAACTACTGCAAGATATTTTAGAACAGATGTTATTAGAATTAATCTAAACAGAACTTGTTGATTAACAAACCCTTGTACAAATTGGCTTTATTAATTGCGAATTGCTCCCCTTGTACTGAGTTTAGCCTGAGCGCAGTCGTTCGCGCACTTCGTCTTTGAAGGAGAAGGGCGTAGCCGAAGTATTGCGAATTGCCATCTTCGCAGCGTTAGCGACGTACTCCTTCAGAGAAGCAAGCTACGCGTAGCGTCTCCGGGAGATCCAAGCGCTTGTTCGTATTGAAGTCATTAGGGCAAATAAGAGTGCGGCATTGTACAGTTCAATTGCTTGAATGTAAGTTTCAATTGATTCACGCTGCTCCATAAAATTAATTTCTAACTTGATGTTAAGTCGTTTGCTGCGATCATTAGCTCAAAAGCGCCAATCTTTACCTCTTGGCTATTATATAGTACAATTGTTCTGTATATGTTGAACTCGCTCAAAACAAAACACGCTCAAAATGCTTCTAGACAAATAGTCAGAAGCATTTTGATTAGGTATATAGTTACAGTATTAAGAGCGATCGCATAATTGTGCTGCGCTCCCTTGCAATCGCTTAGCTATTGGAGTTACTTAGAATCCCAAGTATAAAGCCCTTTTTCATTTGGCACTCTTGAGAATCGTCCTGTGCGATAACCCCGTGATAATTCATTTAACACCTTGGGTCTTACTTGTGCGACATCCTCAACATCAAGTTCTCCATATAGCCCTTGTATGACTTCGGCAACATTAAAAACTTTTTTGGGATTTTGTTGCAACAACAAAGTAATTGCATCAATCAAAAATTGCCCTTCAAATTCCCTCTTCATCGGGTGATGGTTGGTTTTTGCTCGTGGGTCAAAAGAGGCAGGGGAGCAGGGAGCAGGGGGCAAGGGGGAAAACACCAGACGGAGCAAGGAAGTCGCCCAAGTTCGAGCGCCCTAGAAGGGCAGGGCTTGATACCCATGTTCCGCTCCGCTTCACGGCTTCGGGACTTTCTCTTGCTCCCCCTGCTCCCTGCCCCCTGCCCCTCTGCCTCTTCGGTCAGGTTTGTTGTTTTTGGTCTTACTCTGCTTAGGAGAACTTTGAGCACGATTCGAGTTGAGCAGTTTTAAGTCTAGAGTAAAACAGCCAGGCTTGCCAGGAATAAGGAACCATTTACCGCTTTCTCTGCCATAAGTCAAAGTAGATTGAACTCTGCTTTTTACAACTTTGAAAACATCTGGTTCTAATTCTCCATACAGCGAGCGCACAATAAAATCGATGTGACAGACAGTACCTGCGTGTTTTTGCAATACCTTTTGGATCGCTTCAGGGCGGTTCAGAGATTGATATTCCGCAAGCATTGGAATATCTGCCGATTTGTTCGATATCTCTGGAGTTGCTGAAGATGTCTCTAGAATCGTAGATGTTGACGCTAGTAACTCGTCTTCTTCCCCTATCTCTACATCTGTTTGTTCAACAACAGAATTACTCGGCTCAACTAAGCTAGTCGAAGATTCAGTGATGTTATCGCTGTTTGATGACAACAAATCTTCATCAAGAGCAGCAGAAACTACCTCATCCACTACTGACGGCATCTCGATATTTGGAATTGATTGAGATAACTCCTCTACCTCTAAACCATTTGTTTGTGTAAGTTCAGAATCAGTAGGTTCTACCAAGTTGACTGAAGTTTCATTGATGCTCGCGCTATTGCCTAACAAGCGATTTTCCTCAATAGGAGCAGGCAATACCTCACGAGTCACTTCAAGAGTTGGGAGGTTGCCGTTAGCGCTTGAATTCGTTGACCAGTTAGATATTAATGCTTCTACGTGGTTAAGATTATCTAATGCTTGTGTGTATAATTTCTCGTACTTTTCTACAAGCGGAGCATAATAATTTTGTAATTCTAATAGTGGATTGAGGAGGTTTTCTGGCGGTGGCTGTAATTGTGATTCACTTTCCATAAACTTTTAAATTCCTTTCACGCTTTTGTTGTATATCTGTTGTAAAGAGTTGTCATGTTCAATAACTCCAGTATCCTATACAACAGACATACCAGTTTAAGTTGTGCTTTCAGCTACAACCCAAACTTTGATAGCTATTAACTGTTTGGACTTATCTCAAGTGCAGCGCTGGTTATTACATTAACCTACAAGTTCAGCTTGCAAAATCAACATCGCTCTTATAAGTCATAGGACGAGGCAATGCTTTTTTCTTGCGCGACACTTTTGACTTTTTCGGTGGTTGTGGCGCACGGCATTTTTCACAGTACAAAGGACGCGGCCCAAAAGTCTCGCGTTGTGCTGATTGTTCGCACTGCTTGCAGATAAAGTTGAAGACGCGAGTGTGAATCTCTCGCTTGTGCGCTCTTACTGTGTACTCTTTGACGTCAATTACCTTACTTGGCATTGTCTATCGGTTTAGGGGGTTTTGTTGAGTTGAAATTGATTAACCCAATTGCATCTTAGCCTTGATTATAAAAGTTTCAAGTACCTATTTAGAACTAATTCATTCTTCTAGGAGTAACAAATTGTATAAGCGGCTACGCCAAAACAATATAGAAGTATGTCCAAATCTTCTTTGTAGCTAGATACCTTTTGTACACACTTCATACTGGCTTGAAGTTACAAACAGTTCATTAATAAGTAAAAGTACACACTCGCTACACAAAGATACTTTTACGCTTCGCCAAAACTCTTTGAAAACTAGAAAAACTCAGGAGCTATTCCCGTGGAATTACAATCTTTACTTACACTGATGATTGAAGTCGTCTTCTGGGCATTTATTACACTCATGATTTCCGATTTCATCAACGGACTTTGGGTTGTACCTTTGCCACCTGTTGCATCTAAACAACCAAATGTAATTTCAAAATCCACAGCATTAGCACGTGAAATCAATACGGTTCGGATAAGCTCTTAAGGCTCTTGAGGCTGGGGGGGAAAAATTACTGTTCAATGGCTGTTCTCTCCCCCTGCTTCCCCTGCGCTTTCCTCTCCCCCTGCTCACCTCAACAGATAACTTCAGTAGACCGAACAGTATTGGGAGTGAAATTGGATAATTTATTTTGGAGTTCCCTTAACTGATATTACCCGCCGCCCAGTGGCCGAGTTGTTCTGGGGTGCAACATCCGGCAATCGCAACAGCCACACCTAAACCCAACAATGCCCCAAATTTAAATCCATGTCCAGAAAAGCCAGACATCAGCCATGATTTTCCTGTTGATTCAATAATAAAATGTTCTTGAGGTGTTACTGTATAAAAACAGGTACGGGCATTTTGCAACTGGTAATGGTCGAAGTTTAATGATGCGTATCAAGATTACGCGCTCGCCTGCTCAAAAATTGTGATTTTAACCCAGATTTTTAGCAATATTGCAATATTTCAGTATTATTGGTTTTTGACAAATAGTATCCGACTTCAACCTCTTGCGAATGCTGCAATGGTAGAAAGTATTAGGAGTTGAGCTTTGATGACAAGACAAGCGCAGGCACGTGACTATCTCACACAAGCATCAATTACTACAGTTAGCTATGGCAAGCAAGCTGTAGTAATTGGTGGTAGTATTACTGGCTTGCTTGCTGCACGGGTGTTACTTAATCACTTTGAGATGGTAACCCTTGTGGAGCGAGATCGCTTTCCTCAAGAGCCAAGAGTGCGTCCCGGTGTGCCACAAGCAAATCAAGTCCACGTTCTACTAACTCAAGGACAGCTAATTTTAGAAGAACTGTTTCCTGGTTTAAAGGAAGAACTAACAGCAGCAGGCGCACTTACGGTGGACTGGATAGCTGACTGGATGGTATTAGGAGTTTGGGGTTGGGGACAACGCTTTGCCAGTGACTTAAAGGGGTATACCTGTAGCCGTACCTTCCTCGAATGGGTACTTTGGCAGCGACTAGCTCAGAACAAAAACTTGCAAATTTTAGATATGTGCCAAGTAACAGAGCTATTAATTAACGCCAACAAGTCGCAAGTTACTGGGGTAAGATTAAGCTATCGAGCAGGAGAAGATAAAACTACTCCACTCCTGACACGGGATTTAGTAGCCAATCTAGTAGTGGATGCAACAGGTCGCAATTCTGCCATGTCTGACTGGTTAGTTGCTTTAGGCTACCCTTCGCCACCAGTGACTATTGTTAATTCTTTCTTGGGCTACGCTAGTCGCTGGTATCAGCGACCCAAAGAGTTTCAGGCAGACTGGCAAGGTGCAACAGTTATGTCAAAACCACCCGAAACGGGTCGAGGTGGCGTACTCTATCCAGTAGAAGGCAATCGTTGGGTAGTGACTCTAGGAGGTATTGGTCGAGATTATCCACCGACTGAAGAAGCTGGCTTTCTAGAATTTGCTCGCAGTCTCCGTAGTCCAATTATTTATGAAGCAATCAAAGATGCACAACCCCTATCCCCAGTCTATAGCTATAGGAGAACAGAGAACCGTCGATGTCACTATGAAAAGTCCTTGCTCCCAGAAGGAGTACTAGTAATGGGAGATGCAGTTTGTGCCTTTAATCCAGTTTACGGTCAAGGAATTACAGTCGCAGCGATGGAAGCTTTGCTTCTAGACAAATGTCTTCAGAAGAAATTGAACTCCAACCAAAACTCTTTAGTAGGTCTGACGCGACGGTTTCAGCATCAATTAGCAAAAACCATTGCAACTCCTTGGTTAATGGCAACAGGAGAAGATTTACGTTGGCCAACGACAGTAGGAGGGAAACCAGATCCTATTAGCAAAATAACACAGCATTATTTCGACCAAGTGCTCAAGCTGATGATAGATGCTCCTGACGTGTACCGAAAGTTTGCCGCAGTAGTACACATGGTTGAACCGCCAACAGTACTGTTCCAACCTAGTATCGTGGCAAGGATTCTCTGGCAGATAATCAGAGCATGGAGCAAATCAAACTAAGGCTGTGAGAATTTTTCTTTTCTACTTAGCAACTCGTCCAAAATGGCATAAAAACCGTACAACTTCGACAGTAACACCTATCGGTACACCATCCAAATCTAGCCGTGCCAGGATAATATTTGCCTGGGTTAGCTCTTGCGTTAGCCGAAGGCTTTGGCGCAGCCATCGCTTCTGTCGCTAGCGTAGTATTGGGGGCAGTAAAAGGTAGTTTACAAATGTGCTATTTGATTGCGAGATTCTGTACTCTTGATAAATATGCACTGCACTCCTCCCACAAAAAGACTATGCCAAAAAATTGGGCTTTGAAAGTAGACCAGTTTTTTAATGCAAACCCCAACTGCATTATCGCTACCGTTCACGTAGATTCGTTTCCCGCCGACCTGCCTTTAGAGCCAAATATCCGGGAACCTAACCGCAAAAGCTCCACATACAGACAAATTTTCGATTCATTAACCACTCAACCCGAAAAATTTTTTGAGCGGCATAGCGGAATCGTATTGTGTGCCAACAAGGTTAAGCCTAACAGTAAAAAGACCCAGCTAGAGTTAGAAATACTTGAGGCTAGTGAGGGCGGTAGCGATGGCATCATTAACGGTGGGCATACGGTTTTAGCTTTTCAACAAGCCAGAGATTACAAGTACGACCTGAGTGAAGCTAGAGTCAAAGTTACCATTCACATTGGGCTGAGTGAAGACGACGCAAAAGATATAGCCCTGGCATCAAACACATCTGCCCCGGTGGATGCGCGTTCTAAAGTGAACGCCAGGGGTGACTACAAATTTATCAAACAATTTTTAGCTCAGTTGGGATTGGAAGAGGAAACAACATTCCGCATCGCCTATTATCAAAACCAGAGCGGTGCGCCCAAGAGTCCCCAGTGCAACGTCAACCATTTGATTAAGCTGATGAACTGCCTGGACAGGAACAAATACAACCCAGACTCTAAGAGCAGAACTAAACACCCGCCCGTAAGCAATACACCTTCTTTATCTGAAGCTGAAAGGCAAAGGCTGTCCTTACTGCTGCCGCTACTGCCCAAAGCTTTGTGGATTGAGCAACGGCTATTTCAGGTAATCGAGTCACATATCACTAAGCCCAGAAGAAAGGGAGTAGTTGACCTCGCCTCAATTGACCCGCGCAAGAATACTCTGTTGCCTGATAGCCGATACTCATTCGGGTTTAGTGCGCCGGCTGATATTGCCATGCCAATTGTCGCCGCTTATCGGGTGTTCTTGAATGAACAGTACAATTGGATAATTCCCTTTGATGAGTTCGCGGAAGATTTTCTACAGCATTTGTGGACGAACTATTACCGCAAGTATCTGCTGTCAGAGAAATTAGCAGGCAATACGGTTGGGAGCAAAATCTGCCGAAATCCTGTAATTTGGGATAACCTTTACCTTTGTGCCCAGAGTTACCTGAATCAGCAATTGATTAAGATGGTTGGCTCAAACACCAAGCGCGAAGAATTGAAGCTGGTGAATTAACACAACAAAAAATCTGGTGCTGCATTAGGGTTTGGTAGATAACGTACTACCAAATTCACTATTCCAGTTGAGCCTTCTGCACCCTCCAGTCCGGCGTAACGCATGAAAGCGTTTCTCAGAAACTAAATATTGAGGCGGCCTGTAGTCAATAATTGGTATCCCCCAATAAAACAAGCCATTGAAAGGCAAAACTGCCAAAGGCTTGTAGGGTTGAGGACAGCGCGACTGCTTAAAAAAACTAAAAGTATACCCACTCCTAACGCCACCCAACCTAAAGCTTTATCTTGGCGGGGCAGGACAAATAACATGAGAATCCCACTTGTCAGAAAAAGTATGGAAGTATCAGCAGCTATGCCTCGCCACCAGTAAGGATATACGTTAGTAGTAAAGTAAATATTTTGACCGAGAAAGTAAACACCAGCAAGTAGCAGTGCTAAACCGAGCAGTTTGAATAAAAATCTCATTAGAGTAATAGAGGCGAGCTTTTAAAACATATTGCTAATATAAAGCAAATCAAGCTACTTAGTATCTAAATTAACCATAAATTAGTGTAAAATTTCGGTAAATTGTGATCCTTAAATTCAAGAAAGCTTCTCAAAAAGCTATGACTCCTGACTGTAAACTTGCTCAAATGCTATATATCCTGTTGTGAGCGACTAACGCTGATGTCGTTTAAGCAAAATTTAACTACAAATCCCCAAAATGAACTTACTAAGGAGCCAGAAAGCTTATACTGTAAGGTATCTGTAATTTTATTGAGCCGATACGTGATTAGCTTCTTATTAAAATCACTATGACCAGCACACCAAACCAACCAAGCAGACTAGACCGAATTGAATTACTAGCAATTGGGAATACTGAAGCCATAGCAGCTTTAACCACCAAACTAAACAATCTAACCGACAAGGTAGATAACTTGACTGATAACGTTAGTGAGCTAACCAGTAATGTAAACTCTGTATTAGCTAGGGATGCAATTTTAAATGATGTATTGCTAGAACTGCGTGATAGCCACGAAGAATTAAAACATAACTTTGAGCAGCACCAGCGTAATTTTGAGGAACACCAGCGAACTACTAATGCTGCATTAAATCAGCTTGGAGCTATCTTGGTTCAGTTAACCAGGATTGACCCGCAAAATTAAACCGTGTCCCAAGAGTCTTAGATTTCTGGCAAGCTTTTCTTGAGACAGCTTGGTTAGTATTGTCTGAACTTCTAGCTTACGGGCATAAACTAGAGCGTAGTGCTGTACATCTTGGTTGTAGGTGATCGCAGTAAATATTGCCATACTAAGTAATAAATCTTGTTTGTGCAACATTCCGTAAAAGCACATACTAAAGTTGTATCCAGCGTCAAGCCTTGCCTTGGCCAGCCATGCCATGCCCCAAGACTACTCCCACCAAAACCTCAGAGGTCGTTCATTCAAAGGTCAAAAGCTAGTGGGGGCAAACTTTAGCAGTGCAGATATTCGTTCTTGCGATTTTAGCGGGGCTAATTTGAGAGGGGCAAACTTTAGTCATGCTAGGGCTGGGTTACAGTATCGATGGATAAATGGATTGATACTAGCATCATTGACACTAGCAAGTACGACAGGATATATATCTGGGCTATTTAAGCTTTTAAGTTCAAGTGCTTTGAGTTATACATTTATTCAAAATCATACTCTGATTCCTGCTGTTGTCATCTTCATGATCATCGGACTGTTGTTGATGACATTTATCCGATATGGTTTAACTGCGCTAACAACTTTAGTTTGGATAGTGGCTGTATGTTTAATATTTCCGCTAATGGTTATCTTGGTTGGGATTCAAGTTTGGACTTCGACATTAAGTTTAGTTGCAGCCTGGGCAGGATTATGGGTGATTGCAGGTATTTTGACGAAGGTGATTACAGAAACATACTGGCGGGCAGGGATTTGGGCAGGTACTGAAGCGATAGTTTGGACTTTCTCTGCGTTCGTCGCCGATCCATCAACTCAGATACAGGTTTTAGTAATGTCTGGAGTCGGCGCATGGGTATTGGCAATGATTGGAAGTTACATTGTTCAACAGGCAGTTGCGGGAGATGCTAAATTTACTTGGATTCGTTTAGCGGCACTGGCAGTCGGGTCATTAGGTGGCACAACCTTTTATAGTGCTAACCTAGCTAATGCAGACTTTACCAAAGCTACCCTTAGATTTACTAATTTAGCAAAGGCAAACCTCGCTTGTACCTGTTGGCATCAAACTCAAAAGCTTGACCTTACTTATGCCAAAAATACCTATCTCATGCATTCAAAAGTGCGAAAGTTGGTTACTAGCAGACAAGGACAAGAGCTAAATTTTGATTATCAAAATCTACGGGGAGTCAATTTACAGGGGGCTAATCTCCAAGATGCCAGCTTTATAGGTGCAGACCTTAGTGAGGCTAACTTACAAGATGCAGACTTAACCAGAGTCAAGTTAGTACAAACTCAACTCGATGGCACTGACTTTACAGGTGCAACTCTCACTGGTGCATTTATTGAAGATTGGAATATTACTACTGACACTACGTTTGATGGAGTACGCTGCGAGTACGTTTATATGCGCCTGCCTACACCAGATAACCCAGACCCTCACCGCAAACCTGACAATCGCCAAGAGGTATTTGCTCCGGGCGAGTTTGGGGATTTTATCAAACCAATCTTCGACACCCTCGACCTCTACCATAGCCAAGGAGTTGACCCCAGAGCGATCGCCATCTCGTTTAAGCGATTAGCTGAAAATAACTCAGAAGCGGATTTGCGAATTGTAGGTATGGAAGTACGGGGTGAGGACAAGTTTTTGCTCCGTGCCAAAACAGCGATCGCAGCCGATAAATCGCAACTGAGTGCAGAGTATTTCGCTACTTACAATCAGCTAAAAGCTTTGGCAGAACAAGAAGTACAGAAATTAATCGCACAGAAAGATAACACAATTGCTGACTTACAAACTATGGTAGTGACAGCATTACAGCGCCCTAACTTTTATGCTCAAACTTATCAAAACCAAGGAGATACGATAATGCCAGAAGGTTCTAAAAGAATTTCTCACTTTAATTTACAAGGCGCTCAATTCGCTGGTGGAATTGTAGATGCTGACACGGTGAATGCTCATCAAATAGGTGGAAACATCACCAACTATAATTCAGATAACAAGCTTGTCCAAACAGAACCTGATACCACTGCTGTCAAGACAATTTTAATCTTGGCATCAAATCCCAAAACTACCTCCTCTTTGCGACTGGATCAAGAAGTGCGAGAAATTGATGCTGGACTGCAACGGGCAAAAAAACGAGAATTATTTGACTTAAAGCAGCGCTGGGCTGTGCGTGTTCAAGATGTTTACCAATCATTTCTGGACTTGAAACCACAATTTGTTCATTTTAGCGGTCATGGTGTTGGTGATGATGGTTTAGCTTTAGAAGATGAAACTGGAAATGTACGCTTAGTAGATACACAAGCACTAGCAGGATTGTTTGAATTATTTGCGTCTTCTATTGAGTGTGTCGTCCTCAATGCTTGTTACAGCGAAGTTCAAGCCAGTGCGATCGCACTTCATATTCCCTATGTGATTGGAATGAGCCAAGAGATTGGGGATCAAGCTGCGATTAAATTTGCCACAGGCTTTTACAATGCGCTCTTGTCTGGTGAATCAGTTGAGTTTGCTTATAAACTTGGGTGCAGTGTAATTCAACTAGAAGGAATTCCCGAACATTTAACTCCTGTATTGAAGAAGAAATAGTCTATGAAGAAATCATAGTTCTAAGCCATCTTCAGGGTGGAAATATTTATAATACAGACACCTACAAATCAATTGTTAACCCATGCCGGACTCCCAAGAACCGAAGCAAGGCAATAACAACGACTTACGCAATGCCCAGTTTGGTGGTGGGTTTATTAATGCTGAGAATGTGAATGCTGGCAGAATTGGTGGGGACATCTGGAATATTTTCTTAGGACAGCAGACAACACTAGTAGGCAATCCGGCTCGACCAAGGAACGAACGGATACTACTAGCCGCAGTTAAGGAAGAAGTGAGCGCACGGTTAAGACAATCTCTACACAATGCCGTGCTGATTAATTTGGGCAAAGAGTCACAACCCCAGCAGGTAAAGCGACCTTGGGATGCCCACATAAAAATTGGCTTAAAGCCTGCTGAACCTATCCCAGACACGACAAAAATTTTAGAAGTTTTTGACTCCCAAGAAATTGCAGGTAAATTGTTAATTTTAGGAGAGCCAGGTTCAGGTAAGACTACCACACAACTAGAACTGGCTCAAGCTTTAGTTAGCCGTGCAGAAGAACAGCCTGATTATCCGGTTCCAGTTTTATTTAACTTATCTTCTTGGAAAGATGACCAACAATCTATAACTGATTGGTTAGTGGCAGAACTTAAATCTAAATATGGTGTTTCAAAAAAGCTTGGTCAAGAGTGGGTTGAGAACCACCAATTGCTACCATTGCTTGACGGTTTGGATGAACTTGAACCACAACGTCAAGAGCTTTGCGTTTATGCCATTAATCAGTTTTTAGTAAGCGAAACTAGACCCCTTTATCTAGTTGTTTGCAGTCAGAAGTGAAGAATATAGTAACTACGCTAATAAATTACAACTTAATGGTGCTATTTATTTACAGCCTTTGACTAACAATCAAATTTGTAATTATCTAACATCTATAAATTATATAGAACTGTGGTCAACCATAAGTAGTGACTTAGACCTAGTAGAGTTGGTTAAAACTCCCTTACTACTCAGCATTACTGTTCTAGCCTTTCAAGAAATATCTGTTGGAAAATGGCAGCATTTGAACTTTACAGCAGAGCGAATTCAGTATTTGTTAGATGTTTACATAGGGCGGATGTTAACACGGGATATTAAATTTAGGGCATATTTAAAAAACAAACCACTTAATGCTAAACGAACCCAAATGTGGCTTGTTTGGTTAGCTCAACAGATGCAGCGAGAATCGAAAACTGAGTTTTTGATTGAAGAAATGCAGCCTAGTTTGTTTAAAAATGAAAGGGAGCATCCACTTTTGGCAGAAACACTCAAATAGCAAGTAAACCGTTAAGATAAGCACAACGAACAGAGAGAATTTGGTTGACACTCTCAACATTCCACTGTGCACCAGAAATTTTAATCCTGGC
>JAHHHN010000007.1 GCA_019359325.1 Mojavia pulchra JT2-VF2 | reverse complement strand
GAGGCGTTTAGAACCGCTATGTCTTTCCGATTTTTCGATTGGTTGACCCTAAATCATGACCTGTTTGCCTTTTATAAAGCTAGTTTGGGCTACATTTGGGCTTAATTTTTGTTTAAGTCCCGCTAACTTTGTAGAGATCTAGCTAATTATTATGCAGAATTTTATTTATATAACTACCTCTTGGTTGACCGCCGGACGTGCTTTCTTGCGGTCTGACTTGCGCGTTCCACCAGCCAACCCATACTCATCACTATTTTTGCCATAGCGGGATGCAACACTCAGCAGCATTTGCTCAGAATAACTATTTAACTCACGTTCTGCTTCTAGTAACGCATTCTGTCTTTTATCTACTATCGCTCGTGCTTGATTGTAGGCGGCTAGCTTTTCTCGTATTTCCAGAATTTTCCTGTTGTAAATAGCTATTGATAACCCATTGCCAAAGTCTAACTCAGGATTAATCATCTGTATTCCTTCAATCCGTCGTTCAGCTTTGGTGAGTGCGGGGGAGTTGCGTTTGCGTTGTGCCATAAAGTTTTCCTATTTGGACTTTCAACGGAGTTATTGAGATATCATTACAATACGCAACCAGCAGATGCACTAGCCTGAGTGAAGCTACAGAATTTTAAAAGTATGAGTGGGGATTAGCAAACTGGATAATTACGGGTATGTTTGCGGAAATAAGTTGAGAAAAACAGGTTTATGAGTTGTGAAGCTAAAATCCGATTCAAAAACTTAATTTGCGATTCAGAAACTTAATTTGCGATTCAGAAACTTAATTTACGAATCAAAAACTTAATTTGCGAATCAGAAACTTAATTTGCGAATCAAAAACTTAATTTGCGATTCAGAAACTTAATTTGCGAGTCAGAAACTTAATTTGCGAGTCACGCCACAGCAAAACCTGTATATTGTTGTAATTCGTAGCGGTTGACCCCTAGAAATACTCTGCGTTACTTTGCGTTTACCTCTGCGCTCCTACCCTGCGGGAATGCCTAGTTAGAAATTGGTAAACTTACCTCATGAACCTAACAACCAACAAATTGACTCATTCAAAAAAACAAATCCAAATATTACCGCCTTTCTACCACACCACTTCTAACGAAAAGCGATCGCACCCCTTACTCTTGTTGACCCATCTGTCCCCTTACCCACTCCCTGATTGCTTGCCGGAAAACTCGTCTTCCTGCCATGCGGTATCTTTCAATTAGTGAGGGAATTTCTTGAATTTTCAAATTCGGAAACACTAAACTTGTTTGTCTTTGTATATATTCTTCACCTTGCAGCTGGTAAATTTTGATTTCTTCAGCATCATAAGACCAGATTTCAGGCACACCTAACCGCGCATAGATGGGAAAGCGATCTAAAGATTTACTAGTAACATCAATTTCTAAAGCTAAATCTGGAGGTGGATCTTGATTTAGATCAAACTTGAGCTTACCTCGAATTAAAGCTTCATTTTGGAAATAAAAACAATTATCAGATTCGATCCCAGCCTTTTTTAGTTCTCGTTTCCAGGTAGTTGAGCCGTAACATTCATAATCTAGCTCTAAAACTTCAGCCGCATCTTTGATGATGTCACCAATTATTTCTTTGTAATATTCGTGTTCTGGTAATGGTGTCATAATCTCTAACGTGCCATCATCATAAGCTACTCTAGCTGCACGACTTTCACCTAAGCCTACTAATAAATTCTCAAATTGTTGCCAACTGATATTGTAGAGAACTACTCGATCAGCGCGTCGTTCAGTTAGCAGCATAATTCCTCGCAGCATCAGTAATCAGTAATCAGTAACAAGCATGGTATAAATTTCAAAATTCACAACTGATGACTGAATAACATAGAAATTTATCCTATTCTATTTTATCAATGATAATTGATGAATACTTCCAAACCCTGACTACCTTTTCCCCGTGCAACTTTTAAACAGAGGCGATCGCACCCTTGCCAACCCTGGCTAACAGTTTGCGCCAGCGAACTGAAACATTAGTTACTGGTCACAAATCCATGCATTCCTTGTGCCTACTCCTTACGCTATAGCAATCCGATTTGATTTCTGAATCACTCGTAGAGGTAAGGGACTGGGGAGTGGGGACTGGGGACTGGGAAGAAGGAATAAAGGTGTACTGAATTTTGTTCAAAAATCAAATATGAGTCCTATATCTAAATTTCAAAATAAAAGTAGCGGCATCTGGAAATGACCTCGTGAATTGTGTAGTGAAATATTCATGGCTGGTTAAGTTAATAAAAAAGCTCTAAGAGGACAAACGCACAGCAGAAGCTGATTGTACTTAAACAGGCTTTTGTCAGTTGCCTGCTGGAGGTTAAAGCAATGAAATTTAATTTACTAAAACCAAAACGCTTTTTTTGGGTGAGTTTATTTTCCTCTGCCATATTTCTTTTTCCCCTTTCTACCCTAGGTTTGACTGTCAAAGAAGTTCCTAATCCCAGAAAGGAGTCTGGTGGTTGGGTAACTGATATGGGAGATATCCTCAGCGAAAAAACAGAAACCCAAATCAATCAGATAATTTCTCAGTTGGAAGCGAAAAATGGTACAGAAATAGCGGTGGTAACTGTGCCAGCAACTGCTCCTGCTGCTTCTGTCAAAGAATTTGCAACAGAACTGTTTAATTATTGGGGAATCGGCAAGAAAGGAAAAGATAATGGCATATTGTTTTTGATTTCAGTAGGCGATCGCCGCGTGGAAATTGAGACTGGTTACGGTGTGGAAGCGATTTTGCCCGATGCTAAAGTGGGAAACATTATCGATAACCAAATCATCCCGCGGTTCAAAAAAGGAGACTTTGAAGATGGTACACTCGCAGGAACGAAAGCACTAATAGTTGTCTTAGAGTCTGATCGCGTCTCGTCTGTAAACCAGCTAACAGATCCAAACCCGGTAGCTTCCCCAAATGTAGAAACAATAACTGAAGATAACGCTATATTTTGGAGACTTGTAACCGGGGGTGGAATATTGGTAGTGGCGATCGCAGGTGGTGTTTACCTGGTGCGCCCTCGTAAAATGTTCATTGAACCAAAAGGGCATACGCGTAGAAGTAAGGGCAATTACATTTTTTTGTGTGCTGATTGCCAACAGCCAATGGAAAAAGTAGACGAAACCACAGTCGATTCATATCTAAGCAAACCGGAAAAAACAGCACAAAACTTAGGTAGTGTTAAATTTGAGGGTTGGAGATGTTCCAATTGCAGCCAGAAGCTAACTGGTACTGGCTTCCACATTGTTGCCCAACAATCCCATGCATCTAAATTTCGGGAATGCCCCCACTGTCAGGAATTGACTGTCATCCATACTGTGAAGACTGTCCAACCAGCTACGCAATACAGTTCGGGAAGACGACTAATTATCAATGAGTGCCACAGTTGTTCTTATCACCACGAAAATGAGGAAATAATTCCTCGCTTGCCACCGCCTCCTCCGCCTCCTCCACCCAGCAGTTCATGGGGTGGTGGTGGTTATAGTGGTGGCAGTGGTGGTGGCAGTGGTGGTAGCTTTGGCGGTGGCAGTAGCGGTGGTGGTGGTGCTGGCGGTAGCTGGTAAATTATGAATGTTATGAACAATCAACAAAAGAGAATTCCTGAAGAGATTGCCCCAGAGGTGCTAGAGTTAGCCTCGCGCTACTATGCCAATCACACTCAAAGTTACTCGGCTTCTGAATTAGTGGCAGCAGGACAAGAAGTTGATATTCCTGCTGAGTATATTCAGCAAGCTATCCGAGATGTACAGGCAAAGCACAAACAACAACAAGAGAAACAAAAGCACTTAGCTCATCTGCGCCAAACACTACTGATTTTTGGTACAGGGATAGTAACTGCATTGGCTGTCTGGATTGCCTGGACTTATAACTCTATACAAAGTAGTAGCACCAGAGTTGAAGCAGCTTGGGCGCAAGTAGAAAATCAACTCCAGCGACGTGCCGATTTAATCCCCAACCTTGTGAATGTGACACAAGCTTATGCCAAACAGCAAAAAGAGTTAGTCTCTTTATTGGTGCGATCGCGTCAGGCTTATTTGCAAGCAGCTACTCCCAATGAAAAAGCTGCTACTACGGTACAAATTAATCAAGCGATCGACCGCTTCCGCAATTATGCCGCCACCAATCCCCAATTGCAATCTAGCCAATTGTTTATCAATCTTCAGTATGAGCTAACAGGTACTGAAAATCGCCTAGCTGTAGAGCGAATGCGTTACAACCAAGCGGTACAAGCTCATAATCAAAAAATTCAGAGTTTTCCCAACTCGCTTGTAGCTAATACTTTTGGGTTTGAGAGCAAGGAATTCTTCCAAGCTACAAACACCAGTTTTCCTAAAATTCCAAGAGAATAAATTTTCTGAAACTACAGCGTAATACAGCAAATAGCCCCTCAGAGGATGTTTGAAAAGTCCTTTTGTCGGTAGCAAAACGTTCTAGATCCCCCTAAATCCCCCTTGTAAAGGGGGACTTTAATTCCGGTTCCCCCCTTTTTAAGGCTACGGTGTACACACATCTCTGTACTAAACCGAAATCATTGTAGATCCGTCATTATCCTCCGATAAATTGGAGGACTTTGAGGGATTTTAGCCCCCCTTAAAAAGGGGGGTTGGGGGGATCAAAAGCCTGTGGGACAACTCTCAAAGACTTGTGTGTACACGGTAGCCTTTTTAAGGGAGGTTAGGGGGGATTTAAAAGTGCCCAAAATCACAGCGAAACACTTTTCAAACAACCTCTCATACTTCAGTCTAAGGCTACACAAACGAAGTCCGCCTTTCTTTCGGAACGCTACGCGAACGCGGACTATCTGAAAACCGAAAACCCGCCTGCACAGGTTTAGTTTGTATAGCCACAACTTCCAATCGCCCGGTGTCTCTTCAAAAGGGGATGCTCCCCAGATTATCGCTTATACACTCATTGGTACGAAATCGGACGGATTCCCAACGAAAAATGTGCCAATATTAAGCAGTGCGTCAAACCTAAGTGTATCACTAGTGTAGAGTCTGACGTGATGTTGTAGTTGTTAAGCTTGCAACTTTTGAAAGAAATTCACCTTTTGACATATTGGGACTAGTTTTTAGCTCCTCTCAAGTTGCCAACAGCTGTTGCTCTTCGCAAAATAGTTGACTTGGAGGATTTTAATGTCTGTATCTAACCAGTCTCATCTACCAATAAAAAATCAGATACTTGCTGCACTGTCGGCTTCTGAGTATCAACGCCTAGTTCCCCACCTAGAGCGAGTACATCTTGAACTTAAGCAAGTTCTCTACGAAGCAGGCGAACCAATCACACACGTCTATTTTCCCCATCAGGCAATAGCTTCTTTAGTCTGTAACCAAGAGGACGGCTCGACCGTTGAAGCTGGTGTGGTTAGCAATGATGGTATGGTTGGTCTTCCTGTAATTTGGGGCGGCAATTCTACAACCACAACCGCGTTTGTGCAGATTGCAGACAGTGGGATGAGGATGAAAGCAGAGCAACTTAAGACGGAATTTAACCGGGGTGGGGAGCTTCAAAGTTTGTTGTTGCGTTACACGCAAGCGCTGTTCACCCAAGTGACACAAACAGCAGCCTGCAACCGCGTGCACAGCATAGAAGAGCGACTCGCCCGTTGGCTGCTGATAACATCTGACCATGTGCAATCAGATGCATTCCCTCTGACTCAAGAATTTCTCGCCCACATGCTGGGCTGCCGCCGCTCTGGTGTTACGGTGGCAGCTGGCACACTCAGCCGATCTGGAATAATTAGCTACAAGCGTGGAAATATTACCATTCTGAATCGGGAAGACTTGGTAGATACATCTTGTGAGTGTTATTCCATAATCAAAAACGAGTATGCTCGGTTGCTAGGGACACAGAGCTAGCTCTAGGGAGAGATAATCTCTGCTCTTATCTACCTGATGCGCTAAACCGTACCGACTCCTAACCTTGAGCATTTGTATAGTTAAGAATTAAGCATTTTAATGCTATTACTACTCAAGGTTAAAAAAGTACAAGAAGGAATGATTAATGCATCATCAATCCATCGGTGTTGATGGTCTACGATTGCTAATTATCGATGATCATGTTGATACTAGAGAATTGCTCAAGATTTTCTTTGAAACAGAGGGAGCAGAGATTAAAGCTGTTGCAACATCTGGTGAAGCACTAGATGTAATGTCCCGTTTTCTGCCGGACATGGTGATCAGCGAAATTTATTTACCGGATGCAGCAGGTCACTCACTGCTTGCAAAAGTCCGAAATTTAGAGGCGGCGCGAGACCGATGGATTCCAGCCATTGCCCTAAGTGCTTTTGTTAAAGAGGAAGACTTCGTATATGCATTAAAAGCTGGTTTTCAGATGTATTTACGTAAGCCAGTCATCTTGGATGAATTGCTCTATTTGGTTGCCGAGTTTGCTTGCCTAAACGCCCATCAGCTTAATAGGGGACTTCCAAATAAATAATATCGTGTTCGGTTAAGACTTATCATTAAGACCGCAGGGAAGCAGGGGGCAGGGGGCAGGGGGTAGGGAGAAAAGATTTCGCGGTTTTTGCACAGATGTGGGAATTATAACTAATTATCCGAACTTGATATAAAAAGCTGGGGAAAAAGAATCTAAGAGGTTGTTTGAAAAGTGGTTGGCTGTGATTTTAAGCACTTATTGATCCCCCCTAGCCCCCCTTGGAAAGCAGGGCTGTTTCATCCCCTCAAATGGTTAAAATTACAAGGGTCAAAGAGATTAAAATTTAGGGCAAGCCCTAAATTTTAGGAAAAAATTTTTGCGCCTTAAGCCCTAAATACGTTGTTTTTATTTGCAACGGCAGTCGCTCATGGGGGGAACCCCCTACGTACCCGTCGCTGCCTCGCCTTTGCGACGCCAGTTGCTTCAAGTCGGCAAAGCCGCCCAACGCACTGGCTCGCCTTTGCGTGAGATTATCCTCTTGACAAATCTTAAACAGCAACGAATGAAACGGCCCTGCTTTTTAAGGGGGTTGGGGGATCTGAGTGCGTAAGTTCTGACAATATTTTTGCTTTTGCCAGACAATTTTTAAATAAAGATGTATTGTACGTATAATTTCGCCTATCTAAATTCATATAGGGTTCTAATTATGTCTAGTGATGCCATTGCTCAATCTCAATTATTAGATGAGGAGACTGTTCAGCATTACAACTCCGAGCAGATTATTGGTGTCGAAGAATTAAGTATTTTAAATGCTCGCTCTAACTGGAAAGGGCTGGTGCAACTAGCAGGACATCTAACGGTGATGGGATGCAGTGGCTATGTGTGGGGGACGAACTTTGGCAATTGGCCTGTGGCAATACCAGCATTGGCAATCTACGGTTTTAGTTTTGCTTCTATGTTTGCACCAATGCACGAAGGCGGTCACCGAACTGCTTTTGCTAACAACCGTTTGAATGATGTTGTTGCTTGGTGTGCAGGCGTGCTGTCATTATACAACAGCACATTTTACCGTCGTTATCACAAGTGGCACCACCGTTACACTCGCGTTCCTGGCAAAGATCCGGAACTGACCGATATTACACCGAGAAACCTGGGTGAATACTTGTTGGTAATTAGCGGTTTACCTTGGTGGGTGGGAAAGATACGTGGGCATTTTCGGATTGCACTCGGTCAACTTGATGATTGTCCTTTTGTGCCAGAAACAGGACGATCTGAAGTTATTCGCTCTACTCAATTACAATTAGCTGTTTATGCAGCTGCGATCGCCATCTCAATTGCCGTAGGTCAGCCTTGGTTTGTACTTTATTGGCTGCTACCTCTGTTTGTCGGTCAACCAATTTTACGTATGATTTTGCTGGCAGAACATACAGGTTGTTCTCTTGATGCAAATATGCTCACGAATACGCGCACAACCCTAACACTCTGGCCGATGCGATTGTTGATGTGGAATATGTCGTATCATGCAGAACATCATTTGTATCAGTCAATCCCCTTTCACGCGCTACCGCAAGCACATCAGCAATTAAATTCGCACTTTACTCATATTGATCCAGGCTACATCAAGGTCAACCAGAATATTGTCGCTCAATTGGGACAGTTGGAAGGATGACAAAATCCCCAAGTTGTTTCACATTGAAGAACTTTACGCTTCAGTGTGGTGCTGTTCTATCTGAGGCGCGGTTGGTTTACCAAACTTATGGTGAACTAGCAAGCGATCGCACTAATGTCATTCTCTATCCAACTTCTTACGGAGCGCAACATTACGATACTGAGTGGCTAATTCATCCTGATGGCATTCTTGATCCCAGCCGTTGGTTCATTATTATTCCCAATATGTTCGGGAATGGAATGTCAACTTCGCCTAGCAACTCTCAAGACTGTGGTTTGAGCGAACGAGGTTTTTGGTTTACTCATGTAGATAATGTTTGCGCTCAAGAACAGCTATTGCGAGAAGTGTTCAAAGTTGAACGTCTGGCGCTGATTTACGGTTGGTCAATGGGCGCACAGCAAGCGTATCACTGGGGGGCATTATTTGGCGATCGCGTTGCTCGGATTGCTGCTCTGTGTGGTACAGCTCGCACCACCGACCACAATCGTATTTTTTTACTAAGCCTACGCGCCGCCTTAACAGCAGACCCTGCATGGAATGGCGATCGCTTTGAAGTGTTCCCAGAACGGGGATTGAAAGCTTTTGCCCGGATTTATGCGAGTTGGGCTGCTTCCCAAGCGTTTTATCGGGAGGGTATTTACTATCAGCTGGGTTATACATCCCTAGAAGACTACTTGTTGCGTGCGTGGGAATCTACCTACAGAAAACGCGATCCCCACAATTTACTAGCGATGCTCGACACTTGGCTACGCTGCGATGTCAGCGATAACTCAACTTATCAAAAAGATTATAAAGCTGCTCTGGCTGCAATTCCATCTCAGACACTGGTAATGCCTGCCACAACAGATTTATACTTCACTCCAGAAGATTGTGCTGCTGAAGCTGCCCTAATTCCTGGGGCGAAGTATCTTCCAATTCCCTCAATTTGGGGACACCGAGCAGGTAACCCCTACCAACATCCTGAAGATGCAGCTTTTATTCGTGCTGCTATCCGGGAATTACTGGAAGAATGACGAATTGAAGGAGACAGATGGCAGTAAATAGAGGGATTCAGTTTTTCTCTATTTGAAACATAATCTTTGTCAAATCTTTAAGCTACACAAGAGCTAAAGATGGCGATCGCTAGGAAAATGAGTTGAATGAAATTTAGGCAGTTTGACACAAAGGACAAGAAGGAGCGAAATGGGACTTAGCGACAGACTTTTGAACCCGCCGGATAAAAAGACCATGATTGTCGATGACTGTTGCAATCTGATAGAAACACAGATTGCTTCCAAGTCAGGCATTAGTGGCATAACTTTAAAAACAGCTTTTGCCGCCTTGAAGGGTGTCAAGCCAGGGTACATTCCCTATGTCGTTGAGCAGATTCTGCCGCAGTGCCTCACAGCGCTTGATCCCATCTGGAGCGAGGGCGAGCAAAAAGGTGACCCAGTTGATCACCTCGTTACCAGTCGCTCTGATACGGCGGACGCACTGCTAGGCGTTACCGACGCGAGAGTGCAGAAAGCAAAGCGCCCAATCGTGCGAGGAACCTATGAAAAATTCCGTGGTTCGGCCAAAAAATACGTAGAGGAAGCAGTACCAGACTTGGCAAAAGTAATTGGTAAGTACGCCAATAACTGATTGAGGTAGGTAGCCGTCACTCTTAAGATATGAACCAAGCCTGCTTCCGCAGGCTTTTTTTCTTGGCAAACATTAACCAGCTTGGGCAATTAATTGGGTGGCAATCTGCTGCGCTTGGTTAATGGGGATGGCGAATCCGATTCCTTGGGCCCCTTGAATGATCGCGGTATTAATGCCAATGACCTGCCCATTTTGATTCAGTAGTGGCCCACCCGAATTACCGGGGTTAATAGCTGCATCTGTCTGAATAAAACGAACCTCGCGGCTGCGTGCGCCGATCGCACGGCTAGAACGCTCTGTGCCACTGATAATCCCGACTGTAACGGTGTTATCTAAACCGAGAGGGTTACCGATCGCGATCGCCCATTCTCCAATTTTTAATTGTTCAGAATTACCAATGCTGACAGTCGGTAAATTATTAGCCTGAATTTGGATAACTGCTACATCTGTCGCTCTATCTGCCCCCAATACTTGACCTGTGAAGCGACGACCATCTTTCAATGTCACAGTTACTCTGTCTGCACCAGAAACTACGTGAGCGTTAGTCAAAATTAAACCATTTGACCTCATAATAAACCCTGAACCAGTTCCCCGTGCCACCCGCGTACCAGATAGTGTATATCGACTAGCAGTTGTGCGCGTGGAGTCAATGCGAACCACTGCTGAACCAGTTTTTTCTACCGCTTCAGCAATAAAGTTGTTATTTGTATTCACCGAAGAACTAGAAGGCAACTGTGCAATTGTTGGTTGAGACAGCACTGGCTTGGTGGGCATCAAATGCACTCCAGCAAGTGCTGACACAGCTCCCATAGACACTAAAGACAAATTGATTAGAGATTTTTTCAAAGAAAAATTAGTAGACATTGCAGATTTCTAAGTTAAAGAATTGAAAATGGGTATTGGGCATGGGGCATTGGGCATTGAGAACACAAGGAGTAATATCGTGTTCGGTTAAAGACTTATCATGAAGACCGCAGGGGGCAGGGAGCAGGGGAGACAAGAGGATAAATCGTTACTCGTAACTCAGCACTCAGCACTCAGCACTCCTCACTCAGCACTATTACTTGGCTTGCAGTAACTGCTTGACGATACCCACCCCTACTTGAGCGGTTTCATTCAGTAGTTTTGGATCTATTGTTTTATCGTTTGGACTGTGATAATTCGGATCTTGACCACGGTAGAAAAACAGGACTGGCACGTTTTTGTTAGCAAATGGTGCATGGTCGCTACCACCATAGGTATATGAACCCAAGGTTTTGATGTCTGAATCAACAGCTTTGGCGATCGCAGTTAATGACGATGTGCCACCAATCAAAAGCTGATTGTTAACGCCAACCATGTCGAAATTCAGCATTCCTTTCAACCCTGAGAGGAACTCTGGTTTAGCAGTATCTACAAAAGCTCGTGAGCCATGTAACCCGTCTTCTTCGCCATCAAAGGCGACGAACCAAGTTTGACGAGCCAGATTTGTGTTAGCTAAGTTACGCGCAATCGCCAGTACAACTGCTGTTCCCGAAGCGTTATCATTTGCTCCAGGGGAACCTGGCACAGAATCGTAGTGTCCACCAAGTATCAGTTTTGGCTGAGTTACACCTGGTAGATGAGCAATTACATTACGTCCGTTAACAACTTGTCGTTGAGCATTGACATTGAGGCTGACATTAACTGGTGCATTTTGCGCTTGCTGAAGTAAAGGATTACCGCGATCGCCCGAAAGTCCTAAGACAGGAATTTTTGCTGATTCACCCAACGTCGCACCGTTTAAATTACCTGGTTGATTGTTAACAACAACCAAACCAACCGCCCCAGCCGCAGCAGCATTACTGGCTTTTTGAGAAAAGCGGATTTCACCACGCCGGACAATGGCGATCGCGCCTTTGACATTCACCTTGGCAAAGTCATCAGGTCGCCCAAAATTGGGAACTGCTACTAGTGGTGCATTCAGCTTTCCCGGAATCGTGCCATTGAGTGCTTTACCTTCGATATTCGTACCATTAATGGTGAGATTTGAACCTAAGTCTACAAACTTTTCATAATTAAAAGTCTGAACTTCGGCAACATAACCAGCCTGACGGTACCGATCAATTAGATAGCTGCTAGCCTTTTCCATAACTGGTGTACCAGCTACTCGCGGGCCCATATTCACCAAAGCTTGCACATCTGCATAAGTTGCATTGGTGCGATCGCCTTTGGCGCTACGCTTTGCGTAATCGCTTTCTTGCGCCTCGGCTTTTGGTATTTCAACAATATTATTTAAGCGAGTTGACTGTACGCAAGCTGTCGGTAGTGAAACTAGGACAGCCACTAGCGCCGCATTTAACCAAGAATTTGTAGTCATTTTAAGTAGAAGGCAGAACGCAGAAGGAAGAATACTTCTCCTGAGTGCTTTTTGCGAGTCTGTGTTTTAGGTTTAATCATTTCCACCTACTCAGATTCTGTTATTCTTATTGTGTTAGGTAAGAATGACAAAATAATGTCAATCTGTATTAAATCCCCAGTGAGTGACTAGTACAGCAAGGCAGAATTTAAGGGACTTCCAAGTAATACCAATTGAAAAAAGAATGCGACAGATGGGTAGGGGCACGGCAATGCCGTGCCCTTACGAATAATCTATGTGTCGCAAACATTATTTGAATTGGTATAAAAAAATATCCCATCGCATTGCTGACTTTTCACGGCATCTGGAAAACGACATTTTGAGCTTTTCTCAAACCCTAATTTTTACGTTAGCGATTTTCATTAACTTAGAGCTATTGAGAATTAGCCTGTGGAAAAAGCTACGTTGTTTAGCGGTTTGAGGACTTACCGTGAAAAGTCAGATCGCATTGAGGGCAGGGGAGAATAACAGCCCAATAAACAATCGGTGCAGTTAACCTACACCGATCGCCAAATATGACTCGAATTTAACATTCTATTGTCTCACGCCAATGCTGAAGCTTGGGGTTTAGCAAAAATCATCCGTCCTGCGGAAGTTTGCAAAGCACTGGTGACTACAACTCGCAATTCACCGCCTACATAACTACTACCTTCTTCAACGACAACCATTGTGCCATCGTCTAAGTAGCCAATTCCCTGGCTTGGTTCTTTGCCTTCCTTGAGAATTTTGAGGTCAAGGTTGTCACCAGGTAAATAGGTGGGACGAACAGCGTTAACTAAATCATTGACGTTCAATACTGGTACTTTCTGTACACTAGCAACTTTTGACAAGTTGTAGTCATTAGTTAGTAGTGTGCCGTTGATTTCTTGGGCAAAGCGCACTAACTTGGCATCGACTGTGGGAATATCTTCGTAGTCAGATGGGTTAATCAAAATGCGATCGGGGTAAGTTTCCTTAACGCGGTTGAGAATTTCCAATCCTCGCCTTCCCCGTACCCGCTTTTGGTCTTTGCTAGCATCGGCTACTTGTTGCAGTTCTTGTAAGACAAATTGCGGCACAATAATTTGTCCTTCCAGAAAACCTGTTTCCAGAAGCGTTTCAATGCGACCATCGATAATGCAACTGGTATCTAAAACTTTAGTATTAGCAGGTTTTAGAGTCCCTTCCGCCACCATCGTTTCGACGGTGTTGGGATTAATGAATCGCAATAATCCTCGCCCGTGGGTATCTGCTAAATTCATGCCAGTCACTGACAGCAAAATACTGCCGACGACTGCTACCAAGGGCTTAATAAAGCTAAAATCTGTAGGAATGGGTAACAAAAATAATGGGGCCAGCATCAAGTTGGCGACCAATAACCCAATCACTAAGCCAATAGCACGCGTTAAGATCACTTCGAGTGGCAATTCTCGGACTTGTGCTTCTAAGCGACGATATGTCGTCTGGAAACTCAGCCCAACTGCACCGCCAATAATGGCGGCAAAAACGGCAACAACTAGGCGTAAAGCTTCTAAGTTTGTCACCCTGTCTAGTGCCCCATTGGGTAGTAGTTCAATGCTGTAGAACCCTATTCCCGATGCAGCAAAGATAAATGAGAGAATAATAATTGCATCAAGCATGGTTGTGTTGTTTTCCTGCAACTGTGTTAACCAACAGAGTTAAGTATTTTTTATTTCATCGGTAAAATGTATTCAGAAATATTTCCTTAACTCTAGGGGTTTAAGCAGGCAATATCTGCAAACATTATAACCAAATAGTTTTAGCTTAATATTTTTCATCCTTTTGTTATACAACTTGTAAATAAACTAATAAATTTCATTGATTGTAATTTTCAGTATGGTTAATTTTATTCTTTCTCAAAATGGTTAAAAAAGTTAATTTTTTTAGTATTCCAAGTTCTGCTTATGTGCATATTCCTTTTTGCAGACGCAGATGCTTTTACTGTGATTTTCCTATATCTGTTGTGGGCGATCGCTTGCGTGGTGAAACATCTGGTACTATCTCCCAATATGTTGAAGTGCTATGTCAAGAAATTGCCAGCACACCAACATTTAGTCAACCGTTGAAGACAATTTTTTTTGGCGGTGGTACTCCTTCGCTGCTTTCAACAGCACAGTTACAGCAGATCCTAGCAGCATTAGAGGAGCGTTTTACTCTTTCACCTGGTGCGGAAATTTCGATGGAAATAGACCCAGGAACGTTTGATTTACCACATATAACAGGCTACCGCAGCTTGGGGGTGAATCGCGTAAGCTTGGGTGTACAAGCGTTTCAAGAAGAGTTATTAAAAGTAGCTGGGCGATCGCACTCAATTGCAGATATTTTTGCAGCTGTGGAGTTAATCCGCAAAGTCGAGATTCCCGAATTTAGTTTAGATTTGATTTCTGCTCTACCGCATCAGTCTTTGGCTCATTGGCAAGATTCACTAAAAAAAGCAGTAGCGCTCGCCCCAACTCACATCTCTATATATGACCTTACCATAGAGCCAGGCACAGCTTTTGGTCGCTACTATACACCTGGTTCTAGTCCTTTGCCGACAGATGAAACCACAGTCAAAATGTACCAGATGGCACAGCAAGTTTTGACTGGTGCAGGTTATCAGCATTATGAAATTTCCAACTATGCCCAACCAGGACATCAGTGCCAACATAATCGAGTTTATTGGGAAAATCGCTCTTATTATGGTTTTGGTATGGGTGCAGCCAGTTACGTAGAAGGTAAGCGGTTCACTCGTCCACGTAAAACTAAAGAGTATTATCAGTGGGTGAAAGCAGGCTGTGAAATTGATTGCGAAAAAACACCACCAGAAGAAGTATTATTAGAAACCTTAATGGTAGGGTTGCGTTTAGCAGAGGGTGTAAGTTTGGCAGCGTTGGCGGCTGAGTTTGGGGAAGGGAAAGTAGAGGAGATTTACAAATTTTTGCAGCCGTATTTTCATAAAGGTTGGGTAGAAGTTGTTGGAGAAAGGTTGCGCTTGACCGATCCCCAAGGCTTTTTATTTTCTAATGTAGTTTTGGCAGCATTGTTTGCAGAGTTTGGTGATTAAACTACAAATGCGGTTGATTCACTTAAAAGTAGTTTTCACAAATTAAATAGGACTGCTATAGAAGAGAACTTGATAACATAAAACAACGTCAGCTTGAACTAAACCATATCGATTTATAAAAAATCTAACTAAAAATTATGAATAAGCAATTAGAACAGTTTGCTAGTGATAATTATTCTGGCATTTGTCCTGAAGCACTGGAATACATGATTAAAGCTAATTATGGTAGTGCGCCAGCTTATGGTAATGATGAATGGACTCAAAAAGCAACAGATTATTTTCGAGAATTGTTTGAAATTGATTGTGAAGTATTTTTCGCTTTTAACGGTACAGCTGCAAATTCTTTATCTTTAGCTGCGCTTTGTCAGTCATATCACAGCGTTATCTGTCATGAAACATCGCACATAGAAACAGATGAATGTGGCGCACCGGAGTTCGCTTCTAATGGTTCTAAATTATTACTCGCTCCCGGAGAAAATGGGAAGTTAACACCACAAGCAATAGAGTTAATGGTAACTAGGCGCACTGACATTCATTATCCCAAACCAAAAGCTATTAGTATTACGCAATCAACTGAAGTAGGAACTTTGTATTCTCCTGAAGAACTTTTAGCAATTAAAGAAATTGCTCGTAAGTATAACTTAAAAATTCACATGGATGGCGCTCGCTTTGCTAATGCAGTAGCCGCCATGAATAAAAGTCCGGCTGAAATGACTTGGAAAAGTGGTGTAGATGTGTTATGTTTTTGTGGCACAAAGAATGGCATGGCTTTAGGTGAAGCGATACTTTTCTTTAATAAAGCGTTAGCAGAAGATTTTGACTATCGGTGCAAGCAAGCAGGTCAGCTAGCTTCAAAAATGCGGTTTATTTCCGCGCCTTGGTTGGGTTTACTAGAAACTGGCGCATGGCTCAAAAATGCGCGACACGCAAATCAATGTGCTGAATACTTAGAGATGCAACTATTAAATATAGATGGCGTTGAGATAATGTTTCCTAGAGAAGCCAATGCTGTGTTTGCCAAGCTACCAGCTTATGCTATTCAAACTTTGAGAGAAAAAAATTGGCAGTTTTATACATTTATTGGTGTTGGGGGAGTACGTTTTATGTGTTCTTGGAACACGACGCAAGCCAGAATTGATGAATTGATTAGAGATATTAAGGAAGCGATCGCTTAAAGTAATACTGTGATGCGAAATTCAAAATACTCTAGCAAAGCTCTCCTATGCCAAAATGAAAATAACTAATACCATAAGGTGAGCGATCGCTCTGAAAGCTAGATAAAGGATTGACCTGAGCTATGGCAGAAGAAACCAATCATAATCAAGCGGGAGAAGTAGCTCCCAGCACTGTTGACAAACAGGCCCCCAGTGTCGCTGAAGAACACGCTCCTAGCACTGACGAACCAGTAGCGACAGACCTCCCTACTGCCAACGCGCCAGATCCCAAAGCAGTAAACGCAGAAGATAATCCTAATGCCGCCAAACCAGCGGCGGCGGCTCCCAAGCGCGAGAAACCAGCAGCTAAAGCAGGAGCAGAAGAAAAACCCGCAGCCGCAGCTAAAGCAGCCAAAAAGGAAAAAGCCCCAGCTGTTGAAGATAAGCCATTTGTAGAGTTTATACAGCAAGAGTACTTACCTGCTGTGCAAACTGCGATCGCCCAGCAAGGTGTGTCAGATTTACAATTGTCTTTTGCTAAACAGAAGTTTCCCATCGCCGGCTTTGAATCAGCCGAGGAATGCTGGCAACTTATAGGAAGTTGGCAAAACGGTTTGCGTCAGTTTAACCTGTATTTCCCCGATGAGGATATTCAAGGGAAAAAAGGATTTTCCTGCAATGAGGGTAAAAAGCCTAGCACACTTGAGTCATTCTTAATCGATGAACGCAAAATCACTCTTGACTTGCTGGTGTTTGGCTTAGTGCAGCGATTGAACGGTCAAAAGTGGCTAGGTAGAAATTAGTTACTACTGGGGACTGGGGATTGGGCATTGGGCATGGGGCATTGGAGAAAGCTATCTCCCCACTCAGCACTCAGCTTCAAATCTCGTGGAAATGGTAGGTGACGGCTCCAGTGATGGGGTCGTTATCTATTTTTACATAACCTGATTTAAGCATCTCCTTAAGTGTCGTTTCCACCTCCGCAAAGCTGGCTCCCGTTGCTTTCACACCTTGAGTAACAGTGAGAGTCCCACCCTTATTTTCTGCTGCTTCAATCAGTTTAATCATTAGTTGGTTACCACTGGGGCGGTAAACTTGGGAAGCGATTACAGGTTGATTTAGCGGTACACCCAAGGGCGATAAACCAGCTTTGGCCATGAGTCTAAGATCGTGTTCTTCAACCATACCGGGAATGAGGAATAGATCCACCAACTGCCCCATATACAATAAACCGCCAGTACAAAGCCACAACACACCCGTCGCAATTTTGCCATTGTATAAACGGTGCAGTCCTCCTAAGCCAACAAACCCGACTGCACATAAGATGTAGGAGACAAGAAGACGGTCTTTATTAGTGTTGTTGTCAACATTCATGTTGTTTTCGACCCCTTGGATTCGCACTTATTGTCTAAGACGATGTTCTGATGCTGTTTTGTTTCATCACTAAGTTGGTCTTTTTAGCCGACAATGAAGCATAAAAATTATTTTTCTTTTGCTTGTTGCCGCCAGTTTGGACAATTCGGGGAACTCGTCCATCTAGTCACCCCTATTGTTAAGACAACTTCTAGGTCACTACCAATTTTCAATTCTCGATTCCGTCGAAATTGAAGTATTGTTGCAACTCTTAACGTTTTTCCTACATTTTTTCATCCTGCACCTTGGTAGACTGAATTTTATACAAATGGTTTATTGTCGTTTAGTTGCGCCTTGCGATCGCCTTCGGCAGTGGGCGAAGCCCAATCGCCTGACCTTTGGCTTTCAGGTGTACTCAAGATAATAAAGACAAAAGAGAAATCAAGACATGGTAGATTCCCTAAAAAAACCAGGCTTTGAAGAAATACGTCCAGGGATTAAAGCCCCGGCAAAAGAAACCCTGTTAACACCCCGGTTTTATACAACCGACTTTGATGAAATGGCGCGGATGGATATCTCCGTCAACGAAGACGAGTTACAAGCCATTCTGGAAGAGTTTCGTGCTGACTACAACCGTCATCATTTTGTTCGGGATGCCGAGTTTGAACAATCCTGGGATCATATTGATGGGGAAACTCGCCGTTTGTTTGTTGAATTTCTAGAACGTTCCTGTACGGCTGAGTTTTCCGGCTTTCTGCTATACAAAGAACTCGGTCGCCGCTTGAAAGATAAAAGCCCTCTATTGGCAGAATGCTTTAACCTGATGTCACGGGATGAAGCACGTCATGCTGGCTTTTTGAACAAAGCGATGTCAGACTTTAATCTCTCCCTAGATTTAGGGTTTTTAACTAAGAGCCGCGATTATACCTTCTTTAAACCGAAATTTATCTTCTACGCTACTTATCTTTCAGAAAAGATTGGTTATTGGCGATATATCACGATTTATCGCCACTTAGAAGCACATCCTGAAGACCGGATTTATCCAATATTCCGATTCTTTGAGAACTGGTGTCAGGATGAAAATCGTCACGGCGATTTCTTCGATGCAGTGATGAAATCCCAACCGCAAATGCTCAATGATTGGAAGGCAAAGCTATGGAGTCGGTTCTTCCTGTTGTCAGTATTTGCAACGATGTACCTGAATGACATCCAACGCAAAGATTTTTATGCTTCACTTGGACTAGATGCGCGGGAATATGACATATATGTCATCAAAAAGACCAATGAAACCGCAGGAAGAGTGTTCCCGTTGATGCTGGATGTAGACAATCCAGAGTTTTATCAACGGTTAGATGTTTGCGTCAATAATATGGAAAAATTGAGTGCGATCACTAACTCCAAAACTCCCAAATTCTTCCAATTCTTCCAGAAACTACCAGTTTTAGCCTCCATAGGCTGGCAACTTTTACGGTTGTACCTGATGAAACCAATTGATGCTGTTTCTGCTCAAGGTATGGCCCGCTAGTTAATCAAATTACTAAATCTAGAGTGGTTCTGTTTAGTGCAGAGCCACTTTTTTTATTGCAAAATTAGCATCATAAATTAATACGGGTTCCATTACACGAATGGGCTACTTTGTAATTTTCCACAAAATGCACCAGGAATGCTGGTAAGGAAATTGATAACTTTTCAACCTGCATAATCTTACCAAATGGTAGTAATAAGATTCTTACTCAATGGTAGTTTATGGAGTAGTAATATTTTTTAGATTGTTCACTGCTTAGGGGAGCAAAATACCGAAATATAGAGTCAAATACAGAAATAGTTGCAAATATTTAGCTATCCAGCGATGCTCAAGGGTTCTTCCAATAAGCTGCCACTTATATTAATATTCTGCTTATTTACTAGCTTTTTACCTGCCTCTGGATCAGTTTTCTGTCCAGCGATCGCCAATGACGGATATGGTAGAAATTATGGCACAGATGGCAGCAAAGGCACTGATGGGCGTCCTGGTAGAAATGGTCGCAACGGTCAGAACCAGAGTATTTTTGTTGATGGTTCTTCTGCCAATCTTGATCTGTCAGGTGAGAATGGTGAAGATGGTGAGGATGGCATACGTGGTTATCGACCTGACTGCGGTTACCAACCTGACAACGTAAGCCATGACATCAATGCACCGGATGGAGGTAATGGTGGTGACGGCGGTAAAGGAGGAGATGGCGGCCATGGCGGCTCTATTACAGCCTACTACACTAATTTGGCAGACTTGCGGAATGTTTTTGTTCGGGCTACAGGAGGAGAAGGCGGGCGTGGCGGACGCGGTGGCAACGGTGGGGTAGGTTGTAACTGTCGTCAACGGAGTTGGGAAGTGGAAACTTGCCAAGGAACTCCCGGTACACCTAGTTACAAATGCACGAAAAAGCGTTACAGATGCCACGACGGTAGAGATGGGCGATATGGTAACAGTGGCAGCAATGGCAGTCGAGGACGCTTAGGAACCTTAAGTATTATTAAGGGCAAAGAATCCTTGGTGGATGATATTCCCACGTTGCAAACCCCAATTTCGGAACTGACAGGTAAACAGTTCAACCTCTCAAAGAATAAGTGGAATCTACGGACAGGAGCCGCCTCTCTACTTGCTCCTGGTTCTGTGATTGCTGATGAATACCGGGAGTTTGATCAACGATTGGAAGGGACTTTTCAACTGATTTGGCGAGACAAGCAACCCCTTACCAGCTTTGCTAACCAAGCTGCAACCTTAAATTTAAACGATAGCAAGCAGGTAGAAATTACTTTTCCTGAAGATTTGTGGATTGATGGTAGCAGTAAGACAGAGGCTAACTTAACAACCTTTACTGTGAACAATGCGATCGCCAAAAAAGATGCCACACGCCTAGCAGTGGCAGAATTTGCTGGTGCAGAACAAAACCTCAACTTGAAAATAGTCGATTTGGCAGCAAAATCCAACATCATTCAGACTCAATTTCGTGTCAAATTCCGGGCACAGGATAACTTGTCTGGCTTGTCTGACTACCAAACTGTATATGAAGGAGAAATTCCGGCTGAACTTGTAAAGCGCGACTATAACCGTTTTATCCTTGCTTTAGGCAAGCTACCAATTCGTGTGACTGCCCTTAACCCCGGTGTAAATGTTGATATAGAAGTAGTGGCAACCCGTTCCTTAAGTGGACGTTCAGCAAAGCAAAGCATTAACTGGCAAGGTGCGATTCGTAGGGGTATAGGGCTGTAAATATTCAAAACCCTTATACCGATTCTTCAAAATAAGATTGTTTGACTTTTTTAATTACGAATTACGAATTAAGCAGATTTCTTACCTTCTGAGACAATCTGCGCCAGAAGATAACCTGTAAAGTCTAAAAACTGATCGAGTAAACTGCCGATAACACCAATGTAGAGTATCGACTGAATTATGTAATTGGTGTTGCCAGCTTTATAAGCATCCCAGGCAAGCAAGCCAAGTCCTTTTGGCCCGATCAACATTTCTGTAGCAATAACTGTAAACCATGCTACCCAAATGCCAACTTTCAAAGCATGAAATATATGAAAGATAGCGGCTCGAAAGTTATTATTTTGTCTATAAAAATGCCGCATACCTATTGCTGTATTAACAATCATTGACCAGAGAGTGCCAGAAAAAATTACGACCACGGCTGCGGCTTCGCCCTCTTTAAAAATTATGAGCGCAATCGGTAGTAAGGCTATAGGGGGGATACTATGAGGTATCTGAAATATCCGCTTTAATAGCTGATAAACCGTACCATTTATGCTTATTAAGTATCCAATAAAACTACCTAAAACAGCGGCTGGGATATAACCGACAAATAATTTTTGTAGGCTCGATAAAACATCCAAAAATACACTATGTTCCATGCCTCAGTTCTCATTTGGAAAGTCTGGGGAATACTGCGGCAGTTGCATAAAATGGCAAAGATACAAATAAGCAGGAGGTGTTACAGTCTGATTAAATTAACTCTATCAAAAAAATCAAGCCTGATTAAAAAATTAAATAAAATTTGAATAATTTACTTTCTGAATGGCTTTAACCTAAAACTTGAAAAAATCACATTAAATATTATTTGATACCGTTATTTTGTGAGTAATTAATCATCAGTAATCAGTACACAGCCTCAAGACTGAGTAATTGATTACTGATAATTGAAAACTGATTATTTTCCCATATTACGTTTCATTTGTTCCAACTCGTCTTGGGTTTCCCAACGGCGAAACTTGTCTTCTAAGTCGTCAAAACTGCTAGAATAACTGCTGCTTGGATTCGACCAACCATTAGTTTCTAAACGCTGTTGAGCTTGAGCTTTAGCACGTGCTGTTTGTGCTTCAGTAGCTTTGGCTTGTACTTCTTGTCGCCGCGACTGAATTTTTTGTAGTAGTTCTTTAGATTGATTAATGCGTTCTTTCAGCCCCTGCATATGTCCCCAGCGTTGATTTCCTTCGCGTAGTAGGGTTGCTTCTCTCTGTTGTGCCGCAGTTGCTAAATCTTCTCGTCCAGCAGCTTTTGCCTTTTGAACACGGATGTGCCAACGCTGAATTTCTTGAGCGGTGGACAAAATTTCCTCTTGCGATCGCTTTTCCTGTAATTGTAAATCTGCAACCAGCTTTAAAGTATCTTCCTCTTGCTCCCGCAACTGTTCTAACAGCGCTTCTAATTCCAAATGAGGATTATTACGCAAGAATTCTTCTAAACGGTTTTCTAGAAACCGACTTAAATCATCAAATAAGCCCACTGCCAGAACTCCAGAGTCAGGTATGTGATTTTATTGTAGTAATTATAATCATCGGCGGAAAGCGGATCGTAATAGTTCACTGTAAAATAGCTTTCATTTCTGATGAGTTTTTATACAACATCATTCTTTTAAATAAGTTAAAGGTTGTTTGAAAAGTAGTTGGCTGTGATTTTAAACACTTATTGATCCCCCCTAACCCCCCTTAAAAAGGGGGGAAACTTCTTAAAGTCCACGGCAGTTACTACAACGGGGGGAACCTCCGCAACGCACTGCCTCCCCTTTTTAAGGGGGATTTAGGGGGATCTAAAACGTTTTGCTACCAACAAGAGGACTTTTAAAACATCCTCTTAAATTCTTACTCTAGATACAGGCAGATTTTACCTTATAAGTGATATATGCACGGTAACGATTGTTAATCTTAAGACTGTTCAAGTTTATCTACTTAGACGAATTTATGACTATTACCATTAGTGGGACGCTAGATATAATCTTCCAAGGCTATCAAAGTACATCGGTAGGGACACAACAATGTTGTGCCCAATAATCTGTACCTCACTCGTTTGCAACCTGCTGTATGTCAACAAACTCTCAACTTCTGCTTGATAAATTAAGATTTTAATTTTGTGCAGTATCGCATGATCGATTTTTATTTAACTTAACCATATAAAATAACAGACAAAAGCGGTTGTTTATATATGCGATACAAAGTCAAGCTTAACAAAACGAATGTAGGATATGCTATTTGGTGTCCTGCTTTACCAGGATGCTGGACTTTGGGAGCAACAGAAGAAGAGGCTTTAGAAAATATCAAAGGTGCGATTAAAGCTTATCTAGAAACTGTTGATGAAGTAACTCAAAATGCAGAGCTACGTTATGTGGAAGTTCGATGAATTTAAAAAATCATGTATTGATAATAATCGATTAGGTTATTTTTTGTATTTAATATTGCAAATTTATTTTTACTGTATTTTTTAATTTTGAATTGATTACAGCGGCGTTACCCAATAAGCAATACCTCTGACAATTTGCTTTCTAAAACCAAATAAAGGTAAATTATCTTCAGTTAAACCTAGGTAAGTCCAATGTGGAATATCATTTTCTACAGTTTGAAACCAGCCATTTTGATTTAAAGCTTGTCTCTGCTTTTGACTTGATACGCGTAAATCAATTGCTAATCCCCAGAGATGTTGTGATGTTCCAGGCGGTGCAACTATTCCAAGTATTACTGTTTCTTTACCTTGGCGAACTTTTTCTAAAGTTCTATCGTTAGCATATTTGTGCCAAAATCTTAAATTTGTGGTGAAAGTACGAGTACAATCACCACTACCATAACCAGATTTGAGGGAAATATTTTGTAGCGATCGCGCTTTATTAAAAGCTATTGTTGCTGGCTGTTGTAAATAACAATCATTAGTACCATCAACTTTCAGCATTGTTAAAGTAGATTGGAATTCTTTGGTTTCTTGTTCGTTGTCAAAGATAACTTTTTTAGGCAGTTTAATTTCTGGTTCTTGATTCGCATATGCTGCACCATACTGACGCAGCAAAATATATTCAAAAGTGCCAGCTTCAGGAATAGTTAATAACTTATTAGTAATTGCAGACAAAAAACGCTGCTGCTCATTTAATTGCGGATTGGGAGTAAATGGTGTAACTGGAGATGGTGTTATTGCCTGTTGGGAGGAATCTTTACATGGCAATGAGCTACAGTCAATGAATTGTGCAGTATTACCAACCAATTTGTGGTGAGCAATTCCGTTACTAGCAACTAAAGCAAAAACGATAAAGAAAATAATACTAAAAAAAGCCGTCTTCCGCAAAATTCGTTGCATATACAAGTATTACTTTAAATTACAGCCTTTTTTCGTAGCGAATTGATGCCTGAAAATACTTTGTGCTTACTTCGCGTCCCTCCGCCTTGAAAAAAGCTACGAATTTATGCAAAGCGGGACTTAGGCATAGGATTGTTCAATGATTGAAACAAATTATGACAAAACCCCATATATTTTACTAAAGTTTTAAATCTAAACAGACTAATATGTAGGCGCTAAATACATAGTTATTTTCATAACTTGTTGCATATCAAACTACATCCATGAAACCACGGGATCAGCTAAAATTGGAAATGACTTTAAGCTTGCTGACACTGTAAGTATGACCATGCACAATTCCGTTGAATTTCAAGACGCTTTTGATGTGATTGTCGTCGGTGCAGGTCACTCCGGTTGCGAAGCGGCCCTTGCCACTGCACGCCTCGGCTGTCGTACTCTGCTGTTGACACTCAATTTAGATAAAATCGCTTGGCAACCTTGCAACCCAGCCGTGGGTGGGCCGGCCAAATCCCAGCTAACCCATGAAGTTGATGCGCTGGGTGGTGAAATTGGCAAGATAGCAGACCGTACTTACCTGCAAAAGCGCATTCTCAATTCTTCACGGGGGCCAGCAGTATGGGCATTACGTGCCCAAACAGACAAGCGGGAATATGCTGCTGTGATGAAAGGGATTGTTGAGAATCAAGATAACTTGATCATTCGGGAAGGAATGGCCACAGATTTGGTATTAGGCGCTAATGATGAAGTAATTGGCGTTCAGACTTACTTTGGTATGGCGTTCCAGTGTAAAGCAGTTATCCTAACGACAGGAACCTTTTTGGGGGGACGGATTTGGGTTGGTAATAAATCGATGGCGGCCGGACGTGCTGGAGAATTTGCCGCAGAAGGATTGACGCAAACCCTAAATCGTTTAGGATTTGAAACCGGAAGACTCAAGACTGGCACACCAGCACGGGTAGATAAGCGATCGGTAGACTACACTAAAATGTCGATCCAGCCAGGGGATGAAGAAGTCCGTTGGTTTAGCTTTGACCCTGAAGTTTGGGTAGAACGGGAACAAATGCCTTGCTACATTACCCGTACAACTCCTGAAACCCATCGCTTGATTCAGGAAAATTTGCACCTGTCACCTGTATATGGTGGTTGGGTAGAAGCTAAAGGCCCTCGTTACTGTCCCAGTATTGAAGATAAGATTGTGCGCTTTGCAGATAAGGAAAGCCACCAAATCTTTATTGAACCAGAAGGCAGAGATATTCCCGAACTTTATATTCAAGGGTTTTCTACAGGATTGCCGGAAAATCTGCAACTATTAATGTTGCGTAGTCTCCCTGGTTTAGAAAACTGTGTGATGTTACGTCCGGCTTATGCTGTGGAATACGATTATTTACCAGCCACCCAGTGTTACCCCACATTGATGACTAAAAAAATTGCTGGGTTGTTTTGTGCTGGACAAGTAAACGGCACAACAGGTTATGAAGAAGCTGCTGCTCAAGGACTGGTGGCGGGAATTAATGCAGCTCGCTTTGTGCGCGATCAGGAGATGATTATTTTTCCCCGTGAGCAAAGTTACATCGGAACCCTGGTTGATGACCTGTGTACGAAAGACTTACGGGAACCTTATCGGATGCTCACCAGTAGGTCAGAATACCGATTAATACTGCGTTCTGATAATGCTGATCAACGTCTGACACCTTTGGGACGCGAAATCGGCTTGATTGATGACCGCCGTTGGGATTTGTTTACCCAAAAACAAACACAGATTATCGCCGAAAAAGAACGGCTACACGCTACGCGGGTTAAGGAGCATGATGAAATTGGGGTAGCGATCGCCACCGATACCCAGCAAGCAATCAAAGGCTCAATCACCCTAGCTGACTTGCTGCGGCGGCCAGGATTTCATTACCTTCACCTTGATCGCTATGGACTGGGAAACCCAGAACTTAACACCATTGAGAAAGAAGGTGCAGAAATAGACATCAAGTATTCTGGCTATCTTGCTAGGCAACAAAATCAGATTGAGCAGATTGCGCGTCAGGCGCACCGCCAGTTACCTGCGGAGCTAAATTACACAACAATTGATACTCTCTCTAAAGAAGCACGGGAAAAGCTAAGTAAAGTAAAACCACTCACAATTGGTCAGGCTGCACGTATTGGTGGGGTGAACCCAGCCGATATTAATGCCTTGTTAATATATCTAGAATTACGCAAAACAAAGAATCAGCCGGAGTTTACAGCATTATCCTCAAAAAAACTTCATGAAGCGTGAGTATAGTAGTTAAGGAGGAGATGGGTATGATAGATGACATGGATTAAGAACTGGCATCATCAGCAGTCTCTGAATTCTTAGTTGAATTTAATACTACCCAACAATCAACTCGTCTCATTTGGACGTGCGATTGGATGTTTCATCAAAATCCTGACTCTCCGGCAGTAGGGGCGGTATTTCTCCGTCCTAGCAGCTACCACCCAAAAGCCTATGTTAAAAGAAGCCAGCACTCATCTCATTATTCCGGAAATCTCAGAAGACTTGATCGTCAATGAGCCTTGGTCGATAGATATTTATGCTGATGGTTTGATGAATGATATTTTTGCCGATATCGACCAAATTTTAGATGTTAGCGGGAATATAACTTCCCAAACTAGGAATTTAGGATATGGTTCGGCACAGACAGTTAAAATGCCACAGATTGTCTTGCCAAATCAACTAAACCGAACTGTACAACGAGTTCCTCAAAAGAGGAAGCCATTGAGTAAGGTTGTGGTTGGCACTCATGGTGTAAAACCAGTTAGTAGAAGTCCTCAAACAAGTAATCGTGCTTTGGGCAAGTTGCTAGTTGTGGGGTCAACTGTGGGTGTGGCGATCGCTGGTGTTATCTACTTGGTACACTCTGGGGTATTAACTTTACTAACTTTCACACCTACACTGCCTAAGCTTCAGGTGTCACAGCCGCAATTGCCTACAAAGGTAGATGTTGAGGCTGAGTTAGTTGACTATATGCTAGGAGCGCTGGCAGTTATTGATCGGCAACAATCCAGAAACAATTACAGTTCTGCCAACTCTGGACTGGCCGTTGCAGGAACTCCCAACCAAACAGCCTTAGCATTTGCTAACAATCAAAGGAGTGTTATCCTACCACCTCCTCTGGCGGCTAATAATACACCACCTGCTCCCAAAAGTTCTACAAACATTGTTGAGCGGATATATATACCTGTTTATCAAGCGCCTTCCCCAATGCGCTATACACCTCCAGTAATTCCTGGCGTTCCTAAACCCATATCATCAGTAGCGACTGCGACAGTATCTCAACCTGATACGGTGAAAAACGCCTTGAATTCAGTGCAGAAAGCACCCAAGCCGGTGAGTGTAAATATGTTGGCGGCGGCTGTGCGACCAGAACTTAAACCTGTGGCTGTGCGAACTGCACCAATCACCGTAGGAAAATCATCCAAACTTCTACCTGCATTCCCAGTAGTGCCATTCCGATCTGCACCACCGCAACTGTCTGCGGATACAGCACCCGTGGCTGTGGCATTTCAGCAACAGGTAACTCCTCCAACGACTGCGGCTCCTAGCCATACGTTAGAGGGATTGCTAGAGTTAGGAAGCAAATCTGCTGCTTTGTTTAAAATTGAGGGTGTAACTCAGCGCTTTGTCGTGGGTGAAAGAATTGGCTCAAGTGGCTGGACGTTAGTGGATGTTAGTAACGGCGAAGCTATCATCCGTCGTAACGGCGAAGTGCGGTCAATTTACACAGGACAAAAGCTGTAAACAATTTATACTTGCCCTCAAATCTCTTAAATTATGAGGTTGAGGTTCAACAAATTTCTAGGAATTGGCAATTGAGTAAAACTACAGATGCACTGTAGGTAGGGTATATCCTTACCTACTTAAGATAATGGCCGATTCCACTCAACTACGAATAATTAACAAAAACTCATGCTCATGTTAGAGAAGCAAAATATTATTTGCACCTAATTCTCTTCACTAAGCACCGTTTTGCATAAGTCCGTAGCTTTTTTCAACGCAGAGGGGCACAAAGTAAGCGCAGCGAAAAGTTGCGTGCGGGGGTTCCCCCCGTTGAGCAAACTTTTCAAGACAGAGTAACGCAGAGTATTTTCACACACCAATTCGCTACGAATTAATGAAAGGCTATACTTAGCGCTTCTATTAAAAACTTATTTAGGTAATTTCCTTTACCCAATAATACAGTAATTGCTCTAAATTGCTATACGGGGTATGACACCTCATTAATCTCTCAATAAAAATTATAGACGTATCTGAAGTTATAAAAGCGCGATCGCCTAATTAAAAGCCTTGCTTGAGTTAACTAATTGGTAATGTAAACCAAAATGTTGCCCCTGTTCCTAATGCACTGTTTACACCAATTTCACCACCGTGAGCATGAATGATTTGCTTACACAGATACAGTCCTAATCCCAAACTCACAGAATTGCGAGAGTTACTAGCTTGAAAGTAAAGGTCAAAAAGGCGTTCACTCTGTTGTTGACTGATACCCACACCGTTATCACTGACAGTGCAATAAATCTTGTCTTCCTCAAGATGAGCGTTGATTGTCAACAGCAAACCAGGGGCGTTATGTTTAACAGCGTTGACAATTAGGTTAGAGAATACTCGCCATAGTTGCGTTGGATCGGCATTTACTAATAGTAAATCTGCGGTCACCCAATTTGTTAAGGTTACTTGATTTTCTGCTAGCATTGGCTCTAAATCTGCGATCGCGGCTTCCACTATCGTATGCAATTTTATTGGTTGGCGTTGCAACACAACCCCTTGCACCTCGTTGGCATGAGCTTCCATTAATGAGTTAATCAAACTCAGCTGGCGATCGCTACTTTGAACCATCCGCTCTAAAATCGAACGTGAAATACTGATTTTGCTTTCTGGACTTGCAAGCAAATTCTTCAGTACCATTAAAGTGCCAAGTACCGGGTTACGTAAGTCATGAGAAACTGCATGAAAAAACACTCGTAGTGCTTCTTCAGCTTGCTTACGCTTGGTGATATCTTCAATAATTCCCTCGTAATAAAGCAGTTTTCCCTGTTCATCACGGACTGCGTATGCTTTTTCTGAAATCCAAACAATACTCCCATCGCGGCGATAAATTTGGGATTCAAATTCTGAGATCCTGCCATACTCTTCAATCAAGCGCACAAACTCTGCTCGACGGCTGGGGTCAACATATAATTGATGTGCAATATCTGTGAAGTTTGCTGTTACCTCTTCCGGTGATGAATATCCATAGATATTTGCTAATGCAGGATTTGCCGTAATGTACTTTCCATCAGGGCTGCTTTGGAAAATACCTTCAACGGCATTTTCAAAAATACTGCGATATTTAGCTTCTGCAACCTTGAGTTTTTGGTAGGCTGACTCTAGTTCTTTATGAGCGTAAAACTCAGAGCGTTGCAGGCGATCGTAAAGATAAACACCAATGTCACATATGGCACATAACCAAAACACATACAAGATAAACGTTACATTATATATTTCGGGGTGTTCGGGTAACGGTGTTTTTAATCCAAATACAGTATTGACTCCAAAATAGTAAATTAGCAAACCCAACTGAGTCAGAAAGTGCAGATGCCAACAAACTGGGATGAATATCGCTTGACTCAAAAACAGCAACGACCAACCGAGAGTATCAGGTAAGGCAAAACCCTTGAGTGTAGCGAAAAACTGTGATCCCAAACTAATTGATAAAGATGATCCTAAAAATAACAGTTCTGGATAACGATGACCGAACTTAGTTTTATGCAGGGCAAAACATACAAGTAGAGTCAGCAGCATCGCTACATTGATGAACAGCCCTTGAGTTTTGAGTGCCTCTGGTAGTTTTTCAAACTCTTTAAGGGGGAAAAATACGTCGTAAATGTTGCGTAAGGTAAAGGACAACAAGCAAATTAGCGCCAGCAATAACCATAGTTGCAATCTCTGCCACAAAAAGCGATGTCTAGCAGCAAGCCACTCTGTATCTTGACACCAACTTTTGGCAATGGCTGTAGTTTCATCTGTTGTTGATGCCGAAAAGGATTGTTTACACCACCTTTGCACTGTTCTCAATAAGGTAGCCATTAGCGTATTACCAACTTTACCACCATCAAAGGGTTTCCTATTTCCAGACTGCCATAATACCCTGGCCTTTTGATGGTAATTTATGGACAAGCGGTTGTAGATGAAGTTGCTAAAGGTAATGTAAACCAAAAAGTTAACCCGCGCTTGTGGTGGCTACTAACGCCAATTTCGCCACCGTGGGCTTGAATAATTTGCCGAACCAGATACATTTTTAAGGCAATACTTGTGGAACAAGAAGCTTGGGGATCGCGGACATATAAATCGAAGAGGCGATCGCACTCTAGTTTGCTGATTACTACACCGTTATCTTGGATTTCAGTGCGAATCATTCCGGCTTCAACTGTGGTTTTTAAAGTAAAATTTAATCCTGGTGGATTATTGTATAAGCCATGAGTAAATATATCTGCCAAAACTTTGTGTAACCGAGTTGGATCTGCCATCACCAAAGGTAAATCTTCAGGAACCAAGGTCTTGAGAGTTGCTTGATTTTGATTGAGCATTGGCTGCAAGTCTTTGATGATCGACTCCAGCAATGTGCTAAAATGCACCAGTTCACGACGAAGGACAATTCCTTTACCTTCGCAGCAATGCATTTCTAGTAATGAGTTAATCATTCCTAATTGGCGATCGCTGCCTTGAACCATGCGCTCAATTATAGAGCGAGGCACTGAAATTAGAGATTGTACAGATTCTTTACTGCACCCTTGACCTTTAAGTAAATTCTTTAACACCATCAAATTACCCATAGCAGCAGTTCGCAAATCGTGGGCAACAGTGTGTAACACAACATCTTTGACCCGTTGCAGTTCTTCTAGTTCCTGCATTTTTTGTTGTAGTTGTGCGGTGCGTTCTTCTACCTGGTGTTCTAAACTTGTGTTGAGTGTCGCCAGTTCTTGATAAATTTGTGCTTGCTGAATTGCGATCGCCAGTTGTTCTGACATTTGCTGTAGTAGATCAATTTCGATTGGCTGCCAATGACGAGGCCCAGAACATTGGTTAGCAATTAATGCACCAAACAATTCCTCACCTAGCATAATTGGTACAGCTAAGGTAGCCCTTGTCTGGAATTGTTCATAGTGTGCTTTCAATTTGGGAGATAGTGTGATTTGGTTAATATCTTCCACTACACGCACACGATTGGTTGTCAGTAAAGTTCTCAATTCTTGGAGATAGCTTTCATCTTGGGTTGTCCAACCTAATAGTGGTGGATAGTTGGAAACTACAGATTCAGCAACAATTTCGGCTCCTAACTTTGGCTCATTTAGACCAATAAAAACCCGGTCTACTTGCAAAAATTGCCTAACTTCGCTCACAGTGGTTTGGAGAATTTGGTCTAGATGAAGTGAAGAGCGAATTCGCGCTAGGGTTTCTGTTAATAGGCGATCGCGTTGTGCTGAAAGGCGTAATTGTGCTTCTACCTGCTTACGTGCTGTAATGTCGTGAGTTACTGCCAGTATGCAGGGAGTAGTATCTAAATCAATTACTTCTGCTGAAACTAGTGCTGTAATTATCTCCCCAGACTTAGTGCGAAATTCAACTTCTAAGTTACTAACGCATCCTGTGGTTCGCAACTCCTCCAACAATTTCATGCGATCGCACTTATTTACCCACATATTTAGCTCAAAAGCAGTCCGTCCAATCGCCTCATCTGGCTCGTAACCGGAAAGTTTAACAAAACTGTCATTAACTTCTAGATAACGTCCCTCTTGGAAAGTGCTGATTGTAATTGGATTAGGACTACAACGAAAAGCTTTAGAAAACTTTTGAGCCAGATTTTGCAGATTAGCTTCTGCTTGTTTGCGCTCTGTAATATCTCTGACAATTGTTAAGACTTCATCTGCACCGCTAACTACCAATCGTGCTTCATAATTTCGCATTCCCAAAGGCGTTGGTAGCTGATATTCACAAGTTTGCAAATTCTGAGAATCCAAAGTTTTGGCGATCGCTTCTTGGCAAATAGCCGCAACATCACTTGGCAAGACATCGTGCATATTTTTACCGATGATCTCTTCTTTTGAAAGGACAATATTTGCTCCGTCGCCTTTCAAGTCAAGATACTTACCATCACGGCTAACACGAAACATCAAATCAGGGATAGCATCCAAAATTGCTTTATAGCGCATCTGGCTATTACGCAATTGTTCTTCTGCTTGTTTGCGGTCTGTGATATCCATTATCAAGCCTTCCCACAACAGATCGCCGTTCGCTTGTCGTTTCAGTTGGGAAGCAGCTTGAATCCATTTGAGTTTGCCACTAGGTGTGATGATGCGACCTTCCCAACGCCAAGGTGTAAGAGTCGCAGCAGAGATAGCAACAGATTCTGCTAAGGTTTTCACATCCTGTGGATGAATCAGTTTGTGTAGTACCTGAAAATCTGCCTTGACAACTTCTGGTTCTAATTCATATAGTTCTCGACAGCCAGAACTAATATAAACAGCTTCCTGGGAACCATCTTGCTGTTGCAGGACTTGAAAAATCATTCCCGGTAGAATGGCAGCAACTTTTTCCAACAAAGTCATAGTCCCTTGTGGAAAATCTAGTTTATGCAGTGATTTTACAGTTTCATCCACTCTTTATGCCTTTGTTACGCAAGCGACTGATGTATGAGTTAAGGCGATCTTTGCCATCTTGACAGTTTTTATGCTAAGGGAATTATCGCCGACAACATATAAAACTACCTCTTCTTTCAGAGTAGTTCTGGATGCTGCGATCGCATTCACCCAATCGGGTGAACCATTTACCAAACGATTGCAAAAATTCCTAATCTTATTTACTTTCAGGCTGCTACAAACAGGCAGTATGCGAGTGGAGAAAAATTTTTACTTGGAAATCATAACTAACATTATTGCCGTTTGACATAATTTAAGATTCCCTGTCTCCTTAAACGGTGAACACTTAACTAGTTAACAATTTCAATTATTTAAAAAGATGACATTAACACAATCATTGACTCAAGAAAGTTTTACTCATGCTTTAATGGTGCTTGCCAATCTTGATAGTGATTTGGCTCGGATTTTAGAGACATTGGGGCCTCCACCCATCTGGCGAAGAGAAACAGGTTTTCCGACACTGCTGCAAATAATTTTGGAACAGCAAGTTTCTTTGGCGGCTGCAAAGGCTATTTTTAACCGTTTATGTGGGGTTGTGGAACCGCTGACACCAGAAAATTTCTTGACACTTGACGATGTTCAATTAAGAGTTTTGGGATTTAGTCGGCAAAAGATTCTTTATTGTCGTAGTTTGGCTGATGCAATCATAAGTGGTCAACTTGATCTAACCAAGCTGGAGAAAATGGACGACGCTGCTATTAGAACAGAACTAAAGCGTGTCAAAGGCATTGGAGACTGGACAGTTGATATTTACATGCTCATGGCACTACAACGCCCCGATGCCTTTCCCAAAGGCGATTTAGGGGTAGCGATCGCTTTACAAAAACTCAAAGGATTAACAACACGTCCAACACCAACACAAATAGAAGCGATCGCCCAGCATTGGCAACCCTGGCGTGCAGTCGCCACCAGAATCCTCTGGCACTACTACCTCAATGCCCTTACAGGCAATTCAAAATTAAAAATGCTGTAAACTCTTATCCTCTCATGCTCCGCGCCTCCGCGTCTCTGCGTGAGGCTAATCTTTAATTTTACTGTAAAAAACTACTTTAACCCTTGCTCTCTCAATAAAGCATCCACCCAAATACCATCAGCTTCCGACAACGGCGGCACAGGCTCACAGGTATAATCTATAGCCAAATCTAAACCTGCCCGGTCATATACCCCATGTATTAATACTTGCAAATCTAATAAAGGCTCTATATCTCCCTTACGCAGTGGTAATAGAAAGGATGGAATTGGTTCTTGCCAACTAAATGGGTATAATTCGGCCTTAGGGCGAGAGTTGCTGCGGCTCACCAAAATGCGATAACTTGCCTGAATCTGATTACCTAAAATAGGCATAGGTTTTCCGCCTCGTAGTAAGTCAATTTCCACGAGATGAGTCACGCTACCTAATACCTGTTGACGCTTGCGTTCGTATGCGTTTCGTCCTTCTCCTGAGCGCTTATTTTTGGGTGAGAGAACCTCAATTACTGTGACAACTTCCCCTGTTCCTACTTCCCTTACCTCTAAGTATGCTTCCCGCACCTCCTCTGGCATGGGAACATTGACTGTAACAGGCTTAACTGGCGGTCGTGCAACTGCAATGTTAGATAATTCTGTTTCTGTCTTTGTCAGCGATCGCCCCACGCTCACATCAGGGATACCAACTAGAACAGAATTTTCATCAGTTACCTGATATACCCGCTTCTCAATCGCCACTCGATACTTTGGACGTAAATGGGGCGCTAGTGCATCAGCGATAGCCACAATCAACCTACTGTGAACTTCTGGCCAAAGTTCAGGATTTTCAAGGTAAGGATTCATCCCCGGAAATGGTGAGGGCATAGGGGTAGGATGTGATTCTCATTGTTCATATCCTACCAAATTCAGTTTTTTGGCATGGCAGGCCAGATAAGCTATTAAACACCTAATTTGCAGTTTAGACCGCAGGGGGGCAGGAAGAGAAGTTGCCAGGAGGAGCCACTGACGGGTACGCAGGGGTTTCCCCAAGTGGAGCAAGTGGCGTTGGTTTCCCTCCAAGCAAACTTCGGGGAGCAGGGGAGCAGAGGAGAGAGTTTGAAGTTTTTCCCTAGAATTTAAATTGTGCAACTTGTAGGCGCAATAGCTTACCTGCCGATTAAGAAAACTATAGCTTCCCTGTAAAAACTCGCTCCGCCGGCCCAGTCATGTAAATTCGTTGGTCGATTTCTGACCATTCAATTTGCAAAGGGCCACCAGGTAGTTCTACGGTTGCGGTGCGATCGCATTTTCCAGTCAACACCCCAGCTACTAAGGAAGCACAAGCGCCAGTACCGCAGGCTAAGGTAATACCAGCGCCTCTTTCCCATACTCGCATTTTTAAGTAGTCTCGTCGCACTACTTGAATAAATTCGGTATTTGTTCTTTGAGGAAAAGCTGGGTGATGCTCAAACTGGGGGCCGATGGTTTCTAGGGGAATTGCGGCTACATCTTCCACAAAAGTAATGCAGTGGGGATTACCCATGCTGACACAGGTGACATTCCAAATTTGTTCCGCCACTTCTAGAGGCTGATTAATCACTTTTGTATCAGCAGCACCCAAGGTGGTAGGAATTTCTCCAGCAAGTAGTCTGGGTAAACCCATATCTACCTTTACTTGGCCATCGGATGTGAGTTGGGGAGTAATCACACCAGCCAATGTATGAATACGATATGAGTCTTTGTTTCTAGAATCGCCCTCCAAATCAGCCAAAAAACCAGCTAAACAGCGAATACCATTACCGCACATTTCCGGTTCTGAACCATCAGAATTAAAAATCCGCATACTATAGTCAGTACCGTTTTCTCCAGGTAGAGCAAAAATTACACCATCTGCACCAATACCAAAGTGGCGATCGCACAACTTAACTGCTTGCTCTGGAGTCAGTGCAGGCAATGATGAGGAACGATTGTCAATGAGAATAAAGTCATTCCCCAAACCGTGATACTTAGTAAATTCGATTGCCATTTATTTAATGATGAATTATCAATGATTAGTCACTGTTGTTAGAGATTAAGAATTCGTGATTAAGGATAAAAAACTAGGAAAGATTTTTTCCAGTCCCAAATCCCTAGTCCTCAGTCTCTAGCCCCCAGCTCCTTAATTAAAACATTCTGCCTTATGCATACATCATCACCAAAAATGCTTACAGAATTCGATACTTCACTGCCTAGTATTCGGCAAGTGCAAAACCTGATTAAACAAACAGCAGCGGTAGATTTTAAACTGGTGACTGGCGATCTAATAACGGGTAGGGTGATCTGGCAAGACCCATACTGTGTGTGTATTATGGATGAAAACAGCCAGCAAACTACAGTTTGGAAACAGGCGATCGCTTACATCAAGCCGAAGAGTTTTAGTCAATAGTCCATAACGTGAGACATTGACTATTGGTGACTCCACAAATTATTTATAGGTAGAAGCTTTCAAAGAGTTTCTGCCTCACTAACTTTTACTATCGGTATAGAAAAGGGCAATGCACTGGTTGTAGTAAACAAAGATTGTAATTTATTCAGACTCAGTAGGCTACCGCATAGTAAAACTTGGTCTCCTGCTCGCAAGTCCATTTGTCCTTCAGGAGAGCGAATAAACTTACCATCCCGCCGGATTGCTTGCACTTGTACTCCGTATTGGTCGCCAATATTTATATCTGCAAGGGTTTTACCCAAGACTGGAGTATCTGCATTAATTGTGATCCACTGACAAGCGCTATTTTCGCCTGGAACTGCTACTCTACCTAGAGCCAATTCGGCCAAAGCCGCTAGTTCTTCATCTGCTCCCACCACTAGGAGGCGATCGCCCTCTTCTATTCGAGTTTGATTGTTGGGAAAGTCGACTTCTTCACCGTTAGCGCGGCGAATTGCCATTAAACTCACCCCTGTTAAGTAGCGCATATCTGCTTCTTCTAAGCTCATACCAATCAGAGGCGAACCAGATGGTAGGGGATACCAACGGCGATTCAAATCACGAGTTGCTTGTTGCAAATCACGGGATACTTCGGATGCAGAACGTTCTGGCCGCAATTGTAAATAATGGTCTTTGCGGATCTGCTGCATTTCTCGTTGCACTATAGCTGGTGACAAGCCTAACCCTGTTAATAAATGAGTCGCCATTTCTAAGCTGGCTTCAAATTCTGGTTGCACCACTTCCCTGGCTCCCAGTTGGTAAAGCACTTCTATATTTTTATCTTGGGTAGCGCGAACAACCAAATCTAATTCTGGGCACAATTCCAAAGCGCGTTTTAGGCAAAGACGTGTACTCATGGGGTCAGGAAGTGCGATCGCCATTCCCTTAGCATGGTTGACTCCAGCAGTTTCTAAAACATGAAAACTGATGCAATTACCATATACATAAGGCACTTTAGCTTCACGCAACTTCTGAATTCTGCTTTCAGATTGGTCGATTACGACTACAGGTAGCTGGTGTTGTTGCAACAATTTCACTAAATTCTTACCTACTCGCCCGTAGCCGCAGACTACCACATGGTCTTTCAATGGCAAATCATCTGATACATCGCGCGGCTGAACATCTTCGAGATACGGTTTCAGCCAAGGCATGGATTCTGCCAAATTAAATAACAATGGTACTAACCGCAGCACAAACGGGGTGAGCATGAGCGTAACTGCGGTGGTTCCTAAAATCAGTAAATACACTGTTCGAGAAACCAACCCCAGCGCTTGCCCTTCACTGGCCAGCACAAAAGAAAATTCCCCAATTTGAGCCAATCCTAACCCAGCAATTAAGGCTGTTTTCAATGGATAGCGGAATAGCTTTACCAAAGGTGTAATAATCAAAAACTTGCCTACGAACACCAATGCTACTAGCCCCAGAATTAACTCCAGGTTTTTCCACAAAAACACTGGGTCTATTAACATCCCAATGGCGGCAAAAAATAAACTGGCAAAAATATCTCTTAGTGGCTCTACATAAGTGAGAGTTTGATCGGCATATTCCACCTCTGAAATCATCAAACCGGCGACAAACGCCCCCATCTCAATTGACAGCCCTAAATACTCTGTCAGTAGAGCAATGCCCAAGCATAATGTCACAACGCCTAACAAAAATAACTCTCGGCTTTCAGTACGGGCGAGGAGCCTTAACAGAGGTGGTATCAGCCAAATTCCTGCGACTACTGCACCAGCAGCAAATAAACCAATTCTTACCAGTGCTGTCACGACTGCTATGCCAATAGCTTCACCTGGTTCATGGAGGGCTGGTAGGACTGCTAACATTAGTCCTAGTGCTAAGTCCTGCACTACCAAAATGCCCAACATCACCTGTCCATGAGGTGTTTCCGTTTCGTTACGCTCCATTAAGCATTTGAGGACAACTGCTGTTGAAGATAAAGACAGAATTGACCCCAAAAATACGCCCTTAGCAGGTAAGGCTCCCCACGCTCCAGTTATTCCACATACCACAACTGTGATCAGAATTGTTAGGGCAATCTGTAGCCCTCCTCCTCCAAGGGCGATCGCTTTTACCTTCTTAAGTTCCGCAAAAGAAAACTCAACTCCCAAGGCAAATAACAAAAAGGCGACCCCAAACTGAGCCAGAGTTTCTACTTGAATAACTTCTTTTATCAATCCCAGCCCAGCTGGCCCGACAATCATCCCGCCGATGAGGTAACCTAGCAAAACAGGTTGTCGTAACAGCGCCGCTAACAGTCCGCCACAGGCTGCGACGGCGAGAACTGAAACTAAATCAACAATTAGCCTAAAATCTTCTTGCACCAGTTTGAAAATAAACTATTAAGACCTATAAACCTCAGCATACAAATTTTTATATATCTTCGCTCAGGTTATTGGTGTAAGAAAGACAAAATTTGCATATTTATTGCTAAATGTTCATATAGTTAGGGAAGAGAGGAAAAAGAAGCAGAGGAAGCATGAGCAAAAATCAGGCAAGCGCCAAAATTTTGCTAATTATTAGCGTAATGAATTTTACAATGCTCGCCTTGGTGAACGCATCGTATATATTTGTCTTATTTTTGACTAGTAACAATTATTTAGTGCAGTATAAGTCATTGCCCCCGTATAGGAATCGTACTTTAATCTAACTTTGCTGCATCGTCCTGCACCTTTGATATCATGTCCGTTTAAATAACCGTGATTGCGACCGAAGGGAAGCAATCCCAAAAACTTTGCGATTGCGTCGTTTGACTTCGTTCCACTCGCAATGACATATTCAGGGTGATTTGCCGGACATCATATGATGTATCGAAGAGCAACTTTGATGCATGAGCATTGCAAAAATCGACCTTGCTCAGCCTTCATCGGTAGTAGCGATCGCCACTCTCACGACTCTGCATAACTATTAATTATATAGAACAAAGATCCTCGTTTCGACTTGGATCTTTGTCCGATGTGGTCATTGAGGCGATTGGTAGAGGCAATAACCAGTATTATAGTAAAGCGGCACAAGGGCAGGGCAAAAGCTCATCGCATAGACTGACTCGGTGAATTGGTATACACAACTATGAATGTACAACTTGTTAATTCCCTTGTAGAAGTGGTACTAAATCTCTCCCCCGAAGAGCAAAAACTTTTTCAAGAAAAACTGAGTAACAAGCATTTAACGTTACTAAACAGTAAACCTCAAACATCATCGGAGAGATTATTACTTTGGCAGGAGTGGATAGATACAGCACCAAAAAGCTATGCCAACCTTTCTGATGAAGCTCTGCGTCGAGAAAATATTTACGATGATGAAGTATGACCGATTATTTATTAGATACCAATATCCTTTTACGCTCCAGGGATATAGCTTCACCCGATTATAATCTTGTCGATCACACAATCAGGTATCTAATATCTAATAACCATCAATGTTTTATTACATCTCAAGTTTTAATTGAATTTTGGGTTGTAGCCATCCGTCCTGTACCTGTAAATGGATTTGGATGGACACCAGAAGAAACCAAACGAACGGTGCAAATGCTCATAAATCAGTTTGAGTGGCTAGAAGAAACACCAGATGTATTTCGCTTTTGGTTTAGCCTCGCTACAACTCACAAGATTTCCGGGGAACGCACCCACGATTTACGCATACAAGCAGTAGTGCTTACCCATAACATCAGCCATATTCTGACTTTAAACCCAAAAGACTTTGTAGAAGTTGAAGGAATTACTATTGTTCACCCCAATAGCATAAACAGCTAGAAGCGGGGATTTAGTGCGATCGCACTCTTCCATAGATGAAGAAAAAGCGAGTTATGAACCATCAAGGTATAATCCTCTGGCTGACAGAGTTAAGTGGGGCGGTTAAAACAACGATCGCTTCATCTGTTGCCCAAGAATTGCGATCGCGGGGTTGCCGAGTAGAATTACTTGATGGTGATGTCGTTCGCACCCATTTATCTCAAGGACTTGGATTTAGTAAACAAGATCGGGATATCAATGTCCGGCGGATTGATTTTGTTGCCAACTTGCTCAGTCGAAATGGGGTGGTAGCGATCGTGGCTGCAATCAAGCTATTTTTAACCCAGGATTATTTGCATGTATAGTGCCTAAATCCTACAAATACCTAATGGCAAATGACAAATCATATGATGTCCGGCAAATCACCCTGAATATGTCATTGCGAGTGGAACGAAGTCAAACGACGCAATCGCAAAGTTTTTGGGATTGCTTCCCTTCGGTCGCAATGACGGTTATTTAAACGGACATGATATCATGACTCTTAACCACAACCCATAAAAAAGCATAAGCGTGCTATTAAAGCACGCTTAAAGATATATACTTAGCAAATTTAGAACTTCTCTCTATCAACCACCTGCAACAGCAGGGACAATACTTACTTCATCGCCATCTTTAAGGGGTGTACTTGTCCCATCCAAAAAGCGAATATCTTCGCTATTGACATACAAATTCAAAAATCGCCGTGGTTTTCCCTCTTCATCGCACAAGCGTGACTTAATACCAGGACAGCTATGCTCTAAGGAATCGAACAGTTCCGCAATAGTATTGCCGCTGCATTCTAGCGTAGCTTGGTTATTGGTAAATTTCTGAAGAGCCGTGGGAACTAAAACTGTTACAGACATAGTTGAAGTATGAAGTGTGAAATATCAGGTGTGAAGTATTAGGAGTCAAGACTAAATTGTTTCAGTCTTTATCCTTTATCCTACCTTTCGGGAAAACGCTCTCTAGGCGTTTACATTGTTTAAACGAGGACTTGCTGCCATTCCAAACGATCAAGTGTGCGCGATCGCTCTAACGCCCGTTCAAAACTATCGAGTTTGGCATCAATTGTCAAAGGTTCGCCAATATAGCCTTGTAATGCTTCTTGGGTTTTTAAACCATTGCCAGTAATGTAAACCACAGTAGTCTCATCTGGATCAATTTTGCCAGCTTCTACTAATTTTTTCAGAACTGCAACGGTTGTACCACCAGCTGTTTCAGTGAAGATGCCTTCTGTTTCTGCCAGCAACTTAATTCCTTCAATGATTTCTGCATCATTAACTGATTCGATGTTACCGCCAGTTTTCTTAGCTATCTCCACAGCATAAACACCATCTGCTGGGTTACCGATCGCAATTGATTTAGCAATCGTATTCGGTTTCACTGGTTTAATAAAGTCCCGATCTTCTTTGAAGGCTTGAGCGATAGGTGAACAACCTTCGGCTTGCGCCCCGCTGAAACGGACATCTTTGCCTTCTACCAAACCAACTTCTACGAATTCTTTGAAACCCTTATAAATTTTGGTAAATAGCGATCCAGAAGCTAGAGGGGCAACGATATGGTCAGGTAATTCCCAGCCTAGTTGTTCAGCAACTTCAAAGCCCAGCGTCTTAGAGCCTTCAGAGTAGTAGGGGCGCAAATTAATATTGACAAAACCCCAGCCATGTGTATTTGCTACCTCCGAGCAGAGACGATTTACCTGATCGTAATTGCCTTTCACTGCCATCAAGGTAGGGCTATAAATCAGGCTGCCTAGAACTTTACCAGCTTCTAAATCTGCGGGGATGAAAACACAGCAGTCTAACCCTGCATGAGCCGCGATCGCAGCTGTAGAATTTGCCAAGTTACCAGTGCTGGCACAAGAAACAGTGGTGAAACCCAACTCACGCGCTCTAGTCAAGGCAACTGAAACCACCCGGTCTTTAAAACTTAGGGTGGGCATATTCACAGCATCATTTTTAATATAAAGCTTGTTTAAACCCAGACGACGTGCCAGACGGTGGGAACGAACCAGGGGAGTCATACCAGTTCCCACATCTATAACATTGTCAGTTGCGACAGGCAAAAAGGGACGGTAGCGCCAAATAGAATTTGGGCCAGCTTGAATTTTTTCACGGCTGACAGAAAGGCGTAGGGCATCATAGTCATACTTGACTTCTAAAGGCCCAAAGCATAACTCACAAACATGGTTGGCTTTAAGTTCATATTCCTCGCCGCATTCCTTACACTTCAAGGCTTGAAAGGATGTAGTGGCTGCTTGAGTATGTGCGGATTTTGTCTGAGTCATAAACTAGCTTTCCCTGTTTGTCTGTCGGCTGTCGCCTGATACTAACACGAGTAAAAATACCAGTCAAACATACCCGACTATTTATATCGGGTATGTTCAGCTTTAAGTGAAATTTCCCCCTTTGATAAAAGTCGTATGCAATAAACACAAAGGGTTTTAAAGATGTTAGCCTTGCCTTTACTGGGTACAAACCAGGGAAACAGCGAGCAAATCTAGAGCTTTTATACTACTGAGCGATCGCGGGATCGAGAGGCTATCGGCAGGTTGACAATATGATTCAAGAACAAGCGATCGCCATTTTTAATAAACTCCCTGCCTATAATTACCCTAAACAGATCCAAGAACAACCAAAGGGCAACAAAGAATCATGTTGGATTTGCTGATTCAAAACGGGTTAATTTTCGATGGTTTAGGATCTGCACCTGTTCGCGGTGATATTGGGATTCAAAATGGCCGAATTGTGGCGATCGCTCCTTGTTTACCTGTTGAAACCCGTGAAGTGGTTGATGCTTCCAAACTTTGGGTTACACCAGGATTTATCGATATTCACACCCACTACGATTTAGAGTTGGAAATTGCACCGGGACTGAGCGAATCAGTGCGTCATGGTGTTACCAGCGTTGTCATTGGCAATTGTAGTTTGTCGATTGCGATCGGTGAACCCCAAATGCTGGCAGATATTTTTCAAAGAGTGGAAACGCTTTCTCATCGCCTGATTGATAAATGGCTGAAAAAGTCGGTTTCCTGGCAGACACCAGCAGAATATTTACACCATTTGCAACAGTTACCACTTGGCCCCAATGTTGCGCCTTTATTTGGTCATAGTGCATTACGCGCTTATGTTATGGGATTGGAACGTAGTTTAACTGTTCAGCCAAGCAAATTCGATCTAAAAATTATGCAGCAAATTACGGCAGATGCTTTAGATGCTGGATTTGTTGGCGTTTCTATTGATATGTTTCCTTGGCATCGGATGAGTGGAGAATGGCAAGGTTGCACAATTCCTTCTCAACACGCCAACTTAAAAGAATATGCGATGCTAGCCAAACTCTGTCAACAAAGCGATCGCGTTTTTCAAGTCACTCCCAATTTACAAAAGCTGGCTTCCTTTATAGACATTCTGCGGATGGGATCGGGGATTGGACAAAAACCACTGCGGCTAACTGTTCTCTCAGCCTTGGATGCTGTACACGATCGCAAACTATGGCGAATATTTTCCCCCATTCTGTTTATCTGGAACCGGATTCTAAACGGTAATGTTCGCTTTCAAACATTAACCGAACCCTTCACAATTTACTCAGATGGCCCTGTCACCCCTTTGTTTGAAGAATTCTCGACAGGCGCACAACTTAATGGTTGTAAGTCACGACAGGAACGGCAACAACTATGGCAATCTGAAGGTTTTCGCCGCCAATTTCGCCAAGAATGGAACAGTAATTGGCGTAAATCATTCCATCGTCAGTTAGATTTGATGGAAGTTGTTGACTGTCCCAAAACAAATTGGCAAGGGTTAAGCTTTGCTGAAATTGCCCACCAAAAGCAGCAGGAACCAGTGGATTTTTTCATTCAGGCGTTGCAGACTTACGATACAGATTTGCGCTGGGTGGCTACAGGAGCCAACGATCGCTTAAAACCTCGTTTGGCTATGATGCAACATCCTTATATTTTCCCTGGTTTTACTGATGCTGGCGCTCATGTGCGTAACCTTGGCTACTATGATGGTGCTTTATCTTTGCTCAAACAAGCGATCGCCACGAGTTTCCTTTCACCGGAAGCTGCGATTTATCGTGTCACGGGAGAACCTGCTAGTTGGTTTCGTCTTGATACGGGAGTGCTGAAAGTTGGTGCGAAAGCAGATATAGTTATACTCGATCCCAATGCTTTAAATCAGCCAATTAGCCCACAAGTTCAAATATCAGATCCAGTGCTGGATGGTGAACCTCGGATGGTGAAGCGCGGTTCAGATGAGATTATGCAAGCGGTTTATATTAATGGAGTTCGGGTTTTATGTGAGGGGAAGGTGAGCGATCGCTTGGGGCGTGAAAAATTGGGAACTGTGTTGTCTCCGTGTTAATCAGGTTATGTCACGCTCCAGACGCAGAGGCGCAAAGAATCGCGTAAGCCTTCGAGCTAGCAAAAAATGTTTTCCTCAAATTGGTTGCTTTACAATAGACACTAAACCTTGAAGTTGCAAAGCAGGCGATGAATACGGATAATTCCCCAATAGAAGATAAGCCGTCAGCAGATTTGGTATCTGTGGCAGAGTTGCAGCGCCAGCTTAATGAATTACTCAAGCAACTATCGCCAGAGCGATTACAGGTGCTTACTGATTTTGCAGCTTACTTAGCAAATGCTGAAAGCGAAGCTGCAACCCAAGAACTATTGGCAATTCCTGGCTTGCTAGAGCGAATTAAGCAAAATCAAGCAACCCCTAAAACTGATTACACAAACTGGAGAAGTCTTCGCTCTGATGTATGAAGTTCTTCTGCACCCTGATGCTCAAAAAATTTATATCAGTGCTGACAAAGCCCTAGCGAAGAAAATTGCCCGATGTTTGCAGCAACTAGAGCAAACTCCCCAGTTCCACCCCAACGTCAAAGCCCTCAAGGGAGATTATGCAGGGTACTATCGTTACCGAATCGGCGACTACAGGGTGATCTATACGATAGACGATGAACTGATGCAGGTATTTGTTGTGGCGATCGCCCATCGCAGTGAGGCGTATGAGCCGTGAGGATGAGTTTATGAGGGCTATGCTAACAACTGTAAGAAGTGAGCGATCGCTTGGGGCGTGAAAGATTGGGAAGCGTTTTGTCTCCGTATTAGGGAGGTAGCTCACGCAGAGACAAAGGAGGCGCAGAGAGGATTCAGCCTAATTTTTGTTTTTGCGCTTTACTCAAGGTAATGTTAATGCTAACTGCACTTTAGGAGAATATTGATCATGAGCCAGTATGTTTTACTTCGGATTCAAGCTATTCAAGAAGAATTAGAAGCATTGAAAAAACTGTTATTCATCAACTTGAAGGTTCTCGAAATAAAACTCAAATTAAAGGTTTATGGAAAGATGTGATTGTCACTGATGAAGATTTAGAAGTAGCTGAAAAAGCAGTTTTTCGAGATGCAATTCAGTGGGAAGATTAAGTTACAAATGGATATTTATGTGGTAGATACCCATGCTTTAGCTTGGTTTGTCAGTGAAGATAAATGATTATCGCCAATTGGTAATAATTCTTGGCGATCGCGGTAGCCATTCCCTGCGTGAGTATCACTTCATATTACTCATTGAAGATTATTACATAAAAAGAATATCCAAAAAATTTTCGAGTAAGTGAGTAAACATCTAGACACGCTGCAATTTAATGCCATTTCTTCTCTGGAGAATTATATTAGAATGAGATGTAAGAAGTGTGACATGAGCAAGCAAGAATCTGAGCGACAGCCTATTTCCAAGTCCACCCGTTTTGAAATTTTCAAACGAGATAAATTCACTTGTCAGTACTGCGGTAAAAAGGCACCGGATGTTATTCTTCATGCGGATCACATCAATCCGGTATCAAACGGTGGTACTAACGACTTATTAAACCTCATTACATCTTGCATAGATTGCAATCTAGGCAAAAGTGATCGGACTTTAGCAGATACTACCATCATTGACCGTAAGCGCTTGCAGATGGAGGAACTTCAAGAGCGGCGTGAGCAAATTGAGATGATGATGGAGTGGCAAAGAGGCTTAGTTGAGCTTGATCAGTATTTAGTTGAGCAGATAGCTGAATTTTGGGCGGAGTTAGTTGAGCCATATAGACTTACTGAGCAAGGGCTGAAGAGTTTAAAGAAGCTGCTAAGACAGCATAGCGCCGATGAAGTTATGGAAGCGATGCGAGTTGCAACTCAGCAATACTTGCAATATGAAAACGATCAACCAACCCAGAAGAGTGTTAGCCATGCATGGTCTAAGATTGGGGGGATCTGCAAAATAAAGAAAGTGGAGAAGAGTAAGCCTTATATGCGGGAACTATTCTACATTAGAGGTATTCTTCGGAAACGATTAAACTACTTGAACGAATGGCAATGCCTTAAACTTTTAGAGCAAGCTTATCATTGTGGTAGTGATATTGGAAATCTCAAGGAACATGCTTGTAACGTTCGTAATTGGACGCAGTGGCGACAAGATATAGAAACATTCATTGAATCTGCGAAAGAAGCTGATCCTGACTCTGACGATCTCAATGAATTTAATGAAGAGGAGCCGTCTGAATTTGAGAAATAAAATCAATAACCAAATTTTGGAGCATCCTTTTACAGATTATTGGGATATTTTTGTTCTTAAACACCAGCATCCAATTAATATTGCTCTCCATATTGTAGGGATATTCTTTTTTTACGGTTTGCTCTTTTCTGCCTGGAAGCTGCAAAACTTTTGGTTACTCTTGGGATTACCATTAACTCAGTTAATTGGATTAACCGGACATTTTTTATTTGAGCGTAGCCATATCGATCTACAAGATGCGGTGTTTTCTTGGCGGGCTTCTTACTGTTTAGGTAGAATGCTACTCAGGGTAATCATGGGTAAATATCAAGATGATATTCGCCAACGACAAGAAATATTAAATAATTATCACTCAAGCAATTATGCAAATATTTAACAACTGGAATGTCATTGCTAAGGGTTGGTATATTGCCTGTCCTAGCCATGAATTACCTAAAAGAAAAGCAAAATCTGTAGAAGTATGCGGTCAAAGAATTGCTATCTTTCGCGGTGAGGATGGGCTAGTGCGTGCTTTGGATGCTTACTGCCCTCATTTGGGAACAGATTTAGGAATTGGACAGGTTGATGGTAATTGGATTCGTTGTGCATTTCATCATTGGGCATTTGATGAAGCAGGAATATGCCAAAATATCCCCTGTCAACCAGAGATTCCGTCTAAAGCAAAAGTACAAGCTTATGCGACAGCAGAAAAGTATGGATTTATCTGGATTTATCCTGACGCTGTAGCACCAGAAGGTGTGGCTGATTTTGATGAATTAAAGGGTAAAGAAATTGTTGCACAACCTGATACAGCATTTGAAAGAAGTTGTCACCACCATATTTGTATGATGAATGGTATTGATGCCCAACATTTAAAAACAATTCATCATTTAGATATCAAAATGGATTTGTCGCTACATCGCAGCGAATTAGGTACACAAATTGACTTTACAATGCGGGGACAATTTCCTCAAACAACTTTTCGAGAACGATTAGGTCAAAGATTTCTTGGTTCTAACTATGAGTATTCCATGCGGTATGCTCATGGTTGCATTGGTTTGTTAACAATGATGAAAAAAGTGCGGCTGTTTCCCCCATTGCATATGATATATGCATATACTCCAATTGCTCCTGGAAGAACGCGGATTCAACCGATTTATGTAACTGAAAAACGCAAAGGATTTGTAGGATATCTGCTCAGTAAGTTTTTGCTATTCTGCACTCGATTGGCTTACTATATGCTCCGAGATGAAGACGGCAAGATTTACGATAATATTCGCTTTAATCCGAAGTTGCTCCTCAGTATTGATAAGCCGTTGGCTGAGTATATGGAGTATGTAAACGAGCTAGAACCTTCTCGATGGTCAACTCCTGCGGTAAATTCAAAAATTATAATTCAGAATTAAGTAAATTAAATTTTAGGGTGTGTTATTGCTTTAGTGTAACGCACCAACAGCAATTCAAGGTGCTAAGGTGGGATAGGTAATCCAAAATCTCAAATCCAAAATTGCTATAAGTATTGTAAATAACCATTCTGGAATCTGTCACATTACACCGTAATTTCACCAATTTGCTCGTTAAAGTGTTAATCTAAGGCTTTCTCCAAACCGAGCTTAGGTAAATTCCGAATAATGAAGAGTTGGCTGGTTCCTGTTCAAAAGCTGCAACCAAGCGATCGCATAGCCATGTATGCATTGCTGAATAATCATTTCAAAGGTGTAACTTGGGATGCGTTCCAGGCTGATCTAGAGCGCAAAAACTGGGTGTTGTTGTTGCGCGAAGAAATAACCAATGTTCTAAAAGGCTTTTCAACCCTAATGTTGTGCCAAACAACTTTCTCTGGAGAGCGAATTAGTGTTGTGTATTCTGGCGATACGATTGTCGATCCCAGCGCTTGGTCAAGTACAACACTACCACGTACCTGGATTGCCGCAGTTAATTATCTTCGCCAATACCATGCCCCAAACAAACTATACTGGCTGCTAATTTGCTCTGGTTTTCGCACCTACCGCTTTCTCCCTACCTTTTGGCAAGAGTTTTATCCCCGCTATGATGCAGCAACACCTGCCGATGTTGCGAATCTAACAACACATCTGGCACAGGAATACTATGGTGAGTTTTACGAAGAAACAACTGGTATCGTCCGCTTCCAGCATCCCCAAATTCTGCGGGAAGGTTTAATAGAAATCCCCACAGGAAGACAGACTAACCCCCATATCCAGTTTTTCGAGGAAAAAAACCCAGGCTATCGACTAGGGGATGAATTGGTTTGTTTAACTGAAATCCGGTATGAGAATCTGACCCGTGCTGGACAACGGATGTGGCAGTCAGAATCGTTGTTAGAATTTGTCCAAGATTCTGTTCTTATTTAACTTCTATGCATCCTACCAGCCCAAACTCGAACTTTAATAACCCGACACAATTTGTACAGGGATGGTACTGGGCATTACCATCTAAAAAATTAAAACTTGGCAAGGTGAAAGCTGTAACGCTACTGGGTAGAAATCTGGCAATTTATCGAGGAGTCAGTGGCCAGGTGGTGGCGGTGGATGCTTATTGTTCTCACATGGGCGCACATTTAGCAGAGGGTAAGGTAGAAGGTGATGGCATTCGCTGCTTCTTCCATAATTGGAAATACGATGAACGCGGAATTTGTGTAGACGTTCCTTTCCTCGGAAAACCTTTACCTGTATGTATCAAAACCTGGGCAACGACAGAAAAGTACGGCATGATTTGGGTTTGGGTCGGAGAGGAAAAGCCAAGTTCGCTACCCTTCGTCCCGGAATTAGAACAGGTCGACTGCGATTATATTTTGGGGACTCGCTTTGTCAAAAACTGCCATCCCAATGTGCTGCTGATTAATGCGATCGATGCTCACCATTTCAATACAGTACACAATCTACCTTTAGAGATTGTATTTGATTCCCAAGACCTCAACTCCAACGCTATTACCTTCAGCAATACTACACGCGGCGGCGATGATTCCTGGTTAATCCGCCTGATTCGTCCTTTATATCGCAACGAAGTTACTTATAGTATGTGCTATTGGTATGGTAGTACTGGGACTGTCACACTGGGGCCGGATTTTCTGCACTTCTACATCATATTTGCGCTGCGAATGATTGAAGGTGGCAAAACCGAAGGGCAAACAATCTTAGTGACTCCCAAGCGACCTGGATGTTTGGGTTGGGGTGTAAATCGTGGGTTGTTGTGGTTAACGCAACAGGTTGGTAATTACTTCGCCAAAGGCGATACTCAAGTATTTCAGACAATTCAGTTTGATTTGAAGACTCCTACCAAAGCAGATCAGTCAATTCTGCAATTTATTCAACACGTTAATCGCCAAAAAGCTTTAAGTTGGGGAACTTGGGAAACTGTTGATAGTCCAGAAAACAGCGATCGCCCTTCTTCATCTACCTCTTTAATGCTTTAGTATGACTAATATATATAAAATTGCCGGACTCGACCTACCGCATATAGATCCCAATGACCGATTGCAACGCATACTAAGATCAGCATTGCCAAATTACAGCGATAGTTCTTCACAGCAGCAATCAGATTATTGGAATGCAAAATTTTTCAACTTGCATCAAGTCAAAATATTTCAACAAGCAAGTGTAGCCGAACAATCTGCCATACTAAAGCTCACCAATCGTAGCCTCTTAGAGGAATCATATTTCATTGAGAAAGCAGGCGTTGGCTACATGGCAAAAATGGTACTGTTAGCAGAAACAGTTGAGGAGCGAATGCTCTATGCACTGTTTACGGCTGATGAAGCTACTCACCTCAGCCAGATAACCAATTTTTTACCAGAACTCGAACCAACTAACAGCAACGATCCATTTCTCAGTTTACTAGCAGAAGTAGTTGAAAGTGCAGATAAAACAGTGCTGTTGTTTGTGCTTCAGGTAGTATTAGAAGGATGGGGCTTAAGCCATTACCGCAGATTAGCTAAGGAATGTCGCCATCCAATCCTGGCTGAACTTTTCACCAGTTTTCTACACGCAGAAGCCCGTCATCACGGCACAGGAACTACCTTATTTAACCAGATTTCAGTTGCAGCATCCAGTCAAACAGCAATCCTTGATGTGTTGGCACAGTTTTTATCTATGGTGCAAGTAGGGCCGCAAAACGTCCTAGCAGCCGTTGAACAGGTGAAAGGACATCTTTCGCGATCGCAAAAAATCCAAATCCTAGAAGAATTAGATACACAAACCCACAGTGGAACCCGATTACAAATACTGCGATCGCTCATGCGAGGAGCATCAGCACAAGCGATCGTCCAAGCCTTAGACGAGCGAGGAGCCTTTGAACCACTCTCCCCTCAGAAATGCGTGTATTAATCAGGCAGGGATAGCTCTAATAAAACTTCTGTGTGACTCTGCGTGAACCTTTGCGCCACTCTGCGTTTAAAAATAAAAAATATATTTTATGGAAAATACTATTTACAAATTATCAGATAGCCCAACTACCTATCGCAAATTACAAATTAACCACACCCGCAACAAACAGCAGGATCACACTGCTTTAATCGATGAAGCAGCCGCCAATTTTCGCTATGAAGATTGCCAAAACGAGTATTGGAATCCAGAAGAATTTTCCCTACTCTACGGCACACCTTTATGGGAACAATCCAGCCAGCATCAGCGTGTAATTTTAAATCAACTTTACTGGGTAGCATACTACTCACAAATTGTTTCCGCCGAAATAGCAACTATCTATTTCAATCAAACTAGTGCAGCAGGGCTTTATGCTCAAGAAGATTTCCGCTTAATCTGCGATACCTTAGATTTGGAATCCTCTCAAGAACGGGCGCACATTAACGCATTTCGCACAATTGCCAAACAAGTTGAGCAAGCATTGTTTGGGGAACTCATCTTTACCTATCCAATGCGCGGCCCCTTTACCGAAACGATGGTTTATGCTGACACCAATGCTTTAAAAACTTGGTGGAAAAAGATTCAGCTGCAATACTTCGGGCTGATTTCTGCGAATAATACATTTTTGGCTTGTCAGTATTTCACAGTCCGAGGAATAAGGACACTAAATGGTAAGTTAGTACAGCATAAACTCAGCAATTATTATCAAAAACATCCCCATCCAGATACTGCTCCTATTCCTGCCAAAATCTCTTACTATCACTTTTTGGATGAAAGCTTTCACTTTAATAGTTCGACAATTATATCTCACGATATTGTTACCTGCCTTCCTACAGAAACTGCATTTGAGCGACTGGTTGCTAATTTAGGATTGCTGGGATGTCAGCGTGATCACTTTCACTTTTCGGCTGCGATTAACGGAATTTTCTGGTATGATCCGGCGTTGTATACGAAGATTTATTATATGTTGCGATCGCCGATTTTTGATATGAGCAATAAGGATGCTAAAGAAATGATGCGTCGCTGTTTTACGGAGGAATCTGAAGGATTGCATCGCAGTTTTTTAACCCATCAGGAGGCGATGCAATCTTATAAGGTGTATGTGGAAAAACTTGATTACCTTTGGAAGCGTAATCGAGAAATGTCGCTGATGGGAGCTAATTCGATTTCTCTATATTTAGCGACTCAACAAAGTACTTTTAGGCGTTTTGAGCAACATCAAAGTGAGGATTTATAGCATTTTTTATCTCACGCAAAGGCGCAAAGGCGAGGCAGCGACGGGTACGTAGGGGGTTCCCCCCATGAGCGACTGCCGTTGCAAAAAGAATGCAAGAGTCTAGTTTAAATACTATGTCTAACCTGTGTATTATCTCCTTTCCCAGAAGTGATTATGTTCCTATCACTTTGGAAATTCATCAAAATTTATCTGAGCATCTCACAATTCAGAATTCACCTGTATTGTTTGGTTGTCGGACTGGTATTTGTGGAACTTGCTTAGTTGAGGTTATTGGTGAAATTTCTCCTCTGCCCCTCTGCACAAGTGCTCCCCTGCTTCTTTGCTCATGTACTAAATCTGCAAGATGCACTGGTTTTATGAGGGCGATCGCTTTTGGTGGTTTCTTTGAACCACAATAGGACAGAAGGGATAACCGCGCTCATCACCTTAAGAAGGATTTTGAGGGCAGAAAGCCCATAATCCTGCTGTACTAATTTAGGATTATGGGGATGTCAGCGCGATCGCTTTCACTTTTCGGCTGCGATTAACGGGATTTTCTGGTACGCTCTGGCGCTGTATTCTAAGATTTATCGGGTGCTGCGATCGCCCATTTTTGAGATGAGCGATGAGGATGCTAAAGAAATGATGCATCGCTGTTTTACCGAAGAGTTGGAAGGTTTGCACCGCAGTTTCTTAACTCATCAAGAAGCGATGGCATCTTATAAAGTATATGTGGAAAAACTCGATTAACTTTGGCAACGAAATCGAGAAATGTCATTGATGGGCGCTAATTCAATTTCTCGATATCTGGTGACCCAACAAAGGGCTTTTCGACGTTTTAAACAGCATAAAAATGAGGATTTACAGGGATTTGCTGCAAATCAACAGAGTATTCAAAACAAGCTCAACTGTGTGTATAAGCTAGTAGAATATTCATAGCAATCGAAACAAATCTTAATCTATATATTTGAGAAAATAAAAGTCATTTACATGATTTTTGTCAGAAGATATCAGTGGAAGATAAGAAGGTGACTATCATGCAAAAAGAATATATGGAGATTTTAGAAGCATTACTTAATAAATTGACATTATCAGCAATCTTAGAAATGTTAGAGCGAATATGCCACAAAAAAGCCGAAAATTTGAGAACTCATTGGCAAGATGAAACTTCAGCAAAGCTTTGGGAGAAAGCTGCTAGACAGATAGAACAGATAAATGTTGATGTTTGATGAAACAATAAAGCTAGGTAAATAAAAGGGATTGAGCGATCGCGGGCTATTTAGTGCTAAAGATTTTAAGTTCGTGTCGCTGTGGGTTAATTGATAAATTGATTATGTCTGACCTTTGTAAGATATCCTTTCCGGGAACTGATTATCCTCCCATCAATCTGCAACTCCATCAAAATTTATCTGAGCATCTGACAATACAAAATTCACCTGTATTATTTGGTTGCCGGACTGGTATTTGTGGAACCTGCTTAGTTGAGGTGATTGGTAAAATTCCTCCTCCCCAACCCGATGAACAGGAAATGCTAGACACATTAGCGCCCAACAATTGTAATGCACGATTAGCCTGTCAAATAGATATTACAGGGAATTTAGAGATTAGAGTTCTGAGACAATGAATCACCTGAGCGGGTATACTTCAGCACCTTGTTAAGTTGCTGTGCGGGTCAGCTAACGGAAACAGAAATTTTTACACTGACAACAATTGGTTGACTGTTAAGAATTATTAGTTACGATTATTCAGTATTTCTTATGTTATATTTTACCTTATTTGTTACACAAACTTTATATAGCAAAAAATTTTACAATTTTTAATGCCAAGATTACAAATGTATAAACTTAAATCCATAGCTACAAACTTTTTAATAATTCAGGGTATTAATTTAACATATGCTATGTTAAATTCATTAATTTTTGTGATTTCTATCAATGGAAGAAACAGTTCACGACAACTTTTTCAAGAATTTTACAGTAGTGACAGCAACTATATCTGCCGCAGATTATCTCCCTGAAACATCAGGTATTTATGCTTTGTATCATGCATTTGATTTTTTAGAAAATAACTTGTCTGAGTATATAGATAATCGCATAAAAAATACGGTCTTCAAAACAAAGTTCTCTGAGGAAGATAATAGAAGTAAGTTTATCGTCGATACTTGTGGAGAGTCAGTTCGTTTATCTCCAAAAATGGAGCAATTTCTCAAAGCTATTTCTCAGCCTAAAGAACGAAGAATCTTAAAAAATCTTCTAATTTCATGCAGCATTCTCCAACGCCCAGATTACATTGGCACGGCAATCAACTTACGAAATAGATTTATTCAGCATTTGGAAAGAGATGATGGGTTTTTCTCAAAATATGGAAATTTAAGATCAAATGATGAATTTTTATTCGTTTGTTTCCCTTGTCCAAAAAAGATTTCTAGAGAGTTGGAAAGCCTGTTAATTCAACTATGCCAGCCTAAGTTTAATGCACAGAGGAGTTAGACAATGGAATTAGATAATCAGTCTCCAGAGACAATTGAATATAAGGCAATTAGTGGTAAGTTTGGTAGTGGTAAGTTTGAAGTTAGGTACTTCATAACAACTCTTGAGCAAAGTGATGCAGTAGAAAATATTAGATTTGCTGATGAAATTCAAGGTAGTTGGAGCTTTTCTGAACGAGTTCAAAGAAAACTAGATGAAACCAGAGCAAATACAGAAATATTTTCTTACCTAGCACAAGATGGAATTCGGTTTTTTAATTCAATTGTCGTAGTACTGTTACCCAACTCGAATGACCAAAGAGAGTTTTGGGATTTCTCTACAGTTAGTAGTCAGGGTAAAATTGTTGAAAAATGGGTGAATTTAAAGTTATATAAGAACGTAGCTAGAATTGTAATTGATGGGCAACATAGACTTCTTTCCTTAAAGAAATATTGGAATGTTCATACTGGAAAGGAGGCTTTAACACCTCAACAAATCAATGAAAACTTCCATTGCTTAGAAACCTTTGATATACCTGTTGTCTATCTAGTATTTGGTAATCTTGGTAGGGTTGGTTATTCAGATTTAACCGAAACTGTAAGAGATGAAATAATCAAGGCTACTCGTAATATCTTTACAGTTATAAATAAAACTGCAAAATCAATTGATAAACAAACTCAACTCTTGCTTGATGACAGTAAAATATCAGCACTAATTCCTAGAAAACTTTTAGAGGAAGGAGTGCTTGAAGATAAATTTGTTAAGTGATCTTCCAAATCCAGAAACCTAACTCAATCAGAACCTTATTTAACAACTCTAGATTTGGTTAGCCAATGTACTGTTGAACTATTAAAAGATTATAACAAGCAAGCTTTAAAAAAATCATTCAATTCACCAACTGAGCGTAATAGTGCGCTGGAAACTTATTATGAGTCTCATCCTAAACTTTCTAAAATAGGCACAAAAGCATTGCTCAAGTGGTTTTTTACAGAACTTCAGCCATTCAAAGACTGGGTATCACAGATGAGCTACGTAAATATAAATATTCCTATTCAACCAGAGCAACCTCGATTAACTTCAAATCAAAAAGCAAGTATAAAGAAATTACGAGATTCAAATATTCTCTATACTGTCCTGGGACAAAAAATTCTTTTTTTTGCTGTTTCACGATTCTTGCTCAGGATAAACGCAGAGCATCGTATACCAGAGACGCTTAATGCCATATCGCGTAGTATTACTAAAATGGATAAAGACGGCTTTTTCAGCCGAGATCAATCTCATTGGTCTAATGTTCTAGTGCGTCCAAATGAAAACCTAACTATGATAACTACAGGCTCTGGATATGAGAAATGTATAGAACTTGTCAGAATGATATTGTCTGATTCCTCTGAGGGTGTTAGAAAATTGATAGAAAGTACTAAAGATGATGTAAGTAATGACGTTAAGTGGAATGAAAACTTGATTTCTTCTTGGAGAAAAGATTTTCATGTAATATTGCCTGAAGTTGAATTGCCTGATGAGCAGATAAAAGAATCTTCTGAATCAGATGACTCCTTTACTGAAGTTCGAGATTTGCTTGACTCTTCTGAGGACGACGAAGAAGAATCTGATGAAATTGAAGATGATGACGATATTTTTCAAGAAACTGAGGAAGTAAAAGATTAAGCTGTGATATTGAGGGCAATTAAAATTGCACAATCGCTCTCTCCCCTAATTCTCACCATGCAATTTGCAGATTTTTGGTATATTGTTGCCCTCAGTGAACAGCTACGACCTAATACTGTACTCGCACGAACCGTTTTAGGAGAGTGGCTGGCGATATTTCGTGGCGAGGATGGACAAGCTGTGGCGTTGCGCGATCGCTGTTTGCACCGCAGTAGTCGTTTGTCAGCTGGTAAAGTATGTGAGGGTGCTTTGCAATGTCCTTATCATGGTTGGGTATACGATCAGGGTGGTAATGTTATTGCTGTTCCTGCTGAAGGAGAAGATTTTAAACCTTCCCAACAACGTCAAGCGAAGCGTTACGCAACTAAAGAACAGGATGGTTATATATATGTGCGGTTAGCCAATACCCCAAGCGAAGAGTTTGAACCGTTTTCTATGCCTCATTATGGAGAATCAGGTTGGGAGACGGTGCGGGTGATTAACCGTTTTGCTAACAACGTTACTAATTGTGCGGAGAATTTTATTGATATTCCCCACACAGCTTTTGTGCATCCAGGTGTTTTCCGTACTTCCCGCCAACAAAAGTTAGAGATGACTGTAGAACGCTGGAATGGTTCGGTTTTGGTAGAGTACCGCAACGAAAACAGCAATTTGGGATGGTATAGTCGATTTCTGAATCGGGAGGGTGCGGAAATTAAACATAGCGATCGCTTTTATATGCCCAATATTACTTCTGTGGAATATCAAATGGGACGCGATGCCTTCGGCGGGTTTCACCAACGCCATTTGTTTATTACCAGTCAATCTATCCCAGAAACCGATAATTCAACTCTGGTTTACACTGATGTCACCTACAACTACGGCATCTGGAATAAGCTAGCACGTCCGTTTGTGCGGTGGACTGCTCAACATATTATCAGACAGGACATTGAAATTTTAGGCGTTCAGGGAGAGGCGATCGCTAAATACGGGACACAATTTTCTAATACCCCTGCTGACACAATTCATGTATTTGTGGAGTCAATTAGAGCAGCGATATCTCGTGGAGAAGACCCGCGATTATTGCCAAACCAGTCAGTCAATATAACTTTTTGGGTTTGAGAGTTTTGAATATGCAAATTTTTGCACAATTAATAATTTTTACTACATTCATCGGATTATTCGGGTGGACTATTACTAATCAATTTGGTCGAATTCAACTTCAAGTTAAAAGTCGTGAAGATTGGCTATTAGATGGTGTAGGCTTAACAATTCAGGGGATTTTGATTCCCTTGCTACAAGCTACTTTAGTTTATTGTCTTTACCATCATTTATTACCTAATTATCAGGGTTATTTAAAATTAGCACCAGTTTTTACTTTTATTCTCAGTTTTGTTTTAGTAGATTACTTATATTATTGGAATCATCGTTTATTGCATAATCGATTGTTTTGGCAAGTTCATCAAGTACATCATACCGTCACCCAGATGGATGTATTAGGCACTTCTCGTAACACTCTTTGGACAAGTTTGTTAATTGTTTATTTATGGATACACACTTTGCTTTTGTATCTATTAACCGATCCAACAGGTTATTTACTAGGAGTCAGCTTAACTTCTGCCTTGGATTTATGGCGACATAGCCGCTTGATAATTTCTAAAAATAGCTGGCTGTATCGATTTCTATTTCCCTGGTTAATCTTACCGCAGGATCATGCATGGCATCATTGCAGTGAAGTTGATCATTGCAACTATGGCGCTAATCTGAAAATTTGGGACAAGTTACATGGAACCTATTATGAAAGCAATGAATTACCATCTGTGATAGGAATTACCACCTCATTAACCTTCAGTCAAAAACTTTTATTTCCCTTTTCATGACAGCCTCCGATGAATAATTTTTACAACCATGCATAAAAATATCTTTTCCCTCAATTCCTTAGCCCTTAACCTAGCTTTACAAGGTGTTGTGTAATGAGCTAAATTGTAGTTTAGTTAACTAGAGGTTAAAATCTCAGGTTTGAGAAAAGAAATGTTGCGCTTGGCAGGTGTTTAAGGAGTTTATAAAAGAAAGTCCAGTATTTGTGATGGTTTACGGGCTTTTAGAGTTAGAGAAAGCACTATGTCCCAAAGCCTGAATGAACTATTTGAACTTAGTGCAAAAAACTTAATACACTCGTTTGAATTAGAAAATACCTTACTTTAGATATATTTATTCTAAAAATATATTCAACTTTAGATATACAAATTTTGATTTTCTACTATCTTTAGATATATTTATTGTTTAAAACTAATTATTTTTTTGCTTAATTTTTATTATTTAGATAAGTTGAATATTATGATAACCAACTAAATTTATTAGCAAAAAAAACCGAGCAACTTTTGTTTAAAAACTATCATGTATAATATTATTATTCCAACGGGGAATATTTTATTTTTCCAAAAAAGGTACTGAGATAAATGTCTCTAAAATTTCCAGTAGTTTTAGCGAGTTAATTTAGAGTACAGTATCATGAATATGAAAAAAAGATGCCATAAATTTAGGACAAAGTATTAGTAAAAATAGGTAGAGTTTGGTGGGTAGAAAGCATTATCGAATTACCTAAATTTAATTGGTTTTTCGGCCCATTTTTAAATGCAAAGGATGCTTTATAAGCTCAACCGGGATATATAGAAGAGATCGAGCAGGCAGCAACTAAAAAAATTACCATTAATATAAACTGCTGCCAACCGCAGAAACTTATGATTATTGAGGATGAAGAATCTGAATGCGCTTACTTCCTCTGTATTTAGCGAATGTAAAAATAGAATTCAAAAATTGGGTATATTAGTTATCAATCTAGTAGGCTTAGATAATTTATAGAATCTAAGTTATTGCTCAATTTTATTTGAGTAAGCTATGTTTTTATAAATTAAATAAGACTGCTAAATAACTATTTATACTTGCGATACACAAAATGAGTTAGTCATTGATGACTGGGATATTTTGCCCAGGCTGGGGGTAAAAATATCGTTTTAGACAAGTCCTTCAACGTTCAAGATGGCACTCTAAATTTGAATTTCTTGGCCAGTAAGGACAATATTAAATTCTCGACTATTGAAATTGTCCCTTTGAGTGCAGTTGGTTCAAAGGTAATTGTGTAAGTGACTGCGGGTAATACTGCGATCGCAGAAGGAGGAGCTAGTAATACTTGCTCGTTAGTTTTTAATACCAAATCTACAAACAATGTAACGATTAACCTAGCAGGTGGTGATCAAATTACGCTAGGGTAAGCCAGCCTGACCCTTCACACCTGATAACTAGAATATAGCCCAAACTCTTCTGTTAAAGCTGTTGAGGATACCTTAATAGAGGGCATTCAAATAGTAAAGATTAGCCACACTACTACAACTACAGATAACAATTACACAATCGTTAGGAATGCTAACGTTAATATTATGATTACCGACAACAATGCTAATGCAGTTACAGGCAAAGTCATTCGGATCGATACAGGCGCAACTAAATCTTATACTGATACCAAAGGTCTAGTTTGGGAAGCAGATAAGTATTTTGTAGGAACAAGCACGACCTATTCCACTACTGCTCCAATCGGTAAGACAGAAGACGACGCTCTGTATCAAACTGAGCGTTATGGCAAAAACTTGGCTTATCAGATTCCGGTAACGAACGGCAACTACAGCGTTAAACTACACTTTGCAGAGAATTATTGGACTGACTTTAATAAGAGGATATTTGACGTCTCTTTAGAAGGTCAGAAAGTGTTCGATGACGTCGACATTTTTGCCAAATCCAAAAATGCCTTTTTCACAGGTAATAACTCTGCCTTGGTTCTATCTGCACCAACCCAGACTGTGACTGATGGCATCCTCAACATTGATTTCGCAGCCAGCGTTAACAACGCTACTATCTCTGCTATTGAAGTCATCGCATTGATTGGGCCACAAGTAGTTTTGCAACAAACGGCAGGCCAAACTCAGGTCACAGAAGGGGCAACCACTGGTGATAATTACTCGGTGGTTCTCAATAGCAAACCCACAGCGAATGTGACGATTAATATCGTACCTGGCAATCAGCTCAGCACCAACAAGACTAGTTTGACCTTCACCCCTACTAACTGGAATGTAGCTCAAACAGTAACTGTTAAAGCAGTTGACGATAAGGTAGCAGAAGGTGCCCAAACAGTAAATATTACTCACACGATCACTACTACAGATAGCAACTATAAAAGTCTCAGTGCCCCAAATCTTGCTGTTGACATCATCGACAATGATATCGTTGCTATCAGCTTTAGTAAGAAAACTGTAGCTTCAGTTAGCCAACCTACCGTCGGAGCTTGGGGCCCAGATGGTAGGTTTTATGTGGGTACTTACAATGGTGAAATCAAAGCATACACCTTTGATCAGAACTACAACGTTACTGCTACCCAAACAATCACCACTATCAAGAACCTAAACAACAACCAGATACTAGGGATCGCTTTTAACCCTTACGATACTTCTGGTGCCCCAAGTATCTATGTTGCTCATAGTAAGCTATATGCCAATAATGGTGGTAAAGGTTTTCCCAAAACTGAAAAGTCTGTTTATAGTGGTGAAATTTCAATACTCGAAGGAGCTAATTTCTCACAACGGAAATCTTTAATTACAGGGCTACCGGTTTCAAACCATGACCACGGCATTAATGCTTTAACGTTTGATAACAAAGGCGATTTATATATTAATGTTGGTGGCAATACCAATGCAGGTATTACCAATGACAATATAGGTGGTATTCCAGAGTCTCCTTTTTCCGCTGCTATCCTCAAAGCTGAAATTTCCAAATCTAACTTCAATGGGCAGATTAAGTACGAACTACCAAATCCTCTACCACCTGGTTATGAGATTCCTAGTGAATTAACTTTTAATCCGGCAGATAGTCAGGTCTTTGGAGATATAGCAAAAGTCAAATCTGGTGTAGATGTTTCTGTATACGCTAGTGGACTTCGTAATGCCTTTGGTGCAGTTTACACCACAAAAGGATTAATTTATGCCACAGACAATGGTTACAACTCATCATTTGGAGACATCTCTACCTCGGCTACAACTCAAACACCAACAACTACCAATTCTGCCCCAGATGAACTCAATCTGATCAAAGCAGGTGAATACTACGGTCATCCCAATCGAAATCGTGGACGCTCTGACAATCGCCAGAACACTTATTATGGAGCAGAGAAAGCCAGTGTTTCAGGAGTATATACAGCTCCACTGACAACTTTCTCTCCTTCAACCAATGGAATTGACGAGTATCGTGCCACAACATTCCAAAACCAAATGCGAGGTAATTTAATTGCCCAGCAATGGAATGGCACATTCTATAACATCAAACTCTCGGCAGATGGAACGAAAGTGCAACAAACTACTACCCTGACTGGTGTTGCAGATGGTTTAGATATCAAACATGGGCCTGGAGGTGCGATTGTCGGCGTTGATTTGACTGACAACTCAATTACGGTTGCGCTTCCTAACGATCCTTCGGCGGTAGATCCTACTGTCTACGATTTATTCCCCTGGAGAGCGCCAGCAGTAGGTGGTAATACATTCGTTATAGGTGGCAAAAACTTCGGTAACTTGGGGAATACTAAAGTCTCCATTGGTGGACAATCTGCATCTGTTAAATCAGTTTCTGACCAAAGAATCATTGGAACTGTGCCAAACTTTGTCGGCAAACAGCTCATTGACCCCAACGCTAACGGACTCTTAGATTTGGTTGTTAACACTAATGGTAAACAGTCAGTAATGGCAGATGTATTTTTGCCCTTAACTGGAACAGCCTACTTCGTTTGATGGGATAAAATCGGCGTTGTTTGGTTGATAGCTTCAAACCTCTGACGATCGCCAATTATATCATCGATGAGCCAGCAAAAAGATTCTTGCTGAATCAACTGAATGCGATCGCTCAATTTTATTTGCGAGCAAGCAACCTGACGATAGTGATTGTAGGCTTAGTGTACGAAACCGTGCAGATTTTTGAGATCACTTTTCGCTCAAATGGACGTATAAAGCGAAGCCTAAAGGTGATTTATGGCACTTGCAAACAAAAAAATGTCCCGCCGTATCATAAATATTTTGGGCAAAGCGAAGATATATTTGCGCTGTCGCTCTTGGGGGCGACAGCGCCGGCGGGATATTCTTTTTATTGGCTCTCCCTATAACCCTATGCCCACTTATAGCTTTGAGCAACGTCGCGGATGGGAAGAGCTATGTCGCAAATGGGAAGAGCAATGTTGTGAACAAGAAGAGCAACATCGCAAATGGGAAGAGCAACGCCGCGAATGGGAAGAGCTACGTCGCAAACGGCAAGAGCAACGCCGCGAATGGGAAGAGCAACGCCGCGAATGGGAAGAGCAACGCCGCGAATGGAAAGAGCTACGTCGCAAACGGGAAGAGCTACGTCGCCAAGGGGTCATTGCAATTTCTGATTGGGTTTTAACCACATCAGACGGCTGTTTCGACCCTCACTCGGTTAGCAAAAGGTAGAAGAGCTTAATGTGTTATCTCTCTAGCTTAAACTTTAGTAGGCGATCGTATTCGTCTTTGATTACCCCATAACACTCGCAGGAGGTCTCTTCCAGCCCTTGCCGATCAATGGTTTTAATTTTCTTTCGGCTGGATTCGATGAGACCTTTCCTTTCCAGGTGGTTGGCGGTTTCGGTGATGCTGGAGCGGCGCACGCCCAGCATATGGGAGAAGAACTCATGAGACAGGAACAGTTCATCCGAGTGAAGACGGTCACTGGACTCAAGCAGCCAGCGACACAGGCGTTTTTCTATAGTATGAAGGCGGTTGCAAGCAACATTCTGCGAGATTTGCGCGATATAGGCCTGCGTGTATTTCAGCATCACGTCCCGCAGCGACTTATTGGTGTCGAACTCCTGGAGCAGATGCTATGCCTTCATTCTTATCGCTTTGCCGGAAACCTGGACGATGTACTCGGTCTGCGTCGTTTCGCTCCCGCCCATGAAGGCGTTGATCCCTACCATCTCGCGGCTGCCGACCACTCCAGCCTCAGCCGTGCTGCCGTCGTTCATCGTGATGGTGACCGAGATCAGGCAGGTGAGAGGGAAGTAGACATCTTTAATAGTTTCGCCGGGTTGGTGGAGCATCTCACCGTATGAAAGCTCAACCTGCTCCATTTTGTTTTTGAGCTGCTCATACACCTTGGTAGACAAGGCGGCCAGAAGATTTTCTGCAGCCATATGAGTTGACTTTTTGGCTTAATAAGTTCCTAAATCCATCGTAAGAATATTTGTTAAAAATTTAAGAACAATCTTGCCACAGCGTTTGATTCATAGCTTCAAACTCTTGGCGATCGCCAATATATTATCGATGAGTCAGCAGAAAGATTCTTGTTGAATGAACCGAACGCGGTACTGATGAACAGTTTGATAGACAACGCTTACAGCTTCCCGTGTCGCGGTGCTAGCCTTTGAATTTGTGTACAGGTTCGCTAAGATAGGAACAACAAACACCCACTGCATTAACCCATTTGGGATTTTAGCTTATACAAAGACGCAAGGCACGACGAACGTATGCTTCCCATGATTCAGGTGTAGGTTGAAATATTAGTGCATAAAGCATAATTGCACTCATCGTATCAAAGACTAATCCTGGGTCTAAATCTGCCTGAATCTCATTTCTGGCTTTTGCTCGTTCAAGGACAACAGCAAAGGCTTGTTTTCGAGGTTGTAGATATTTTGTACAGTAGATTTGAGCAAACTGAGAATTGTTTGATGCACTGTTGATAATCATGGCAACAGTTTTTCGCCCCAAAGGACTGAGGGTAATTTGTGCAGCATTCTGAATCAATTCATCAATATCGTCCCAGAGATTACCTGTGTTAGGAATTACGACATCTTGCCTAACACTCTCAATCGCATCAGCAACTAGTTCTTCTTTAGAAGAGTAACGTCGGTAAATAGTAGGTTTGCCAACCCCAGCACGAACAGCGATCGCATCAATACTCATACCATCAAAACCAAATTCTGCCAACAATTCTAAGGTTGCTTGCAACATTGCTTGATGAGCTTGGGTACTTCGGGGTCTTCCTTGTGACTTTTTATTGGTATCAGTCATAGATGTTATTATAATTTACGAAACGGTTTCGTAAAGAATTAGGAATCGTACTATGAGCCAGTGTCCTCGCCCGCGCTATAAAGATAAACACAGCACCCAGACTCTTCAGCAAGGACTCGATGAATATTATGCGGTGAATCCGAATATCACCAATCCTCAAGATCTGCCACCAGAATTTGCAAAAATTTTGCTAGCGCACGATGCCAGTCATGTCACCTACGGGTGCGATACGGGAATGTATGATGAACTTAAGTTGTTGCCCCTCACTTGGTGGACAAGCGACTACAAGTTTCATGACCACTTACAAACGCTCAAAGATCCAACCATTAGTCCGGCAATTCGCGTCATGTATGAGGACTTGATTAAGCAGCATGGTGTTTTGTGGTTGTATAGTTCAATTTTCTTAACTTTGCCACAATTACTGCCAGAATTAACGCAGATGTGGCTCAAAACTCGTAAGCGTCGGCGTTATGTTCCTTTCTTGAATTTTGAACCGCTGCTAGAGCGATCGCTTTTAGAAATTCGTCAAGAGTTTGACCTTTTGCCTTTTGTAAAATAATCTATTTTCGCTAGTTATCCGTTGATGCTCAATATTAATTAGAAATTGATATGTTAATAACTTGTGTTTGAGCTTGTGGGCAAGTTTTTAGGTTTGGCTGTCACGACAATTTCCATATTGCAACTTAAAGCATTTAAAAATCAAAATAGGTTTAGAGCTGAAAAGCCCGATAATTTTCCATTCATCAAAACTGCTACATATTACCGAACAGAAGATGCCAACCAATAAGGGCGATCGCCAAATCTGCTAGTAAATGACTGATATAACATGCCCAAAGGGAACGGTAGGTTAAATAGCACCACGACCATATAGCACCAGCTATAAAAACCCCAAGAGAACCTACAACGACAACAAGCCAGTTTACTGTATACGCTGCTAAAGCAATGATGTGATGTAATGTAAAGCATAACGCAGTGAAAAATATAGCTCCGGTTCTAGAAAAAAGAATTTCGCATTTACGACCAATAAACCATCGCCAGATGTATTCTTCAGCTAGAGAGTTGATAACAGTAAAGTAGAATGCACTGAGCAGATATACAGTAGGACTGGCAATACCGATTTGTTGCGCTTTTGAACGCACATCAACAATATTGATCCAGTGCTGCCAAACAAGCCAGTAGGTACTAAGAATCATCCCAAACATTAGACTTCCTAAAACCGCCCCAGCTAGACATTCTCCTTGTGATGGTAGCGACACGATGAGTTTGCCTCGTTCAACCCAGAAGAACCATATTAAAGGTAGTGCTAGTATCCAAATTCTCGTTACAATAAATAACAATTGTCCTACTGTGCCTGGGATAAAAAATCTAGCAGCGATACCAATACTAGCAGCAGAGATAACTAGGAAAATAGCCAATCCTGCGCTTTGATGAGATTGGTTTTTGAGCATCATCGATCCTGATGAACTGGTAATGTTAATAATTTGTTTGCAAGTTAAACTTCAAGCCAGATTAATTAATTTTTAGTCTAACTATAAAAATATATTTCTTATAGTATAATCTCGGACTAACTACACATAAAATTTTAATCAAATATGACAATTCTCAAATCATTGCAGAAACGAAATCTCTATCGTTTTGATCCTATTGCATATTTATTAGTGGAAAAACTTAACCTTTCTCCCCTTACGTTTGGGTTATTAAGCATTGCAATCGGTACTGGAATTTATTTAATCACCGCTTGGGCAAGCAATACATTATGGTTACCACAGGGACAGAAGGGACTGCTTCAGGATATGTTTCCCTGGATATGGGCACTATTAATTAACCCCGTTGTTCTCGGCTATTACTTATAGAGTTTTCAAGCAATAGATAAGGTAATTCAGGAACTTGAAGCTTCTGATGTGTTGGAAATTGACGAATTAGAAATCGAAAAAGTTAATCAGATTGCTCTCAATGCTTATAAACCTCAATGGCGTAAACTGTTAGCACTTAGTAGTGCTGTGATTTTTAGTATTTTCGTCTTCGCAACTCGATTCGGATTGAAAAACAGTTGGACTAGTTCACACCCGCTGCCGATTTTGATGGTTACAATTGCTACCTTGATAGTAGTTTACATAGGTAGTATGTTGATTCTCAACTTGATTACGAATATATGGATACTCCATCACATTTTGAAAAGGGAATTGGAAAGAAAAGAGTTTAACGTTAATCCCCTACATCCCGACCGTTGTGGTGGACTCCGCTCTCTGAGTGATTATGCACTAAAAACCGCTTATCTAGCAGCTGTTTTAGGTATGATGGTTAGCTTGATTGTGTATCAGTTCATTACACGAGGTACTGGACAAAATTACTGGTTTATTTACTTAATTATTCCAATAGATATTTTATTGTCTATAGTATGTTTCTTTGGGCCTTTATTAGCGGCTCACAGAGGTATGAGGAAAGCAAAAGAAGAACTTTTACGCGAGATTGCTCGGCAGTTTCAAGCTGATTACTCCCAGATTCATGCCAGCCTGACTGGTGATGCAGAAACCCTCAAACAGGGTACTGAAAAAATTAAGAACCTACGAGCTTTCTACTCTTTAACTGACAAATTTCCAGTTTGGCCCTTCGATATCCAAACTTTCCGTCGATTCTTGCTAACGATTTCTGCTCACGTCTTTCTTCCTGTAATTGGTATACTTCAGAAATTGATACCATTATTGCTCAAGAAATGAGGCATTAAACTTAGTTAATTAAAGTTGTCGGTTAAGTACTATTAGCTGGTCTAATTCTTGTTGCATTTTACTCACAATTATTTCGTAGCATTCGTTGACATACTGGCGATCGCACGCTGCCTCTCTGCCATAATATTCAAACTTAATCGGTGGACAAATCCGTGTGCGGATAGGTACAGGCAATGGAATATTGGGCAATGGGCCAAGTGCTAATCCCCAAGGTAAGCCCAAATAAATCGGAAATACTAACGGATCAATCCCAAATAGCCAAGGCATCCCTAACTTATGGAGTTGCTGCACAATTTTATAGCAATCAGCCAGCACAATTAGCGTATCGTGAGCGCCAGTGGAAATCACAGGTACTATCGGTACTCTCTCCCGCAGTGCTAGCTTGATAAACCCTTTTCGCCCAGCAAAATATATTTGGTTACGTAAAGAATGCGGTCGGAAGACATCTTCAGCACCACCGGGATAAACTAGCACACTAGCGCCAGAACGCAAGGCAGCATAAGCCATTTTGGGATGAGCTACGATTCCTCCCGCCTTAGCTACCAGTTCCGCCACTGGGGGGCACGCCTCCCAAGCTGTAGGATGCATCAAACCGTAGACTGGTTTTTCTACACCAAATCGTCGAAACCAGTCATACATCATCATCACCATATCAGGAGCAGCCAGCCCGCCATTGTGGGAGCCGACAAATAAAACTTTTTCTTGGGGAGAAACATAATGCCAACCACTAGTTTGCACTCGAAAATAGTGGTCATAAAACCACCCTACAAGTGGCATTAGCGATTCGATGAATCTTGGATCTCGCTCATCCAAAGACCATCCAAGTTTTTTCTTTAGGTGATGTTGTGTTTCTGACATCAAGGCATCTTAACAGGGTTGGTTAAGCTCAGACAATTACTCCTGTTTATGTTGCAGGACAAACGCATCTAAATCATTTGCGATTTTGAGGTAATTGCTAATCAATTAACAGTTTACAGGTTGCTAAATGATAACTGATAACTAATAAAGATTTTTCAGCAGGGTGTGATAGGCTATCTGCGTGATGGCGCTAAGAGGTAATGAAGATGACTAAACTGCGGGTGGGTTTGCTGTTTGGCGGTCGTTCTGGGGAGCATGAAGTTTCGATTAGTTCAGCACGGGCGATCGCTAAAGCCTTGAGTGCAGAGCAAAATGCTAGTAAGTACGAAATATTGCCTTTCTATATTCAAAAGGACGGATTCTGGCAAGCAGGGGAAGTCGCCCAACAAGTTTTAGCATCCGGCGCTGCTATTCAAAATCAATCTATTACTCCTAACCTGTGGCAATTTCCACCACAAACACAAGAAGTAGATTTGTGGTTTCCGATTCTGCACGGGCCTAATGGAGAAGACGGGACAATTCAAGGATTACTCAGTTTGATCCAAGTTCCCTTTGTTGGTTCTGGGGTCTTAGGTTCGGCAATGGGGATGGATAAAATTGGCATGAAAACTGCCTTTGCTCAAGCCGGATTACCTCAAGTGAAGTACAAGGCGTTGACTAGGGCGCAAGTGTGGTCAAATCCTTGTGTTTTTCCGAAATTGTGTGATGAAATTGAATCGACATTGGGCTATCCCAGCTTTGTCAAACCTGCAAACTTAGGTTCATCAGTGGGTATTGCCAAAGTGCGATCGCGGCAAGAATTAGAAGCAGCATTAGATAATGCAGCTAGTTATGACCGCCGAATCATTGTAGAAGCTGGAGTTGTAGCTAGAGAAGTAGAATGCGCTGTGTTAGGAAATGATCATCCCCAAGCTTCGGTTGTAGGCGAAATTACTTACGACAGCGATTTTTATGATTATGAAACTAAATATACTGAAGGTCGAGCAGGTTTGTTCATTCCAGCACCCTTACCAGAAGCCATCAGCCGTCAAATTCAAGATATGGCTTTACAAGCCTTTGCCGCTGTTGACGCTGCTGGATTGGCGAGAGTAGACTTCTTCTACGTGGAAGCTACAGGAGAAATATTAATCAACGAAATCAATACCTTACCTGGTTTCACCTCAACTAGTATGTATCCCCAACTATGGGCGCATAGTGGGATCTCTTTCCCAGAATTAGTTGATCGGTTGATTCAGCTGGCTCTAGAAAGATATTCTGTTGCCGAACCTAAGAGTTAGGCAAATTGATTACTTTAAGAAAACAGCAAAATTTGCAAGCAAATTAGCGGATTTAGTAGCTTAGGCTTCTTAAAAAAGTTACTTAAATCCAAAATTTGCCTACGGATACCTGTTGGCTAACTCCTCCAGTACAATCGAGGTCTAGAGGGGTACAAATCTGAAAGTAATCTATGGAAAATAGTCAGAGTGTACAGTACAAGCCAACCCAACCTAAAAGGGTGACTCCAAGGCTGACAAACACTAAGCCAAGTGCAATCAGTAACTCCCAAGTTCTGATAAATTTGCTCGCACGCCATCCTTGGCTTTTATTAATTGGCTTGTCAGCAATATTTGTCGGCAGTGCTGTCCTTGCCTTGTATAGCCTTGGATCTGCTGGGTCTGTGCAACAGCCGGAAGAACCAGAAACAAGTCCGGATTTATTAACTGTACTTGAAGAACCAATTCCTACGCCCTCTGAGACTAGCGATCCTACACCGTTATGGATGATTGCTGCGATCGCCCTCAGCTGTGGTAGTGGTTGCTTCATAATTTTGCGATTGCTCAAGCATCCAGCAAAAGGTCAAAAAGCCCAGAAGCAGAAACGTTATCAGACAAGCTTGGTACAAGGTCAACAGCAAAGATTGGAACCACAAACTCTCAGAAATCCACCAGTCTTTGTACCATCGCCATCACTAAGACCCCTTGTGTCAATGCAAGCTAACACAAAGCCTTTGATGACAGTTCTACCTCCAGATCACAGGCATCGTCTGGATAAAAGCAGAGAGTCCTTAGCAGATTTATTGGATCTTCGTAAACAAAGTTCCTTGCCTACTTTATTACGCAAGTAATAATATCGTTCCAAAAGAAAAATCTGTCAAATTAACTATTTTGCAAGTAAAGGCATGGCACCACCATGCCTTTAGTTTTGTCTTATAAGTTGCATTTAATACAAATTTATACCAATTTTAAAAAAGAATGCGACATATGGGTAGGGGAGCCACTCCGTTCGGTTGCCAAACTTGTAGGCGCGAAGCGGTGAGGCAGTGCGTTGGGCGGGTTCCCCGACTTGAAGCAACTGCCGCTCGCGCAGCGTATCCGTAGGATTCACCCGAAGGGCTTCCCGCAGGGTAGGAAGTGGCGTCGCACAACGCCCGTTGTGCCCTTACGAATAATTCAGAACTTACGTACTCAGATCCCCCAACCCCCTTAGAAAGGGGCAGCCCTGCGCCCTTGCGGGTTCCCCGACTCCCTCAGTGGCGTGGCTTTAGACGTTCCCCCCTTTTTAAGGGGGCTAGGGGGGATCGGGGTTTCAGGCTTGAGTGCGTAAGTCCTATAATTTATGTGTCGCTATTTGATTTTTGCTTATTTCTTCTTCCCTGTCCCCTGTCCCCTGCCTCTAGCGATTCAGGAATCCCATTGGATTGCTATAGAAGTTATAGATGAACAATTAGAAAATTTTAAAATTGCCAATTTGGCAACCAAGATTAAAAAAGCTAAGTTAAAGTTTAGAAGATAAACGACTTCAAGGGTGTTGTTATCAGGGTCTACCAAGCCATAAAGCTACTTTATTAAGACACTATTTTACTAGTAAGATTTTGGCAATCAATTCATAATTAAAAATAATATCTGTAACCATTCACTTGGTAATTCAAATATTAATAATTAAGATTGACATTTACTGCAATGGAAATATTCAATGTGTATGAACGTTGCCATTGAACTACACATTAGCCCTTAAAATAAAAGGCAACGTATGTAGTGTAGATATTTCTGTTCGCTCCAGCGGTAAATGGCAGGGTGGGAGAGCGAGGCGACTGGTATGCTTTCTCCCACTCATTATTTATTATTTCATAATCACTCTAAGCAGAGGAAGATTTCTATCTTACCTCTGCTTTAATGTAAGTTCGACGAAGCTAAAAAACTGCGGCAGGTAAAGCAGACAAGTCTTAGGGTTAATATCTGGCGATCGCAACTTATCCCCAAAACTGAAGTGATAAATTTAAATTGTGCTTTGCTTTAGTATTTAATAATACATATATACTGGATATTAAATGATGAGTGCGATCGCATAATAATATTGGATGATAACGCTTAAATAAAGCTACTCACTAGGAAATATTTAAACTAGCGCTAGTTCAAATTTAATTGGCTAATACAAAACTGTTAGGATTTCTTAAGTAAGATTATGGTGGAAATTTCTTCATCCCATTCTGAGATTAAAGCTCAAGCTACTAAAGCTGCTGCTGGCTTCCATACCGATACAGTAACATCAGAAACGATTTCAGATTTTGAGTTTCTCTTTACGAGAGCAATTGAATTTCGCCAAGAAACAATTTACTTCATTATTGTGGATCGCTTTAATGATGGAGATCCGAGTAATAATGAAGGTCTTAATCCTGAACTTTACGACTCGACTAAGCAAAAGTGGGGTAAATATTGGGGTGGAGATATACAAGGAATTATTGATAAATTAGATTATCTCAAAAATATGGGAGTTACAGCTATTTGGATTTCTCCTTTATTTGAGCAAGTAGAAGCATTACAGTTTGAAAATGCTGCAATGCATGGCTATTGGACAAAAGATTTTAAACGTATTAACCCTAGGTTCTTAGCTACTGATGAAGAAAATTCCTTATTTAAAAATAACACATTTGATAAATTAATCTCTGGGTTGCATGACCGAGGTATGAAACTGATTTTGGATATTGTTTGTAACCACAGTAGCCCTGATGTCAACGGCGAAAAAGGCAAACTTTATGAGGATGGAGCTTTAATTGTTGATTTTTATAATGATGTTAAACATTGGTATCATCATAATCCTGAAATCACAGATTGGGAAAATGAAGAGCAGCTTTTGTATTATGAAATGTCAGGATTAGCCACTTTTAACGAAAGTAATTCTGATTATCGTCACTATATTAAAACCGCAATCAAACAATGGCTAGATAGAGGTGTTGATGCTTTGCGAGTTGATACTGTAAAGCATATGCCAATTTGGTTTTGGCAAGAATTTAATAGTGATATTCAAACCCATAAACCTTCTGTATTTATCTTTGGAGAATGGGGTTTTAGTAATCCTAAAAATGCCCAATCAATTAAATTTGCCAATGAGTCTGGAATGTCGATTTTAGACTTTGGTTTGTGCGGAGCAATTCGGGAAGCTTTGGCTCAAGGATTAACTGGCGGATTTCATTTAGTTCAGGAAGTTTTCGATCTCGATTATCTTTACAATACGGCTACAGAATTGATTACCTTTATTGATAATCATGATATGCCTCGCTTTCAAAGCCTGAATCCCGATCCGCAGCTTTTGCGATTGGCATTAGCTGTAGTGATGACCTGTCGTGGAATTCCTTGTATTTATTATGGAACAGAGCAATATTTACATAATAATACTAATGGCGGTAATGACCCTTATAACCGTCCTATGATGCAGACATGGGACACAGATACACAGCTTTATAAAGATATTCAGTTATTATCTAAATTGCGACGTTTAAACCCTGCGGTTTCTCTCGGAAGCCAGAAACAAAAATATCTGACATCTGATGTCTATATTTATCTGCGGACTTATCGAGATTATCGCTGTTTTGTAGCAATCAATAAAGGAGACGCAATCACTATTGATGTAGAGAATACCGAATTAGAAGATGGTGAATATAACTGTATTGTAACGAATCGCTATTTAGAAGTAAAAAATGGCAAAATTTTCGGTTTAAAATTGGAGCCAAAAGAACTAATTGTTCTCAGCTATTTAGGGGAGCGCGTGAAAGGAAAAACAATTGTCCGGGCACAATTAAATGGCATTAAAACCCAGCCAGGAGAGACAGTTGTAGTAACAGGCGATTGCCCTGAGTTGGGTAATTGGGATATTAGCAAAGCTTACGCTTTAGAGTATATCAATAACAATACTTGGTTCGGAGAAATTCCTTTCAATGAGAGCGCGGGGAAAGCAATATGCTACAAATATGCTCTCTGGCGCGAAAATCAGCCGCCTCTGCGCGAAAATCTCGTAAGCCGTCGCTGGATTTTAGTGGAGCAAGGCACAGTTAAATGGCGGGATAATTGGGCACATTAATCAACATTAACTACTAATGGTATTGTCAACAGCTTTTACATTCTGTCGCCCTTTACTTGACATGAAATTAAAAATTTCTAGCTGAGTGCAATAAGTGATTGTTGCAATTTTTTACAGAATTCGTAGTATTCTATTGCAGTTTGTAACTATTTTGTGCCGTCTACAGGACTATTCCTTTAGACTGAATCTCAATCGAAAAATATTGGGATCAACGCAAATGCATTCGGTAAATGTATTGTGTCATGAGTTTGTAGTTGCTGTTTCCTTTGTGGCTTGTATCGTCGGACTAATCTTACTGTGGGACAGCAAACAGCAAAAAGATGATATGGAAGAAACAGAGCAGATTCTATTTAGAATGAGCTTTACTTACTGGCTAGTCTACTGTGTTGCTTTTGGCTTGGAGAAAATAGCTTTATCTAGCTGGGAACCTATACTAATGTCTTTAAGAATTACTACTGCTCTGTCATATTTTTTAACTTTTTCTTGCATCCTGAGTCTGCCACTACACAAATTTGCAGTACATCATGTGGAAGAATAGTTCAGAGTCAACAGTGCATAGTCGAAAGGCTATGGACTATTGACTATATAGAATGATGGTTAACTTTTCATAGCGATCGCGATCGCATCTTCAAGTTTATCTTGAGCCAAAGTTGTCACAATAAACACTTCCTGCACTGTCTTACCTTGCCGTGCGATTATTTTATAACCGCCCCGAATCGGCACAGACACCCGCAGCTGCATTTTAGGGCTATGTCCTCTAACCCGCCCAATTACTCCAGGCGTGACGGTTTGAATCCCATCCTGCTGACACAGACGTTCTAAAATTGGGATGAGACCACAAATGTGGGTCGAGTGATTCCAGACTAGTCTGCCATCAGTAGGTTTGCCCATGATAATTAAGCAGCCTCTAGAGGAGCCATTGTCAAACCCGCTCGACGCAATTGCTGGTGGTATAGTTCTGCCGGTTCTTGAGGCCCAACCCAGACGATCGCTTGACCTTCATAGTGTATCTGATTGGTCAAATCCCAAGCCTGGTCACTGGTCATCCCCGGAATATACTTCATCAAACACTCAGCCACGTGCTGAAATGTATTAAAGTCATCGTTTAAAACAATCACTTTATAATTCGGATATAGCTTGCGGGTAACTTGAGTAGACCGTTCAGGAGCTACAGTTGGTGCTGTTGCCATTCCGTAAACAACTGCTGAAAGTCTGGTAACCATAAAACAGTTAGCCAATAAAGTTTTACAACACTACATTACAAATAACTAGTTTAGTCTATACTCCACACTCAAGAGTTCAGGTTTAGCTTTTTAACTAGTGAAAAAATTAGGTATATGTACATATTACTAATTTTTTAAGGTTCATCTCCAAGCGATCGCTACATCTCAAATGCCAACGGCGGCAATTTTATCTTGCCTAATGCTCATTTGCAGGTAATTACAGAACTTTTCATTAGTATGGAATACACGCTTGAAGACTAAATTATTGTAAGGACACAAAATTGTTGTGCCCATACTGTGGTCTATTTAACTGCAAATTGCTCTAAACGTAGTTAGGACAACGGTGCAAGAAGGCTTTCTTGCTTGTTTCGTGTTCTGAACTCGGAGTTTCGTGTTTTGGACTCGGAGTTTTGTGTTCTGAACTCGGAGTTTTGTGTTCTGAACTCGAAGTTTTGTGTTCTGGACTCGGAGTTTCATGTTCCGAACTCGGAGTTTCGTGTTCTGGACTCGGAGTTTTGTGTTCCGAACTCGGAATTTTGTGTTGTGGACTCGGAGTTTCGTGTTGTGGACTCGGAGTTTCGTGTTCTGAACTCGAAGTTTTGTGTTCTGAACTCGAAACTTTAGTTTCCAAGCTCAAAAATTCACCTCTTCATATCTTCTACTCAGCTTCACCAATTAGGGTAAAAGCAGCCCAATCAATCGGGTTAGAATATTGCTTTTTCGTGGTGAGCATTGCTTGTCTGAGCGCCGCCGCTTTATCAGGATTGCGTTGGAGATTTTTGTAAAATTCGTTCATCAAAAAGTAGGTAGACTCGTCTGGTACAGACCACAGCGATACAACAACACTAGGAACGCCAGCAGTAATTAAAGAGCGTGATAAACCAATTACGCCATCATCTGTAATATTTCCACCTCCAGTGTTACAAGCGCTAAGTACAACCAGTTCTGCATTGAGTTTCATGTCAAGAATTTCGCTGGCTGTAAGTAAACCGTCATCTTTACTACTAGGAGCAAGAGCGATCGCACCCGGTACGCCTAAACCCTTAAAATCATCAAGTAAGCCGTGGGTAGCAAAGTGAATCATCTTAGCTTGAGCCATCTTCTGTACCATTGCTGTCTCTGTCGCCTTGGTACCAATAATTGCTTGCGTCTTGAATAAATCTGCAATCTTTATTGCTTCTTGTTCCGCACCAGGAAGAGGTTCTAACTGCTCATCAGCAATAGGAATCTTGGGCATGGTAGGATTACCAACTACCAAAAAGTCTTTTGCGGATTGGTTAACTTTTTGCTTCTGTTTGTGAGTTAAATCCAAAACTTGAATCGCTGGTGCTGTCAAGATAGTATGTTTCTCGATTAAGTATTTGCCTTGGTCATCTTGTAATGCGGGGAACGGTACGAGAAATAGAGATTCTTGGGGAATGAAGATAACACGGGCGTTAGGATCTTTAGGTAGATATTGAGCGATCGGTTTGATCAGTAAGTCATAAAGTTTATTTAATTGTGTCTTTTGACGAGCTTGATTTTGCTTACCGCCAGATGTAGCTTCAATAGCGACGCCTCTACCTCTTGCACCTATTCCTCTGCGGCTGTTAACCACAAGGTTTTGTAGAGAAGATTTGAGAAACTTTTCTAGCTTCAGTTGCTCAAAAGAAATTTCTCCTGTGGGTTTGACTACCCAAATGTAGAGTAATTTGTCCTGCAACGTTGAGTATTGAACAAAAGTAGCATTTTCTAGTTTGGCAAGGTTTTGAATTTCTTGGAGTTTTAAAGGTTTGATATTTAATTGAGCATTTGGTTTCTCTAATTGCTTCGAGGCTAATAACTCAACAAATGCTCTAGCTCTGGCGCGATCGGCTACTTCTAATGCAGAATTAAATTTATTCTGAGCAACTAAACATTGTTGTAGTGAACGGTAAGTAATGTTCTGGCTTTCAAATAATGAGATTTTCTGAGCATCAGTTAATCCTGGTCGTAAAGATTCCCAAATTCCGACAGCAGTAAAGAGAGTTTTCTCAGCTTCAGGATATTGGCTTTGATGAATGTAAATTAACCCAATATTGTTGAGAGTTTTCGCTTGCCCTACCTTGTCGCCAATTTTTCTGACAATAGTTAAAGCTTGTTGAAAATATTCTAAGGCTTTGGCATACTGTCCTAAGTTACGGTAAACTTCTCCAATGTTGTTGACATTTCCTGCTTCCGAAGCCTTATCGCCAATTTGTTTGCTAATTACTAAAGATTGCTGAAAATAATCCAAGGCGCTATCGTATTTTTCTAAATTGCGGTAAAGTTCTCCTATATTATTGATAGTCTGTCCTTCCCCTTCCTTATCACCGATTTTTTTACGTAATACTAAAGCTGGCTGGAGATATTCCAAGGCTTTTTCATACTCTTTTAATTCACGGTAAGCTTCGCCAATATTATTGCGAGTTGTCCCTTCACCCGCCTTGTCACCAATTTGTTTTTGAATGGCTAAAGCCTGCTGAAAGTATTGCAGTGCTTGGGAATGTTGTTTTAAGTTGCGGTAAATTTCTCCTATATTGGCAATATTTACTCCTTCGCCAGCTTTGTCACCAATTTGCTTGCGAATTACTAAAGCTTGCTGGAGAAAATCTAATGATTTAGCATACTGCCCTAAGTTACGGTAAACAGCCCCAATATTGTTAATAACTACTCCTTCTCCAGCTTTGTTACCAATTTGTTTATCAATTACTAAAGATTGCTGATAGAATTCCAATGCTTTGGCATACTCTGCCAAACTTTCATAAACTAATCCAATATTGTTTAGCGTTGTTGATTGCTGTGCTGTATCACCAATTTTTTTACTAATAGCTAAAGCTTGCTGATAAAATTCTAAGGCTTTGGGATACTGTGCCAAGTTTTGGTGAATTGAACCAATATTGTGGAGACTAATTGCTTCCTCAGCTTTATAACCAAGTTCTTTGTGAATGGCGTAGGCTTGCTGATAAAACTCCAATGCTTTGGTGTAGTCTCCCAAGTTTTGATAAACTGACCCAACGTCATTGAAAACTGTTGCTTGCTGGGGTTTATTGCCGGCTTCTTTATGAATGGTTAACGCTTGCTGAAATAACTCCAATGCTTTAGGATACTGTCCAAGTCTGCTGTATGTTGACCCAATATTGTTGAGTATTGAAGCTTGCTGTGCTTTGTTGCCAACTTCTTTAGTAATCGCTAGCGATCGCTGAAAGTAATCTAAGGCTTTGGTATACTCCCCTAAATAACGGTAAACCAAGCCAATATTATTAATAATTGCTCCTTCCCCAGCGCGATCGCCAGTTTGTTTAAGGATTACTGAAGCTTGCTTTAAAATTTCTATAGCTTTGGGATACTTTCCTGTTTTGCGATAGACAGCGCTAATCTCATTTAAAATTACCGCTTCACCTTGAAGATATTTGATTTCTCTGGCTATCGCTAAAGCTTGTTGATATGACTTTAAAGCTTCGGGATACTGTCCGCGATCGAACTGTTGCAAACCTAAGTTATAAAGTTGTGCAGCCTCAGCTTTGCGATCTTGAGGTGTCTGCGCTTGTGCTGTTAAAGGAGAGTATTGGAGTAGAGGAGAGGGAGACACAGAGAACAGAGGAAGCAACACCACCAACAAGGTGAGGTATTTTAGGCGATCGCGCATAGCAATTCTCAAGCAAGTGTATATTTAACTACTTGCTTTTGTTTATACTCCTCAGTCACTTGAGATTCCGCAAAATGACATAAAACTTTCGTAGTCAAAACTTCATACCAATTCTCTAAAATTGGGTGCAAGTAAGAAAACCAATTAAGAAAAATTTGATTACTTTGTTAAAAATCCCTATTTATGAGGCTTTTCATCTGCCAATGTTTCGCAACTTCCTTGCTCGGTCGTGGTATCGTAAATGTACCCCTTTATTTGTGAAAACCTTGGTACACAAAGTTTTCAGGCGGTATGTTGGGCTGATTTTCGGATGACTGACTATTCCCAAATCCAGAAATGGTGGGGAATAGTTATGAGTGCTTATCTTCTCGTTAGTCTTCACTCTCAAGTTTTGAACAATCATCCAGAACAAGGCGTAAATAAAGCGACAGACCAGTTGTGTCTAGATTTCCAGAGCAGGAAGAATCTGCTCAAAAATTTACGCCTAGTCATTCAACCTTTCATATTTTTTAATTTCCTTAAATCTTGGCTCAGGGTCTTTCCCATTTCACCTCTATCCATTGTTTTTCTCATACTAATTGCTCTAATGAATCGAAAGCCTGGTGCTATTCCTGACCCTTCGGAATCTAGGCATTTATTATTTTCCTCTGCTTAGAGTGATTAAAGAGCGCTTATAAGAGTATATATCCGAAAAATATTAAACGCTATGTTACTATAATAATTAAGAACAAACGCTTAGATAAACATGAAAAAATATCTTTTAAATAGAATCTAGCGTAATATTAAATTACAACATAACTTATTTTATCTGTATTTTGTCATATACCAATCCTAAGTAATTCATGAGAAAACACTATCTTAATTTATTAACGCTAAGTCAAAAATATGACAATTAGATTATGGCTAAAATAAAGGCTTTTACAGGAATTATCTTCAGATTTTTACGTATTAATTTAGTTAAAAAAGAAGCTAAATTTTAGTCTATGTATTTTCTCACGAATGATTCCGGATTGCTATAGCGCTCTTCCATCACTCTCACCAGAGTAAAAAATAAAATCATTGCTAGGCAAGACTTTCAGGCGAAAAACGTGATTTTGACAATAATGTTAGAAAATAAAGCTCCAAACCCTATAGCTGTCTAATGTTTAAAAGTTACCTTCGATTTTTATTTTCCCATAGTGATGGAAGAGTGATAGTTTTAAATAATTACATTTTTATTTTTTGAGGTGTAGAATCGTGATCGAAGAAATGCGAAATCACATTGAACTTAAGATTTCTGAGGTAGAAGTACAGCCATACCCTTTTCCACATTTGATTATTGAAAACTTTTTTCCTGATGAAATTTTTACAAAAATTATTGAATATAACCCATTCAAGAGAAATCTAGGGCGTGAATGGATTGGTAAAAAAGAGTCGACATCTATGAAAACTAGCACACCTTATTATGCTAGAAAGCAAATTAACTTTCACTCTCATGACGAGTTTGCAGCAGACGAAGAAGAGCGGAAGTTTTGGGAGCAAATAAAAAGGTGTTTTTTGAGCGAACAATGGTTTGAAAGATTGATTTTTAATAAATACAAGGAATACTTTGTAATAAGATTTGGAGAACTAGTAGAATCAGAAGATTTTTTTGATCTCTTTAAAAAGGAATTTTTTCTACAACGGCATGAACCTGGGTATTACATAGGACCGCATACCGATATACCAACTCGTGTCTTCACATGTATTTTCTCATTTGCCGATAGAGATGGGTTTGAAGAATACGGAACGCAACTGTGCGTACATAAAGATCGGATGGTGCGTTGTTGGGGAAATAATCACTATTCCCCGGATGACTTCATAGTTCAAAAAGTAGCGCCGTATAAGCCAAACAACTTTCTTCTATTTTTCAAGACACGCCAATCATTCCACGCAGTAAAAGCAATTGACGATAGCGTGCCTAACCAACGTTACGGAATGCAGTTCCAATTCTATGAACCACAAAAAGGACTATTGACTGACCTTTCGGAGCCTGATTTGTTAGTAATGAAACATGACAAGAAATCTAAAAAAGTAGTTTCAGTACTTCGCAATTTGACTGCATTGGTATTAAAAAGACAATAGAGGTTGAGAGCATCATAGCCAAAGCCTAGGAGCAGAGAAATACATCAATCAAGAATGCTTTCCTCCTAGCGTAGAGAATATACTTTACTGCTAAATTGACGTGAGTCTGTCCCGAAATTCTATAGTGCTGTGTAATTGTACTGAAGCATTGCTTTATCACTATATTTTACTTTTGCCCTTGCCGTATTTTTTATGTATCTTCTCAATTTCAAATTCATGCTCATGCTCATTTAAGCTTTGTTCTCGAATTTCAACCCAAGCCAGCAACATATTGGTCAAACTCGGCCACTCAATTTTTGGGAGAAAATCACTATCATAGAAGCTAATTACAGGTGAAGTAACCTGCTGCTGTTCACTACCAATTACAGCTAATATTAAATCCTCAAAACAATCAATGGGGAACCAGCGTGGATCAATCTTGTCGTCGTGCATAGCTTGACGTGCTAAAGCTTTGTACATACTCATAGCTTTTTCCAACGAAAAGAAAGAATTATCAGTAATCAAGGGAAACTCAAAGTAGTTATCAAGAGAGTTCCAATCTTTTGATGTGTCAGCCAAATCAATAGGTAAACAACCGTTAGCTTTTTGGTATAAATCAATTATTTCTAAAGGCAACTGAAATGGATAATCTCTTGTAATTTCTTGTATTTGTTCAAGAGTTAACTTTGGAGTAGGGTAATTAGATACTATTTGTTGAAAAGTTTCAGAGCTAAGAGTCTTTCGCAGTTCCCGTACATCTTTTCCTACTGCATCATATCCATTATTCAACATCCAATAAAACACTTTCATGTCAAGACTTGTTGGAGCATCGAAATTTGCATAGTAGGTTGCAATGCGCTCAATAGCTTTTATCATTGCCGACATATCAATTATTTTTATCTCTAACAGCTTTTTAACTATAATCTTTCTATTAATCGTTTCAAAATCGCATTCCAGTGTTTTAAACTAGATTCTCGCCAGCTTCCCCAGCTTCGACCGCATAATAGAGATGCCCAGCATTGGCTTTCAAAACTGTTGATACGACTCGGTTGTAGAAACTAAAGTAAGAAACTAAGGGTGCTAATTTTCTTACTTTAAACATCCAATATTAATTATTGGTATTAGTTGTTATCTTGGTAATCGTGGAACCTGTAGCAAATCTAACCCCCGTTCAAATATTTCATCAATCGGTAACATTTCCCCATCAATAGTCATAAATTTATGGTCTTTTGTGGCGCGAATAATAGAACCATCTTCTAAACAATACTCAAACACTTCTTGTTGACCGCGATTATGCCATTGTGCCACAGGTTGCATATAAACGTTGCCATTCTCATCAATACTGTAAACGCTGCATTCAATAGCTTTTTCAACAATTTCACCAATGGGAAGCAAGCCGTATTCTACTGTTAAAACTTCCGTGTCATAGCTGAAGCAATATTCGGCGAATTTTAACATATCGTCAAATAATTTTTCAGCTACTTGCTTTTTAACACCGTTTTTGGTTGCACCATCAATAAACTTTTCCTGCTGCTTTTGCATTTCAGAAACTTTCTTTTTACCCATTGCACGGCGCAGCAAGTCAGCTTGTCCTAAAGAATATCCAGCCATATCCTGAGCAATTTTCATAATTTGCTCTTGATAGACCATAATTCCATAAGTCTCATTCAATATCGGTTCTAAAATCGCAGTTTCATAGTCAATATTTTCTCGACCATGTTTGCGGTTAATAAACTTAGGAATTAGTCCTGCGTCTAATGGGCCTGGTCGATAAAGCGCCAAAATTGAAGAAATATCTTCGATATTAGAAGGTTTCAAATCTCGCACTATTTGCTTCATTCCAGAAGATTCTAATTGAAATATTCCTTCTAGTTCACCTGCTTCTAATAGTGCATAAGTTTTTTGCACATCTTTTGGTAGAGTGCTATGTTCACCTTTGGCTAATATTTTCTGAGCTTTTCTTTCTTGACGTGTGATTTCATCAGGATCAACACGATAGCCATTCGTTTCTTCAATCAGATCCAACGTTTTTTGAATTAAGGTCAGGTTCCGCAAACCTAGAAAGTCCATCTTTAATAAACCCATGGATTCTAGGTCTTCCATGAAATACTGAGTAATCACGGAACCATCGTTATTCCTCTGTAAAGGCACAATTTCATCAAGGGGATCGGCAGAAATTACCACACCTGCTGCATGAACACCAAAAGTTTTGTTAGTTCCTTCAATTCGCATCGCCATGTCAATCCAATGGCGAACATGAGGCTCGTTATCATACTTTTCTTTAAACTCTGGTGCTGGGGTTTGGTCTGAAACCATCACCTTGAGTTTAGTTGGTTTCCCCCGCACTACAGGAATATATTTCGCCATTTTGTCAGCTTCGCCGTAGGGAATATTTAATACTCTGGCGACATCTTTTAAGACAGCTTTAGAAGTTAAGCGGTTAAAGGTAATAATTTGAGCAACTTTATCAGCACCATATTTCTCAGTTACATATTCAATAACTTTATCTCTTTGCTCAATGCAGAAATCCGTATCAATATCAGGCATGGATTTCCGTTCTGGGTTCAAAAAGCGCTCAAATAGTAAACCATGATGCACAGGATCAATGTTAGTAATTCGCATAGCGTATGCAACTAGCGAACCAGCCGCCGAACCCCGTCCAGGCCCTACAGGAATATTATTATCTCTAGCAAATTTGATATAATCCCATACAACTAAAAAGTATTTGGAAAAACCCATTTGTTGAATCATTTTTAGTTCGTATTCCAACCGCTCTTTGTAGATTGGATCGACTTCGTTGCGGGATTTCCGATTTAATCTTTCTAAAAGTCCGCTCCATGCAACTTCTTCGGCATAAGTATCAGCGGTGTGGCCAGAGGGAATGGGGGGGGTAGGAATTTGCGGCTCACCCATAATCTGGTAAGGCTCGACTTTATCAGCAACTTCTTCAGTAGTTGCGATCGCTTCGGCAATTACATCATCAGGTAAATGGTCACGAAATAGCAGCTTCATCTCTTCAGCAGATTTGAGATATTCTGTGCCGCTATAACGCATCCGATTTTCTTCAATAATTAGCTTGCCAGTCTGAATACATAGCAAGGCATCATGGGCTTCAACGTCGTAACAAGAAATAAAATGAGAATCATTAGTAGCAACAAATTTAATGCCTAGCTCACGGGCAATTTTAATAATTTCTACGTTAACAATTCGGTCTTCCTGGGAGCCGTGGTCTTGTATTTCTAAATAATAATCATCACCAAATACATCTTTATACCATTGAGCAACTTTACGAGCTGCATCTGGCCTACCACTAAGAATTGCTTGCGGAATTTCACCACCTAAACAAGCACTAGTGACAATCAGACCTTCATGATATTGTTTTAATAACTCTTTATTAATACAAGGGCGAGAAAAAATGCCTTTTCCTTGGACACCTTTAAGATGGGAAAGAGTAGTTAATTTAACTAAATTTTTATAGCCTTTAGTATTTTTAGCTAAAACAACTTGATGATAACGAGGACGGCGTTCTTGCTTTTCAATATCGCCATTAATGATATACATTTCATTGCCAAGGATTGGCTTAATATTCTTACTACGGCAGATTTTTATGAGTTCCACTGCCCCATACATAACACCATGATCGGTCAGGGCGATCGCTTTCATCCCCAGGGCGATCGCTCGATCCACCAACTCCGGCAGCTGACTTGCTCCATCAAGCAAGCTATAGTCACTATGAATATGTAAAGGCACAAAGGACATATACGTCTCCAAGCACAAGCAATATCTCTAGGGGCATTTTGGTGGCATACCCCATCAAGCAGAATTTTACAGACAGAGCAACGAAATCTTAGATTAACGCGTTTGGGTAATTTTCACTTCCGAAAGTAATGTTTTAATAGTCACATCAGAATAATTAACCAGCATCTAGCAATGAGTGAACCAGAAAGCATTACTTCGCTTGAGACCAAAACCCGCAGTTGGTGAGTACGTATCCCTCTGGCATTGCAAATACTCATCGCCTTAGTGCTTGCAGTTAGCTTGGAAATTGCCCTCGGCGTAGGGAACCCCAACCCAGCTAATGCTGCTTTTATTACTAATTTAGCAATTAACCGACCTAAATCTTACGTGCTAGGCGAAGGGAAGGTTAAAGCTTTGTCACAAGCAAGGAAATAAGAGCTTTTAGATTACAAGCAGAAATTACTTCCCCTTTGCCAAAAGTCACGAAATAACTTGTGAGTTGCGATTATATTAATGAGAAAGATAGCTTAACAATTGCCGAACTCAAGTATGCTTTGAGAAATGCCGTTGCCAAAGGGTTGCAGTTGACAATTTTTAACTCCTGTGATGGATTGGGATGAGCGCGAGAACTACAAGATTTGCACATTCCGCAAATAATTGTGATGCGCCAACCTGTACCTGATATTGTCGAGCATTTTTAAAGCATTTTCTAGAAGCTTTTTCTTCAGGACAGTCTTTATATGTTGCAGTTCGTATTGCTAGAGAAAAACTGCAAGGACTAGAGGACGAATATCCAGGAGCGACTTGGTTGCCAGTAATATATGAAAATCCTGCCGCAGTGCCGATGGCTTGGCCAAAGCCGCAAATTAAACTCAACAGCCGACTCCTATCGTGTCCGGTTAAAGGCTTATCATCAAGACCGCAAGGAAGCAGGGGGAAGAAGAGTTTTCAGCTTTTTGCACAGATGTGGGAATCATAACTAATCAACCGGACATGATATAACTTACCCTCAATTCAAATAAAAAATAATTTTCTGTATTGAAAGATACTAAATTTCTTGCTTTATGAGATTTGTTAAGATATCCTGACTTTAGTTACAAACTCATAAGTTAGCTCCATAAATAGCACTTCAGAGAGTCGTGGGCTGTATTCCTTGTTAGAAAACAGTTGCGATAGTTTTTTGGTGCTGTTTAGTGAGGTAATTAGGAGTTTGTTGCCTTGAACGTAGCTTTCAACAGTTAATTTGAACTATGCAACGCTCTGTTAACAAACTTCCTAAAACAACCAATTTCAAAAAAACTATCGCATTAAACTACAGGCTATTCAAAAAAACTCGCGCTTTATTTGGTAGTGTTCATCATCAGCCCAATTTTTCTATTCAACATATTCTTCTATCTTGGTTAGGAGCATTTATTGGGATTGCTATTCTGGCTTATTTAACAGTTCAAACCTCTTATCCATGCATCGCTGCGCCATTTGGAGCAACAGCAGTTTTAGTGTTTGGCGTACCAGATAGCCCCTTAGCTCAACCACGCAATGTAATTGGTGGCAATTTAATTGCAGCTATAGTGTGCGTCACGCTGGTTCAGTTATTTGGCACAGCCCCTTGGGTAATGGCTATGGCTGTTGCAACCACAATTAAATTAACCCAACTGACTCGAACTGTACATCCGCCATCTGGGGCGGTTGCACTGCTAGGAGTATTAAATAATGCCTCTTGGAACTATGTGTTAACGCCTATTTTGTTGGGTTCTGTAGTGATTGTTTTTTGTACAGTTATCTATAGTAGTGCAACGCCAGGTAGAGTTTATCCAAAACATTGGTTGTAGCGCAGTCTATTGGTAGTAGATATTCAACATTACTACTAGAGGGGGGATTAGGAATTAGGGATTAGCGAGTGGGAAAATTATGGACGGAGATTCAAACTCCGCCCAAATCCTACAAGTAAAATGGGTATTGCCCACTAAAACCCTGATGTGGTGGGCAATGCCTATCCTACTACTGATTTTATGCAGGTCGATGCGAGGGTATCATATAGGACTTACGCACTGAAGTCTGAAACCCTGATCCCCCCTAACCCCCCTTAAAAAAGGGGGAACGTCTAAAGCCACGCCACTGAGGGAGTCCGGGAACCCGCAAGGGCGCAGGGCTGCCCCTTTTTAAGGGGGTTGGGGGATCTGAGTGCGTAAGTTCTGTCTGGTCGCTGCCGCACTGCAATTAATGTTATGGCAGACATGACTGTCAGTGCTTTGCTTGACAGCAAAAAGCCTCGTCTACAGTACGAGGCTTAGTTTATAAACTTTAAGTCAATGCAGCAGCTTTTGCTAATAGCCATCTAATGCTGCTGAGGCCCCTTAGCATCACATTCTTTAGTCAAGCACCGTTCTAGAAGTTGAATTCGCCAAATAGAAGCGAAGTGATAGGGATTCCATATCAATTTAGTATGACGATTAAATAAGGGCTGGTTGAGATAATTCCAGAGCGGAAATTGAATCTTGGTGAATTTTGGAGCCATAGAAAGGTAGAATACTATCAAGCGTTGTAGCAGTACATTTCAAGATAAGACAATATATATATAATCGTCCTGGTGGCAATTGCGGAAAATTAATAAATATTATTTCAAAAATTAATAAAGCTACCCTTAGCTCCAAAATTCCTCTTCAAACGGATTCTATCTCTAATTTTTGAATTTTTCCCTCATTCTTGTCTGACTATGCTTTAAGCCAAAATAACCTGTAGCACGCTACAGGTTAGGGCATTTAAAGAGGGAACAGGTCACCTGTGTGGCGGGAGATTTAAACTCTAGAAGGGCGCTTACCGCCTGTAGGCGGGGGACTTATACCCACGGTTTTTCGCTTTAGGAGGGAATAAGGAAATTTTAAAATTAGCGATTTTTTGTTCCCTGTCCCCTACCCCGAAGGCGCGAGTTAAGTATCTTTGTAATAACGATACAAAACTTTTATCTTTGCTACATAGATAACTTCAAGAGCTTAATTGTTGCTTCCGAGGAGCAAGAATGTGGAAACCCACATCCACGCCTTTCATATGGTTACTTATATAAGACAACAGTGCATAGGTAAAGATAATCATACCCAGCATCTCCAGAACCTCTTCTACAGTTGTCATTAAGACAAAGATTATGTCAGTGCTATTGTAGTAGTCTGCATAGTAGCCACTTACTAGCTCACAACCTAATGCACCCATTACGTAGATAGTCCCAGCAAGGAAAAATAAGTTTCGTGTCTTTACCGGAAGAGTAAAAATAAATTTCCCAAACAGTATCAAGAATATGAGTACGAAGGCAGCACCAGCAATCACCCAAGCGTAATAAAGAACACCTCTGGTATTTAATGCGTTGCGTAGTGGTTCAATTAGTAGTTCATGAATACTCATGAATTCGTCTATGGATAAATAAGCAAAAACCACAGATAATCCTATCCATGAACGGAAATTTTGATTTCCGGCTAACTTCTGAGTTTGGGCAATGATTGCCATCAGAACAGAACAAAATAGTATTACTAATGCTGAGTACGATGATGGGACATTTGTTTCACCATCAAGGTTGAAGATCATTTTTAAAAAATCCCTGCTAGGGTAGTCGGGTAAATATAGTTGGCAGAGACTTGTTATTAGATTGGCAATAGTCAAAAAAACTACTATCTTCAGCAGGAATTTGGCTGTTCCTTTGGGGTAAAGATACGCTTGCAACTGATGCGATCGCGGCTTTGCGAACATAGCGTTTATTTGCGTAGAATTGGCTTGCTCACTTAAAGCTACGTCTGTGTTATTGCTTGTCTGTGTCTGTATTTGATGCTGTTTGGACAATAGTATGTTTTCTATGAAATACTCAATGGTTTGCTGCTTGACAAAACCAAGCATTACCAAAATCTCTGCAAACGGCTTTCCAATTGCCTTTTGTTCATTGAGCGCTATTTTTAATTCTTCTGGAGTAATCAGATCGGCTTCCACCAAGCACATGCCAAGTTGCTGAGGTTGAATCTCTTTCATGTCTAAGTGGCTAATCATTTTTAAATCCCGGTTTTAATTCTTCACTTGCAACAGAAACATCCGCATTACAGGCTCTTCACACGATCAGTACTGATTTAGACTAAGCCTTAATACATTGATATTTCTTTAATTAACGACTTATTAACCTTTTATTAAAGTACAAGTGCATTCAAGGAAATATGAATTTCTAATAATGTAAAGATTAAGTTTTGATGTAGATACGTAAGTATATATTTTGTTGTGACCGGATAAAATCAATTATTTACAGCATCTTTGTAATATAAAATACAATTAGCCAAAAATATTAAGTATATTACGTAACGCAATGTAATTAGAAGTAACTGAGGCTTTTCAACCTGATTTGTGCATCAACAAATAAATCCACCTACACATGAGAATGGTAGATGGAATATGACCAATAACTTTCTGTATAGCTTTGCTAGATAGGCTTATACCAGCGCCTACTGTCTAACAATTGCTGAATAAATTGCAGACATTTAACGCGGTTGAAACCGGATAGATCAAGCAAGCTGTACTAGAATTTTATTGTAAAAAATCACACACAAATGCAAACATATAAGTTGTAACTTATACTATTGGAGGTTTAGTAGTGAGTACCCGTTTTACGATGGTTGATAGCAGTTACCGCATCAGGTTTGAGTAATTTGCCGTTATCAACAGTTGCATACACTACCCAGTGATCGCCACATTCTAGACGTTGACTGACCGAGCATTCCAGATAGGCTAGGGCATCAGTAAGCACAGCACAGCCATTATCTGCAACTGCGGTGCTAAAGTTAGTAAATCGGTCTTCTCCTGGTGCAAAAGATTTCCGAAAATGCTTCATGTAATCTAAATGATTACCTTCTTCCAAGATGTTTAAGGCAAATTTACCGCCTGGATACATCAGGGATTCGATCGCTCGTTCTTTGGCAATAGCAACAGTTATTCCAGGTGGATTGAAAGTGGCTTGAGAAACCCAAGCACCCAACATCCCGGTAGATACTTCTCCTTGTTTAGCTGTAAGCAGACAAACTGAACCAACAATCCGACCAACAGCTTGTTCTAAGGGAGTCGCAGATTGTTGGGGAACGCGAACTTTTCTCGCCTTTTTCAAGCCTTGGGCAAAATCAGTGCCTACTTCTTCACAGAATTTGAGAGTGACATCATCGGGTTTGAACTTAACTTTCAAAGTCTCAAACCCAAATCTATAACCAGCATCTCGGAGTTTACCTTCAATTAAATCAAAGGCTTCACCACTCCAGCCGTAGGAACCGAACACCCCAGCAAGTTTGCTGTTGTCACCAACTGTTAAGACAATCCCTAAAGCAGTATGAATCGGAGTGGGTGCATGACCACCAATGGTCGGAGAACCGATAATAAAGGCATCACACTCTTGTATAGTAGAGCGAATTTCATCAGGCGGAGCAAATTCGCAGTTGATCGATTTGACTGCAACTCCACCTTTAGTCAGTCCCAGCGCGATCGCCTGCGCTAGAGTTGCTGTATTACCATAAGCTGAGGCATACAGTAGAGCAACGGATATTTCCCGCGTTCTTTGAGCATGGCTCCATTCTGCGTAAGCTTTGGTAAGTTCGATTAAGCCAGTACGTACCAAAGGCCCGTGACCGACTGCATACATTCTTACCTGCAAATCTGAGATTTTTTCCAAAACTGCTTCTACATGCAGCGCGTTGGGAGCCATCAGACAGTTGTAATAGTAGCGCTGGTCTTCTTTGAATGTCTCCCAGTTGTCATCGAAGACTTCATCGCCACAAATATGAACGCCAAACAGTTTATCTGTATAGAGAATTTGGGTTTGTTGGTCGTAGGTGCAAAGTCCTTCTGGCCAACGCGGACTAGGAGTGGGGACAAATTTTAAAACATGACCCTTACCTAAATCTAGAGTTTCTTTCCCCCGCATCACTAAAATACTCAGATGGTCATCTGGGAAAGCATTACGTAAATTTGCAGCACCAGGCAAAGAACAGACAAAGGTGATCTGCGGTGCTAGTTCTAGAAGAGCTTTGTAAGTTGTGACTCGGTTGGGATTAAAATGCCCCAAAACCACATAATCTAAGCGTTTTAAATTTAAGGTCTGCTTTAATGCTTCAAGATAAATTTCGGTGAAGGTTTCAGCAGGTGGGTCAATAATTGCGGTTTTATCACCTTCAATTAAATAACAATTGGAGGTAGTGCCTCTTTCTAATGCATATTCAATTTCAAACCGTAAACGTGACCAACTACGTGCTCTGAGAACTTTAGTATTTGTAGCGATGGGTAGAACTTGTACGTCACGAGGCTTGGAATTGTTCATAGATTTCGCGTGAGGTTGGGTAAAAAACTGGAAAAACCGGGTAGACTTTGCCCAGTTTTTAGCGGATTGAATGAAGCCGATTACCGGATTGGGAAATCTCATGTCAGTGGTGCTGAGTAATGAAGTGCTGAGTAATATCCCATAGCGAAACAGGAGGATGGAAAAAGGAAGCCTTTTTCAGTAGTTCTGAGTGCAGTATCTGAACAACTCAGCACTTGTTACTCAGCACTCAGAACTTTTTCGGTTAGTAGTAGTTACCTACTTTGCGATGGCGCACTGCTGTCAGTCCATCGGATTTGGAAACACGACCTTCTTGGACTGTGCAATATAAAATCCAGTGGTCGCTGCACTCGATGCTGCTCTGCACTTCACATTCCATGTATGCCAAGGCATCTGTGAGAATTGGGGAACCATTCTTTGCTGTTTGGGTTTTTACACCAGCAAATCGATCGCCACCAGGAGGTAAACGCTTGAGGAAATGCTTCTTCAGTTCTTGATAGTTGCCTTCTTCGAGGACGTTGAGAACAAAGCGATCGCCTATTTGCATTAAGGAATCAATAGCCCGGTCTTTGGCAACGGCAATTGTGAATCCCAGAGGTTGTAAACTTGCTTGGCTTACCCAGGATGCCAGCATTGCACTGCTGATTTCACCTTTTTTAGTGGTGACAATATATAGTCCGCTGCTAATCCGACCCAACGCCTTTTCCATGTTGACGTCAAGGGACTTGATTTGCTTGATGTTGCGATCGCGCATCAGCACTTGTCCCAAGTCTGTACCAGCTTCTGCACATAGCTGGTATGTAGCGGCGGTGGGAACTTCTTTAATCCGAATCGCTGGGAATGCTTCCTTCACACCCAAGTCGATGAATTTTCTCCGCAGTGTATCAATGGGTTCATCATCCCCACCGTAACACTCAAACAAGCCAACCATTTGCTTGTTTTTGACAACAGATAACAGCGAACTAATACCAGCTTGAGCAGCAGCGGCAGTAGTTGGAGGCATACCAATAATAATGCCAGCTGCTCTACCTGCTAGTTCTTGGATTTCTTGAGGTTCAGCGGAACTCAGATCGATCATTTCGATCCCAACTCCAGTTTTCTGAATACCCTCACCAAGTGCCTGAACTAACTGATCGCCATAGCCGTATTCTGAGACATAAAACAAGCCAACGGTGGTTTCTGCCTTCGCTTGTCTTTGGCTCCAACTTTGGTAGCACTCGGTTAGAACATCTAGGTTGTGGTACAGTAGCGGGCCGTGACCGTTGGCAATAATTTTAATTTTGCCCAGGTCGTCCATCCGCTTCATCGCATTCAGTAATGAGCGGGCATTGGGGCCCATCAAGCAATCGTAATAAAATCTAAAGTCAGCTTCGATCGCCTCTAAGTCTTCGTCAAAGGTGCGTTCGTCACAGAAGTGCATCCCAAAAGCATCACAAGTGAAGATGGTTTCCGTTTTGCGGTCATAGCTGAAGATTGTATCTGGCCAGTGCAGGTTAGGCGCACTCACAAATTCAATTTCGTGTCCCTTGCCAATGTCTATGCGATCGCCACTTTTAACAATCCGCTTAGAAAAAGGTTCGTGTACCAAACCTTCCAAAAACTGCAAGGCAACTTTAGAAGCTAAAACAGTGGCTCTAGGTGCTAACTGAAGAACATCTTCAACCAAGCCGCTATGATCTGGCTCTGTGTGGCTGACAATAATGTAATCAATAGTCTTGGGGTTCACAAGACCTTTAAGCGTGTCTAAATACAGTTGGCGAAACTTCTGGTGAGAAGTATCAACCAAAACTGTTTGCTCACCCCTAATTAGATAGGAATTGTAAGTCGTACCATTTTGCAGTCCGAATTCGATATCGAAGCGATCGCGATCCCAGTCGAGAGAGCGTATCGCCGTTGTGTTAGGGGCAATTTCTACAGTCTGTATAGTTAGCCGATGCTGAACGTTTTCTGCGATCGCAACCATTATTCTATTCGTCTCCGAGCGCAAAACAATAGTGTTTGTGTCTGCACCCATTGTCCCTATAATTTTTTTTTTAAGTTGTAATGAAGATGATATTTTGCGAAACTCAACTTGTATCAATTATTGCTGTTTTTCAGCATTCTTTTTAACTCAAAAAATCTACTAAACAATATATTTGTTATAAGTATCACGTTTTAAATATTGATATTTCTTAGCATAATTCAAAACCCCAAACATATCATACATAACTTATATTTTTTAGCAATATTTTTGTAACAAAAAGCATAGATTCTTTCACTAGTATAATAAAAGGAAATTCTTGATTAACTCATACTTAGCGATCGCTTTTTTGTCTGCGCTATAACTTGATCTGGCGATCGCCGTAGTTTTAAAACTAGACAAAGTTCGGGGATTCCCCGAAGTTGAGCAACTTCCCCTAGCCGTCTAAGCCGGATTTTACAAGCTTTTCCACTATTTAATGCTCTGTTGGCTTAGGGGAGTTTCCCTAAAATATTCTGAGTATATAGATGAGCGAACCAAATTATACAACTAAAAACTAAAGAGCGATTAGCATTATGTTAAAACTTACATACACCGAAAATAGCTTTAGCCTAGAGTATCTCGAAGAAAATTTAACAGATTGGGTAAATAAAAGAGTCATCATGGCTGTACATTCTGCGACTAAGCTTCATGTTGAACCAAGTACTGCTGCTTTTTTATTGCCTGCTGAATTTTCACATTTAACAGATTTAAAGAAACTCAATCAAGAAAATATTTTAGAACTTTGTCCTTGCGATGCCTCTTCTATTGAAGTTATTCTTAAAGGCACTTGGCTAACATCAGATACAGAAAGCGAATCAGGTATTTTCGTAACTGCACTGAGCAAATCTGCGGAATTATTGCTTCACCAGCTCTCAAAAGCTGAACAACTCTGTTACGCTTAACTCTCCAATTATTTAGTCTTGCTGTTCGCGGGACTTTGGTGCGACTTCCGAATCCGAACTCTAAAATCGTCCTAGCTAGTCGTGCCGCCTTTCCCCGAACAGCATCCAATAATAGGCAGGGGAGCAGGGAACAGGGAGCAGGGGGAAGGAAAAAAGATTTATCTGAACCGTATTGCTCTATGAAAGTTTAATTAGAATTACCTAAAATTTTTCAGTCTTGCTGTTCGCGGGACTTGAGTATGACTTCCGTTCCAACCTTTTAAGTTGTTAAACCTAGTTGTACCGACCTTTCCCCGAACAGCTTCAAAAATTCCAAATAGTTTAATCTGATTATCTCAAATTTTTCAGTCTTGCTGTTCGCGGGACTTGAGTATGACTTCCGTTCCAACCTTTTAAGTTGTTAAACCTAGTCGTGCCGACTTTCCCCGAACAGCTTCAAAAATTCAAAATTCATTATGGCTAACAACTATACAAACCGCGTCGAACAGGTGGCGCGAGAAGATTTAGTAATGTTCATCAATGCTTGTCTTGCCTGCACAGGACAGCGTGAATTTTATGATGATGCTTATGGGCAACGCGTATCAATTGACTTTTTACATGATTATATTCTTGGCAATTATCGCTTACTTTATGCCCGTTCTTTAGCCGCAGGTATTAACCATTTTAATCAAGCGCAAATTATTCTCAAGCTGTTAGCAACGGGAAAGGATACATTGCCACAACATAAGGAAGAGGAAGGTGCATTAATAGCCCATGCACTTAATGCTTTGCCACCACAACGGGCTTGGGGAGTGTTGCAACAGTTGCGTCAACGACGAATTAACAACCGTCGCAGCCGTGCGATCGCCCGTGATTATCTAAGTATGCGGCGTGATATAAATTTCCATGCTGTCAAGTATCGCCCAAAAGTAAGAGCGATCGCTGTCCATGCTCACCTGAAACTTCATGGTGAATTGGGTAATTTTCTCTTCCGTAACTGGAAACAAAAGGTTTACGAAACAGAGTTATTTGAGAAGTTTCGCCAAGCACACTATAGCGCAGAAGCAATTTATGAGTTGCCGTTTACCGTTGCTGAAGGGTTAGCAGTAAAACACAAAGTTAAACGCGATGTGTTTTTGTCCAGAATTCAACAGCAGATGACTGTAGGCGAAAAGTTGCGTTTGCAAGGTGCAGCAGAACGAACTGAAAAAGTTGAAATTGACTTAGATTTTGGACGCCTTCCCTTAACTAAGTTGGCATTGTATATCTTGTCTTTGCCTTTGGAAACCAGAAAACAGCAATGGGATGTATTTAACTCAGCAATGGAGCGATCGGCAAGGTTAGTATTAAAAAAAGCACCACTCAAACTAGGAAAAGTTGCAGCAGTCTTGGATTGTAGCTACTCCAGTTCTGGATCTAGCGAAAAGCGTCGCCGTCCCTTGGGTGTAGCTGTTGCTACTCACTACTTGCTACAAGCCGCATCAAAGGAATATCGTCCTTTTTGGACAGTCCCCACAGCAGATGCTTTGCAAGTATATGCCCACGGACAAACTGATTTGGCAACGCCACTATTAGCAGCCTTGGGATCGGGCGCAGATTTAGTAGTGATTGTCTCGGATGGTTGCGAAAACTATCCACCCAAAGGTGCGGCAGAAGTGTTAAGGGTATATCGCAGCAAGTTAGATCCTTGGCGGCGGACTTCAATTATTCATTGCAATCCTGTATTTAATTCCGAGGATTTTTCTTTGCGTGCCCTTAGCCCAACCATCCCAACTGTGGGGTTGAGAGATGCAGAAGATTTACCGACAATGCTGGGTTTTGCCCGCTTTGCTGATGGTTCTGCCGCTTTATCAGAACTGGAAGCGTATTTGGCTGAACGAGTACAGCAAATGTTGGCAAGTGATGAACAAGAGAAGTTGAAGCTTTAACTTTGGAACACGGAACGTCGAGTTCAAAACACGAACATTTTAGTTTCAAACACGACACTTCGAGTTCAGAACAAGAACGTTTTAGTTTCAAACACGACACTTCGAGTTCAGAACACGGAACTTCAAGTTAAAAACAAGAAACTTCGAGTTCAGAACACGGAACTTCAAGTTAAAAACACGAAACTTCGAGTTCAGAACACGGAACTTCAAGTTAAAAACACAAAACTTCGAGTTCGTACCTCGGAAGTTGAGCTTTCTATCTCACACTTTGTGAAGATATAACCCGCGAGTTTATGCTGCAATAGCATCTGCAAATTGTTTCGTGTCTGTATACTGCTGAAACCTTACCACGCTTCCCTCTTTCACGCCCCAAACGTGCGCGAACTGTGCCTGCACTTGTTTTTGTGTCTGTTTGTGTTTCCCCGTATACGCACCCAACACTACAACGTGATTCCCAGCATCAAAAAACTCCGCAGGCGTGGCGGCGAAAGAGTCCCACTCAGTACCAAGACGCATATACACCCCTTCGAGTATCGCTTGCGGCCCTATGTAAGGGCTACGATCCGCGTAAATGAAGTTATCAGCTTCTCTCCATTCGATTTGTTCATCCATCTGACTTAGCACCGCCGGGACGTCACCTCTGCTGAAGGAATCATAGAGTCCGCGAATCAGTTCCACATTCTCTTGTGACATAGTAATTTCCTATTACGATATGGCTTGAGATTTACGATGCAATTATATAACTCAAAGGTTGCCCAAATACATTCATGCACTCACTCTTTCAGCGATTTTTCTGATTATTTCCTTAAAATCTTCCTTGTTATGGGATTTATTGCCCATTACAGTTCAGATAAGAATTGATCATCCCTAACTCTCCTTTTTAAGGAGGGAATTAAGCCCCCCTTTTTTTAAGGCTACGGTGTACACACATCTGTGTACTAAACCGAAATCATTGTATATCCGTCATTATCCTCCGATAAATTGGAGGACTTTGAGGGATTTTAGCCCCCCTTTTTAAGGGGGGTTGGGGGGATCAAAAGACTGTGGGGCAACTTTCAAAGACTTGTGTGTACACCGTAGCTTTTTTAAGGGGGGTTGGGGGGATCTTCCGGGAATACTAATAAAACTGAACCATATTGGTTGATTTCCCTGATGTTACGGCGCAAGGTGACAAAAGATAGCGCAAATAAATATTTTTGCCACGCACTCCCGACGAATTATAAATTGGTATCAAATATGGCAACCAAACAAAAATTATTAACAGATATATCCTTAAAAGGATTAGAAATTGCACCTTCGCAAGTATGGGGATCAGTGCGTATTGTGCCACTACTGCGGCGACAGGTGCGTGGAGACTTGCGTTTATTGCGGCGTTCTTATAACGAAGACATCACCGTTGTCTCCTTAGATGGTGAGATAACAGAACCAGGGATGAAATATTTCTCTTATGTACCCCACGGTTTAGTCATGTCTTGGAGTGATGATGGTAGCCCGGTAGCTGCTTTTGGCGGACAGATGGTAAAGCCTGATGGTAAAAGTTTAGATTGTGGTTGTGCAAGTGTGCGGTTGATGCATCGCATGGCAAAGCGGGAATCAGGAAACCAACTGAGATTTCTGTCATTGCACTTAGCAATGGAAGGTTTTTTATCGCTGTTTTTTTCAGGCCCCGATATTGCTTGGAGTGAGTATTCCAAGTATGCTCTTGCTCATGGATTGGGTTCGCGCTACGAAACATCTGTTAGTGGACGTTATATTGCTGGATTGGAAGATGCTTTACGCGTGTTTGAGATTCATCCAAAACAGGTGGGAGTTTTAGTATTTGTTGCCGAAACTTTAGCATCAGCTTTTGTAGTTCCAACTCCAGAAGACTACCGGGCTTTGCATAAGTCTTTGCTAGAGGATTTTTATGGAGAGTTGATTTATGAGTACAGCTTACTTTACGACACAAATTTTCCTATGGATGTGTCTGTAGATGAGTCTAAGATTAATAGTTTGGCAGATTTGAGAAGTGCGATCGCCAAAATGCGATCAGATTGGGCATCGTTTCAAGGGTTCATGGCAGAAGGACTTTTACAACGCCAACTCAATTCTCAAAGAGTTTATACTGCTGGCCCGTTTGTGCTGCAAAGATTTATCACAAATCTGCATCTCAAAGAAGAAAACCATATTGGAGAAGCGATCGTCCGAGAAAATGGTGAATTGGAATACCTTAAAACTTATCGCTTATCTGCTGCCCAAACCCGCCGAGTTTATTTACTCAGTCAGCTAAGTTTATATAACTGGAACTTGGATGCTACTGCTAAAGCACTTGGTAACACTCGTGAAGAATTCGTAAAACGCATAGAAGCAGCTGGCTTTGGGTATCTACTCAATCAACAGGTACGCGATGCAGCACGAAAAAAGTCCAAAAAATCTTGAGCTATCTCATAATATTGTTGTGGGATGGGCAAGATGCCTATCCTACAAGAGCTTTATAATATCTAGATATGCAAATTAAACATCAGAATAAGTAAAATGAGACTGGTGTTAAATGTGGGTTAGCGATCGCACAGCGTTTCACAATAAATTTTACCAAAGCTATTGCAATTATATTTATTTCTCAACTCTGATAAATGATCGCTTGTGGGTTTAAAATCTGAAGTGAAGTGTAGACTTGCAGTAGATTTTCCTCAGCTTGCCTTTGCAACATCATTATTCAAGGCTGTGAGGCAAGATAATAAAGCAATCAACTAGATTTAGGGGTGAAGCGATGCAATTAGAAGATTATTTTGACTTTGTATCCCCCGATGATATTCGCTTGAAAGGACACCGCATCGGCATTGATAATGTACTTGATTATTACTTAGAAGGATATACACCAGAAGAGATTGTTGCTAATCTACCCACTCTGAGTTTGGAGCAAATTCACGCTACTATTACTTTCTACCTCCATAATCGCGCTCAAATCGACGCTTATCTGTTACGTCTAGCATCATGGCGTGAGCAGCGTTATCAAGAATCTGTTGCTAATCCTTCACCGTTGGTGCAACGCCTCAGAACATTAAAATCTCAAAAAACTGAACAGCAGGTAAACGCTTTGTGAAGGTTCGTTTTTTGCTCGATGAAAATTTGTCGCCGCGTTTGAAAGTAGCTGTTCTCCGGCTCAACCCCACTATAGAACCCATTTGGGATCTTGGAAGAACGGGTAAAATGAGAAATAAATGCCGTACTCCAGCAGCTTAACCGACAAAGAGTGGGCAATCATTGAACCACTATTGCCGCAGAAAAAGTAAACCAGACCACCAAAGTGGACAAAGCGACAAATCTTAGATGGTATCTTCTATCAACTCAAGAATGGGTAGGTCGGATCAAGTTATCCGGAAACTTCTCAACGTCTCCCCTCTATCAGGTTTCTGCGATGCGATCTGCTTTGCAGCAACGCTTCGCGATCGCTTTCAGCCCCTACTCATCCCTACTCAATCTTCCAATTAGGCGTATAACCAGAAGTAACTTGGCTATACATTTGCAAGACCGATGCAGAAATATGTCCTGAGAGTTTTGCGATCGCCCATAGCGCTCTTGTAAAATCATTTTCAATTGTTGAGAATTCGCCCAGGAAAAAGTTTATGGCAGATATGTCCGGTCAAGACCCCTCGGAAATCACAATGGCAACGGTTGATGAAGAACGAAAAGGCGCAACTTTCAGCGGTACGGTCATCCTTGGTATAGATCCTGAGGGTGGGGAAGTCGTTTTCTTTAGAGACTTTTTAATTGAAGATTATAAAGGCGAACTTACCGCTTATCTGGCAACAGATGGCGATATAACGAAAAGCATTGATTTAGGCGAACTCGATCATAAAAGCCCCAGTTTTAGGCTGCCAATTCCGCTGGGAACGGATACATTACCCTACAATACAGTCGTGTTGAGCGACAAAAAAAGCAAGGAAAAAATCCTGACGATCAATCTATAAAATTTGTAACTTAGCTCGTAGTTCAGCCAAATTCGATTGCCCTCCTGTATAGATCTCAAATGGGTTCTATAGATATTTTGCGTGTAGGTGAGAGTAATGCACCAGAACTGGGGACTTTAGACCCCGATGTTTTACGTTATCTGGAGTTATCTCAAAGGTTGTTGGTAACAGATAATCGCGCTAGTATGCCAGCACATCTAGAAGCACATTGGGCAGAAGATAGGCATATTTGGGGCTTGTTCTGGTTGCGTCCGAGAATACCAATAGGGCAATTAGCACAAGAACTATTGCTGGTTTGGGAGACTACTGAGGTGGAAGAATGGATAGATCAGTTGGAATGGATTCCATTTTAGGCGATCGCAAGCTTTCGGTTCAATGATATACCAAAATGAATGCGTGAATTACTCAAATGAGAAAGCAAACTGAGGTTTAAGAAAGCAAAAGCTTCTTTTGCTTGCGGAAAACACCAAAATGAGAAAGCAAACTGGGGTTTGAGAAAGTAAAAGCTTCTTTTGCTTGCGGAAAACACTAAAATGAGAAAGTAAAAGCTCCTTTTGAGAAAGTAAAAGCTTCTTTTGCTTGCGGAAAACACTAAAATGAGAAAGCAAAAGCTCCTTTTGAGAAAGTAAAAGTTCTTTTTGAGAAAGTAAAAGCTCATTTTCAGTAAGCCGAATGGCATTTTTACTTAGTTCAATATGAATTTAGGGAACTCCAAAAAATAAATTATTCCAATTTCTGGTTCAACGCGACTGTTCCTTCCCCCTGCTCCCTGCTCCCCTGCACTTAATGCGATGGGATATTTTTTTAGTTGGAAGTCCCTTAAGTCTAGGCGATACCTTCGGTAAGCTTTACTAAGGCGTGTCTAAGTTTTATCACGGTACGCTTTGCACAAAACCTGTAAATTTGTAGCCCCATGTAGTCTATTCTGGATTTGAGAGGATTTGCCTGGTGCAAAATGAACCGCGATTTATAATCGCCACTTTCTCAATTACAAATTACTAATGCAATTTGATATCCAACTATTACCACGCATTGATGCCAAATCTCTGAGAGAAAATGGCAAACAATATTATATAGATGCTAAGGGAAATCGCCTTCCCAGCGTGACGACTATACTTAATGCCACCAAACCCCAAGCAGATCGTGATAGATTACTAAACTGGAAAGCGCGTGTTGGTACAGAAGAAGCATCCCGCATTACCACAGCGGCGAGTCGTCGCGGAACTAAGACACACAAGCAAATTGAGCGCTATCTTCTTGGTGAAAATCCTGTTTGTTCAGAAGCCAGTCGCCCTTATTGGGAAAGTATCAAGCCAGTTTTACAAGAAATCAACACAATTAGGCTCGTTGAAGGCTCAGTTTTTCACTACGATTTGAGCTATTCTGGCAAAGTTGATTGTATTGCCAGCTATCAAGGCATTCCTTGTGTTTGCGAGTGGAAAACAGCTGATAAACCTAAAGGTTCAATTGAGCGATTATATGAACATCCACTGCAACTTGCAGCATATATAGGAGCAGCTAACAAGTATTATCAAGATTATGGTATTCAAATAAATCATGCGCTGTTGGTTGTAGCGATTCCAGAGATGCCAGCAGAGGTTTTTTGGTTGGAACCAGATGTTATTAACTATTATTGGGAACAGTGGGAAGCGAGAGTTGCTGAGTATTGGAGACGCAAAAAATATTGGGATTATTAAGGTGGGCAATGCCCACCCTACTTGTGTAAAAATTTTATGTTTGTAATGGTAAAACAGTAATTAACTCAGAAAATCTAGCAAAATCAACTGTGTTGTAAGTAAGTAGGTTAGGAATACCATAAATTAACATTGTGGCAACAATATTTGCATCATGAACTTGCTTACCACCAATAGAAATTGTCTCCATGAGTGTCAGCAATCTTTCCGTCACCAAGAAGTTATCTTCTGCCACCTGAAAGCGGTTATAGAAATAGCGAAGATCCTGAATTACTATTGCAATGGGTAGTGGGTTGGCAAATTGTTGCGGACGGGTAAGCGTAGCCAAATATTCCCGCAACACTTGTCGGCTAATCCACAACTCAACTCCTGCATTATAAAAATCTTGGATAGCCTCCATTGCAACTTGGTGAAATGGAGACTGAATCTGACTAGCGTAGACCAAGATATTTGTGTCTAGAAAAATAGAATCACCGTCCCCAATCACCATACATATCCTCGCGTCTTAAAGAAAGATTTTCAGGCCAAAGTCCACAATTATGCACAGGAAAGTTTAAAGGAGGACGCTTTTCTTTCTTCTCTGCTTTCTCAGCCAAAGGCTTCTCATCAATTACTATCACTACCTGATGTTCTCCCTCTGGAATATCAGGCGGTAGTTGCACTGTAATTTTCCCGTCTTTTGTAACTGTGGCAATTGTTTCTATACTTCTCATATAATTTCTCCTTGATTAATCCATCACAGCTAACACAGCTTTTGGTAATAATTTATCTTTAAACCAAATAATTCTGGCGGGGACATCATTTAATTTCACGCCAGCTTTCTCTAAATTTAGCCGTTCAGAAATTGCCAAAATTAAATCATCACGTCCAGCACGTCGCACCTGAGAAAACTTTTTTTGTAAATATTCAGGTCGCCAATAACCGACAATTTCTAATAGAAAGCTACGGCCATCAGGATGTACTAAGCGAAAATCGGGAATCATCACACTCCCAGGAATGGGAATTAAATCAACTTCTCGCTCTAATGCCCATTCAGATTTTAGAGCATCCCATTTATCAGCAAAGGATGCTTCTAACATACTATCGTAGGGTTTACCTGGGGAGTAATGAGATACTAAACCGCATTCGGAATTGAGGGTAAAACGTCCAGTTCTCCAGGTATTGGTGTAGGCGTCGCGGGTTTGCAGGGTGGAAGCAAGACTCCATCTAGTAACGTGTAGTAAGGCAGGAATAAGTTTAGCGATCGCCAACCCATAACGCGTACTAGGATTAAATAAACTCGTCGGCCCATCAATGGTAATTGTAAACCCGTGGTCAGCATCGCCCTCAATATAAGCCATCAATTGAAATAATTTGAGATAGCGAAATAACAGCTTATATTCTCCGGGAACATTGCGATGAGCATTTAAAATTAATTGACTAGCTTTATAAAATACTCCCTGCACTTGTGATAAATTATATCGATGCAACAAATTTTGCGGTGTGGGTGCATCGAAAACAGTCAAAATTTTATTTTCAGATAAATCAGCATATAGCCCATTATGAACCTGTTCTGGTAAAACTTCTCGCTCCAGCTCATGACTTAACTCATCAGCAATTTTGCTCAAAGTCTGTTGTGTTGATTCTCGACTAGGAACAGATTTGGCAGACAATGCAAACACCCTTTCTCTTAACATTGGTGGTTCTAAGGGACTCACCACTTCAAAGGTGCAAAAGCTGCTTTTAAGAATATAAGCCAAACCCCGCTTGACGCGGTAATCTGTAGTATCGCCTTCAAAATCTGCTAGTTGGCGTTCCAACATACCTTGAGTTTTACCAACGGCTTCTTGAAAATAAGTAATTAACTCATTAGCTAAATTTAAATGTTTATCATCTATCTTCAATCGCTTGGGGATGATTTCTTCACCGTTGTGGCGGTGCATTAGTAATTCTGTGGGTAACATGATAGTTGAATAATTCGTAATTCGTAATTCGTAATTAACTACGAATTACTTTGACTATGTTAAATCGGGGGGTTCTTCGTTGCGATTTGTGGAATATTTTATTTCTAATTGTTCCGCAGCTTTAGCACTTTTTTCTTTACCAGTTCCATATATAACTTGCAAATGTCCTTTCTTATCTTTCTTTCTTTCGTGTCCTTTGTAACTTTGCGCTTCGTTACTCTTGTCCATCCCTCTTCGCCGCGCGGAAGTTCTTTCTTCACTCGTATCTTCAGCCACCACTTCGTATAATATCGCCTGCTTATTTTCGATATTTCCTTTACGTAAAACTCTACCCAAACGTTGAATATATTCTCTTGTTGAACCTGTACCAGATAAAATAATCGCAATCGAAGCTGCTGGCACATCAACACCTTCATTCAACACATGAGAAGCAATCAAGGTATTATATTCACCCTCACGGAATTTTGTTAATATCTCATGCCGTTCTTTTACAGGTGTTTGATGAGTAATTGCCGGAATTAGCAACTCTTGAGAAATCTTATAAACCGTGGCATTATCAGCAGTAAAAATTAAAATTCTTTGCGGGAAATGTTCTGCTAATAAATTCGCCAAAATTCGTAATTTGCCATCAGTCCCCAAGGCGATTTCTTTGGCTTCGCGGTGGGCTAACATAGCTCTACGGCCAGTTTGCGATCGCGCGCTCATTTGTACAAACATCTGCCAGCCTTGAATACTTCCCAAAGAAATCCGGGATTCTCGCAAAAAATCATTGCGTAGTTGAATTAATTGGTTGTATTTTTCGCGCTCATGTTGGGATAATTTCACCTTAATTTGGACTATTTCATGTTCTGCTAAAGCATTTCCTGCTAAATCTTCAGCGCGTTTGCGATATACTTCTCTACCAATGAGGATATTTAAGTCAGCGTGTTTACCATCGGTACGTTCTGGTGTAGCTGACAGTCCCAAACGATAGGGTGCGATCGCATACTCTGCAATTACGCGATTAAAATCTGTCGGTAAATGATGGCATTCGTCAAAAATGAGTAAAGCATATTGATTACCTAAGCTTTCTGCATGAATTGCTGCACTATCGTAGGTTGCAACCAAAATAGGTGACTTATCCCGCGAACCACCCCCCAGTAAACCCACCTCAGCATCGGGAAACGCCGCTACTAGGTGAGCATACCACTGATGCATCAAATCCAAAGTCGGCACTACAATCAGCGTCGTGCGCGGTGTTGCTTGCATCGCCATTTGTGCCAAATAAGTCTTTCCGGCTGCGGTAGGAAGCACTACTACACCTTGCCTCCCCGCCAGTTTCCACGCTGCTAACGCTTCACTCTGGTGGGGATAGGGTTCCATTTCCAGACTCGGAACCAAATCTAAAGCATAAAATTCCTTCGCTTCATCGTTAAAATTAACCTCTTCCGCCTGTAGTGCTTCCACTAAACAGCGATATCTAATTGCCGGTAGACGAAATTTTTCTACCCTATCATCCCATGTCGCATAATCCATCCAAGCTTTGCCGCGTGGAGGTGGATGCAAAATTAGTGTGCCACGATCAAAAGTTAATGTGGGGGTGCGAGCCATTTAGAGCTTTCTCCCTACGTTTTCGCATTTAATTACTAATAGCGCAAAATGTACATCATTCTTGCCAACTACTGCACCAAAATCTAATTAGATGTGCTGTAGCGTTTCTAGCTAACCTGCCTTTTGTAATTTTGTTAGGAAAATTCCATCCCTTTCACTCTTCACTTTTACCCTTAGCTCGATTTCTAAGCTTGTAAAAAATACCTAACTATTAGAAAACACGGCTTTTGTATCACAATGTAAGTATTTTTGTGTAAAATTCAGTTAAACTATCATGGAAAATTATATTCTTTTAGAAGATGCTTAATTAAGAACTGCTAATTATATAGCAATCCGATTTGATTTCTGAATCACTCGTAGAGGTAAGGGACTGGGGATTGGGGACTGGGGACTGGGAAGAAGGAATAAAGGTGTACTGAATTTTGTTCAAAAATTAAATATGAGTCCTATATCTTTTGTTGTTTGTTAGATAAAAACTAAAAATTATATAATTTCAACGGTTGTTAGAATATTGCCTAAAATTAACTAACATTGCTTATTACTACTTTAGATAGATACGCAATAAACAAATGTTGGCTATGTATTTATCCAATGCATAATAAGTGTTAAGCGATCGCTTGCTCTAGCTAATTTCGGAAATAGTCCCTACAGCTAGCTACACCAAAGGAGAGGCAACATTGGAAGGAATATACTTCTTTGTCACGCTTTATGCTGTGGCATTTTGTTCTGTAAATGTAGCAGTAGCAATGCTACTTTTGTTAAAATCGCTACTGAGGCAATCCTTTTTACCGCTGTTTTTGTCTGACGCCGGGGTTAATTACTGGTATCGCTTCTTGGAAGTAGATTACTTGCTATCAGTTAGCATTTCATTATTTATTGTTACTCCAGACAACATCCTTAGTTGGTGGCATTTGTACTGTGAGGTAGTACTAAATTAACACAATTAGTAATTACTAATTTGTAATTCGTAATTAAAATTCCAGTTAGAGTCCCCCTGTATCTATAAGCAGCCCTGTTTTGGTTGGCGTCTAAATTACCATCAAAACTTAACTACGAACTACCAATTTTTCACCTGTCCTCTGTCAAGAATTATGAGTAAAAGCTTCGTATGCGACCGGACTTATCATTGAAAACCATTTTTAAGCATCCTGCCGGGACTTCCTATTTTGTCTTAGTAGGAACATTGCTGCTTACTGCTGGAGCCACATTTTTAGTGGCGATGACAGCGGAATCTCAAGATAAGTTCCGTTTCCAGAATGCAATTACTCGCACCCAGGACAATATTCAAAATCGCTTGGATACTTACATCGCCTTGTCAGGGGCAGGTAGTGCTGTGTTTGCTGTTAATGATCAAGTAAGTCGGGCACAGTTCCACACCTTTGTTAAGCAACTTAACCTACGAGAACGCTATCCAGGGATACAGGGAATCGGATTTTCGCGGCGAGTTAGTCCAGAAGAATTAACAGCACTCATCAGCGAGATGAAAAGGCAGGGAGTAGAAAACTTTAGCATCCGGCCGAATTTTCCCCGCAGTGAGTATCACTCAATTATTTACTTAGAACCGTTGGATCAGCGTAATCAGGCAGCCATCGGTTTTGATATGTTCACGGATACAGTGCGGCGTGCGGCAATGGAACGTGCCCGTGATAGTGGCACAGTTGCAGCATCTGGTAAAGTCACCCTAGTACAAGAAATTGATCGCCACAAGCAAGCGGGCTTTTTAATATACATTCCGGTTTACCGTAACGGCATCAGAACCAATACAGTAAGTGAACGCAGAGCAAATTTACTCGGCTTTGTTTACAGTCCGTATCGTGCAGGTGATTTGCTGCAAGATATTTTTGGCAGCGAAAAACAACGCTTAATTGATTTTGACATTTATGACGGCACGGAAATTAAACCAGATAATTTGCTATATTCTTATCGCAATAATACTGAGAACCCCCGGTTTCAAACAAATAAAACTATTGCAATTGCCGGACGGACTTGGACGATAGTTTTCACTTCAAAGCCTGAAATGAATTCGCTGTCGCTAAGAAATTTAGTACCTTATATTGGGTTTACTGGGGCAGCAATTAGTTTAGTACTATTTGCTATGGTGCGATCGCTGAATAATAGCCGTCATGCAGCAGAACGCTCTGCCGCTGCCTTGCGCTTATCTCAAGAGGCACTTCAAGAAAGTGAAAAGCGTTTTCGGCGATTAGTAGAGTCAAATATTTTTGGAGTTGCCTTTGGTGACTTCAACGGACGCATAAAATATGCTAATGATTATTTCTTAAACATGGTAGGCTACACCTTAGAAGATATGCTTGCAGGTGAAGTGCGCTGGGATGCCATGACTCCATCAGAATATCTATATTTAGATATCCAAGCAGCAGAAGAACTGAGGAAAAATGGAGTTGCCCCTCCTTTTGAAAAAGAATATATCCGCAAAGATGGTAGTCGCGTCCCCATTCTCATCGGTCGTGCATTATTGCAGGGATCTGATGTTGAGCAAGAAGAAATTATTGCTTTTTCCCTAGATTTAACTGCTCAAAAACAAGCACAAGAAGCACTACGTCAACATGAAGAGCAACTGCGGCTAATTACAAATGCTTTACCTGTATTTATTTCCTATGTTGATGCCCAACAACGCTACCGTTTTAATAATAAAAAATACGAAGAATGGTATGGGATTAAAGCTTCGGAACTTTATGGCAAGCACATCAAAGATGTTGTGGGCGATTCAGTTTATGATTCAATTCGTCCGTATATAGAAACAGTTTTATCAGGAAAACCAGTAAATTACGAAACCCAAATTCTCGCCCCAGATGGCAGCAAACGTTATGTGAATATCTCTTATGTTCCTCAGTTCAGTCAAGGGGGAGAAACAGAGGGATTTGTTGCCCTAATTAACGATATTACGGAGAACAAGCAAGCAGAACAATCTCTCAAACAAAGTGAAGAACGATTTCGCAAACTTACAGAAAAGGTGCGCGTGATTCCTTGGGAGATAGATGCCATTACAGGGAATTTTACCTATATAGGGCCGCAAACTGTTGAGATTCTTGGCTATCCATTGACAGATTGGTACACCAACAATTTTTGGGAGGAACACATCCACCCAGAAGATCGGGAATGGGCAATTAACTATTGCACAGAATCTTCGCAGTCATTAGATGATTACGAATTTGAATACAGAATGTTAGCAGCAGATGGCAGAGTAGTATGGCTGTATGACATTGTTAATGTGGTAAGGGGTGAAGATGGGTCACAGCTATTGCATGGGTTCATGATTGATATTACCGATCGCAAGCTCGCAGAGCAAGAACGTGAACAACTCCTAGAACGCGAAAAAGTAGCACGCACCCAAGCAGAAGCCGCAAACCTTCTCAAAGATGAGTTTTTAGGCGTACTCTCTCACGAACTCCGCACCCCTCTCAATGCTATGGTTGGCTGGATACACCTACTTAGAACCCGCAAGTTTGATGAAACTACTACTGCTCGTGCCTTAGAGACTATCGACCGCAATACTAAAACTTTGGCACACTTGATAGAAGGTGTCTTGAATGTTTCCCGAACTATTCAAGGTAAACTCTGCTTGCGTCTAGAAAAAGTAGAACTTCTATCGGTGGTAGAAGCAGTCATTGATACTATACGTCCAGCTGCCGATGCTAAGGAAATTCAGATTGAATGCAGACTTGATCCAAATATAGGGATAGTAGTGGGCGATGGTGACCGCTTACAACAGGTTTTCTGGAATTTGATCTCTAATGCCGTCAAGTTTACACCCAACGGAGGTAGAGTGGAAGTGCAACTAGAGCGCCTTGATTCCCTCGTGCAACTTCGGGTAAGTGATTCAGGAGAAGGCATTACCTCCGACTTCCTACCTTATGTGTTTGACCGCTTTCGCCAAGCTGATAGCTCCAAGACACGCCCTCATGGTGGGTTAGGATTAGGACTGGCGATCGTGCGCCACTTAGTAGAATTACATGGTGGTACAGTTACTGTTGAAAGTGCAGGCATTGGGCAAGGGGCTACCTTCATTGTCAACCTGCCAATGAAAGTTGTGGCGTAAAAGGGATTGGGGATTGGAAGGGGACTAGGGGACAAGGGGAGAAATTATTACTCAGCACTCAGCACTTCATTACTTGGAACGTCAAGCTTGAAACTTGGAATGTCGAGCTTTTTACTCAAACAGGACTTACACAACTGGTACAGAGCGATCGCTATCTAGCAGTACCTTTGTATTTCCTGAAGTGGCTGAATTGTCAATAATTTAGTAGCATATAGAACTTAATTGCTTGATGTATTCTAAAATTGCGATCGCCAAACCAATACAACCTGAAAATTCCAGCGTTCTCAAGGGCAAATTTAATTTGTGCAAGCCGATGCAATTAAATTGCAAGCCAATGCAATTGAGTTGTAGACCGATGCAATTAAATAACACGGCGATGTTTCTACTAAACTGCAAGACAGAACTAATCTATTAAGCCATGTTCAGCACTTTCCGTAACAGTGCTTGGTCTTCTAACTTGGCTTTTAAACGACCATTTTCGACATCACGAATCCAGCTTTGGCTTTTACCTGTCAACTTTGCTAACTCTCTTTGGGAAAGGTTCAAATTTTTTCGCGCTTGCAAAATCTGTTCGCCAAGCAAGTCGTTTGTGATTTTGGGGATTCTTTTAGTTTTATTTACTGTGCGTCGCTGCTTTTTTTCTGAGTCTGAGTGTTGTTGCTCCCATTCTGGTGGTAGTTGAAAGGATAAAATTCGCGCATTCATTAGCAGATTCCATTTACCACGGGGGCCTGTATCTGTGAGGCGGGTTGCACCGCAACCATCATTAGTCCAAAATTCTAATGCTGCTTCTGGATCTTCCGGCAAATCTACTAACTTTGCCCACAACGGTTGGATTTCTAGCGGGTAAGTAATCGGGTCGAAAAGTGGTTTAACTCCATAATGATTGAGCATTTCCAAATCACTTTCAAAAGTCCGCAACAGACGTTTGCGTTCTTCTCTTTGTCTGGAAGCTAGGGTAACTTTTTCCTCACCATAAGCAACACGCAGTAAAGTGGGAACTGTAATACGTTGCTCTCTACCCATTTTAGTTTTAAACAGCAACCACAGCATTAATCTTACTGCTCCTTCATGTTGCTGCCAAATGCTCATAACTGTAGTTAATAGCGTTTTAGGTAAGTTGCCATATTGATAGAATGCAGTTCGCTCCTTACAAGCTTGTTTATTTAAGAAATGCTGTGCCCAGATTCCTGCTTTCACTTTGAAAGTTAGCCCAACTAAGTATTTGCATCCCAGATCGTCTTCTTGAAAGTGGTGTTCAATGTCTAGTAAGTGCCACAAGCGGCTTCCTGCAACTGAGAATCTTTGAACTCGACCTTGTTGGGGCCAGTCAATGGAAACTATCAATGAGCAAGCTTGCTGCACGATGTTTTTCATTAAACCCAGCTTGGCATTTTTGCTTAGGTCTTTGCGTTTCTCTAAGCCCAAATATTTCTCTAATTGTCGTTCATCAATGGAAAATTCTTGCTCCCAAGGTTGCTCAAGGACTGTAGCATGAGCTGCTAGAATTAGATGTATGCAAGCTGCTCTAATATCTAGTTCCTCAATTGCTTCTAACTCTGTTATGCGAGTACTGACATTGAATGGATCTTGGATATGAAATGCGATCGCACCTCTACCTTGCTTGACTTGTCGGCTATAACATAAATACCCTGCTTCATCGATTTCCCAATGTAGAGATGTTCTCTGTGCCAGTACATTGCAAGCTTCCCAAATAACGATTGCTGAAGCAAATGGGTGATTCTTGCCATTAGAAAATAAATCTGGGCTAGTAGCATCTCTTGGTTCTACTTTACATCTTCCCTTTTTTGCCTGCCAAGGAATGGGAGACTTAGTAGGGCAAGCGATTACACATTGCGGTTCGGGATAATAACCCTCACAATTGTTACAAAGACCAGGATCGATCCAGTATTCATTGTTTTCGATTTTGATTGCACCCGTAGGACATTGGGGACGGCAATTGTCACATCCAACGCAACTGTTATTAGGAATTGTATAAGGCATAATGCACTTCCCACTATTCTCGTTGAGATGTTTGGCTCAAGTCTCCCCTGGATGTGTCCTTTTTCTTCATAATATTCACGACTCGCTAGCAAATTATTTCCTAAACAAGAAAAATTTTTTCTTGCCTCACTAATCACCCACATCCGTATTTAGACTTTTCATCCAGTTGGAAGCTATTTAAGGCTCTTCATCTAAGCCTCATATTAGTTCTTTATTTACTATACATTTCATAACCATTTTGATGAGTTTGTTCATAATGAGCTTAGAAATACTTCTTAATATTTTTTATTTATAACTGCCCTAAAAACTGTTTTTATTTGACTATAAAACCTTACCCGAAGAGTTTTTGGTAAACATTTAGGATTTTTATTAGTAGTCTTCATTTTATTTATTAAGAATTTTAATATTTTGCATTGCTTAATATTCTGCTATAAAGATTACATTTTTCCTCATTCAAGAATTTCCTTTTAAAATTTGAGTTAATGTCCAAAGATAACATTCGCTTTTACAAAATTTGTATCAAATATTGATAGGGTTAAGTTTGCAATTGATATCTACGAAACAAATAATGAAGAGATAGGAATACAACTATAGCAATCCGATTTGATTTCTGAATCACTCGTAGAGGTAAGGGACTGGGGATTGGGTACTGGGGGCTGGGAAGAAGGAATAAAGGTGTACTGAATTTTGTTCAAAAATCAAATATGAGTCCTATAATAAAACATAAATTTGTATATTTACATACTATTTAAGTAATTTCTCTATGTCCAGGCAAGGAAATTTTTATTAAATCAAATAACCAACTGGATAAATTCCATCTTCTTATACCCAGCAAATATTTATTTAATTGATTTTTACTTCTAGCAATCAGAGTATATTATCCCTGAAGGCAAGATATAGGATACCTAAATAGTACGTTCGTCAAAAATTTTAATTCTTGTAGAGTGGGCATTGTCCACCCTACCGTTTAGGATTACTAGATAATTTTAAATGTTTAACAAGCATTGATAGAATTAATCTAGCTAACAATTATTGGCAAAGTATTGCATTTAAACGAGTTCAGAAAAAATAATTAATACTTGGTACAAAAGTCATAAAATTTTGACTATACAAAAATAAGTCTTTAATGACAAAAATAGAGAATTAAGATTAAGTTAGGATGATAATCAAAGTACAAACAGTTTGTAGGCAAAATTGCCGAGGGATTATACATGGCACAACTAACAGGATTGACATTCGGAGGTAAAGCTTGGACACCCAAATTTGCCCAAGAGATTGATAAAGACAAATGTATCGGCTGTGGCAGATGCGTTAAAGTATGTGGGTATAATGTGTTGGATTTGAAGGCACTCAATGAAGAAGGCGAATTTGTCGAAGATGAAGATGATGAAGAAATTGAACGCAAAGTAATGACAGTTGCTTCTCCAGAAAACTGTATTGGTTGCCAAGCTTGTGCGCGGATTTGTCCCAAGAACTGTTACACCCATGCCGCATTAAACAATTAAGGTTGTTTGGCATTTGTCAAAGTAGTTGTGCATTCAAGGAGGCATTAATTCAAGAAAGCAAGGTATTAGAGGGGAATGTTATGGGCATTGGGAATTAGGGATTGGGGATTGGGGATTGGGGACTAGTATCTTTACTCAACACTCAAGACTCAGCACTCTTTCGCTGCACTAGATATTTACTCAAACTGGCAAAAAGTTTGTAGTAAACAAATGCGTAAATCTTAAAATGTTATCTATTAACCAATTTATACTTGCTGCAAATTTAGCCTAATTAATAATAGGGCTGATAGTGCCTTCCTGAATAGCTTTTCTATAAGCCACAGACTCCTTTGTTATAGGAACTGAAGAATATATGGAATTTTTTTGGGGGAAAAGATATGAAAAAAATCTGGAAAATTCCCCCAATTTCTATAAGCGTAAGTTAGAAAAATAGTGAGAGAAAACAAAAACGCTGCCCTGTAGATGAAGGGACTGGCTGGGGACTGGGGACTGGGGACAAGGGGACAAGGGGACAAAAGGAAAAGGGGATAAGGGGACAAGGAAAATTTACTTAATGCCCAATACCCGATACCCAATACCCGATACCCAATCCCCAATACCCGATACCCAATCCCCAATACCCAATACCCAATACCCAATACCCAATCCCTTTTGACGGCGTTTTACAGAGCAGGTAGTAGATATGGAACAAATTCCTGTTTCGCTTTGGACTTTGGTTGCTGGAATATTAGTTACAGCAATCAGCATTTGGATTGGTCAACACCACAGTCTATTACCAGTACAAGCGTCACTACAAGCGCCTATGGTAGACGGATTTTTTAATATCATGTTTACCATTGCGATCGCTCTTTTTTTGGTAGTAGAAGGAACAATTCTGATTTTTTTGGTTAAGTACCGTCGCCGTCGGGGAGATAATACCGATGGCGTGCGAGTTGAAGGTAACGTTCCTTTAGAAATTTTTTGGACGGCAATCCCATCACTGATTGTCCTCTGCTTAGGCATCTACAGCGTAGATGTTTTTAACAGAATGGGAGGATTTGAAGCAGTCGGTCATCCTCATGGTGCGGCTCATGTTGCTCATACGAGCGGAAGTGCAATAGCTGCTACCCTGGATAATCCCTCAGAATCGGCAACTGCACCCACAATCGGCATTGGTGCTAGTCCTGCAACCCGAAATAAAGCAGCCGACTTAACTGTCGATGTTCAAGGGATGCAGTACGCCTGGATATTTAACTATCCCGATAGTGGCATTACTACTGGAGAATTGCACGTTCCGGTTGGTGCTGATGTGCAACTCAATCTTTCAGCACAAGATGTAATTCACTCATTTTGGGTTCCTAACTTCCGGTTAAAGCAAGACGCAATTCCCGGTATCCCTACCCAATTGCGATTCGTCGCTACCAAACCAGGTACATATCCTGTAGTTTGCGCTGAATTGTGCGGTGGTTACCACGGCTCAATGCGATCGCAGGTAGTTGTCCACACACCAGAAGAGTTTGATAGCTGGCTGACAGAAAACCAAATTGCTCAAAAGCAAGACTTGCATCAAGCTGTTGCTATTAACCCAGCCAATTTATCAACATCAGAATTTCTTGCTCCCCATGTTCATGATCTGGGAGTGAGTGCAGCAACTCTAGAGCCATTGGTCAAAAGTCATTAGTCAAGAGTCAAGAGCCAATGGTCAAGAGGAATTGCTTTAGACTCTGGACTTTTGACCCTGGACTTTGCGTAACAGTAAAAAATATGACAAAAGTAGAATTTCCGCGGAATACGCCACCAGAAGATAAACCGCCAGTGGTGGTTGGTCACGCCTCCCACCCGAAGGCGTGGAAATGGCAGGATTACTTTACATTTAATGTTGATCACAAGGTAATTGGTATCCAATACCTAGTGACCGCATTTGTGTTTTATCTGATTGGTGGACTGATGGCGATCGCCATCCGTACTGAACTAGCAACACCAGAATCAGATTTCCTCGACCCCAACCTTTACAACGCTTTCATGACCAATCACGGGACGATCATGATCTTCCTGTGGATTGTCCCAAGTGCAATTGGGGGATTTGGTAACTTCCTAGTACCGCTGATGGTTGGTGCTAGAGATATGGCTTTCCCCAAACTGAATGCGATCGCCTTTTGGCTAAACCCACCAGCAGGTTTGTTAATACTAGGTAGTTTTATCTTTGGCGGTTCTCAATCTGGTTGGACAGCTTACCCACCTTTAAGCTTAGTTACAGCACCAATCGCTCAAAGTATGTGGATTTTGGCGATCGTGTTGGTGGGAACTTCCTCAATTTTGGGTTCGGTGAACTTTGTCATTACCATCCTGATGATGAAGGTTCCCAGCATGAAATGGGATCAACTACCTTTATTCTGCTGGGCAATTTTGGCAACTTCCGTGTTAGCACTCCTCTCTACACCAGTGTTAGCAGCCGGTTTGGTGTTGTTATTGTTTGACCTCAACTTTGGCACTTCTTTCTTTAAACCAGATGCAGGCGGTAACGTTGTTATTTACCAACACTTATTCTGGTTCTATTCTCACCCGGCAGTATATTTAATGATTCTGCCCATCTTCGGCATTATGTCCGAAGTCATTCCCGTTCACGCCCGTAAGCCAATTTTCGGATATAAAGCGATCGCTTATTCGAGTTTGGCAATCTGCGTTGTCGGTTTATTCGTCTGGGTACACCATATGTTTACGAGTGGTACACCCGGTTGGATGCGGATGTTCTTCACCATCTCTACCTTAATCGTTGCTGTTCCCACTGGCGTGAAGATTTTCGGTTGGGTTGCGACTCTTTGGGGTGGAAAAATCCGGTTTACCAGCGCCATGTTGTTTGCGATCGGCTTGTTGTCGATGTTTGTTATGGGCGGTTTAAGCGGCGTGACCATGGGAACAGCTCCCTTTGATGTCCATGTCCACGACACTTATTATGTAGTGGCACACTTCCACTACGTCTTGTTTGGCGGTTCCGTGTTTGGGATTTACGCAGGTATCTATCACTGGTTCCCCAAAATGACCGGACGAATGCTGAATGAAACTTGGGGACGGATTCACTTTGCCCTCACCTTGATCGGTACAAACCTCACCTTCCTACCGATGCACGAATTGGGTTTGCAAGGAATGCCTCGCAGAGTGGCAATGTACGATCCACAATTTGTTGACCTCAATCAGCTTTGTACCATTGGTTCAATTATCTTAGGGCTTTCAGTTGTTCCCTTCACCATTAACATCATCCAAAGTTGGATGAAAGGGCCTTTGGCAGGTGATAACCCTTGGGAAGCCTTGACCTTAGAATGGACAACTAGCTCACCACCAGCGATTGAAAACTGGGAAGTGTTGCCCGTTGTGACTCACGGCCCTTATGACTACGGCCATGATAGTGTGCCAGTAGGAACGCCGGAAGTTAGTGCTTAGTTAAGTATTTATTACTTGCTACTAACAGAAATATTGTAGGTTGGGCAATTTGCCCACCTTCAACCAAATCTTTTTTTGTCTCACGCAAAGGCGCAAAGGCGCAAAGGTGCGAAGAAGAACGACAAGCACGAGATAGAAACACTCTTCCCTTCTGCCCTCTGCCTTCTGCCCTCTGCCTTCTCTCCACAACTACAATATGACCATAGCGACAACAACGAGCGAACATCACGAAGAGCATCATCCCGATTTACGAGTTTGGGGATTGTTGACTTTTCTCGCCTCTGAATCCCTGATGTTTGGGGGATTTTTTGCCACTTACTTGTTTTTCCGAGGTACTACAGCAGTTTGGCCTCCAGAAGGTAGTGAAGTAGAACTACTTGTACCGACGATTAACACCATTATCCTGGTATCCAGCAGTTTCGTTATTCACTTCGGTGATAAGGCGATTAAAAAGAATAACGTCAAGGGAATGCAACTGTGGTACACAATTACTGCAATCATGGGTGCAATTTTCTTGGGTGGTCAGGTTTATGAGTACTCAACTTTAGGATATGGTCTGACTACCAACGTCTTCGCCAACTGCTTCTATATCATGACTGGGTTCCACGGTTTGCACGTTTTTGTGGGACTGTTATTGATATTACGTGTATTGTGGCGATCGCGTCTTCCCGGTGAATATTCTACAACCAATCATACTTTCATCGAAATGACAGAAATTTACTGGCACTTTGTAGACATCATCTGGATTGTTCTCTTCACCTTAGTGTACATTCTCACTTTGTTTTAAAGAATTGGGAACTGGAAGAGACTGGGGACTGGGGATTAGGGACTAGGGACTAGGGACAATAGCAATTACCAATACCCAATTCCTAATACCCAATACCCAATACCCAATACCCAATACCCAATACCCAATACCCAATTCCTAATACCCAATACCCAATACCCAATACCCAATACCCAATACCCAATCCCCAATCCCTAATACCCAATCCCCAATATGCAAGTTGATACAAACAAATTCTCATGGTTCCAAGTTCCAGAGGATATCAAACAGTTATTGATATTGGCTGCACAGACCTGGGAGGATACATCAAAATCAGAGAAATATATGCAACAAGCTATAGCTAAAACTGGTGAATATACAGAGGTTTTAGTAGCAGCATATAGGTATTTTTATTACAAAAATAATTATGTTCTAGCTTTACAAACAACAAAGCAATTGTTAGATAAAATTAAAGAAGCAGAAAAATTTCCTGATGATTGGGAGCAACTAAAGCCAATTTTAGTTATTCGGAAAGAAGATTCCCAAATCAGACTGTATTTGAATGCTTATGCTGCTTCTGGATTAGTATTAGCCAAGCTAGGAGATATTGAGCAAGCTAAAATAATCAGCGGCAGAGTAAAAGAGATAGACGAGAACAATGATTTTGGAGCGGGAATTCTCTTAGATATCCTCACACGACCGCCGGAAGAAGATGATTGATTCTTCGCCGCATCTTACTAAAACTGAAGAGGCAAAATTCAACAACTATGAGTCATTTTTTATCCAAAAATCCATCTTTTTATCACCCTCTCTCATCATCTTCCGTTACTCCTCCTACTTTGATTGCTAATCCTATTATTCCGATTCAGCCTATACCTATAATTACTCCCATAAATCCCCCTGCGCCTGTTTTTCCTCTAAACTCTTTTCGATTTATGGGTTAAAATTTATGCAAGGTAGGGATTGGCTTGTAACTGGCGACGGCAAGTTACAAGCTTGTAAATCTGCGAGAGCATGGGATTTGCTGCGTGAGAATTATCGCCTTTATCGGTTTTTGACTGAGGTAGAAGATGTTCTCAATAATGTTGATGATGAATCAAGTCGCCTTCCAGAACTTAGGATGCTGGTAAGGCGATTGATTGTTAATTCTTACTGGGTAAATAGTCAATATTTAGAACCTTCACCGAAAGCAGGAGAATCTGTTCTACTTCTTTATGATGAGTTAGGTTTTCCCCTAACAGTGCAAACAGTAACATTTGCACCAGGAACATTCTCGACGATTCACAATCATGGAACTTGGGGAATAGTCGCTGTTTTAAAAGGTCAAGAAAAAAATACCTTTTGGCGGCGAAACCCTAGCCCAGATGCACAAAATAAAATTGAAAAAACGGGAGAGGTCAACTTATCACCGGGAGATATTATTAGCTTTACTCCTGATGCAATTCATTGTGTGCAAGCAGTAGGAGATGAACCGACTGTGACTTTTAACATTTATGGAGAAACCGATCCAAAGGAAAGATTTGAGTTTGATCCAGTGGCTCATATCGCTAAAAAGTTTTAGGCTTGTTAAATAACTCTGCGTTACTTTGCGCTTTCCTCAGCGTCTCTCTGCGTTTAAAATCACTCACCTTACAACAGACATAACTAGGAGATCGCTAAATGGCTAGAGTAATTTTTTATGAAAAACCAGGCTGTAAAGGTGGTACAAAACAGAAAGTTTTACTAACAGCCGCAGGCCATGAAGTAGTAGCGCATAGCTTACTTACAGAACCTTGGACAGCCAAACGTTTGCGCTCATTTTTTGGCGATCGCCCCGTAGCCGAATGGTTTAATCGTAGCGCGCCACGGGTAAAATCTGGTGAGGTGGTTCCAGAAAACATTAATGCAGATACCGCCTTATCGCTGATGCTGCAAGATCCGCTATTAATTCGCCGTCCGTTAATTCAAGTAGGCGATCGCCGCGAGGTAGGGTTTGATGTCGAAAAGCTTGATGCTTGGATTGGTTTACAGCCTGTAGATGAATCCTTCCGAGAAATGGCTGAAAACCTGATGAGCAAAGATTTACAAGGCTGTTCTCATGGCGATGGTCATCACCACCATCATCACGAAGGTGGATGTAAAGGTAATCATTAAAACGAAGCTAGCTAGCTGTAGCCATTAAATCAGTGAACAGTGAATTTTATAACTGATCCGTCTTTCTCCAAGCCGGAGAGGGACGGTTTTGTGTGGCGTAATATGGAAGCTATTATTCGTACAGAACGAGGGCTGGTGATCGCTCTTATACGCATCACTTTGTATCAGTTGACGGACTATATTCATAGAATTGAGTTTTAACACCAACTCGAAAAATCCGGCTTGATATTTGGGCGATCGCATTATCTCAACAAAGCGTAGACGCAGAGCGGCTTGTCGCTAGACATCGCCTTTTCAATCTCGCATTATCAGAAAAGAGCCAGTATTTACCCACTCCCTTGCAATGGAAGCGATCTTCCTTGTAATGGAAGCGATCTTCCTTGCAATGGAAGCGATCTTCCTTGTAATGGAAGCGATCTTCCTTGTAATGGAAGCGATCTTCCTTGTAATGGAAGCGATCTTCCTTGTAATGGAAGCGATCTTCCTTGCAATGGAAGCAGTCTCCCTTGCAATGGAAGCGGTCTCCCTTGTAGTGATTGACTTGAGAAACGAAATCCAAGAATATTAATTGATTATTGTGATTAAATACCGAGAAATTACTGGTATTATCATCTAAAATTTTCTTATAAAAATTGTAAATTACACTGAACCAAAAAAGTATTTAATTAGGGCAAGCTAGCTCTGGTAGCATCTTACAAAAATAAACTTATGGCGTTTAGAAAAAGAACATCCCGCGTTTTAGAAAAAGCTCAATTAAGATTTTCTGGGCTAAAATCGATTGTTCCAGAAATCAAATTTGATGAGGATTATAATCTAGAAAAATTGATGACGACAATTGAGTATTTACGTACAAAAGTTGACGTATATAACACTGCTTTGTCTGTAGTTGATTCTTCTAGAGATGAAATTGAAGAAATAGAACAACACTTGAGTCAGCTTTGTGAAAAGATGCTGATGGTGGTTGCTATTAAGTACGGCAAAGACAGCCGCGAATATGAAATGGCGGGTGGTGTTCGTAATAGCGATCGCGCCCGTAAAATCAGAGCCAGCCGCTTAAAATCTGTTGCAGAAAAAGCATCAGATGATAATGTTAAACCTGTCTAGAAATGTAGGGGAGCCAGCGCCGTGCGGGGGTTCCCCCCGTTGAGGCGACTGGCGTTGTGTTATGCCGGAGGCTAACGCACCGTCAACTCTACATTTCTGTTTTTTCAAAAAAATAAGGACGCTTTTGTGTAGCGTAAGAATAATATGGAAATAACACCCAAAGAGTTATCATCTATGCCTCAAACCTTGGCTGGGCAACCAGCTATTATTCGTACAGAACGAGGACTAGCGATGCCTTCGGCAACCCCTGCGGGGAACGCAGGGACACGTATAACTTTATATCAGTTGATGGACTATATTCATAAAGGTTATGCACCCCATTTAATTCACAATTATTTCTACATTACTGATGAGCAGTTCAATGCAGCAATGTCTTACATTGAAACCCACCGTGCTGAAGTAGAAGCAGAATATCAGAGCGTAGTGCAACAAGCCCAAGAAATTCGCCAGTATTGGGAAGAACGTAACAAAGAGCGTTTGGCTTATGTTGCCACATTGACACCAAAACCTGAGTACAAAGCCGCTTGGGAAAAATTACAAGCACGCAAAACTAAACCTGCTGCACTCAGTCAATGATTTTTCTTATCGATCATAGTCATTGCGAGCGAAGCGAAGCAATCCCAGCCCTTGCGATTGCTTCGCTTCACTTCGTTACGCTCGCAATGACATTTTATAAGTGATTAACCGAACATGATATTACTATTGCAAATGTTGATCGTATAGTTGAGCGAGAGTATCGAGAGCAGTGTATTGATCGCCTGATAGAGATTGTGTTTTACATTGAGAATTACTTAGGTGTGAGTAGGCTATTTATCCCATAGCAGAAGTTTATACTCTGTGAAAAAAATTAGATCGTTCCGCTTCCGAGAAAGCTTGCTGATAACGAGCTAAATTCTGCCGATGTTCTTCTTGCTGTTGAGCCAACAGCGATTCTTGATTTGCTTCAGATGGTATCGATGAATTAGTTACAGGCTTAGAACTTGCTGACCTACCTCCGCTTGACGAAGTAACAGGTTCAATAGTTGTGATTGTCGGTTCAAAATTTCCTCGCTGACGCAGCGCAATCCTTTCAATCGCTTCAATTGCATCACAATCACCACGGGATACAGCTAAAACTCTCACCCATAATTGTTTTGCTAATGATAAATCACCTCTATTTTCAGCTTGGGAGGCTTGATATTTTAATGGCTCTACATCTCTAAGTGTGGCAGTTTGCTCTAATAAAATAAAATACATTTTATAAGGCGGTTCTGCTTGCCAGTAAGGATTTTGTGTTTCCTGTCCATAGCGAGTATTAATAGCGGGAACTTGATAACTTAAATATTGTGCTAAACGCTCGACTGTGGCACAATTAGCCTCACCTTGTAGTCGCAATGCTTCTAAGAGTGAATATGTAAAAGCACCATGTTGTAATTCATTTATTTCCCAAGATTTTTGGTTAGCTGTGCAAGAATAAAATGTAATTACTCCCTGATATCTTTGCTCACCAATTCCCAATCCAGAGCGACTACTTTCATCTCGGCAAGCATCTAAAAACAACACTACATTATCAGCCCCACTGCGCCGCAATCTTTGAGTGACATAATCAACAGAAATAGCAGTATGTTCTATATCTCCTGGGTCACTGTCGGAGAACATTAAATAATCTCTATCTTTATATCTATTGCCATGACCTGCAAAGAAAAACCATAAATTATCTTCTGGCTTTAATAAAGTATTCTCAAACTGTGCCCGTAAGAATCGCCGCAAATGACCAAAAGTAGGTTGAGTAGGAATTGGCGGATTGGTTGCAATTGGGGGAGAATCGTCAGTAAACAAGAAAACCTGCTCAAATCTGGCTTCTTGTTGAAACCAAGTCGCCATGACAGAAGCATCTCGCTTGGCAAAGTTTAGCGATCGCAGATTTTCATAGTGATTAATCCCAACAACAATCGCCCAATTCCTACCCATCTTCAACTACCAATTATTTCCGCTTGAATTTAAAAGTCATCGCTCCTTTTCCTCCGACTTTACCACCACCAATCCCAAACAGACTGACTTGTCCTTCGCCATTAATTTCTACTGAAAGCTCAACCTCATCCAACTACATTTTAGAATTGGGTTCTTCGGCTTCATCAAGCATTTCCCGCATTGCTTGCAGAAATCCCTTCATTTCTTGCTTGATTTTAGTTACCTCTACTTTGCGTCTAGTAATTACTAGTTCGCCTTTTTTTTGGGTGAAAACTATTTCTTCCTTGGTTTGAATTCCGCCGAGTCGTCCTCCTGTATCGCCACTGCTTCTGGCTCCAATGCTTCTAGTTACACTATCTGTGACTGTTTCAGTAGTTGTGTTTGAGGTTTCAGCCGTTTCTTCGGTAATAATCCAAATGGCTTCTGGGGTGGGATTTTCTGCTGACATAAATTTAATTAATTTTAATTATTTAAACTATTCTTGATTTAACTAGGCGAATCGAATTCGCTACTACACAAACCAAGTCCGCCTCCGCAGACTAATGAAAAATCAAGGATTTGAAACCCACGGAGGTGGGTTTTGTCTGTGTAGCCGCGATTTCCAATCGCCAAGGCTGATTTTCTATCAACTGCTATTATTCAGTAGTAACACTTAAACTGGCAAATAAGACGAGCATACCAACGCAGCAATGGCTAAAAATTGGGCGATCGCGATCGGCATTAACCAGTACAACAATCTTCAGCACCTAAATTACGCAAAACTAGATGCCGAAGCTATGCGCGATTGGTTTGGGAAGGAAGCCAGATTTGATCAAGTTTTCCTCTTCACTGACGATTCTCTCCCAATTGCCACCAATCCACCTATTCCTACTCAGCCGACTTACGGTAACTTGCGGCGGTTCTTACGGGCAAACTTTGAAAAGCCACTACTGGAACCAGGGGATAATATCTGGTTTTTCTTTGCAGGTCATGGTTGTCGGGAAGGCGATCGCGATTATCTTATGCTAATAGATAGCGACCCAGGCGATGTAGAACATACAGCAATCCCTGTTGAATTTGTTACCCAAAGATTGCGTCGCAGTGGGGCAGATAATGTAGTCTTGTTTTTAGATGCTTGCCGCGATGAAGGAAGTAGGCGGGGGCTAGGTATTGGTGAAGAACATCAGGGAGTAGTCACCTTTTATTCTTGCAGTCCCAGTCAAAAATCTTATGAAATTGAGCAGTTGCAACACGGCTCATTCACCCAAGCTTTGTTAGAAGGGTTGAGGATAGCAGGTGAAGGAAACTGCGCCACAGTAGAAAGATTAGACAGATATTTAAAATCGAGAGTACCCACAATCAATCAAACACACCGGAAAATTCTGCAACATCCCTATGCTATAGCCGAACCTGCGACAAAACTACACCTAATTTTGTTACCCGACTACGCAACGCTGAATGATATTAACCAACTGAAACTAGATGCTTATCAAGCAGAAGTTAAAGGAGATTGGGAATTAGCTAGACAATTATGGCTGCGGGTGAATGTGGCTGCTAGGGGGTCAGATATCCAGGTAATTGAAGCATTTATTAGAATTGCCAAGCAACAGGGACAGTCTTCTGCACCCCCAACCCCTGAGCCTGTGACTTCATCCAGGGGAGAAAGGTCAGTAACTCCTGAAAACCCAACATTTAACTTCGATGTGGTGACGGTAAATGCTAAAGGTGAGGAAGTTAAACGAGAAAAAGGTCAAGCTGAATATTTTACTGAAGACTTCGGCAATGGTGTCAGCTTAGAAATGGTTGCGATTCCCAGTGGCAAATTTATCATGGGTTCACCATCAGGGGAAGGATCTGATGGTGAAAAACCTCAGCATCAAGTAACTGTCGAATCATTCTTTATGGGTAAATATCCAGTTACCCAAGCCCAATGGAGAAGAGTAGCCGCACTATCTAAAGTTAACAATGACTTGAAAACAGACCCATCTAAATTTAAAGGAGACAACCGACCAGTAGAAACAGTGTCTTGGTACGATGCAGTTGAGTTTTGCTCCCGCCTTTCAAAACATACAAATAAGCAATATCGCCTACCTAGTGAAGCGGAATGGGAATATGCGTGTCGTGCAGGAACGACGACACCTTTTCACTTCGGGGAGACGATTACAACTGAGTTAGCCAATTACGACGGAAATTTTACTTATGCTTCTGAGTCAAAGGGCAAATATCGTAAACAAACAACAGAAGTAAGAAGTTTTCCACCCAACGGCTTTGGATTATACGATATGCACGGCAACGTTTGGGAATGGTGTCTAGATGATTGGCATAGCACCTATCAAGGAGCGCCAGAAGATGGTAGTGCGTGGTTTGATAATAATGATAACCTTTTTCAAAAACAAGGAATAGCCGTGCTGCGGGGCGGTTCCTGGCTCATCTATCCTGATAGCTGCCGTTCCGCGTTTCGCAGTCTCAACACGCGCGTCAACCTCAACGTCAATATTGGTTTTCGTTTTGTGTGCGCTGCCGGGAGGATTCTTCGGTAGCCCTTTATGCTTTAGTCCTTTTTCCCTCTACGCTTGTTCTTTTTTCCTTTTAGAGTGTAGCGAAGCGGAACGATCGCATTTTTTCACGTAACATGAGTTTGACGGCGAACAAAAGCCAGAAAGCTTACAGTTAAAATGAGACAGCCTAGCAATGCTTTTATAAGAGTGAGCCAAAACGTAAAACCCCAGAGAACGCCTCAGAATGAATTCTGAGGCTAATAGCAAAAGTCATCTCAAGATGACTAAAATCACAAGAATAAATTATTGAGTAAACTAAAGTTTACTTTGGTTATGAGCCTGGAAATGCATGATGATGTTGGCGAATCAGGTGGGGCGTTTAACCCATCAATTTAATATCTCCAATATTTTCAGTGCGTTTTAACGTACTTTTGCTATTAGCCCGCAATTGATTGCAGGGCGGGAGAACAACGCAAAGCGAAGGTTTTTGTGATGGGAGTTTATACCCCTCAATTAATTGACCAACAGTATCATTCATTTCCGGGCGGGCACGGAAGCCAACAGTTAAGCCATTTATAACTGAATTTAAAAATATAGCGGTTTCCATTCAGATGCGGTACAAAATTATATCGCCAGATGTAGGGGCAACATTGGTGTCAACTTAATGCGAAACTCATAGCCCGACTGGGAATGAATTCCCAGTCTAATAGCAAAAGTCATCTCAAGATGACTAAATATCCATCACAATTCTTAGTCTACTTCAGTAGACTTGAACTATTAGCCTTGGAATGAATTCCAAGGTGGGTAACAAAGCTATGAGAAAGGCTATTTTTAGCTTAAGTTGACACCTATGGGCACTGCCGTAGCCTCAGGGTGTACCTCACGCAACCGATAATTGCTATAACCACTCAACCAAAGCATATTTTTTTTATCCTTATGGGAATACTAAATAACAAAACATTGAGAATCACAAATAGAGTGAACTTATGGCTTTGTGGCGACTTTATTATCATTTGGTTTGGGCGACAAAAGACCGTCAGCCACTAATTACCAGCGAACGTGAAGCGAAACTTTCCAATTATATTATTAGCAAATCCGATGAACTTAATACTATTATTCATGCTATTAACGGCGTAGAAAATCATATTCATTTAGTAGCTTCTATTCCTCCCAAAATTTCTATTTCTGATTTTGTCCAAAAAATTAAAGGCAGTAGTACTCATTATATTAATCATTTATATCCTGTAGAAAATATGTTTGGTTGGCAAAGAGGATATGGGGTTTTTTCACTGGGTAGAAAACAACTGGAACAAGCTGTTATTTATGTAAAAAATCAGAAAGAGCATCATTCAAATGGAACAATAGTTGCATCTTTAGAAGAAGATAACCAAGATGATGACGCTCCTCAAAAATTTTATCTTTAATCAGCTTTAGCTCACTTTTGCCATGAGCCTCAGAATCAATTCTGAGGTGGACTCATGGACAATGTTTTAAAAGTTATTTTAGTTTCTATTTTCGTTGCCATCCACGGAAATCAATTCCAAGGCTAATAGCTAAAGTCTTCTCAAGAAGACTAAGCAAAAATTTCAGTCCACTTGAGTGGACTTACGCTATTAGCCCGGAACTTCAGTTCTGAGCGGGATAACTTTCAGTGCGATACTTTACACTCTATTGCCCAGAAGTTCTCCGCCTACCGCACTACAGTAGGTTCCAAAGTTAAATCTTGGAACATCAAGGTGCTAAGATAACGTTCGCCAAAGGAAGGCTGAATCATGACGATGAGCTTTCCTGCGTTTTCGGGACGTTTAGCTACTTGCAATGCAGCACACAAAGCCGCACCGGAAGATATCCCAGATAATAAACCTTCTTCTTTAGCCAGCCGTCGTCCAAATACCATCGACTGTTCATCGCTGACTCGAATCACTTCATCAACCAATTCCAGGCGGAGAACATCGGGGATAAAGCCAGCGCCGATACCTTGAATTTTATGCGGCCCAGCTTCCCCTCCAGATAATACAGGACTGTTGCTAGGTTCAACTGCGATCGCCTGAAAAGTTGGCTTACGTTGTTTAATAACCTCAGCAATACCTGTAATTGTCCCACCAGTACCTACTCCAGCAATCACGATATCTACTTCACCATCCGTATCTGCCCAAATTTCTTCGGCGGTGGTTTCTCGGTGAATTTTGGGATTAGCTGCGTTGCGGAACTGTTGCAGCATATATGCGTTGGGAGTGTTAGCCACAATTTCTTCGGCTTTGCGAATTGCTCCCCGCATCCCTTCTGTACCTGGTGTTAACTCCAAAGTAGCACCATAAGCTCGAAGCATCGCCCGTCTTTCGTTGCTCATGGTTTCAGGCATTGTCAAAATCAAACGGTAGCCACGTGCGGCTGCTACCATTGCTAAAGCAATTCCTGTATTGCCAGAAGTTGGCTCTACTAAAATGGTTTTTCCAGGCTGAATCAAACCTTCTGCTTCTGCCGAGAGTACCATACTTATCCCAATACGGTCTTTAACTGAAGCCGCTGGGTTCATGCCTTCAAGTTTGACAACTATCCTTGCTCCTGCTCCCTCTGCTTGGGGAATTTTGTTGAGTTCCACTAAAGGAGTTCGTCCAATAAGTTCTGTTACATCTTTAGCAATCCGCATTAATTAACTCCTAAAATTCTAAATTCAGTAAAGTGCAAGGTATTTTTTACTTATAACAGTAAGCTCGAATGTATTTAATTTACAGTCGAGTGCAAGCGCGTACATCAGGTATGTATTCTAACTAAACAATAAACTCTAAAATATTAGAAAGCAACTCAGTGAAATATTTATATTTCTTCTTGATTCAGATTATGGTAACAAAACTATAATTTGATGGAAAAATTTAAATAGTTTATCTATTACTCTTTTTACTAAAATACAAATTTTGAAGATAGGAAGTTATAACTAAATTTTTTAAAGATTAAACTTGTTGTATATATCCAAGATTCTAAATGAGGTTTTAATAGTTTTTAGTTTATCTAGAACAAATAATATAACTTTTAAAATTTAATTGTTTTCTCGATTATCTTAATGTATTGTTAAGCGCTGATATGTTTTTGAGTACAACTTTTATCGGCAAATAAATCAAGCAAAACAGTCTTTTATTAGCAGCCCACATTGCTTTGAGCTTGAGTACAAAACAACCCGAACCCTACATCGTAAATGCTAGTGCATCAGCCCAAAAATACTAGCACCCATACCCCACCAATTTTTTTTAAGACTTATCAGATGGCAGTTACAGTCTTTGAGTACAACTTTAATAACTTTAATAATTTTGATCCAACTCAGCTAAACTCCTTTGTAGAGAGTCGACTGATATAAAACCTATAGGATTTACGCAGAGATTCCCCTCTACCCCCCAACATTCCCAAGCAATAGCCTGGAGATGAAGGGGGGACTTCTTAACCCCCTAATTTCCAAAATAACCTATTTCAGTATTACTGAATACTGATTTACAAGCCAATACGGTTCAGTTAAGCATTTTTTTCTCTTTGTGCTCTTTGCGCCCTTTGCGGTTCGTTAAAAAAATTGAGTTCAACAAACAGTTATAGTCTTAACTGAACTGTATTGATTGACAAGCAGGGATGAGTTTAACAAGATGCTTGAATTAAACCACCTCTAGTTTAGTAATTAGTACACAGTAAACAAACTGAAAATGGATAAATGATAACTGATAACTTTTTTAGTATCAGGTTTATTTGTACAGTTTAAACAGAAACTAATTGGTGAAATAACACAAGATATTTTCTTACTGGGTGCATACTACCTGGGAAGGGAGAACCAAGATGAAAGTGAAGCTTTTAAATGTTCTCACAGTCTGTATATTTACTTTAGCGGTGATTTCTCCAGGAATATTAGCTTTTACCATAGTTTGGGGACGTCATATAGAGTTAGTAAAAGCACAGAATTTAACTTGTAATGTGAACAATAATAGTAGAGTCAATAACGCCTTGGTTCCCCAGTCAGAAGGCATAGATACTTCTACATATCAGTCAAGTCTAAAAATTTCTGAACACAATCTTAATCATCAAGAGTTGACTGCTGTGGAGCAATATCAACTGACAACTATTCTGCAATGGTTTTTCTTAATAACCCCTATTTTTGTTGGGTTAGGGATTATTCTTTACGACAGATATCTTGTTTATCGTACTGCTGTTTTTAAAGAACAAGTTGAAATGCTAGAAAGGCTTTGGCAACAAAGCATTGAGCAGTAAAACATTCCAAATACATTCATTCTAAATCAACAAAGACACCATGACAGAAGAACGCGAACTCCAGTATTTTGATTTGATTGATCAGCTACTTAAATGCCCTAACGGACAGGAACCAGAAGTTTTAGAAGCGAATCCAGAATTAATTGATTCTGGTTTAGTATATGCAATTCTAAAAGTCGCAACTGTATTCGCACACGAAGGCAATCAAGACGGTGCCAAATTTTTGTTTTTTCTAGGCCGTGAATTAGCGAAACAATTAGGATTGTACCCTGAAACTGAACCTGCTGATGGTGAACCAGAAGTTTCAACTAAGGAGTAATAATGCTATTGACTGCAACTGACGCTGGACAAATAGCCTTTGAGTTTCTCATGGCTGACTGGAATATTTCAGAATACGATCGCGAGTGGTTCACAATCTTTAATTCTCGTCTGATTGGTGAGTCTTGGTACATTGTAGAACTGGGTGTAGCAGGATTTCCTGATAGGTGGTTTATTCAAGTCTACGATACTGGAGCGTGTGATCCAGATTATACATTTATCTCGCCTATTCGAGGATCAGATGGATATGTTGACCTCGTAGATTTACCACATTTAGTTGCAGAAGTTTTAGTATCAGAGCGGAATGCTCGATAGTTACAATTCAAAATTTAAAATTAATACAAAAATTTTGAATTAACAATTTTAATTAGTCAGCATATTAGAGGTGATATTTTTTTAATATCGCCTCTTTTCTTATTTAATAAAACGTCTGTAATTTTTAATATTTTCTTTTAAATAAGTAATAATTAATGCCATATTTGACTGACATATTTGTGTTATATTACTATAGTGATGAACGCTACAGAAATATCAATTGCTATGATTGCTGAAGACATCCTAGCCAAAGAATTCACAAGAGTCGTCAATCACTACTATCCCAGTGTTGGGGAATTACTTGACGGGTGTTATGTGAAGGTAATTACCTGTTTTTGGGGAAGACCTGCTAGACGTTTGCAGTATATAGGAATTTATTGTTCTGAAGAAATGATTCCTCATGTACAAGCCCAAAAACACGTACTCAGAGAAATAGCTGACAATATGGGACTAGTTCAAGTAGTTTGTATGAATGCCAAACGATTGCTACGCGATCCAATGTCGAAGTTAAAGCAAAATCATCCACGCTTATGGTTAGAGCTGCACTGGGTTGCTGCATCCTAAAATAGCGATTGCAAGCTAATAATGAAAACAGGACTTTTCTGCAATTACGATAATCATCATCAAGATGCCCGCCGTGCCATCTTTGAACAAGTTGCATTGGTAAAGCAGGCGGAAAGCTTAGGCTTTGAAGAAGCCTGGGTGAGTGAGCATCATTTTAGTGAATCCAATCTCAGCCCTTCCATGTTGGTGTTGATAGCACACTTGGCAGGATTGACTTCAACTATCCGATTAGGCACAGCAGCAGTGTTACTACCGTTTCACAACCCAATTAGGGTAGCGGAGGACATTGCAACCTTGGATAATCTGTGTAATGGCAGATTATTATTTGGGATTGCCAAAGGCGGGCCATTTCCCGAACAGAACAAGCATTTTGCTACACCAATGGGTGAATCTCGTGCCCAGATGCTAGAGGCAATGGCATTGATTCAGAAGCTTTTATATGAAACTGATGTATCATTTAATGGGCAATTTTATCAATGCGATCGCCTGACAATTTACCCAAAACCTTTGCAACGACAGATTCCAGTATATGTAGCCACTGGAGATGATGACGGTATAGGGTTTGCCGCCAAACATTCTTTCGGTTTGATGGGGGGGCCACCATTTGCGCTGGAACGATTGCGGAATACTGTTGCTAAATACCGAGAGTTAAGTTCTAGCGGTTCTGAAAACCTGATACTAACTCGTTTCTTTTATGTTGCCAGGACATACGACGAAGCAGTTAGTGAAGCGTTGCCTTTCATCCGCAAGTTTAGCCAGAAAATGAAAGCCAACTCAGAACAAGTGATGCAGAAAAGTTCTAGCGGCCATAAGCCATTTGATCGCACCAATATTTGTTTTGATGAAGACTATTTGCTTGAGAACTCAATTATTGGTGATGTCAAAACGTGTCGAGACAAAATCAAAAAATTCCAGGATGAATTAAATTTAGGCACGCTAGCAATCAAACCCTCATCTTGCGATTTGCAAAAAAACCTGGAGAGTTTGACGCGCTATAACCAAGAGGTGCGGAATTATGTCTAAGTTACCATTGCTTCCTCCAGATGATTTACCTCCATCCGAAGTGACGAAGATGGATGGAATGTTGCATCTGGAACTAGAGCAATCTATTGGCAGATGCTTTTATCAAGCTTGCGATCGCATTACGCAAGCATTGTTAGCTCAATGCCAGTGGTATCTCACAACCAATGCTAATATCCTGATGTTAATCATCGATTGCCTTGACATTGTGTCTTACTGGCATATAGTCAGCAATATTCCTCAAATCGGGAATCGCCTAGAACGGTTTACCAGTAATGCTAAAATCCGCGTTTATCCCCCATTTGGTAAAGGTAGGCCGTTTGAAATTAGCGTAAATGAAATTTCAGCTTATCGAGATTGGCTGTAAAGCGATTGGATATTGAACCACAGATGGTTTATCTGTGTTTATCTGTGGTTCCTTTTGGAGTGATTTTGACTTGCTAAAGAAGACGCGGGAACAAACTTCACCGCGTCTTCTTCGCTGCCTATAATAAAAGAACTCAACGCCAAAGAGACAACGGTTATGCACTCATCCGATCTCAAAAATGCGTTACCAACTACTGATGAACTGCCTTGCAGTGACGATACACCAGTGGATAACGAAGACCAGAATTTTTTGCCCAATGTTTTACTGTTCTTACTCAATTCAATTTGGGCAACTCGGATGAATTGGTACTTCGGTGTAAACATGGCAGTGTATCACACTAAAGGGGTGAATCCTAAAGTACCTGTAGTGCCAGACGCTTTTTTGAGTTTGGAGGTGGAACGCAAAAAAAGTGGTAAGTCACGCAAAAGTTACGTAGTTTGGGAAGAAAACGAGATAGTTCCCATACTCGCATTAGAGATTGTATCCCACATACCACGGGGCGAATACGACGAGAAGCTGGCGATATATCGGCAACTGAGTGTGTTGTACTATGTGATTTATAATCCCGAATTTTGGCAGCGCGACCAACATCAACCATTTGAAATTTATAAGTTGATAGATGAGAACTATCAATTGCAGATAGGTGAACCTTACTGGATGCCGGAAGTGGGTTTAGGTATTGCACGATACCAAGGTATAATCGGTGGGATTCAACAAGAAGCTCTGTCTTGGTATGATGATCAGGGCGATCGCTATTTCACAGCAGAAGAACGAGCAGAACAGGAAAATATCCGAGCAGAAAAGTTGGCAGAGTATTTGCATTCTCTCGGCATCGACCCTGATTATCTACCTAATGAGTAATTGGGGAAACAAGCGATCGCCTTGAGTGTTAAAGTATGCCTTACACTGACTTTACACTGCACCGTGTCAAATAAAATTTCAACCTGACTATAGTATATAGCCAATTTTTGTTAACAATTCTCAGAGGATGTTTGTAAAGTCTAATTTATCACTCGCCCAAAACTTTTAAAACATCCTCTCAGTCTATTTTACCTAGTGCATTTTTGGACTCAATTCTATCTAGACCAAGGGCTTGTACAAAAAAGCTATTCGTCTTCGTCTCCTGGCGGCCGTTCGCTCTCGCTTTGTTGGGTATTCCACTCCGAAACAATACGATCTAGCATTTCACCCTGCGTACAGTTATTTACAGCAGCGTATTGCTTAATTAGCTCTTTTACTTTAGGGCTAATGTGGTCTATATCTAGTGGGTTATTTCTTCCCGTTTCCATTAGCTAATAGCAAATATTACATATAATACATTATTTAATTATATCAGCTATCATCGGATTTATTTGTGCTTCTTTAACTCCAGCATCCAGCGCTTGATGCGCTGTGTCGTAACAGCCAAACAGACATGAATCAAAGTCGGCGATGGGAAAGGGATTGCGCTCTAATACATTATGGATGGCAATTGCATACGAATATTTACCATTAAGTAAAGGGTGGGGATGTACCGCTACATACCACGTTACATTAATTCCACACTCAGATTTAGTGCCATCTTTTTCCAAGATTGGTTTATCCATTATCGCTTGACTCCTCATGGTTTTAGTTGCCAGGCGCTGATTTGAATGAAAGCTAACGGTATTTTAATTATATGTAAAGAGCAAAGCGCCTGTGTAGGAGAATCGCTCCTAAATTTGCGAACAGACAGATGCTTCCTAACCCCAATAAAATGTAGGTGGGAGCCATGACAACTCCAATCATAAACCAAGCAAATACGTGCAATATCATTAATAGAGCAAAGATACTGGCAATTGCAGCAGTTTGCCAAATCTCAATAACTGGACGACCCAACAATGTGAAACCTATTGTCAACGAGGTAGTAATTAGGTTTGCTGGAATTAAAAAGGCGCAAATAGCAATGCAGTAAGTGCTTGAAAATACCGTCAAGGTGTTAAAGTCTAACATTAATTTCTTATCTGAGTTGTGAAAATTATTTTAAACGTAGACGCGCAGCGGCTTCCCGGAGGGTAGGGCGCGAAGAAAAGAGAAGAGAACAGAAAAGAGACGAAGGTTTTCACGGATGATTTAGGACTGCTATAGTTTAAATTGCTAAATTTTGGATAAATATTTGTCCTGATATTCTTTAGGCTAGTAGGAGTTTAAAAGATTTGTAAGTTGATAGCCTAAACTATGCCGTTAATCAGATTTTAGTGAAGACACACTAAAATTTTGAACCACCAACTTCTTGGTGGTTCACAGAAGACATCGTATTAACTAGTAGTTAAGCGTTTAAGCAGCAGAGAAAGTCCGGAAAATCAGTGTTCTGGCGAACCCTGAAACACCAAGTCCTAGCAAAATACTAGTAAATAACAGACTTATTCGAGGGTTAGAATCTAGTTTTTTATCTTCTCTACCACCTGTAAAGAATAAAGACCAAGCTTGGGAAGCATTGATAGCCTTAAAGCTATTAAAGTCAGGCCTAAAAACAACAGGGCCAAACAGTTCAGGAGATTTGAAGTCTAAATCATTTATCATGTAAATAAGTATAACAAAAATCTTGCAAAATAGCTAACTTTCTGATATAAACATACGGATAAATGCAAGATAGACATATCGAGGGTAGCGATCGCCGAGTTCCCCGGTGATTTCTCATCAGAAGCTGAGTTAGAATATCGCTCAAAATGTATCAATCAGTGATGACGTACCCACCACCATTAATTAATATAGATACATCTGCATCATGGTAACCCCCCCCATTTGAGAAGTTACCAGATGCAGACACAATCAACTTTATGCAGGAGTGTATTAGCCACTCAACTTAATAAAGTCTTGACTCACTAGATATTTAAGCTTGTCATCGTGCTGTATTTGCTCTCGTACCAACTTGCTTTGCTGGTGGTTGAAAGTCGGCTACCTTTTGAGACAGCCACGAATACCAACTATCCAACCCAGTACCTGTAGTTGCAGAAACCTGAAAAATTTGAATTTCAGGATTTACTTCTTGTGCATATTTTATACATTTTTGGAGATCAAACTGCACATAGGGCAGCAGGTCAATTTTAGTGAGAATCATCACCTCACTAGCACGGAACATATGAGGATATTTGATTGGTTTATCTTCTCCTTCCGTAACTGAGAGAATCACTACTTTCGCCTGTTCCCCCAAATCAAATAAAGCTGGGCAAACTAGATTACCAACATTCTCAATCATTACTACTGAGTTTAACGGTGGGTTTAATTGTTGTAAACCCCGGTCTATCATTGATGCATCTAAATGGCAGCCTGTACCAGTATTAATTTGAACAACTTTACAGCCTGTCTCTTGAATTTTTTGAGCATCATTGGTTGTTTCTTGATCGCCTTCAATGACACTGATATAAATTTGAGCTTTTAAATCATTAATGGTGCGGGTTAAGAGAGTTGTTTTTCCCGCGCCAGGAGAACTCATTAAATTTAAGGCTAAGATATTTCGTCCTTTGAACCAGCCCCGATTTTGTGCAGCTAGTAAATTATTCTTGGCTAAAATATTTTGTTCTAAAGAAATTGTTGTGTTGTGTATTTTTGCATGAATTTGTGATACTTCTGTATGATGTTCGTGGCTATGAAAATGAGTAATTACAGTGCCATCAGCTAAAGTATGGGTATGATGATGGTGAGTAACTTCACCTGTTTCTGGATTATTTATCTTGCTTTCAGCATCGTCAGAACAACCACAGGTTACACACATAGTTCCTCTATTTCTATTTCTTTAACTTTTAATTCTTCACCTGTTATTAAATTTAATTGCACGCTACCACACTTACAAATACCAAAAGGCTTTTCTAAAGGAACTTCCGCACCGCATTGGCGACATTGTGCCAAGCCGGGAATTTCTCTAATTTCTAATGTTGCTCCTTCGAGAACTGTACCTTGAGTGCAAATATCAAAACAAAACCGTATTGCATCAGGCATAATCGCTGAAAGCTTGCCAATTTCTAATAAAACTCGGCTGACTTTGTTACCATTAGCATGTTCATTCACAATAGCCACAATATTTTGTGTAATTCCAAGTTCGTGCATACAAAGTATCTCTTAAAAATTAACAAATTCGTGGCATTTGATCGCCCACTAGCATATCAACAATACGTTCAGCATTGAAAACAGTTTTTAACAAAACAATACCTGGAGGCGAAGCAATAACTTCACCAATAACACAAGCGTCTTTTCCGGCTGGGTGAGATTTCATAGCTGTCAAAACAGTTTCTGCATATTTGCTAGGTACTACTACTACTACCTTCCCTTCATTTGCTAGATATAAGGGATCTAAACCAAGAATTTCACATACTCCTTTGACTTCTTCACGAACAGGAATAGATTCCTCGTGTAGGCGAATTCCTACATTAGAACTGAGGGCAAATTCATTTAATACAGTAGCTAAACCGCCGCGTGTGGCATCCCGCATAGCATGAATTTCGGGGCAAACATTGAGAATAGTTTCTACCAAGCTATGCAATGGCTGACAGTCGCTTTCAATATTAGAATCTAATGCTAATTCACCACGGGCAATTAAAATTGCTGTCCCATGATTGCCCAATTCACCATTAACAATTACTGCATCGCCTGGTTGAATTTTATGGGCAGAGATTTCAACTCCTCTAGGAATTACACCAATCCCAGTCGTATTAATAAACAATTTATCGACAGCACCGCGATGGACAACTTTTGTATCACCAGTGACAATTTGAATACCAGCTTTTTTTGCAGCTATTGACATACTGGTAGCTACACGCCGTAAAGTTTCTACAGCTAATCCTTCTTCTAAAATAACGCTACAGGTGAGATATAAAGGTTTAGCACCACTCATTGCTAAATCATTAACTGTGCCATTAATGGCTAATTCTCCAATATCGCCACCAGGAAAAAATAACGGATCTACAACATAAGAATCGGTTGTAAAAGCTAGTCTATCTCCCTGTTGCATGAGATTGGCTAAATTCAACCTAGCTTGGTCTTCTAATTGTGAGAGAATTGGGTTATTAAAACTTTTGACAAAAATATCTTCAATTAAATCGCGCATGGCTTTACCACCGCTACCATGTGCAAGGGTAATATGGCTATCTCGCACTTTACCTTGGCGACGACGGATTTTTTCCAGTTTTTCAAAAAGAATATTTTGTGCTGAGGTGCTAGGGGAGGCTTCCATATTTAAATTAATTTTTATGTTAATTAGGCAGACAATTAAGAATTAGCTACCTCATAGAATGTGATGCACACACCAAAAGAATCAATAACTACAAATTCTTTCAATCCCCAAGGTTTCGTTTCTAAATGCCCTTGGGGGTGAATAATTGATTCATCCTTGGCAATAAACTCTGCATAAAGTTGTTCAATGTGGCTAACTTGGATCAGAAATTGTGTTCCTTCGGCAAGGTGCTTATCATCATTTTTTTGCAAAAATATTTGTGCAGAATCACGTTTCACGATTGCCATTCTTACTGGCTTACCTTCTGTATGTATAGTTTTAAATCCAAGCTTTTGTTCATAAAAGGCAATGGCTTTGTCTAAATCTTTGCCAGCCGGAATAATTGGGCTGATATTACCCAGTATGGATTGTTTATTCATATATTTTTAGCCAGTAGATTCCCCAAAATTTGTTCAAATAAATCAGCAGCAGACTAATACATCCTAAAATTGAACACTGACTTTATCTGCCTGCCTCGTCATGCCTACCACGATGTCTATCACAATGCAGTATGCCATTTACAGCCCAATTTTCTCGCTCAAATTCATCAATATGGATAGTTATCCATTCTGGTTTGGTATCTAAAGCTGAAACTAAGGCATTAGTCATGGCTTCTACTAGCCGCCGCTTTTTTTCGATAGAGTGACCTTTGGCAATTTGAATGGTGACAAATGGCATAAGTTTTCTCCTGAAATTAAGGTAGTTTTGTAGAGTAGAAAGGCAAGATTGATTAACTCAAAGAATTACCGCAAGCGGGCAGAGGGATTTGAGTTATGCTTACCTTTGGTTCTTCCCGCATCGTTCTTTTAGCAATGGTGGAAAGTCTGCCATATTTGTAATAGGCTGCACAAGCGCCTTCAGAAGATACCATACAAGTACCAATTGGTGTTTCTGGAGTGCAAGCTGTACCAAATACTTTGCATTGCCAAGGTTTTAAGACTCCTTTAAGAATTTCTCCACATTGACAAGCTTTATGATCAGCAATTTTGAGATTAGGAATGCTAAATTTCAGTTCAGCGTCGAATTGTGCGTATTCAGGACGAATTTTTAAGCCTGAATAAGGTATATCACCCAAGCCGCGCCAATCAAAATTGTCTCGCGCTGTAAATACTTGATTCATGGCTTGTATTGCCACTGTATTGCCAGCTTTCTGTACAATTCGATTATATTGGTTTTCGACTTCACAACGATTTTCTAATAGTTGCTGTAACAGCATACAAATCGATTGAAGAATATCTAAAGGTTCAAATCCTGAGACAATAATTGGCTTATGATATTGTTGAGAAATAAATTGATAAGGGTCAGTACCAATTACCATACTGACATGACCAGGGCCGACAAATCCATCTAATTGCAAGTCGGGGTTATCTAGTAGTGCTTGTAAGGCGGGAATCACAAGGACGTGATTACAAAACATACTAAAATTAGGAATTTTTTCTGCGGCTGCTTGCAGGATGGTGAAGGCGGTACTGGGGGCTGTGGTTTCAAAACCTAAGCCGAAAAATACAACTTCTTTGTCGGGGTTGTTTTTGGCTATTTGCAAGCTATCTAGTGGCGAGTATACTATGCGGATATCTGCGCCTGTAGCTTTGGCTTGGAGTAAGCTAGTTTTGGAACCAGGAACTCGCATGGCATCGCCAAAAGTGGCAAAGATGACGTTAGGATTTTGGGAGATTGCGATCGCATCATCTAATCTTCCTTTAGGCATGACGCATACTGGACAGCCAGGCCCATGAATTAATTCAATGTTATCTGGCAAAATTTCTTCAATACCGTATTTAAAAATAGAATGGGTATGTCCGCCGCATACCTCCATAATTTTGATATGTCTTCCTAGTTGTTGACTTAATTTGGTGATTTCCCGGCGTAAGCCTTCAGCTTTTTCTGGTTCGCGGAATTCGTCAACATATTTCATAGGAGTTGGGGAATAGTTTTTACAGAGGGATTTCTTTAACGAACCGCAAAGGAGAGGCAGCACGGTCTTGGGGGTTTCCCCCATGAGCGACTGCCGTCACAAAGGGCACGAAGGAAGAGAAGATAGAGAAGATTTTATTAACCATTGAGTAGTGCTAGATATTTGCTGCTATTTCTTGTAATAGTTGTAATGTTTCTGCTGCTTCTTGTTCGTTAATGCGATTCATGGCAAAGCCGACATGAACTAATACCCAATCGCCAATACAAGCTTCTGGAGGATGTTGTTCGTCAACAATGCAGGCAATATTTACTTGTCGTTTGACACCACCAACGTTGACAACGGCTAATTTATGATTAATGTCAGTTATTTCGACAATTTGACCGGGAATTCCTAAACACATTGGGATTTTCCTATTTGAAGATAAAACAACCGCAGAGGCGCAGAGAACGCAGAGGGAGTTTTGGAAAATTATGTGATTAATTTAAATTATTAAAGTTGTTTAAATAATTAATTGGGCGGCTGCAATCACAGCTTGCCCTAGTGATATACCACCATCATTTGCTGGAACTAAGCTGTGAGTAAGTACGTTGATTTCCAATGTTTGTAAGCCCTTAGTAACTTGCTCTAATAAAATACAATTTTGAAATACTCCTCCTGTTAGAACAACCTGATTAATAAGGTTTTCTTGAGAGAGATGTTTAACCATCTCTACAATTGCTTTGGCTAAACTTTGATGAAATTTTGACGCTATGATAGCTTGAGGTATCTGTTGTTGCAAGTCTTTAAGCAAGGCTTGCCACATGGTTTTAGGGTCTATACAATAAATACTATCCAAAAAGGTAAAATTAAAATGATAGTTTTGTGTTTCTTCATGTTTATTTAAGCTATCCATATCGGCTAAAGCTTCCATTGCGATCGCGGCTTGTCCTTCATAGCTACACTCTTCTCGGCAAATACCGATTGCCCCTGCTACTGCATCAAATAACCGCCCTGCTGAGGAAGCCATGGGTGAATTAATACCTTGTTCTATAAGCTGATTAAGTAGTTGAAGCGGCTTTTTATCTAAAAATTTTAATATTTCTAAATCTCCATACTTTTGTGTTAAATTATCCCAGGTATCGGCTGCTAATAATTGGGTATACGTGTTACGCCAAGGCTGATAAATTGCTTGTTCTCCTCCAATCATTGCCACTGGTTTAAATGTTGCTAATCGCCGAAATTCGCGGTAGTCAGCTAAAAGGAATTCTCCGCCCCAAAGTGTACCATCTTCACCGTAACCCAAGCCGTCTAAAGCAATACCTAAAACTGGTTGTGAGTTTAAAGGAATATTATTTTCTGCCATACAAGCAGCAATATGAGCATGATGATGTTGGATAGAATAAATTTTGATTTTGTTAACAGATGCTAGTTGTTTCCCCAGTTTTGTTGAGAGATATTCTGGGTGTTTGTCAATAGCTATGACTTGTGGTTGATGCTCAAATAAATTTAAGTATAAATTTAAACTATCTTGATAAGCATTAAACGCCGCAGCATTTTCTAAATCTCCCAAATGTTGAGAAAGAATTGCTTGCCCTTCGCGCAATAAGCAAAACGTATTTTTTAACTCGCTACCCATTGCTAAAATTGACGTAACTTTATCAAATCCAGGTGGTAAATTAATTGCTATTGGGGCATATCCTCTGGCGCGGCGAATTGTTTGTACTTTATCACCAATAACCCGCACCACTGAATCATCAACTCGGTTGATAATATCTCGATTATGGAGAAGAAAATAATCGGCAATTTTTCCTAACCTATCTCGTGCTTCATCATTATCAATACATTGCGGTTCATCCGATAAATTGCCACTTGTTAACACAATCGGGCGATTCATCCGCTTGAGAATTAAGTGATGTAAAGGCGTATAAGGTAGCATGAAACCAAGGCTATTTTGCCCTGGTGCTACAGATGGGGCAATTGAGTGCTGAGTAATAATTTCTTCCCCAGTCCCCAATGCCCAATGCCCAGTCCCTAGTCTCTTTCTCTTTAACAAAACAATAGGCGCAGCAGGACTTGTTAATAATTCCCTTTCCTTGGGGTTGATTGTGCAGTATTCGGCAATTACTTCTATATCCCTTGCCATTAAAGCCAAGGGTTTATGATAACGTTTTTTGCGCCGACGCAGTTTTTGTACAGCAGCTTCAACAGTCGCATCGCAAGCAAGATGAATACCACCCAATCCCTTAATGGCGACAATCTCGCCTTTTTGCAATAGGGTACAAACAGCATCGACATCATCTAGCATCGAGAACATAGAAGCGGTAACCGATTTACCATCAGCACGTTCTAACCAAGCGTTGGGGCCGCAGACATGGCACGCTACAGGTTGGGCATGAAAGCGGCGGTTTTCTACATCATGGTATTCCTTCTCGCATTCGGAACACATGACGAATGCAGACATACTGGTATTGCATCTGTCATAAGGAATGGCGCGAATAATACTCAATCTGGGGCCGCAATGGGTACAGTTAGTGAAGGGATAACGGTAAAAGCGGCTAAAGGGGTCAAAAATTTCTTGTTGACATTGGGGACAAGTGGCAGCATCAGGAGAGATTTCTGTTTTCACTTTACTAGTGACACTATTAGCAATGACAAAATCCTCAAAGTTAAATTCACTTACACAAGGCGTTCTAATAATTTCCTGAATTCTGGTTAGGGGTGGGCATTCTTGCTGTAATCGGATGATAAATTCTGCTAAAGCTGCTTCGCTACCAGCTGCCCTAATTAACACACCTTGCCCATCATTACAAACATCTCCCTGCAAACCGCAGGCTTTGGCTAGACGATAGACAGCCGGGCGAAATCCCACACCTTGAACAGTACCGCGAACTCTTATTTCTTCAATCGCCATAGTTAAATTGCCACAGCAAAATTCGGTTGTTTCCAGAATCAGCTATTACCGCAGTTTTGCCACAAATTTTTATGCCGTAACACCAATTTAAACTGTCTCGTGTTGGCAAGCCAAAATCACGATTTTCACCTTTGTTTTTAAAATTTGTTTGTCCTGTAACTGCATCTGCCTCAACACCTTGCAGTGATAGAATTAACTCTGGCTTTTTCCATCCTAACAAGCGAGAATTAGCTGTATCTGCAACTACCAACCAATCGCCTGCAACATCCACACCATAAGGCATACTCAAACTACCAGCACTGGGGAAATAAACTCCTTGATTCATTTCCACAGAATCAAAGTTTTTTTGTCCCAATACCACTGCACAAGGGGCATTATTTTCTGTTAGCATTCCCTGCCAAATCATCACACGGTTATTTCCGGCATCGCTGACAACTAAATTGTCTCCCCAAAACGTAATATCGTGACACCATCGCATACTCGCAGCTGTGGGAGAACCGCCGCCATTTTCATTACGAGATATCATATTCGGTTGTCCCAAAACTAAATCGGCGGTTTGTCCATTTTCTGTTGGTAATTGCTGCCAAATTAACACCCGACGATTTCCTGTATCGGCAACAAATAGCCTACCTTGGTGATAGAAAACGCCATAAGGCCAGTGCATCGTATTTGCTGCTGGTATTTGACTGCCTCGATTTGGTTCATTATCAGTAAAATTAGCCTGTCCTAATACTAAATCTGCTGGTACATTGCTATCTTCGGGTAAATTTTTCCAAATCAATATCCGATGGTTCCAAGCATCTGCTACAGCTAATCCTTCCCCACAAGCACAAATTCCCGTCGGTACACTTAAAGTTGCCCTTCCAGGTGTACCTTTAGCATTTTGTCCCTCATGATAAAAGTCTGGTTGTCCAATTACCCAATCAGCGCTTTGACTATCTTTGGTGGGTAATTTTCGCCATCCCAATAATCGATGATGTCCTGTATCTGACACCCATAATGGCCCGGTTTCTGATACTAAACAAGCACCGCGAGGGCCAAACATAGTTATGGCACTAGGTGCTAAAGGTATTGCTAATTTTTCTGGTTCAAGAATTTCGCCTAAAATTACCTCTGCACCTTGAGGTGAGAAGGGTAAATTTTGCAAAATTCTTATTGGTTTTGGCGGTAATGAAGGTGTAGAAGTAATCTTGATGGGGTTGTGCATTAACCGCAGATGGATGCTGAGGAAGGCTAATTATTATTCAAAGTCATTGAAGTGAATTTGTGTGTATCGATGATTGCAATTTATAGCTTCAAATAGAAACTAGTGGTCTATCGCATTAATCTTGCTGGGTAAAGTGACTTTTGAATTTTTCTTCTTTTTTCTCTCCCTTTGCGTACTTCGCGTACTTCGTGGTTCGTTCCTCAACCCCCTTAGAATTAACGCAATGAACCACTAGACTGATTGCACAAGTCTAATTAATGAATAATTAACCGCCGATAACCGCTGATCAAAACCACTTAGACAATAGAATTAATGTTTAAAAATCTATCCTCATGTTTTTAAGTTTCCATACCTGCCTCATCCCTAATATTGATTTCTATCTCCAATTCTTGGAGGGCTTGGGCTACTAATTGTGCCTGTTCTAAATGTTGAGACTGAGTATAAATTCTCCAAGCTTCTTGGTAATAATTACGGGCTTTTAAGAGATTTTGAGGATTACCAGATTCTGGACTTTGCGGGTCATCAGGTAAATTAAAGAGGGCGTTAGCTTTATTAGAAATTGTGTTGGCGTATTCTAGAGGTGTATCGTGGGAATTACGAACTTTTAATGCTTCATTATAAGCTGCAATCGCCCGCAAATTATTCTCTATAGGATGTATACTCTGTAAATATTGCAAAGCATTACCTAAGTTGTTTTGCAACATCGCATATTCTCTGGGGTTGTCAATCAGGTTAATCTGCTTTAGTGCTGACTCAAATGTTTGTACAGCTAAACCTTCACACAAGTGTTTTTGTTCTAATCCCGCAGGTATTGAGAGGTAGGCGATCGCAATATTGTTGTGTAAAATCGCATATTCCTGTGGGTAATTCTGCCAAGTAAATACCCGCAATGCCTCTTGATAAGCTTTGATGCTGTCTGATATTTTTGCCAAATTGAAGGGTACTAGAGATTGCAACACCAACCCCAAATTCATCTGTGCTTCCGCTACTTCTTCAGGCGAAGCTAACTGTTGCAAAATTGGGAGTGCCTCTTTATAAACTGTTTTCGCTTCTAGCAGTAACTTTGTTCCCTCATCAGGAATTGTTTTTAAAGCACCTGCTATACCCACCTTGGCACGGGCTTTTAGTAAAGGATAATCTTCACCACATATTTCATTAGCCCGTTCATACAGCCTAACTGCACTCCACAAATCTTGGGCAGTTTGAGGTTTTTTCTGTAAACCCTGCGCTAACTCAATCAGCATCTCGATTTTTTCTTGTGTCGTTGCTGACTCCGATGAAATAGCTGCGATCGCTGCTTTAACTGTTGAATCTGTAATGCTAGGGATCATGGGAACAAAGATGAAAAGATTAGTGTACACATATTTGTAAGTACCTCTTCCTAAAGTAGGCTGGGGTAGTCTGAGACAGAAACTTTTTCTAATATTTAGCTATTACAACAACTAAATTTGCTTTAACTTTAAAATAATTTTTTGTTCAAACTCTAGATATCACATGCTAATTTTAACCAAACTATATACAACTTAATTGTTGATTTATATATTTTATTATGCTGCTATCTAAGCTACATAAGCATAATTGATTGATATCAAACGCTTTTATGTGTAGTTAAAATTCAAATATAGATAAACTAATACAATATTGATATATCATTTTGTAGTTTTAAATAAGAGCTTTTTATAAATCGCTAAATTTTTTTTTGATTATATAGTATTTATATCTAATTTTTGAAATACATGTAGTAGGGTGGGCACTACCCACAAAAACCTAGATATGATGGGTAATGCCTACCCTACACTTAGGCTCATTCCATCAATTAGCAATGCCAAAAGGTTGAAGTTATCAATAAAAATAAAAGAAAAGAAAATCATTGAAGATAAGCTTCTTCAATAATTCCCTATCTCCATCCAAGGTTGCAATTTGAGATGAGGCTCTTATAGTTTCTGCAACTGTACAAAAACCTTATCTTCTCGAATTTGTAACGGATATGACTGTAGAGAAACCTCAGGCACAGTTAAACATTCACCTGTCTCTAACCTATACTGAAATCCATGAGCAGGACAGGTGATAATACCATTTTCAACCTTTCCCTGACTCAAAAGAGATCCTAGATGAGTGCAGGCATTATCGAAACAGGTAATGTTAATACCTTGGCGGTATAAAATTAAGGAGTTGCCTGCAACTTGTAATGCCAACACACCAGATTCAGGAATTTGCTCAACAGTTGTTACCTTAACCCAAGTGGATGTTGGAAGAAATGGACTAGTTAGACCAGAACCAACAATATCAACACTAGGGCCATTTTTGACGGCAATAACTGTAGTAATTTCTGGACAATGAGATTTAATAGCTTTTTCCACACCTTGGGATAAAGTCAAAGTTGAAGACGGACAATTACTACAAGTTCCTATCAGCCTGACTTCTACTGTATCTGGTGGTTTAATTGCGACTAATTCCACATCCCCATTATGGCTTTGTAAGCCTGGGCGAACTTCATCAAGGGCTATCTGGATGCGTTGTGCTAATGGCGGTTGTGCTGGTTTAACCAATTCGTGATACAGCAATACTGCATATACTACTTCGTCAGCCACAGCATGGCGCAAGGCTGACATAGATCCTTGCTTGAGGTTTTTAATCAAACGCTTCAAGGCTGCTTTGTGTAAGGCTTCAATTGCTCTTTGTAGCCCTACAACTACACATCTTTGACTTTCATCCCATTCAGATACAATGGCTTCAAAACGGTTAATTTCTTGAACCAATTCTTCAAGGGTTGCTGTGTGTTCAATGAGTGTAATCATTGCTTATTATTCACTGTTGACTAGTCCCTAATGAATCTCGACTGACAATGTAAATACTCAACTCACACTCACTTCATTTTGAAATCTTTCAGCAGAAATGGCATAACTGCGCCTGTAACAAGGCTAGATATGACTATTGGTAACCAAAAAGGCATTTTGGTTTGTGCAAGTGACACCAATAGGAAGGAACCTATGCCAGTACCAATTACAATTTGCTGAACAAAAAATATTGGGTCGCGTAGTAGCTTTCCCTTGAAGAATAATTTAGCGGAAAACCACCCGATCTCGAACATAATACCTCCTATAAATTTGTTAATAAATTCAGTACAACCAGTCCTAAAAGTATGGCTGGAATCACACCAGCCGGGCCAAATAATCCACCTAGAATTGCCGAAAACTGATAACCTATATCTTTTCCAGCCAATAGCATTCCACCAATAGCGCCACCAATCATAGATAAGATAGTTGCTATTAATACCCACACCAATCCTGTGCTGATGTTAAGGTCTCCAGATGCTAAATTGGTGAAAAGATTTGTTAGATTAGGGCTGCTTAAAATATCTATCATTTCTTACCTTTGTTGAGATGGAAAATTGTTAATAGTGAACAACTTAGTAACTGACACTATCCATGACGTATAATTTCAGCATCAATCTCTTGCAAGGTTTGGGTTACTACTTCTGCTTGTTCTAGCTGTTGATGTTGAATAAATATTTCCCAAGCTTCTTGATAGTAAGTACGCGCTTGTAAGAGGTTTTGTAAGTTACCAGCTTCTGGCTTTTGGAAGTCGTCAGGTAAGTTGAATAAGGCGTTGGCTTTGTTAGAAATTGTGTTAGCGTATTCGAGAGGCGTGTCTTTGGAGTTACGCACTTTTAACGCCTCGTCATAAGCTGCAATCGCCCGTAAGTTATTCTCTATAGGATGAGAACTCACCAAATATTGCAAAGCATTACCCAAGTTGTTTTGCAACATCGCATATTCTTTGGGGTGATCAATCAGCTTAATATGTTTCAGCGCCACTACAAATGTTTCCACTGCTAACCCTTGACGCAAGTATTCTCGTTCTGATGCTAAGGGCATAGAGAGGTAGGCGATCGCAATATTGTTGTATAAAATCGCGTATTCCTGCGGGTACTCTTGCCAAGTAAACACCCGCAAAGCCTCATGATAAGCTTGTATGCTGTCTACTATTCGCGCCAAATTGAAGGGCACTAGCGACTGCAACACTAAGCCCAAATTCATTTGTACCTCTGCCACTTCTACAGGCGAAGCTAACTTTTGTAAAATCGGTAAAGCCTCTTCGTAGCCAGCTTTTGCTTGTAGCAGCAACTCAGTCCCAACATCTGGAATTATCTGCAACGTCCCAGCCATCCCTACTTGGGCGCGGGCTTTCAGTAGCGGATAATCCTCGCCGCACATTTGATATGCTCGGTAATACAGAGAAACTGCATTCCGCAAGTCTTTGGTAGTTTTAGGCTTTTTTTGAAAGCCTTGTGCCATCTCGATCAGCATTTGGATTTTTTCTTCTTTTGTTGCTGATTCCGATGCAATGGCTGCGTAGAAATGAAGTGGCTTGTCATTAGACATCGCTACCTTCACTGCTAAATCTGTAATGCTAGGGGTCATAAGTACCGTACTCTAGCCGGATGGGGAATTGGGCCTGTCAATACCTACGAAACGTAGTGACACCTTCTCTCGTCTCAATCAAGGACTATACACACTCAGATGATTTACGCAGATTGTGAATCTCTTAGGCAGAACCCCCTTGTTTTGCCCCGATATCACCCAATTTATGTTGACTCCTCTCCACTTTTCCCCTCATAAGGGACAGGACATCTCAACTCAGCACTCTTCATACGGTAAATTGATTGCCGCAATACTGTGCTAGAGAATTAAGGGGGAAACCTCAATTTCAATTGCTAGGTGTTTTTACCAGAAGTCTCTTAAATACTCCTTGGATCGCATGAATCAATGTTTCTAACTATAAAACACTCTATTTACAAATTTCTAGAGGGAAATTGCCAATATTCAGTCCAGTTTTAAGTACTTAAAATTTTTCTTAATCTATTCTGTATCAATGGCTAACAAAAACCACCATTAACTCATTGATTAGCTTAAATATGTATGCAGCTATTACATTTATATTATCAAAATATAACTTGTATTGTTTTGGTGAGCCAATATAGTTTGTTCATCTATTATTTAAGTTCTACCCGCAAAAGCTTTGTTATGCAACAAGTTTATCGAAACTTTAAAATATCCTGAGCTATCAAATAAGGCAGATTGGTCTATATATTATTCATATTTTTTATAAATAGTCTGTCGCGCCTATAACCTTTTATGAAAATTTTTATTTATTTTATATTTTTCCTAATCATAAATTTTTATTTAATCAGAGTTAATATAGGAAAGAAATCACTTATTTTAAAAGATCAAGATTGATAAACAGGTAGTACGCTACAATTCTTGCCGCCTGAATCATGCATGGTAAACAATAGAAAAATACTTAGCCGATGACTAACGTACTATGGCTACAAGGTGGTGCTTGTTCAGGTAACACCATGTCATTTCTCAACGCCGAAGAACCGACAGCCTGCGATTTAATTGCCGACTTTGGCATTAAGATACTTTGGCATCCGTCCTTGGGTTTGGAACTGGGCGATAACTTACAACAACTACTACGAGATTGCATTTCCGGCAAAATACCTTTAGATATCTTGGTATTTGAAGGTAGTGTAGTCAATGCCCCGAATGGCACAGGCGAATGGAATAGATTTGCCGATCGCCCCATGAAAGACTGGTTAACAGACTTATCCCAAGTTGCTAGCTTTATTGTGGCTGTTGGAGACTGTGCCACATGGGGAGGAATTCCCGCCATGTCACCCAACCCCAGCGAGTCGCAAGGTTTGCAATTTCTCAAGCGTCAAGAAGGCGGATTTTTAGGTAAAGACTTCCGCACCAAATCAGGATTACCAGTGATTAACATTCCCGGATGTCCAGCCCATCCTGATTGGATTAGTCAAATATTAGTTGCGATCGCCACCGGACGCATAGCCGATATTGCCCTTGATGAACTAAATCGTCCCCAAACCTTCTTCAACACCTACACCCAAACAGGTTGTACCCGCAACGTCCACTTTGCCTACAAAGCCTCAACTGCCGAATTTGGTCAGCGCAAAGGATGTCTATTTTACGACTTAGGCTGTCGTGGGCCTATGACTCATTCCTCTTGCAACCGCATCTTGTGGAACCGCGTCTCCTCCAAAACCCGCGCCGGTATGCCTTGTTTAGGTTGTACCGAACCAGAATTCCCCTTCTACGACCTCAAACCCGGAACTGTATTTAAAACCCAAACAGTCATGGGAGTTCCCAAAGAATTACCACCTGGAGTCAAGGCAAAAGACTACGCCATACTCACAATGGTAGCTAAAGACATAGCACCAGCCTGGGCTGAAGAAGACTTTTTCACAGTTTAGGAAATGAGGCATTGGGAGAATAACTAAGATTGTTGACCCTTGACTCTTGATAAATGACAAAGGACAAGTAAGAAATGACAATACAAACATTAGACATTTCGCCAGTCGGTAGAGTCGAGGGCGATTTAGATGTCCGCGTTGATATTGAAAATGGATATGTAGTCAACGCTTGGACTCATGCCGAACTCTTTCGCGGATTTGAAGTTATCCTACGCGGTAAAGATCCCCAAGCCGGATTAATTGTTACACCTCGTATTTGTGGTATCTGCGGTGGTTCTCACCTGAGTTGTGCATCTTGGGCATTAGATACAGCTTGGGGAACAGAAGTTCCACGCAATGCAATTTTGGCGAGAAATTTGGGTCAAATTGTCGAAACCATTCAAAGTATACCCCGCTATTTTTACGGTTTATTTGCTATTGACCTGACTAATAAAAATTACCGCAATAGCCGCTTCTATGAAGAAGCCACCAGGCGCTTTGCTGCTTTTACTGGTACATCTTACGAACTAGGCATCACAATTTCTGCCAAACCAGTAGAAATTTACGCCCTCTTAGGTGGTCAATGGCCCCATTCTAGCTACATGGTTCCCGGTGGCGTGATGTGCGCCCCCACCTTAACAGACATTACCCGCGCTTGGTCGCTGTTGGAATATTTCCGTACCAATTGGTTAGAACCAGTATGGTTGGGTTGTTCTTTAGAACGCTACGAAGAAATCAACAGTTACGATGATTTCATGGATTGGCTAGATGAAGACCGCAAGCATCGAGATTCCGACTTGGGTTTATATTGGCGCATGGGTTTAGATATTGGTCTTGATAGATATGGCGCTGGTGTAGGTAAATATGTCAGTTGGGGATATTTACCCCATGAGGATAAATATCAGAAGCCCACTATTGAAGGACGAAATGCCGCTTTAATCATGAAAAGTGGAGTGTATGACAGCTTCAACGACACTCACACCTTAATGGATCAGTCTTTTACCCGCGAGAATACAACTCATTCTTGGTACGACGAAGGCACAGCAGATATTCACCCAAGCGATCGCATAACTAAACCGACTGCAAATAATACCAAAGACTTTGATAATGCCTATTCTTGGGCGAGTGCAGTCCTTCACAAAGACTTCGGACGCTTAGAAGCAGGCCCCTTGGCGCGTCAGTTAGTGGCGGGTGGCAAACACGGAGAGTCTTGGCAACACCAAGATGGATTTATCCTAGACGTGTTCAAGCAAATGGGCGGTGCTAGTATTCATGTGCGTCAGTTAGCGCGAGTTCACGAAATTGTCAAGTTATATCGCCAAGCCGAACATTGCTTGCGCGAGTTCAAGTTAAACGACCCCTGGTATATCAAACCTCAAGAAAAAGATGGCAAAGGCTGGGGTGCAACAGAAGCAGCACGGGGTTCTCTGTGTCACTGGGTTGAAGTGGAGGGAGGTAAGATTAAGAACTACCAAGTGATTGCTCCCGGTACTTGGAATATCGGCCCCCGTGACGGTGAAGGACTACGCGGCCCTATTGAAGAAGCTTTAATCGGGACACCTATTTACGATTCTACTGATCCAGTGGAAGTTGGTCACGTCGCGCGATCGTTTGATTCTTGTTTGGTGTGTACAGTTCACGCCCACGATGCAAAGACTGGTGAAGAGTTGGCGCGTTTTCGCACAGCTTAGAGGATGTTAATAGCTAATGATTATTAACCATTAGCTATTCTTGAGATTTATAAGTGCTTGCTAGAAGCGATGAAGCGAATTCAAGTCCAATCCTCTGTGCGTAAACCTACAATTTGTCCAAAATCAGCAGAATTTCGAGTCAATAGAATAGCTTGATTCACTAACGCGATCGCAGCAATTTTTAAATCCATTGTGCCCAATCTTGGATATAACGCCTTAAAGCGTTGAAATTCTTGGGCTGCCTGTTCATCAAATTCTAGAATCGGGATAGCGCAGTAGTTAGTTAATTGCCTCTTCAACTGCTTGTAAGCTTCAACTTGTCCCTCAACAGTCCGAGCTTTTGTCAAATAACTCAACCACCCCCGCGTTTGTTCTTCATAGCTGAAGACGTTGCGCTCCTGCTCCTCCACGATCCAAAACGCTGAGATGATCGGTATCAAGAATGTACATCTAAGCATCGCGTGATTCTACAGAATCTGAACGCAGGGATTCACGATACTCGCGTCCTAACTGCATGGCTTCATCATAAGCTGAGTTGTCAGCAAATGTTCCCGCGATCCTCTCCCACCAAGCTTTTGTTGGCAAAGAAACAACCTCCAATTGACTTTTGAGGCGTGCAACTTTAGCCTCTAGGATCGCTACTCGTTCTTCTAGTTGTCTTGGTACTGTTGACATAACTCACCTTGACTAATTATCTGCCTCTATTTTCTAACAGAGAATACTTGTAGTCCATACTTCTCATATTGGGACAGTGCATTAAAAACTTCCAAATAAAAAAATCTCCCATCATAGAAAGACATAAAAACAAAAATCTGCACAACAGCTAGTCCGATTCGCCTTCCACTGATATACGCTGAATTTTATCAGTAAGATTTTCTTCCCATTGAGTATCGCTCATATCTATACTAATCATCCGACCAGCAGCTTGTGAACGGTCAACATACACCTGAAACGCAATAATATCTTCTCGATGAGTCAGTACATAGCGTCGTAACTCATTAAGGCTCATTGCGTCATAATTAGCTGTTGTCATGGCTCGTATCCTCCACTAGGCTTAATCTCAAAATCTAAATTTTCTCCAGCCAGTAGGTATAACTTGCCAGTTCTTTCATCTATCCGAACAAGCTCAATACTTCTATACTGCCATCCGGTGTAAATAATATTAGTCAGGCGATAACACAGTCTGTAAAGCCCTTGGTTTGCTTATTTGTGGGATTCATATTATTACGTATAGCTTAACTTGCCAACTCATAATACGGCTCAATCGCCACCAATACTACGTGCATTTGTGCCCAGTCTAGGATATAACGGTAGCCACCATAGGCGATCGCTTCACATTCTAATTCGCAACAGCCAATGTAACCAAAACCCAATATGAAGAATTGCTATCACCCAAAATACAACTTGATAAGAAACTTTGCTACTTTTATGACGTAGTGTCTGTTGAGCAACAAACGCACCTAACCAACCACCCATTAATTCACATAGATGCAAAGTATTCTCTGGTACTCTCCATCGTCCTTGTTTTGCACAAGATTTATCGTGGGCGTATAGTGCAAAGGTAATTAAACTCATGACAAAATAAAGGATTAGAGGAATTGGGTTGCTAGTTGTCAATACAAAATGGATTGAACCCAACCCAGGTAGTAGAGATAGAAGCAACGTCTTTAATGCTAATGATGAAAATTCCATCACAAGCTTGGATGTAGATTTCGTCCGTGCGCTAGAAGATGAGGGCTGAGGTATAAGTTTTGATGTAACCCCCTTGATCGAGGCATTACAGGCGCTTACCTTACCGTTTTTATCGACTGTAAGTTGATAATGAATCAAATCTCCAACTTGGGGACGGCGGTTAACATCTTTAAATGCAGTGATGTGAATAAAGACTTCTTGACTACCATCGCTAGGTTGTATGAAACCAAACCCCCGATTATCTTTCCATCTGATTAGTTGACCTTTGCTTAAAACAGGTTTCATGAACAAGTCTTATGTCTGTACCTGTTTAATAGTGTGCCCATTTCTAAACGAAGAGACAATAATAACTTTAGCTTTGCATATTGTGCGATCGCTCTACCAAGAATCGTTATTTTTTATACAGCATGGAGGCGATCGCTAAATCATTGTTTTAGTTTGGTAAAAATGTGGCAATAAACTTTTCAACAGCTTTGGGGTCTTGCATCAGCTGCTCATTGAGTTGCTTGGCTTGCTCAGCGGGGTAAACATCTTCTACACCATTAACAACAGCTTGCAGTGCATCATGAACCACTTCCTCTGGGGGTACTTTAGGATCGGGGAAAGATTTGCCCATGCCAATATCGATAGCTCCTGGTAGCACTCCTACTACTAGTGTTTTCTGAGCCGCTAATTCTGCCCGAACCGCCTGAGTCAATGACAAAACTGCTGCTTTAGAAGCGCCATAGCTGCCATTCAAAGGAAGATTGACCCGCGCCACCATTGACACCATGTTGACAATCGCTCCACCCTGATTTTGTTTCAAGATGGGGGCAAAGGCACGGCACATGAGCAACGTCCCAAAGTAGTTAACTTCCATTTCTGCTCTAGCGGAGGACAAATCAGGTGCAGCAATCAATCCTTGGTTCAACCCCACACCAGCATTATTGATCAACAAGTTGACATCCTGACATTTTAGGGCAGCTTGGCGAACAGATTCTTCATCAGTAATTTCGAGCTGAATAGGGACAATTCGCTGCGGGTCTGTTGCAACCAATTCAGCTAGTGCATCCAGCTTGCGAGCACCAGCATAAATTTTGGCTGCTCCTTGCGCTCTCAATCCCTCTACGAAGTACTTACCAAGACCTCCATTTGCCCCAGTTACCAGAGCGGTCGCACTTAAAACTTGCATGATCTTTCTCCATACGGTCGAGATAAGAATCAGCTTATCCCAAAACTAAACTTCTACTTAATTTTTGGGAAGTACTTACTTTTCTGTAAGACCGTATGGGTCTAAAGGGAGCATATTATATGCCAGAAAAAGTTTGATGGAGTAAATTCAGCTACGACTGATGCCTTAGCTAACCTCTTGAAAACTGACAGATAACCTCTAAAGCATTTTTTCACCAAGCCTAGCAGTTTCATTATTTATTCAACAGTCGTAACGTAACACACCAAAACTTTGAGAAACATTGCGTTAGGCTTGCTTTAATGCCCTTCAAAAAACTGAACTTTACAAGGTAAGCTTGTGTCTGATATTGCACTACATAGATATCTCCCTCGCCTTCCAGAAACAGCGCTACAAGAGTTTACGGAATGGTGTGTTTTAGAGCAGGCAAAAACAGCAGGATTTGACTTTACTCCAGATACAAGTAAGTTGAATAACTTACCACCAAAAGACTACATCCCGAAACTGATCGACCAGTTCATGAAAGTTAAGCCAGACCCAATTAAAGCAGGTTTAGTAGCTGCGATCGCAGGTAAGGAAGCTGACAAAAATGCTTTGTCTGGCTTGCCGGCTTTAGCTGATTTTGTCTCACTTTATGTCAAGTACTTAATACCAAAAGACGGTAGTACTGCCGAACAAGCAGATGCGTTATTAATGCAGGCATCACAAGAACAATGTGAAAAACTGATTCAAATTGCCAAAAAATATGGTGTAGAGTTTTAGTTTATAGATGATCTAGCGCTTTTGTTTGAATGCAATACACAGTAGGGACACAATATCTTGTGTCCCTACAAATCACCTCTATTCTATTCCGCTTAAAAATAACAAAAATTAGATTGAAGAAGAATTGCTGCTCAATTCCTCTGAAGAACAAGGATTCTTCAAAGTGACATTATGCTGCCTTTTTATTCTCCTAGCGAATTTATTTTAACTAAATTGCAGTTCCTTAAAAGCTTAAATATAATTTTACTGGAGTGATAAATACATAAATTGTGGTAAATATCTACAATATACAGATTGATTATACATTAGGAATTGCTCGCCACTATTACCTCAGTAAGGATGGTGATTTCAATAGTTCTGTTGGTTGGGGGCCTACTGGGGTGGAATGGTACGGATCTGTAGAACTAACGAAAGAAGAACTGAAGCGTATCCATCAATACACTAATACATTTGGTCAATATAATATTCATTCTAATAACTGTGAAATGTTTGCTTGGTACGTCAAGACTGGTAAACAATATTCAGGTCAAACACAGGAGATTAGATTAACGAATTTTGGTGCAGCTTTAGTCTCACTAGTTCAGCCCGTCCACACTGTTAGTAGTATAAAATATCTTGAAATCGAAAAGTCTATTGCGGATAATCTTCAGGCAAATTTAGAGCAAGTAAAACGGAATAAACTTCTTGAAGAACAAGCTGCACGAGATGCTTTTTGGGCCCGTAGAGATGCTGGCTTATCCTAAAAATATTCACAACAAATGCTAACTATTATTGGTTGCGGTAATCTCAATCGCAGTGATGATGCTGTAGGCGTAATCATTGCTCAACGCTTACAGCAATTTCTAACTGAAAATCCTCATCCTGGGGTACGAGTCTATGACTGTGGAACCGCAGGTATGGAAGTGATGTTTCAAGCCAGAGGTAGCAAACAATTAGTTATTGTTGATGCAAGTTCCACGGGTTCTGAACCAGGTGCAGTGTTCAAAGTTCCAGGAAAAGAACTGGAAGCTTTACCAGAACCCAGTTATAACTTGCATAATTTTCGTTGGGATAATGCTTTAGCCGCTGGACGGAAAATCTTTCAAAATGACTTTCCCAAAGAAGTAACAGTTTACCTCATTGAAGCAGCAAATCTTGATTTAGGATTAGAGTTAAGTCCTGCTATCCAACATTCTGCCAATCTAGTGTTTGAAGAAATCACCGCATTGATTAGACAAAATACTAAGGCTTAATTAACAATCCAAAATCTCAAATTGAATCAGGCCCAATCTCGGTAAACTGAAAGTTCATCTACCCTCATTTCAAAGGGAATTCCTTGACTCTCTGGAGGACAAACACGGATTTTAGCATTACTAACCATTTGACCTAGTAATGTTGCCATTGGCACAATTTTTTGCAAAACACGCCAGTTAGTAACTTGGTCGGGACATTCTACTACCAATACCATAGCATTGGCATGGGTGGTGACATACCAACGGCAACTAGATAAGAGGTTCTGAATCGTGCGATCGCAAGCTTCATAAAAGTACTTGCTAATAGAATACTCTAGTTGCTGCCGCAAAATAATATCTGCTGAAGTCAGTTGAATTGGGTGTGAATCATCTTCGTAGGAGTAAATTTCTTTAGCCATCTCTATTGATTTCCCTAGCTATATGCCAATTGCCATTGCATAGAGAACATCTTTATTAGTTTCTAAGAATTCTTGAGTTTCATCATCATAGTAAGCACCAATTCCACTACAATGAATGCCCCAATAATTGCTAACAAGATAAACTCTCTGCCCTAAAAAGCCAGCTATTTGCATAGCTGTTTGATAATTTATATAGTCGGACACAAGAAATAAAGTTACAGCGCTATCTCTTGCAATTGCCTGATTAATGCACAAGTAACCTGTCTTTTCGCTGAAATTGCCCGCCTTGATTAGATGCATTCCTTTATATAATCCAGGAGATATTCCCTCTACTCGATGGACAACTGAATAAATTTCTATCTCCTCAAGGTTTTCTGTAGGTAGCGGTTGCTCAAGGTGCTGCATAATCCGCCAATAATCTTCTTGAGTAATCGGCTGTTTCTGAAAACGCCTAATTGAGCGCCTCATCCAAACAGTCTGAAAAAATTTATCCTTGTCAAAGTCGAACTGAGGAAATACTAGTTCCTGCTGGCGACTTTTTTGTACAGATGTTTTTTGATAGCCTTCTTCTAGAAATTGATTAGCTTCAAAATAATCTGTGCCACAGACAAAGGGAACTTTCAACCTTAAATTTCTGACTTTTCCCTCTTGTACGTCTCCAGAAATCGCACAAGCTGTAATAAACTCTTTATTCTCAAACCCTAAAACTTCATTGAGAGCGAGTTTATCAAAGTCAAAAATTATTTGGATGTCTTTGTGATGAATATAGGCTGATGCGGCAATTGCATCTAAATGATGACCGCTATCCAGCCAGCAATATCTCATGCCCCTGTTTTTGTATTTCCAGCTAGACCTATAATAAACACAACTAATTAAAAAAACGAATCCATTTATACTTTTGCTCGGTATAATATAGCTCTCTAAGCCATCATCAATTAATTCATAAATGAGTGTTAGACAATTATTCTCAACTTCATTTGAATCGGAGTCAGTTGGTCGGCTTGAAACAGCCCATATTGCTGCGACCATCCTGACTGCTGAGTATCGGTTATTCCGCTGCCAAACATTTGCTCGGCGGCAGGGTTAAAAATCAGCAATTGGCTCTTATCATCTGAAACAATTACGCCATCGCTCATGCTGTTGAGGATCAGTTGCATCAAACTAGTCTGGTCTTGGAGTGTTTGGTTACTTTGCTGGAGGTCAGTTTCTGCCTGATTCCGTTTTAGGGTTTCTCTGCGAATAAAATCCCATCAAAGGGTTCTCCCCGCTCGGTTGCCGCTTTTGCTACCCTGGTTCCGGCAAAGGTATAGTTGAGTACGACATTGGGGTGTTCTTGTTGATAGAGTGCATCAATCTCCTCCAAGGCACCGCGCATCATGCCTGCCGCGACAAAATTTAAGGCAACCACCTGAGTCGAGGGAGTAGAACAACTTCCCAACCACAACACAACAATCAACGAGATCAAGCACAATGCCATCCACCGCAAGCGTTTCATACTAGGTTACTGAAGACTTGCCCTCTAGTATTCCCAGGTAAGCAAACTGTTTAACAGAAAATTGAGGCAGGCAGATATAGCGGTACGATGTAGAAGTTGAGTGTTAGAGGAATGTCACGCATGAAGCTAGGAGGAGACTTGAAGCGCGAAGCTGGGGAAGTAGGGGGAGAAAAAAATAATTTAACGTATATTCGTAACCAATTTATTCAAGGGGTAAAAGATAGAGGATATAATTCTGCAAATCTTCCTCAAGGTTGGCCTAGCCAAATCAATCTTAATTCCTTGATTGGCAAGCTCAAAAACTAATGCTCATAACTATAAATAAATTTTATGACTAATGAGATTATCGAAAAACTTAAACAAGCCTCTGATAATCTGCTAATGCTCAGTGAATCAGAATATCCTTTTGAAGTTTTTTTGTGGGCTGGTCAAACTCAAGAAACTTTAACAAATCAAAAACTTCTCCAATTGACAGGTCATCAACAAGATACACCCGTTGAAACAGTAGACCTAGATTATTTCTTTCGTAATTGTGCCCAAGAAAAAGATTGGTACGATGAAACACAAATAGAGAATGTTCAAAAGTTTCAGTCGCTTGTTAAAGCACTCAAAGATAATCTTACCAATATCAAAGTTTATCGTTTGGGTAAAGTCAATATTGATGTCTATATTGTTGGTCAAACCCCATCTAAAGAATTAGCAGTAATTTCAACAAAAGTTGTGGAAACATAATTTACAAATCGCTAGCCTGTCTATATCTGTAGACAGGCTTTAGTTTCCATTAACAAGTCTTACAAAGTGTCAACTCTAGCTTCACTTGTACTTTGAACAGATGTAGAGACATTAGAAAGTAGATTATAACCAGTGTTCACTTCGATGGAGTCAACAGTAACTCTGTAGTCTCTCCAGTCTGCATATCTGACACCTTGTGTATTAGGTATGTTTACAGCAATTACTCTTGTGCTAGTAGTTACGCTACTAGCTCCAGAATTTGGTCTATTTAAGACTACAATAACCTTCCAAGTTCTGGCTGGGACTGTAACCTTACCATTAGCAATTGTAGTTTTTGTTCCATTTGACCCTGTTCCACCAGTACCATAGGAACCCGCAATAATGTAGAGTTCTTTACCTTGATTAACTACTAAATCTCTACAATAACTTTCTAAATTTGCCCATATTCCCTGATTATTGTCGGGTGCTTGGGGTATCATATTTGTCATGAGGAAAGTAGCTGAGTTGTTGGCAATCGTATTTGTCCTATCTGCGGAGGGAGTCATGTGTCCCCTGTCAAAGCCACTACCAGTGTAATCGGAAGAAGTAACTCGATAGCAGCCTGAAGGTAATGTAGTATCCGCACGGAAATCATCTTGACGCGGCGCACTTCCTAACCATGATGTGTTTAACTGCCAACTCACCCAATTGGGTGTCCCTCTGTAGCAGTTATGGGAAACCGCATACTGAGCTTTGCTTAATAAATAATTACTGAAACTACTGCCAGCATTACTAGGATTACCCATTGCTAAATGAACACTTGAGGTTTGGGCTTCAAGGGGCTTTTGTGTGTAATTCAATAGAGCAAAATATACTGCTGGTATGGCAATAGGTAGAATAGCTCTGAAAAACTTAGGCTTCTTCATTTGTCTACATTTGTTTAAATGAATTACATTTATTTCTGTAAAAACTACAAAAATAAAGTAAAACTTAGCACTCAAAACATAGCGTCGTTTTGATAAACAGAGGTAAAAAGCCTGTAAACGTAAAGTTAAAACTTAGTAATCACCTAAGATAAATTTTGTATTTATAGTAATAAAGGATACAAGATAATATAAATTTGAGTACATACATATTAATTGATTTTATTTTGCCTCATTTTAATCAAGTTTAAGAACTGTTCTAAGTAATTTAAATATTTTAAAGATAAGAGTTTACTTAATTGCTGTGGCGATCGCACAATCTAAATATCACTTATGAATATTTGAGAATACGCTTGAAGAACAACAGAATTATGCTAAAGTCATGCCTTATATACATATTTATTAAGAAATTTTAAAATATTTTATTATAAAAATAATAATTTGCTAGTTTTTTAAGTATTAATAATTAAAAAGCAAACGAAACATGGAAATTAGCGCTCGTAATAGTCTTAAAGCTACTGTCAAACAAGTTGTTGCTGGCTCCGTTAATACGGAAGTGACTTTAGAATTAGCACCTGGGGTAGAAGTAGTAGCGATAATCACAAAATCATCGGCAGAAAAGCTTGGCCTTGCAGAAGGGAAGCAGGCTTACGCCGTAATTAAAGCATCAGATGTGATAGTTGCTGTTGATTAAACTGTAGGCGACTTACCATTTCTTGTAAGTCGCCGCTTTATATTGCTGTGATAGAGAAATCTTACTTAATTTGAAGTTCTTAGGGTGGGCATTGCTAGCCCTACATAATTATATATATTGCTATTTACTATTTGCTTGAATATTAACTAGCAACTATACGCACATAAATTATACGAGCTATTTCCCAATTTATTGCCCTAATTCTGTCTTGAGTTTTGATTTGTAAAGAGGGAAAGCGTTGTATTAAAGTGATTTTAGTTCCTACTGTGACGCCCATTTTTAATGAACAGCCTGCAACACTAAAAGGGGTAAACATTTAAATTCAGGAGTTAATATTAATATTTACAGTTAAAAGAATGCAAATAGCAAAACTGAATAAGTTTTTCAAATATAAAAATTTGTTTTTAACCACTTATTAATTAGGAATTATGTAGATGCTTTTAAAACAGCTTGTCCCAGGCTAGGATGAAGGATGAAAAGTATCTTCATCCTAGTTCAAGCTATAACTGCACTTTAAACAAGATATGGTTCTTGATGAGTCTTAATAGTGCAATTAGAACGGGGATAGGTAACGCAAAGTAAAGCGAAGCCCTTAGCCATCTGCTCATCATCTAAGAAGATTTGATCAGATTGATCTACTTCACCTTCAACAACCTTACCAACACAACTAGAGCAAGACCCTGAGTGACAAGAGAAGGGCAAATCAATACCACTTTCTCCTGCTGCTTCTAAAATTGTGGTTTCTTCATCCACTTCAATTGTGGTGTCGAGGTCTTCCTTTTTGTTGATTAATCTAACTTGGTAGGTAGCCATTTTCCGATTCTCCTCTAAGTTTATACAATTAGGTTTAATTCCCGGAGTTTGTCAGTCTCCCTGTTCTACTTTTTGTGCAGCTACGCAAAGCGCGTCTGCGGGAATCCTCTACAGTCAGACCTTGCCACCAATAGAATTGCGGCCAGACTCCACATTAATGACTTCACCAAGTCTGAAACAGTATTAGCTGCAAGGTACACCGTCAGGAGTGCAGTCGCCTGCTTTAAACGACTTGCCACAACCGCAGCTATCAGTTGCATTAGGGTTGGTAAACTTAAAGCCGCTTTCCATTACCCCATCAACAAAATCGATTACAACTCCTTGCAATAACGGTGCGCTTTTGGCATCAACGTAAAGCAATACCTTGCCTTGTTGAACTACCAAATCGTCTGGTTGCGGTTTGCTAGTAATATCGATTCCATATTCATAGCCACTGCAACCACCATCTTTTACAGAGATGCGAACGCCTTTAGTTGCGCCGTTGGGGTCGGGAGCAGAACCAGCTAAGAATGCCCGCAGACGAAATTCGGCTTTTTCTGTTAAAGTAACAGTCATCAAATCTCCTGATTTGTAGCGATTGGTTGTTTTAATTACAGGTGTGGGTTTGTGTCGTGTATTTACACAATCAGCAGCTTAATTGGCGTAGCTATCACAACGAGGCGTCAACCCAGGAATAACCAGGTACTGAATATAGCTACCAACTGCAAGATTGCATCCGTGATATTTGCATTGATGAGAACAATCAACTATTTTGTGCAATTGCTGGTGGGTTCCATAGAATCAGATTGTGCGTATCTCCAGGGTGCGCTGTTACCGCAAACTGGACAAGAGCGATCGCGGTGAGAACGGCGTTTGGCAAATTCCATCCGGCTCAGGTCAATTGTTAATAACTGCGACAATAGAGGTTGACTAAACCCAGTAATCAGCTTAATTGCCTCTAAAGCTGTTAAACAAGCCAGTGTCCCAGAAACAGCACCCAGAACTGAAAAGCCACGCCGATCCCAATCAGGTTTTTCTGGAAATAGACAGGACAAACAAGGAGTTACACCAGGAATAATCGTAGTCAGGTAAGCCTCCATCCCGTCCATTGCAGCTTCCACCATCGGCTTACGCCAACGCACACAAGCTGCGTTCAACAGATTGCGCTCCGTAAAATTGTGGGCGCAGTCAAGAGCCATATCAGCAGATTGTACCAACGAGTCTACATTTTCCGGGGTGATGTAATCATGAACTATTTCTACTTGGACATCAGGATTAATCGCTTCCAAAGTTTCTTTAGCTTTGATTACCCTTGGCTTACCTACCCAATCATCTGTCATCAGAATCTGACGATTCATATCATCCAGCCGCAGGTCACCACCCCGAACTAAGATTAGTCGCCCAACGCCCGCTACTGCTAGGTAAAGCGCCGCCGTACCGCCTAATCCCCCCACACCCGTAACCAGAACCGTCGCTGACTTCAGGCGCTTCTGAGCTAGTTCGCCAAAATTAGGGAGCATCATTTGGCGACTATAGCGTTCTAATTCGGTAGGCGTTAGGTTTACCACTTTTTACCTCCTAATCAGAAGTGATTTCTGTCAGCTTGACTACATTTTTCTGCTTCTCATTAAACACCTTGAACAACTTTTGTTCTTGGGGTGTTGATTCGAGAAATACCTCATAAGCTTTTTGCAAAGCAATGGCATATTGATTGAGCTTTTCTTCTGAATTGAATTCAGGAGAATTCTCATCAATTTCTCTCATGTATTGGGAGAATTTCTTCAAAATATGTAAACGATTTACATTCACAAACTTTTGGTCGTAGGGCAGGTTAAAAAATTGAAAGTATTCTTCTGCATCCACGAGTTGCTTAAATTCATCAATAGTACCGCTCATTGACCCTTCTCCAATTTTTTTAGCTGCTTCTTAAGTTCATCTAATTGACGATAGATTTCATAAGTTTCAGCAGCAACATCCATGAGTTTCTCAAAGTCTGTTGGTAACCCCTCCGCTAAATCATGCAGATCCATTTTCATTTGACCTGCCTTACTGTTGAGGCGTCTTATCTTACCTTGAAGTTCCTCAATACTTTTATCTTCTGCTTGCACCATCAGCCTCTCCTTATTAAAAAGTGCTGAGTAATGAGTGCTGAGTTTAAAACTCTTGACTCAGAACTCAGAACTAGTTAAAGCTTGCCAACTTCGGGAAAGCGTTTTGCCAAATCAACGCCTTTTTCTACTAGCTTTGCTCCTTCTTCTGCAACTTTTTCTAATGAGTCAAAGCCAAAGCGATGAGCATCTCGTAAAGTTCTCGCAACTAACAAAAGACGCCCAGAAAATACAAGCACCCAGCCAAATCCTTCATGGCTTAAATCAACCACAACCTGAGAAATTAAACCTGTTTCCTTCTCTATACAAGCGGCTACAGCTCGATAAAATGCCATAATCCGTGCTTGGGTGATCGGATCTACCTCGCCCTCAAGAGAAATTTCACGTTTCTTTTGTTTGGTAACTACATAGGGTTTGAGAATTAAATCATCCGACCAATTCCGGTAGACACCATAGGTATCTTGTCCCCGGATTTGTTGCACTATTGTTTTGAGAAAAGGAGAGGTAGAGGCTATAGTACTAGTGGTTCCATTAACACTGTTATTTTCGCTCATACGGTTGCTTCATTTTCTACTACATCTTCAAATGTTGTGTTTTTTTGCTTTAAAGCTTTACGCAACCAAGGAGGCGGATTCCCTTTGAGAGTTTGGACTAATTTCGTTAATATTTCCGCGATTTCTTCTTCTTCCGATCGCGCTTTAATAGGTGTAACACCTTTTTTAATTAAACGAGCAGCAGCACTACCGCCAATTGCCACAACATAAATAATTGTGCAGTCACCTATTGCTTCAAGTTTTGGTGTGATTTTATCCTCATTCCCATCTTCTTTGAGGTCGCCCTCAAAGTTTAAAGTCTCAACAAATGAATATCCCTCATCTGAGACTTCATATACATCAATTTGTCTTGCCCATCCGAAGTGAGCATTAATATGAACCCGGTCACTTGTCGTGAAGGCAATTTTCATTATTAGTCTCCTAGATTAGGGATCGGGAATCGGGGATTGGGGATTGGGTACTGGGGGTTGGGTATTGGGTATCGGATATTTAAATATCTAAAAACACTCTTTCCCAGTTTCTAGTCCCTAGTCCCTAGTCCCCAGCCACCAATCCCTATTACCAATCTCCGTGAAAGTGTTTAACTCTCTCTTCTTCTGCTTCTAAAAAGAGATTGCCAATACCAAATAAAAGCTCCATTGTGCCTCGGTAGCCAACTTTGGTAAATTGACCATTACCCAAGCGATCGTAAATGGGCAGACCCAGACGATATAGAGGGATGGAAAGGCGTTTAGCGATCGCACCTACATTAGAATTGCCAATCAACAAGTCAGATCCAACAGCCTGATCTTCAAAGTCTTCCAAATCACCAATGGTTACACTTTTAATCGGGAGTTGTTCTAAAAGAGGCGATCGCGTTGTCGTCACCGCAGCATGAATTTGCGTTCCCATTGATTGCAAAAAATGCACTGTTGACCACAACAAGTCTGGTTCTAAGGCTAAGGATACGCGTTTAGCACCAAAGTAAAAGTGAGTATCTAACATCGCATCTTGCAGTTGGCGACGCTGGCGGCGATATTTTTCTGGGACGCTATTACCGCTGAGAATTGCCAACGCGTGTAGAAACTCGTCTACAGATTCTAAGCCTGTCAGTTGACCAAAAACTTCATAGGGAATACCAAACCGTTCTTGCAGAATCCGCGCTGCACCTCGCATACTTTCACCAAGTGCGATCGTGAATGCAGAACCGCCAACTTCTCGTAGTTGAGCGACAGTTGTCCCACTGGCTGTCACAGCACTATAAGAATCTTCTAGGTGTCCATCTAAAGAAGCACTCAAGTCAGGTACAACGATAGGAACTAGCCCAAAGGCTGTTACCATCTCTTTGATTTCCTGTACATCCCCTGGCGTAAAAGACGAACCCGCCAAGATGGTCACTTGTTCGATTCTGGTTGCACAGAGTCGGGGAACTTCCTTAACTATGCTTTCCACCGCCACAGCAAAGCCATCTTGCAAAGCCCCTTTAAAATCTGGTGTTGGGGCAAATACAATCGGTAGGCGATCCAATTCTGGGTGGCGATCGCGGATATCCTTAAGAAAACGTTCTATGTCATCGCCTCTAGTTTCTGTTAGCCCAGTGCTACATAGACCAATAATTTCTGGTTGGGACTTCTCTACCAGGGTGAGAATCGCTTGTTCCACATTCTCTTCACCACCTAAGATGGTAGTTACTTCTGTCATGGCTGTAGTTGCCAGGGGAATCGCCTCTCGGAAATGCCGTACTAACACGACTTTGGCAAAGGCAGTACAACCTTGAGAACCATGAAACAAGGGTATCATTCCCTTCAATCCCAAAAAAGCTAAAGATGCACCCAAAGCTTGGCTTTGCTTGAGGGGATTAACTGTAAGTGCTTTGTTAGGAGCAGTAACGATCGCCATTAGCTAACCTCTTCTACTAAGCCGATTTCATCAGAGGCGATGAACATCCCCGTTTCCTCATCCCAAGGCGCAGGCTTGCGGATTTGTTCCCAAATTGGGCTGTAGAGAGCTTCATACAGTTCTCTTGCCATTTCTACCATTCCCACATAACCAGCGTAAGGATGGTGGCGTTCTTGGTTAATGTCAAGGAAAGGAATCCGGGCTTTAAGGGCTGTATATTGGTTACGACCCCCAGCAATCAACATATCGGCGTTGGTATCTTTAACCAGTTGCAGCAGTTCTTTGGCATTGCCTTTTTCTAGCATGATGCCATCGTTACCGATTAACTTCTTAATCCGGGCTTTGTCCTCTTCTGTACTTTTTCTGGTGCTAGTGGCAACAACTTCTATGCCTAAGTCTTTAGCTGCGGAGATAATTGACCAACTCTTCACACCGCCGGTATACAAGACAACGCGCTTACCTTTGAGGCGGGCACGATAGGGAGCCAGAGCCAAATCTAGAGCAGCAGTCTCTTCGGCAATCAGGTTTTCTGTGCGTTCTTGTAAATCAACATCACCCAATTTTGCAGCAATGTTCCGCAGACAGCGGTTCATGTCATCGATGCCGTAGAAAGACTCTTCAATGTAAGGAATGCCGTAACGCTCCTCCATCTTTCTCGCCATGTTGAGCAGCGCTCGTGAGCAGATCATCACATTCAGCTTGGCACGGTGAGCGTAAGTAATTTCTTGATAGCGAGCATCACCTGTGATTTTCGATAAGACTCTGATGCCCAATTTTTCCAACAGTGGTGTCACTCCCCACATTTCGCCGGCGATGTTGTACTCACCGATTAAGTTTATATCGTAAGGTGTAGTGTATTCTGGTTCTGCCGTTCCTACTACATATTCCAGCAAAGCTTCACCGCCAAAGCGGTTACCTAAATTTTTACTACCAATAAATCCAGGTGCAATTACCGGAATAACCGGAGTGCCAATTTTCTCGGCAGCAGCTTTGCAGACAGCATCAATATCATCGCCAATCAGAGCAGTCACACAGGTGGCGTAAACAAACACCGCCGCCGGATTGTAGCGCTTGTGTAGTTCCAGAATGGCTTTATAGAGCTTCTTTTCGCCACCAAAGATGACATCGTTCTCACCCACATCAGTGGTAAACCCCGTTTTGTAGAGCAGGGGGCCTGAAGAGAGACTACCACGACTACCCCAGGAATTACCAGCACAGGCGATCGGGCCATGGACTAAATGAGCAGCATCGGTAATTGGTACTAAAGCAATCATTGCGCCATCAAAGGCACAACCCCCTTGAGCAGCTCCTGGTTGCGCCTGTTGCGTACAAGACTTGTTTTTCTTTTCCCCCTGCTTCTGCTGATTATGTTCGCATCCTGGCTCACTAAGTAGCTCGTTGATTTTGCCTTGGGTAATTTTCATCTCTCTTCTCTTGCTGGATGGCAGTTGTTAATTCTTCGTTGTCAGTTTCAGTTATTGACCTGACCAACAATTAATCTCTAATCAATTTCCTGCAAAAATCTTATCTACACCACATTGACACCAATAAATCGTGGTTATCAGCGTTTATCTGTGGTTTCATTTTCATAAAATTGACTTTTGCAAGATGGTAAACGACCAATGACTAATGCCTAACAAATGTATTTCGTGACATCCTCTCCACATTCATCAGCAAGATAAGATAGAGCACGAAAACGCAACATGACAAACTCGTCATACAAAGGATTGAGTTTGCATAGCGGTGGAATATGGTAACTCCGGCCAAACAAGTTAATATTACGCTCAAAAGGGCAACAACAAGGAATGACTTGACAAATTAAATGAGCAAAACGAGAATTTTTTACTCGGATTCCATCTACAAAACGACGTAAAGGTTTGAGGATGTCAAAAGAGCCAGAGCGTTTAGAATTAGGTGGATGGTAATTTGGATGGGGATGAGAGTGATGGTGACTGATACTATCCATAATCAATATCTTCGGTAAAAGGAAAAAGTGAAAAGTAAAAAGTAAAAAGATATTTCTTTAAACTTTTTACTTTTTACTTTTTAGACACGCCGCGAGTGAATGTGATTCTTAACGAATCAAGTCGTAGGAAATGTCGGTCTTAGAAGGAATGTTGGTGTTGTAATCGATGTCCTCAAAGATTGTATTAACAATCCAGCTGAGGAGGTTGATTACACCTTGGTAACCAATGGTGCTGTAGCGGTGCAGGTGGTGACGATCCATGATTGGATAGCCAATTCTTACGAGGGGAACCTTACAATCGCGCCACAGGTACTTACCGTAGGAATTACCGATTAACAGGTCTACAGGTTCGGTGAACAACAAAGAACGTAAATGCCATAAATCCTTACCAGCCCAGATTTTTGCATCCTTACCGAAGGGGCTAGAATCTAGCAATGCTTGAAGTTCTTTTTCAAACACGTCATTGGAGTTGTGAACCACAATATGTGCAGGTTCAGCACCCATTTCCAGCATAAAGCCAACTACGCTGTAAACTAAATCTGGGTCGCCGTAGATAGCGAAGCGCTTACCGTGAACCCATGAATGGGAGTCAGTCATCGCATCAACTGCGCGACCGCGTTCGATTTCTAGTTCTTTAGGAATTGGTTTGCCACTCAGTTCGCTGAGTTTCATCAAGAACTCATCAGTAGCTTTAATACCCCAAGGACGAGAAACTACAACATCTTGCTGCCACTCTTTGGCGATGTATTCACGAGTTTTAGGAGTAGAGTGAGCTTGCAGAACAACTGTAGCTTTAGCATTAATTGCATCAGCTGCATCTTCTAGCTTTGTACCACCTGGGTACATATCAAATTCACCAGTGTTGGGTGCATCCAGATAGTCACTGTTATCTGACAGAACGGTATAGTCAATACCGAACAGAGAAGCAATGCGTTTTACTTCCCGGAGATTGCCAACGTAGGTATCAAAACCTGAGATGAAGTTGATTTTGCCATTGCTGGTAGATTTCTTCTTACCTGCGGTTAAGGTAGTCAGAATCCCCTTCATCATGTTGTCGTAGCCAGTGATGTGGGAACCAACAAAGCTAGGAGTGTGAGCAAAGGGAACTGGGAAATCTTGAGGAACTGAACCCGCTTCCTTAGCGTTACCGATGAATGACTGCAAGTCATCACCAATTACTTCTGCCATACAGGTGGTGCAGACAGCAATCATCTTGGGCTTGTAAAGTTTGTAAGAGTTTGCCAAGCCATCAATCATGTTTTGCAGACCACCGAACACCGCTGCGTCTTCAGTCATCGAAGAAGAAACGCCAGAGAATGGTTCTTTGTAGTGACGAGTTAAGTGGGTACGGAAGTAAGCAACACAACCTTGAGAACCTTGAACGAAGGGTAGAGTACCTTCAAAGCCAACAGCAGCGAACATAGCGCCTAAAGGTTGGCAACCTTTAGCAGGGTTAACGGTCAAAGCTTCACGAGCGAAGTTCTTTTCACGATAATCCCAACTCTTTGTCCATTCTGCAACCCGTTTTACTTCTTCAGGGTCGTGACCGTTTTCAAACTCTTTCTTGTTTTGAAATAGTTGTTGGTACTCTGGTTGGTGGAACAGTTGTACGTGATCTTGAATTTTTTCTGGATTCTGAGGCATTTCGGGATCTCCAAGCTGACTGAAGTCGTTACTAATTGAGGAATGAGGATTTTTGATGAGGGCAGGTAACGAGACTTGGGATGGAGTATGGGAATATAATTCAAAACTCAAAATGCAAAATACAAAATTCCAAATCTTGAATTTTTAATTTTGAATTTTGGATTCCCAACTCCCCCCTGGGGTTTTAGCCCCAGGCTATCCCTACTTATCTCTTTCCCATTTCCCTAGACGGCAGCTTTAGCTTTAGCTTCAGCTTTCTTGCTCCAAGGAGCGCCGATTAATCCCCAGGTTGGGCTGTTGAGTGCTAAATCCATGTCACGGGCGAAGATGGCAAACCCGTCATAACCGTGATAAGGGCCGGAGTAATCCCAAGAGTGCATTTGACGGAAAGGAAGACCCATCTTTTGGAAGACGTACTTCTCTTTCACACCGGAAGCTACAAGGTCAGGCTTCAGCGCTTTGATAAACTCCTCGAATTCGTAAGCGGTAACGTCGTCATAAACGATGGTGCCGTTTTCGATGTAGCCAGTGGTACGTTTGTAGTCGTCATTATGAGCGAACTCATAACCTGTACCAATCATCTTCATACCCAAATCTTGGAAAGCGGGTACAACGTGGCGAGGACGCAGACCACCAACCATCATGGCGACAGTCTTACCGTCCAAGCGGGGGCGGTATTTGGCAACGATCGCATCCATTGTAGGCTGATACTTGGCGATTACCTTCTCAGCGTTTTCTTGGATCTTCGAGTCAAATTTAGAAGCGATTTCCCGTAAAGATTCAGCAATCTTGGTGGGGCCGAAGAAGTTGTATTCTAACCAGGGAATACCATACTTCTCTTCCATGTGACGGCTGATGTAGTTCATCGACCGATAGCAGTGGATGAGGTTCATCTTCACATTGGGTGTCATCAACATTTCGTTGATTGTGCCATCACCAGACCACTGAGCGACTACGCGCAAGCCGATTTCTTCTAGCAGGATGCGGCTAGCCCAAGCATCACCACCGATGTTGTAGTCACCGATGATTGCTACGTCATAAGGAGTAGCATCAAACTTGAGTGTGCCATCTTTCTTGGCTTGATCTGCTCTAGGGAATACCCAGTCACGGATCATGTCGTTAGCGATGTGGTGACCCAAAGACTGGGAAACACCACGGAAGCCTTCACAACGTACAGGTACAACAGGCTTGTTAATTTCTTTAGCTGCTTTCTTAGCTACAGCTTCGATGTCATCCCCAATCAAACCGATGGGACATTCAGATTGAATAGAAACACCACGGCTGAGAGGGAAAAGAACTTCGAGTTCTTGAATCAGCTTAAATAATTTCTTGTCTCCACCGAAAACGATGTCTCTTTCTTGGAAGTCGGAGGTGAAGTGCATAGTACCAAAGGTATCAACACCAGTAGTACCGATGTAGTAGTTACGACGGCCAGACCAAGACCAGTAACCGCAACCTACAGGCCCGTGACTGATGTGGATCATGTCCTTAATAGGGCCCCAAACCACACCCTTAGAACCTGCATAGGCACAACCACGAGCGGTCATTACACCAGGAAGAGACTTAATGTTAGACTTAACGCCGCAGTCGCTCTTACCTTCTTCGTATACGTTTAAGTGCTTTTCCCGCTTTTTCTTAGCTTTTTCTGGATAAGCGTCTAGAACTTCTTTAATTAGTTCTTTTCTTTCTTCGATGATGTTGTTGTTTTCTGGAGGAGTCATTTTTGCCTCTCTTGCACCTAAGGAACCGGGATAGGAAGGGATTTCCCCTATGGGGTTGGGGACACTAAGTCCCCTGGGGGGATAGAAGTCAGATCAAAGGTAAAAGGGAATTTATGCCAGTGTTTCTTTTTCCCTTTTCCTTTTCCTGGGTCATGGCTTACTTAGCAGTAGCTTCTGCTGGCTTGCCAATAATTTCTGCGTGCTTGGTATCGTCGTCGAGAATACCGAATTCGACCAACAATGCTTCTAGCTCGTCCATTTCGATGGGGGTGGGGATGGTGAGCTTGTCGTTGTTGATGATCTTCTTAGCTAGGGCGCGGTATTCGTTACCCTGATCGCTGTCAGGTGCGTACTCGTTAACGGTCATCCGGCGCAATTCTGCGTGTTGAACGATGTTGTCACGAGGTACGAAGTGAATCATTTGGGTGTTCAACCGTTCTGCCAGGGTTTCGATCAATTCGATTTCCCGGTCAACTTTACGGCTGTTACAAATCAAGCCACCCAAGCGCACACCACCGGAGTGAGCATATTTCAAGATACCGCGAGCGATGTTGTTAGCAGCATACATCGCCATCATTTCACCAGAAGTAACGATGTAGATTTCTTGTGCTTTACCTTCACGGATAGGCATAGCGAAACCACCGCACACAACGTCACCCAATACGTCGTAAGATACGAAGTCTAGGTCTTGGTAAGCACCGTTTTCTTCTAAGAAGTTGATGGCGGTGATGATACCACGACCGGCGCAACCTACACCGGGTTCTGGGCCACCAGACTCCACGCACTTAACACCACGGAAACCGGTCAGCATTACTTCGTGAAGTTCTAGGTCTTCTACTGCACCACGTTCAGCAGCGAGGTGTAACACGGTGGTTTGAGCTTTACTGTGGAGCATCAAACGGGTGGAGTCAGCTTTGGGGTCGCAACCTACAATCATGATGCGCTGACCCATTTCTGCCATAGCTGCCAGGGTGTTTTGGGAGGTGGTAGATTTACCGATACCACCTTTACCGTAAAAAGCTATCTGTCTAATGTTTTCGTCAGTCATGGTTCGTGTTTTCCTGCAATTGGTTGGTTGGTGGGTCTTTCGCTTTGGGTTTGGGTCTCACGCCTGTTGAGCTACGGCAGTGAGTTTGTGTAGAACGTCGCCAGGGGCGTTGGCACTAAGTGCCCGCTGGAGGCGATCGCTCCACAGCAAAAACTATCGGTAGTAAAGACATCTATGTTCCTCGTCAAATCTCTGTTTGTTCTTTGTTAATAGTCATTTGTAAGTTGTCCTGACTTTTAACAAAGGAAATTACGCACTTTACAAATACTTACCCAGTAGGACTTGACTGACGTATTCCTTCACTATCAATGTCTAAGTCCTGTTACTTGTTCAAAATAGCGCCTTTGACATTTGAGACGCGAGCCATTGCAGCGCTAATATCATCAGCAGACACTCCATTTGTTATCATTGCGTCACTGAGGTGTTTCGCAACTGCATCAAAGTGTTGTTGCTGTACACTCATACCTGCGTGTGTTTTCTCCATTGGGCGGCCTGCATATTGCTTTGGCCCCTCAAGTAACTGAGATACGAAAGCAATAAAGTGACCACGCTGCTTCGCCATATCTGTATGAGCAAAGAAAGTATTAACGCTGTTGTCTGCTAGGATGCGTTTGTGCAAATCATCAACTACTTTCTCGATAGTTGCTTGTCCGCCAATTTTGTCGTACAATGTTGCGCTCATATCCTTATTCCTTTGAAGCGAGTTGGATTATGGAATTCGCAATTAGGCGTTTAATACTTGCCTATGTGCTTTAGCTGTCTGTTGTCAGTAGGATTGAAGCATTGATGGGAAGACATTTTGTCGGTCAAATCCTATCTGTGTCTTGGCTGATGCACATTAGGGTGTATTTGTGCAGTGCGTAAAATCTAGAGTTATGGTTCAACCGCTTCGACTATCAGATTCTTGCTGACGCGATCTTGCAACCTCGCTTCTATAGCTATTTTCAGTGTTGCTGTACTGCTAGAACAAGAACCACAAGCTCCTTGCAGCAGAACCTTAACGCGATCGCCATCTACATCGTACAGTTCCACATCGCCACCATCAGCAATCAGAACGGGTCTGACTTCTTCATCTAATACCTTTTGAATCAGTGCAATTTTTTGCACGTTGGTCAATGTGCGCTGTGATTGCTGTTTAGCAGTAACAATATCTGTTGCAACTGTCACGCCATAGTTGTTGAGTGCAGGTATGACGGATTGTTTCTGTACATCTTTAATAATATCATCAATGTTTGCCAGACAAGAACCGCATCCGCCACCAGCTTTGACGTAGTTTGTTACCTGCTCGGCATCAGTGAGGTTATTTTCCAGAATCACGCGCCGAATCTTGGATTCGCTGATACCAAAGCAACTACAAATGAGCGCTCCTTCATCATCGTCATCATGGGTGGCTAGGGGAATGCCACGATAATTATAAATTGCGGCTTCTAGCGCTTCTTGCCCCATGACAGAGCAATGCATCTTAGCTTCTGGCAATCCACCCAAGTACTCTGCAATGTCTTTATTGGACACATTCAGGGCTTCATCTAAAGTTAAACCCTTGATCATTTCAGTGAGGGCGCTGGAAGATGCGATCGCACTAGTGCAGCCAAAAGTTTGAAAGCGAGCATCGAGAATCTTATCGCTGGCGACTTCAACTTTCAGGTGCAGTCTCAGAGCATCACCACAAGCAATGCTACCTACCTCTCCAGTTGCTACCTTCACCCCAGATTCATCAGCTTCTTCAATTGCTCCCTGATTCTTGGGATTGTAAAACAATTCTAATACTTTATCTGTGTAGTCCCACATATTAAGTTCCGAGTGCTGAGTGATGAGTTTTGAGTGGGGATTGGGTATCAGGGATTGGGTACTGGGTATTGGGTATTAAGAAAACTTTTCCCAGTCCCTAATCCCTAATCCCTAGCGATGAGCCAATGTTTGTTCCTGCGCTTGCAGCCAACCCGCTTCGTCATTTTTGAAGGGTGAAAGGGCGCGCAAACGTTCTACAATTTCAGGCATAACCGCAATTACTTGATCGATTTCTGCGTCTGTGGTGTAGCGACAGAGGCTGAAGCGGATGGAACCGTGCAAGGTGGTGTAGGGTAAGCCCATTGCCCGTAATACATGGGAGGGTTCCAAAGAGCCAGAGGTGCAAGCAGAACCAGATGAAGCACAGATACCGTATTTGTTCAACGAGAGTAAGATGGCTTCACCTTCGATATACTTGAAGCCAATGTTGGTGGTGTTTGGCAATCTCTGCGTAGGATCTCCGTTTACTTCGCAGTTAGGAATCTTGGCGAGTAAGGTTTTTTCTAGGCGATCGCGCAGCCTTTTTTCTCTCTTAGTCGCTTCTTCTAAATGTAACAGTTCCAGTTCGGCAGCTTTGCCTAGAGCAATAATTGCTGGAACGTTTTCTGTCCCTGCACGGCGTCCACGTTCTTGGTGTCCCCCAATGAGGAAGGGACGGAATCTCACCCCGCGCCGTACATACAAAGCGCCTATTCCTTTGGGTGCGTGAATTTTGTGGCCGGATAGGGTTAACATATCTACGGTGCTATTCTTCATATTCAATGGGATTTTTCCCACTGCTTGCACCGCATCTACGTGGAACAAAGCACCATGCTCTTTCACCCGCAATCCAATCTGCTCGATTGGGAAAACCACGCCGGTTTCGTTATTGGCATACATAATTGTCACCAAGGCGGTGTTACCCGTCAAGGAAGCTTCTAGTTCATTTAGATCTATTTGCCCCTGACCATTTACCGAAAGATAAGTAACACTATAACCTTGGGTTTCTAATTGTTTGCAGACATTAAGTACTGCTGGGTGTTCAACTTGGGTAGTAATAATGTGTCGCTTTTCTGGTTGCGCCAACAGTGCGGCGCGAATTGCGGCGTTATCGCCTTCAGTTCCGCAACTGGTGTAAACAATTTCCGATTCATCTGCTCCCAGAAGGGCTGCAAGTTGTTCTCTTGCTGTTTTTACCGCTTTGCCAACTTGTCCACCAAAGGTGTGCATACTAGAGGGATTGCCGTAATATTCAGTTAAGTAGGGCAGCATCGCCTCTACAACTTCTGGGTCTACCTTAGTGGTGGCATTATTATCGAGATAAATGCAGTTGCTTTGCATTGGTTCTAAGATTATGAATTATGAATGATGAAGGATGAAGTATAAAGCTCGAAGTTTCAGGTTCAAAGCTCGAAGTTTCAGGTTCAAAGCTTGAAGTTTCAGGTTTTAAGCTCGAAGTTTCAGGTTCAAAGCTTGAAGTTTCAGGTTCCAAGCTTGAAGTTTCAGGTTCCAAGCTTGAAGTTTCAGGTTTTAAGCTTGAAGTTTCAGGTTTTAAGCTCGAAGTTTCAGGTTTTAAGCTCGAAGTTTCAGGTTTTAAGCTCAAACTTTGAAGTGTAAAGCTTGAAATTCGAGGTTTAATACTTCATAATTCATAATTTATCCTTCATACTTCATCTGGGGTTGACGCTTTTGCAACTGCTCAGAGAATTTCCTTGAATAGAAGTATCCACTATCAAATATAATAAAGGTTGTGTCTATGCGTTCTTATGGAAAGTTGGGGTTACGCAAGAGTCAGCGGTGAGGAGCAGCAAACAGATAAAGGTGCGTTGCGTAAGCAAATAGAACGCTTGCAGAATGCTGGATGTTCAAAAGTATACTGGGATATTCAATCACGGACAACCGAAGTCAGAGAAGGGCTACAACAATTAATTAATGACTTGAAGACATCTGCAAAGGGTAAGGTAATATCTCTGCAATTTACCCGGATTGATCGGATCGGCTCATCATCGCGTTTGTTTTATTCATTGTTGGAAGTATTGCGTTCCAAAGGAATTAAACTAATAGCCCTAGATCAAGGAGTTGACCCAGATAGTCTTGGCGGGGAATTAACGATTGATATGTTGCTTGCCGCTGCCAAATTTGAGGTAAGAATGGTAACAGAGCGATTAAAAAGTGAACGTCGTCATCGGATAGACCAAGGGAAAAGTCACCGAGTTGCCCCATTGGGATACCGTATCCACAAAGATAAATATGTCCGTGATGATTCACCATGCGTTTGTTTGTTAGCAGAACGAAGAGAATTGACTGTATCTGACGTAGCTCGGTATATTTTTAACACTTTTTTTGAGTGCGGTTCAGTTGCTGCTACTGTTCGTAAATTGCACTCAGATTTTGGGATAGAAACAAAAGCTTTTGATTGGAACAAGTCAGAAACAAGTTCACGGATTATCAGCGACGACGACTTAGATACAATTGTATTTACACCAAATAAAGCTAACCACCCCTTGCGTTATCCTTGGTCTGGGCTGAGATGGTCAATACCAGGCTTAAAAGCATTATTAGTCAATCCTGTTTACGCAGGAGGCTTACCTTTTGATACTTACGTTAAATCAAAGGGCAAGCGAAAACACTTTGACGAGTGGAAGGTAAAATGGGGAACCCATGATGATGAGGCAATCATTACCTGTACTGAACACGAACAAATAAAACAAATTATCCGAGGTAATCGCCATAACCGATGGGCTTCAAGAGAAGATAACGAAGTGAATCCATTTTCTAATTTAATCAAATGCGCTCATTGCTCCGGTTCAATGACACGCCATGCAAAACGGGTAAATAAGGATGGGCAAGCTATCTATTATTTTCAGTGCCGTTTGTATAAAGCTGGTAACTGTAGCAATAAAAATATGATTTCATCAAAAATATTAGATATTCAAGTGGTGGATTTATTAGCACAAGAAGCCGAACGGTTAGCAAACTTGGTAGAAACAGATGAGCCACCTATTGTAGAGGAACCCCCAGAAGTCAAAACTCTCCGCGCATCGCTGAATAATCTGGAAACCTTGCCACCAAGTTCAGCAATCGAACAAATAAAAAATGACCTCAAAGAACAGATTGCGATCGCACTGGGAGCAATCAATAATGCATCCAGAGAATCCTTGATTGCTAAGGAACGCATTATACGCGCTTTTGCTAATAAAAGTTACTGGCAAGGACTTAATGCTCAAGATAAAAGAGCAATCCTCAATGGCTGCGTTAAAAAAATCTGCGTAGATGGTAACTTCGTGACAGCCATTGAGTATCGTTACTAGACGGTTTTGTTTTTGGACTACTTTGAAGCGAATATCGCGCAAAGGAGACTTCCGCTTCTGTCTATCCGCCAATGCCCAGCCATTTAGATCTAGCACATCCGGCGAAAAATTCATCACTGTCACGGTCTCCGTGCCTGGATCAGCTCCCATTGGATTCACCAGTGCAGCTAGAAGGAAAACGTAGTTCTAATTGTGCCAACATAAACTGTATCGCTATTATGTTTGTGCTCAGGATTAGTGGCTATTAATAACCCAGGTGTAATAGCAATATTTTCATTAACTTGGAAGCGGTATAAAAATTCTAAATGCCAAGATGTAGCTTCATCTTGATACTTTTTAGCAAAATCGTTACTGATAACTTTTGGTGGCTGCCCGATGATTATACCTGCCAAGTTACCTTTTTTTCCCAAATCTGGAAAGGCTAAAGTTATGGCATAGTTAAAAATACTGGCGCTGGGTTTACCTGTAATATCTTCGGCGGTAGCTTTTGTCAAACCTACCCAACCACCTATAGTTAAACGACGGCTCAGTCTTAGAGACGTTTCTATTCCGTAAGAATTTGCAGTGATACTGTCACTTCTATCATTAAAAGGATCATTAGCAAGTTCACTACCTGTTCCTGTGTTCAAGTTATTATAAGACCTGACATAAGTTAGACCAATTTTAGAATTGTCCACAGGTTTAAGGGTTAGCTGAAAAATTGCCCCATAAGGACTTTTACTAATTCCTACTCGTGGATTATTCGCATTGTCAGCGATATAACCAAAACTGAAATTAACATCTTTGCTAAGTGCATAATCTATACCTATACCTGTACCAGTACTTTGGCGGTAAATCGGATTGTATCTGCCAAAGCGGGAGATAGCACCACGACTGCTACTAATAAAAAAAGGATTGACTGTATCAGCAAAATCACTTAGTTCACTACCAATAGCTCCAATCGAAGCTCTAGCTTGTTTACCTACAGGAAAGCTATATTCTAAGCGGCTGATTTTTAGATCATTCTCATTATCACTCTCAAACCCTAAACGAGCCATGTCTGTACCTGTGGCTTTTTCTAGGCTAGAGATATTGGCAGCTTGCAAACGAACTCTCAGACGGTCTTTGCCGCTAAAGCTACTATCAAAGTTTAAACGCACACGGTTATGCAAGACAATATTATTGTCTATGGGTTTGGTATTGCGATCGCTTTTCTTCCCACCAAATGCTCCCGTAACTGCAAAGATGGCTTCTCCTGTTAACTTGGTAGTCGGGGCAAACTGTTGTGCTTGCAATTGAGCCGTTTGTACTTCTAAAGTATCCACCCGGCGTTGCCAGGAAGCTAATTCTGTAGCAAATTCCCTTTGCAACCTGTTCAAAGTCTCTAAATCATCTTGATTCACTACCGCCTTATCAGCGTTTATTAGTTGATTAAGCTGTAACAAGCACGTGTTTAAAGCGATAGCAAATGCATGTCGTGTGAGAATAGAGTTACCTTTATATAAGCTATGAAAATCAACATTGCAACCGTAGCGTTTCCCCAGAGATTGCAATGTTTGAAATGACCAATCTGTAAATTTTATATCTGATAACTGCGAAACAGAAGTTGTATTTTTTAAAGCATGGAAAAGAGATTTTTCATCATTTTCAGTTTCAGCCGCCAAGGATGAATTTGACAATAGTAAAATAGCACCAAGAGCAGCCAGAGATTTGCATAAACGCAGGATATTTTTTCCTTTGCGTGAGACATTCATCCCTAAATTGATTGGCTAATAGGAACTTCCGGCAGCACATTAAAGATGATGTGAATCCGCCATTGCTCAGAAGGATTAAAAGCTTCATGGGGTTGTTTATTGTCAAACCACCACAATTCACCTTTATGCATCACAGCTTCTTCACTGCCGCATTTCATCCAACTACCTGATTGGCTTTGGAGTACAAGATGATAGCGATCGCGCAATCTATAATATTCACCGTGGTCAATGTGACTGTAAACTCTTCCTTTGGGCGCTAACCTGACAATGTTAACTCTGCCTAGTTCTCCGCCTATCTCCGCAACAAACTCCTCAACCCAATTCATCACCACAGGAAATTCCTTGAACATTTGTCATTTGTTATTTGTTATTCTTCCTCATCCCCCTCATCTCCCTCATCCCCTTCCTCATGAAGACAACACATCTTCTGTTTGAGATGAAAACAGGCGACTAGTAGGCCCATCTTTTGCTAATAATTCTTTAGTGGCTCCAGCTTCCACTAGCCGACCGGCTTCTAAGTACCAAATTGCATCGGCTGCGGCTAGGCGTTCTTTGCGGTGAGTAATTAGTAAAACTGTGCCTTGATATTCTGCAAGCACTCGATCTACAACAGAAACGGCTTGGGCATCTAGGTTAGCATCGACTTCATCAAGTAGTAAGACGGGAGGGTTGCCTAAAATTGCCCTTGCTAGTGCAATCCTTTGGCGTTGTCCTGCTGATAAGCCTTTGCCACCTTCGGAAATTCTGGTTTTTTCTCCTTCTGGCAGTTCTGCTAGCATTTCATCAATGCCACACAATTGCCAAACTCTGGTAATTTCCTCAATGGGCGCATCTCGCCAACGATAGCGGAGATTTTTGCCAACAGTTCCCCGTAGTAGTGGTAAATCTAATGCTGCCATGCCAATTGCTCGTCTGACAGATTTTAAACTGTATTTTGCTAAGTCTTGTCCATCTAAACGAATTACGCCTCGATTGGGGTCAATCAGGCGTGCAGCTAAAGAAAGTAGTGTTGATTTACCAGCACCATTGGGGCCGACTATGGCGACAATTTCACCAGGAAAAGCGATCGCACTTATATTATGTAATGCTCCTTTGAGACTAACACCATCAAACTCTAAACATCCTGGCCCCATCTGCAAATCAGGTGCATTGGGCAGTTCGGTTACCATCGCGGGAATAGCAAGAAATTGTTTAATCTTTGTCAGTGCTACCCGTGAGTTGTGCCAGTATTCTTGGACTTTACCCAAATCCCGCAAACGCGGCATTAAAAAACTGACAATTGACATGGCAGCAACCACAGTTCCGGGAGTAGTGCGACCGGCTGCTACTTCTAACGCTCCCATTAACAGAGTAGCGCCAGAAGCGATCGCCGTAGTTGCTTCGGTAATACCTTGCATTTGGCCAGCTACTACCGCCCGATCTACCATTGCCCGTTCTAAATCGCGACATTGGCGAGCAATACGCCTTTTCTCGCGCTGAGACTGCCCAAAAACTTGCACAACTGCGTTCGCGGCTACTTTTTCATTAACATTTCCCGCTAGTCTACTCAGACGATTTCGAGCCTCATTGGCGGCAGTCCGCATTCGCCCACTCAACCTGAATGCAATTAAGGCTCCAATCACTAAAACTACGGCAACTGTTACAGCCAAACGCACATTTACAAATGACAAAGCAAATAATGATGCTACTGTTGTAGTAGTTGCTACTACTAACCGTGCTAATCCCAAGCTTACCCACTGACGGATAGCACTTAAATCACTGACAAACCGTAGCATCACTCCGCCTTGACTGCGACTTTGGAGAGCGCGAGGGGAAAGGTTCATTAAACGTTCGTACAAAATCATGCGGATTTCGTAGACGTATTCTTGACCAATGCTTTCAGCATCAGTGCGTTCCACGATCCGGAGTAAGGCAACAACAACAGCTGCCGCCGCCAAACCCAGACCAATTTCCCAAAACTTTAAATTAATGCTAGGATCGGTGTTTGTAATTAATTTGTCAAAGGCTAGTTCTACCAAAAACGCATTGGCTAATGTGGCCGCTGCTTGACAAAAGCCATTAATCACTAAGCGAGTAAGCAGCCACAAGCGGATATCATTGAATGTCCGGGGAATCTGCATATTTATTTAATTTGCAATTACTCAGCCGAAAGAAGCAGACTTATATCAAAATTGTCAAAAGTCCAGAATCAAAAATCAACAGCCCAAAGTCCAAAGTCCAATTTTTGACCATTGACTCTTGACTATTGACTTTTGACTCTTGACCCTCATTCTTGCATCGTCATTAATGAACCAGAAACAGGAACAGCAGATGAGAAAACCAGAGGTGGAAGTTCTACAGCTTTTGCTCTAGCGAATAAGTTAAGTGATTCTGTTCTCAGGGCTTGCAAATCTAAAACAGGTATGGCTGTAGCTTTAACAACTTCCCGCGCCGCTAGGGGAGATGCAGTCACTAAACCACTGATGGCAAGTACAGGCAGTTTATGCTTGTGCAACCATTCCACGCCTGCGGCTGCTCCCAGCGACCCACCAGCAGCAAACAGGACACCATCGACAGTTTGGCGGAATGTTGGGGAGGAAACTAAAGCTGATGTTTCATCTTGGTATAATCCATCGGCTATCTCTAACACAATTACATCTACGCTTTGGGCGGCAAGGTAATTAGTCAGTGTCACCAGAATATCTTGCACTTGTTTAGGAGTAGCGCGATAAGTGGTAGCAAAACCAACTGAGGTAAAATCTAAAACTAAGCTAGCTCCAGCATCGTGCATGAGCCACACATCGTTACCAGCACCAGTACCAGTAATTTTGGCTGCACCGATTTTCATTCCCGATTTTGCCAAACCGTTAATTAAGTTGGCGGCGGTGGTTGTTTTACCAGAGTTCATTGATGTACCGACAACAGCAATTGTGCAAGGTCTTTGCCCAATATAGTTAGTTGCTGGTAAAGCCCAATCAGCCAAGTTCACACGTTTTCCTTGTTGATCCCCCAGTAAACCTATGGGAGTAACGGCGGTGGGCGATTTTATCTTGGCGTGTTGAGACAGAACTTTTGCTGCCAACCCACCTGCGGCTGCTAAATGGCATGGTGATAAATCATCCGGAATCTCGGCTTCAAATTGATCGGGGGCATAACGATTACCATAGCAAAGAACCAACTCATCACCAGTAAAAATAATCGCTTTACGACCATTAACTTGGTCGATGCGTTCATGCTGACCAATTGAGTCTACTCTTACCAACACTAAATCACCAGATTCAGGCTTGATATCTCCAGTTAACAGTGTGGCGATCGCATTAACATCTACTTGACGAGTGGTAAACCCTGCTTTTGCTTTGGCAATTCTTCCTGGTTCCAGTTGAGTAATATTTATCACGCTACCTCCTATAGTTTTAATTACTAATTCGTAATTCGTAATTCGTAGTTCATGGGTTAGAACTCTTCATTTTTTAATTCTTGCTGTGCCAGACGAAAGTTGTTTTACAACCCTCAACTACGGCTTTTTTGTGCTTCACTTTGACTGCACGTGACGCTTTTAAATCTGCTTTCAACTTTTCCCGCACAAACCGATTTACCGTCTCATATTTAACTTTCAGCCCACATTCTTGCTCTAACCATGTGACTATGGCCTTGTAACTACTAAATCCTTCAGGGGAATTCAGACGATGTTTCAACTTCTCTAACGCTTCACCTTGGATTTTTTTTTGCGCTCCGGGTGCTGTTTTTACTTCCAACAGTTTCGCCAACCCTCCTTGTCGATACTGTTGCAACCATCGGGTAATGCTTGCTGGGCTGCGCCCTAACAATTGGCTTAATTTATGATGCTGGTTGACTTGACCTGTTTTCAGCCACCATAGCATTTGCAATCTTTCTTTCTCCGATGCGCTTTTTGCGTTTTTTAGACTCTTTTCTAGGTACTCCGCTGTTTCTGTTATTTCTAGTTTTAGATATCTAGCCATTTTCACCCATCCTTATTTGCCCCCTGTTTTGATTGCACATAAAATCGTTTCAAATTGGTATGTTTAGCATCTGGTAGATTTGGTAGGGCAAAAATTACGTTGTTAGCATTGACTGAGATCTATTTTTATCTACCTGCATGAATCAGTATTAAAGCTTTCATGAGAAATTTCTCATGTATGCAGACGATAGCCCATGCCTCTCACTGTCTCTATGCAGTCGCTACCTAACTTTTTACGCAGATAACCAACGTAAACATCAACAATATTAGATGTAGGGTCATAGTCATAACCCCAGACATGGCTGAGTAGTTGCTCTCGGCTTAAGACTTGCCCTGGATGACGTAGAAAAGTTTCTGCTAAAGTAAATTCTCTAGCGGCTAGTTCAATATAGCGATCGCCTACTTTTGCTTTCCGGGCACGTAAATCTAGTAAAATATCGCCTGCGCAAAGTATCATCTCATCTTTGCGTTGAGGCAAGTGATAGTCACGCAACCGTAAACGAACGCGAGCTAGCAATTCTTCAAAGCGAAACGGCTTGGTAACATAGTCATCAGCACCACCTTCCAAACCAGTCACTTTATCTTGCACATCGTCACAAGCACTTAGAATAATGATTGGTAGCAGTTCTCCCTGACCGCGCAATTCTTCCAACACTTCCCACCCATTTTTACCCGGTAGACCAATATCTAAGATAAGCAGGTCAAATTCATCGCTAAAAGCCATAAACAGAGCTTCATCACCGTTGCTAGCTACAGCAGTAGTAAAACCATTAGCCTTCAGCCCTTTCTGTAAAAAACTGGCAATGCGCGGTTCATCTTCAGCTATGAGAATTCGGTTCATCTAACTAATACCTCCTGGATTGAAGATAAGGCAGAGGGCAGAGGTTCAACTTCGCTCACCAACCGGGCAGAGGGTAGAAGGGATAATAATAAATGCCCTCGCCGAAATATCAATTGAGTACTCGAAAATAGCAATTGCTGCTGGAAATTCATCAGGAAGGTATTCCTTATGTATTGAAAGAGTAGGGGAAGCTGGGGAATAAAGAGATTCTCATGCTTGGTTTTGGGATTTTCTAGTGATTGATTTGAAAATTGGGTATAGAGTATTTGTCATTTGTCATTTCTCTGCGTCCCGCGTCTTCTTGCCTCCCTCATCTTCCTCGACTCCCCTGCTCCTGGCTTCTTGTCGCCTTGCCCCCTGCCAAAACTTGGGACTATGAAAAAATGAATTTTTATCCCCTGGTTCTCTGTCTTTGGGGATAGGTTTCAGAGGAATGACTATAGTGAAAGTAGAGCCGCCACGTGGGCGACTGAAAAGTTCAATCCAACCGTTGTGAGCTTCTACAATGGCTTGTACAATCGATAAGCCCAAGCCAGCACCATTAGAGCGACGGCGATTAATCGAGCCGCGAGCAAAGCGCTGAAAAATCCGCCGTTGCTCATGTAGGGGAATTCCTTCGCCAGTATCACGCACCCAAAAACGCACTTGATTATTTTTCACAGATGAACCTATGCTAATCACATCACCTTCTTTGGTATGGTGTGTAGCGTTTTCAGCCAAGTTCATGATTGCCTGAGTCAAGCGTTGACGGTCAGCCTGAAGACGACCACTAGCCATAGTATCCAAGCGCCAGTTTCGCGGAGCTAAAGCTTTTGCTTTGGTGTGCAATTCTAAAGTTAGCGAATGAATTTCGACAATTTCTAAATTTAAAAAACCGGGTTGTTCAGACTTAGCTAATAACAGCATGTCTTCTACAAAGCGGCTCATGCGGTCTAGCTCATCAATGACTAATTCTACAGTTTCCTGCCGTTCTTGAGGATCATCGCCCAGCAGCTCGATATGACCTCGGATAATTGTAATTGGCGTTCGTAGTTCATGACTGGCATCGTTGATGAAATCTCGTTGACTAGAAAACGCTGTTTCTAACCTTTCGAGCATTTCATTAAAGGTAATAGTGAGTTCGGCAATTTCATCTGCACCTTTTACAGGTATGCGTCGTGTTAGGTCAGTCTCCCCAATTGAGCGAGTAGCCTCAGTCAGCAGGTGTAGAGGTTTTAGCACCCGTGCTGCTAATAACCAAGCCAAAAAGGAAAATTTAACCACGATGACAAACGTGACTTTCATAATCACAACAACTGCCTCACGCACCTCGTCACGTTCGCCAGCAGTCGCATGAAACACTACAAATACTCCATGATTCTTGCCTCTGATTATTGGTTGAGCTAGGTATATTATGTCTTCACCATCTACGCTTAAAAACTCACCTTTCAGGGGTGTTTTGGTTTGAGATAAAGTTTTGACTATAGGCAAATCTAATTTGAACCAACTAGGAAGGGCTAGCGGACTATTTCTGTAAATTTGCCCATTCAAGATTGCTACCAAAAACTCATCGTCATCCGGAATGTTGTTTTTGAGAAAGACCTTAAACAGGGTATGGAGGTCATCTCCAAAAGGTTTATGAGTTTTGGGATGGATTCCGTCTATTGCCAACATTCGGAATTCTTGCATTTCTTGAACTAGAGACTTTCTAATCCTTTCTTCTACTTGAAAAAACAGAACTTGCTCGACGATGAAAGTGCCCACTGCAGACGAAAATAGCATCAGCAGGATATAACCTAATACGATCTGTGTGCGTAGGCTAAATATGATTCTGTAGCATATTTGTAATGAATTTTTCGGTTTCATTCTCTTGTCAGTCCTTAGTAAAAAAATTAAGCTGACAATCAATAAATCTCTTTTAGAGGATGTTTGTAAAGTCTAATTTATCACTTGCCCAGGCGATTAGAAATCGCGGCTACACAGACGAAACCTGCCTTTGCAGGTTTAAAAACCTTAGAGGTTGTTTGAAAAGGGTTTTGCTGCGACTTTATGGACTTTTGATCCCCCCTAACCCCCTTAAAAAGGGGGTAATCAGAATCAAAGTCTCCCTTTTTAAGGGAGATTTAGAGGGATCTAAAACTTTTGATACCAACAAGAGGACTTTTCAAACATCCTCTTAATTTTCTGTTAGTCCGCGCAGGGGGACTTTGCTTGTGTAGTAGCGAATTATATTCACCCAAAACTTTTAAAACTGCACTTCCTCAAAGCCTATATAGCTTGCCTATTCTCTGTTGAAAAACTCCAGTTTTTAACTTGGACGAGGTTTAAACAGCAAATTGTAAAAGGTGCATTACTTAGGCTTAAGTAAGTCAATTGATCTGATTAAAAAAGATTCTACCGTAGTTTTTACACTAAATTCACATTTAATACGGAAAATCAGTCCCCGTGATGGTTTCATGAAATACCCCCAAAGGTTTTGGTATTGTAGTTTCAGCAATAAGACACTTTACAGAAAGCCGACGCTTGATTGCCTACTCCTTCTAGAATGCTGCTGGTGAATCAGGGGTAAGGGACTTCCAACTAAAAAAATATCCTATCGCTGTGTTGGCAGGGGGGCAGGGAGCAGGAGAAGTGCGGTCTTGGGGTTTCACGCCACTCCCTTCAAGCCGGGGAACCCGTCCAACGGGGTGGCTCCCCAAGTGGAGCAACTTCGGAGAGCAGGGGGAGAAAGAAAAATATTATCTGAATAAATTGGATAATTTATTTTCTGGAAGTCCCTAAGATACCTCACTTATCCCGAAATCGCGCCATCACCCTCCGGGTTCGCCAGTCCCCCATCGTGACGGAGACTGCCAAGACGGGGGCTGGACTCACCATAGAATGGTTCCGAAGGGTAGCCTGCCTCCACAGGCTTTGTAACGATAGCCCCAGTCCTGTGGGCGTGATTTCAAAGATGCGAGAGAACTGTTTTATCTTAATCGAGGGGTGAGGTCTACCATTCGCCAGCTGTAAAAGGTATTTCCAGATATTTGGAGAGCATTTGGAAACAGGCGATCGCAGTCCATCTGTGGTTGAATTTCAAAAACATAATCAAGTGAATATCTGAACGGAGAAATTTAAATGAGAAACTTCAACTCGCTGCTAAACTTACCTGCTGACCGATGAGACCGATAAATCCGGCACCAAAGTGTTGAATCTCTAAAAAGCTTGCGTGTTCTGGTGCTGGTTTATAAACCCGAAATGTTTTCATAATGCCCAAAGTTGCAGCACTTTCTAGAGGGCTAACAAAGCTGGTATCGCGGTCAAGAAAATAAGGTTTGCTAGCCCAATAAGCCATCTGATTAGCATTTAAAAAGTAACAGCCAGAGTGGGGATTAAGTGTCCGCCGAAATGTAATTGGCATCCCCATAATTGTCCCCTGAAGTTGTGGTTTTTCTTTGACATTTTGAAACTTGGCAGTTAGCTGAGGTACTAAATCACCATCAATGTAGGCTTTGCAGGACAGATTTTGGGTAGAGACTTCATACCGATTCGGCTGAAGTAAATTGAGATTACCTGCTTGTTGAGTAAACCAGTTTAATTTGATAAATAACCAAGGATCGTGAAGTATTAAATCGTCTTCCAAAAAACAATAATAGTCGTACTTTCCTAAATAATCTCGCAGGACAGCTTGGCACTCAAACCCTAACATTAAAGGCTCCGCTTGTGTGGAATGATGCTGATAAAAATTGCCAGGTAAAGGCAGTTGATTGAGAAGATGATTATTTTGGGTTGTGCAAATAACAATGTCTAGATCGTAGGACTGCGGTTGGTTCGCAGGAAAGGCTAGCCGCTGCCCAATATCGATCATACTTTGAGATTTGCTAAATAGCTGATGTAAGGCAGCAAGATTCCGGCCTAACGCCAGCAGGCGGGGTCGGGGGTCTTTCCTTTGAGAGCCATGTTGACCATTGCTATTAGGATTAAAAAAGTGGGCAATGGTAAAGAGAATCCGCATGATTCTAAACCCTTTTTAAGCTAGATTTGCTAAGTCAAAATTGTCTGGGAAACACTAAACTTGGTAGGACAATTAATTGTCTTACCAAAATAATTTGAATTCGCTAAAATACGACCACACATTAAATACTTTCTTGTTTAACAGTCCTCATCTAATTACCTTCTGCCTTCTGCCTCCTGCCCTCTGCCTTTATTCGCTCAAAAAGCAGATGCGTGCAAAGTTAGCTGAAGATAAAATCGCTAGCATCAACATTGGCAGAACTGAAGCCTGCCAAGGTAATCGTATCTGTACCGATGGAAATGACAGCAGGTGAGCCAGATGGAGTAGGAGTAATCGTTAAAGCTCCGAAGTTTGTTGCAAATGCCCTCAGGTCAATTTTGTCTACACCATCGGCAAAACCGACAATGCGATCGCTACCAAAGCCCGGTGCAAAGATAAATATGTCATTACCATCACCACCAGTGAGGGTGTCATTACCTGCACCACCAGTCAGCCAGTCAGCACCGATTGCACCAACGAGGCTATCATTACCGCTGCCACCATCGAGGGTATCGCTGCCAGTTCCTCCCAGAAGTGTATCGTCACCAGCATTGCCAAAGAGGATATCGTTACCACCTAATCCATTGAGGTTATTATTGCCCTCATTACCAGTGAGAGTGTTGGCAGCTGCGTTACCTGTACCGCTTAGGGCTGTACCAACCAGAGTGAGGTTTTCCAGAGTCTCACCCAAGGTATAGTCGAAGCTAGATTGGACAGTATCTATACCTGCGTTGGCGTTTTCCGTAATCGTATCTAATGCACTATCGATGATGTATGTATCGTTGCCTAAACCACCTACCAAATTATCATCACCTGCACCACCATCAAGAATATTGTTGCCATCATTGCCTGTGATGATGTTGTTAAGTGCGTTACCAGTGCCGTTTTGACCAGTACCAATCAGAGTCAGGTTTTCTACATTGTTGCTTAAGGTATAGCTAGCAGCACTAGACTGGACGTTATCTATGCCTGCGTTGACGTTTTCTGTGATAGTGTCTCCTGTGCTATTAACTATATAAATGTCATCGCCAACCCCACCAAACATTGCGTCATTGCCTAGTCCACCGTCGAGGAAATCGTTACCGCCACCACCAGTGAGGTTATCAGCACCACCACCACCAATCAGAGAGTCATTACCACCGCCACCGTTGAGTTCATCAATACCTGCACCACCAACGAGGGTGTCAGCGCCTGCTTCACCATTGAGAATGTCATTACCAGCGTCATCATCAAGATAATCACTACCTGCACCACCGCTGAGGTTGTCATTACCACCATTGCCAAAGAGATTATCGCCGCTGATGGTGCCGATTAGGGTGTTGTCGAGTTCATCTCCAATATATAGACCAATGGCATCAACTGCGATCGCACCTGTCAGATTAGCCCCGATGAAAGTGGCATTAGTAAAATTACCTTTAGATAAATCAGCGTTAACCAGACGGGCATTGGTAAAATTTGCACCAATGGCTAGTCCATTAATGAAGATACCTTCGGCATTAGCTTGAGTGAAGTTAGATCCACTCACATCAGTGTCATTCAATTTAGCCCCAGTCAGGTTCGTGATGGTCACGGTGCCATTAGCCTCAACAAAGGGGCTAAAATCAGAACTCGTTAAAATCGCATCTTCTGTCAGGAATCCGCTTAAATTAGCACCACGAAAACTCACATTGGCTGGCTGTGATGGATCGAGTATGGCATCAGTTAAAGAGACTGTGCTGAAATTAGCTAGGTCAAAGTTAACATTTTGCAGCGTGACATCTGTGAAATTACTTAATTGAAAGTCAGCACCTCTAGCATTTACATTGGCCAAGACAGTATTTTCCAGGTTCGCGTCCAGTAAACTAGCATTGACTAAAGTAGCTCCTGTAAAGTCAGCCGCTTTGAGATTGGCTTTGAATAAGTCAGCTCCGGTAAAGTTAGCGCCTCTCAGGTTTGGCCGCTCTGACTGTTCGCCACTGATATTGGCTTCTCGCAGATTGGCATTGGTCAGGTTGGCGTTGGAGAAGTTAATTAGTTTCGTGTTGATTAGCGAGAGATTAGCTTCTGTGAGGTTTGCACCACTGAAATTGACATTCTCTAATGTCGCTAGGGACAAATTAGCTGGGCCAAAGTTGCCAGTAGGGGCAAAGATGGCACTCCTGGCATTGACATTCAGCCAAAAAGATTCACCAAAGTTAGTACCGCTTAATTGTGTGGCGACACCTGAAGCGTTGGGATCGAATCGCACACCTTCGAGTCTGGTTTTGAAAAAGCTGGAACCGTTGAGGTTCCTACCTCTGAAGTTAGTTCCGATTAAGGTTTGTCCGTCAAAGTTTAAAACTGCCATGATGCAATCCCTCAAAAAATAGATAAGTTTTTAATTAGTCCAAAAAATATAGATGCAACCCAAACTTTTCAAAGATGCGATCGCTTCAAATGCACCCAATGCGATCGCCCTTTCAATTACGAGAATTGGAAGATAGTTGTGTTAGTGGGGTCAATGTTAGTGCTGATATCCGCTGCCGTGAAGGAAGTGTTAACCAAGGTGAGCAACAATTGGCCTGTATTGAAATCTGCATTTCCAGCAATGCCGTCTCCGATGCGGAACACGGTATTACCTGCGGCGTTGTAAAACACATCAATGGCACCAATACCGCTGAAGGAAAGGACATCTCCACCCGCGCCTGTAGTGAATCCGTTAATTCTGTCTTGTCCATCACCACTGGCATAGCGAATCGTATCGCTACCTGCACCACCTGTGATTGTGTCGTTGCCTATACCGCCGACCAAAATATCATTAGCATCAGCACCAGTGACGACATCATTTCCTGCCCCACCTATGAGTGAATCAGCGCCACCTCCACCATTGAGGTTATCATCGCCATCACCGCCATCGAGGGTATCGGCACCACCGCCTCCCAAAAGGGTATCGGCACCAGCATTGCCAAACAGGATATCGTTACCCAATCCTCCAGTTAGGCTATTATTACCTTCGTTACCTGCGATGCTATTGGCGAGATCGTTGCCTGTGCCATTGACCGCAGTGCCTACCAGAACTAAGTTTTCTAGATTGCTACCTAAGGTGTAGTCGAGGCTGGAAATGGCTGTATCAGTGCCTTCACTGCCATTTTCGATAATCACGTCACTGGCACTATCAATAATATAAGTATCGTTGCCTAGACCACCAATGAGGGAATCATTACCAGCAGCGCCTTCGAGGGTATTGTCAAGCTCGTTACCTGTGATGGTGTTATCAAGCTCGTTACCTTTGCCGTTTTGGGCAGTGCCAATCAAAGTCAGCTTTTCCAGATTGCTGCCTAAAGTGTAGGTAAAAAGGCTGGACTGAACCGTATCAGTGCCTTCTCCAGCATTTTCAGTAATACTATCCCCAGCGCTATTAACTATATATGTGTCGTTGCCCAGACCACCAATGAGGGCATCATTACCACCTGCTCCATCAAGGATATTGTCAAGCTCGTTACCTGTGATGGTATTGTCAAGCTCGTTACCTGTGCCATTTTGGGCAGTGCCAATTAAAATCAGGTTCTCTACATTGGCAGCCAAGGTATAACTAGCAGCGCTAGATCGAACTATATCCGTGCCTTCATTAGCATTTTCAGTAATACTATCTCCAGTGCTATCAGCTATATATGTGTCGTTACCCGTCCCGCCGCTCATCGTATCCGTGCCTGCGTCGCCATTGAGGGTATCATCCCCGGCATTACCAATGAGGGTGTCGTTGCCACCAGCACCGTTGAGAGTATTATTACTCTCGTTGCCAGTGATTATGTTAGCCAGCGCATTACCTGTGCCATTTTGGGCAGTGCCAATTAAGGTGAGGTTTTCTAGGTTGGAAGTGGCACCAAGAGTATAACTTGCAAGGCTAGAGCGGACTGTATCAGTGCCTTCACTGACATTTTCGAGAATTACATCAGCGGTACTATCGATAATATAGGTGTCGTTGCCTACACCTCCTACTAAGCTGTCATTGCCTATGCCGCCGTCGAGGGTATCATCACCGCCAGCGCCACTCAAGGTATCGTTGCCTGCTTCGCCTTTGAGGTTGTTGTTGCTCGCGTTACCTGTAATCGTATTGGCGAGCTCGTTGCCAATGCCCTCTATCGCTGTACCTGTGAGAGTCAGCCTTTCTACATGGCTGCTTAAGGTATAGGTAGTGGCGCTAGACTGGACAGTATCAGTGCCTTGGCTAGCAAGTTCAATAATTACGTCACCGGAGGTATTGACAATATAAGTGTCATTACCAGTTCCACCTTTCATGGCGTCATTACCAGCGCCGCCGTTGAGAGCATCATTACCAGCGCCGCCGTCGAGATAATCATCTCCGCCAAATCCGTTCAGGTTGTCGCTGCCATCAAAGCCGAAGATGTTATCATTCTCGCTTGTACCGTTGAGGGTGTTGTTATTGCTATCACCAGCGATTAGACCAATGACATCAACCAGGATTGCACCTGTAAGATCCGCACCCACAAAGGTAGCATTTGTAAAGTTAGCTTTAGCTAGGTTAGCATTCCTCAAGTTGGCGTTGGTGAAATTTGCACCCACCGCCAGCCCATTAATAAAGACACCTTCTGCGTTAGCTTGAGTGAAGTTAGCTCCACTCAAATCAGTATCATCAAATTTAGTACCTGTAAGGTTTGTTACCGTCACAGTGCTATTGGCAGCTATATGGGGGCTAAAATCAGCACCAATCAAAACGGCATCATCTGCCAAAAAGCCACTTAAATTAGCACCGCGAAACTTAACGTTTCCCGTCTGACCTGGTTCGAGAGGTGCATCACTCAGAACAACATTACTTAAATTAGCTAGGTCAAAGGTAGAGTTTTGCAGGGTAATATCTGTGAGTTTTGCTAGGCGGAAATCAGCACCGGTGGCATCGACATTGACAAAAAGAGTTGCTTCAAAGTTAGTTTCTTCTAACTTGGCATTGCTAAGATTGGCATTTGTCAGATCAGCAGCTTTTAGGTTTGCTTTATATAAATCAGCACCAGTAAAGTTAGCTCCTCTCAGGTTTGGTCGCTCGGACTGTTCACCGCTGAGATTGGCTTCTCGCAGACTGGCATTAGTGAGATTAGCGTTTGAGAAGTTGATGAATTTGGTGCTAATTAATGAGAGATTAACCCCAGTCAGGTTTGCTCCCCGGAAATTGACATTTTCTAATACCGCCTTATAAAGAGTAGCTGGGCCAAAGTTGGCATTAGCAGCAAAGATAGCTCTTGAGGCATCAACATTGTATAGTTTCGCTTCTTCAAAGTTAGTGCCTCTTAGTTGTGTGCGGGTATCTTGGTCGTTGGGAGCGAATAGAACGTTTTGGAGTGTGGCTTTGAAAAATGTTGAGCCATTCAGGTTTTGACCGCTAAAGTCGTTTCCGACCAAGAGTTGTTCGCTAAAGTTTAAAGCTGGCATATTACGTATCTAAAGAATGAAAAAATTAGGGGTTCAAGCTGAATGTTTGACTGCTAAAGGTTGTGGTTGAGAAGCTTTTTGCAGTTGCTCTTTTAACCAAGTAAAAAAAAGTTCGTTGAGTAACCGTTGCCGCATCGATTCGTCCAGTTGGGCTGGGATAAACTTTTCTAGGCGCACGATTAACCACCAATCTCCAATATTGGTCGGTGGCAATAATTGACCGGGTTGGCTTACAGCAAGAATACGGACTAACTGGGGATGAGGCATACTCAATGATACTGGCCCTATTAATCCGCCAGTCTGAGCCTCTGCTCCTTGGGAATATTGCCTTGCTACTTCGGCAAAGGATTGTTCACCTTCTAGCAGGCGGAAATAAAGTTCTTGAGCAGCAGCGCCATCGCGAATGCGAATCAGAGAATAAACAACCTGGTCAAGTTTCGGTTTCAATTGGCGAAAATGAGACTCTAACTTGCTACCCCAGGTGGCTTTTTTGAATTTCTCGATTCTCAGGTTGCGAGTTGCTAGCTCTAAAAATTGGGTTTCGCTAATATTCTGCTGCTGTAACCAAGCTTGGCGTTCCACTTCTGATGACAACTGATTTTGTTGACAAAACTCTTGGTAACACTTGGCTTGTTCTTCGCTTGAGCAGGTAAAAGAGGCGATTGCATCGTCAATTATCAGTTCTTGCTGAAGCTTTGGTAGCAGTTGGTATCGACTTAACAGGGGAATAATTTCTTGAGTTGTCAAAGTCTGATTATGAACTTGTAAGAGTTTGGCAGATGATTTCTCAGCTTTTTGCTGTTTTCCGCCAAATCCCTTATGTTCTACAGGGGCTATTGACTCTAACTTCGTTCCCTCCCAAGGGGAAACTAGTTTGCTATCTTCTTGCTGTATCCATTGCAGGTGTTGGGGTAATAATTGGGCTAAATCATAGCGTTCTAGAACTGTTTGCCTTGCTTTTGCCCTAATCGCAGCCATTTTATCTGGATGATTCAAGGCTTCGATAATGCGATCGCATATTTCCTGGGGTGAAAAGAAATCTGCTAACAAGCCATTGACCCCATCTTGAATGACTTCCATCACAGGCGGAGTTCTCGAACCCACTACCAAACAACCTGTAGCTAGGGATTCCATTAACGACCAAGATATAACAAAGGGACGGGTTAAATAAACATGGGCTGAAGAAGCTTGGAGGACTTGCAGATATTCTGTGTAAGGCAACCAACCTGTAAAATGAACGCGGCTGAGGTCGAGATCGTATTTTTCTAGCATCACCTCCTTATAGGTTTTGCCATCGGGTAGTTTCTTCCCATAAGCTACGCGGTTTTCTCCCACAATCACCACATGACAATTAGGGCGTTTTTGCTGGAGTAAAGCCACCGCCTCTATAAATTGGGGAAATCCCCGATAAGGCTCCATACCTCTAGTAGCATAAGTAACAAGTTCCTCAACGTGAGAAAGGTCGAGATTAATGCTGGGGAGAACTAATTTTGCTCCTGGTTTTGGACAGAAAAAATTAGTATCAACTCCGTCATGAAGTACAGTAATTTTATTGTGGTACTCTAAAGGGAATTGTTGACGCTGCCAATAGGTAGGAGAAAGACCGCGATCGCAACTATATAGATCCTGCAAAATTGGTGCATTTTTGATCCGAATCCTGGCTTCATCATCCGCAGTCAGGCGATCGCTGGGATCAAAGTCTGCATCAGAGCCATGAGCGTGATAAAACCACTCAAAATAACACAGTAACTTGGCTTGCGGAAAAATATCTTTAATAAATAAAGTCGGGCCCCAACCCGAATGACCATAGACTACATCCGGGACAAATCCCCGTGCTTTCAGTTGTTCTGCCAGCCGATACACACCTTGACCCTGAAGAACAGCATTTTCTAAAGGTCTGACATAGTGGTGAGTTTCTGGTCGAGCTTCTCGTTTAGGGCTATAAACAACGCGATTCACACCAGGCAATTTACCATCCTGGCGAGTAGTCCCAAAAAAAACTTGGTTATGTCTATCCTTAGCTAAAGCAGCAGCTACATGACGAAATTGGGCTGGGAAATTGGGGTGTAAAAATAAAATTCGCATGGCTTTTTAATTACTGGTAACCTACCTTTCCCTAACCTAGGTAAGCAGATTCCCGACTCGTTGCAGAAATCGAGAATCTTGCAAGCAAAAAATATGGTGGGTGTAGTTTGAGGCAATACGGTTCATTTAGTGGTATTCGATTCCAACAGATCCCCCCAACCCCCTTAGAAAAAAGGGGGCTTAATTCCCTCCTTTTTAAGGAGGGTTAGGGAGGATCAACTCTTATCTGAACCGTATTGTAGTTTGAGGTGTTTGCGATATCTAAAAACTTCTCTGTCTGGAAATATTTTGATTGCAGTAGAGTGTAGGGTGGGCATTGCCCACCAAAACCCGAAGATGGTGGGAAAATGCCCAACCTAGGTGCATTTCTACTACATATTTCTCAATGACCTTGAAGTACTAAAACGAAATCAAAAGACTATAATTGAGACTTCATCGGAAGAGTAGCTCAACAAGTTATCCAGACTCTGTAGCTACTCTTCATGGCTGGGGTAACTATCAGGTGTGTGTTACTTGGCTGGTACCCAAGTACACCGCCTAGTTACCCATTTCTTACACGACAGGGGTATCGGTAACAAAATCTGATGCGTCGAACGCTGCACGACCCACCCCTTGCACAAAGGCGAGGTTTTCGGATTGAGCAGGAGTAAAGCCTTCTGTCAGAACGTAGATTCGAGTACCAGTCACTCCATTAATAGTGGTGTTCTGGAATCCTAGATCCTCAAATGCAATACCCTCAAGCAAGAAGAAGTCAGTACCATTTTGGAAGTCGGTAATCCAGTCGCCAGCAGGAGGAGGTACGATTGGCTCACCGGGATCGATTGGTTCTGGTACAAAGTCTGTGAATAGCAATTGGAAATAATCAGTCTCAGTCCCGCCAGTCAAGGTGTCGCGTGCGGTTTGGGTTTCCGCATCTTCGCCACCAAACAGAACGTCAATGCCAGCCCCACCAATAACGCGGTCAACGCCAGCGCCACCATCGAGGAAGTCACTGCCACCACCACCATTGAGGACATCATTGCCAGCAAGGCTTTCTTCGGCATCGAAGTCACCGTAGATGGTGTCATTACCACCAAGACCATTGAGGTTGTCAGCTCCCTCACCACCATCGATGAAGTCACCGTCAACGCCACCTCTGATGGTTTCTAAGCCAGCACCACCTAAGAGGGTACTAGTACCTGCGCCACCATCGAGAACGTCATCGCCATCGCCGCCATCGAGGTAGTCAATACCTTCTCCACCTAAAAGGGAGTCATTACCGGCATAGCCGAAGAGAGTGTCATCGCCATCGCCACCTAAGATGGTATCAGCGCCACCTGAAGCCAAGCTGTCAGCTTCGCCATAGAGAGTGTCATTGCCCTCTGCGCCATCGATGTAGTCGGCACCACCGGAAACTGAACCTTCTGTGTCATCGCCGTACAGCGCGTCACCTAAGAAGCTACCAATTACGGTGTCATTACCAGCACCGCCCTGTGCAGTATCCTCAAAGCCACCATAGACCCAGTCAGCACCAGCACCACCATCAAGGAAGTCTTTACCATCATTGACATCGTCAATACTTGTGCCGCCAATTAGAGTGTCATTACCGGCTTCACCATACAGTGAGTCCTCGCCTGCATCCCCAAATAGTCTGTCGGCACCGCCTCCACCAAACAGTGAGTCTTTATCGTTCCCACCTCGGAGCAAGTCATTTGCTCCTAAGCCATTGAGAAGGTCATCACCACCATTACCGCGTAAGGTATCGGCATTCGCGGTTCCTGTAAGGGTATCGGGCAGTTCGGTTCCGTTTCTGATTGCCATAATTGAAGATTCCTGATGATCCTGATAATTACGAGCATCTTGCTAGCTCACTTGAACGTGCTAGATGCACGATACAAGTCTTGCTCATTAGTTGTTACCACACTCACTAGCCTCCCCCTCTCCCAAAATTAGAAGAGGGGGTAATAAAGGCATGGTGAGAAGATGTTGCAGTACGTATTTAGACATACTTCCAATTACTCCATGAGTAAACATTCGCAAATCAACTTTTTTTGAATGTCATTCGTAAACTAAATGGGGATCGTTGCGTAGTTTGGGTAATCGAGCATTACAAAGATGAACTTAGACGGGTACAGTGCAGCTTGTCGTCAGATATCACTCTCAAATCAAAGCAAATTGATGTTATGTCAGCAGTATGCAATCATGTGAAGCAGTTGTCATCTGTTCTGTAGATGTAAGCTTTGTTAACTAGAAGACTGCATTTACGTCTGAATAACTAAACATTAATACTATCAAAGCTTATATTAAGGTGTAATCGCTGCATCAACGGAGCTTATTGTACTATAGTTAAATTCTAGTTAACTAGTAGTTAAGTACTTGTAAAATATGAGAAATGATCATTTGCAATTCCAAAGCCATTTACATAATTTTTACTGATTTGAGCTAGCCGAGTGTACAGTTAAAATTAATTTCCTTAACAATACTTTGCCAAAATAAGAGCCTACAAAAACTTTGGCAAAAATAGCAAAATAACCCATACATGAGCGTTTAGTTTCCAAGGCAGCTTGGAGGCTCAAACTTTTTATCATGCAGGCAATACGTTAAAAAACCCTTGTGGTAAACCTTGAAGGAATTTTTAGGACTTATTGTTTTTGCCAAACCCTAGAAACAAGGAAGTTAATACATCAACTTACCCTCGTAAAGTGGCTAAGGTATTGCTTAAGAAAAGTTATTGGGGAAGACACGAGTAGTATTCTCATACGGAAACTATCCATTTGTCAATATATTAAATGTCGTTTTCTGCTGAAAATTATTTCCATTGATTGATGTTTATCGCCTAGGAATTTGCCTCACCATATTTAAATTTGTACATCACTAAATCTACCTTCGGATAGGTGTACATATGTAGCTGTTAGTGCGATTACTGAATCTGCTCTCTCAAGCTATGCATAACTATTGCACATACTATTTCAGCAAATCTTTGATGCTAGCCAATGGTTGCATAAAAAAATATGGGTAGATGGAAACTTCGTTACAGCAATTGAGTATCGTTACTAAATGTCCCGATCGCACTATTACATTGCAACCATGACAAATTGCAGACATGGACGAAAAGAGCGATCACCTTGAGGAGAAAAACATCCTACCCTCCAAGCTAAAATCAAAACAAACTCCAAAAATCTTGCTATGGTAGCCATCTCCCAACAACCACAAAAAATGACCATCGAGGAATATCTCGCATGGGAACCCCAGCAAGACCTTCGCTACGAATACGTCAACGGCGAGGTTTTTGCGATGACAGGTGGTACAATTCCCCACAATGACATTGCACTTAATTTGTACACAGCCTTACGTCCACATTTACGTGCTAGAGGTTGCAGAGTAAATGTGTCGGATGTAAAAGTGCAAGTTACACCTACAAGTCCTTACTATTATCCTGATGTTGTCGTCAGCTGCGACCCTCAAGACCTCAATGCCCTTAAATTTATTCAGAACCCAAGAATAATTGCTGAAGTTCTCTCCCCTAGTACAAGCAGTAAAGATAGAGGCGAAAAATTCACTAATTACCTGAAAATGCCTTCTTTACAAGAATATTTATTAATAGATTCAGAAACAATCTCCGTTGAACGCTACTGTTGGGGAGAGGGAAGAATGTGGCTTTACTATCCATACACTGAGGGAGATATTATTACCCTATCCAGCATCGAATTTGAATTTGCGATCGCACTACTGTATGAAGGAGTTGTATTGGGAGTAGAAGCAGAATAGAGTTTGAAAGTTCTGGATTAAAAAATGACATCAAATAACAGATTGCGATCCCGCTTGGCACAGATAATTATTTATCCAAACAATCCATAATTACCAAGGAACGAATTATACAAGCTGTTCTCATACAATTTTCTAGCAAAGGCTTGAATCCCAAGATAAATGATCAATACTCAATAGCTGCATTAAAAAAGTATGCATAGATGATAACTTCGGGACAGCCATTGAGTATCGTTACTAGGCAGTTTTGTTTTTGGACTTTGTTGTTTGTTCTGGAATATCCGAGGTAGACTTTAGCTCGGCTTTACGTTTTTCCCATTCCAGAACTGTGCGAATTACCACTTGTGACCAAGATTCGTAAGCCATAAGCACCATTGTTTGTTAATTTGAGAATAGCAAAAGTTGAAATTTTTTTTGTTCATCGCAAGCGATCGCGTGCGAGCAGAATGTTTAGAGAGAACAAAATTTCAGAAGTAGTTTAGAGACGGGATTAGAACTGAGGACAAGACTGACATTTTAGCTGATGACCTAAAATTAAACATTCACACACAAACCGTGGTCTTTCTTGAAAAGTGCGATCGCAGTCATTACATAGATATTTTTGTACGTCATTAGATCTACCAATCTTCACAAGCCGAGTGGAATTGCATCTAGGACATTCAATACCATAAGTTTTAAGCATGGAAAAAATATCAATGCAATCTCTAGCAATCTCCTTGACTGTTAAAGCATTTAGTTTAGTTAAATATGTTTCATGGTAGAGTTCTCAATAATTAGATGTTTTATGGAATATTAGACATAGAAATTGTCATAGCAGATTTTAAATTTCATTTTTTGTAAGTATTTATTACACTAAAATTCTCAGTTGATTTGACATTTATTTGAGTTTTTGTTGATTTACCAAAAAAGCCGGGAATTACATCACCGGCTTAGATTGAATATTTAATTTTAGTTTTAGCTTTAATTATTTCTATAATTATATTTGTATAAGAAGTCGAGATGTCAAGGCTGACTTCAAAAAAAGCGTAGCGTAAAGTATGGTCAGAAAGCGATTGACGGTGAATTGTTTTTCAAAAAAGAAGAATTAGATGCGATGGAAGCTATTTGCACGCACCACAAAAGTGGTAAGAGCTTCTAAACGAACGCTGCACAAAGCTCTTCATGACTCGTAATGATTACCTTTGAGTTGACCATCTTCCATATAAATAATGCGGTCAGCAATATCTAAAATGCGGTTGTCGTGAGTAACGAGTAAAATAGTACAGCCTTGTTCTTTAGCAAGCTTCTGCATCAGTTCAACAACATCGCGCCCAGATTTTTTATCGAGTGCAGCAGTAGGTTCATCAGCTAAGATAATTTTAGGATGGCTAACTAAAGCACGAGCGATCGCTACCCGTTGTTTTTGCCCACCAGAAAGATTTTCAGGGTAGTAATTGAGACGCTCTGCCAAACCAACAGCCTCTAGCATGGTCATCGCTTTGCTGTTGATATCATTATTTAAATACTGATCATGCAATTCTAATGACATACGCACATTTTCTTGAGCCGTTAAAAATGTCATCAGGTTATGCGCTTGAAAAATATAACCAATTTGGCGGCGCAATTTAGTTAACTGTTGTTTATTAGCTCCGCAAATTTCGTATCCCAAAATTTTTAAGCTACCCTCTTGAGCAGAACGCAAACCACCCATTAAAGTCAGAAGAGTAGTTTTACCTGAGCCAGAAGGGCCTGTCAAAATCACAATTTCTCCGGCATAAATTTCTAAATTAATGTTAAATAATACTTGTTTGCGTAGTCCACCTGAGCCAAAGTAATGATTGAGATTATGCACCGAAATCACAGGTTCAGAAATAGGCAATGACAAATTAGTAATGACTGATTTAACTTCAGGAGTTCGGCTCATCGATGAAGCTAGTGCAGTGAGTAACATTGTGGCTCCGGCAGCTACAAATAAACCTGTCAGGCTAACTTCAAGAAATGCCCCAGAGATAGCTTGAGACAAAGGATCAAGAGCTACAGCCGCAAACATTGTCAGACCCATGATTCTTCCCTGCATATTTGCAGCTGTATTCTGTTGCAGCCAAGTTATACCCATTACAGTGACAGTACCACCCCCTATCCCCATTAGAGCAATTATTCCTGCTGCTATCCAAAATTCCTGCACAAATCCTAGTGCTATTAGTCCTGCACCCAGACCATAACACAACAAAACTAGGGGAGTTTTAGGACTCTTAACCGCACTAAGTTGGCTGGCAACTAAGACACCAATTAATGCACCTATACCGTAGGCTGCTTGCAGATAACCAAATGTTGTGGCGTTACCTTCAAACCGTACATTGACCATGGCTGCAACACCGATGATGATCGGCCCTAACATAGCGAAATTAATCATCGCTAGGAGTAACAGGCTGATGCGGATAGCAGGCTGTGTCCACGCATATTTTAAACCTAAAATAATCTCACCCATTAAAGCTGGTTTCTGTGTTTCAGCTGCCAGGGGTTGGCGACGACGAGTCCGAACCAGGTAGATAAACAAACTACCCAACGCAAATATGAGTGTATTAATAAAAAAAGCAATGGTTAATCCAAACGCACCAATCATAAAACCCGCACCAGCAGGGCCGATGACTTCGGTGAACTGTTCACTGCTCTGCATCCAAGCGTTTGCTTCTGCTAGTTGGGATTTTCTGACTAATTGAGGCAATAAGGCAAGAATCGCTGGATATAAGATAGCTTCAAACAATCCAAACAGAACAGCGATCGCAACCAAATATATCAGTTGAACAGCATCAAATACTAACAAAGTTGTAGCCAAGCCAATCAAAACAGTATTAATCGACGCTGCAATGGTGGCGACATTTCTGGTGGGCAAGCGATCGCTGATTGCACCTCCTATTAACATAAATAATGCTCGTGGGATTGCCGCCGCTACTAATACAGTACCAACAGCCAATCCTGAACCCATTTTTTGCAGTACCAGCCACGTCAACGAGACAAACCAAAATTGAGCAGCACTCAAAATCATAGTTTGTCCTAACCACAGCCAGCGAAAGTTAGGAAAATATAAAGGCGATCGCAACATACACACTTCACCACAGTAAATTTTTTGGCGTTGCATAAATGCGGGATGAATTGGCGGTTGAAATGATTGAAAATTCGTTCCAAATTGGGCGAAATCATCCCATGATTCAGCAACACCAATTTTTTCTCAAGGCAAAGCTTTAACGGAACACCAAAAAATAAATTATTCCAAATTGACTATTAGTAAGGTGCGTCAGTACGAATAATTTCTCGGTATGTCAGGGGTTTTTCTGACTGACGCACTCTAAATATTGGATATTTTTTTATTTGGAAGTTCCTTAAGCTTGCCCTTACCCTTAAGCAGGTATAGTTAATTTTAGTTAATTGCTTAAAACCATCACGCAAATATGCAGCACTAGATTGACATTGTATTCGCCATACCCAGGCGGCGCATCCAGTGGAAATGTGATGATATACCTGCCCAGATGGATTTATGCTTTTTGTATTTCACCCCAAATTCTTGGCAGGTTTCCTCGACTACCCTAGAAATGGCAGGGTAATTTACATGACAAATGTTCGGAAACAGATGATGTTCAATCTGATAATTAAGTCCGCCCACGAACCAAGTCATCAAATGATTGCAGGGGAAGTTGACAGTAGTTTCAATCTGATGGATTGCCCAGTCGTTTTCTATTATGCCAGTGTCTTCTAGAGGCATAGGAAATGTTGCTTCTTCGACTTCGTGTGCATATAGAAAAACAACATTCAAAACTATACCTAACGTGAATGATGTTACTACATAGCACATCAACACAGTCCATACCGAATGAAACATCAGCGGAAGCCCAAAAGCAAGAGTAAAAAAGACGGCCTTTCCGACTAAAAAGATGGCTAGATTCACACCTTTAGGTCTAGGATAGTGGCGATCGTAGAATTCCTCAAGGAAGAAGCTTTCAAAATCGCTGACAAAATGCCAGTGGATTGGGTACACACCGTACAATAACCAAATGTAATAATGTTGCCAACGATGATGTGGAAGCCATGGCTGGAAAGGAGTTTTCCGAGCCAAAGTACCAAGGTCGAAGTCGGTGTCATAGCCTGTAATATTTACATACTTGTGATGAAGTACAGTATGCCCCCACAGCCAATAATAGGAACTAAAACCAATCAGATCCATAGTCGCGGCCATCAACTTATTCACCCAAGGATAGTTGGAATAAGCATTATGTGATCCATCGTGCTGAATGTTGAACCCAATTCCAGCCATCACCAGTCCTAACAAAATGCTTAAAGATAGAACCACCCACCATGCTTGTGCTAGGAAAACCAAGGACACATACACAACCAAAAAACTCAGAAGTAGGATAGCTGTCTTCAGATACATTTGTGGACAGTCTCGTTCTCGTAGTCCAGTGGTTTGAAAAAGCTCATTAACGCGCCGTGTTAACTCAATCTGAAACCCAGTATTTTTGCCAAATTTCAGCATTTTCGCAGGCTCTTTAGCTCGCTTTGTAGATTCTCGGTATGTTTGTTGATTTTGCATTATATTTCCTTCAAGTGAGAATTTTTATCTCTACATATTAAGTAAGGCTGTGATTTGCGGTAAATTTTCGTTTTGATTGTTACGTATGCATTGTCTATACGTATCTAGAATGCTGTGTGAAATATCTGGATTATCTGCACATAAAGCCTGATGTGCTTCTGGTAATTTATACCAGGGAATAGTAGGACACAAGTGGTGAACATAGTGATAACCTGCATTATGAAAGAAAAAGTTAATGACAGGATTCACATTCGATCTCGCACCTGAGAAAGTATTAAAATGTTCTTGCACCTCGGACAAAAGTGATAAAAACGAGAAACTCCATGATAAAGGCACAAACCAGTAAAGGAGTAAAATGTCCAAATGTCCTGAGAAACTGAATGTGAGAATAACTATTAACCAGAACAAATAAAGTTTGTAATTACTTTTTATACCCTTGAGTAATGAACTAAATTTGAAGGAATCTTGAATTAAGGGATACAATATTGCTTCTAAAAAAAAGTAATATACAGAAAAACCGAGAAAAGGTTTAACGAACAAGATCATAAATACATTTTTATTCGGCTTATTCAATCCTAAAAAATCATAATCTTCAGGTATGTAATCTCCTTTAGCTAAAAGGTACTTATGATGAGGAAAGTGATGAGCCTGATAAGATGAAAGTGTCCTCAAGAAAGGATAGCTATATATAAATTCTAGCTTTTCATGCCATGATTTTTCAGTAAATAAATTATGATGAACTGCTTCATGTACGAACGCTTCTCCAAGAGCAAATTGAAAAACGCCTATTAACCACACAGCAATCAAATAAACAAAGATATTATTTGCCCAAATACTAAGAGCAGCAATTACGAAAATTGATATCCAGTCTTTTAGTAATGCCAAAAATGTCCTCATATTATTACGTTCAACAAAATCAATTGGTTTAATCTGTGCCATATAACAAGTTCCTCTCAGCTTTGTTTCCTTATTGGATAAAGTTTGTTTAGATAATCATGAAAAATCTACAAATGATAAGCCTATAGGGTGTTTGATGCCATAGCCTAAAGCATCAAGAAATCCGATGGTGGTGCGTTAGGACTAATGTTCAGAACGCACCTTACCAGGTAGATTTAAACCAATGTAGAGCAGGTTTTCTGACTACTATTCAGTTAAATTGGCACCAGTTCACACACTTACTTATTCAGCACTACTCAGCACGAAATCTACATATTGATGAGTAAACTGCTTCTCGCATGGTGGACACCAGTGCAAATAAGTATTAATACAGTCTGTATCGATATTCCTGAACATCGTATTAAATTGTTTTTCTAACTCAGGTGATACTACCGATTTCAAGAGTTTCATGCCCTTTTTATTTGTATTACGAACATACTCTTCATACTTATCAACGAAGGTTCTGAGCGGCACAATCTCAACGTGCTGATTCAAATTCTGAAAGTAGCTAATTACATCAGACCAATCTAGAGGTTGTGGATTATAAAAAGTATAGTTGTGTTTTCTCTCACCAGTAGGCAGTAATGATGTAGAAACGATCGCCTTAGCTGCATATTCAACTGACATCAAATCGAAATCAGCATCCATATCAGGTACACAACCTATATGAGAAATGGCGCAGAGGAAATTTTCAAACGCATCTTCATCAATAAAAAAGTCATCGTCTATATTTTCGTAAGCCTTTTCTATCAAGGCAAATAGTTTGCTCAATGGGGTGTTTTTCTGGATATGCTCAACCCGTAGGGTATATAGGTAGCCCAATCGATAGTTGACCCACGGGTATCCCTGTTCTGCAAGGCGTAATACGATTTGCTCTGTCACATACTTGGTTTGTGCATATCCATTGACAAGACCAATGGGGATTGGTTGAGCCACGCAGTCTTCTAGCAAGGACGCAGCACAACTTGACACATTATAAAGAGGCTTCACTTTTCCGGCTAATGCAAAATCTGCAACTTCAATAGTGCCAACAACATTGGTGTTCTTGATGATGTCGTATGGTAGATAGAAGTTATCTACAGCCGCTACATGGTATACGCTATCAATGTTTTGTGCTAATTCTCCATAGCGATCATCATCTAGCCCAAACCGCTTTTTAGACATATCACCAATAATGATTTGTACGCGATTCTCCCATCCTGGTAGGAGCTTGACATCGAACTTTCGCGCCGTTTTTTTGATACGTTGCAAACCTGCTTCTTCATTGGCTGCTCGAACTAAACAAGCAATATTCAAATCAGTGGTGTCGAGCAGTTCTTTTAAAAAATAAGTACCGACAAAACCTGATGCTCCGGTAAGTAAACAAGTCTTGGCGTGATGGCTCACATCAACTTGGTTGTCACGAGGACGAAGCAGGTATTCTAAAGCGTTTTCTATTTCTACATTTAGAGGTTGGCTGTGTGTTAGCCTCACTTTTAGCCCGTCTTCACTAGAGATGGCATGAGCTATATCGTCAATCATCCCCAAGAAGGTATTTGCGTAGAAAAAAGCTTCTGTAGGAATTTGACAACCTAGTTCTCCTTCAAGTGCGCTATGAATTTCAATGATTTTTAAAGAGTCAATTCCATAGAAAAAGATTGACTTCTCTACATCGAAATCAGCCATCCGTACCTGATATTTCTTAGTCAGAATTTGTATGAGACTGGTAAAAACCTTGAGGTGCATTGGCCCCATGGATGTGATACGTTCAAATGTCTTTTCAATGTTCAACATACTCACGTCTCCTTTAGATTGAGTTGTGGATTCTTCTTTAGGCCATCTAGCTAGAGCATCAGGACTGCCTTGGAGAAACTCTTGTTTACACTGTTGTCTACGGATTTTGCCGCTAGATGTTTTCGGGAGCTGCATATGTCCTAAAAACACGAGTTGGCGTAACGGGATCTCAAAATTTTCTCCCAGAGCTAGACAAATAGCTTCAGCCAGTTCTTCCAAATAAGCAGACCGACGCAGATTGATCACACCAGCTTTTGTCAATTCAGCAAAAATTACTAATTCCTCTCCATTCTCACCAGGGACACTAAAGGCGGCGACACAGCTGAAGCGAATATCAGGATGTGCTTGCTCAACACAAATCTCGATGTCTTGAGGATAGTAATTCACACCATTGATAATTATGATGTCTTTAATGCGGCCTGTGATGTATAGTTCGCCTTTCTCGTCAATAAAACCCAGGTCGCCGGTACGAAGGTAAATCCGATCATCATCTGGTAAGGAAACTAGGGTCTTGGCTGTGGCTTCTGGATTGTTGTAATAACCAGCCATGACGTTAGAGCCAGTAGTCCAAATTTCCCCGATATGATTTGGGGGTAATACACAATTTTGCTCAGGATCGACAATATAAATCTTTTGGTCTAGCCAAGGATGACCACAGCTGACAAAAACCTTTGCTTTCGTGCTGTTGATCGCTTCTTGCGCTATGTTGTGCTGACCCAGTGTTGCCCAGTCAACTGACTTAAAAACTGGGTCTTGATCGACATATCCAGAAGATATGTATACTGTTGCCTCGGCCATGCCATAGGCAGGAAGGAACATATGAGGCTTGAATCCGTTTTCTGCAAACTTTTCGCAGAAGTCTGATATGGTTTGTGGATTGATGGGTTCAGCAGCGTTAATTGCCATCCGCAGCGAGGATAGATCGAGGGTCTTTTGCTCGCTAGGCTGAATTTTATCAACACATAGTTGATAGGCGAAGTTGGGTGCGCCTGTATATCCGGCACGGTATTTAGTAATGGCACGTAGCCATTGTATTGGTTGGGAAGTAAAGGTTGCTGGGGCGAGTAGTACGCAATGACCACCACTGTAGAGGCTGTGCAAAAGATGAGCGACTAAACCCAGGTCGTGATAGTGTGGCAACCAAGACACTGAGGTAGAATCGGCATTGGCGTGACTCATAGCCACAATCATCTCTAGGTTATTAAGACAATTTGTATGAGTAATCATCACACCTTTCGGTAGTGAGGTCGAACCAGAAGTGAACTGCAAAAATGCGATCGCCGAGCCATCAATCTCTGGCAGAGGTAACTTCTGAGAGTTCGCTGCCTCTCTAGTCATGTCTGTTGATACATAAATCAAATCCTTGGGCCAGTTTTCTTCTTTGCTTAAGACATCCTGAAAAGCTTGTTGATGGCTAGTAGGAAGCAGTACTGCTGAGGCTTCTGTGGCAACAACAATATCTGCAATTTTCTTGTTGGAACGATTGCGTTTTGGGATATGGACAGGTGCAGGCAACACCCCAGCATAAAGGCATCCGAAGAATGCAACTATAAATTCGATTCCAGGTGGATAAAGCAAAATCGCATTCTGCGATCGCAGTCCCTGGGATAACAATCCTTGGGCTATATCAATAGCCTGGGAGTACATATCTTTGTAGGTAATATAGCTATCCTCTGCACCATGAGGATCGAGCATTGTATAAGCCCTACGGTCAGGCTGTACCTCAGCCCAGTAAGTAAGAACCTCAGCCAAGTTATTAAAGCCTTGAGACTTGATCATCTAATAAAGTCCTCAATCAAATTTGTTGGATATTGCAGAAGTCAGACCTTGACGAAATGACAACCTTGTTAAGCACAAATCCTGAAGAATTATGGCGCAAGGGTATAAAGGTGTTAGGGAAAGAACTATTTAATATATCAACAAGCCAATTGAACGCACAGTTTCACCTACACTGCTACACATTCAACCCAATCTTCAAAAGGGTTTCGGTTTATCTTAGTGCCATCCCTCCATGAACTGGTATCACTTATTGCCAGAATTTATAGACAAATTAATCTTCGTTAAAAAATCGCGTGGATTTCTTAACGCCCATAGTATGAACAGCCCTCTTGTGTTTGGGCTTCTTAGCAATAGCTCAAGCAAATTTTGTTTGCTAGCTCGCAGAGGGAAATTTAATTATTATCCCACCAGGTGTAATCTCTGTTCTTCGTGTATCCAAAGATAAAGCAGACTCTAGTAATACTGATTACACAGATGTCAATCATGATTGGTTGAGAAGGTGGAAATATTATTTATAGGCAGTTGCCCTATGTACAGCTGAATATTTGATTTTACGAAATATCGAACCGTAGCAATAACCTCCATCCTCCAGATAAGGTGAAGTGGAAATACTATTTACAGATAGTTACCGCTATGTACGGCTAAATATTTGATTTTGGGAAATGTTTAATTTTAGCAACAGCCTCCATCTTACAGATACTGGTTTTGTTTTTACCCGACACTGAAAACTGGCTGACACAGAACTTTTAACCAAACTAACTGTCTATGAACTCAACTTACTAAGTTCCACAAAGCTCTTTGTTCACTATCACTACCTAGTATTAGAGTTAAATAAATTAATCACTTTAAAGGCAGTGATATTTAGATAACTGTCAAACTATTAGTACGTCCGTTTCCTAGCACTAGAAAAGCAGTAGTCTGCTTTTGGCTAGAAGCTATAGTAGCATGCGAGCTTTAGTAAAACAATACAATGAGATGATGTTAGCAATTGGTTAACTTGATGTAGCTTTTGAAGTACATCCTAAGAAAGGATAATACTTAAAAGTAAAAATTTAACTAAGCAAAATTTATTTTTAGGTTAACTTTCGATAAACAAGGCAAGGGGCAAAGCACAATCGAGCGATTGCCCCTACACAGTAGCGATCATCAGTCGCATATCGTCTTATATCATTTCACTGTGAAATGGTATTAGTTTATCTTCTGGCTTTTGCTTCTATACCAGACCATGCCAGTTTCTGCAATACAACTATTTAAGGTTGCTCAGGCCAGCACAGGTTCAATCTGGAAAATAGGTTGAACATTCAGTTCTGCGCGCCATACAGCAACTGGTTTTTCCCAGGCTTCTTCCCATTTTTGAGCAATCAGTGGTTTAGCTGTTTGCCCCATTTCCCATCCCTTGGCGATCGCACCTAGAAGTAGAGATAGTTCCTCTGGTTGTAGCAACGTGGTAGCGATCAAGCTATTAGCGATGAGCATACTTGCAAGCGGTAGCTGAAACTGCGCTAGGTAGAAAGCTTGCAAACCAATTTCACCGATTTCACTAGTGTCGAATCCGGTAATAATGTGCCAAATGTCGTGGGTTTGGTACCAACGATTTTCTACATAACTAGTATCTGAATCAATTTTGACTTTCGCCGCTAGTGTATGGAAACCTGCCTGTTTCAAGCTGCTGGCGTAGGTATAGCCCAGGGAATCTTGAGGATATTGCAACAAGGCTTTGAGATCGTGGGGAGGAGCTATATAGCGTTCAGCAATAATTGCAGCGACTTCTGGCTTGGCTTTCATCTTCTCAACAGCAAGCTCGAAGGCACGATTGTCAACTAGGCTAGTACTCAGCTCCTCAATTAAATCCAGATTTCCTCTGTCATCAAGAAGTACTTTTAAGAATGCTTTTGTAGTTTTGAAGATACGAAAGAAGTTTTTGGCACTCGTCCATATTGAGCTACTGGCTTGTGGTTCTGCGCCGCGATAACTTGTGAACGGTAAATACTGGTAATTCATAAACTCCATAGGATTACCTTTAGTGAGTGGAAGTATCGTAATATATGAACGTTGTTCATATATTTATAATATGAACGTTGTTCATTTTTTGCAAGGGTAATTTTTAATAGTGACAGATAATTTTCCAAAGCCTGTAAACACGCGACGACAACCAAAGCAAGCACGCAGCCAAGAGCGTGTCCGCGACATCCTTGGTGTTGCCGAGCAGTTATTTATCGAATTGGGTTACGATCAAACTACAACAAGAGCGATCGCAGCTCGTGCTGACATTCCGGTGGGGTCGCTCTATCAGTTTTTCCCTGATAAAAAAGCGATCCTCAAAGCTTGGGCAAATCATTACTTTGAGCAAGAATATCAACTATTTGTACAACTTCACTCCGAACTAGCCGAAGCGCCAATCGAAGTCTATGTCGATCGCATGGTCGGCGCTTTTGACCAGTTTGCGACCGATCATCCTGGCTATCGAGCTGTACTAGAACAATTGATCGATTTGATGATAGCAGCCGATATTAGTACTTTAGATAATTACGACTCACAAATTCTCAAAGAACTTGCTCATTTTCTGAAACAGCGAAACCCCTCTTTGAATATTGGCAAGTGCGAATTAATTGCCACAACTATTGTGAAAGTTGTCAACGAGCTGCTATGGCTCTCTCTTACCCGCGCTCAAGTCTTTCGTGAACAAATCTTAGCAGAGACGAAAACACTGGTTACTGCATACTTACAAACTTACCAAATTTAACACAGAAATAATATGATGTCCGGCAAATCACCCTGAATATGTCATTGCGAGTGGAACGAAGTCAAACGACGCAATCGCAAAGTTTTTGGGATTGCTTCCCTTCGGTCGCAATGACGGTTATTTAAACGGACATGATATAAGGCATTGCTGAATATGAGGATGAAAATTAAAAATTTAATCTCTCAAACTCTTATTCTCCGCGCCTCTGCGTCCACCGAAGTTTGCTCAACGGGGCGAACCCCGCACCGGAACTTCTCTCTGCGTGAGGCAAAAATCATCCTACTAATCAGCAACGCCAGAAATAAAATTGATACCAATTTCAATACCTTCGCCAAAATAAGAGGTTAAAAAAATTTTGGCAAAAATGGCAAAATAACCGATACATAAGCGTTGAGCTTACAAGGTATGTTTTCCGCTCAAACCCTTGATACTGCGGTAGTATGTCAAAAAAAGCCTTGTGACAAATCGGGAAGGAATTTTTAGGACTTATTGTTTTTGCCAAACCCTAGAGACAAGGACGTTAATACATGAACTTACCCTCGTAAATTGGCTTTCAATAATATTTGCGGTGTTGCATAGCAAGCGGCATAATATTGCTAATTTTGCGAGATGCATCTGTTATATTTCTGGGGCAGGCTATCCGGCCTACCCCACAAGAATCATCCGCTAATTCAGCAACGGCATATTTATTTGCTAAACTGTTCCGCATTTAAACTGTATAACCTAAATTAGGTTAACTCTTGTGGAGTGGGCAGGGATGCCGACTCCAACATTTAATTTAGGTGCGTTTTAGGTTATATATGGATCAACCGTAGGGGGGTAAAAATGTACGTCCCTACTGTCGCCTTCTTTTCTAACTCAGTATTTTGTTTGACCCCTGGCTTATTTGAGAAGTCGGGGATCTATAGTTTTTAATTTATTTATGGCCAAAAAAATTTCTTCTCAGAAGAATTGCCACCTTGCTGCTCGTTTTCATCATAACTCTTGCCAAAAATCTTCTCAATCCATAAGTAAGGAATTGGCAACAAAAACCAGACATATTCCCACCAAGCTTGATCTATAATAGCAACTCCTATCGTCAATAACGAAAAAATAGGCTCTATCAAGATTCTCCATCGCGTCAAGATGATAGTTGCACTGCTTATTTCATCAGTAATGAGTCGGTGTTTGTGAGACGCATAAGTCCAGTTCAAAAATGAGATTAGCCCAATGAACGTAGTGTTGATGCTGAAGCATATTTTGACGAGGGCATTTTCTGGAAAATAAATGATTAAAGTATCAGAATAAGGAATCAAAAACATTCCCATCAGATAGAGTAGATAGAGTGAGATATGAATAGTATCTGATTTTTTGTAATACTTGAATTGCTTGATATGCTCTACCCAATAAAAACCTACAATCATAAATGCGATCGCATAACTAGTAAGTGGTTTAATTTGAGCGAATAAAAATGTGATAACTTGTGAGTTTGTAGGCTGCTGAAGCTTATCTGGAAAATCTAGAGCTAAGAAGCACTCCGCCATTGCCAGAGCGAAGATTATATCTGCTACTCTCCGAAGATGAGCAATAGGTTCTTTCTGCTCAGAATTATTGTCTTGAGTTTCATTCATTGAAGTATTCTCTTGGTTCTAACCATCCCTTGGCTTCTTGATGCTCCTGGTGTGGTTTATTTCATAAGATTGCTTCGGCGTGAAAGCTATGTTAATTAAGCATTATACTCTTTTTTATTCTTCAGTTTTGTTTAAGTTTCCTTAGAACAAAGGATACTAGAATGGTGAGTTTTCGGTGAATATTCCAGTGTTTATTGAGCAAGCAAAGATTCATTCGTCGTCAAAAAAGGCACAAAAATGAACTAAAACTTGAGAAACATGATCATGTTTACATTGTGCGGACAAAGGTAACAGTTACTAGGTTTTAATACAATTAAGAATCTGGGAATTTTTTAAAAGCTAGGCTGACATTGTGACCACCAAAACCAAAGGAATTAGAAATAGCTAAGTCTACCTTTTGTTTTCGACTTTGGTGTGGAACATAATCCAAATCACATTGTGGATCGGGAGAATCTAAATTGATAGTAGGAGGAATTTCATCTTTTGCAACTGTCAATACTGTGGCGACTGCTTCAATACCTCCAGAACCGCCCAAAAGGTGACCAGTCATGGATTTTGTTGAACTAATACCAATATTATAAGCGTGTTGCCCTAATGCTTTTTTGATTGCTAAGGTTTCATTGACATCATTGGCAAACGTACTAGTACCATGAGCATTTATGTAACTGACTTGATTCACAGACGAACCAGCATCTTTGATTACTAATTCCATAGCCTTAGCAGCTCCTATACCTCCAAGAATAGGAGATGTCATGTGGTAAGCATCACAGGTCATCCCATAGCCAATGATTTCTGCATAGATGTTAGCTCCACGGCTTTTGGCGTGTTCTAGTTCTTCTAGCAACAGAATCCCAGCTCCTTCCCCCATGACAAACCCATCGCGGTCATAGTTAAAAGGACGAGAAGCGTAAGTTGGTTCTTCGTTACGAGTTGATAGAGCCTTGGCAGCAGCAAATCCAGCAACTAATAAAGGGGTAATGGGTGCTTCTGTACCACCACAGATCATAGCTTGAGCATAACCCTGTTGAATTAAACGAAAAGCCTCTCCTATAGCATTCGCCCCTGCAGCACAGGCGGTGACTGTACAAGAGTTAGGTCCTTTTGCTCCTGTATGAATTGCTACTAATCCAGCAGCCATATTAGCAATAAACATTGGTATCAAAAAAGGACTGCATCGGTCGGGGCCTTTGGTTAGGTAAATTTCTTGTTGTTTTTCAAAAACATTCATGCCTCCACAACCATTACCGATGATTACCCCAACTAAAGGGGCATTTAATTCACTGATGGTAAACTTGGCATCTGTGATCGCTTGCAGGCTAGCACAGACTGCAAAGTGAGCATAGCGATCCATACGTTTGACTTCCTTGCGCTCTAAATAATCACATGGATCAAAGCCTTTGACCTCTGCTGCAATCTGACAGTCGTGTTTTGAGGCATCAAAACACCTAATAGGTGCAACGCCACTACGGCCTTGCACTAGCCCCTGCCAATAGTCTGCTACCGTGTTTCCTATGGGGGTAATTGCTCCTAAACCTGTAATTACTACACGCTTTAACTGCAAATTTTCCATCATCAAGTCTTATTTATACGTTGTTGCAAATCTCATCAAGTAGGCAGAAAAATAACTGAAGTAAGAGCATGAACTCAAATTTGCACTTGTGAGTTTAGTAGTTTTTTGGTTTTAGTACTTTTCACCTTTTGTTAACTGCTTGTAAAAGCTACCAAAAATGAACCTATCATAATTTAATCGAAAGATAATTTATTTTTTTATTAACGTAAGGTTAAATTTGAGGATACAAAATTATTTAGTAAATAACTACTATATATGCTAAATTGAATAGTGTTTTTTATTGCATCCAAGATTACGTCACTAGAGAGATTAGAACCTGAAATAGAAGTGATTAAACTATCTGTAACCTTGGTTTTACATGGTGATCGCGTAGCTCAAATATTAGTCAGTCTACGACGCTTTTTCCTGTTATTCCTCATGAGAGTGATGAAAGAGCAATAATTATATGATTCAGGTTCTTAGAGGATGTTTGGAAAGTATTAAAGGAATCTATTAAGCGAGTCTTCTCAGCATTAACCGAATCATTGCAATTTGCACAAATGTTTCATGCGTTTGCGGTAAAATTTCGTAGTCGGGACTTAAACGACGACACCAATTAAACCAACCAAAACTACGCTCAACAACCCAACGTTTTGGCAGCAGAACAAAGCCTTTAGCATCAACGGGACGGCGTACAACCTCCAGAATCCAACGGTAAGTGTCCATGACCCATTTCATAAACCCCTCACCTTGGTATCCAGCATCAACCCAAATACAAACTAACCGTGTTAGGCGAGCGCTAATTCTGTTCTTTGCTTGCGTGAATAATTTTCTCGCTCCGGCTTGATCTGATTCATAAGCCGAGGTAACTACAACCATTAAAACCAATCCAAGCGTGTCAACAAGGAAATGCCGTTTACGTCCCTTAACCAGTTTTCCCGAATCAAAACCGACGGCTTGCGATACCATTGTTCCATTTTCTACAGATTGACAATCAACGGTTGCAGCAGTTGGGTTTGGTTCTCGCTCTTCTAGGACACGTACCCATTGTTGAAGTTTATGGTTCATCACCTCCCATGTACCATCTATACGCCATTTTCGGAAGTAATAGTAGACCGTTTGCCCTGAAGGGGAAGTCATGTGGCAACATACGCCATGCACAACCTGCACAAAGAATATAAAAGATGGCACTAATCACCGCACGTAGGTCAACGCAACGGGGACGACACCCTGGATTTTCCGGAGGGATAAGCACCGATAACAATTCCCATTGTTCATCTGTCAAGTCCGTTGGGTATGATTTAGACATGGCTCAAGTAACGCTGTCGCATTTTTATCTACTGACAGAATATCGTTACTTGAGCTTTTTTTGACTTTCCAAACATCCTCTTAGAGGGTGTTTAATTGGCAATACTTTAGATTCTTCTAATTTCTTGTGTCAAACCTGATTGAGATGCTTTTACCCTGCCTGCGTAAGTCCTGTTACTGTTAGCCCAACTAGATGATCTGCGACAGATAAATACTCCACAGGGCATTGAAGTCGAGATGTGGGATGTGAAACGGTTTACCGTGAGGTACAAGCTTATATCCTCAACAAATTTTCTTTAGTTTGATAGTATAAGCTTCTTTGAATAACAGTTAAACCAACGATCCCAGTAATCTTCTTTATTAGTTAATTTCGCTAAAACGCGGTTGTAGTTGGCAAACCAACCTTCCCAATAATCGCTAGGTTGTTTAACGCAACCATCGCAGGTGGGACAACCAGCTTTACATTGAGGTACTGTATAAAAACTACCGACGCAGTTTGTGCAAAGTTCGGGATCAATCCAGCGGTTACCATCAACTATTTTGATTGCACCAGTTGGACATACAGACAGACACAGATCGCAGGAAATACATTGGCTAGTGATTTTGTAAGCCATGACTATTCTCCTTTCTGGGGGTTGGGGATTGGGCGTTGGGTACTGGGTATTGGGTACTGGGTACTGGGTACTGGGTATTGGGTACTGGGTATTGGTGATTGGGAAAACTCTTCCCATTTCCTAATCCCTAATTCCTAGTCCCTAGTCCCCAATCCCTAACCCCTAGTCCCCAGTCCCTATTTCCCTAGTCCTTCGACATATTGCTCGTAAAATTCCAAAGCAACCTTCTCAATGACGTCGTAAGCTTCAACAGTCTGTATGCCAGCTTTGTGCAATTCTTCTTTGGGACAGTTTCCAATTTTGGAGACTAAAACCGCTTTGCAATCTGCGATCGCTTTAATAATGTAGTCTAGAGTGGCTTCTTCTCCAAACCCACCTTGGCAATAATGGTCAATTTTACGATGACTGATAAAGCGAACTTCACTACCATCCACTTCGTAAATCTGGAATTCTTTCGCATGACCGAAGTGCTGGTTAACTAATCCACTACCTTTGGTTGCTACTGCAACGAGGATTTTGGGATTGTTAGCAAATTTCTTGCCAGCTAGCGCCTTGTCTTTGGCTGCTTTAAGTTCTTCTTTAAATTTCTCAATACCTTCGTGAACTTCTTGGCGTTGTTCCAGGTTATATTCTGGAGCCATTTCTAAGAATTTATCTTTGGTAAATTCTTGGCTGCGGTCTTCTCCTAATAATCCTACAGCATCGGCTCGGCATTGACGACAGTGACGCATCATCTTCATGTTGCCGGCGCAATTGTCTTGAACTTCTTTGAGTTCTTTGGTAGTAGGGCCGCGCTGACCGGTTAAGCCGAAGTGTGTGCCGTGTTCTGGTGCAGAAATCAACGGCATGATGTTGTGCAGGAATGCGCCGTTTTCACGAATAAATTTATTCACTTCCACCAAGTGCTGGTCATTAATCCCCGGAATCATTACCGAGTTGACTTTGCACAAGATGTCGGCTTCTTTGAGGGCTTGCAATCCTTCCATCTGCTTTTCGAGCAGAATCTTAGCTCCCTCAACGCCTCTGTAACGTTTACGCTTATAGTGAACCCAAGAATAAATCTGTGCGCCGATTTCTGGGTCTATGGTGTTAAGGGTAACAGTAACGTGATCTATATTTAATTGTTTGATGCGATCAACGTATTCGGTTAGCATCAAACCATTGGTTGATAGGCAAAGCTTAATATCTGGTGCTTTGTCTGCAATCAACTCAAAGGTGCGGAAAGTCTTTTCTGGGTTCGCCAGTGGATCACCAGGGCCTGCAATTCCCAAAACTGTCATCTGGGGAATCTTACCTGCAATCACCAAAACTTTGTGCGCGGCTTCTTCTGGAGTTAGCAACTCGCTAACCACACCAGGGCGACTTTCATTAGCGCAGTCAAATTTGCGGTTGCAGTAGTTGCATTGAATGTTACAGGCTGGTGCAACTGCAACGTGCATTCTAGCGTAGTGATGATGGGCGTCTTCACTATAACAAGGATGCTTGGCAATGCGTTCTTTGAGCTTTTCGTCCATTTCCACGGTGGCGCTGCTATCGCATCCGCAACCACCTGATTTTGCTTGGGTAGTTGTCGGTTCCTGATTGGAGGAGGTGAGGAGTCCTGTAGCCGGTAGTGTCATTGAATTTCGCAAAATGTCGGTGGACTGGATGCCACTGTGAGAGATGCCGTTGCTACTCTTTATGCCTAGAAATTGAAGCCGCGACTGTAATCACATTGCCCGCAAGGGTTTACTCGTTTGCGCTAGCATAGACGCTGATTAAAGCGATCGCTCGCAGAGTAGGCAGGCTATACAATCCTTGATTCTCGGCTGGTGTGTGTCAACGTTTGGGTCGTGGGTAGAGTTTGTGCGTACAGCCGCGACTTCTATTCATAGAGGCATGGTGCTATCTCATCCCTCCAGTCACTCTTCGCTTTTGCTTAGAAGCGTTAAGTGATTGGCGATAAAAGATTTATATCAGCCGTCTCTCACTCCGGCAGTATGTCTATGTAGGATAGAATTTATTGGATTTATTAAGCTTGTACTCAAATCCTCAAACCCTTGTTTATCAGTTATTTCAAGAATTAAAAAATTTTATTTCGGGTAGAGGTACGAGTATTTTCCTATTGGGGTACGAGTATTTCTGGAGTGGGGTACAGGATTTCTTTGTACTCAGCGAATACTCAATACCAGCAAGGGTTTGAGCGCTATTTCAAATTCTTTGTGGGCGTTTTTGGCTGTACTCAAATTTCCCCCAAACCTCACCCAAAGCCAGCATTTACAGGGGATTGAGGGGGGAAAAACTGGAGTAGCACGACGTAGCCTACTCCAGATACGTGCGAAATTCAATTCTGTATCCAACATATCATTTTTTTTTAGGGAAAAATGTAATTCATATTTTCTTAAGTTTTTAGCTAATAATGATATTAACTATCGCATATAACTTTTATATAGCAAGGGTTCCAAGCTTATGAAAAGAGCAAGGCTAATGAAAATTTCTGGCAAAACTTAATTTTTCTATATAAAATTAAAATAAAATTCGCCTTCAAATAGCAGCAGAATTTACAGATTAGATAAACAGTTATTTGAAGCACAAATTGCAGGCGATCGCTAAACTGAGATTAAAGGCAAAAACTATGAAAGCAGCCCTTATGCGAGGCTATGGAGCCACTGATGTTTTGCATTACGAAGATTGGCAGCAACCGCAAATTAAACCCGATCAATTACTAGTGAAAGTCCACGCCAGTAGCGTTAATCCCGTTGATTGGAAAATCCGCCAGGGAATGTTGAGTGTGCTTACAGGTATCAGCTTCCCGATGATTTTGGGCTTTGATGTGGCGGGAGAAGTGGTTTCTGTAGGTTCGCAAGTTACCCGTTTTCAACCAGGAGATGCCATTTATGGCAGCACTAGCTTCCCTGGCGGTGCTTACGCGGAATTTGCCGCCATTCCCGAAAATTTGGCAGTGCCCAAACCAACGAATTTGAGCTATGAAGAAGCAGCCACAGTACCCTTAGCTGCACTAACAGCGCTGCAAGCTTTACGCGATCTGGGTAATATTCAAGCTGGACAGACAGTTTTGATTAATGGTGCTGCGGGTGGGGTGGGTATATTTGCAGTGCAAATTGCCAAAGCCTTGGGAACAGAGGTGACGGGTGTTTGCAGTACCAAAAATTTGGAGTTTGTTAAATCTCTGGGAGCAAACCGCGTTATTGACTACACGCAACAAGACTTCACCACAGAGGCGATAAAGTACGACATCGTTTTTGATACAGTGGCCAAGCGTTCGTTTTCTATGTGTCAAAAAGTTCTAAAGCCAAATGGGGTTTATGTGACAACTTTACCTACCCCTGAAGTGTTGGTGCAGAGTGTCTTGACAGCATTCTTGCCTGGTCAAAAAGCTAAATTAGTTGTGGAAAAGCCTAATACTCAAGATTTAGTTTATTTAAAAGATTTGATTGAGGCGGGTAGAGTTCGCACTGTGATTGACCGCACCTATCCACTACCAGAACTAGCACAGGCTCATGCGTATAGCGAAAGTGAGCGGGCTGTGGGGAAAATTGCGATCGCTGTTACTAGTTGATGTGTAATTTTTTATCTCATGCAGAAGAGAGCGCAGAAATAGGATTTTTACAAAAAGTTTAGGGATTTGAAGTCTAATCACAGAAAAATTATTGGTGTTTGTCTGTGGTTTGTTTTTATTCTATGGAGGTTTGTATATGAAGCCAAATTTTGAGTTTTGGATGGCGAAGCATTAACTCTAACAGCAATTACAAATTATCTGTGTCAATTCCCTTTTCTTTGAGTTTAGCTAACAATTCTTGATAGCGATCGCGCTCTTTTTCCAATTCTTGTAAAGCCGCTTCCTTCGCTTGACGTTCCTGTTCTCGTAAAGAGTCAATTTCTACAGGTGACAAAAACTTTTGTCCGGTAGGAGAAACAATTTCCAGAGTATCAGGTGTTAGTTGAAAACGTATTCCCAAACGCGGACTTACCCAGCCATTCATCTCTTCGATAACTTCAAAACTCTCCTCAGAACGAAGCAAGCCATTTAAATCGTTCTTATCCGGATCGTAAATATAATATTCTTCTACACCGTAACGTTGATAAAACTGCAATTTTTTGGTCATTTCTTTGAGGGTGTTACCTGGCGATAGTATTTCAAATACTACCTGTGGGGGTATATTATCTTCATCCCACTGTAAATAGGAACCCCGTTTTCCTTTTGGTCTACCAAAGACTACCATTGTATCCGGTGCTTGTTTAATATTAGGGTTTCCTTGAACTGGATACCAAAACAAATCTCCGGCGATAAATACATCAGCTTGCGATGCAAATAAAATTTCTAAATTTTCTTTAATTTTGACAATCCATGCAAATTGTTCTGTATTATCTGCCATTGGCTGTCCGTCGCTTTCCGGGTAGATGACTTCGATGGTGTTTTCTGGTGTGACTTGTTGTACCACTACTGCACCTCCAAGTATGGGGTTTTGCTGTTATTTATAGTTTAGACAAGGTTGGATGCGTAAGCGCAAAGCGGTTCGGCAGTCCGCCCTTGCGGGTTCCCCGACTTGTTCGCTGAAAGCATTCCCGCAGGGTAGCAACTGCCGAACCCGTTCGTCGAAGACGTTCCCGAAGGGTAGGGCTTGTCACCAGACATCGCTCTTGTGCATTTTATTCCTGCGATGCCTACGGCTGGCTACGCCCACGCGTTTGCTGTGCTACTTGCTGTACTTGTGCAATGTCCAAATCCAACGCCTGTGCTATCTGTTCCACAGTTAAACCCAGTGCTAAAAACTTAGGTACAGCTTCTAATTTTGCTTCCAAACGACCTTTCTGTTCACCTTCTTCTCTAGCTTCTTGATAAACTCGTGTTTGCTTCAATTCACTTAAACCAAACATTGCTTCTATCTCCTTTTGACTCATTTTCGGAAATTTATAAACTAGGATTGTCTCTATTAATTCTAGTAATTGTTTTTGTGGGAGTTGCAAATTTACGGCTTGCTGGGTACGGTTGATTAATTCCCTGGCGGTGCTAATGGCTGTATCTTCCTCTTCAACCACTAATTTTATCGTAGCAATGCCTAGCGGTAGTGATGCAGTTTCGCCTAATTCATCTAAGTAAATTAGACTGATCCGCTGACTTTGAAAGAATTCTAAGAAATCTTCTTTATCAGCTATATCTATATCTCTACTAGGATAAATCACCACTCCCCGCCAAGGATTTTTACGTTGATTCTGGCGTAAGTATAAACAAATTTCCGATACCAGGCGCAAGTAAATATCAGAGTCTGGCTGAAATTGGACTTCTACAAAATAAATCGGGCTTTCTTCATCTTGGGTGGGCAGAAATACACCGTCGATTCTAAAAGCAGTTTGTTTGATTTCAACTGAAGCAAATTGATATATGTTAGCGGTTTCGGGAGGGTTGCCAATTAGTTGAAAGAAGATGCTGGGGAATTCTTGAAATAGGCGATAAAATATGCTGTCGGTTTTCACTCTGGATGTTGTTGTAGCATAGTTTTTAGCTGTAGCGATTTTATCATTGCAGTAACTGTTATTTACTTGCTCTTGTAACGTATTACAAATTACGAATTCGAGTTGTGTGCGATCGCGGCAATTATTCCGGTGTAAACCGAGATTGTTTAACACTGTAAGGCTTAATATTATTTATGTCACAATTGAGGAAAAGAATATATATAAAACTCATATTTGATTTTTGAACAAAATTCAGTACACCTTTATTCCTTCTTCCCAGTCCCCAGTCCCCAATCCCCAGTCCCTTACCTCTACGAGTGATTCAGAAATCAAATCGGATTGCTATATCCTACAACCCGGCAACCACTTATGTGTGTGATTATTTGCCAGTACTTGTCCAATTTCTACCGGGAAATTCAGCTATTCCGTTTTAGTGACATAACTGGCAATGTGTTTATTTTGGCAGGTGATGAACTGCAAATTCTTGTATTTCGTGATGGAACTTGGAGATTTGTCAATGAAACCTAATTTTGCTCAAATGTCCACCAAAGAATTGAGAGCATATGTGCTTGCTCATCGGGAAGATATAGAAGCGTTGGAAATTCTATTTAGTCGGCGTACTCCCGACTCAGAAGCAATTATATATCCGTCGATGTTTACTGAAAATGGTCAACCTATAGAAGAGAATATTGGGATAATTGAAGAAGCGATAACTTCGTTCAGCTTCGCTAACGCTCAAAGAGTCCAGCAAGAGAAGAATAATCAGGATTAATAGTCCTGTATTGTTGGTAAATTTTACTTGTTACCTGTGCGTAGACGCATAGCGGCTTGTCGTTAGACATCGCTCAACATAGATCCAGATCATCTTGATTAATCCTAATTACTATAATTTTTCCCTTTTGCGAAAATATTACTGATTTTGTTAACAACTCGGCAATCTGGTTATTTCTCAAGTTGTTTAATGCGGTTTAGAGCATCTTGATAGGCACTTTCTTTTCCTTGTTGCTTATACAAATCGGCAGATTTACGAAAATCTACAATTGCTGCTTGCTTATCTCCTAAAGCAGAACGAGCATTACCCCTGTTGTAGTAAGCATTTGCATAGTTGGGATTGATTTTGATGGCAGAGTTGTAATCTACAATTGCAGCTTGATTATCTCCTAAATTAGAGCGAGCTAAACCCCGGTTGTAGTAAGCAAGTTCATAGTTGGGATTGATTTTGATGGCAGAGTTGTAATCTACAATTGCAGCTTGATTATCTCCTAAATCAGAGCGAGCAATACCCCGGTTGTTGTAAGCATTTGCATAGTAGGGATTGATTTTGATGGCTTGGGTGTAGTCTTCAATTGCTGCTTGGTTATCTCCTAAATCAGAGCGAGCAATACCCCGGTTGTAGTAAGCAAGTGCATAGTTGGAATTAATTTTGATGGCTTGGGTATAGTCTTCAATTGCTGCTTGGTTATCTCCTAAATCAGAGCGAGCTAAACCCCGGTTGTTGTAAGCAAGTGCATAGTTGGGATTAATTTTAATGGCTTGGGTGTAGTCTTCAATTGCTGCTTGCTTATCTCCTAAATCAGAGCGAACAATACCCCGGTTGTAGTAAGCAAGTGCATAGTTGGGATTGATTTTGATGGCAGAGTTGTAATCTTCAATTGCTGCTTGCTTATCTCCTAAATCAGAGCGAGCTAAACCTCGTCCGATGTAAGCATTTGCATAGTTAGGATTGATTTTGATGGCAGAGTTGTAATCTTCAATTGCACCGCGAAAATCTTTGTTGTTGTATTTTTCTAATCCTTCCTTATAGTAAGTATTAGCACTTTTCTGTTCTATTCTTACTGGATTTGTCAGTCCTAGCAAATAAAAAGTACCAGCACCCATCAATACAATTAATGGAATAACAACAAGATATATAGGAATAGAATTTTTTTGGCGGGGTGGTGGCGGTGGTGGCGGTGGTAGCGGTGGATTTAAATCTTGTAAAACTTCCTCAGCCGACTGATAACGCTGCTGGTATTGTTCTTGCAACAACTTATCCAGCACACGCCCCAAATTCTGACTCACGCTTTGCTGTAAATGCTGTCTCCAATTAGCAACCCAGCCATAACCTTGTCGTTTCCACAACTCCCAAGGGGGAATTCCACTCAATAGGTGAAAGCAAGTTGCACCCACACTATATAAATCACTTGCTGGGTAAGCTTCACCACCCTGCATCTGTTCCAGTGGCGCATACCCAAAAGAACCGATGGTGGTTCCTGGTTGAGTCATCACCGTTGCTGTCAGTTGCTTGGATGCACCAAAGTCAATCAGCACCAATTTACCATCACCGCGACGAATGATATTTTCTGGTTTGATATCGCGGTGAATGACTTTGTGTTGATGAACTGTTTTGAGAATATCTAACAAATCAAGCAATAATTCTCTGAGTTTTTGCTCGTTGAAAGTTCCCTGCTGTTGTAATTCAGCCAATAAATTCTGTCCGTTGATAAATTGCTGCACTAAATACAGACGATTATCTTGCTCAAAATACGCCAACAGTGTAGGTATTTGTGGATGTTCTCCTAACTGTTGCAGTCGCCTTGCTTCTTGATCAAATAGTTCTGTTGCTTTATTTAATGCGCCAGTTCCCTGGACTTGCGGTGCAAATTGCTTGATGACACAATGCTCATTTAGTTTGTCTGTATCTTCTGCCAAATAAGTTTTACCAAATCCCCCACCACCTAATGATTTAATTGGGCGATAGCGGTTTCTTAGCACTACTAGTCCTGTACCGCAGTTAGAGCAAAACATTGTGCCATCAGGGTTTGGCGGGTTCTGGCAAGCTGGATTTAGGCAGCAAGTCATAACTGTGCTTTTATGGGCAAGTGTATTTATTATCCCTCAACCGCAACCAACTCCCGATAAAACCCGCAAAATATTAGATAATTGCCAGATGTTTTGAGCAATTAGAACAAAATCCTCGGTTTCACCCTAATATTAAGCCTCTCAAAGGTGACTTGGTAGGCTACTACCGTTGTTGCATCGGGGACTATCGAGTAATTTATCAAGTCGATGATGAAACAAACTAGGTCATTGTAAATACTATTGCTCATCGACGAGATGTTTATGAATAAAGATGAATGACTAAGGTTCGCGTCTAAAGTATTTTATTACTGAAAATTACGAGAAAATGTGCGATCGCATCCTCATTCTGGGCATTTTATACGTAGCAAATATTGCTACTTAACCCTAGAATTAACACAGTAATAATACGATGGCGTATCAAAACATCACAGGCTCCCTTTCACCAAAAGATATCCAAGAAATTAAAGCCGCGCTACAGACTATCCAAAGAAAGTTACCCTTTTTAATCACTCTCAGCAACGAAGAACGGCGTAGCTTAGTAAAAATGGGTGATAAAAGTCTCGCCTTTGTGAACAATAGCATTACCGTTGCTCAGTCGAACCGTGAAATTCTCCCAGCTAGCTTTAAGGTTGAGGAACTTGTCCGGGATTATCAATTAGCCACCGCACTCACCGAAGTTTTAATCTCAATGCGCCAAATTACTGAACAAGTAGATGATACTCTACTGGCAGTTGGTAGCGAAGCTATGACCAGCAGTTTGACCGTTTATGACTATGTAAAGACGGCTGCAAAAAAAACTCCAGGTCTAAAAACTGTCGCTGAACAATTAGGTGAACGCTTTAAAGCTATCAAAGGTAGACCGACTAAAGCCGCATCTGGTTCGTGAGCAATTAATCCTTATTACAGCTATTTTCAAGTAGAACAAGTCAATTTTTTTACCTTACGCAAAGGCGCAAAGGCGCAAAGAAGAAGGTAAGAGTATGGTCTACATAGATAAAAAATACTGTAATGAGGCTTGGAACTCCATTAATCAGTCTTAGATACTCATTAATGAGGCTCAGAACTTCATTAATGAAGCTTAGAACTCCATTAATCAGTCTTGAATACTCATTAATGAGGCTCAGAACTCCATTAATCAGTCTTGGATACTCATTAATGAGGCTCAGAGCTCCATTAATCAGTCTTGGATACTCATTAATGAGGCTCAGAGCTCCATTAATCAGTCTTAGATACTCATTAATGAGGCTTAGAACTCCATTAATGAGGCTCAGAACTCCATTATTCAATTACAATGTAACTTGCTTGTGCTGATAATTGCGATCGCAAGCGCAATTAGACCAGTGTATTTTTTTTTACCAACCACCAAAAGCGCCAAGTTCACCAAGAATTATTCGCTCAAAATCTTTGACGTTCCTCTCTGCGTCTCTGCGCCTCTGCGTGAAATAAAACACCCTTCTTGGCAACAAATTAATTTAAAAAGTATATATATTTACAGACAACAAATACTAAAAGAAAGTGAAGAAATTAGGTTTTTTTAATAGCAAAATTATAAAATAGGAAACGTAACTCGATATACAGATATTCCCTTCGTTGCCCCTTGTACCTCATTTTTCTTAGCAGTTGAGTACAGTTTAATATATTGCAAAATAAGTTCTATAAATGATTGCAAAGTGTTACAGCTAGAGGGTTTAGTGATGAGTAGAGAAATTCTTAACCCCCTACCTGATAAATACTAGTACCCCTATTGTGAAAAGCTAGCGCCCCTACCCCAAGACAAATTTGAAATTTCGCTGTAATGGGGGTTAAGGGGTATGAGTACAACATTAATTAATCCAATAAATCCAATAGACATTGGTTTTACTGTCCCCTTACAAGCCGCCTGATATAAGCAGAAAAATAGCACACGGCTTTTTGAACCAGACAGTACCGATGCAACAGATATTAGATAGTATCAAAAATTCCAAGACTGCAAGTAAGCCGGATTCTGCAAATACCTTCCTGCTGAAAAATCTACTCTCTGGCTATTTTTTTGAGCCATTATTGAGTGATTTTCGCATTATTTTTGAGCGCGATCCAGCAGCCCGTAATTGGTTAGAGGTAATATTTTGTTACCCTGGTTTGCACGCAATCTGTTTGCATCGTCTTGCCCATTGGTTGCACCAGCGAGGAGTAGCTTTCTTTCCCCGCTTGATTTCTCACCTGGGAAGATTTTTCACAGGAATTGAAATTCACCCAGGTGCAAAGATTGGTAAGGGCGTGTTTATCGACCACGGTATGGGTGTTGTCATTGGCGAAACTGCTATTGTGGGGGACTACACGCTGATTTATCAAGGTGTTACTCTCGGTGGTACTGGCAAAGAAAGCGGTAAGCGCCATCCTACTGTCGGCAAAAATGTTGTTGTAGGTGCGGGTGCGAAAGTTTTAGGCAATATTCAAATAGGCGATCGCGTCCGGGTTGGCGCAGGTTCGGTTGTGTTGCGGGATGTCCCTACAGATTCTACCGTCGTCGGAATTCCTGGACGCATTATTTCTCGCAATCAAGGCGAACCTCTAGAACACGGTAAGCTACCCGATGTTGAAGCCAGCATGATTCGCTCTTTGCTTTCCCGCATTGAGCAACTTGAACAACAACTGCAAAGCCTCAGTAGCCAGAAGAAAGATGAGGTAAGACAGTAAAACTCGTCAAATCGTTGTTCCAACATTTTAAATTTTGAATTGCTTATGTTGCCACCCAGTAGTTACGATGCTTTAGGCGATCAAGTTTTGCACATTCCTTTGAGCGATCGCTGGCGAATCTATCACCGCTTGCAAGAGTTAAAGATTAACAGTTCCTGTCCGGCTGATGGTTCTTTACGAGTGCGAGTCAATAATTGCGTTGAAGCAATTCTAATTCGCAGCACTGTTATGCAATGTCTCGCTTCTCGCCACGAATTAATAGACTGGCTAGAGCGTTGCTGGAATAATAGTCCTGAGTGCTGAGTGCTGAGTGCTGAGTAAATAGTTATTAGTTACTCTCCTTGTCTCCTTGTCCCCAGTCCCCAGTCCCCAGTCCCCATGCTCAATCCCCAATGCATAATCACCTAATAGGTTTGGAAGTTGAAGTTACTGTTCGCTAGGAAATTTTATTGCAGACTGTAAGAAGTAACGCTTCACTTCGGGTTTGATCCGAACTGCTAGATTTAAAGTTTTCCTGACATATTCTGGCAATTAAAAATTGAAATTACCAAGTATAGGTGGGAATTTATTATTTTTAATTTCGCCACAGTTCTGAAGTTTAAAGTCCAATTATGGTCATCCGTAACAGCGATATACAATTTCTCAATTTTTTACATAATGAACTCGAACTTTCCAGTGCAGATATTTCTGTCGCGTTACGACACCGTGAGTTAGATAACGGCCCTTTACCAATGCTTCTTTGGCAGTATGGGCTAGTTGATTTAGAGCAACTTGAGCGGATTTTCGATTGGCTAGATGACCAAATTTAACTAGTTTTCACCTCTAAGTTATAGCGTGAACATCAGCCCGGATACAAACTAATTATGGGAAATAAGTCAAGTATGGCTATGGTTTGCAGCATAATTGCCAAGTTTAAAATTTTACTTGAAATCAACTATTTGCTACTTTGCAAGCTCCTGATTTTCAACTGTAAAAACAATTTGCAAATGATACCTGCTTTTGGTTCCCTGTCATACAGATGTGAAGTTGGTAATAGGAGCATAATTAAGAGTCATGAATCATGTCTTATAAGATTCTTAAGCATTTACCGCTCACCTTTGAGATTTATATAGGCATTTACCATTACTAGCGATTGCAGACAACCAGTGATGCAATCAAGAAACAATATTAAGAATAATTCCCATAGAGAGATGTTAGAGATGAATCAAATCCTCATTAATGACACTACATTACGTGATGGTGAACAAGCAGCTGGTGTTGCTTTTAACTTAGAAGAGAAAGTTGCGATCGCTAAGTTTCTCGATACCATTGGTGTTCCCGAATTAGAAGTCGGTATTCCAGCAATGGGCGAAGAAGAAACACGTGCGATATCAGCAATTTATAACTTAGGTTTGCAAGCCAAACTGCTAGCCTGGAACCGTGCTGTAATATCTGATATTAAGGCTTCTATGGTCTGCGGTTTACAGCGAGTTCATATTGCTATTCCCGTTTCTGGTATCCAAATTGCTGCCAAATTTCATGGTCAATGGCGAGTAAGTTTGCAAAAGCTCAAAGACTGTGTAAGCTTCGCTGTTGATAATGGTCTTTGGGTAGCAGTAGGGGGAGAAGATTCCTCAAGAGCTGATGAAAACTTCCTCTTAGACGTAGCCCTGTATGCTCAAGAATGGGGTGCATCACGGTTCCGCTTTTGCGACACTGTAGGAGTTCTCGACCCTTTTACTACCTACAACAAAGTCAAGCGATTGGCATCAGCTTTGACGATTCCCGTAGAAATCCACACCCACAATGATTTTGGTCTGGCTACTGCCAATGCTCTTGCTGGTATCCAAGCTGGAGCTGCATCAGTAAATACTACAGTCAACGGCTTGGGTGAAAGAGCTGGAAATGCAGCTTTAGAAGAAGTTGTTATGGCTGTTAAACGCATCTACGGCGTGAATTTGGGCATTGATACCCCTCGATTGCTGGAACTATCTCAACTTGTGGCTTCAGCATCAGGTTGCAGTGTACCACCTTGGAAAGCAATCGTTGGCGAAAATACCTTCGCTCACGAATCTGGAATTCATGCTCATGGTGTGCTGCAAAACCCTGTTACTTACGAACCATTTGCTCCTGAAGAAGTAGGTTGGGAAAGACGTTTAGTGATTGGTAAACATTCTGGTCGCCATTTAGTGTCTAACTTATTAGAACAACATGGTATTTTTCTCAATTCGCAAGAAACCCAAACTGTTTTAGATGCAGTGCGCCAGCAGTCAGTCCAGAAAAAACGCAGCCTCACCACAGAAGAACTGTTGAATTTAGTCCGAGATCAGAGGTATTCTCATGCAACCCGATGAGTTAGAGCTTGACTTACCACCCGTTTTTGAAATCGGCGAAAAAGTACGACTACGCAAGCTGATTAAAAACGATGGCACATTTCCCGGCCAAGATATTGGGGTAGTTTTAGCCAAAAAGGGAGAGACTGGCTACGTTGCAAGTATAGGCACATATTTGCAGAGATCCTATATCTATGCTGTGCATTTCTTAGATACAGGGTTCGTCATCGGTTGCCGCAAAAAAGAACTAGAATCTGTTGAGGAAATTCATGAAAGTAATGCTACGGATGAATAACGCCGGTAAATTGATTGCTTACGTCGCTAAAAAAGATTTAGAAGAAGAAGTAGTCAAAGAAACAGACGGCGCAGAGGGGAAGATTCTCACCTTAGCTAATGGTTGGGAATTAGAGTTTCGTGAATTTCCAGACCAAAAAAATTTACCTCAAACTGTAGAAGCTAAACGTCTCGCATAAAATTCTGACATGACAGTAAATAAAGAAGGTAAAAGGTAAAAGATAGATTTTTCCTTCTTCCTTCTTCCTTTAGATGAGCAACAGAACCCCAAGCTAATGGGGTTAATTATTTTTTATTTGGAAAGTTGAATTGCTGAATATGGGTGACAAATATCTGACAATATCGGAATTGAATATAGAAGGGATATTTTTAGGCTTTGTTGGCGATGAATCAGGCAAACTTAAATATTTACGAGTAGCAATTCCATCCGGGGATGTGGAAATTAAACTTCCTAAAGAATTGCGCCGTTCTGTAGGTTTATCTTTAGTACCTGGTGAGCAGATTCGTGTTTGCGGTATTTGTAAATTAAATCCGCATACTGGTCAAGTTAAACTTAAAGCTCATCAGGTGAAATCAATTGGTGTGTGTCCAATTGAAGATTTACCAACTCAACCCAAAGCCAAGATTATGGTTTGTCAAAAGTCGGGTTGCTTGAAGCGGGGTGGTAAAGGTTTATTGTCAGAATTAGAAAAAACTTTGTGCGATCGCGGTTTGCTAGACAAAGTTACAATCGAACATACAGGCTGCCAAAAACGTTGCAGCAGCGCACCCAACTGTGTAGTCCGCATTGGTAAAAAACAATACAAAAAAATCCATCCAGAAGCGATCGCATCTTTGCTAGAAAATCACTTCACTTAATTTGCAAAGTTATTGCTAATTAAACTTTACAGGTGGAAAGGGTAAGCTCCTATTCCGCCTATTTTTTATGTAAAAGTGTAAGATGCAAATAACTCTGCATTCCCTCCTATATTCGTTATGAGCCTCACCAGCGCTAAACGCTTTACTATAGCTGAATATCACCGTCTGGCAGAACTCGGTTTCTTTGGGGAAGATGACCGAGTTGAGCTAATTAAGGGTGAAATAATCCAGATGGTAGCTAAAGGTACACCGCACTCTGTTTGTGAAACTCTTTTATTTAGAGAGTTAATTAAGCTCTTAGGAGACAACGCCTTAGTAAGAGGACAACAACCAATTATTATTCCTGAATACAGCGAACCTGAACCAGATTTAGCAATTGTTCGTAATGTGGATGATAACTACCTTTCTGCTCATCCTAGCCCATCTGATATTTTACTTTTAATCGAGATTGCCGATTCATCGTTGAAATATGACCAAGAGGAAAAACTACCTCTTTATGCACAAGCAGGTATTTCTGATTATTGGATATTTAATTTAGTAGATAATTATCTAGAGTGCTACAGCGAGCCTTATCAAGCTTTACAAGGCAAATTTGGTTATCGCCGCAAGGTAATTTTTCTGCCTAATGAATCACTTAATCTGCCAAATTTTAGTGATTTAGTATTGGACTTATCCAGGGTATTTCCTGGGTAAAGCATTAGGATTGAGAAATGAAGGAATTTTAGAAGTAATATAGCAGCCCTCAATCATTCATCAAAACCAATAATACTAAAAGCAAAAATATGCCAGCCATTGTTAAACTACAACTCTCCTTAGAAGATTTAGCAGCAGCAATATTCTCCCTTAATTTAGAAGAAAAACGCCAATTGCAAGAGATAATTGAGCAACAAATTTTTGAAGCCGAAGAAGCGCTTTACGAAGATGATGCAGAAACGCAAGCAGAAATTCAAGCCGTTCGTACTGAGTATGCAGTTGGTGAGTACATGACTATAGATCAGTACCTTGCTAAACGCTCAGATCAAGCATCATGAAGCTCACTGTTGTTATTTCAAAGTCGTGCAAAAGCAGATTGACGACTTGCCAAATGATGTTACAGAGCGCGTTGTTGAGAAAATACAAAATCTTGCAGATGAACCACGTCCTGATGGAGTTGTCAAATTAAAAGCCTCTGATAACGAGTATCGCATCCGAGTTGGTGATTATAGAGTTCGCTATGAGATTGATGATGAAAGTCAACTTGTGCGACTTTTGTAGTGCAAGCATCGCAAAGATGTTTATAGAAAATAATTTATAAATTTGCGATCGCATCTCTGTTGGAAAATCACTTAACTTAAATCTAAGCTTCTTTTTAAATGTATACATTTATTTTTAAAGGGTAAAGAGTTTTACCCTTTATTTATTGTTGGTATTGTCAGCACCCTTGTCAACAAGCGATCGCCTGAGTTAAAACTATTGCAATCTCATTAATCGTAAGGTGTGTTACGCGATCGGGTAACACACTCCAAATGCTGATCTTATTTCTAATATTTACAAAATTACTACAATTAGTTTTAAGTTAAATGTCTTTATTTATCAATTTACTCAATCTGCATTCAGCCAATAAACCACTTGAAGACTTTTTTACTGAGATTGTTGCTTATTTTTTCTCCCTCAATAAAGATATTTTAATTGCTTGGCTAAAACATCACTCAATTATTACTGATGATAGTTATAGCAACATTAAAATTTTAACTCAACAAGAATATAAGCGACTAGTAAACCATACACAAGACAGTAGACCTGATATTGTGGTTGAACTATCAAATGGTTTAAAGACAGATATAGTTTTTATTGAATCAAAGATTGGATCTGTAGAAGGAGAAGGCCAACTCAAAAGATACGCTGAAATTCTTGATTCTTTACCAAAAGAAAACTTTAGATATCGAAGTTTGGTTTATATTACCCGTGAATACGAACCTAAAACTTCATCTAAAATTTTATATTCTTCTGATTACCTATTTGAGGTACCTTTAAATGTCAAATTTTATCAACTGAGATGGTTTCAGTTTTTTAGTTTCTTAAACAAACGCATCACTGATACCTTAGCGAAAGAAATATTAATGTTTATGGAGGTTAACAGAATGGCTCATACTAATCAGCTTTCACTCTTGACATATTAACAATGATCAACTTTAAGAAAACATTGAACTTTATGGAAGCAACTCTTAACGAAGATGTAAACAAAGAATTTAAAAAAGCTTTTATAGGCTCTGGGCAAGATAGTTTGTATCAGTGGAAGTCTCAAAATAGATATATAATTAATACTAATTTTTCTAGTAGAACTATGGATTTCTGGTGCGGTCTTGGATATTTTAATTTAAATCCAGATAGTTTGACTGAACATCCTTATCTTGGTATATGTTTGGAAGTTTCTCCGGGATGTGTAAAACGCCCAGAAATTATTGAAACTATGAAAAAAATAGTCAATGAAACATCTACAAAGTGGACTCCATGCAATTTAAACCTTACTAAAGATTGGTCAAGTATTTTTTATTGTAAAAGCTTGCAAGAATTTATATCTGAAGAAAACCATGTTTGTTCTATTAAAAAATACTTTTTTGAATCAATAAAAGCACTAGAAGAAGTCCAAAAAAATTATCTTCATCTTCCTTGGAAGCCTTGAAATGCAAAAACAAATACCCCAAGCATTATAGAGTGTATACACGCTATAATAAAAGAATTTATTGGCTTACTCCGCTGATACTGGTATTTTATTAATGTGAAGTCAGCGGACGCTTAATTACTAATTTTCCATAGAAGTCGTCATGCTGGACTACAACGCACCTGAGTATCTTCCATCTTCAGAAGAGTTACCTTGCTCCGACGACACCCCAGTGGATAACGAACTACAAAACCTCATTCCCAACTTATTAAAAGCAATCTTAGCTTTAATTTGGCAAGACCGTTGGGACTGGTTTTTTGGTGTTGATATGGGAATTTATGATCGCACTCGTCAAATCCGGCGAACTCCCATAATTCCAGATGGCTTTTTAAGCATCGGAGTACCACGCCGAAAAAACGATCCTAAGGGACGGTTAAGCTATGTTTTATTAGAAGAAAATAACATTCCCCCAATGTTAGTTTTAGAGGTTGTTTCCCAAACTTACGGGGGAGAATACGACAATAAAATGACAGCTTATGCTCAATTGGGTGTGTTGTATTATGTGATTTACAACCCTAATGATTATCAGCGTGATAAGCATGAACCATTTGAGGTTTATCGCTTAGAAAATGGAGAATATTTGCGTCAGATTGGTGAACCTGTATGGATGCCTGAAATAGGTTTAGGGATTGGTAGAGGTCAAGGTATTCATGAAGGATGGCAGCGCCAATGGCTATATTGGTTTGATGAGCAAGGTAATAGATTTTCCACTCCAGAAGAAGTTGCAGAACAAGCAAGCCTTCGCGCTGAACAAGAACGCCAGCAACGAGAAATAGCTGAACAACTTTTACAGCGTTACCGAGAACGATTTGGGGAATTGTCTGAATAATTTTCGTCTTGGGTAGAATTTGAAAGTAAATGTGCAATTCCAAATAGTTGCCCCAAAGCAGATGTTTTCAGAAAAGCTTGCCTTTGAGCATGAGTCATTATCAATCTTGAACCTGCTTTAATTTCCTCGCTAGTCATGTAGCTTTTCTCCTTCTCATCAGTTTTTGTGTTGCTGACAGAAGCCTGCTGTTCGTAAGAATCTAAAGACATATAAATCTTCTCTAGAGTGCTATATTCTTCATTGTGAATATTGTAAGTTGTTTATCATCATTCCTTTGCAATCAAACCCTCCATTGCGTGCTGTAAATCATTGGTCAATTCAGTCACAGCTTGCTTTGCACCTAAGCGATTCGTTTTATAAACTGGGTAACGCTCAGAAACAGATATCGGTTCACCAATGCTAATTTTTACTTGTTGCTTACCCAATTGCGGACGCCGAAATGGGTTGTTAGTGCCCTGAATTTTATTTACCATGTCCCTCAAAAGTAAGGTTGTTTCAGCGAACCTTTCTGCCGTTGGTTTTGCTTTGATGTAATTACCAGAAACGGCAACGAAACTTTCTACTAATCGCATGTGCCACATCCGTTGGTTTGCTTCTTCGGCAACGCGATCGCCTAATGCTCGTTCGATAGGCGATAATGCTTTGATATCCTTAAAGTCTTCTCTAAAAATATAATTCCAACCAGCTTGTTCCACCCGCCGACAACGATCATTCCAAGCGCCTTTGGATTGCAAATCAAAATAATGCTCGGATATTTGTAGTGCTATATGCAACAATGCTTGCAAGCGAACTTTTAACAATTCATTGCGATCAACGCTTTCTTCAGGTGTGATTATGGGTTCTGGCAACTTTTGATGATAAAAGCGCGTGTAGAACTTTTCCATCAAAGTTAATAAATGTTCTGCTAAAGTCAACAACCGGGGATAAAGGGACTCGATAGTTGCACTATTGCCGTTTGACGATGGATTTACAGGTAAACCACTAGCCGCTTCTAATTCACTTAAAAGCTGTGCGATCGCACCCCAAGGAGCAGCAACATAACTATATTTAATTCCAACTGGTACAATTAAAACCTGTTCAGTGCGTCCAGCTTTGTGCAAATCTTCAGCACACCAAAAGCCTAGTTGAGCAATACCGGGTTCCAGAGGACTGATAATTTCCGATAGACCATTGGTGGCTCCTTCTGGCGCAGCAGCCATAGGGAATTTCCCATTGGCAAATAAGTCACGCGCCGAACGCAAACCATTCCAGTCAGCCTTACCCCGTTGAATGGGAGTACCACCTAAATGAGAAGCCAGCCAGCCGATATGGGAACCAGCCCATAGAGGAATGCCGCGATCGTAGATAAAATGAGCATGAATTGGAGGTTGGATTTTTATGCCTTGCTCTCGTGCTACCTTGGGCACGAGTTGCGAAAGCAAATAACCTAAACAAAGTGGATCGTCTGTTTTAGGATGGCGAAATGCTAGCAAAAAACGGGTATTACCCTCTTGAAACTGATGATAGAGATCCGCCAAAATCTCTACGTTGTCTGCTTCAATTTGGGTAATTGGTGTTTGCCAACTAATCCAGCTTGGTAGTAACAGGTGCGTCAATTGAAGTAATAAGGGGTTAAATTTCGGAGGAATAAATTCCAGAGGTGGTTGTGCTTGGTAAATTGCATTAGACAAGGTAGTTTTCTCCTAAAGTTGCGGTAAAAAAGGGATTGGGGTGGGGATTGGGGACTGGGGATTAGGGACTGGGGACTGGGGACAAGGGGATAAGGAGAGAATTTCTGATTCTTAACTCACGGTTCAAAACTCAGGACTCGCGACTCAGCGCTCTTTCAAAGCAGAAGACTATTAGCAAAAATGAAAAACCAATAACAATTTATACGTTGTACTTCATCCTTGATACTTCATACTTTAGTTGACATAGAAATTAGTGATTCGGGAAAGGGAATAAACGATGCGACTGTCACAAATGTTATTCGTTACACTCCGGGATGATCCAGCTGATGCGGAGATTCCCAGCCATAAATTATTACTGCGTGCAGGTTATATTCGTCGCATCGGTAGCGGTATTTACGCGTATTTACCGCTGATGTGGCGGGTACTGCAAAAAGTTTCCCAAATTGTACGCGAAGAAATGAACGCTACAGGCGCGCAAGAATGTTTGTTACCCCAATTACAACCTGCTGACTTATGGAAAGAATCGGGACGTTGGGATACTTACACGAAAGCTGAGGGGATTATGTTCTCCCTCATTGACCGCCGCGAACAACAATTAGGGTTAGGGCCGACGCATGAGGAAGTGATCACCACGATCGCTGGTGATATGATTCGCTCTTACCGTCAGCTACCACTGCATCTCTACCAAATTCAAACTAAATTCCGCGATGAAATTCGTCCCCGCTTTGGTTTGATGCGCGGACGGGAATTTATCATGAAGGACGGCTACTCCTTCCATATCGATGAAGACAGCCTCAAAGCCACTTACCAAGATATGTACAAAGCTTACAGCAATATGCTGCGGCGTTCTGGTTTGGCTTTTCGTGCAGTTGAAGCTGACTCTGGCGCTATTGGTGGTTCTGGTTCTACAGAATTTATGGTACTGGCGGAAGCGGGAGAAGACGAAGTTCTCTACACCGAAGATGGCAAATACGCCGCCAATGTGGAAAAAGCTGTTTCTTTACCAGCTGATGCCGTAACCTCACAGTTTACAAGCTATGAGAAACGCGATACACCTGGAACAGACACCATTGAAACAGTCTGTAAATTCCTTAAATGTTCTTCTACCCAAGTCGTGAAAAATGTCCTTTACCAGACAGTTTATGACAATGGGATGACAGTGTTGGTTCTGGTAAGTATTAGAGGGGATCAAGAAGTTAATGAGGTCAAGTTGCAAAATGAATTGACCAAACTAGCTTCTAATTACGGTGCTAAAACTATTATTGCTTTGAATGTACCTAGCGCCGAAGCACAAGGTACATGGGCAGCTAAATCTCTGCCTTTAGGCTATATTGCACCTGATATTGCTGATGAATATGTTAAGGGCGATAAACAGGTACATTCCAAGTTTTTGCGATTGGTGGATAAAACTGCTGTTGAGTTAAAAAACTTTGTTACAGGGGCAAATGAGGCTGGCTATCACGTAGTTGGAGCTAATTGGGGTGAGCAATTTAAATTGCCAGAATTAGTGGTAGATATACGCAAGGCAAGACGAGGCGATCGCGCCCTTCATAACCCAGAACAAACCTTACAAAGTGCCCGTGGTATTGAAGTAGGACACATTTTCCAATTAGGTACAAAGTATTCCCAAGCGATGGGAGCAACTTATACCAATGAACAAGGGGAAGAAAAACCGCTATTAATGGGTTGTTATGGTGTGGGTGTATCGCGCTTGGCGCAGTCTGCTGTAGAGCAATCTTACGATAAAGATGGGATTATTTGGCCAGTGGCGATCGCACCTTATCACGCCATTGTGACAATTCCTAACATTAACGATGCCCAACAAGTCGAAATCGCTCAAAAACTCTACAAAGAACTCAATCAAGCAGGAATTGAAACTTTACTTGATGACAGAGATGAAAGAGCAGGGGTGAAATTTAAAGATGCTGACTTGATTGGCATACCTTATAGAATTGTAACTGGACGAGCGATCGCTAATGGCAAAGTTGAAGTTGTAGAAAGAGCAAATCGTAAATCTCAAGAAATTATCATTGAGGAAGTTACAACAACACTCAAACAGTGGATTACGGCAGCGATAGATGTGAAAAATTAGACATTAAGGAGCGCAGAAGTTTCAATACTCAGCGTTCCTTTATCATTTCATTGCCAAAAACCTTAAGAAATTAGAGATTTACACCTCTTAAAAGGTGACGACTAGAAGTGGGACTTCTAAAATTGAATGTAAGTCCCACAGAAACAGGAATGGGAGCATTTTTGATAAAAATAGCCCTACTCTAGGTGTTTGGAAACTCTCCAGTTATTAGTATCGTCCATAATCAGGCTGCTCTTCCCACAAAGACCATCTCAGCCATCAGTGAAACAGGTTTAAATATGAAAGACCAACAAGGATCTAATCGTAATTCGTCAGGTGTAATTGCAGCTGTCTCAGCAGCAGTCGTAGCGGTAAGTGGCGGCGTGGCTTGGCTGACTTGGAATTCTAGTAATCCTCCTACACCGCCAAATTCTTCGCAAACATTAAACCAGCCAGGACAGCCATCAACAACACAACCTGGTCAAGAGCAAACTGCTAATATTTATTGGCTAAAAGACAATGGTAGAAATTTGCAACTAGCTCCCCAGTCCGTTAGAGTAGCTGCTGTCCAGCCTAACCAAGTTTTAGAAAAAGCTTTTCAAAATTTATTAGCAGGGCCTACAAAAGGGTCAGATTCTACTACTATTCCCAAAGGTACTAAGCTGTTGGGATTGAAGGTAGAAAATGATGAAGTTCGTGTAAATTTATCTGAAGATTTTACTAGTGGCGGTGGCAGTAGTTCAATGGTGGGTCGTGTAGGGCAAGTTGTTTACACTGCTACTACTTTAAATCCTAACGCCAAAGTTTATGTTGAAGTCAACGGAAAACCGTTAGAAGTTTTAGGTGGCGAAGGCGTGGAATTGCAACAGCCAATGACACGTGAAAGCTTTAAGAACAACTATCCGCTTTAGTCAGTGGTCAGTAATCAGTGAACAGTAATCAGGCTGATAACTGATAACTGACTTAGAGTTTGCTATTTAACACACGAAAATTATGGGCTTGCTGTTCTAAGCGAGTAGCGAGGCGATCGCAAACCCGATTACATAATTCAAAAATCATTTGATCTTCCACCCGGTAGTAGGCGCAGGTTCCTTCACTGCGGCGGCTGAGGATACCTGCTTGCCACATTACCTTTAAGTGTTTTGACACATTTGCCTGTGAAGTCTGTGTTGCCTCTACCAATTCTTGTACGCATTTTTCTTCATCCCGTAGTAAGTGCAACAACCGAAGGCGCATCGGTTCACTTAACAGACTGAAGTATTCAGCTACTTGTTGCACCACTTCGGGTGGTACAGGCAACACTTGTTTCATCAGGATTAACCCGCGCGAACTGACAATTTTAACAATGACTCATGTCATATATAGATTAATACTTAATCAGGGTTAATTCGCATTAAAGGCTGACCATATTCTACAGGTTCTCCGTTTTGCACCAAAATTTCCATCACCTGTCCCGATACTTCAGCCTCAATCTCATTCATCAGCTTCATAGCTTCAATGATACAGACTGTTTGACCGCTGCGGACGCGATCGCCCACTTCTACAAAGGCAGCCTCACCCGGTGCGGGAGCGCGATAAAACGTTCCCACCATTGGAGAAGGTACTTCTACTAATCTCTGATCAATCGATGAGGGAGCGTTTACTGACAACTGCACACTAGAGCCAGTCGTGGTGGTTTCTAATACGCGACTTGTCCCCATCTCCGTTACCGGAGTTGATCCTGTCTGGGAACCAGTAGGTGAAACCGATGTCAATCCTGAACCAGCCACACCGCCTAACGCTGTTTGGCTCACCGACACAACGTGATTACTGAAGCTAACAGCTTTACGTACCGTTAGTTCAAAGTCTTCGCTTTTGAGGGTGACTTCTGCGATATCTGTTTGTGCAATAGTTGCCAGCAGTTGGCGAATTTCATTAAAGTCCAATGGCACAGTTATTATTACCTCGACCTGTCCGTAAAGAAAAATTTTAAGTGTGGCAGGGATTTAATCCCTATAAAGGGATTGAAATCGGGATGGCTCTCAGATGAGAGAGTTAACAGTTATTCCCTGCCTAAGTATTTATCGTCGCGGGTATCAATACGGATACGTTCTCCTTGAGCAATAAATAAGGGAACCATCACAGTTGCCCCAGTTTCTACAGTTGCTGGTTTAGTACCACCCGTGGCGGTGTCACCTTTAACACCCGGATCTGTTTGTACAATTTCCAGAACTACAGAGTTAGGCAGTTCCACTTCTAGTACTTGTTCGCCCCAACGGACGACGTTAACTTCCATACCTTCTTTAAGGTATTTTACGCGATCGCCAATTTGCGTCGCGCTCAATCTGCCTTCTTCGTAAGTTTCCATATCCATAAAGACGAATTCATCACCTTCTTTATAGGTATGCTGCATTGTACTTTTTTCGAGATTAGCTTGTGGTACTGTTTCCCCCGCCCGGAAAGTTCTTTCCACTACACTCCCACTCTGGACATTTTTCAGTTTTGTCCTTACGAAAGCGGAGCCTTTACCTGGCTTAACGTGGAGAAATTCTACCACTCGCCATACAGACCCATCTAATACAATCGAGACACCGGGTCGAAAGTCGTTACTAGAGATCATGAAGCTTTCAAGTTTTGGAAGACAATCGGCATTTATTGTACCCCTCAAGGGTCGTCATTGGTTATTAGTCATTGAGTAATTAGTCCAGGGATTGGGCATTGGGCATTGGATAAAGAAGACAAGGAGCATGGGGGATGGGAGGACAAGGAGCAAGAGTTAATCTGGAATTCCCCTTGTCCCCCTTCGGGTACTCTTCGAGAACCCGCTTCGCGTGTACGCAGTCGCCTGCGGAGAAGCCAGCGCGGTCTTGGGGGTCTCCCCCATGAGCGACTGGCGTTGGAAACCCTACCAAGAGCGCTGTCTCACCTTGTCCCATTGTCTCCCCTGCTCCCCCTCCCCTTGTCCCCTTCCCAGTCCCTAGTCCCTAATCCCTAATCCCTAGTCCTCAGCCCCCAATACTGTGGGAAGATGATTGATGGGTTACGTCCAGTCAACAATTTGATGCTGCATTTAAGCCATACCATGTTTAACTTATTAAAATCCTGGCTGAAGAACAGCCTCATGGCAATACTGCTGGTAACAATATTTTTAGGCATAAGTACAGCTGGGTGGACTCCCTCCAGTAGCGCCGCCCTGCCAGCTGGGAATGCGATTACTGACGGCAGATCTCTGTTGCGGTATGCACTCCCAATAGACAATAAACCTGTGCGGCAACTGCAAGCCAGTTTAGAAGATATCTCCAACCAACTACGGGCGAATCGGCGTTGGGGTGCTATCTCCAAAGACCTTAGCCAAGCCTCCAGAGTTCTCGATCAACCTGACAAAATCCTAGCAAGCGTTCCCAAAGAACGCCAACCCCAAGCGAAAGCTTGGATTGCTGAATTGCAGTCTGGTGTGAATACATTGCAAGAATTAGCAAAAGTTAAGGATAAGGAAAAAATCCAAGAAGAACGTGCCAAATTGCTTAATCTTGTTACTCTGCTAGAAGAGGCGATGGTGAAGGAATTTCCCTTTAAAGTGCCTCAAGAGTACAGTAACTTACCCCAACTTAAAGGTCGTGCCACAGTAGAAATAAAAACCAACAAAGGCAACCTAACGGTTGTGGTGGATGGTTATAGTGCCCCCGTCACTGCTGGTAACTTTGTTGATTTGGTGCAACGCGGATTTTATAACGGTTTAGAATTCACCCGTTCAGAAGAATCTTACTTTTTGCAAACTGGAGATCCACCAGGGAAAGATGTAGGTTTCGTTGATCCAAAAACTGGGAAATACCGTGCTATTCCCTTGGAAATTTTAGTTGAAGGTGATAAAGAACCCACTTATGGCATCACTCTAGAAGAAGCAGGACGTTACATTGATATGCCTGTTTTACCTTTTTCTTCCTTTGGTGCTGTGGTGATGGCCCGTCCTGAAGGTGAAGTGAATGGAGGTTCTTCGCAATTTTTCTTCTTTCTGTTTGAACCGGAACTTACACCAGCAGGACGTAACCTGTTGGATGGTCGGTACGCCGTTTTTGGCTATCTCACCGAGGGCGAAGAAGTTTTGGATCAACTGAAGGCAGGTGACAAAATTGAGTCAGCAACTGTCGTTCAAGGAATAGAAAATTTGGTTGAGCCGCAAGCAGCGTAATGGGCTGGGTACTGGGGACTGGGGACAAGGGGACAAGGGGAATTCCAGTTTAACTCTTGCTCCTTGTCCCCCCATCCCCGATGCTCCTTGTCTTCTTTATCCAATGCCCAATGCCCTAACTGAGGTTGCCTGAATTGAATACTTGCTCAACTGCGATCGCTAATTCTGGAAACGTCCGCGATACAATCTTCTGGTCGGCAGTCAACACCGTTTCTTCGTAAAGTCCCTCTTCCAGCAACAGCACGGAAATCTTCTGTTCTAAAGGGTCTACAATCCAATACTCCGGCACTTCAAACGCCGCATATTCAGACCGCTTATAGCGATAGTCCCGCTTGATTGAATCTGGACTAACCACCTCAACAATTAGTAATGGTGGTGACTCAAAGACTGCTGATACATTGATCAGTTCTCTTGCTTGCTCCTGCGTTACCACACACAAATCAGTTAATCTAGACTTATTTCTCCCCGTCCTCACTCCAGCTTCCCGAAAAGTTAACCAAGGTAAACTCAACCGTGTGATTTCTGCATCCAGCAGTTGCTCAAGGAATTTAGCAATCAAGAAATGTTCAACCGTCGGGGAATTCATTAATTCCAGCCTGCCATCCACCAGTTCATAGTGAAAACCACTGCCATCACCATAGTTTAAGTACTCTTCAAATGTGAGATTTGTTACTGGTGTAGCGACCATCCCCACAGCCCCTTAGACGATAGCTTTATCGTAACTTGTGATAAGTGCTGAGTGCTAAGGCAGATAGATGAGAAAGCAGGAGAATAGCTAATGATTAATGACAAATGACTAATGACCAATGACAAATGACCAAGTTAAACATATTGGCGAGCAAGGACTTTTAGCAAAATTACAACGCTTTTGTCCCGCAGAAATTATTGGAGATGATGCAGCAGTGCTTGTAACTGCGCCTGAAAAATCTTTAGTGGTAACAACAGACGTATTAGTTGATGGTGTACACTTTAGTAATGTCACTACCTCCCCAGAAGATGCTGGTTGGCGAGCAGCAGCAGCCAATTTATCAGATTTAGCAGCAATGGGGGCTTCTCCTTTAGGGATTACAGTTGGCTTAGGACTTCCTGGCGATTTAAGCATAAGTTGGGTTGAGCGCTTGTACCAAGGAATGACAGAATGCCTGCAAAATTACAATACCCCGATTGTGGGCGGTGATATTGTGCGCTCGCCTGTGATTACTCTCTCCATTACTGCCTTTGGTCAAGTTCACCCTAGTCAGATTATCCGCCGTTCATCTGCTCAGGTAGGAGAAGCGATCGTTGTCACGGGTGTTCATGGAGCCTCCCATGCTGGCTTAGAACTGCTCTTGCATCCCGAATTAGGGCAAAGCCTCAAAGATGAGTTAAAGGCGGCTCTTATCAAAGCACACCAGCGTCCACAGCCACGATTAGATGTCTTACCTATCCTCTGGGAAATTTTAGATTCCTACTCTCAATCACCGCATCTCCCTGTCGCAGGTATGGACAGCAGTGACGGTTTGGCTGATGCTATTTTGCAAATCTGCCGCACTAGTAATGTTGGGGCTATTCTAGAAGTTAGGCAAATTCCATTACCAGCAGCTTTTAATCACTGGTTAGCCAAAGAGCAAGCCCTGGAATATGCCCTGTATGGTGGCGAAGATTTTGAATTAGTGCTGTGTTTGCCACAAGATGTAGCATCTACTCTGGTACAACAACTAGGTCAAGATGCAGCGATAATCGGCACGATTACATCACAAGCAACAGTGATATTACAAGATGCAAATAAAGAAATCCCTGACCAAGTTTTGAGTTTTAGCCAGGGATTTCAACATTTTTAGTAATTAGTCAGTCAATTTTCCAATTATCAATGACTAATAACAACTTATTGCCACTTTTCGGCTACCAGTTCTGCCAAATCCAGAACTCGCTGGCTATAACCCCACTCGTTATCGTACCAAGCCATGACTTTTACTAAGTCATTGCCCAGAACCATAGTCAAGCTAGCATCGACAATTGAAGAAGCGTCAGTACCTTGATAATCAGATGATACTAGTTGTAATTCACTGTAGTCTAAAATACCTTTAAGTGGCCCTTCAGCAGCATCTTTAAGAGCTTGGTTCACTTCTTCAGTAATAGTACGCTTCTCAACCTGAACTACGAAATCTACCATTGAGACGTTCGGGGTAGGTACGCGCAAGGCAACGCCATTCAATTTGCCTTTGAGGTCTGGTATTACCAGTGCTACTGCTTTTGCTGCACCAGTAGAGGTGGGTACAATATTGATAGCTGCTGCCCTCGCCCGGCGTACATCGCGGTGAGAAGCGTCTAACAAGCGCTGGTCACCTGTGTAACTGTGGGTGGTGGTCATAGTACCTTTGATGATCCCGAATTTATCATTCAACACCTTGGCAATGGGAGCCAAGCAGTTGGTTGTACAGCTGGCATTACTAATAACGTGATGTTTGTTGTGGTCATAGTCATGATGATTCACACCAATCACAAAGGTGCCATCTTCGTTTTTACCAGGGGCAGTAATTAGAACCTTCTTGGCTCCAGCATTCACATGCTTCAATGCGCCTTCTTTGCTGGTAAATACTCCGGTTGCTTCGATAATTAGGTCAATTTCCCACTCTTTCCAGGGCAAGTTTTCTGGGTTGCGATCAGATACGCACTTAATGGTCTTACCGTTAACGATGATAGAGTTATCATCAGCTGTAATGTCAGCATTCTTTAACTTCCCTAGCATCGAGTCATACTTCAGCAGATGAGCATTGGTTCTAGGGTCTGATGTGTCATTAACAGCCACAAGGTCGATATTGCTATTCTCTCTACCCAGCCAGCAGCGTGCAAAATTACGCCCGATTCGCCCGAAACCGTTGATTGCGACTCTAATCACAGTGTCTTGCCCTCTGTATTTATGCCTATAAGTTTATATTGTTGACCCCAATCATATCGCAAAGGGGAGGAGTATTAATAACTATAAAGTGTTAGATACAAAAAAAACACATAATTTATTCAGATTTGTCGGAGTAGAGCTTGTGAATGGTGATGTACGACCTTACCGACTCCGGGACTAAATAACGAATAGACTGGCGATCGCAAATTGATTTACGAATCAGACTTGACGAAACTCCTACTAAGGGTATATGCAAGAATTGCCAGCGAATAGTATAACAATGTTCACCAAGTTGTTGCGCTACTTGCTTGCAGATTAATTCGCTTTGAGCTATAGTCTCACCACCTACGAGTCTAGGTGCAATTAACCAATCACACATTTGTGCTAGTTCGTGACCACGATACCAATGAGGCAAGGTTCGGAAGGTATCTAAGCCTACAATCCAGTACCAGTGAGTATTCGGGTAACAAGCAGATAAGTCGATCAAAGTATTGATCGCATAAGATTTGCCAGAGCGATTGACTTCAACTAGTGAGACAGTAAACGCGGGATTATCATTTGTGGCTCGTTTCAGCATTTCTAAGCGATGCCCAAACACAGCCGCTTGTTTATGTGGAGGATGTAGCGATGGCACCCAAATTACTTGTTCTACAGGTACTTGATGCAAAGCTGTTTCGGCTACGAGCAGGTGTCCCCAATGAACAGGATCAAATGTGCCACCAAAGATTGCTAGTTTTTGCATCCAGTTAATTTGGGCTTCTATTTAATTTCAAAATAATTTCGCTATCAATGTACCATTGTAGCCAATTATCGCCTATGCTTTATGCTATTTAAAACCAGTTTCACCAAGAATGTAGTATCGTAGCCAATTCCAGTAAGTCAGCCAAAATATGTGTTTGGCATTACAAGAATTTCTTTCCCGGATATGGCGGAAATTTTCAGAATAATCATAAGATACAGTTCAGAAATAGTAAAAACCTCCAACAAAGGTAAAATCATTCTGAATCACTAAAACAAGAGGAGAAAAATTAACGGAACATCGGACTTTAAATAGATACAGGAGCAGTTACAGTAAAAATCAAATTCCTGTTATGATACGCGTGTCATTTGTGATTATGGTGTGGTGTGGTGTTAAGAGGAGTAATCAATGAGTAATTCGGTAGATTTTAGCGGTAGACCATTTCATTTCATTGGGATCGGCGGTATAGGTATGTCTGCTCTGGCATATGTTCTCGCCAAACGTGAATTGCCAGTATCAGGTTCTGATCTTCGTCCAAATCACATAACGCGAAAATTAGAATCTATCGGCACTCATATTTTTGGTAGACAAGAAGCCAGCAATCTCGAATTTTTTCGTCCTAGACTATCGTCTGAAGTAGCATTAAACTCGCAAGAAGAATTACCTACTGCTGATAAGTCAAAACTGCCCCAAGTAATTTGTTCAACAGCAATTAACACAACTAATTTAGAATACAAAGCAGCACTGGAATTAGGATGCCCAATTCTGCATCGTTCAGATGTGCTAGCTGCGTTAATTGCTGATTACCATAGCATCGCCGTCGCTGGAACCCACGGCAAAACTACAACCAGTAGTATGATTGGCTATATGCTGCTACAAGCTGGTTTAGATCCAACGATTCTTGTCGGTGGTGAAGTTAATGCTTGGGAAGGCAATGCCAGATTAGGAAAAAGTAAATATTTAGTAGCCGAGGCAGATGAATCTGATGGTTCATTGGTGAAACACGCCCCAGCAATTGGTGTGATTACCAATATTGAACTCGATCATCCTGACCATTATGAAACATTGGAAGAAGTAGTTGATATCTTCCAAGAATTTGCTCAAGGTTGTCGAACTTTAATAGGTAGTATCGATTGTGCAACAGTACGCGATCGCCTGAAACCATCAATTAGTTACAGCCTACATTTAGATACCAACGCTGACTATACAGTTACTAATATTGACTATCGTGCTGATGGCACAACTGCCTTAGTTTGGGAACATGGCAAAGCCTTAGGTATGTTGAATTTGCGGTTACTCGGTCGACACAACCTCAGTAACGCTCTAGCAGCAGTAGCTGTAGGTCGAGCCGTGGGCTTAGAATTCGGGGAAATTGCCAAAGGTATTGCCACCTTTGAGGGTGCAAGACGCCGTTTTGAGTTCCGCGGTGAAGTCGATGGCATTACCTTCATTGATGACTACGCCCATCATCCTAGCGAGATTCGCGTTACTCTTGCGGCGGCACGCCTCCAAGCAAGACCAGGGCAGAGAGTCGTTGCTATTTTCCAACCCCACCGCTATAGCCGTACACTTACCTTTTTAGAAGAATTTGCTGATTCCTTTACTCATGCTGATTTAGTCGTGCTGACTGATATTTACAGTGCAGGGGAACCCGATTTAGGGCAAATCAGCGGAGAAGTATTAGCAGCGGCAATTGCTAAGCAGCACCCGCAGGTTATTTATCAACCAACCCTACCATTGGTACGCGAGTTCTTACTCAAAGCACTGCGTCCTGGAGATTTAGCATTGTTTCTGGGTGCGGGAAACTTAAATCAAGCGATTCCCGAAGTAATTGCTACACTTTGCGAACCAGCAAAAGCCACATCTTAAGTGATGACACTGGCTAGGTTGTATGTCTCAGCCAAGTGTCCTCCTAACTTACGACAGTTTCATAGAATTTTCACGAGAATGCCGTAGTTTTACGGTAAATAAATGTAAAAATTTTACTAATTAACTTAAAAATGACAATCTCTCAGGCAGCTGGCAACGTCTGCACAGTTTCTACTTTGGCTACAGAGAAACAGGAAACAGTTAATTCCGCCGAAAGTCAGGTAATTTACTTACCAAACACTGATTGTACAATTAAGTCCCAAGCTTCCTTGTCAGCGTTTACTTCCTATAGAGTTGGTGGAGCAGCTGAATGGTTTCTTGCTCCCCGCAACCTAGAAACACTACAAGCAGGCACTAGGTATGCAAAAGAACGTGGTCTTTCGGTAACAATAGTCGGTGCAGGATCAAATTTATTAGTCAGCGATCGCGGTCTACCAGGCTTAGTCATCGCTACTCGTCACCTGCGCCATAGTCACTTTGACCAAGAGACAGGCCAATTAACCGTCGCAGCGGGTGAATCAATTCCTAGCTTGGCATGGGCCGCAGCAGAATTGGGATGGGAAGGACTAGAGTGGGCTGTAGGTATCCCTGGAACCGTTGGGGGTGCTGTAGTAATGAATGCAGGCGCTCACAATAGCTGTATCGCAGATATGTTAGTTAGCGCTCAGATACTTTTACCTGATGGTACGCTAGAAACTCTTACTCCTGCGGAATTAGGTTACAGCTACCGAACTTCATTATTGCAAGGCAGCGATCTCATAGTTACCCAAGCCACCCTGCAACTCCAACCCGGTGCAGATCCAGCAAAAGTTTTAGCAGTAACCAAGCAACACAAACAGCATCGGTTAACTACCCAGCCTTACAACTTCCCTAGTTGTGGCAGTGTGTTCCGTAATCCCAAACCTTACTCTGCTGGATGGTTAATTGAACAAACTGGGCTAAAAGGCTTCCAAATCGGTGGAGCGCAAGTCGCACAACTCCATGCCAATTTTATCGTTAACCGTGGTGGGGCAAAAGCTAGCGATATCTTTTGTCTGATCCGTCATATCCAGCACCAAGTGCAAGACCGTTGGTCGATTTGGTTAGAGCCAGAAGTCAAAATGCTTGGAGAGTTTCAACCTGCTTGTTGAACTTGTAGAAACTTTATCCATCCAACATTTAAGTAGTCAGCAGCCAATACTAACTAATAGGCGATCGCTGATAGCTTTGTAAATGTTAGGGCGCATTAATTATGAGTAAAAAAAGAGGCAAATTGCCTACCGCATCTATAATTGAATTTGATTTGTTATTCAACGCACACGCGGACTATTTATTATGACAGGAAAAGGACAGGGGTTTGGCTTTGGCTTAGGAAAAATGAAAGAACTGGCCGAAGCTTTCAAAAAAGCACAGCAAGTTCAAGAAGGCGCAAAACGACTCCAAGAAGAATTGGAGCAGATGGAGATTCTAGGAGAGTCTGGCGGTGGTCTAGTTAAAGTAATTGTCAGCGGCAACCAAGAACCTAAGCGGGTAGAAATTTCTCCAGAAGCTCTAAAAGAGGGCGCAGAAGTACTGTCGGATCTCGTGACAGTGGCAATGAAAGATGCCTACAACAAGTCCACAGCCACAATGCGGGAACGCATGGAAGATTTGACCAGTGGGCTGGAATTGCCTGGGTTTTAGTCATTAGTCCTTAGTCATGAGGAGCCAGCGCGTTGCAAAGAAAAGCCTCTTGCGAAATCTCCGTACACGCTTATCGGGTTACCGCAAGTATCAGAATTTCTCTTAGCAAAGACGCTCTTGCTAGCTTGCTTAAGCGAAGGGGTACGTAGGGTTTCTCCTGTTGTGGCGACTGGCGTTTATAAGTCCCGAATTAAACTATGGACAAATGACTAAGGGCAAAAGACAAAGGACAAAGGACAAAAGTTATTTATGCCGTACAAGCTGCTGTTTGTCTGCCTGGGTAATATCTGTCGCTCGCCATCGGCAGAGAATATAATGAATCATCTGATCGAACAGGCTGGCTTGAGCAATCAAATTGTCTGTGATTCTGCTGGTACGTCTAGTTACCACGTTGGTAGCCCACCTGACCGACGTATGAGTGCTGCGGCCGCTAAAAAGCTGGGAATTGAATTGCGTGGTCAAGCCCGCCAATTTCACAAATCAGACTTTCAAGACTTTGACTTGATTTTGGCAATGGATCGAGCGAATTATGAGGATATCCTTTCTCTTGATCGAACCCAACAATACCACGACAAAGTAAGTTTGATGTGTGAGTTTTGCTCTCAGCATACCCTCAAAGAAGTTCCCGACCCCTACTACGGAGGTTCAGAGGGATTTAATCACGTGATAGATCTGCTGGTTGATGCATGTGAAGGTCTGCTCAAAGATATTATTAATCAGCAACTAAACACCTGAGTATTAAAGTGCGACAACATACTAGTCTACTAGACCATGTTTGATTGCAAAACGCACCAATTCTGCTCGGTTACTGGTTGCTGTTTTTCTTAATAAACTGCTAACGTATTTTTCTACTGTACGTGCACTCAGATGTAGCTGATGACCCATATCGGCATTAGAAAGACCATGAGTCAACAGTTCTAACACTTCTTGTTCTCTGGGAGTCAGAGATGAGAGCATCTGAGATTTTTCAATAGAAATAAACTGAGAGGGATGGGCTTCCAAGGCTTTTGTTTGGTTGGAATTGCCCAAATTCTCTTGATGAGAAAAGCGGTACTCAGATTGAATAATTTGCGATCGCTCCAGAAGATTACGAATAGCTGCTGCTAACTCTTCTAATTCAAACGGTTTGGGTAAGTATAAATCACACCCAGACTGGTAGCCCAGAATTCGCTCCTGGGTCTTGGTACGCGCAGTTAATAAAATTACAGGTAATAAACGGAACGCTGGTTGTTGACGCACCCGGCGCACCAATTCATAGCCGTTCATTCGCGGCATGACAATATCGGTGACGATCAAATCAGGCTGGTACTCCTCCACCATCATTAAAGCCTCTTGACCATCATTAGCCGTGATTACCGAGTAGCCAGACAGTTCAAGGTAATCGCTAATAGACAGACGAGTGCCCAGGTCGTCATCCACTACAAGGATCGTCAAGGGCATGGACAGTACACCCCTAGCATTTTTTTTAGTAATAAATTTACTTTTATGAGCACTATTAGTGAACACAGGCAATAATAGTGTGTTCTTATGTTTCATACTATGACAGGATTACCAGCTAATGACTGCCTGAGGGTTGATTTATAAAGAAAATCTTAAATCTTTAGAAAGGGTTAACTAAATGTAACGCAGTTTCTACTCTCAGTGCTTGAAAAGCGCAGATAATTTTGCACTTCATAACAACTCACCAAAACGATAGAGTCATCTTTTACCCTACTGTAAATTACAATTTACTTGATAAACAGTATTCCTGAGGCAAAAGTTGCGGGAAAATTTTTAATCGAGAACTTGAAAAAGCTAAATTAATAGGATAAGCCTGAGAGCCAAATTGACCACTGATCGTGGTTTAATATCCCTCCTATAAATTCATCAGCCAGTTCAAACGATTTTTTAGACACATTTTAGGTAAGTATAATTTTCAATGAGTGACAAGAGCGAAGGTTACAAAGTTATTAGCGACAATCGTCAAGCCCGTTATTTGTATGAAATTCTAGAGACTTACGAAGCTGGAATTCAGTTGACAGGAACCGAGGTCAAGTCGATTCGTGCAGGTAAAGTCAATCTTCAAGATGGCTATGCTTTAATTCGTAATGGTGAAGCATGGTTAATCAATGTACATATTTCCCCATACGTTGCTAGTGGGCAATATTTTAATCATGAACCACGTCGTACACGCAAACTGCTATTGCATCGCCAGGAACTCCGCAAGCTAATTGGCAAAGTGGAACAGCAAGGTTTGACTTTAGTTCCCTTGAAGATGTACTTCAAACGTGGTTGGGTGAAAGTTAGTATAGCCCTTGGTAAAGGCAAAAAGCTCCACGACAAGCGAGAAGATTTAAAACGACGCCAAGATCAACGCGATATTCAACGGGCAATGAAAAATTATTAAGGATTCAATGTGCCCAAACTATCACACTAGGGTGAGAATTTTAATGAAGTAAAAAGGCTGTTGTATATCCTCAGCGTGAGTTAAGAAAATCCCGACTTTATAGCCGCAGATTGATTTTGCTTATTGTCAAACCCGGTAAAGTTAAGAGTAACTTTTGAAAGGGATGAGAAACTTCGCTATGAAACGTAATTTAACCCAAGTGTTTGGCGCTGGCTTTATCACTTTGAGTATGGCTATGTTGCCCTTAACTCTACCTGTACAAGCCCAAACTACTACTGAAACAAGAACCGATACTGCTCCAACTACCACAACTTATGAGCGCGATGATTTTGATTGGGGTTGGTTAGGATTAGCTGGTCTATTGGGTCTAGCTGGTTTAGCAGGTAAAAAGCGTTCTGAAGAACCAACCCGTTATCGAGATCCAAGTACCCCAGGGGCAACTGGCTACAGGGAGTAAGCAATTTAAAATTAAAAAAAGTCAGTTGTCAGTTGTTACCTTACCTTGTTATTACTGACGACTGACTGATTTGATTTTGCCGTAGGTTTTTACTCGGCTGTAACTAGTTCTGGAGTTTTGTTTTGAGCTAAAGGTGTCCAGTAGCTAGCAATTAAGGCAACCCATAGCCACCAGAGACTATTAACTTCAGGACGAAACCAGACAGTATCGAAAGTACCATGAGCGAGCATACCTGCCATAGATGCAATTGCGCCAATTAACCAAAATCCCTCTACATTTCTCAATTGCCGCAATCGTCGCATTTGCAAGTAGCCTGTATTAAAGGTCACAATTAGTAGCCAAAGAAAACAGGCTAAACCAATAAAGCCAGTTTCTACGATGATTTCAAGCAAAATTGAATAGGCGCTTAAAGCACTATAACGGGGACGCTGATAAAGGGGATAGATTTTATTAAAAGCATTGTGACCAGGGCCAATACCTAGAATAGGGCGATCGCGAATCATCTCGAAGACAGCATCCCAGACATTTCGGCGAAAATTATTACTGCTGTCTTGGCGATCAGCAAAAATACTCGCTACTCTGAGGCGCACAGGCTCGACAAATATGACCGCTAACAGTAATACCCCTATTAAACCTCCCAAAATAATTGCTAGCGACCAAGTGCGCCAAAAACGAGGCATTTGTACGCTCCACCAATAAATTAGTAAAGCGATCGCTGTTAAAATTGCTATTACTAACCCAATCCAGCCACCGCGACTAAAAGTTAGAACTAGACAGGCAGTATTGGCAAGAAACATGGTCAATGCTAAAGCTTTCTTAATCCAGCTTTGCCACGCGAAAATTGCCACCAAGCTGAAAACTACTGCTGGTACAAGATACCCAGCCAATAAATTCGGATTACCCAAATAACTGTAGACCCTTGTAGTCTTAGAAAGAGGTGATTGCGGGTCAACCCAAGTTGCCAGTGCTGCGGCACCAAAAAACCATTGCCGTAATCCGTATACACTGACAATGAGCGACACGTGTAGATACAGAACAATCATCCAAGACCGGAGCCTAGGTATCCTCAGCACCCTAGCACAAAGGGCAAAAAGCAGTAAATAAAGCGTCAAAGTTACCAAATCATTCAACGCTGCCTTTTTCACTGGTGATAATGCTGTGGCTACTGCGGCAATTCCCCAGTAGAGCAATACCAGTAGGTGAATGGGGGTGGCTGATAAGACATTTGTTGGCGTTGCTTCATCCGATAAAGTCAGCAATAGCCAAAATCCTACACAAGCCGCCAGCAACAACCCTAGTAAGGTAGTCGAGACAAAAGGTGCTAGAGCATATACCAAACTAATTAAGGCGGCCGCTATTGTATCTCCCCACTGGATCAAGACACTACTTTGCCGCCAAGAGTGTAACTGCCCCACCAGAGAGCGGTATAGGTAGCTGGTAGCAAGATATTCTTGTACCGGGAAAGAAGATAAAGTAAATCGTTGCCAGACTAAATTCATAAAAAAGACTGTGATCAATTAGCACGCCGGCGCAGAACCTCGACTTGATCATAATGCGGGTAGTTATAAAAAGCTCATAACGCAGATTGCAAATTGGAAATTTAACCAATAATCTATAGCCATTAGTCAATATTGAATAATTGAATACTTTTGACTCTTGATTATTACCCATTACCTATGATTATGAAAAATTTCCAGCCGTGCTAATTCAATACAGCTATTTAGTAACTTTTTGTCAGATATCACTACTTGCTTCCGAGGAAACCGCCAGTTGCAAGGGTAAAGAAAGCACATAGCGGTATCCTGATTCTGGTGAGCCTTGAATCGAAATTTGTCCACCATGCAATTCCGCCAGTTGACAGCTAAGTAATAGGCCTAAACTTTCACGAGACAAACTACTGTGCGCTTTAGTTAGATCTATTCCTGAATTAACAGTCATGATATCTGAGTCGGAATCACTCAAGTTTTTTGAGTTATTTACTGCTAACGACAAATTCCCTAACTGCTCATGGGTTTCGGCATGAATATCGTAACTTGCTGTCTCACCTGTAAGCTCAAGCAGAGACAAGGGGCTAAGGCGAAAATAAGGGTCAACCTCAGTTATACCGTCTCCTAGCCAAGGATGCGAAACCCAAACACTGATGTTCAGCATATTTTCTTTGTAAGAGACGTGAATGCGAACAATACTACCTGTAGCAGAGAGTTGAATTACGCTAAAAATTAGGTGATATAGTATTTGTCGCACCTTTTCTTTATCCAAAGGACAAATGCGGCTGTGTCCTGGTTCTATAGACAAGCGAATATCTTGCTCACGGCGGTTAGCAGCTTCTTCTAGAGTATTGATAGCTTGTTGACATACCATTTCAATATCCACAGGAGCTAAATTCAGCTCAGTTGAGCTTTCAACCATTGCTCCTAGTTCGGTAATTTCGTTTACTAAGGATAGTAAGTATCGACCGCTATGTTGGATAATGTCTAGATATTCTCTTTGCTTAGTCGTCAAAGGCCCGTAAATCTCACGTCCTAGAACGCTAGCCATGCCTAGTACAGATGTTAAAGGTGTACGTAACTCCTGAGTTAGCTGTCCTAAAAGTTCAAGTTTTAGTTGCTTGGTAGAAACAGAGCCTTGTTCTAAGGCAGGCGGGGTAATTTTGATCTCACTAGTACTATTGTTATTCAGTGATAAGGTAAAAGTACTCTTGACAGGGGCGATTTCTGACTTTCCTTGTAACAGTCGGTTACGCTCAAATTCACTCATGCTCCAACGAGCGATGATTTGTAAAAACTCAATGTCTCGAGTGGTAAAGTTACGTGGTACTAGATCCATGACTGCTAATGCACCCAGGCAATGCCCTGAAGCATCAATCAAGGGTGCTCCTAAGTAAGCCCGTATGCCATAATCCTGCACTAACTTGCTGGCAGCCAGTACTGTATCCGTGAAATTATACGTATCATTAATCACTAAAAATTGAGAAGTATCTACCACTTGGGTACAGAAGGATTCATGGCGTAAAAGTTGGCGGCTTTGTGCCAAATGATTCATGATTCCTAGTGTCCTTAAGCCAAACGCTGACTTGAACCAGTGACGTTCGTGATCCACAAAGCCCAAGATGGAAATTGGTGCTTCCAAAAAGTGGGCAGCAGTTTGAGTGGCTTCTTCAAAGACCGGAATTGTTTCGGATTGCCGCAAACCTAATTCTGACAATGCTTCTAGGCGTTGTTGTTCTCTTGTTTCCTGGGAAGCCCAACCATCCTTCAGGGCAAATAATTTGTTTTCAGGCTCTACCATTGCCATCGCTACCTTAATAATTGCTCGATACTAGAATTCATATAACCGCTGTTACTGGGTTAATATTTGCTATTTTTAAGCATTCCCCAATTTAACCTCCGATAAACAAGCTTGGAGCAAAAATTTTCCATCCATACCGTTAAAAGTTGATGCGATCATCGACAGATTCATAGCGACTGGCACTAAATGTTCTAATCTAGGCTGGTGCAATCAGTATTACTTGAGGTTTTGATGTCAGTTAGCGTTAGTTTTGACTTTGACCTGGGTAATATAACACTAAGGATGGAAAATATAAAGTTTTTACAATTTTTATATATAGCAAGTAAATTCGTTGTGTCTATACTCAATTTTTGTTTATCTAAAATACATTTACTTTAGGTAAATAGAGTAATTTGTTGTTTAAAAAATACTAATTATGAAAATTGTGTATTAGTTAATATTTTATTTTACCAAGCTAGATGCTAATTAATAAAAACTTTATCTAGAATAATTGCTTTAAATAAACTTCTAAATAGCTAATTTAAACTTTGTATAATCAAAACACAAAATTAATAAGAAAATTACTAATTACTAATTAATATAATTGCCCATTTTTTCATATTAAGCCATAAATGAATTAGCTATTTTCAGACAGATTTTTGATATTTAATTTTGAGGCTATCTGGCGATGAATAAAAGGGCTATTAGAATTCCTTTTGTAGACCTTAATTTACAACACCAGCCGATTCAAACTCAACTAGAACAGGCAATACAAGCTGTTTTGAAACAAGGAGATTTTATTTTAGGAGAGGCACTGTCGAATTTTGAGGCAGCGTTTGCGGCAGCGTCTGGTACAGAATATGGTGTAGGTGTTGCATCAGGTACCGATGCGATCGCCCTCGGCTTGGAAGCGTGTAATATTGGCACTGGCGATGAGGTGATTTTACCCACTAATACTTTTATCGCAACACTGATTGGGGTACTACGGGTTGGCGCAAAACCAATATTGGTAGATTGCGATCCTCAAACAGCTTTAATTGATTTAGAGGCAGCAGCAAAGGTAGTTACACCTCGTACCAAAGCAATTATCCCGGTACATCTTTATGGACAGATGGTGTCGCCACGACAGTTGTTGGACTTTGCCGATACCTACAAACTGCTAATTTTTGAAGATGCAGCACAAGCACACTTAGCAGAAAGAGACGGATATCGTGCTGGTTCAGTGGGAATAGCAGCAGCTTTTAGTTTTTACCCTAGTAAGAATTTAGGGGCTTTCGGGGATGGGGGAATGGTAGTAACGCGAGATCCAGATATAGCTCAAAAAATGGTGCGCTTGCGGAATTATGGTACATCCCAAAAGTATTTTCATGTTGAGGCAGGTACGAATAGTCGTTTGGATACCTTGCAAGCAGCAGTTTTACTAGAAAAACTACCATATTTGCCAAAATGGAATAGCGATCGCCTCAGTATTGCCCAGCAGTATGATCTTGAACTATTACCCTCAGCATCTGCTGGCATTATCCCTATGCAAAATCAAAGCGATGCAGGGCACGTATATCATCTTTATGTCATTAAAGTTGATGAGTCTTGCCCTCTAACACGCCAGCAAATCCAGGACAAACTTACAGCAGAAGGAATTCAAACTGGTATTCATTACCCGATTCCCTGCCACCTTCAGCCAGCATTTACTAATTTAGGTTATCAACTAGGAGATTTCCCCCAAGCAGAAAAGTTGGCAAAGCAAATATTATCTTTACCTATGTACCCAGGGTTAAGTAATAGCCAAATTCAAGAAGTGGTAGCGGCTATTGCATCAATCCTTAGTAGTGAACAACAACAGTTGTTGTGCATTTAATTTTCTGTCTAACTACTTAGTCAGCGATCAGTTATCAGTAAACAGACTGGTAACTGAAAATAATTTCAATTTTAAACTACTTAAATCATGGCACTCCAGCAGGTTAAAAATAGAAACACGAGACAATTGCTCAGTTTAGCAACTTTAGGGGTTTTAGTGCTGCTTTATGCGCCTATATTACTGCACTGGCTGGATGGTTGGTTGCACAAAAATATTAGTACAGAACACGAATATTTCAGCCATGGTCTTATTGGTCTACCATTTGCCGCTTACCTAGTTTGGATGAACCGAAAAAAATGGCAACGTCTGCCAGATATTATCCATCCTTTAGGTGCTGTGTTGCTTTTAATAGGAGGAATTTTTTATTTAAGTGGTGTCACCGAGTGGGTTAACCTTTCCTTCCCCGCGATCCTGGCAGGTTTATGCTTATGGTTCAAGGGTATCCCAGGATTGCGATCGCAAGGATTTCCTCTACTTTTGGTATTTTTGGCAACTCCAACGGCAGTTCCTTACCTTATTGCTCCTTACACCTTACCTCTTCAAAGTTTCATTGCTGGTACGGTAGGCTTTATATTGAATCAGTTTGGCATGGAAGTAAGTGTTAATGAGATTAATCTTTATGTGGGTGGACGGATTGTGGAAGTTGCCCCTTATTGTGCAGGGCTAAAAATGCTGTTTACTACTCTCTATGTCAGCTTGATGCTGCTTTATTGGACAGGTGCTTTGTCTTCACGCCGCACAACTAGTTGGTTTTTATTAATTGCTGTTTTGATTAGTATTAGTGCCAATATTGTTCGCAACACTATACTTACCTTCTTTCATGGTACGGGTCAAGAAGCGGCTTTTAAATGGTTGCATGACGGCTGGGGTGGCGACCTCTACTCTGGTTTAATGCTGCTGCTATTAGTGCCTTTGCTAAATCGGATTAATAGCTATTTTTCAACAGTTTCAGATATTGAATCAGAAGCAGAAAGTTAGATTAGTATAAATTATCCATCTTGTGGAGTCGGCGTCTTGCCCGCCCTAATAATGCAATCTGTATGCCCGATAGCTTAATTAATTGAACAAAACTATTTATACAGATTTTGCGATCGCTAATCTATGAATTCTTAAAAGAACAATGTCAATATTACTGAACTCATAACGTTATCTTAAAAAGTAAACTTTTGTCTAAATATTAGAAATTTATTAATGATTTACTTAAATAAGTTTTTTAAAGTAAGCCAATGGAATCAAGTAGTAGCGCTTTTATTATTACTACTGCTGTTCGCTATTGGAAGCGTTCCCGGATACCTGACAGGACACTGGCAATGGAAACAGCCACCACCTATCACCAGCTTGAAAGCATTGAAACATATACGCAACTCTGGGTTAACTCTTCCTGGTTGGCAAACTATTGAGCAGGTGCAACAACAAATTGGTGAACAAAAATGGTCGTTACAGCTAATTAAGAAAGAAGACTCGCAAACTCAAGCTATACTGCTGTTGCTACCGCAAAATGGCCCAATGGATCAACCTGAGGTGGAGTGGACAGACATTAACGGTTGGGGAAAGTCACGTTGGGGAAAGTGGGATATAGCTCAATATCGCTCGGCTCAATTTGCTGTGAAACAGCCTAGAGAAACTCAGGTAGAAGCTAGGTTCTTTCGCGCTTCTACACAACAGGAAACTTTTGGTGTGTTGCAGTGGTATGCTCTACCGAACGGGGGACACCCATCACCTTTTCGTTGGTTTGTAGCCGATCAATTGGCACAGTGGCGTAAGCAGCGAGTTCCTTGGGTAGGTGTGAGCATTCTCGTTCCAATGGAGCCTTTAGGTCAAGTAGAAAAAATTTGGCCTTTAGCCGAATCTATTGGCCAGAAAGTACAAGCTGCATTAATGGCAGACTCTTTACAGAGCAATTAACGAGTGCGTTTGTGCAGAGATATAGTTATGTGGTGTCAGACCGCAGATTTTTGCTGAGATATTGGTAGTGATGCGATTGCCCTAAAGGGCACTGCGCTTCGCGCAATCGCTAGCTCGGCAGCGATTAACCATGCTATATTTTATCCTTTTTACACATGGTAATTTCTCGTAGGAATCAGAGACACTTTAGGTATTTCCAGAGTAAAATAACGGCTCGGCATAATCCATTCTGAGTCTAGCTTTCCTGCACATAATGTTTATATTTTACAGTTCTCATAGGCGCGCATTCAGTGCCATGTGTGTTGTCACTCTTCAAGTAGGTGTTTGTTTAACAACAACAGCCCAAGTTGTTGCTCAGTCTTTACCTTTTCCAGGGCAACCATCAGGGCAATCCTCTTCACCCCCGTCACCTACTGACGTTGTATTTCCGGCTTTCAATGACGAAATTTCTCCCCAACTCAACCGATACCTTCTAGGGCCAGGAGATGTAATTAGTGTTGCACTTCAACGCCCTCCTGGCCCCTATCGCTTAGGGCCGGGAGATAGCATTAGTGTCGTAGTTCAACGTTTTTCTGATTTGAGCTTTCAAGCAGCAATTAACCCAGAAGGAAATGTTATTGTGCCCCTGTTGGGAACCGTGTCAGTGCAAGGTTTAACTTTGCAAGAAGCACAAGATAAAATGCGCTTGCTGTTCAATCGTTATGTAATTAATCCAGCAGTAGTTTTGTCATTGGCAGGGCAGCGTCAAGATTTAAATTTTCAAACTGCAATTAACTTAGAAGGTAATATTGTTGTGCCACAAGTTGGCACAATATCCTTACAAGGCTTGAGTTTGGAAGAAGCACAAGAGAAAATTCGCTTGGGTTTGAGCCGTATTTTTGTTGATCCAATTGTAGTAGTGTCGTTGGCAGGTGCAAGACCAGTTCAAGTTACCATTAGCGGGGAAGTATTTCGGCCAGGAATTTATTCTATTGCATCGTCAACACCTCGTGTCGCTGATGCTTTGCTAACAGCAGGTGGTTCTACGATGATTGCAGATTTGCGACAAGTACAAGTGCGTAGGAGATTGGTTGATGGTTCTGTGATTTCACAAACTATTGATCTGTATACAGCGTTGCAAAATGGCAAATCTCTACCTAATTTACGGTTGCAAGACAGCGATGCAGTAATCGTGCCACGTCGTGAAATTGGGACTGATGATGGTTATGACCGCAATCTGGTAGCTCGTTCCACATTGGCTGTGCCACAGATTAGAATTAGAGTTTTAAATTATGCTGCGGGGGGTATTGCCAATCAAGTACTGCCTAATGGGAGTACTTTTATAGATGCCTTGGGAGGGATTAATTTAGACACTGCTAACCTCCGGGATATTGCCTTAGTACGCTTCGATCCTGAAAGAGGGCAAGCCGTTACTCAAAGGCTTGATGCGAAAAAAGCACTTAGAGGCGATATGTCTCAAAACGTGCCGCTTCAAGATAATGATGTTATTGTTGTTGGTCGAAACCTCATTGGTAGAATTACCAATGCCCTCACTACGATTACACAACCATTTTTTAATGTTCAAAGCTTTATTCGCTTTTTTGACTTCTTTAACGGTGGGTCAAAATAGTTACCAGATTGGAAAGATAAGGAGGATGAGGCTGAAAGGTGTAGGTTTTTTAAATTTCGCGTTTTAATCGACGTGGCAACGCGGGGAAAGATTTCGGAACGAAAAAATCGGCTTCAGATTGAATGTGAAAAACCTATATTTGTGAGGGTGGATGAGGGAAATAGCGGGACAACAGAAGGGAGATGAAAGGAAATAATTAATGACAAATGCCAATGCCTCATGCCCAATGCCCAATGACCAATGACTAATTTGCTATGACTCTACCAATTGTTAAACGCTATCTTATTGCCTTTGAGAAGTATAAGTGGATTGGATTAGCCAGTTTTGCTTTAATTGTAGCAGGGTCAACGGTAGTGGCTATACAGCCAGAACCACCAGCTAGCTACATAGCAAACGCTGCACTTACCTACAATCGTCCACCAGTTTTATTTTCAGCGACTGGTAGCGAAATTCAGCAACAAGGGCAGGAACTAAACGAACAGGTTTTGCTATCAAATACACTCATCGAAGCTGTAGCAGCAAAACTCAACATTAAACCCAAAACAATTGGTGCAAATGTAGTTCTTGTTTTACCTAAAAAAAATCCCAAGACTGGACAATTAGAATCCACAATATTAGATCTTAAATATAAAGATAGCGACGCTAAACGGGCCACAGAAGTAGCGCAGGAATTGATGCTAGCAATGGTCAAGTTGAGTGGTGAGATTAATACAGGACGATTAAAAGCAATTATTCAAAAAATCAATGAACGTTTACCACAAGCGAAGTTAGAACTACAAACGGCAGAGAAGAGGTTAGAACAGTACGATCGCAGAGAACGACCAGCAATATTAGCATCTGAGAATGGTAGTTTACTGACTGCGGTTACTAGTAGTCAAAATCAACAACGTCAAATTCAACTGACTATTTCTGGTATTGATGCCCAAATTCGCAGTTTGCAAAACAAATTAGGTTTAAATGTTAGCCAAGCTTATATTTCTTCTGCTTTGAGTGCTGATCCAATTATTGCGAACTTGCGATCGCAAATTTATCAAGTTGAGTCACAAATCGCTGTTCTCCGCAGAGATTTACGACCAGAACATCCAACGATGATTCAGTTGCAGCGTCAAAAACAAGCGGCGGAGGAATTGCTACAGCAACGTGCTGTTGAGGTGGTAGGAGGTGGCGGTACAACAGCACCTTTGGCTGGTGATGTCTCTAATATTCGCACTCGCAGTAACTTAGATCCAGCACGGCAACAGTTGGCAAATCAGATGGTGGCTTTGCAAACCCAGAAGGACACGCTTCAGCAACAATTAATTCAGCAAATACGAGAAGAAGCCCGACTACGACAAGCGTATTCATTAATACCCAATAAACAATTAGAGCGATCGCGTTTGGAACAGGAGGTAACACTTAAAAAAGCTGTCTATGACAAAATGCAAGCGAAGCTCGCCGATGCTAAGACTGCAGAAGCAGAAACTGTCAGTAGCTTCAGCATTGCTAGAGAACCAACCATTATTGCTGATGCCGTAAAACCGAAAAGTTTGCCTGTTACATTGGGCATTGGTGGTTTTATGGGATTAGTAGTTGGTGGTGGTGTAGTCTTTCTGTTAGGTTCGCTAGAAGGTACTTTCAAAACTAGAGAAGATATCCGCGAGAGTCTTAAGCAACGGGAAGTAACTTTACTAGGAGAATTACCTTTTATACCAGTTGATGATTTACCTACAGAAGCTTTGCCAGTCATACTGGCTGCCGATTCTCCTTATTTAGAATTTTATGAGAAGTTTCGTAGTAATGTGCGCCGTCTTGGTGGCAAAAATTTGAAAATACTTTTAATCACCAGCACTGGCAAATCTGAAGGTAAGACTACAAGTGCTTATAACTTGGGCATAGCTTCTGCTCGTGCTGGTAAAAGAACTTTAATTATTGAAACTGATTTGCGATCGCCTTCTTGCTGTTCATCATTAAAAGTTACTCCTGACCCTGATGCTACTATTGAACCTTTGCGTTATTACGCCACTTTAAGTGAATGTATTCGCTTAGTTCCTGATGTAGAAAATTTATATATTCTGCCTAGCCCTGGCCCTGTGCGTCAATCTGCTGCTGTCATTGAATCCAGCGAAATGCGGCGGCTAATGGAGGATGTACGCGAACGTTATGATTTAGTAATTTTAGATAGTAGTCCTCTTAGTTTATCGAATGATCCTTTATTAATCCAACCATACAGCGACGCTATAGTAATTGTTGCCCGACCAAACTATACACAAGAAAATATGTTAGGTGAAGCTATTGATCAATTAGTTGAATCTGAGCTAGGGCTGTTAGGAGCTATTATTAATGCTGCTGATATCACCGTTTCTTTGCCTCAGCCAATTGAAAAAGCAACAGATTCTTCACTTGGGGAAAAATCTGAAATTATAGAAGATTCGGAAGCAGAAGTTCCAGTTATTTCTAAGAACAACTAATCAAAAATTAAATTATTCATTTTGTGGGATAGACAAGATACCATCCCACAATGTTTATCTGGAAGCCCCTTAGAGTAGCGTTACAGCGCTACTAATATTTGCACTTAAACAGCCCAACACAGGAGTGAATTCAGAATTTCTTCGCTATACTTTTGTGCTATTAAAAATATTCTTGCTTAGGTTTATCGCTAAACAAACCCAATATAGGCCCAAGAATAGCTCCAAAAACAAAACCACCCGCATGGGCCCAGTATGCAATTCCGCCACTTTCCATACCGATGTTAGTGGGTGTTTCGAGACTAGCAACACCGTAGAAAGCTTGTTGGAGAAACCAAAATCCTAAAAAGAAATATGCAGGAACGCGAAAAGTAGGAAAGAAAAAGCCTAATGGTACTACACCAAGAATTTCAGCTTGGGGAAAGCGGAGAATATATGCTCCCATAACACCAGCGATCGCACCACTCGCCCCCAAGGAAGGAATGTTAGAATTTTGGGCAAAGTACCACTGAGTTAATGATGCCAAAATGCCGCAAGATAAATAGAAAAGCAAATATTTGGCATGGCCTAACTTATCTTCAACGTTGTTACCAAAAATCCAGAGAAACAACATATTGCCAGCTAAGTGCAATAAACCGCCGTGCAAAAATTGTGAGGTAATTAAACTTGCCCACTCTGGTACAGGTTGATGTACAGATATACCAGCAAAACTTAAGGTAAGTTCTCGCGGAACTACCGCCGCAAGATGTAAAAACCCATCTAATGCTTGCGGAGGAAGACTAGCTTCATAAATAAAAGCGAGGACATTGGCAGCAATTAGTCCAAAAGTTACATAAGGCGTGATTGTTGTGGGATTATTATCTCTAATTGGAACCACGGGCGTTAATTCCTCATCTATAAGCAACTAGCTTCACAGTACTGACTTTTGCTAGTAGTTGCTTCTACCTCGTGGATAGATATACAGATGATTAATGCTTTTGGCAGATAGGCGATCGCTCTTTCCAGAGATTCGCTATATTAAATTCACCTTATGTCTACTTTGTTACTGTAGCGATGATTCAGTAAAATAGTCTGGTTGTTCTGCTGTAGGCAAGCGTGCCAAGCAGTTAGGTAGAAGCATTGTCACAATGAACTGGCTAGCCCACTTGTTATTGTCTGAACCGAATGTTGAGAGCCGCTTAGGTAATCTCCTGGCTGACATTGTGAAAGGGACGGCTCGTCAGGAATTGAATTTTAATATCCAGCGCGGAATTGCGTGTCATCAAGTAATTGATCGGTTTACAGACAGTCACATAGTTGTGCAACGAAGTAAAGAGCGCATTGACTCAAGCTATAGGCGATTCGCTGGCGTACTTGTGGATGTTTTTTACGATCACTTCCTCGCAAAAAATTGGTTGGAATATTCCAATGTAACTCTTGATGAGTTTACAGCAGAGATATACAACTCATTTCGAGCTTATCAAGGTCAGCTTCCTTTGCTAGTTCGTGAAGTAATTTCTCACGTAGCTGCTGAAGATTGGTTAGGAGCTAACCGCAATGTGGCTGGTATAGAAAACGCTCTCTTGCGGATATCAAAGCGTCTGTCGCGGCGACTGAACAGACCGTTTCTTTTAACCCCAGCTATCAGCGAACTCATCACCCACTACGATGCTTTTGAGGATGACTTTCAAGAATTTTTTCCACAATTATTTTCCCATGTGCAGAATTGGTGTGTTGCTTAGTTCATCCTAATAAATACCCTTCTCTTTCTTTGCGTACTTTGCGTACTTTGCGGTTCGTTTTTTAAATTAAACCCAAATTCATAGAGAATTGGTATTAAATTCACATTTGCTGCTCAAACTCATGTTTTTTGCTAATTCCTTAGAAAATCAACTCCAGCGTTGGAACGAAACCATCCGCAATCAGCCACAACATCCCAATGCTTACATTCGTCGCGGTATGGTTAATTTTCAGCTTGCGAAAATTGATGAATCCATTCAAGATTTTGATACAGCAGAAAAATTAGATGCCCGTCTCAAACCATATCTGTGGCAACGTGGCTTATCGTACTATTATGCAGAAAGATTTACTGAAGGCGCTCAACAGTTTGAAATAGATTTGACAGTTAACGCCCAAGATATAGAAGAAACAGTATGGCGATATCTGTGCATAGCTCGCCTTTCTAATGTGGAATCAGCACGCAGTTCCCTATTAACTGTCAAAAATGACCCTCGCCGAATTATGCAGAGTGTGTATGAGTTGTATGCAGGAAACTGCACACCAGATGATGTTTTAAATGTTGGGAAATCAGAAGGAGTCAAAGGTAATTTTTATAGTCATCTTTATCTAGGATTATATTACGAAGTTGAGAATAATCTGGAATTAGCTCAGGGATATATAGTTAAAGCTGCTGATAATTACAAAATTGATGATTATATGTGGTATTTAGCACGAGTACATAAAAATCTACGAGGATGGCGATAGTCTATGTACTAATGTTCCAGCATTTTCTCGCAAAGGTGCTTAATGCGATCGCCCCCTCAAGTCTAGCCGATTGTATCTTGCTGATTGCTTGGCTGGGACGATGTTGACTCTAACCCAAAATCTGCAAAAATGACCCTACAGATATTTATGCTGTTGACCAGTCTTCAGTCCGCAATTCTACGATTTTTCCAAAATCTGACTCATTACGGGTGAGTAAGATTGCGTTGTTGGTTAACGAGATCGCGGCAATTTTCAGATCCATATTCCCTAGACGAGGATAGGCTTTTCGTAAGCGTTGATGCTCTAGAGCAGCTATACGGCTAAAAGGGAGAATTATGATCGCTTGGTAGTCTGTTGCAAGTTGCTGTAATCCTTGATATGCAAGGACTTGTTCCTCTAGCGTTTTCGCCCTAGATAGAAGATTGAGCCGACCTCTGACTTGCTCTTCGTAGGTAATCACAGTCACTGCAACTTCAAGCCCTTCAACCGCTGTCAGCCTCGTCAGGATTCGCTTTCCCTCTTCTCTGTTACGCTGGATGAGGCTGAGATGATCGGTGTCAAGAATGTACATTTTGGAGTATTAGCGAACTACTCAGCAGATTTACGCCATTCTTGCCCAAGGCGAACCGCTTCATCAAAGGTCGGGTCGTTTTCAAAGCTACCCGCAACTTTTAACCACCAGGGGGTTTGCTTCTGGAGAAACCCAGACAGCATCTGTTTCATTTGTGCCAGTTCTGTCTCTAAAGTTGCAACTCGCGCTTCGAGTTGTTGAGATCGTTCTTCAAGCTGCTGGGAAGTCATAGGCATCTGCGGCAAGTTAGAGTTTAACAAGCATTATAGCGAGATATCTAAAGTCACTGACTATCGGTGGCTTCGGTTTCAATTGGTAAGGGCGTAATATATGTGTGGTTTATTTGCACCCACAGCGTTGCATAAATGCCGGATGAATTGAGATTTTTGACGGGGGATGAGGGGATGGTGGGACGCGGAGACACAAAGATGAGAAATGGCGGGGGATGAGAGAAATGAGGAGATTCAAGAATACGATGATTACTCATTAAAAAAGTTTTTACGTATTTGTACGACATTTGCGTAGGGATTTAGCAATGGTAAACCCTTACAGCATGGTCTATTTACCTAAAAAATAGCTGTAATATCAAAAATCACTCTGCTGTAAAAGCGAATACCGCCCTTAATGCTTCTGAACTCAGGGTAGGATAGTTTTCTAGCACTTGTTGTTCTGTCCATCCCGCAGCAAACAAACCCAATAAGAACTCTACAGATAAACGAGTTCCTTTCACAGTCGGCTTACCCAGCAAAATTTTTGGGTCTGAATGAATGTACTGTCGCCAGTCCATAGTTTCTACTCCGACAAAGTTACAGCTATTGTTGCACAGGATGATTGTTGTTTGGTTGCCTAGAGAACAGACGCAATGAAGATAAGGGAGATGCGATCGCCTTGATGAATTTCTAGAAGATTTTCCCACTGTGAGCCGCGCACAGGCACAAAAATATTTACAATCATTGCGATCGCTTCACTTGCAATGACAAGTTTGTATCCAGAGTTAACATTGGATATTCGTTCATGGAGCTAAAAGCCTCATTAATGAGTATCAAAGACTCGTTCACGAGTATAAAAGCCTCATTAATGAGTATCAAAAACTCGTCGACGAGGATAAAAGCCTCATTCACGAGTATCAAAGACTCACTGACGAGGATAAAAGCCTCATTAATGAGTATCAAAGACTCGCTGACGAGGATAAAAGCCTCATTCACGAGTATCAAAGCCTCGCTGACGAGGATAAAAGCCTCATTCACGAGTATCAAAGACTCACTGACGAGGATAAAAGCCTCATTAATGAGTATCAAAGCCTCGCTGACGAGGATAAAAGCCTCATTCACGAGTATTAAAGACTCGTTGACGAGTATAAAAGACTCGCTGACGAGGATAAAAGCCTCATTCACGAGTATCAAAGACTCGCCGACGAGGATCGACTAAGTACTAATGTCCCAATAATTTATCCCGCAGATGCTTAATGCGATCGCCTCTCACTGAATTCCGGTCGTACCTAAACAGAATCATCGGTGGGCTCGGGTTCAAACTGTACTTGTCGGTACAAATGGGCGATCACTATTTCTACATCCACCGATTCCAGCTGCAATTTCTCATCCAAATTATACTCCGACAGCACCCATTTCCCCTGTTCGTTACGCCGAAACACTTCCACCCCTGGTTGCGCTACTTGTACTAAAACATATTCTTGCAAGGTTGGAGATTGGCGATATTTGGCAAACTTCTTTCCCCTATCTGCTGCTTCTGTTGAAGGTGATAGCACTTCGATAATTAAACAGGGAAATTGTATCAACTGTGGCTCGGTATCTCTTTCGTCACAAGTTACCACTACATCAGGATAAAAATACTTTTGCCCCGGTTCAACCTGCACCTTTACATCTACAATGTATACTTCGCAGGAGCGATCGCCCAAGGCATCATCTAAAAGCTTAAAGAAATTGGCAGAAACCCGATTATGGTTGCGCGTACCACCACTCATCGCTACAACTTCCCCGTCCCAATACTCGTAGCGTTGTTCTTGGATGGGTTCCCAAACGAGATATTCTTCAGCACTCATCAAAATGCGATCGGGTAGAGCAACCATCGGCGCGATTGGGAAATGTTTTATTTTATCTAGGATAGCGAAAAAAGAGCGATCGCTTTATTGCTATCCTGACCGAGTATTAACGCCCCAATAATTTATCTCGCAGGTGCTTAATGCGATCGCGCAAACTTGCAGCTTCTTCAAATTCTAGTTTTTTTGCTGCTTCTTTCATCTGTGCTTCGAGTTTCACAATCAAGTCGGGAATGTCTTCTAGTGGTAATTCATCTATATGTTCGTCTACTACTTTTAAATCTGTTGCATTCAACCGCCGAGAAACTTCTAAGAAAGACAAAATTGCATTACTCGATTTTTTCACAATCGGTTGTGGCGTAATTCCGTGCATTTTGTTGTACGCCATTTGAATTCCCCGCCGTCTGTCTGTTTCATCGATAGCTTTAATCATGCTATCTGTCATGTTGTCAGCATACATAATTGCTTGTCCCTTAACATGACGTGCGGCTCTACCGATAGTTTGAATTAAGGAACGCTCGGCTCGCAAGAATCCTTCTTTATCTGCGTCCATAATTGCGACTAAAGAAACTTCTGGCAAGTCCAAACCTTCGCGCAGTAAGTTTACACCAACCAAAACATCAAATTTACCACCGCGCAAATCCTGCAAAATCTCAATCCGCTGTATTGAATTAATTTCTGAATGCAGATACCGCACGCGAATACTGTGGTCTTCCAGATATTCTGTTAAATCTTCCGCCATACGCTTAGTTAGTGTAGTAACTAAAACTCTTTCGTGGCGGTCAACTCTGTCTTTTATTTCTCCTAATAAATCATCTATTTGTCCTTCTGTAGGACGCACAGAAATTTCTGGATCAATTACGCCGGTTGGTCGAATTACTTGCTCAACTATATGACCATCAGAAATTTCTAATTCCCAATTTCCTGGGGTAGCAGAAACAAAAATACACTGATTAACTTTTTCCCAGAATTCTTCTGCTTTCAAGGGACGGTTATCAGCAGCACTAGGAAGTCGAAATCCATGCTCAATTAAGACTTTTTTTCTGGCTTGGTCACCGTTATACATACCGCGAATTTGCGGTACGCTAACGTGAGATTCATCAACAACCAAAAGCCAATCTTTAGGAAAATAATCAATTAAAGACTCTGGCGGTTCACCTGCTAACCTTCCTGCTAAGTGGCGAGAATAATTCTCCACACCGTTGCAGTAACCGACTTCACGCAACATTTCTAAGTCATACCGTGTGCGCTGATCTATACGTTGTGCTTCTAATAATTTCCCAGCTTGCTCTAATTCGGCTTTTCGCTGTTTTAATTCTGCTGCAATATCATTACAAGCTGCTTCTAAGCGTTCTTCTGGGGTGACAAAGTGACGTGCAGGGTAAATATTGACAGCTTGTAGACTGTTGATAATTTCACCCGTTACTGGGTCAATATAGCGAATCGCGTCAATTTCATCGCCAAAAAATTCTACACGAATAATTCGGTCTTCATAAGCTGGGCCAATTTCTAAAACATCTCCCCGTACCCGAAAACGTCCCCGACCCATTTCTAAATCGTTGCGGCTATACTGCACATTTGCCAAATCCCGCAAAATCTGGCGTTGATTGACTTCCATACCAATTTGTAGAGGAATGGCAGCTTTGAGGTATTCTGAGGGAATCCCCAAACCGTAGATACAGCTAATGGAAGCAACGACAATCACATCACGGCGTTCAAACAGCGATCGCGTCGCTGAGTGCCGCAACATATCTATTTCATCATTAATTGAGGCTGTTTTTTCAATATAAGTATCGGTAACTGGAATATACGCTTCCGGCTGATAGTAATCGTAATAACTGACGAAATACTCGACGGCGTTGTTGGGAAAAAACTCGCGCAACTCGTTACAAAGTTGTGCGGCGAGGGTTTTATTATGCGCCAGTACCAAAGTAGGTTTGCCAATCTTCTCAATTACTGCTGCTACTGAAAATGTCTTACCAGTACCGGTAGCTCCTAGTAAAGTTTGGTAACGATTGCCAGCTTGAATACTACTTACTAGTTGTGCGATCGCTTGTGGTTGATCGCCTGTTGGACTAAAAGGAGCTTGAAGACAAAATTCTGTCATACAGTTGTGCCAGAAATACCCTCTCCCATAGTAGCGATCTCACTCTGCACTCGTCGTACCAGATTAGTTAAACAAATAGATAGCAATCTTTCTTTACATAAATTATTTTATTGGATTTACTTATGTGTACATTTTGAAGATAATTATACCTATATGAGGTTTTTTAAGGTTAAACTCTCTTATATAGAAAAAATTCACGTCAGTTTAATTATTGTAAAAAACAGTTAACAAACCGGAGGAGTTAAATTATGAGTATCAGCAGCACTGGCAAAGCGGTTAGTCCTCGACAAAAGCGTGCCAAGCTAAAAGGAGAAAGTACAGTGGAAGTAGAAAATAACCAGGGTAATAGCTTGAATACAGATAAAGTCGAACAAGGTAGCGATCAGCCAGTGCAGAATGAGACTCATGGAACACTCGCGCTTGCTGGAGTGCGTCCCATAGCGAGCAGCGATTTAGAAGTTGCTGAGACAGTTTCAATTGCCGGGATACGTCCAATTAGCGCTGGTGGTTTAGAAGTGGTTGAGACATATAACGTTATGGGAATTCGTCCCATTGGTGCTAATACAATGCAAGTCGTTGATAGCATGAACCTTTCTGGCATTCGTCCAATTGCCTCAAGCGCACTGGTAGTTTCTGAAAACTATTCGGTGTTCGGTAACCGTCCAATAGCATCCAATGTCATTGACGATTCTGACGGTCTGATGGGTTTTATCGATTAGACACATATTAGACACACAATTTATTTCCATAAATTTATCAACCCGGCTCTATAGAGAAGCCGGGTTTATTTATTTAATAGTCAGCAATATTTATAATAAATATCAAATATTTTTCAAAAATAGTAGCGAATTCTTTAATGATTAACTCTCCAGACTTTCCAGATTTTAGGTGCGGTCATTTTATTTTGCACACATCGTAATTAATTAAACATTCTTGTAGCCTGCCATCTCACCTACATAAAGTGCTGCTCTACAAGAAAATATAGTTTTCTTCTCTGTCTTCTAGTATAGATGGTTAATATATCTAGTGGCGGAAGGCTAGAGAGAAAAGATTAAGTTACTTTGTAGAGGTAATCACAAAAAAGCTCAGAGTTACAAACTAACTTTGCAGCAAATTCCATATTAAAAGAAGGAGTAGAAAATGAGTTTAGAAGATCGTGCAAAAGCTACAGCTAAAAATATTGAAGGTAAAGCGCAAGAAGCCGCAGGAAACGTAACAGGAGATCCTGAAGATAAAACTGAAGGCAAAGCAAAGCAAGCTGAAAGCGAAGTTCGTCACGGCATCGAAGATGTAAAAGATAACGTGAAGAAAAAGCTTGATTAAAAATTAAGTTTTTTGCAAAAAGTTTAAGTATATAACTGGGTGCTGCTTAATTTTTGCAAAAAACAACACAGAATTGAAGCTCCGGCTTTACCCTATACCCCTATTATCCCCTTTACTCTAAGGGAATAGTAGGGAAAATACATCTTGATTTAGAAAAATTTTTCTTTTTTAAGATGTAATAGCTGAGATATATTTTGTTAGCTTACCAGTGTTATTTATTAAAAATGCCTTTAAAAGGTAAGCATATAAAAATCAAAAATGGAATTAACTTGAGTTATTCTATCTGTTCCTTGAATGTTTTTTGGGAGGTTAAAAAATGATGCTGCTTCAGCAGAGTCGCAAAATCTTGATGAGTTTTATCTTGATTTTGGTTCTTACGATAACCACTGCCTGCGGCGGCAGTAACGTGGCACAGCTTGACCGCACAACTAACCCACCAGTAGTTGGTCGAGATGTAAACTATAGACAACTAGATAGGCAATTAGAGCAAGGGAACACTGCGGCAGGGCAAAACTTTGGTCAATGGGTTGTACAAACATCTAAAGGATTAATTAAAGATGCTTATGTACGTGATAACAACAAGCTAGGCGTTGTTATTTCCCAACAAGTGCGTCCTAATGAAGTACGACCATTAGCAAAATCTTTAGTACAAGGTTTTCGGAAGAATTTCCCTAACCAAGACTTAACAGTTTTGATATATGCTCCTGACAAAAAATTGATTGTGACTGCTAAGTACGATACTCAAACAAGCCAAATTAACTACACTTAATGGCTTTGGTATCAAGCTGAAGAAGATTTACCCCTGCGGGTAATTCAAAATTCCAAAAGTGTTTTGAGTTGAGAAAAATTACCTGCCAGGCGACTAAAAAAATTGACCTGAAAAAGGAGAGAAGTAAAGTGACAAGCAGCGAAGAGTACAAGCGTCAAATAATGAAAGATTTGGCTGGGGGCCATGTCGAATCTTTAGATGATGTTAAAACCGATTCAACGACGGAATACGAAAACTTTGACGATTTCGCGCAACGCACCACACCAGATCAGCGTCGTCAGTTATTTGGTCGGTCTCTACATCCAGAGAAAATTCCTACCAGCCAAATGGAACCAGAATTACAAAAGGCGATCGCTCAAATTAAACCAAATGAACGGGATGATGTAGCACACGCCTTTTTCAAACATTTGAAGCAACGAGGGCTGGATGAACGCCATCTAGAGCAACAACTGGGTCTTTCTACCCATCACGCCAGCCGTATGAGCGCTGATGATGTTAGCAAACTTGCGTCCTTCGCCTATCACAACCACCCTGATATTTTCCGTGAAGTGCTGGCTGAACAACCAGGTATTATGAAGTTTCTTAGCAACCCCATTGTGGCAGGCATTATTGGAATTGCAGCAGCTAAGTGGTTAGGTAGTCGTAAGTAATTACTAAGTTCCAAATTTTAAATACTTTAGTCAGAAAGAAGGTGGGCAATGCTCACCTTTTTTTGTGACAGGTTGAATGCTCACCTGCTGGAGAAGCTGTTATGTGCGATCGCAGATAGAATTTACCCTTAATCTTCATAGCTAACTATAAGTTAATTATTTAATTGTAGTAAATAATACATTTATTTTTATTTTTACAACCAGATTCACACAAACTTTATATAGTAAAATAACCTTATTTACTCAGAAATCTTAAGAAAATATACCTTTTTTGAGTATATCTAATAAATTTAGAAAATCACATAAAATTAAAGTTTATATTAAAATTAGATAAAATTCTTGATTATAAATACTGTTAAAGTAAGAATAATTACGGATTCGTCAGAATAATTACGGAAAAACTGCCAATTTAATATCAATGAATAACTTGAGATGAAATACTTCACTCATCATTATTGCTGGTTGTAGTGACTACACCTGAACTGATAGCTTGTAAGGGCTTTAATATGCAATTAGCTTGAAGTATTGATAATTTGTCTTGTTGGTTAAAGCACTACCATTAACCTTTATATTTTTATAGGGATAGTGATTGAGGCGTTAATGTGAGGCATATTTTATCTTTTTCTGCTACTACATTTAGAAATAAAAATTAGGATGTTGCGGAGTTATAAAGCTGATGGCTCAGTGGAAACAACTGCGAATTATGTTTTTGGCTGTAACCCTAGGTGGCGTCCTCTTCGTTTTAGTGAAGGTATTTTTAATGAAAAGTATAGATAAGCCAAAATCAGAACAGCCTAGGCAAGAATCTAATATATATATTGCAATGTTGAAAACTACATTTGCATAGTTTGCCGTTTTGGAGGACACTATAATGCTGTCTCTCTTTTTCAGAGGGATAGAGGAGTGAGAATTACATAGAGGTTTGATGTGCAACAAGGATATAACTGCTAACTTCAATAATTAAAATGTGTCACAAAATGCCTAGTCGTATTCAACAATTAGCGGCAAACCCTCTGTCTCAAACTTTGATTTTTCTCAGTTCACTTTCTATTTCATTTTGCTAATAACATGACTAAATCAAGTAGCGATAAATTCATCCCCGCTTTAGTACAAGAGCTACAGGAGTTTGCTTTTAGCCAGACAGTCTCAATAAATATTTTGCGAACGCTAGGCTATGGACTGTTAATATTAGCATTGTTCGACGTAGTTGAGATGTTTGTTCCACCCAACTTTATGAATCCTGCTTGGGAGTTCCAGACTTTCGGATCATTAGTTGAACGAGTACCTGTACCTTTAATCGGGTTAGCGCTAGTGTTTTATGGAGAGCTACATTCACGAAGTAAATGGGAATTATTAAGCTTAAAGCTTTTATCTTGGTTAACTTTATTATTGGCAGTAATTTTTTTGGTACTAATTCCTTTGGGAATTGGTAATACTGTCCGGCTTAATAAACAAAGTATTGCTCAGGTAAATAATTTATCTCAACAACAATTATCCCGAGCGGAACAAGTAGAACAGCAACTTAACCAAGCTACGCCCGAACAATTAGGTACTTTTTTAAAGAGACAAGGCCGCTCATTTGATGGTAAAAATCCTCAAGAAGTAAAAACTCAAATCTTGTCAGAAGTATCTAAAGCCAAGGCACAAATCAAAACTCAAGCAAAAGCCACTCAGTCTTCTCAGCGCCTGACCTTGATCAAAAGTTCGGTTAAATGGAATTTGGGAGCTTTGGTTTCTGCGGCTTTATTTTTTAGTTTTTGGAAGATAACTAAATGGGCAAGAATCAGTAGATGATAAAAGAATATATTCGGTAAAAAATTAGGGTGGGTGAATTGCCCACCCTAATTCTATTTTTGGTTTGATACTAATTCAAAATCGGCTGACTAGACCTTTGCCAATTCTGGAGCAGGACGCTTGCTGTTACGAATAGCTGTAATCGCCTCAGCGTAATCTGGAGCGTTAAAGACAGCTGAACCAGCTACGATCGCATTAGCACCTGCTTCCAAAACTTGCCAAGTATTATTGGCTTTTAGTCCCCCATCTACTTCAATCCAAGGGTCAAGACCGCGTTCGTCACACATCTGACGCAGCTTGCGGATTTTAGGTAATACACCTGGAATAAAGCTTTGACCGCCAAAGCCAGGGTTGACGCTCATAATCAGCACTAAATCGCAAAGCTCCAGTACGTACTCAATTAATTCCAAAGGTGTTGAAGGATTAAGTACGACTCCTGCTTTTTTACCGAGTTCTTTGATTTGTCCGAGAGTGCGGTGCAGGTGTGGCGAAGCATTGTGTTCAGCATGAACTGAAATAATATCAGCGCCCGCTTTAGCAAACCCTTCTACATACTTTTCTGGCTCCACAATCATCAAGTGGACATCCAATGGCTTTGACGTCACCGGACGAATCGCCTCCACAACCAGAGGGCCTATCGTAATATTAGGTACAAAACGACCGTCCATTACATCAACATGAATCCAATCTGCTCCAGCCGCGTCTACAGCGCGAACTTCGTCACCCAGACGGCTAAAATCGGCTGACAGGATGGACGGAGCAATCACAATGGGCTTTTTAGATAGGTTTTGGGTCATGGCTAGTGGGTTTTCAAGCGTCCTCGTCTGTAAATATTGTAACAAAACATTGAGCAATCGCTCATCAATTTGATCCCGCCTTTGCTAGAGATATGGGGGAGTGAGGGAAAATGACTAATGACTAATGATTAATGATTATGAATAAAAAACTAACTTGGATAATTTTGGGGCTGGGTGCTTCGTGTTTGAGTGCGCCAGTACTTGCTTCAGCTTTACAAACGTCTTTTGGCACCAACGGTATAAATGCTTTGAAGCTACGCCAACCTCCTTATAATTTAAGCGGTCGCAAGATTGCCATTGGTCAAGTGGAAATTGGGCGTCCGGGAATGTTTGGATTGGATAAAGCGGTGTCGAAAAACCTTGCTATATCTCTTGCGGGAGTCTTCTTACGCAATGGTCCAGCTAAGTCAAACAGCAGTGTTGATCCCCACGCCTATAATGTTGCTGGCGTTATGGTCAGTAAAGACAAAGCCTGGCCGGGAGTTGCTCCAGAAGCGCGACTGTATTCTTCTGCTGTTGGTTCAACTAAAAATATGGGACAGCCAGAAGAGTGTTTATCGGCGCAGCACGTGGCGCTGCAAAATGGTGGTGATGTCCGTGCCATTAACTTCAGCTTTGGTGAACCCCTAAACAGAGATCCACGCCCGGATGCAATTTTAGATGGCAATGCTTTACTCACGCTATGTCTTGACTGGTCGAGTCGCGTTCATAATGTCCTGTATGCGATCGCCGGTAACCAGGGCAAAGGTGGTATTCCTATTCCTACAGATAATTTTAATGGAGTGAACGTGGCTTTTTCATCCCGACGTGGGGGGATTTTTAATAAAGTTGACGTTTCTAATCTAGTAGGTGCTAACCAGGGAGCAACCAGACGGCTAGTAGGGAAAGAGTTTAATATTGATGGGCGTGGCACCATTAGTTTAGTTGCGCCTGGCAATAACATTGCTTTGCTCAATCCTGATGGGAAACTCAACAAAGTTACAGGCACTAGTTTTGCAGCACCTCACGTTACAGGTACAGTTGCCTTATTGCAGGAATTTGCCGATCGCCAACTACGGACAAAACAACTCAATTGGAGTATTGATTCTCGCCATCATCAAGTGATGAAGGCTGTATTACTCAATTCAGCCGATAAAATCCAAGATAGCGGCAATGGCTTGCGGTTGGCAATGACCCGGACGCTCATTGATAAACAAAATCAAGATTGGCTAGCTTCTAATGCTTACAAAGATCCTAAAATTCCTTTAGATTCCCAAATGGGAACGGGTCATTTGAATGCATTTCGCGCTTATCAACAATTTAGCGCTGGTCAATGGCAACCGTCAGTTGCTGTGCCTGCCATTGGTTGGGACTACCGAACACTAGATACTATTACGCCTGTAGAATACGTGATAGCAAAACCTTTAAAACAAGGTAGCTTTGTTGCGATTACCTTGAATTGGGACAGATTGGTAAATCTCAACGATAAGAATAGAAATGAGCTTTATGATGTAGGCGAGAGTTTCAGCGATCGCGGCTTGAATAATCTCGACCTCTACTTAGTAAAAGCTGATGAGCAAAATTCAAATACTGGTAGTGTTTGCTCTTCAATTAGCCAAATTGATAGTGTAGAACATATTTTTTGCCCTATTCCTGCAACTGGATATTACAAAATCCGCGTCCAATTTCGTCAACAAATCAACGAACCAACTCAGGACTATGGTTTAGCTTGGTGGACTGTACCTGTAAATTGAAGCATGAAATAAAAATCTACCCCAATACGGTTCAGGTAAGGAAATTTATCTATTGGGGTACGCTTTTTGGATAAAATGATTCGATTTTATCCAAAAAGCCTGAACCATATTTTAATTTAGCAAGCCATAAATTCAGTAATTCCTAAATTTATCAAAGGTGAAAATATCTAAGCTATTATCGTTAATATATGCATTAGGTAATAGATTAGGTAAGTTGCAAATTTTCTAAATTTTACTAGGAAATTCGTCTAGAATCACTTCATAAAAAAATGCTAATTATACTTAGTTATAATAAGTTATGTAGTTTCAAACACATTCATCCAAAACTCTAAAAATATTTAAATATAATTCATCTGCAATGTTGTTTTAATCAGCAATTAGCAGCTTTCATAAGTTCTGTTGAATTCTTGCCAATTCTCGACTGTTACCAAAACTGTAACAGTCGAGTTTTTTATTGATGCAAATGCGATATTAACAATTGACACATCATTAGCGTCAATCCTAAAAGACAGCTACAGAAATTTATGGCGAGCGAGGTGGCAGAATGAATCGGCAGAAATTTAGTAGTGTGAGAGAAAATTTTTTGCAAAGACGTTACGGTGTTAGTTTGGGAAGGCGCTACGTTCTTGCGGCTGCTAGCGTTGTTCTCTTAGGTGTATTAGGTTGTTCTCAGGTTGATAGTAGTACGGGTACGCTTGCCGAATCTCGTTTGCCTGGGTCAGAGTCGCCATTGCCAAAAAAAACAGTCAACCCTGATACGAAAATAGTTAATGCTAACAATAAGTTTGGCTTCAAACTATTTTCAGAAGTTTTGCAAAATGAAAGTAGTGAAAAGAACATTTTTGTCTCGCCTGCAAGTGTAGCGATCGCCCTTGCTATGACCTACAATGGAGCTAGCGGTTCTACCCAAAAAGCAATGGCGAAAACCTTAGAATTACAGGGTATGAATCTACAAGAAATTAACTCTTCTTATGCATCTTTAGAAAAGATATTACAAAAGCCTGATGCAGACGTGCAACTGACTATTGCTAATTCACTTTGGGCTGATAAAGATGCTCAGTTTAAATCAGAATTTCTTCAAAAGAACCGGGAATTTTATCAAGCAAAGGTAACAAATTTAAACTTTCAAGATGCTGAAGCGCCTAATATTATCAATAACTGGGTCAAAGAAAATACCCAAGGGAAAATTAACAAAATAGTTGAAACAATTGACCCGGAGCAGGTGTTATTTCTCATTAATGCCATACACTTCAAAGGAAGATGGAGCAATGAATTTGATAAAAGTCAAACTGCTGTATATCCTTTTTACCTCGCATCAGGTAAACAGAAACAACATCCAATGATGTCGAAAGATGGTGACTATAGATACCATGAAACCGAACAATTTCAGGCAGTTAGTTTACCTTATGGCAAAGATGGCAAAGTCAGCTTTTATATCTTTCTGCCTAAACAGAACTCAAACCTGAAAGCCTTCTATCAAAACTTAAGCGCTGAAAACTGGGAAAAATGGATGACTCAATTCCGAAAGCGGGAAGGGTCGGTTCGTTTGCCTCGGTTTAAGACAGACTACGATGTTACGCTCAACGATGCGTTGAAAGCTTTAGGTATGGAGGAAGCTTTTAGCAGCAAAGCTAATTTTTCAGGCATGGGTAAAAACCTCGCCATCAGCCAAGTTAAACATAAAACTTTTGTCGAGGTAAACGAAGAAGGCACCGAAGCAACTGCGGCTACTTCAGTAGGAATAGTAGCAACATCTGCGATGCAAGAACCAGAGCCGTTTAGAATGATTGTTGATCGTCCCTTCTTCTGTGCTATTCGGGATAACCAAACAGGAAGCGTTTTGTTTATGGGTTCAATTATGGAGCCACAGTAATCAATTCAAAATTCAAAATGAAAAAATTTTGAATTGCTATGGTGATGTGGCTTCGGAAACACTCAGGGCATTTTTCGCTTCAGCCTTTGGGGATGCTTCTGGTGCAATGGGTGCAACTATCTCTCCATTGGCATACTCATCCGTGTCGTTACTCAGTGCCTCAGGACGTAGAGTGCTTAAAACCGTCTTAATCACAACAGCAGTAGGTACTGCCACAATCACACCCAAAAGTCCACCAACTCTTGCCCCTGTTAAAACTGAAATAACCACCCAAGCCGGGTTTAAGCCAGTAAAACTCCCTAAAATTCGGGGGGCAATTAAGTTTTCCAGAATTTGCTGGACTATTACTGCTGCCATCAAGACTCTTGCTCCCATCCAGAAATCTTGCAACGCAACCAACAAGGTGGTTAAGGCGATGCCCACAGAGCCACCAAAGGGGACGAGAGCCATGATGCCAATCGTTAAACCAAATAATAGACCGAATGGTACTTTCAGCCACAAAAATGTAGGAATCAGAGCTGATGCCATGCAGGTAGATAAAATCAGCTGGGTGATAAAGAAATTTTGAAAGCTGAGACGTACTGTTTTAGAAAAAGGCGCTCGGAATTGGGTGGGTAACCAGTCTACTAAACTCAGCCAGAGTTCGCCTCCATGCTGCAAAAGATAAAAAGTCAAAACCATAGTCAAAACGAAGTCTAACAGACTAGTGACAGTGACTACAGCCAGATTTAAAACTTGTCCGGCGATCGCCTGCAATTGTCCTTTAACGCGATCGTTAATTTGGACTACTAGAGCATCGAGATTAATTGGTAACCCAAAAACCTCTACTTTTTCGTTTAACATCATTAACTGAGAGCGTCCAGAGTCAATCAACTCCGGCAAACGAGCCACTAGTTGCTGCGCTTGGGTAAGGGCTAGCGGAAACAGGGTGACACCCAACGCTAATAAAATTGATAAAGCCAAAAGAAACACTAAGATAGCAACTGGCTCTCGCCTGGCACCGTGACGCTCCATCCAGCTAACGGGGTAGTTGAGCAGAAATGCTAGTACTGAGGCTCCCACTAAAATCACTATCAAGGAGTGAAAGTAATTAAAAATTGCCGAAATCGCCCAACCATTGAGAACTAGCAGCGGGATGAATAACGCGATCGCTGCGATGCGCGCTATGGGTGTTAGGGTGTCCCACCAGTCGAGTAGCTTGCGTGTCTGCATCTTTAGCCGATTACGGGATAGAACTAAATAAAATCCTTCTCTATAGCCTATTATCTCTAACTACATTACCGTCATTCATCCTCCTAGTTTAGGATTAGACTCACCCATATGAAAAATTTTCACTCAATTGACAATTCACCTGGATCTGGGAAAGGCGACACGCAGAGTGATTTCACCGCGTCTTCTTTATCTTTCCAATCCCCGATAGCCCGTGAAGACTCAGCTATCGCTAAAAGACAACTGCTTTTGTATTTAATTCCAGTTATTGGTTTTTTTCCCTCGTTGTGGACTCTCTATTGCCGTCAAGGAAGTCGGGAACAACAGGCTGCTAGCCGTCTGTCTATTACTTTGGCATTTACCTGGTTTTTGGGATATCTGTTGTTAGCAACCGGGGCTGAAACTTCAGAATTTTTCGCACTGCGTTTATTAATTCTCAATAGCTTTCTCACTTCTGGTTACTTTTTAGTGAGTCTCTGGTTGATTGTTCGCCTGTTTCAAAGAAAGTCTGGCCGTTTACCTGGATTTAGCCGTTTTGCCGAGCGAGTACTGGGCAAGTACTTGTCCTAATATCCTGGTTGATAACTGTCCCGGTATTTTTACGGAATTTTTGCCAAATTACAGTTTATCTCTCAATGGATCTGGTCAAACCGGTTTATTGTTGCCATACTGCAATAAAATATTGCCAAAATTGTCGAAAATAAAGAAAAAGACTGCTATAAGTGTTGTGGTTGACACAACAGTGAAAAAGTTAGCGCTAATAATTAAAAATTAGCTATTATGTTTTGATTTGTTTGCATATTTATTAGTCTAGAAATTTACCGAATTTGATCAGTAAGTGTGAGGAAGTCTGTGACCATTCAAAGAACTTCATCGGAAGAAAACCAATCGGCAAAAGCCTCCAAGTCTAGGGGCAAAAATTCCCAAAGCTCTAAATCTGGGCGTTGGTTGTGGTTTTGGGTGGGTATGAGCGGCATTGCTATGGTTTCAGCAACAGCAGGGGCGCTGTTGGCAGTTTCTTTGACGAGTACGCCATTGCAGCAAGCCCAGCTAAGTCCCCAAGAAGAGGCGGTATTTGATGGCGATCGCATCTCTGGAGGTGGATTGCGATTTTCGGAATTAACTCGCCCCGTAAATATATTAGTTATGGGGATGAGCGTACTGCCACCCGATGTCAAAAGCCCCCCCGTCGAAACCCAAAATCTTAGATACCTGCCCCAGGTAAACTCCTTTGATGGGCTTGCTGATGTAATGCTCTTGATCAAATTTGATCCAGAGACGAAAAAAATGATCATGCTCTCTATCCCTAGAGATACCCGCACAGAAATAGAGGGGTATGGCGTAAAAAAAATTAATGCTGCGAATCTCGAAGGTGGGCCAGCCTTGACCGCTAAAACGGTCAGTAATCTTTTGGGTGGGGTAGGAATTGATCGCTATGTCCGAATTAACGTTCTGGGAGTTGCCAAGCTAATCGATGCTTTGGGTGGAGTGACAGTTTATGTCCCCAAAGATATGAAGTACCATGATCATTCCCAGCACCTATACATTAATTTAAAGGCGGGCAAGCAGCATCTCAAGGGTGAGCAAGTGCTGCAATTACTACGGTTTCGCCATGATGAACTGGGTGACATTGGGCGGATTCAGCGGCAGCAAATGGTAATGCGTGCTTTGATGGAGCAAACCCTCAACCCTGCGACTGTAGCACAAATGCCTAAAGTGCTTGATGTAGTCAAAGAACACATCGATACTAATTTGACAGTTGAGGAGCTAGTGGCGCTTGTAGGCTTTGGAGTGCGAACCAATCGCTCTAATATGCAAATGTTAATGGTTCCTGGTCGCTTTAGCGAGAAGGGTGAGTATGATGCTAGCTATTGGTTGCCAAACAGAGATAATATTGCCAAATTGATGGCACAACACTTTGGTTTGGAATCAATCCAAGGACAAGAACAGCAGACTACTGAACCAGGTTCTTTGCGAGTAGCAATTCAAGACAGCACAGGTAGCGATCGCTCTCAGTTGCGACCTTTAATTAGATCGCTAGAAAGAGCTGGATATCGTAATGTCTATGTGGCTAAAGCATGGGGTGAACCTTTAGAGGTGACTCACATTGTTGCCCAACAAGGAGATGGTAATAGTGCAGAATTAATTCGCCAAAGTTTAGGATTTGGAGAAGTACGCGTAGAAAGCACTGGCAATCTCGGTTCTGATATTAGTATTCAGGTGGGTAAGGATTGGTTACAACAACAAACTATCCTAGAAAATTCTGCTCAACCATAAGCTACGACTAGTTTTTAATCATCAAGCTGCGCTACCTAAATAAAAAGTTTATCAACTCTTTCGCGGTCTAGATTGGTAGACTCAAAGAATTTGTACTCATTATTTTGGTGTGATATACCGCATATCAGAATCTTTAAACAAAAAAGGCGTGAGGTTTTCCCCACGCCTTTATATTAGTAATTTCAGAATATGTCATTTATCGTTAAACAATTATCTACCAATTATCGGTTGTACCTTCTTTGTAAGGATCGCCTGTAAAGGGTTGTACACCAATTGAAGGATAAGCATCATCATTAGGGCCAAAAATCCGCATTACGGCTTCAGAAATATACTGAGTTATGCTAGCAATCATTCTGGAAATAGCCATAATCTCAGACTCCTTTTTTACAAGTTGCTTTAATTGTGATGTTTATACTCTAATTCTGATATTATTTCTTTGCTCTAGTCCTCAATATATCAACAATCTCTGCAATAGTTTTTTAGATAAAGTTGCAATACTTTAGCTTGTCTCCTATTTCCACTTCTATGTTTGATTCTAATTGTAAATGAGTAATTTCTCAAATCCTTGCTTAATAAAGGTGCTGGTAAATTAAGAGTTCAATAGTTGTTACATTTCATTATACTCCTTGGAAGCAATTCCATTATTATTAGCAATAACTATTAAAAAAGATTAAATAATTTATGATTTTCGGATTAATCTACCTGTAAAACTACTAGTTTATAGCAACCCGTAACCCGAATTCTTCAATAGTTGACATTATTTATGGTAAAAGTTACCATAAATAAAAGAAGCATTCTTGTAAGGAAGCTCTGGTATGACAATTTTTCCAGACTTGGAGATATGTACAAACAATCAACAACAGCAAAACCGCCATAATCAGGAACTAAATTTTGCTGCTGATGATTACAGCCTGCTGACTGACCTTTATCAGCTAACAATGGCAGCTTGTTACACAGGTGAAGGTGTAGAACAACAACGAGCCAGTTTTGAGTTATTTGCCAGAAAGCTACCAGAGGGTTTTGGCTATTTAATTGCTATGGGCCTGGCGCAAGCCTTGGAATATTTGCAGAAATTTCGTTTTAGTCCCGCTCATATAGTAGCTTTGCAGGCAACAGGAATTTTTGCACATGCTAGCGATCGCTTTTGGTCATTGCTAGCTGAAGGTCGATTTACTGGAGATGTATGGGCAGTACCCGAAGGGACAGCCGTGTTTGCGAATCAGCCAATATTGCGGGTAGAAGCACCTCTTTGGCAAGCCCAGATAGTAGAAACTTACTTACTAAATACTCTAAATTATCAAAGCTTAATTGCCACCAGAGCAGCGCGGCTACGAGATGTCGCAGGAGAGCAAGCAACACTTCTAGAATTTGGTACAAGACGGGCATTTAGCCCCCAAGGGTCGTTGTGGGCAGCACGGGCGGCGTTAGCAGGAGGATTAGATTCTACTTCTAATGTGTTAGCAGCGCTACAACTGGGTGAAAAACCAAGTGGTACGATGGCTCACGCCTTGGTTATGGCGCTGTCAGCAATGGAAGGTAGTGAAGACAAAGCTTTTACAGCTTTCCATCGATATTTTCCGGGTGCGCCATTGTTGATTGATACTTACGATACCATCGCTGCTGCCCAGCAGTTGGCACTGAAAGTAAATTCTGGGGAAATGAAATTGACTGGGGTAAGGTTAGATTCTGGAGATTTGGTTACTCTCTCAAAACAAGTGCGATCGCTTCTTCCTGGTGTGTCAATTTTCGCTAGTGGCGACTTGGACGAGTGGGAAATTGCCAAGCTAAAAGCAAATGATGCCCAAATTGATGGCTATGGATTAGGAACACGGCTAGTTACGGGTTCGCCTGTCAATGGAGTTTATAAACTTGTGGAAATTGATGGCATCCCAGTCATGAAAAAATCTAGTGGTAAAGTTACTTATCCAGGACGCAAGCAGATTTTTCGCTCATTTGCCGGTAGCAAAGTGAAAGTAGACAGATTGGGTTTAGCTACAGAAAGCCCTCTATTAGAAGAACCTTTGTTGCAACTGGTAATTAAGGAAGGTAAACAGATCCAACCACCAGAAACTCTAGCGACAATTCGCCAACGTACCGCCACCTCAGTTGCGAGTTTACCAGAAGAAACGCGGCGTTTAGATAATCCTGTGTCAGTGCAGGTAGAGATTTCGGACGCGCTGCAAGAGTTGGTTGCACAGACGAACAGCAGAAACTAACCCCAAAAGCACAAAGAACACAGAGGTAAATTATGAGAATTGCTTTGTTTGGGACTAGTGCCGATCCACCAACTGCTGGGCATCAGGCGATTCTGAGTTGGTTATCTGAGCGTTATGATTGGGTGGCGGTTTGGGCGGCAGATAATCCATTTAAAGCCCATCAAACTCCCTTACAACATCGGGCGGCAATGCTGCGATTGTTAATTGCGGATATTGATACATCACGACACAATATTGCTTTAGAACAAGAATTAAGCAGCCTCAGAACGCTAGAGACGGTAGATAAAGCAAAAGTGCGTTGGGGAGAAGACACTGAGTACACCTTAGTGATCGGTTCAGATTTATTGAGTCAGCTGCCTCGGTGGTATCGAGTTGAAGATTTGTTACGGCAAGTGCAATTACTAGTAGTACCGCGACCGGGATATGCAATAGATGAATTCAGTTTGGAAGGAGTGCAACAGCTAGGAGGGAAGATTGCGATCGCCAGCTTGACTGGTCTAGATATTTCCTCTACAGCCTATCGTGAACATGGAGATTCTCAAGCACTTACTCCCCCTATAGTTGCCTATATTCATCAAGAGCATTTGTACAAATGCCAGAACGCAACCACAAAAAGATTTCAACTTCGCTAAATCAACAACCTTTGGCTGATTTCAAGGTTGGTGTTGATAATGTAATTTTTTCTGTAGATACTGCACAAAATCGATTGCTAGTTCTCTTGGTCATGCGACAGCAGGAACCATTTTTAAATTATTGGAGTCTTCCTGGTACTTTGGTGCGTCAGGGTGAGTCTTTAGAAGATGCCGCCTATCGCATAATGGCTGAGAAAATTAGAGTGAAAAATCTCTATTTAGAGCAATTGTATACTTTTGGCGGGCCCGCTCGCGATCCACGGGAAGCCACTGATAGTTATGGTGTGCGTTATTTATCAGTGAGTTACTTTGCTTTAGTGCGATTTGAAGAAGCAGAATTGATTGCTGATAAAGTCACTGGCATAGCTTGGTATCCAGTAAAACAATTGCCCAAATTAGCTTTTGACCATAACGAAATTTTGAGTTACGGACACAGGCGTTTACGCAATAAGTTGGAATACAGCCCAGTGGCTTTTGAAGTTTTGCCAGAAATGTTTACTTTGAATGATTTATATCAGTTGTACACAACTGTTTTAGGCGAAAATTTCGCCGATTATTCTAATTTTCGGGCACGCCTACTCAAGTTAGGTTTTTTATGCGATACCGGAATTAAGGTATCACGTGGTGCTGGCCGTCCAGCTAGTTTGTATAAGTTTGACGCCGAGGCTTTTGCTCCTTTTAAGGATAAGCCTTTAGTCTTTATTTAAAAAATCGCTACTCTACGAGAACGCCTCTCTTAGATCGCCTACGCCGAGTCTAAAGTCAAAAGTCTTTTCGACTAATAACTAATAACTAAACCTAACAGCCAAAATGAAGATTGCGATCGCTCAACTTAATCCTACAATTGGTGATTTGCCCGGAAATACCCAACAAATTCTGGAAGCAGCGCAACAAGCAGTAGCTGTAGGTGCGCGGTTGCTTTTAACACCAGAACTATCTTTGTGTGGCTATCCACCAAGGGATTTATTGCTAAATCCCAGTTTTGTGACAGCGATGGGTACTACCCTCCAAAAATTAGCCAGAGATTTACCGCCAAATTTAGCTGTTTTGGTAGGAACTGTAGAAGAAAATTTCAAAGCGAATATTACAGGCGGTAAATCTTTATTTAATAGCATCGCTTTGTTAGAAGACGGTCAGGTAAAGCAAGTTTTTTACAAGCGGCTTTTGCCAACCTATGACGTATTTGACGAACAACGCTATTTTGAACCAGGGTTACAAGCTAATTATTTCACGTTGGATAATATCGATATTGGCGTTACTATTTGCGAAGATTTATGGAACGATGAAGAATTCTGGGGCAAACGTAGTTACACAATAAACCCAATTGCTGACTTAGCAATTTTGGGTGTGGATTTGATAGTGAATTTATCTGCCTCACCTTACACTGTCGGCAAGCATAACTTTCGAGAAGTCATGCTGAGGCATAGTGCGGTACGCTTTCAACAGCCAATGATCTATGCTAACCAGGTCGGAGGCAATGATGATTTAATATTTGACGGTCACAGTTTTGCCATGAATCGTCAAGGTGAAATTGTATGTCGCGCCCGTGGTTTTGATACTGACTTGGTAATAGTCGAATTTGATGAAGAACAGCATGATTTGCAATTAAATACTGTAGCACCTGCCTATGAATTTGAAGACGAGGAAATTTGGCAAGCTTTGGTTTTGGGAGTGCGAGATTATGCCCGTAAGTGCCGCTTTTCTAAAATTGTACTGGGTTTAAGTGGAGGAATAGATTCTTCACTAGTAGCAGCGATCGCCGCCGCTGCACTCGGTAAAGAAAATGTCCTTGGTGTCCTCATGCCTTCTCCTTACAGTTCCGAACATTCGATCAGCGATGCGTTGGCATTAGGGGAAAATCTCGGAATTAAAACTACTCTCTTAGCGATCAAAGAACCGATGCAATCCTTTGATCAAACCCTAGCTGAGTTATTTGCTGGTACTGAGTTTGGTATCGCCGAAGAAAATTTGCAATCCCGGATTCGGGGTAACTTATTAATGGCGATCGCTAACAAATTCGGCTATCTTTTGGTGTCTACCGGCAATAAGTCAGAAATGGCAGTCGGTTACTGCACCCTTTATGGAGATATGAACGGCGGGTTGGCAGTGATTGCTGATGTTCCCAAAACCCGTGTCTATTCCCTGTGCCATTGGTTAAATCGTCACGGCGAAATTATTCCGCAAAACGTCCTCATTAAAGCACCCAGTGCCGAACTCAAACCAGGACAAGTTGACCAAGATTCCCTACCCCCCTACGAGATTTTGGACGACATCTTGCAACGCCTCATCCACAACCACCAATCAGCAGCACAAATTGTCACCGCTGGTCATGAGCCAGTGATTGTAGACCGAGTTATTCAAATGGTAGCCCGTGCCGAATTTAAGCGGCGACAAGCACCCCCAGGACTAAAAATTACCGACCGCGCCTTTGGTACTGGTTGGCGAATGCCAATTGCTAGCAACTGGGTTGGCGTGAAAAATGCTTACCAAGCTAAAACCATCCCTACCCCTACCTTGGTATGCGGGGATGGAAAAGATGCCAATCTGCAAAGTAAGTAATACCAATTCAAAATTCGTCTTGAAAAGTTTGCTACGGAGGAGCCAGCGCAGTCTTGGGGGTTTCCCCCATGCGCGACTGGCGTTGGAAACCCTCCTGGCAAATTTTCGCAAAATTAAGAAAGCCAGATTTACCCCTCTTGTGTCAGTTTCCGCCCGTTATGAATCACTATGTAACGAAGTGTAATGCATCATTAAATTTTGTAAACTCAATTCGTCTGCTGAAGATGAAGTCTAAGAGATATGATGGTGAATTGATCGCATAGCGATATCTAACAAACAGGCTCCAATCAGTCCTAAATCAGTCATGCAGCGATTCCGAGTAGAGGTTATTACCAAAACACCAAACCCTCAGCAGGTGATTTATGCCGCCATGCACCAAGACTATACAGAGGGGTTCGTGTTTGACGAACGAGACTCGTGGCCCTCGGAGTCACAATGTGGCGAAATTATTGTCAAGCGACTTTTAGCAGGAGAGAGGGGACATTATGGGCCTTTAGAGCATCCCCAGATAGTCTTCAACTGTGGCTACTTTCCCCACAGTGTGATGCAGCAGGCCCGTACTCACCGTATTAGTGTATCATTCGATGTCCAATCTTTTAGGTATACTGGTAACCAATTCATTGATGTAGTAGAGGGAAAGAAAGACATCGAAGATGTTTTTTATCTGCGTCCTGTTGGTTATTACACTGATAGACAAGGCAAAAAGTATTACTATTCACCAGAGCAAAGAGCCTCAGATTTAGAGTGGTGTTTTGAAGCAGCCAAGCGCTACAAAGCTGACTTTGAAGCGGGTATGTCTGAGGAACATGCAAGAGGTAAAATGCCTTTTGATTATCGCCAGCATTTTGTAGTGAGTTTTAATTTAAGGTCTTTCTTGCATTTTTGTGACTTAAGAAACAAGAAAGACGCTCAACTTGAAATTCAAAAGTTATGCGAAATGATGTGGCCTCATTTTGCAGATTGGGTTCCAGCGATCGCAGAATGGTATGAAAAGTCTCGTCTGGGTAAAGCGAGATTAGCACCTTGAAAATAAGGTAATTGTACGATGGATAAACTAACTCAAGAGCCAAAATCAGGGTTTAGGCTTATATGTATTAGACTTATATTTAAATACTGGTTACGCGACGATGGATATTCAAAAAGTTCTAAGCGATCGCCGAATTATTTACTTTGATCCAGATATCATGAGTGGAACTCCTGTGTTTGTAGGAACAAGAGTGCCATTGCAAACTTTTTCGACTATTTGGAAGGTGAAGCAGGTTTCGCAGAATTTTTGACAGATTTTCCACATTTACAAACTCAGGTTTTACAAGTATTGGAGATAATTGCAAAAGCAATGCTGAATCAGGAGCAAATTACTTGTGCTAATTCTGCTTGACGAAAATCTCCTGAGCAAAAAGTTGAAGAAGCCCTTTAGCGAGATTAGCACCCTAGTACCGCTGCGCGGAATTTGTAATTTCTAATTCATAATTCGTAATTACCGTTTCGTAAGGCATTGTACTAGTCGCTGTGCTAATTCAAAATTCAAAAATTAGACTTTAGCTAACGTCACAATTTCTAATTGATCCTGATATTTACCTTGACGGGCTTCGTAACTTATAGCGCAGGGTTCGCCTTCTAAAAACAGCAACTGCACAACTCCTTCATTAGCGTAGATGCGACAGTCGGCACTAGAAGAATTAGAAAATTCTAGGGTCAGATGACCTCTCCATGCCGCTTCAGCAGGAGTTAAATTTGCTATTATTCCACAACGTGCATACGTAGATTTGCCAATGCAAATCACAGTGATATTATTTGGAACTTCTAGTTTTTCTAGGGCAACACCCAAACCATAGGAGTGGGCGGGCAAGATAAAGTAACTGCCGTTGCTATCTGTATGAAGTGGCGTTGATTCTAGATTTTGAGGATTAAAATTTTTGGGATCAATTACAGTCCCCGGAATGTGACGAAAAATGCGGAACTCATTCGAGGAAAGACGGATATCGTAGCCATAGGAAGACAGACCATAGCTGATTACTGGTTTTGTCCCTATCTCTGGGTTTTGTTGCACTTTGCGGATTAAACTTGGTTCAAAGGGCGAAATCATACCCTTCTTAGCCATTTCCGTAATCCAAATATCGTTCTTAATCACAGATTCACAGGTAATTCACACAGAAATAATAGGATATCGTGAACTGACACATTATTTACGGACGATGGCTGCGACGAATTTCGGTAATTTGGTCTGCCACATCTAGAAGAGATTTCGGCATTTCGGGCCCGGTGAGGATGATGTCGACATGGGGAGGGCGTTTTGCCAAAAATGCTAAAACTTCGGTTTCTGGGATTAAACCAAAGTTAATCGCTAAACTTAACTCATCTAAGACGACAAGAGAATACTTACCTTCAAATACTACTTTTTGTGTATGTTGCCACAGCTTTTGTAAAGCTTCATTTTCCGTGTCGTCTAGCTGTGGTGTATCGATGCAACGGGGAATATCACAACGAATCCAATCTAAATTTTGTCCCATTTGCATGGGTCGTTCATGTCCTTGGCGAATCCCGCCTTTGAGGAACTGTACCACTAACACTGATGTCCCTTGACCGGCAATTCTCAGTGCTTGTGCCATAACACTAGTAAAAAAGTTACGGTGAGAGCTAGTGAAAACTTGCACTAGTCCTTCTAAAGGATATGGTAGGTTCGGGGTCGAATTTACACTTGGGGTGTCTAGCTGGGCAATCATAAGGGTAAGTTCGTAATGTTACAAATAATTTAAGAACTTTTGCTGAAACTAGCTATCAAAAATCTACCTGTATAATCAATATATTTTTTACAAATTTGGTGGATTGGGTAAGATGCATTCTTAGTCAATCTTAGTCAATCACTAGGTTTGTGCTGAAGTCAAGAGTTAATGATATTGCCATTTATTTCTTGTAAATGCAAGTAGTCGTAAACAGGAGAACACGTAACTAACAGTTCAAAATTATCAAAAAAGCCGACTTTAATAGCTAAAAATCAGCAGATGTTAGATTTCTAGTCTGTTTGGGCAAAACAGAGTTAGAAAGTAGTGAATGTGACAGGATGAGGAGTGAATTGTTGTGAGATTGGTGATTCTGGGAGGTTCAGGATCTGGGAAAAGCACTCAAGCACACAGGCTTTGTAGACAGTTTGATATTCCTAAGATTTCTACAGGTGAAATTCTACGAGAAGCGATGTCTGTTGACTCGCCCTACCCTTCGGGAACGTCTTCGACGAACGGGTTTGGCAGTAACTCCTTCAAAGACGCTACGCGAACGCAACCGACGGAAACCACCAGGGCTGCGGCTGCATCACCGCTACCCTTACGGGAAGAGGCCCCGCGTCTATGGATTAATGCTAACTTATGTGATTTTGGACGCTATGCAAAGCCATACGTACAAAAAGGAGAGCTAGTTCCGGATGAAATGATGATTGAGTTGATTCGGCTACAACTCACACAGCTTGATGTCGAATCTGGTTGGCTTTTGGAAGGCTATCCTCGTACTGCGTTCCAAGCAGAAGAATTGGATTTTTTATTGGACTATTTACAGCAAAAGTTAGACTGGGCAATTTATTTACAAGTACCAGAAGCTATTATGGTTACTCGCTGTTTGGGACGTTCTCTTCCAGATGAGCAACCGGAAATTGTACAGCGGCGTATAGAGTTATTCTACGATCGCACCGTTCCAATTCTGGAATATTACGACCGTCGCCGCCGTTTGTTGACTATCAATGGTGACCAGATACCAGAGATGGTAGAGCAGAACATTCTGAATCTGCTTTCAATTCCTTAAGAAAATATGCAGTTCTTCTAATGATTAACCTTCGATATTTAGTTTATATTTCACAGTTCATCTTTTAACTGCGGGGTTTGATTCGTAAATAAGTTGTCTAGATAGATTACGACACTAAGGTAACCTTAAGGCAGTATTCTATATAAAAATTTTGAGGCAACACCAATGGTTTGGCAGCGTCCAGATGGTCGACATCCCTACCAACTCCGTCCCATCAGCTTTCACACCGAATTTACGCGTTTTGCTCCCGGTTCTGTGCTGGCAAAATGTGGTGATACTCAATTACTATGTACCGTCAGCGTCAATGAGGGAGTGCCTAAGTTTTTAGCAGGAACTGGCAAGGGTTGGTTGACTGCTGAATATCGAATGCTACCAAGTGCCACGCTACAACGCCAAGAAAGAGAATTGTTAAAATTGTCCGGACGGACGCAAGAAATTCAACGGTTGATTGGACGCAGCTTAAGGGCAGCAATAAATTTCGAGGCATTGGGAGAACGCACACTGACTGTGGATGCCGATGTATTGCAAGCAGACGCAGGAACCAGGACAACGGCAATTACAGGCTCGTTTGTAGCTTTAGCTAATGCGATTTCTAAATTATTGCAGCAGGGAGCATTGACGCGATCGCCACTGTGTGGACAGGTAGCGGCGGTCTCCGTCGGGTTATTGCAGGGAGAACCATTTTTAGATTTGAACTATATCGAAGACGTAGCTGCCACAGTTGATCTCAACGTCGTGATGAATCAAGATTTGGGAATTATTGAAGTTCAAGGAACCGGGGAAGAAGGCAGCTTTAGCCGCAGCCAATTGAATCAGTTGTTAGATTTCGCAGAAAAAGGAATACAGCAATTGTTAATCGCGCAACGAAATGCGATCGTCGATTGGGATGTACTGTTTGGTGGAGATTAGGGAATGGGGCATGGGGCATTGGGCAGGGAGCAGGGAAGACAAGGGGCATTGGTGTCAACTTAACGCAAAACCGTTGTCCCACAAGGAACTTCAGTTCCTTGCTTATAGCAAAAGTCATCTTCAGATGACTATATATTCCCTAAAATCTTGAGTCTACTAAAGTAGACTTTAGCTATTAGCCTGGGAATAAATTCCCAGGCGGGTGAGAAGGCCAAGCGTGAAGCTATATAAGCTTAAGTTGACACAGGTGGACAAGGGGAAAGAACTATGATTAACTCTTGCTCCTTGTCCCCCTATCTCCCATGCTCCTTGTCCTCTTCATCCAATGCCCCATGCCCAATATTGATGTTAAAAGTTTCAAAAGTTAAAAAGGAGGATTGCAATAAGTTGGGTATTGTATTGCTGGAAGCAGGCAAAATGATGATGAAGCCATGAACAAAACGGTTGAAGTTCTACCAGATCAGGCAGCGCTGATTGCACGGGCGCTAGACTTGATCCTGTCTAAGATAGATACTGCTATTGAGCAGCGGGGGCGATTTACGATCGCCTTATCTGGTGGGAGTACACCTAAGCCGTTGTACGAAGCGATCGCTAATCAAAAACTGCCTTGGGATAAAATTCATGTGTTCTGGGGCGATGAACGTTATGTGCCACCAGATCATCCTGATAGCAATGAACTGATGGCGCGTCGTGCATGGCTGGATCGCGTTGATATCCCAGCCGCTAACATTCACGCCATCCCAACTTTAGAAGCTGACCCCACAGTTGCAGCTACTAAGTATGAACAACATCTACAAGAATTTTTCCACTCTGCACCCGGAAATTTTCCGGCTTTGGACGTAGTGTTGCTAGGAATGGGTGATGATGCACATACGGCATCTTTGTTTCCACACACAGAAGCATTAAAAGTCAGCGATCGCCTAATTACCGTAGGTAATAAAGACAGCAGCATCCGCATCACTTTTACCTACCCATTCATCAACTCGGCTCATAGCGTGATTTTTGTTGTTGCAGGTGCTAATAAACGACCAGCTTTAGCGCAAGTATTTGCACCTGTAGCTGATGACTTCACTTACCCATCTCGCTTGATTCGACCCCAAGGAGAGCTTTGGTGGCTGCTGGATGCAGCTGCGGGTTTGGAACTACAATCCTAATTTATCCATCAGGAGTACTTGTTAGAATCGAAAGCTAGAGTTGCTCCTCTGCCGAACTTCCGAGCAGCGGTTTTCGCTATTCGGAATTCTCTCTGCTTGCCAGTAATATTTTAAGATGAGCTTGAACAAAGGCTTAAATCCATGATCGTCTGCCCTAATTGCAATCACCCCAACCCAGACGGCGCTGTCCAATGTGAAGCATGTTATACGCCGTTACCAGCGACTAATAACTGTCCCAATTGTGGGGCCACTGTGCAGGCAGATGCCGCTTTCTGTGGTCAGTGTGGTCATAACCTGCGCTCTAGTGCGTCCACGGCTGCAACAGCGGTAGCAGCAACTGTCGCTCCCGATGTTCCTCTAGAAGTACCGCCGTTAGTTACCCCTGACCCGATTTTAGAACTGTTACAACCAGATCCCTTGGGACTCGCCAGCCCCAATCCCCCTGCTGTTTCACCTTTACCACCGACAGCAGTGGCAGTTTCCCCACAGGTAGCCCCAGAAAGCAACCCCCCAGAGCCAGAGCCAACGGTTGCTGCTCAAATTATAGTTTCTGGGCAAGGAACTCCTACACCACCACCAGAACCAGTGGCCGCACCTGAACCGGAACCAGCGACTGCACCCCAACCAGTAGCAGCAACACCACCCGCCAGTGCTTCCAGGACGCAATTACAGCAGATAACAGCGCGGTTATTCCACGTCCAAACCGACAGAGACATTGAATTGCCACAAACGCTGTCTGTGATTCACATTGGTAAGCCTAATGACCGTATTCCCCCAGATGTGGATGTTTCAGGATTTCCCAATTCGGAAATTGTCTCGCGGATTCATGCAGATATTCGCGTTGAGGGAGACGCTCATTATATAGAAGATGTCGGTAGTTCCAATGGCACATACATCAACAATTTGCCGTTACTACCAGGAAATCGCCACCGCTTGCGACCAGGCGATCGCATTAGTTTGGGTAAGGGAGACTTAATGACATTCCTGTTTCAAGTCTCTTAGCTAATACCCAATAACTGTTGAGGATGAACCCCATCATCCGCAATGCACCAGTGACGGAAAACCATAGTCATTCTGTAAAGTAGCTTGGTTTTCCGTCGTCGCTTGAAGCGGACAAGGAGACAAGGGGACAAGGGGAGAAATTATTACTCAATACTCAGCACTCAGCACTCAATACTTTTTCAAGCTAGGATGGATTAAACTACACTCAAGCCGTTGAGGTAATTACGTTAAGGAAAGTGACCCATGAGGGAACCAGGAAAAGGTTTTGAAAACTTGCTCCCCCAAGAAGCTCCCCCAGAAGTAGAACGAATGGGGCTAACCTGGCTGATTGCCGCAGCGATCGCTACTACTTTGCTGTGGCAAGTGCCGGGAGGTGATTATATTTTATACCCGTTTACTATCCTAGCAACTTGGTTTCACGAAATGGGTCACGGCTTGATGGCGCTGGTATTGGGGGGACAGTTTCAGCAATTACAGATTTTTAGCAATGGTTCTGGTGTAGCAAGTTATCGCATCGCGTTGACATTAGGGCCAATTGGCCCGGCGTTAGTTGCAGCCGCAGGCCCAATGGGGCCGCCGATTGCTGGCGCAGCTTTGATTCTGGCTTCCCGCAGTTTTAAAGCAGCTTCCCTGAGTTTGAAAATACTGGGGAGTGTTTTGCTGCTATCAACATTAATTTGGGTACGTTCCTTGTTTGGGTTTGTGGCAATTCCCCTACTAGGTTTAATTATCCTGGGTATTGCCCTGAAAGCTCCTCGCTGGGTGCAGGGGTTTGGCGTTCAATTTCTAGGCGTGCAAGCTTGCGTGAGTACATACCATCAACTCGATTATTTATTTAGCTACAGTGCAGGCCCTCTAGGACTTTCGGATACAGCACAAATGCAGCGGTATTTGCTTTTACCTTACTGGTTTTGGGGTGGGTTGATGGCGATCGCATCTTTGGTAATTTTAATTCAAAGTCTCCGCGTCGCTTATCGTCATTAATAATTACAGCGATTTTCAGGTAAATAGACCACAGTAATTGAACCAACCAAAGGCATCATCTTCAGTAATGTAATTTACTGCAAGAGCCATTGCCTGATTAAGTGGTTTCTCGGTACGTGCCTCACAAGAACGAAAAAATTGCTTGAGTTTAGACCAACAAAGCTCTATTGGTGATAAATCTGGGGAGTAAGGATGCAAAAATTTTACTTTTGCACCAACCGATTAAATGGCAATTCGTAGTAAAAATACTCGTTCTTATCTGTGTAATTTCCGCGAAGCGATGCCTGCGGCGGGCTACGCCTACGCATAATTCTCTTAGCAACAAATCATTTTTACCCTTAACCAAAGATTGGATAATGCTGAGATGTTCGTGACTAATTGTGGGTTTTTGGTATCCCCCACGCCGTTTTGCTTCTATTTGTCCATTTACCCGATACTGACGCACTAGATTTCGTACAAATGATCAGCTAACCTTGAATCTTTGAGCTAACTGCCGCTGTGATCCTTCCTTGGCTTCCCACGCTTCAACCACACGACGACGCAAATCTCCTGAGTAAGCTACTGGCATCTAATCAAACAATCACTTCATGTCCCTTTTACTGCAACTTGTGGTTCAATTACCTGAAATTTGCTGTAATTAGTTATTTTAAATTTGTTTAACAAATGCAGAGACGAGGTATCGCTCGTCTCTATATTTATAAGAGTTTAATGGTATGTTGAACTTAACTTATTGCACCAGAAATTTTTAGGGTAAAAGTATTAGATAAATTATGGTTTTAACTGCTTCTACAATGTTGCCTTTAGGCACTATTGCACCAGATTTTCATCTACCAGAAGTGGTATCTTTCAAGACAATTTCGTTGTCTACCTTTGCAGACAAAAAAGCACTACTGGTAATGTTCATTTGTCGACATTGCCCGTTTGTGAAGCATATCAAAGAACAATTAGCACTGCTGGGGAAAGATTACTTCAACAGTGATTTAGGAATTGTTGCCATTAGCGCCAATGATGTGAAAAATTATCCAGATGATGCACCAGAATTGTTAAAGGAGATGGCGACAGAACTAGGGTTGCAATTTCCTCTATGCTACGACGAAACTCAAGAGACAGCAAAGGCTTACACAGCAGCTTGTACACCTGACTTTTTTGTATTTAATGGCGCACGCAAACTAGTTTATCGTGGACAATTGGATGATAGCCGCCCTAGTAATGGCAAACCCGTAACGGGTGCAGATTTACGTGCTGCTATTGAAGCGGTGCTAGCGGGTAAACCTGTGCAAGATGAGCAAAAGCCAAGTATTGGATGCAATATCAAGTGGAAACCTGGGAACGAACCCAGTTATACCAATTCTTGATTTTCAGATTTGGATTAAGAGTTTTTATTTATTACATAGCGACAATAGAATCTCATCTAAAAGAATCTCAAAAGCCTAGAATAGAAGCTTTTTATAAATGCCTAACGAGTAACTGTTCTAGGCTATTTTAACTTTTTAATTCTGCACAGCGGTACTAAAAATTCACCCCCACCATAACTTCTGAATTTAGCGGGGGTGAATGTAACTTTGCTATTAGTGTTTAATTTCTAAGTTGAGGATATAGTGTCCTAATTGGACTTTATCTGCCCACAATTCATATTCTAGGCGTAAATGCTCTGGTAGAGACTTGCCGCTGAGTGTCATAGCGGTAGTAAAATTACGCAGGCGTATAGGCTCATTAGGTTGCAATGATTCAGTAGGTAGCCAATAACGGCTAATTCCATAAACGCCTTGTTCCCAGAAGTGACGATAACTAACTTGACCGTTACCTTGCATGGTCATGATTACCCGGTAAGGAGAAATCTCCAACCATAAAATTCTAGGACTGTTGGGGGCATAAGCATTATTCCTTTTGTGGGGAAGCGTGTCCTCTGGAGTTATGGAACTCGCTACTTCACAGCTAATTAAGGGCGGAGCAGTCAAAAGTAAATGAAATCGGTCAGTATCTTTTTGATACAATGTCCCGGCAGTTTCCACAACAGACCAAACTGGTAGGTCAGTGGAAATAAGTGATAAGCACACGGGCTTGCGGTGATGGGTCAGCATGGGAGCGATAAGGGCTAAAAGCTATTGAATGAAACGAAATACAACACCTGGGTATCTAGCAGATCAGTCTAAGCAATTAAACAGTAAAACATGCTTAGATATTAACTGAATCTGCTTATTTGGTAATCTAAATCAATAAAAATGAAAAGAAGTAGATGCGAATTTAGAAAGCTAAAACTACAGTTTTTCTTGAGACAGCTAATCCGAAAGACAAGTAGGTAAATATTTCGTAAAAAATCTCAGATGATAGATTTAATACAACGGAAGTCTGGGAAGATACAAAAAACTCCTGTTTTCGTGGCTTTTGGCAGGAATAGAACAGCAATAACTGAACATCAAATTTACTTTTGGTAGATTTGATTAAGTTTCAAGGAGCAAAAGGCGATACCATACTAGGAAGGAAGTCAATAGCAGCGGCAAATGAAGTCGCTTATAACTTCCGGTATATTCAAAAGCCAGTGTATCCTAATGTCGGCTGCTGTTATAACCGTAGAAACGCAACAAGACCTTTCGCATAAGTTAATTATTCAGCGACCTCCCTTGGGGTTATCCTTGCAAGGTCGTATCCGAGTACCAGGAGATAAATCTATCTCCCACCGTGCTTTAATGTTGGGTGCCATAGCCCAAGGTGAAACCGAGATTCAAGGACTTCTGTTAGGAGAAGACCCCCGTAGCACTGCTAGCTGTTTTCAAGCTTTGGGTGCAGAAATTTCGGAACTAAATACAGAATTAGTACGGGTTAAAGGTATTGGTCTGGGAAATTTGCAAGAACCAGTTGATGTGTTGAATGCTGGTAACTCTGGCACAACATTGCGGCTGATGTTGGGACTTTTGGCATCTCATCGAGGGCGCTTTTTTACTGTAACTGGTGATAGTTCTTTGCGATCGCGTCCCATGTCCCGCGTTGTTAAACCTTTGCAACAAATGGGGGCCCACATCTGGGGGCGTAAAGACAATTCTTTAGCACCGCTAGCGATTCAAGGACAAGCCCTAAAACCCACTCACTACTACTCCCCCATTGCCTCTGCCCAAGTAAAATCCTGCATTCTCCTTGCTGGTTTAGCAACCGAAGGAAAAACTACCGTTACCGAACCCGCTCTTTCCCGCGACCATAGTGAAAGAATGCTCAGGGCGTTTGGTGCAGACCTCAGCGTTGACCCAGAAACCAACAGCGTTACTATTACCGGGCCTGCTCAACTGTATGGGCAAAAGGTAATCGTACCAGGGGATATCAGTTCAGCTGCCTTTTGGTTAGTGGCTGGGGCAATTGTCCCTGGTTCAGAATTGGTGGTAGAAAATGTCGGCGTTAATCCCACCCGGACTGGGATCTTGGAAGCTTTAGAACTCATGGGAGCAGATATTCAACTGGAAAATCAGCGAGAAGTAGCTGGTGAACCAGTGGCAGATTTACGGGTGCGTTCCAGTAACTTAAAAAGCTGCATCATTGCCGGGGATATCGTACCCAGAATGATTGATGAAATTCCGATTTTGGCAGTAGCGGCGGTATTTGCCCAAGGAACAACAATCATTCGGGATGCAGCCGAGTTGCGAGTCAAAGAAAGCGATCGCATTACTGTCATGGCGCAGCAACTCAATAAAATGGGGGCACAAGTCACTGAACTACCCGATGGTATGGAAATTACTGGCGGTACTCCCTTGGCGGGTACTGATGTTGATAGCCATACAGATCATCGCATTGCTATGAGTTTAGCGATCGCGGCTCTGGTTGCCACTGGGATCACTACCATTCACCGCGCAGAAGCGGCTGCTATTTCTTACCCAGGTTTCTTTCAGTCCTTGACAGAAATTATTAATTAACGTTCTGGATAAATAACTCACAATTTCGCCTCTTGCTCACATTCCCAGACACAATCTGGGAATTTATTTTTAGAGGATGTTTGGAATTTGGATATCTGCAATAATTTCCGTGGTGAGCAACATCCACTCCACGGGTGTTTCACCTTCTGGACAATCAATCTCAACTGTTAGCGAAATATTCCTTAACATTTTGCTAAAATCTGTTTCAAAATTGAGATAGCCTTAGTTACACAGAGTAATAACTAATTCTCAAGGAGAGAAAATTTGTGAGTCTTCCATATACTGGGGGTTGTCAATGCGGGGAGATTCGTTACGAAATTCATGCCCAACCTTTAACTCTCTACCTGTGCCATTGCAAAGAGTGTCAAAAACAATTCTCTAGTGCCTTTGGGATGTCATTGACTGTAGGACGAGATGCTGTGGTTATTACTCAAGGACAGCCAAAAGCTTGGATTCGTAAAGCTGATAGCGGACGTGAAGTAAAAAATCTATTCTGCGGTGAGTGCGGAACGCGGTTATTTCATGAGCGGACTTACAGCCGTGATACTATCAACGTTAAAGCTGGGACGTTAGATGATACAACAAAGTTACGTCCAGTTGGCAACGTTTGGACACGCAGCGCCCAGACATGGGTAACGATTTGGGACGAGATGCTTAACTACGACGGGCAACCAGATGATATGCATCTTTTATGGGACAAATGGACACAACAGCATTCATAAATTTTTAGCTTTAACATTTGTATTTTTGTAAGCGATTACTCTCCTATGAGTGGATCTACAGCAAAGTATTTGTTCATTCACTCCAGACTGGAGGATGTACAGTAAAATTTTGTACAAGAGATTTTTGGGCGTTATTGCAAGATTTCCAAGAAATATGCCAATTTCTTTGGGCGAATCAAGCGAGCTTTTTCGTCATAAATACGCTGTTCGGGTCATTAATGTAGTCAGCGAAGGGGCCTCGGTACTCGAACCCATACCGTGTGTATAAGGCTCGTGCTGGGGCGAACTCTGGAATTGCCCCTGTTTCCAAATTCAGGCAATCGTAAGCACGCCGTTCGGCTTCTTTGATTATGTGTTCAAGCATCTTTGAGGCGATACCCTTACGACGGTGAGCCTTGGCGGTACGCATTGATTTGACTTCACCACTTCTTGAATCTAGTTCTTTCAATGCTCCACATCCGAGTAATTCATCGCCCTCCCAAGCCGTCCAGAAAGTAATATCTGGCGAGCGCAATGCCTCTAAATCAAGAGCATGAACGCTTTGGGGCGGGGTAATCTCATGCATATTTTCGAGATGTTCCCGCAGAAGGTCAGCGATCTTTTTACCTGTCAGGTCATCTTCACGAATTTGCAATCGACTCATCTCCTTAATTTGCTAGACAAAATTCATGCGCTCAAGCCTTTAGTTGAGCGCGATTATGTGGTTCATCAAAATTAATTACAGGGCCTTTTGGCACAATGCGGGTGGGGTTAACCTTGGGATGGCTTTTGTAATAATGCCTTTTGATGTGGTCTAGATTACAAGTTTCTTTGACTCCCGGCAGTTGGTAGAGTTCTTTAAGATAATTCCACAGATTAGGATACTCGACAATTCGGTGGATGTTGCATTTGAAATGCACATAATAAACTGCATCAAAGCGAAACAAGGTAGTAAACATACACCAGTCTGCTTCAGTAATTTGATTTCCACACAGATAGCGTTGCTTACCTAATACTTCTTCCCAGTAATCGAGAGCAGTAAATAATTCTGTTACCGCTTCATCATAAGCAGACTGAGTAGTAGCAAATCCTGCACGGTAGACACCGTTATTAATTGGTTGATAAATTGCATCAATCGTTTCGTCAACTACTTTTTGCAAATCTTGAGGATAGAAGTTGACATTTTTTTTAGCGAAATCATCAAATTGTGTATCAAACATTCGGATGATTTCGCGGGATTCATTATTAACAATTGTATGTTTTTGGGTATCCCATAAAACTGGAACTGTCACCCGCCCACTGTAATTAGGATCAGCCTTGAGATAAATTTGCCAGAGATATTGAGTACCGTTGACTGTATCAGGAATCGCTCCTGGTTCATCAACAAATTCCCAGCTATTTTGATCAATTTCCGCGCCAACTACCGATAAGCCAATGGTATCTGTCAAACCTTTTAACTGGCGGAGAATTGCGGTGCGACAGGCCCAAGGACAAGCCCAAGAAATATAAAGATGATATCGTCCTGGTTCAGCTTTAAATCCACTTGAGCCATCCGCTGTAATTTGATTGCGAAAAGTTGTTGAGGGACGAATAAATTTCCCATCTAAGTCTTCTTGATTTCTTTCAGCTATCCACTGACCATCTTTGAGGATTCCCAAACCCATAATTACCTCCTGATTCGTTAGCCATTGGCTAATGACCTTTTTTGAATTCAAAATGCAAAATAAAAAATCAAGAAATTTTTGAATTGATTAATTTTGAGTAATCATAAGGGTTTAGCATTGCTAAACCCCTACAATCATGGGGTAATAATTACGAATTATTCTGACTATTCAGCATTAAGAATTTTTGGTACTTTGAAAAAATCGCCTTCCTGTTCAGGCGCACCGTTGAGGATGGCTTCTCGGTCAGGATAGGGTTGCAACTCATCCTCTCGTGTGACGTTGCTGACATCAATTGCCCGTGTTGTTGGGGGCACATCACTGACATCTAATTCACTTAGCTGTTGGACATAATCTAAAATACTTCCCAATTGGGTAGTGAATTGCTCTTCCTCTTCTGGTGTCAATTCTAAACGAGCGAGGAGAGCCACTTTGTGAACTTGCTCACGATCAATCATGGTTTGTCAGTAGTTAATGGTCAATAGTCAATGGTCAGAAATCAATTTATTACTCATAATTGACGACTGACCACTGACTAATTAGCTAAAAGAATACGTCAGTTTGCGATCGCCCGGTGGTTTTCAGCCAGTTTTGAGCTTCGATATAGTTATTAGGAGCCATGCGAATAGCTCTCACCCAGTAGTCTGCTGCTTGGTCTAACAGGGCTTCACCCCCGTCATTATCTCCAGCTTCTTTAGCTTTTTCGCCTTGGTAGTGATAAATCACGGCGATGTTGTTCAAGGCTTGAGGTAGACGTGGGTTAATCTCAATTGCTTGGTGATACAATTCTAAAGCTTTGTTGTGATCGCCGTTGCTGGCATAAATCAGCCCCATATTGTAGAGGATATAGCTGCGATCGTTGGGGTCTTCCTCTAATGTTAGGGCTTCTTCGTAGCATTCTAAAGCTTCAGCATATTCGCCGTCTGCCTGGGCCGTCATGCCATCTCGGTAATAAACAAATGCTTCTTTAGCTTTTTTGTTAGTTGGCAGTATCTTGAGAATGATATCTGCCATCACTGTAAAGGATTTGTCAATAAAGTTATCGTTTTTCTGTGTTCTTGGCATATTCGCCTCTATTGAGATTGCAGCTATTGGCTCAAAAATGCCCCCATCTCTTGTGGAGGAGGACGCGATTAATATTCTTTAGGTCTTGTGGGCACAGACGGAACACCCCTATTTTCCCTTCTGAGCAAAGGAAAGCAAAAGGGGTAACCGCAAATTTTATTCACTGATTATTTTTGCAATCGGTATACTCAATAGCTAATTTAACTGATTTATGAGGCATTCTTCTCGCTCATCGGCATAATACACTCTGGGGTATTATGCTGCGGTTTGTTTACCAAAGTGCTAACCGGGTAGCTAGTCATCGCTTCGGCTGGATAAGGACGCAATAGCTGCTGTAATACATCAGGAGTTTGCACTTCCGGGTCTAACCACAAATTGTAATCGTCGGGAGACAGAATTACTGGCATGCGATCGTGGATTGGTTGCAGTAATTTATTGGCTGCCGTTGTCAAAATTGTACAAGAAACTATTTCCTCTATTGAAGGCGATCGCCATTTTTCCCACAAACCTGCAAAGGCAAAGGGTTGCCCATCTTGCACACGAAAATAAAATGGCTGCTTCTTGCTTGCTTGTCGTTGCCACTCATAAAAGCCATCAGCTAGCACTAAACAGCGTCTGTGTTTAAAAGCTGAACGGAAAGATGGCTTTTCAACAACGGTTTCTGCCCTAGCATTGATCAGTTTTGCCCCTATAGTTGGGTCTTTTGCCCATGAGGGGATTAACCCCCAACGTAAATATTGAAATTCACGTTTATTGCTTTCGAGGTTATGTAAAGCAGTTGCTACCATGTGCGTAGGTGCAATGTTATATTGCGCCTCTAAGTTCGGAACCGCTTCTACATCGAAAGCTTGCGCTAATACTGCTGCTGCTTGATTTAAAGTAAATCTTCCACACATACTTTTATCTCCGACCACGGATTAAAATTAAACATTTAAATATGAGAATTAAAGAATACTTTTTTTATTTCTTCAGATAATTCTATTTCTTTCTAAGATGTTGAATAGAAAGCAAAAAATATCCGGTTTTTGGAAAATCATTTGGTAAGATATTGTATTTTGAACCCTCCCTTCTCACATATTCTTTATTATATTTTTTGGCATGGAAACGCTGCGGCTGTACGATTTTTTACCTTCAGGCAATGGCTACAAGATACGTCTTCTATTAACACAAATTGGGATGCCCTTTGAAAGGATAGAAGTAAACATCACCAAAGGCGAGACTCGAACACCCGAATTTTTAAGTAAAAATCCTAACGGTAAAATTCCACTTTTGGAAATTGAACCAGGGAAATACTTAGCAGAATCAAATGCCATATTGGTATATCTAAGCGAAGGAACAGAATTTCTACCCTATGACCGATTTTTGCGAGCCCAAGTTTTGCAATGGTTATTTTTTGAACAATATAGCCATGAACCTTTTATCGCAACATCAAGATTTTTGATTTCTATTTTAGGTAAGTCTGAGGAAAATCAGGAAGCTATCAAACAAAGACGGGAACCGGGCTATGCAGCATTAAAGGTGATGGAGAACCAATTAACCTTTCACACTTTTTTTGTAGGTGAACGTTATACGATCGCTGATATTGCTTTGTTTGCTTACACTCATGTAGCCCATGAAGGCGGGTTTGATATGACACAATTTCCTGCTATTCAAGCTTGGATTGAACGAGTCAAATCTCAGCCAGGATATATCAGCATTCAACAAGAGTAACAAAATTATTTTAACAACAATGGTCAGTTAACAGTTATCAAGTTAAAGGTGTTAACTGTTAACTGACCACTGTTCACTAATTTAACACTAGATATCTGTATCAATTTCCACTAGCTTTTGTCGAGAGGTCATACCTGATTTAATTTGGATATGAGATTTGGGTACATCAAATTTTTCTGCTAGTAGTTTAATTAGCTCTTCATTTGCTTTACCGTCTACTGGAGGAGATTTTAAATGTATATTCAAACTACCATCGGTTTGTTCTTCAATTTTTTGTTGTTTTGAATTAGGTTTAACCTTAACTTTTTTTTGCATTACTTATTCCTTGTAATTTTCGTAGCCATAGCCAACCTAAAACACAACCCAACAGATAATGTGGAAAATCCCACCAAACAAAGGTAGTACCAAGTAACCATTTACCTATCAATGTAGCGCGAATCTCTTTCAATAATGGTGGATGCCAAAGCTGCAAAAATTCGAGTATACAGGTGATGATAAAAACCCAAATAGGAATTTGCTTGACTGCTGCCCGACTCCTGGCAAACAAAAATGCAAATAAACACCAAAAGATTTCGTAAAATACAGCTGCTCCATAGTCATTAAACCATTGGTGAGCAGGCCCAGAGTAGTATTTAAATAAAAAGCCCATCGCTATCACGATGAGCAAAGAAAAAATGATATAGATTGTTTGGTTACGGTTGCGGAGCATTTTTTCCAGGCTATAAACTAAGGAAAATTTTAGCCTTGGCACCGATATTTTTTCAGTTGCTTTTGCATTATGCAAAATCTCACAACTTCGTAGTCAGATGCAGATAGCAGTATTCCTTCTGCCCTCTGCCCTCTGGCTTTTGTGATTTAGGGATATCTTTTGCTACCAGCACCCACTACACCAATTTTGTGGCGATAAGAGAGTTCAGCACCAAACCATCCAGAAATGCTAGTCAGTGTACCGACAATCAGGGAGATTAACAGTCCCCAAGGTAAGATGCGTGATTCAGCGTTACCCAGACGAAGCAGAAAATTGACAAGTGTTAAAACCAAGATAGAGACGTTAAGAATCATGTGCGCCCAACCTGCGGTGCGCTTGCGGACTCGTTCAATTCTTAAAAAGTCACTCATCCCGGTTATTGCAGCTATGACACCTCCAGCCAACCCGAGTCCGATTAACCATAACGAAGCCCTGGCCCAGAAGAAATCATTGGTTAACCAGTAGCCGAAGTCGCTTCCTAAGGCGGCGGCTAAAAAGGCTATGGGGAAGATGACAGTCAAAGGGTGTAAGGGATGTCCAGCGATCGCCACTGTGCTGGGTACACCACTATCAAGATACTCTCTGTCGTCACTTTCAATAATTGGCGGAATATTAGGAAAAGGTGTCGAGGTTGTTTCTGTAGTTTCCATTATTTACTACCCTAAATTTAAGCTGAAGGAATTTGCTCAACATAAGCTTGCGATTGGAGGATGAGTTTGCCTGTTTCTACCTCTAAACTCTTAACTTGCAAGCTCATTCCATCCAAGTCAAAGTTACTCAGATTCAAAAGTTCACTCGTTTGATCTATCAAAGCTTTTGTGAGTTCTGGCGATATTTCTTCACCTTGACCATACTCGACATTTTCCAAAGAAACCGTTTTTCCGTCAGGGCTGACACGGGGTACTGCCGAAAAATCAACTTGGCGAGTTTCGCCAATTTCTACTAACAATATGTTGGCATTGATTGCAACTTTTTCCTCCCCAGGTAAACGGAATTCTACATTTTGGGGTGCAATTGACATCGGTTGTCCGTCGATCTGTATTTTCTGATTTTGAAGTTGGGAACGGACATATTCCGAGTTAAAGGCGCGGTTAATATCAGCTTCGGTTAAAACAACCCGCGCAGTTCCTACAGTAGGTTTAGTAAGTTCAATTTTGCCAAAGGCAACACTCATGGGATTAATAGCGACGCTATTTGTCTGCATTTGCATTTCCTCCATTCGGAGGTCTTTTTGCATCACCAAACCTTTGCCTTCAATCGTTACTGAATCCACTTGTCCTTGAACCAGTTTGAGCGGATCAGTTTTAATATCGACATCTAAATTTTCTACTGCATCCAACTGGCTAGATAATCCTATTTCGGCTGCTTTATTCAGCGCTTGCTCTCCTAGTCCAGGACTTTCTGACATTATGACTTAATCTCCGCTTTGACTATCTTTGGCTACCTTTGAGTCAATCTAGAAAATCGACATCAAAAATTTATCTATCTGGCGATGGAGTAAATATTTAATACTTGTCTATCTAAATGTAGAAGTAAGAATTTATGAATCATTTTTTTAAGTTTCTATCTTGAGTTGCGAAAGCAATCACTCAAAAGAAAGAGGGAAGAATACTCAGCAATATGCAAACTTGAGATTAGTGACAAATACGAACACTTTTTTGAGGAGAACATAAAATGGTAGCTAGTTTAGATGATGCTAAACGCAATGCAATTGCCGTTAAATTGGCAAATATGAAGGCCCTCCAACAGTTGATTATCGAAAATGAACAACTGCTTTTGAGTCAAGGTCTTGATAGTGAAATTGCTGATCGCCTCCGCGATTTCCTCAAAGATGACGAAAAAAATCTGGGCATTATTGAAACAGCAATTGGTCAGTATGGTATCCAAGCTGAACCAAAACAAAGTGTTCAACAAATGATTGAAACAGCTCGGCAATTGTTTCAAGGTTCCGAACTAAGCCTGTACGAAAAAGTATCTCAGCATGAATTGCTGAAGCATCAACAAACCATGAGCGGTTTGTTAGTTCACAAAGCTGCCCAAAAAGTTGGCGCTGACGTAATGCTAGCGATCGGGCCTCTCAACGCCGTTAACTTCGAGAACCGCGCTCACCAAGAGCAACTTAAAGGCGTTTTGGAGATTTTGGGTGTTCGTGAGCTAACTGGACAAGATGCAGATCAAGGTATCTGGGCACGGGTTCAAGATGCTATGGCAGCATTCAGCGGCGTGGTAGGTAGTGCTGTTACCCAAAGCAGTGACAAACAAGATCTGAACATCCAAGATGTTATCCGGTTGGATCACAACAAGGTAAATACTCTGTTCACCGAACTATTGCAAAGCGACGACCCACAAAAGATCCAAGAGTATTTTGGTCAAATCTACAAGGATCTAACCGCTCACTCTGAAGCTGAAGAAGAAGTAGTTTACCCAAGAGTACGGGCTTTCTACGGCGAGGGCGATACACAAGAACTGTTTGACGAGCAAGCCGAAATGAAGCGGATGTTAGAGGAAATTCAGGCTATTAGCCCCTCTTCAGATCAATTCAAAGATAAAATCAGACAGTTGATGGATGCCGTTGGCGATCATATTCGTCAAGAAGAAAGCACAATGTTTGCTGCTATTCGCAACAACTTGAGTTCTGAGCAAACTGAACAATGGGCTACCGAATTCAAAGCTGCTAAGACCCGAATTCAACAAAGACTTGGTGTAGTTAGCGAAGCAAATGCGTAGAACGCTTTTAGCCTTCTCTAGAGATTAGCAAAGGTTAGTTAAAATTGCAGGCTCCCAACATCTAGGTGTTGGGAGTCTTTGCTTATCGTCAATCAAAAAACTAGGTAGATTAATGGTGCGATTAGCTGCCAAGTCGTGTTTCATCCCACGCCCAAAAGAAGTGGGCTTTCACGCTCCCGTTATTCCTTGTAATTCCTAATTAAGAAAAATTTGTGTTGTAAATATAATAATTTTTTCCTATAGAAATCTTCAAAAAAATGTATGGTGGGCAATGCCCACCATATCCGGGTTTTGGTGGGCATTGCCTACCCTACGCGTATTTCATAAATTAAATAGGAATCCTATAGTGTAATAAATAATATCGATTTATTCTCAGCAGGTTAGCTTTTCAAACTAAGAGGAGGAATTATTGTAACTATGAATCAAATTAAGCGTGTTGTTATTGTCGGTGGAACCCACGGAAACGAACTTATAGGTATTTACCTGGTTAAAAAATTTGAGGAAATGCCTAAGCTAATTCAGCGAGAAAGCTTTGAAAGTTACACTTTGATCGCCAATCCCAAAGCATATGAAATTGGGAAAAGATATGTAGATACTGACCTCAATCGCTGTTTTCAACGCCAAGATTTAGAAAATCCAAAGCTTTCAAGTTACGAAGCACAAAGAGCCAAAGCAATTTACCGAACTTTCGGGACTGGAGGTAGCTTGGCGGCGGATTTTGTTATTGATTTACACAGCACAACCTCCAACATGAGGCTAACAATTATTTTGCCAAGCAAACATTCATTTAACTTGCGGTTAGCGGCTTATCTTTCTAGTGTAAATCCCAACGTTAAGGTACTTTATTCAGAGCCAAAAACCTCTGATAGGCCTTATCTAGATTCGATTTGCGAATTTGGCTGCACTATCGAAGTCGGTGCAGTTGCTCAAGGAGTATTGAATGCAACTTTATTTCAGCAAACTAAAGAACTTGTTCACATAATTCTTGACTATGTGGAAGCCTACAACGAGGGAACACCACCGCAAGTAAAAGATACATTTACTATTTATCAAACTATTCAGACAATAGATTATCCCAGAAATGAAGTTGGAGAAATTCAAGCAATGATTCATCCTCAGCTGCAATTTAGAGATTATGAAGCACTGCATCCTGGGGAACTAATATTTTTAACTTTTGATGGACAAGAGATTGCCTATGAAGGTGACTCAACTGTATTCCCGGTGTTTATTAACGAAGCAGCTTACTACGAAAAAGGCGTTGCCATGTGTATAACTCAACAGCTACAAGAAGTATTATCTTTATGAGGCAGGGGGGCAGAGGAGCAGAGGAGAGGGTTGTAGGTTTTACCTATTAATAGCAGGATAAAAACCCTTTCTTTTAGAGGGTTTGAGGGCAGTGCCAGTATTTATAAGCAGCATACGCCATAGTCACAACCCCGGTGAGAATTGCAGATTCATCGACTTCAAATTCGGGGTGGTGTAATGGGTGATTAATAAGTCTGTCTGGGTAGCCTACGCCCAAGCGAAACATAGAACCAGGAGCGTGTTCTAAATAAACAGAAAAATCTTCAGCGCCAAGGGAGGGTTCGGGTAAGACTTGGACGCGATCGCTACTCCAAGCTTCTTCAGCTGCTGATTGAAACAATTGTGTCAGGGCATAATCATTTTGAACGCTGGGTACGCCTTGGTGATAATTGACTTGATAACGCGCACCATAGGAATTGCAAACATTAGCGACGATATTTTCGATCCACTTGGGGAGATTAGCACGAGTTTCGGGGTGGAGCGATCGCACGGTTCCCAGCAAGCGTACCTGATCGGCAATCACATTTGGCGCTCTCCCACCATTAATCTGTCCAATGCTCAATACTACAGGACGTAGGGGATTTTGTGTCCGGCTAATTGCCTGTTGCAGCGCGGTAATTACTTGCGAAGCAATCCAAATTGCATCAACCGCCTCATGAGGACGCGCCCCATGCCCAGATTCGCCAATAATGATAATCTCTAAATCATCGGCGGCGGCGGTCAATGCACCGTAACGCACACCAATCGAACCTGCGGGTATGGAAGGAAAAACATGAATTCCTAATACAGCCGAGACATTTTTCATGGCTCCATCTTTAACCATCCAGTTTGCTCCTTGAGCAATTTCCTCGGCTGCTTGAAATAAAAACCGCACCTTACCGCCTAACGCTTCTGCCATTTGGGACAGTACCATTGCTGTTCCTAAGCCCACTGTGGTATGGACATCATGTCCACAAGCGTGCATCACGCCTGCGGTGCGAGAGGTGTATTCCAACCTAGTACGTTCTTGAATTGGCAAAGCATCCATATCGGTACGTATTGCCAATAAACGGGGATCTTTACCAGTACCTTGCAGTTCGCCAATAACCCCAGTTTTGCCAACCCCCTCTTGCACATGCAAACCACTAGAAGACAGCACACCAGCAACAAAAGCAGCTGTTTGGTATTCTTGACCGCTGAGTTCTGGGTGAGCATGGATGTGGCGGCGAATTTCAATGAGGCGGGGTGCTAGTTTTGTGGCTAAGTCTTTAATCTCGGTAAGCATAGATTGATCGCAGTTGACTGGCTTTGTTCCCATGATAAAGAAGTGTTAACCAGTAGCTAACCTGAAATTACCACAATATCAACGGAAGCTTATGCTATAAGCCTTGATATATAAAGAATACAGCGATTTTATTCTCAAAAACGAGTCATTTATAACTTTAGTAAATAAGGTTTCGGATAAGATCCCCCCGCTTACGACGACCCCCTTTTTCAGGGGGTTAAAGAAGAAAAATAGCATCCCTTTTTAAGGGTAGGCAGTGCGCCCCTGCTCCTTTGCCTCTTCTTGAGCGTGAATATTTGCGCCTATTTCTTCGGAGTAACTTGGTCTGGGCCTTCCTGCAACGACCAGCCATAAGGTTTGTCAGAGGTGACGACACCATTAGCCATTGTTGTTAGCCGGAAATTTGCCGCCCGAAAATTAGTGAACAGCAATGTGGCACCCTTGAGGTTAGCTGCTTCCAAATTGGCACTGATGAAACCAGCAAAAGATAAATCGGCATTCTCTAAAGATGCTGATTTCAAATTTGAACCGGTTAAGGAAGCACCTTTGAGATTCGCAGAACTCAGAATCGCAGCTTCTAGGTTTGCACCGGTAAGGTCTGCATTGGTGAGATTAGCCTGAGATAAAATGGCTCCCTTCAAATTAGCCCCACGCAAATTAGCTCCTGGCAGATTAGCTTGTGTGAGGTCAGCACCACCCAACTCGCACCTGGGACAGTTACCCGTTGTCTTCAATTGCTCTAAATCTTGTTGGTTCAATGCTAGAGCTTGTTGTGCAAATCCAAAACAAGTTAACAGGGTCAGGGTAGCGACAGTCTTAAGTTTCATATTTTTTACGGATATTCACTAACGGATGACAAGTACTCTCGTGTTCCGTTAAAGCCCCATAATACTTACACCATCGCCAAACTCTGATGACAAACACAGAGGGTAGTCTCTGGCTCACACCATAGGCTAGGTAGAGTACCTAAATTATGGGCATTTCAACGGTCACGGACACGGTATAACAACTATACGTATGTCATACTTAACATATCCGAATTTCTCACCAAATAGCGGCTAATGAAGCGACGATGAAGAAGTTATAAAAATCTTATAAATTCTAGTAATGATACTAGCCAAAATAAAATGTAGGGATTAGAATCTAGTCGTAACGAACTATACTGAACCAATTATAGACTACCACATATTTGATCCCCCTAGGCCGATGATAAAAAACGGCTAGGGGGATCTTAATTTTGGGCATTTTCTTAACGCCACCCTAAAAAGCGCAACCCAGGCACAATTAGGTAATAATTCACTGCTAACCAAAAGCTTAGAAACGCACCTTCAACAATAAAAAAACCTAATGGCAGGGGTAACTCCTGCCATTGGGGTTGACTAGAAAATTGAAATACATCTGGTGGCAACCCTAAACGAATCAAACTAATGAATAAAAGTGCAGTACCCAAGGAAGCAATGACAGCGTAAACTATACGATGGCTGCGAAGACCTAAACCGAGGGTGAACAGGAAAACTGCAAACACAATTGACATCACCAACCCTTCATTACTATTTCTGGGTGTGGTGAATTGCAAAACTAACCAGCCAAAGCCATAGCTAATCATACCCATCAGCGATGCTACCAAAAACCGCCGTCGCTGACCAAAACCACCCGCAGCTGTTAGTCCCCATGCAGTTCCTAAACCTGCGGCAGCAAACACTAGAATTTCTGCCCCTAATACAGTTGAAGTATCGGAAAATAAGCCAGGTAGCTGACGAAAGATAAATTCGGCAACGCGATCGCCTAAGATTGTGCGATAGGCCAAAATAAAACCGGCGATCGTACCGATAGCAGCACCAAGCCCAGTCAGAATCATCGCCCAAATTGTTACCAGACAGGCTAGTAAGAATTTAGCGATCGCCTGAAGTATAAAAAGAGTAGTCTTGCCAACAGCTTTGCTAAAGTTCGCTAAGGCTTTTTCCACAGCTTGCATTAGCAGTATCAGTTTATTTAATACTTGCTGCCAAAAGCCTTGAAGTATAGAAAATAAATTCTGCTGTGATATTCGAGAAATTTTCGCCAAACGTTTTTGAATAATATTGGCATTTGCTGGGCGCGATCGTACATCCTCTTGCACCATCTCATCCAACAAATCTGCAAACTGCGGATTCACATTCACCCGACTACGCCAGCGCAACCCCCCAGTCTGTGGATCTTCCAACTCTGGGGGATACTTACATGTTAGTAATTCAATTGCTGTGCGACCAAGGGCATAAAAATCAGAACTTGGCCCCACATTACCCCCAGTAACTTGTTCTGGTGGGCTGTAGCCGGAAGAAAATAATCTAGTTGAACTCGATTGAGAACGAAGCATAGGGCTGCTAAATTGTTTGGCCCCGCCAAAATCAATCAACACCAATTGATCCCCCCCTGTTTCCTGCCGAACCAGAGGTATAGTTGGCAAGGAGTTACGCAGCATTAAATTAGAAGGTTTGATATCTCTGTGAATAATCTGGTGTTTGTGCAATTCCTGCAAAATCTGTACAGCCTGGGTAACCCAGTTGAACACCATAATCTCTGGACAGCCTAGAGGATAGCTTTTAAGAATTTCTTCTAAAGTCTGCCCGTTGATTTTTTCCATCACCAGACAAGGCAGTTGACGTAGTTTGGGATTAGACAAATTTAATTGAAAATAGCCATCTGCATCGACTCTAGGGACACCCGGATGCCGCAAATTGCTTAAAACTGCCGCTTCTTGTCTAAACAAGTCCAGTGCTTTCAGTGAATTTTCTACCAATACTTTCAGCACTTTTTCTGTCTGCGTTTTTTCATCCCAAACTGTGTAAATTTGGGCAAATCCTCCCGATCCCAAAGGCTGAAGTGGGATATAGCGGTCTAACAACTGTAGCGGTGCGCCACAGCTGTTACAAAATTTGTTTCCCCAAGGCTGAGGATAGGGACGTTGACAGTCAGGGTTAATGCAGTGAACCGCACTCTGAGTGATGTGGGACACAACCGCTACGATACAAAGGCTGACTTGATTTTAGCGTTTCTTTAGGTTTCTGGAATTCATCCAGATACGCTAGAATTTGCAGAATTTCACTTAATTGATCGTGAGTAACAACCTCTTTAAGAGGAAAAATGAGTTTTTGTATTGACATTGTGTTTACAAAATTTGTATGTTGATTATATAAAAGACATTTAGAGGAGATTGATTGATGCAAAAGAAATCAACAGAGCCAGTCAATCGGAACCGTAATCTGACGATCAATATCCGGGTACACCAAACGCAGCGTGATTTAATAGATCATGCGGCGGAGATTCTTGGTAAAAATCGCTCAGATTTTATGCTAGAAGCAGCTTGTCGAGAAGCTGAAGCTGTCTTACTTGAACGCAGATTATTTATTTTAGATGACGCAAAGTTTAAACAATTTATGGATGCTCTCGATGCACCACCTATGGAAAACCAGAATTTACGCAAATTATTGACAAAAAAAGCGCCTTGGGATGAAGTGTGACAATAGAGGAGAATCAAGAGTTACAAGCTCCTCAACCAATAAATTCAAACTATGATTTGAATGAATTTAATTCAGGGTATCCAGAATTGGACGATTGGTTGAAGAGTCGTGCATTAAAAAATGAAGGTGAGGCTTCACGAACTTATGTTGTAACGGTTGGACAAAAAGTTATTGCTTATTACTGTCTGGCTACTGCCAGTGTAATACATGCCGAAGCTCCAGGTAGAGTTAAACGCAATATGCCTGATCCCATACCTCTTGTAGTTATTGGCAGACTCGCTGTAGATTCTCACTGGCAGCAAAAAGGGATTGGGAGTGCATTATTGCGTGATGCTGTTCTTCGTATATTGCAAGCATCTGAAATTTTAGGAATCAGAGCTATTCTTGTACACGCTATCTCAGAAAGGGCAAAAAAGTTTTATGAGGAGCGTGGGTTTATTCCTTCACCAGTCAATCCAATGACACTTATGGTTACGCTTGCAAGTGTAAGGATTGCATTGAGTAAAGATAAATTTTAGCTAGGAAGGTGCGTTATGCTAAGGCGTGTCATCAAATAGGCATCAATCTAATTTAGAATTGATAGCCAAGCGCGAGTTGAGTCATGAGGAGGAGTGTAAAAATGACGCGCCGCTATGCTTTGCGAGATGACCAGTGGGAACGCATCAAAGACCTACTACCAGGGCGAAAAGAGACTGTCGCAGTGACGGCTAAAAATAATCGATTGTTTGTCGAAGCCGTACTGTATTCTCCCCTTGCAGGTATCCGGTGGCGAGACTTACCCGAAAGGTTTGGGGATTTTCGATCGTTGCAAATTGGAGCCTTGTTTGCAATAACCCTGAGTGGGTGGCGAGACTTACCCGAAAGGTTTGGGGATTTTCGAGTAGTTCATACCCGTTTGAGTCGATGGCAAAGCGCGGAGTGTGGCAACGGGTGTTTGAAGCCTTAGCCGAGGATGCAGACAACGAATATGCTCCCGATTGACTCGACGATTGTGCGTGCCCACCAACACAGTGCCGGAGCAAAGGGGGGGATGCGTCTAGGGAAGCCATCGGACGCAGCAAAGGTGGATTGAGTACCAAGATTCATACCTTGGTGGATGCCTTGGGCAATCCTATCGGCTTTCACCTGACTCCTGGACAAGCATGTGACCTTGATGGAGCCGATACCGATACACTGCTTGCGGACAAGGGATACGATGCTGATGAGCGCGTGATTGAGCGACTTGAACAACAGGGCAAAACGGTAGTTATTCCGCCTAAACGCAACCGTATTGTTTCTCGTGAGTATGACAAAGACTTATATAAAGCACGACATCTGATTGAGAATTTCTTTGCCCAACTCAAGCAATATCGAGCGATTGCCTTTGGCACTGCGCTTCGCGCAATCGCAACACGTTATGATCAGCGGGCAAGGAACTTTCTGGGCGCAATTTATCTTGCTGCTGCCGTTATCTGGCTTAATTGATGACACGCCCTAAAATTTAAAGCTGCAAATATTTAATTTTAATCCTCTGGTGCTGATTTACGTCTATACGTTACAGAAATTAGCGCTTCATAGGATAGAGTACACATAGCGGTTGGTAACTGCAATGTAATACAATTTGTGACTTTTAGCAGCTATCGAAAACTGACTAAAGGCCATGCGAGCAGTTGCTGAAGTATTGTTGCAAGGAGAACATCTTGAGAATACTTTTATTTATCCTGCTGTTGACGATCGCCCTATTCAGATTCACATTCATTGTTCCAGCATTAGCTGCCGAAATATCCAATGGAGCCAAAATCTTCAACGCGAACTGTTCTTCTTGCCATATAGGTGGTGGTAACATCCTCATTAGCCAGAAAACCTTGAAAAAGGAAGCATTATCAAAATACCTGGAAAATTATGACAATGACTCTATTCAAGCAATTATCAACCAGGTACAAAACGGTAAAAATGCTATGCCTGCCTTCAAAGCTAAGTTAAGTAATCAGGAGATTTTAGAAGTAGCTGCTTACGTTTTTCAACAAGCAGAAAAGGGTTGGTAAACTGCCTGAAATATGTATTTAGGAAAGGCGAAAACTCTTTGTTTAGCCAGAGAGTTTTTAACCTCTAAAAACATCCGAAAAAACCGGATTAAGGATAATCATAATGATCAAGGATGAATGAGCAAATGAATCATTCATCCTTATTCATTTTTAACTCCTCTCCAAATTTCTAGATATCAAATTCTAAGCAGTTTTTATTTTTCTTGATTAGAGCCTTGTCTTTGCTGTCTCAATTCACGCAACTGTCGTATTAGTTTTTTACCAGATTCCACAGAGGATGCAGTCTGATTTCTATTGCTATCTAACGTAGTTAATGGTTTAGCTGTAGCTGCTGGGGTGGGTGCAGATAATGGCTTAAGTCCGTCCACTGGTGCAGGCGTAAGCTGATTTCTATTGACTGTTGAATTAGATAATGGTTTAGCAGTATTTGTTGGTGTAGGTAAAGACTGGCTATTATCTACCGGATTAGATAATGGTTTAGCAGTATTTGTTGGTGCAGGTAAAGATTGGCTATTGCTATTGACTGTTGGATTAGATAATGGTTTAGCAGTAAACGCTGATACGGGTAAAGGTTGATTGCTATTAACTACCGGATTGGGTAATGGTTGAGCAGTCAACGCCGATACGGGCGATGATTTTTGAGTATCCCCAACCGCATTATCGCTGTTATTTCTAAACTCCAAGCTAAATGGGTGATGAGCAATTTGCTTATCTCCCTTTAGAGGATGAGTGTTAAAGTATTCCCTCGTTTTTAATTGCAGGGCTGGCGAGACTAACTTGGTTTCAAATTTAATATCCAAGACTTTACCATCAGGATCTACCACTAATCGACCCAAGACTAGACCTTCCTGCTCAGGTTTATCTGTAACAATCGACTCACGGATGACAGCCTTTTCTGCTGCATTCGGATATTGTTGCTGTACTGCTTTTCTGAGGTTTTCGTAAGAGTTGATCTGCGCGAGCGCCTTTTCTGTTCCTATTGCAGGTAACTCAACGGGTATTGCCGATGTAGATCCTACTTGTCCTTGCGGTATGCTTTCCCTCGCTATTAATAAGTTATCCCCAGCTTGTGGAGTTTCTCTAATACGAGCTACTAGCTGCTCGTTTTGAGCAACTTTAGATGCATCTTCTCTAAGCTGAGTATTTTGTGGAGTGGTATTTACATCTGGTGTTATGGCTGGTGTTGTAGCGGCGGTGGTCTCAGAGAGATTGGGAGATGGAGAGTTTAGCAGTCCATCAGGTATTTTAGCCTCCGGCAATACAGGCAATTTGCTGATTGGCAATGGTTTAGTTTGTGCTATTGCTATATCCCTGTTACTGAAACGCGGAGCTGATGAAGAGAATTTTTCCTTGGCTTTGAAACCAGATGTGTCAAATCGGAAATCTCCTCTGGGAGCTATCCGTAGAGGTTGTCTTTGGGGTAGCGAGGAAATGCGGTAATTATCAAGTGCTTTAGGGATGGCCGGTAGTACTAGCTGACTAGGCGCAGGTGGTGCTGGTAACGGAGGTAAAGCAGCAGTTTGGGTATCCGGGTTCAAAGAAGGAATTTGTGATTCCAAAGGCACTGGGGATTGTAGAGGAGCTGGTGATGTGCCTGGAATTTGTGGCAGTCGATTTTGGTCAGCTTGGCTTAATTCCAAGACTCCGACTGTTTTTGACGATGCTGATTCTTGAGATTTATTGGAGTCTACAGGCATCAATGGCACAATCAACGCAATAGCACCGTGGATGCCAAGAGAGGCTATAGCTGCTATCCCAGTTGGCTGGCTTAAGATTTCTGGTAGATTTTTCAGCAGGGAGACGTAAGACATAGCTGTTATCGTTCACTCGGCTCGGTTGCAGTTAACTTTCAATAAATTATTAAGCGGACTACCGTGGCAATAGATGCGTTCCTTTAAAAATCATAGCTTCCTGTACTAGTCCCAAAACAGCAATTTTGGCATTTTTTCCAGGATTTTATTTTTGTAATAAGGTAATATTGTACTTCAAAGTTGCATTTGCTAACGAGGCGATTAAAAAATTATTATTTTTGGCTTTTATAACTCCCACAATTCCAACTAAAGGTTATGGTAGTTGCAACTTTGAGCGTAGACGCACAAATGGCTTATCGCCAGACTTTATATCAGTCTCAATATATACTTCGTCGGCTGTTCAATTTGCCTGTTTCACTAAATATTCTATTTGCGCTCAAATATGCTGTAATCACAGATACCAAGCTTAAGTATAAATAAAAATAAATCAGTACACAGGTAACTGAATCTAATTTATCCTAACACGTCAGCCCAACCTAAAATTGTGGTTGGTGTTGTTATTCTTTTAGAGATTTTAATCAGGCACACAATCATAATAATTTGAGATTGTGTAAAAAAAATCTCAAGTTTAAAACTTTTACATTTAAAATTTAAAATGCCTTTACCAACAGTTATTTTACCTGGCTATTTAGAAAGCGCGATCGCCTACCGCCAACTCGAACAATCTCTACAACAGTTGGGTTTTCCTACAGTTACAGTACCGCTGCGCCGACGGGACTGGATATCCCTGATCGGCGGACGACCTGTAACACCTATTGTTTGGCAACTAGATCGCACTGTAAAGCAGATATTGCAGCAATATCAAACTTCTCAAATTAACTTGATTGGTCATTCGGCAGGGGGATGGATATCTCGCATCTACTTGGGAGAAAAGCCTTATTTGGGGAGTGGTGAAGCACAATCATCTCTGTGGGAAGCTCACCCTCTGGTTGCGACTCTCATCACTTTAGGTACACCTCATGTTAGCCAAGAGCGCTGGACACGTTGGAATTTAGATTTTGTCAGCAATAACTATCCTGGAGCTTTTTACAAAAACGTTCGTTATGTATGTATAGCTGGCAAAACTATCTTTGGACAAAAGCGACCCGGTAGCTGGTTCGCTTACAGTAGTTATCAATTAACTTGTGGTCAAGGAAACACTTGGGGAGACGGGATCACGCCCATTGCAGCTGCTCATTTGGATGGTGCCGAAAATATTGTCATTGAAGGCGTCAGGCATTCTCCCAGAAGCCCTGGTATTTGGTATGGCTCACCAGAAACGCTGCAAACTTGGGCACAATATTTGGCTTAAATATATCCAAAGGGTAAACTAAGTTAACTTTTCTTAGTTAAGATTGTAATAAAAATACACTTTTACTCAAAATAAAGAGGTGTCAGTCATGCAAATCACTCATTTCGATAGGATTTTGCGGCGACTAACGACAATATTATCAGTCGTGATTCTTACTCTGTGCTTGATTGACCTCACTACTGGAGTTTTACTGTCTTTTTATTACGAACCGACAGCTGGTGGTGCTTATAAGTCGCTGAAGATGATTGATACACAAGTACCATACGGCTGGTTATTTCACAAAACCCATGATATTGCTGGTAACGCTGTAATTGCTGTGGCCTTAATTCAAATTGTAGTGATGTTTTTAGGTCGGCAATTTCGCAAGAGTTGGCTAACTGCTTGGATTAGTGGGATTTTGTTTACTCTAAGTGCGATCGCTCTAGATTGGACAGCAATGCTTTTAGACTGGACTCAAGAAGGATACTGGCGTTTTAGCATTGAGCTAGGAAACATCGAAGCCATTCCTTTCATCGGTGGACAGTTGCGAGACATCTTAACTGGCGGGGGAGCTATTAGCACTATAACTGTTGAACACCTTTACGCTTTAAACAGTTATATTATTTCGCCTGTCGCCCTAATTCTGGCTGTGGTGCATTTATCTGCTGTACTGTGGCAAGAGCGAGAAATGTACGCAGAAGAACTGACATCCAAAATGAACGAAAGTGGCTTTGATCAAGCGCCAGAAGTTTCACTAGCGGAAAGTTGAGCCAGTTTCGATAGGGGGACTTCTTCAACCTCAGGTAACTTTTCCAGAGATAGGGGAGTGGACTGACTCGCACCAGATAAGCGTTTTAAAAGATTAGGTCTGGGGTCATACAATAAATAGATAATGCGATCGCCAACTTCCCATTCTTGATTAACTGGCATTACCTGTAAGCGTTGTTCTCGTTCTACCAATAACGGTACTAATACCCCAGTCCGAATCTTTTCCTGTATATGATCCTGTTGAGTAGAAAATTCCAACTCAGTCAGCGTAGTTGTTCCCAACTTCACTCGCCCATCATTCAAGTATTCATTCCAAGTTTTAATTGCCAAGTCTGAAACGAAAGCTTGGTTAACTTTACTAGTTGTAGAAGTATTTGCTTGCGGGTCACGGGGAAAAACAGCTAAGACACGCGGCGGATGAAATTCCTCAGCTGCTCGTTGTGCCAAGACAAAATTGACCTCGCCATTACTAGTCATAGCCAAAAAAGTGCCCATAGAAGCTAGTCCCGCTTCTTCCAACACCGCAGTATCCAGCGCGCTACTAGCAATCACCCGCAGATTTTGAGCTTCAGCTTGTGCAAAGCAGTCCGGGTCAGTATCAATCATCACTACATTTTCACCCCGTTCTTGAAAGAACCGGGCAATTAACAGACTCAAAGGATTACAACCTACAATCACCGCCCCAGTCGCTTCTTTGGAGGTGATTTGCAGCCACTTAGCAACCTGTCCAGCAGTAATGCCTTGACAAACAACCGTCATAATAATTGTTAAGAACACTAGGGCTTTGATCGCATCACCACCGTTGATACCCTTTTGTGTCAACGAAATTGCAAATAAAGAGGCAACAGAGGCCGCAACAATCCCTCTAGGAGCAACCCAACTTAAAAACAATTTCTGTCGCCAGTTGAGGTCACTGTTCCAAGTACACAAAAGAATGTTAATTGGTCTAACGACGAACATTAGTACCAAAACCGTGAATAAACTGCCCCAACCCAAGGCAAACACACTGGCAATAGATAAATCAGCTGCTAACAAAATAAACAGTACAGAAACGCTGAGAATGGTTAATTGACCTTTGAAGTGTCGCAAAAATCTTTCTTCTGGTACTGAGGAGTTGGCAAATACTGCTCCAGCAACCACCGTTGTCATTACTCCCGATTCACTGCGGATAGTTTGCGCTAATGTGAATAAACCCCAGAGTATCGCCAGCACCACCAAGTTTTTCAGTTCAAAGGACAAAAAATTGGCGCGTTTAAAAATCAAGCTCATCAAATAACCGCCAGCACCACCAATTGCTCCACCAATCCCAAGACGTATAAGTAAACCGATGATGGCATTGATTGGGTCGGCATCGCCGTTCAAAATCGTATCAAGGACAACAAAGGCTAGGATAGCCCCCACTGGGTCAATTAAAACGCCTTCTCCTTCTAAAAGCGTTGCCACTTGTCGATCAACATTGATTTGTTTCAGCAGCGGATTGATGACGGTTGGGCCTGTAACCACGATTATCGAAGCGTAGAGAAAGGCTATATTCCAGGGAAATTCACCTAGCCAATGAGCCGCCATACTACCGCCCATCAATGTGATTAGCGTTCCTAAGGTGACCAACAATTGTAAGCTAACGGAAACTCTCCCCAACTCTCGCAAATCTAGGTTGAGTCCACCTTCAAACAAAATTATTGCCGTAGCTAGGGCGACAATAACTTCCAGACCTGTACCTAGCAAATGAGGATGCAATAAACCAATACCATCAGACCCCAGCATGATGCCCAACAGCAGCAACAATACAATGCTGGGTAAGCGGAGATAGGCAGCAAGCACTTGGGCGCTAATACCTGCAACAACAGCAGTCACCATTTGTAGGGTGATGTCAAAAGATGCTTCCATGTAGTAGATTTTGAGCGATATATATCAAAATCTTTTGTAAAGAATAGTAAACATTACCTCTAAAGGGTACAACATCACACCCTTTTTCCTTTGTTAAATTCAAACTTTTTTATACTTAGTTTTTTATAATACTCTATTCTCAGCCTATTGGCAAAAAAGCAGTAATGCCTAGCTAGAAACTAAAAGTACTCTTACTCCTTTCCTGCTGATAAAATTACCTATTTATTCTTCTCTCTCTGACTTGGCGTCTTTAGCGGATCATTAAAAAATTATGTATCTTCCAACGCTATAACAGTAAACGGCTGGTATCAACTCAAAACAGCAAAAAATAGAATATATTTGGCTTTACGATTACACAAATATAGCCAAAAATTTTTATAAATTTGCAATAGCAATGGCTTATAAAACCCAAAGTTTACAGTAATTTTTTGCAGATTTACGAATTAAGATGTGTTTCTAACACTAGAAAGCAAAAACTGAGAGCTAATTTGTAAACCAGAGTAAAATCCTTGTCCCGTAAGGGTTTCACTAATTTGGGAGAATCAAGCCTTTATTTTCTCAAAGCCTTATCCAGCAAAGAGTTAGATATCCTTAAGATTTTCTTTACGAATCAGCTCTGAGTTTCAGCTTTTAAAGTCACCGTTAAATTGCTTGTACTTTTTGTATTTCAGCGCTAAACCTACTCCACCAGTCAATGCTAATAAACTGCCAAATATAGAACCAGGTTCGGGGACAGATTTAGGGGACATTAGGAAAGCACGCCACTGACTATTCTTTACGCCAACACCTGTAATCTGCCCAAGGTCGTTAATACCCCATGAAGATATTACTTCCCAGCCAGAGGAGTCAGGAATTAAAGTATTTAGGTCAGTCATAACACCATTTTCCCAAAGAAAACCATGAGCAATTTCTTCAGTTAAGTTGGATGGTAAGTAGGGATATTCTCTCAATTTACCTGTTTGGGAGCTACCAACAACCTGGCCCAGATTGTTGATGTCGTAGGCGTAGCTATCATCGCCACCAAGAGTGCCGAGACTCTCCATCACACCATCTTCCCAAAGGAAAGCATGACGGGGGAAACCATACTCGACATCAGAATAGCCCACCACTTGACCTAAGTTATTAATGCTATAAGCCGAGCTATTATCACCCCCCAGAGTGCCCAGATCCTTGGTTACTCCATTTTCCCAGAGAAAAGCACGACCATCCGAATAGCCAACTACTTGCTCTAATTCATTAATGTCAGAAGGGAAACTATAGCTACTATTATTCAGCGTTCCTAAATCTTGGATTTGGCCGTTTTTCCAGAGAACGGCGTGTTCTTCTTCGGTGGTTCCGGTGGGTGTGGAAAAGCCAACAACTGTGCCGGCATCGTTGATATTAGTGGCAACACTCCAAGGTCCGCCAAGAGTTTTTAGCTCTGTCATCACACCCTTTTCCCAAAGGAAGCCGCGGCGCAGCAGACTGCTGTTAAGAGACTCGCCAACTACTTGTTTGGAGTTATTGATACCTCTGGCGGCACTATTGTAACCACCAAGCGTACCTAAATCCTTGATGCTGCCTTTTTCCGCAAGAAAGGCATGATTGAACTCTAATCCACCAGGTGCATCTGCATAACCGACTACTTGGCCAGAGTTGTTGATATCGGATACTCCAATCTCATCAGTTCTTTCACCGCCTAGTGTCCCCAGATCTAAAATAGAATACAGCGATGCTCCTATAGCTAACTTAGGGATTCCTAGAGTAATTAACGCAGCACCCAAAGTGGCCGTTGATAAATTTCTGATCCCGTTCGAGATGGACATAAAATTTCTCCCTTAGTACGGGTAAAGCCCACACTCACTGTGCCCAAGGTTGATTTGAGTATCGGCTGGTGATCGCTTCCGCGCGCCCTGTTGCCCAACCGCACTCCGTGTGGTTGCCTCAAAGCGGAGCTTTGAGGGAGCCTGTTCTGGAAGAACAAGCGTGTCTTCATACGGGCGATCGCGTCTACTTGCACTTAATTTAGCGAAAACAAATTTTTTTAGCAAAAACTGTTGACATCGCCTGGGAAATTAGTTATTTTATAAAAGGTTTGAGTCCAAGACGCCCCCATCGTCTAGAGGCCTAGGACACCTCCCTTTCACGGAGGTAACGGGGATTCGAATTCCCCTGGGGGTATTAAAAAGAAAATTAAAGTGCAAAAAGTTGCCTTTGATTTATCCTACTAAAATAAAAACCTATCCTTTAATTGATGTGAATTCAGGATAGGCTGATTAATTACTAATTTTATTTGCTGGCTAACTGCTCTACACGCTGGTAAATAGCTAAAAGATTTAACCGCAGATCCTTGCTGAGGCGATTTTCAATGATTGTCACTGGCATAGTGAGTTTAGGCCAAACTTGGATTGTGTAGCAGAGATTTGTTCCCATCAACTCACCGAGAGAATAAGGCTCTAAGCACCAGCTACCAGAAAAGCCTTTGAAATCTCCCTCTACCATACGAAAATTAATTTCTTTGGGGAAATATTCTTCCAAATCAAGAACTACACGCGCACAAAAGTTAAAGTTTAGTAGGCGCTGAGAGCCTATCTGCTCTAGTCGAATACCACCGTTAGGATGCTCAAGCAGACGACTCTTAGCAAGGTTAGGAATAAAATCGCCTAATCCTTCATAATCTGTCAAAACCTTCCAGATTTGTTCTACTGGTTGGGGTATCTGGATTTTAGCAGTGATTTGCCGTTGCCTTTCTGCTATTTTCTTAATTTGGACTTCTACAGATGGTTCAGCACCTGTATCAAGAGCCAAATTCGTGTTGAAGTTTGTTTCGTCTCCAGCGACATTAAAATCAAGGCCGGTTGTGGTGTTAGTTTGTTCAGTCACTTTCAGAATATGGTTTGCTTGCTTCAGAAAACTGGGGTAAGGTGAGCGTGAAACAAATGTTACTCAGGTCTAACTCTGAGATTTGAATACTCTCAACGGCAATCGTCCCATTTAGGTGCTGCACAAGGGACTTAGCTAAAGCAAGACCCAAACCAGTCCCAGGAGTCCAGCGTCCTTTACCGCGACGGAATTTGTCGAAGATGTAAGTCGCTTCTTCTTCGGAGATGCCACGTCCTGTGTTTGTCACCTTAATAATAACTTGATCGACCAGTTGATCGACTTGATGCTCGGCTTGCAAATGAACTATTGTGTCATGTTCTGAGTATTTACAGGCATTAGTTAATAACTCTTGCAGAATACGGTCAAAACTTTCTATTTCAGTTTGTAGCTTTAATGAGCGCTCCGGTAAATCTAAGGTAATACTTAATGCTTTATCTGCCAGTTTTTTCTCAAAAGATGCTGCTAAATCCTGAATTCTTGTATTTAAATCAATAGTTTCAAATTGCGGAGTTTCTTGATGAGACTCTAGTTTCTGAAGTGTTAGCAAGTCATTAATCAAATTGATTTCTTTGGTACATTCTTGCTCTAAAATATCTATATACTTAGCCTGACGTTCTGGTGCTATTTTTGGCAGACGTAGATTACGAATTGACATCAGCATATTTGTCAGTGGGTAGCGTAAGCGATCGCTGATGTTGCTTAAAAATTCATCTTTAAGATGGTTGAGTTCTCGTAGCTGCTCAACGTATTGCCGCGTTCTTTCATATAATTTTGCTTGAACTTCCAGACTGCGTTGCAATTGTGCTGTACGTTCATCTACCAAAGTCTGTACCTGTCGTAATGTCTGTGATTGAATTATGGCATTACTGACTTGAGCGCAAACCATTTCTACAATATTTAATTCTGCTTCTTGCCAACTGCGAGCAACTGCTTGCTGTAGCACTATGAATCCTAAGACTTTGCCTTGGCTCTCTAATGGCATTAAAAGTACAGCCGGTAGCATCTCGATTGCAAACAATGGAGCCGGCGTTAAGTTATCTGTTTGGTCTGTATAATCATTAATAATTATTGGCTTGCCAGAATCTATAAGCATACGCTGGCATAACCCACATTCTGAAACAACAAAAGACTTATTATCTAAGGTTTTTGCTGTATTTGTGCCGTAATGGAAGTCCCTAGCCCACTCACCAACTACCGTCGCTTTGGCCTTGGGAATTTGTTTTTTAGGTCGAGTCCTAAACAGTGGATCAGTATATTTTAAAAGTATCAGTAGACCCCGATCCGCCTGTAGAGATTCGGCAGTCGAGGCGATTACCAACTGGAGCATTTGATTCAACTCCAAGTTGCTACGGCTGAGTATAGTTAATTGCTTGATTAAGCTTTCGTGTTGGTTAATTTTTTGCAAATACTGCTGTTGAGCAGCAATTAACTGTGATTGTGCTACTTGAGCAAAAGCGATCGCGCAAGACGGCTCTATAGTTTTTAGCAGTTGTTTTTCTGACTGACTCCAATCATAAGGTTGGAATTTAATCAGGCTAATCACTCCATTATTTTTATCATTAAAGCGGGTGGGAATTGCCAAAACAGCTTTTATTGGTAAAGGTAAGGATTGACAACCAGTTACCAGACTTTTTTGAATTGTCGAAATATCTTCAATGGTTAATGGTTCAGCAGCACATTGCACTACAGGCAATTCCATCAGCAACTGTTCCATCAAGAATGTTTCGTCTGAGTGTGGTAATCCTAAATATTCGTCACTACACCAATTAGCAGTAGTCGTTTCACTGCATACCTCACTCATAACTGTAACTAAGCAGCAATCTACCTTGAAAGCCACTCCCAGCAATTTGGCTAGTTCTCGCAGCATCAATGTCGTCGCTGAACTTTTAGCGATGATTTGATTGATCTTGTGTGCCAACTGGTTGGCTGGTTCTTCCTGATGCTGCATCAGCTTGACTTGGTATGGTTGTAGTCGATCTACGTCATCTGGGCACTGTGGCGGCGATGATAAACGCTTTTTCATTCTTGGCACGCTCTTGGATAACGACCCCATTTTTCTGCACCCAATTTCTCAACTTAATTCTTCACCATGAGTTTGTTTGGTGCACCCTGATGAATTGCAAATCTTCTATGAAGACTTTCTCTCACCTGTTATAGCCCCTTTCTATTTCAGATGACTAATTTTTGGTATATTAAACAATTTTCTACACAAGTAATAAGACACCTAAGATATACTAAAAAGCCTCAGCTAGATATTTGCTGCCTTGTCTGTATGGGCTTAATTTACAAACTTTGACTTAGGATATCCTGCCTGCGACTATACATAAACCGTAATTTCTCTAGAATTAAGGCAAAAACTCCGATTTTTTTGCGTGTTAACACTTAAATTTCTCAATAGAAATAGTATTTATATTACAGAAAAACGTAAGTAAGCTAACTTGCTATTGGTTTGGCTCGAAGGAAAATATGACCACTATATATTCGGTAAGTAATATATAAGTTTAGCTTTATATAGTTGACTTATAAAAAGTATAATATTTACTTATGAATGCAGCCTAGTATCCTAAGTTGTAACTGGGCTGCATTCAGACGAATACAAGATTATCCAGCCAAACTCTCAATACTCAGAGGAACCATGTCACCATTTCTTGTCAGTCCTAAGAGCATTGGTTGTTGCGGTTGAATGAGTTGACCTGTAAGTACACAACGTTCTTCTTGTTGAGCTGTGGCGGCTATGCTAGCCCGAATATCAGTTCGTGAAAATCGGGGTTTCCACTCACCTGATTTTTGCTGCACATAATTCCAAAGGATGTCTCGGATTAGAGCTTGATATCCTTGATTGCCAGCTATATCTTTTAGTTTATCTTTCAGTTCCCGTTCAAGACGAATACTGGTAACTTCCATATCAGTGGTTGGGGTACGAGCGATGGTATGCATGTGTTTTTTCTCCTTAAAGGTATAGACAGGATAGTAATACAAGTGTAGTATGTTTAAAGGAATGTTCAATAGGTGAAATTTTCTGTGAAATCCGTTTATCCCATCTCTACTTCTTTGAGCGCTACCAACTGCCGAACCAGTCGGGAATCAGCGTCTGTGGGAGTGGAGTATTTTTTTATGGGTAACGGTGGCCAAAAATATGGGCAAATCACAGAGGGTAATTATGATTTTAGAAATATCAGTATTGGTGGGCTGAATGAAAAACCACAACTAGACGTAAGAAGCGGGAGGTACAGGCAGAGGAATACTGTACCGATATAGGCCAAAAAACTTTTAGGTCAATTTCCCACCCCCGCTTCAGCTAAATAAGAAGCGGGGGTTTTTTATAAGGAGTCAAGCTGTGACAAGCGCAATGCAAGTGTTAGAGCGATCCGTAGTGGTGTTTTCTCAAAATTACTTGCCACTGTGTCGGGTCAATATCAAGCGGGCGATTGTGTTGTTAGTGACAAATAAGGCTGAACCATTAGGATTTTCGGCAGAAGGTGGATCGCAAATCCGTTCCCCTAGCTTGATACTTGACGTGCCAAAACACATTCGTTTAAAAATTGCTTCTAGTGAGCGGATGTGGAAAGTTCCTCCGGTTAATCGGCGGGAAGTGTTGCGGCGAGATCATCACAGTTGTCAATATTGCGGTAGCACTAAACGTCTAACGCTGGATCATGTGATTCCCCGATCTAAAGGCGGTATGCACACATGGAATAACGTAGTCATAGCTTGTGAAAGATGTAACTCCCAAAAAGGCGATCGCACTCCGTCTCAGGCTGGTATGCCACTACGTACTCAACCTAAAGCACCAGTCCATCCGGCAATTTCTTTTGCCGAGCAGTTCTGGATAGATATGCAAGCAAACCTGGAATAACAGGAGAGCAGAAGGAATGCTGAAATTAACTTATACCGAAAGGAGCTTTTACTTAGAGTGTCTAACTCTATCGCTGGAGGAGTGGGTAGCACAGCGAGTGATTTTGGCACTGCGAGTTGGTCAATCTCTTTGCGTTGAACCTAGCACTGCTTCCTTTTTGCTTCCTGTTGATTTACCAGGAGTAGAAAAGCTCAAGGCTGAGGTAAAACGAAATGACAGTGAAATCATGGCGCTGTCTACCTGTGATGCCGAATATATGGAAGTCACCCTGCGGGGTTCTTGGTTATCAGACGGTTCTGAGGAGGCTGCGGGTGTGTTTGTCACTTGTATGAGCGATCGCACTGAGTTCTTTCTACATAAAATTTGGCAGGAAGCGCAAGCCTGCGCCTCTGCCATGAGCGAATAATTAGGCAGGGGTGCAGGGGCAAATAACCAATGCCCCATGACGGCAGTTGCTTCAAGCCGGGGAACCCGTCCAACGCACTGCCTCCCCCATGCCCAATGCCCAATAGGATTGTTATTTCTGCATTTCTAGTAGTTCGGGAATTGTCACAAATCGGTAGCCTTGTTGTTTGAGTCCGTTGATGATTTGTGGCAAGGCTTGTACAGTTCTTTGGCGATCGCCTCCGCCATCGTGCATCAATACAATAGAACCTGGTTTGGCATCTCTCAAGACATTTTTCACGAATACTTGAGATTTAGCACGAGGATCTGTATCGGCAGAAGTTTGCGACCACATGACTACAGCATATTTCTGGCTATGGGCGTAAGCAGCCAGTCCATTATTTAACACGCCTCCTGGAGGACGGAACAAACTAGTTTTGACTCCTGTAGTTTTGTATATAAGTTCGTTCGTGCGCTCAATTTCACTTTTGGCTGTGGCTGCATCCATTCGTCGATACCAATGATGCCAAGTATGGTTGCCTATGGCGTGTCCCTCAGCTACTACTTGTTTGGCAATTTCGGGATTTGCTTGTAATGCTTGCCCTACCCAAAAGAATGTTGCTTTAACATCATTTTGCTTGAGAATCTCCAACATTTTTATGGTGGTATTGGGCCAAGGGCCATCATCAATGCTCAAGGCGATAACTTTTTCGTTGTTGCTAGGTTGCACCTGATAAACGGTTTTTCCCTGAAATTTTGTTGGAATAGTAAAGGTCAGGTTTTTTACTTTAGCTGGTGCAGGCGATTGGGCATTAACTTGGTTGATTAACGCTTTTTGTGGAACTTGTGCAGCATCGAGTTTATTTGTTAGCTGGTTAATCCCCAATTGTGGAGAAATACCTGGGGTAATACTACAAGCTGTTACACAAAAGGCGATCGCTACTCCACCAATTATCTTTTGCCGCTGGCGGTGATTGTCTGTCACATCAGGTTTCCAAAAACTGCCCAATCATAAGCGCTAGTTTTGCTTTTTCAAGGAATTCATTAGGCTAAAACCATTGCAAAATAGCCTTTTTAGACAATCTCAAAAAAATTTTACCAGCCCTTGACAATTTTTGTATTACTTATGTAGTATTAATGTAACTAAAAAGGCAAAGCTTCCTAAGGAGCAAAAGCCATGTTCTACTACATACAAATAGTTAACAAACGCTGGAATAACCCAGAGCCATCAGCGAATAAAGCTCCTACTATTTCCAAACCATCTGAAGTAGAGGAAGTAAATGAGAAATCTTCTGAGTTTGCAAAGGCAAAATCTACCGAATACATCCGTAATGCACAGCAAAACTATTACTTAGAGCGTCGGTTATTTTGCTAACAACCTCTAACGCTTAAAAGTAATTTATCTAAACCTTGAAAAATGAAGATGAAATGGGCAAGTTGATGAAAATCGTGCCTCAAAGTTTAGGTTGTGCGATCGCTTTGTAAAAGCGTCCTTTACTGGTTACAAATTTAAAACGCGAGTCAAGCCTTGCCACTCGCTTGTGTAGTTCTGTTATCTTCTATCATCCGCTGTCCACCGGGAGCCGGAAAGTGAGGTGATGTGCTGATAACTCAGAGATAGGAGGGACAGTACCTTTCTGGTGGATTGAAATCTTGATTTTGTATGCATTGGGCGGTTGGCATAGTGGCTGTGCAGCGGGCTTTTAATCCGCAGAGATAGGTTCAATTCCTATACCACCCACTATTTTTCTTATTGATAAAGAACTTGATTTATATCTGTGGCTAGATGTTAATAATAAGCTCACTGGCTGCGATAAATTACAGATTACTAAGCCAAGCGAAGTAATTGATGCTGTTTTAAGGTTTTATGTCCACCTCAATGGCTGTGGCGGCATCTAGTAAGCCAAATTATTAGATGGGGTGAGGAACTGATACATGAAGTCTGCAAAGAACACTGTGTAGCCGAAAAGTTACGCACAAATGCGCGGGAATACGAAAGCGATCGCTACTATGTAGCAATGGGAGTAATATCCTAACTCTAAGTTTATCGAGTAATTTGTAATTGTACAATGCCATCAATATTTAGCTGATGAATAATATATAAAGACTGGTAATTTTCTAGTACTTTACTTAATATAAATAGTATTAAATAATGGCTGATTGCCCTGTTAAATCAATATTTTTCTGATCTATCTAGGGAGTGATCTTATTGTAAATAAATATAAATTTAATTTCATTCTTCAGATTGATGCAAGGATTAATTATTATAGTTAAAAATAAACTAGTGAACCTAGGATGAAGAATTAAAAACTTCAAAAAAATATATTAGTTGAATAAAAAAGCTTCCTTTCTAGCACTACTAGTTTTTTATTCAGCTTAAGACATGAAGCTACTTCTTCTCTAGGTCTATTGCTAAGTAACTTAGGAGCAAACCTTGAAAATTTGTTAACTTAAATTAACTTAATCAAGGTAAAAGCTTCTTTTTTAAAGTACAAGTTCTGCGTTTTTGACGCTGTTATTGAGGAATTCAAATGAAAATTATTGCTTTGGTTTCATCTGCCTTACGTCCAGTGCGTTTCTTAGTGTTGGCATTTACCTGTACACTGCTATTTGTATCTAATGCGTTTCCTGCTTTTGCAATCGAGAGTTATCAAAGTGATCCCCAAGAAGCCACTACACAACTTCTAGAAACTCAGGCCAAAACTGACGAAATAGATAGAGCAGCGCCCTTAGGAATGAGAAAGGCTCAAGAGGAAACTAATAAGGGGCTTAACGAAGTTCAGGGAGATGCTGATATCGATAAAATGAAGCGTCCTGATAACTCTCAAAGTGCAACTTCAGTAGAAGAAGAAGTAGAAAATTTTCTGGAAAAAGTAACTGGTAAAAAATAAGCAGCGTTAGTCACGCTCTCAGCTTTAACCTGTGCAACTTTTAATAGGTCTAGTTCACAAGTAGTTACTTTTTTATTTACAATCGATTTATAGACATCTTGATAGCCAACAATCAAGATGTCTATTACTATTTGTACTTGAATGTTTAAAATTAAATACTCAATATTAAAAATAAATATTTACTAGTATATAAACATACTTGTCAAGTTTAAATTAAATATTCTTAATTATCTTTCTGTAGGCTGATGTTACTTCACGATTTAATTTGTGAACTTAGTAGATAAGTTCGCTTAGAGATGGAAAGCAATGCCGAGAATAAACATAGGGTTGACAGAAGAACAGCGTCAAGGAGTTATTAATCTGTTAAATCAAGATTTAGCAGATGCCTATTTACTTCTAGTTAAAACCAAAAAGTATCACTGGGATGTTGTCGGTCCTCAGTTTCGCAGTCTGCACCAGCTTTGGGAAGAACACTACGAAAAGCTGACTTTAAATATTGATGCCTTGGCAGAGCGGGTTCGTGCTTTGGGTGGCTACCCAGTTGGCACAATGGAGGGATTTCTCAAGATTGCTACCCTAAAGGAACATGCTGGTGATGTCCCTACAGCAACGGGAATGGTAGCTAATCTTGTAGAAGATCACGAGCAGGTTATTCGTAACTTGAGAGAACATGTGGATCAGTCTGGTGAGGAGTTTCATGACCAGGGAACAGCTGATTTTCTGACTGGTTTGATGGAAGAGCATGAGGAGATGGCTTGGATGCTGCGCTCATTTATTGAAGGGCAGGCACTGGAGCCAAACGGTAGACAGCCAGCAGGAGAAACTCAGACACCTGTAGGTGTATAGGCCAGTAGCCCAAGCATAAAGTCTGACTGGAAAATTGCAGTTTGCGGGAAGAAAAGTCTACCCGCACCTGCCTATTTAATATGTTCTTTGCAAAAACAAGATTTTAGGAGATTCAAGTGCCAGAAGCATACGTAGCAGAGCGTACAATCTCAGCTGTATTGAAAGAACAGAAGCAAATTGATGATGTAATTCGACGGTTATTAGACCGGGGTGTGCCCAGAGATCATATCTCCGTATTGGGAAGAAACTTTCAGTCAGAAACTCGAATTGCTGGCTTCATTAGTAAGCGAGATGTGATTGTGGGAGGTTTGAGAACAGGGGCCATTTTTGGTTCTTTGTTTGGTTCCTTTCTCAGCTTGCTCACGGGAGTAGGCGTACTGTTTATTCCCTTTGTTGGGCCTCTTGTAGCAGCGGGCCCAATTAGTGCGGTGCTGCTTGGGGCTGCAAGTGGAGCGATCGCAGGTAGCGCTGGTGCAGGCTTGGTATCAGTTTTGACTACTTTAGGAATGCCAGAAGATAAAGCAGCAGTTTATCAAACCCGCTTACAAGCTGGCGAGTTCTTGTTAATGGCAGAAGTTCCAAGCGATCGCACTGGCGAATTCCAATTACTACTGGAAAGTGCTGGTGCTGAAGAAATTCACACCGCCGAGAAAACTTTGGCTCGTCCTTGTCCTGGCCCTTGCAACAAGCCAGAAGATTTATCGCCGGAAGTTCGCTCTCATCTTTCGCAGGAAGCTCAACGTACATTTATTGAACGCTATAACGTTGTACTCAGCGAAACTAGTGACGAGTTCACAGCTGAACAAGCTGCTTGGGAAGCTGTTCATCAGCAATTCGATGAAGATGAAAACGGTGTTTGGTCAAAGGCTAAGGTAGGCGTTTAAGATATCAGCTTTGCAAATTTATAACTGGTAATGGGAGCAAAAACATTACCCTTTAGGACTTACGCATTCGCAACGAAAAACAAGGCTTCGGGATTGCTTCCCTACGGTCGCAATGACGAAAATATCTTATTGTTGCGTAAGTCCTGCCCATTACCAACTATGGCTCCTAACTAAGGCAATTTATAGCTAGCAACGCGTATAGTTAACTGACCTTGGTTAGGATTACGGGTAAATATAAATGCGCCTTCTTCCTTTTCACCACCAGATAAAAAATCAATCTGTTGTTCGCCTGTTTCTGTAACTTTGCCGTTAATTTCTAACTCAGCCATTATCTGAACTGACTCAGCTGTATCTCCACCAGTATTAACGACTTCAAAGGGAACATAAAATTTTCCATCAATTTCCCGAATTGTCTGCTTCTTAGTAACAGATACAATAGGAGGTTGATTTTTGTCGTTTAGCCATGTGTATCCTACTAAACTAACTATCACTGCCAGGATGAATGAAGCAGTAATGAATGTCACCCATTCAGCCGGCGATCGCTTTTGATGTTGGGTTTCTGTATTACTCATATTGCTAATCTGCCAGCTGCACCGCCAATAGTTGCAGGTAAACCTAATATTAATGTGTGCTCCAACCACATTGTCCAGGGGTCATCAAAAGTCAACTTTTGAAAGAACCACAACATTATCGCAGCCGATAATAGTGAAACTAAGTAAGACATAATAGTTTCGCTGGATGGCCGTTGAAAGAGTCCCTTTTGCTGCATACGCTTTTTTTGGTCTGAAAAGCCTGCCTGAAATACAATGCCATAGGAAATCAATAAAGAGGTAGCGATTATTGCTAATTGCCAAGGGGGAGAGACAGCAGCTGCTAGCATGGGAATCTCATCTGTTGGCGCAATATTAAATCCAATTACGGTTGCACCAATGACAGTTGCACCCAAATCAGCGAACGTGGCGTATAACTCAGTATCGTGGTTCTTGGTTGTAGTGTTGTCGTCAGCAGTTGTTTGCTCTTCAAAATTGTTTCTACTAGCATCTCCCAAAAATTGATTGGCTAATGCTACACCAAGAGTAAAGGGAACACTTTCAAAGATAATTTTGCCTAAAGCTTCTTTAACAGGAGTTTCAAGTGTTAATTCTCTTAACAACAATAAAATAAATGTACAGCAAGCTAGCCCAATCGCTATTGCTTCTACAGTATCTATTGTGGCTTCATAAGCTCGCTTGTTATGTCTGCGTTTACGAAAGCCTCCGGTTCGGTTCAGTAAAAAAACTGCAATAAACATTAAGGCGATCGCCAACATCATAAGTTGTGGTTTTGCTAGCGAGCCAATCCACCACACTTCCATTGTGTACAGCAAGGGAATACCAAACAAAAACCCTCCGCACGTACCTCGAATGATGTCATTAAGCTCACTTCTCCATACATTTTTTTGACGTTTTTTTGCCACTCCTAAACATTCCTTTAATTAAAATTTGCTTGTTGATGTGTAAGTCAAATAAGCCATTTAAATACAATAGTTTGTTTTTTGACTTCATCAAACTAGTTGATTTTAATATTTAAATAACTGATATATCCTTCGACTACACTAATGTAGGGTGCGTTAGTGCGATCGCATCCAAGCTAATTCAACTGCCTTTTGCGAGGAAATTCCAATGGTACAGACCCCATCTAAACGCATCACATTGGAGGAGTTTCTGAAACTACCAGAAACTAAGCCTGCTAACGAATATATTGATGGGCAAATCATCCAGAAACCAATGCCACAGGGTAGACACAGTACGATTCAAACAGAGTTTTCTACTACTGTTAACCTAATTCTTAAACCTCAACAGGTTGCACGGGCATTTTCAGAATTACGTTGTATATTTGTTGAAAGGTCAATAGTTCCAGATGTGTCTGTCTTTACCTGGAAAAGAATTCCGCGCGACGGAAATGGTGAGATTGCTAATACCTTCTCAATAGCCCCTGACTGGACAATTGAGATCCTTTCACCTGACCAAAGCCAAACAAAAGTAATCAAAAATATTCTGCATTGCCTTGATTATGGCACTCAGATAGGTTGGTTAATAGACCCAAATGAGCAAACTGTGTTTGTTTATCTGCCAAAGCAGCAACCACAGGTGTTTGACCAACCAGCGCAAAAACTCCCAGTTCCATCTTTTGCTAGTGATCTAACTTTAAGTATTGGGTCTGTGTTTGGTTGGTTATTACAGTAAAAGCAGCCAATCGCATACCTCCTGTTGTTAGCACAAAGAGCAACACACTATTAACTCAAAAGTCTTCGACGTTTAGACTTCCGCATTGATATATTAATACATCGGTCTGCAATCGAATTGCATCGACCTGCAATTAAATAACATCGACCTGCAATTGCATAACATCGGTCTGCAATTGCATAACATCGGTCTGCAATTGCATAACATCGCCCTGCAATTGCATAACATCGGTCTGCAATTGCATAACATCGGTCTGCAATTGCATAACATCGGTCTGCAATTGAATTGCATCGGTCTGCAATTGAATAACATCGGTCTGCAATTGAATAACATCGGTCTGCAATTGAATAACATCGACCTGCAATGCAATTGCGCGGGGCGCAGCGCCAAAAGCGATCGCTCCGCGTCCTACTTATTTCTTAACCCTACAAGGAACACTCATGCATACTAATATCTACTTATACAGTGCGTAAGTCCTAAGCTTGTTGAGGTGTCTAACTATGACTCATGCTTGCTGCGGCCCTGGTTACGCTTCCCCAGAAGCAGCCATCCAAGCAGAACAGGAAAAAGTGCTTTATGCGATCGCTCTTTATACGGGTACAGGTATTGAGAAACCAGATTATCTAGCAACTGTAGACGTTGACCCTAAATCCCCAACCTACTCCCAAGTGATTCATCGTTTATCTATGCCTTACATTGGCGATGAGTTACATCACTTTGGCTGGAATGCTTGTAGTTCTTGCCATGGTGATGCTAGTAAATCACGGCGGTTTAGTGTGATTCCTGGACAACGGTCTAGTCGTATTTATATTGTTGATACAGCAGAGACGAAAGCACCAAAACTACATAAAATTATTGAACCAGAAGAAATCAAAGAAAAAACCAACTTAACTGCACCTCATACAGTACATTGCCTAGCAGATGGTCATGTGATGATTTCTATGCTGGGTGACAGCGAAGGCAATGGCCCTGGTGGCTTTTTGTTACTGAATGAGAATTTTGATATTGCTGGACGCTGGGAACGCCAAGCCGATACTATGCAGTTTAACTATGACTTTTGGTATCAGCCGCGTCATAATGTCATGGTAAGTAGTGAGTGGGGCGCACCCAAAACCTATTATCCCGGCTTTGACCTGAACGATGTAGCGGCTGGCAACTATGGACACCACATACATTTCTGGGATTGGTCAACTCACGAGATTATCCAAACTGTTGACTTGGGGGAAGAAGGGTTAATTCCTTTAGAAGTGCGCTTTCACCATAATCCCGACAGCACACATGGATTTGTCGCCGCCGCACTCAGCAGCAATGTTTGGCATTGGCACAAGCCTAACGGTCATTGGCAAACAGAGAAAGTCATTGATATACCATCAGTAGAGGTAGAAGGCTGGCCTATACCTGTGCCATCGTTGATTACTGATATCTTAATTTCAATGTGCGATCGCTATATTTACTTCTCCAATTGGCTGCATGGAGATATTCGTCAATACGATATCAGCGATCCTTCCCATCCTAAGCTGACTGGTCAAGTTTGGTGTGGTGGTTTGTTAGGTAAAAATGGCGAAGTACAAGGTCATAAATTGGCTGGTGGCCCGCAAATGCTACAGCTAAGTCTGGATGGTAAGCGGCTTTATGTCACTAATTCTTTATTCAGCACTTGGGATAATCAGTTTTATCCTGACTTGTCTAAAACTGGCTCATATCTATTGCAAATTGATTGCGATACTGAAAATGGGGGACTGAAAATCAACGAAAATTTTTACGTTGACTTTGGTAAAGAACCAGCAGGCCCTGCTCGTGCCCATGAGATGCGCTATCCTGGCGGTGATTGTACTTCGGATATTTGGGTGTAAAAGGGACTTCCAAATAAAAAAATAATCAGAGGTCGCAGAAAATCATTACATCTTAGACGCTGTAGAAGCTGCTGGATTAACATTTCTGATATCGCATTCCTGGCAATTGCGATACCAAACCCATGAGTTCTAACTGTAATAATGCACTAGAAACCGAGCCAGCGGTCATGCCTGTTTGTTGGACAATAAAATCGAAGGGTAAGGTATCAAAGGCGATCGCATTCATTACTTGTTGCAGTTCTGGTGATAAATCTGGCAAAGTTAACTGCTGCGGTGCTGGGGAATCTTCAACTACATCTAGTTGTGGTATCGCCCCCAGCATTTTTAATAGTTCGTCTAATTCCTTGAGAATTAAAAAAGCCCCTTGACTCAGTAATTTTAAACACCCTTGGGATGGGTAGTCGTCTAACCTTCCAGGTAAGGCATAGACATCTCTGCCAAACTCATTTGCATAGGTGGCTGTTATTAATGCGCCAGATTTTATTGGTGCTTCTATTACTAAAATGGCACGGCTTAATCCTGCAATAATTCGATTGCGGCGGGGAAAGTGGGCACGATCTGGTGGGGTTTTTGTTGGATACTCACTTACAACTAATCCCGCAGCTAAAATTTGCTGATACAGATCCCGATTTGTGTGTGGATAGATGACATCTACACCTGTACCTAAAACTGCGATCGTTCGTCCACCAGCTTTGATGGCGGCGGCGTGGCTTTCAGTATCAATTCCCTCTGCCATACCGGAAACAACTGTAAAGCCGTTTTTGGCCAAAGCTGTACTAATTTGACGAGTCCAGCGGATGCCATAATCTGAGGGTTTACGAGTGCCAACAATGCCAACTAAAGGTTTGTGCCCAAGATTTTCTTGTAGTTCAACTTCACCGCGATAGTACAAAATCGGAGGAGGGCTGGGAGTTTCTAATAGCAAGCGGGGATAATCTGCATCTGCTGGTGTCCAGAAATGGGGGTTTTCTTCTTGGTGTTTGGTGAGTATTTGTTCTGGATGCAGACGCGATCGCTGTTTTACTACCTTTTCTAGTGTCTGAAAACCAAAACCCTCTACCTGTGACAATTCAGCCGCAGTAGCTTTCCAAGCTGTTGCGAGCGTGCCAAAATGCTGTTGCAAGCGTCGCAGTAATACCGGGCCAATCCCAGAAATTTGTGACCACGCTAGCCAATACGCCCGTTCTTCTACCACTTATCCATCCTCACACCCACTGGATTGAGTATTCCCATATTGAGTTCGTTTATAGCAGAAGGCAGAAGGCAGGGGCAGAAGTAAAACTAGCTTTTGTACCTCACTAAGTTACAAACAAACTGCTGTATGTGAATAAATAAGAGGGCGGGATAATAATTAATAACTCTTGACTAATCACACTTGAACATTGAGTATTAATTATTAGATTTATTGCAAAAATCTGAACAATTAATAATTAATTACCGATAAAAGCTGATAAAAACTATTTATGCAAGGGACACCATGAACTAAAGTAAGCACAAAGCACACGCTACACATACATAACGAAGGATGGAAATCTGTTCCTACCTCCTACCTCCTGCCATCTGCCTTCTTTCAAGACAAATCTATTAATTACACCACTGTCGTTAGTCATGAATTATTTCTACCGTTTTCTGTTATGCCTATCTGGTTGTTTAATATTTCAAACTGTTGATAGCATTATTACTTCATCTCCCAGTTTTGCAGCCGATAAAATTGTTGTTAGGTATGGTTTATTTGAACAAGCGCTACCTGTAAAAGATATCCGTAAGTATGCTGAAACGCAACAAGTTTCTCCCGATTTACAATCATTTTTACGCTACCTGAGTGCTGAACAAAAGCAGCAGTTACAGTCGGTTCTTCAGGTAAAGATGTCTCTTGATGTTGCGGCTTTGGATAAGCTAACAAATACTATTATGGGTAAGCAAATTTTATATTTTGTTTCCCAAGCGATCGCTCGTCGTGATACATCTGGTACTTCAGCGCTACGATCTGCGATTATCATCGGCTCAAAATCACAAGAAGGTTTAGGGATAGTTAGTTTTCTCGAAGCTTATCCCAGCAACAGATTGATTGTTGATTTACCAAAAGCTGTCAAGTTAATCGGGATGTCAAATTTATATTCTAGTTCATCTAGCAACGCACCAAAAGACGACATAACTTCTTCGCCTTTAGGACAACTTGCACTCCAATATCAAACATTTGCTACTCAAGGTAAGCAATATTCAGGTTGCTTGTTCGGTGATTCGATTTCTGCTGGCTTGGGAAATAATTTTGGAGAGGGTAAATTTAATTTTGGGTTAAATGGTTTAAGTACAATTTCCTTGATTGAGCAAGTAAAAGCTTTAGTTTCTAATAATGTGAAATGTGAAAAAGCTGTGATTGCTATTGGAGCTAATGATGCTTTGTATGGAATTAGCGATGAGATGTTTAGCAAGAATTTACAAGAGGCGATCGCTCTTGTACGAAAAATGGAAACTAAGGAGATTTTGCTGCTTCCTGCTTTTTACTCAACAGTTACAGCTAGCTCAAAACCCAATTTAGCAGCACCATTATCTAAAGTAGAGCAAATCAATAATTTGATTAATCAAGTTGCAGCTACAGAAAAGGTATCGGTGATAGGACAAGGTTTAGCACCTTTGTATGAAAATAAAGCTCTCAAAGAAAATTTGACAACCGATGGTGTCCATCTGAATGCAGAAGGACTGAAGATTTATCGACAAGCATTATTAGAAATCTGGGGTAATTAACCTGATTTGATTCTAAGCTTTCCAATTAATAAACTGGGCATAAATATAAGCGATCGCTTCATCAATAACTGTCCGCACGCCTTGGCTATAACGCCACCACTGGCTAGAATTGTAATATTGTGATTTTGCAGCGATCGCACCAACTTTGATATGATGGGGAGCAAGCACTCTTTTAAATAGCAGCCAACTCCTACGGGTATGTGCATCCCAAGATAAAAGATTAATTGCTTCTAGTTTTAAATTGGAATTAGATAACCAGCGGCCAAATTCGGCAGCAGAAGCATAACTACGATCCTTAATTACGAAAGGTGCAGGCACAGCTATTACCTTGTCTGGTGCCAAACCAAGTTTCTTCAATGTGGCTGCTGACACTTCTGCAAAGCTGTTATATTCAATCAAATAACTTCCTTGTTCTAATGTGCCTCCTGTGGTAACTATTTGGCGATAATTACCACTTTTAAATTCAGCTAAAGCTTCTTGTAATGCATCGTCTGGTAGCCATCCTTCCACAACCAATACTTCTGCTGATTTGATGGGAGAATTAACGGCAAGAAACGGATGTATGTGAGTGATAGCGAAAATTATGACAGCAACAACAGAAGCGATCGCAATCATCCATCCCTGCACCGTCAGTGTCCACATCTGTTGACGTTTAATTAAGCGAATTTTCGGCAATTTTAGCCGTTGGCGATTCTTTATCTGCATTAAGCCTTAGCTGAACTTTGTTTTTTCAAATAAGCAAACACAGACTTATCTCCAATATCTGGAGGAATTGCTTGTACTGCCTTACGTACAGCAAACACCACAAATAAAATCGCCCAAATTCCTAATAAAACCTGTTCTGACTGAGTTGGTAAAATACCTACTAAATGTCCTAACAACAGTAATGGCACTATTACAGTTAATATTTTTGTTTCTAGCCGATTAAAACAGAAAGCTTCTTTGAAATAAATACCTGTTAGTGCAACAAAGGTAAAACCTACTCCGAATAAGGTAATAGGCTGATTGTAAACAGTAGCAGCTAATGGTTCACTACCATACAGTGCCAGTACCACTGATGCAATGCTACCGATCGCCCAAAAAATCTGCAAAAGTCGGTGCAGTTGCACCATGTAAATATGAATGCTCAATAAACTCACACCAAGTGCAAGACTAAAACAGGCGTATAGCGGTGTCAGTACGCTTAAGGTTGTTGGGTTATTGTTGAACAATACTAAAGCGCTACCTATAGCAAAGCTGAGTGCAGCTACCATTAACCCAGCGCGGTAGATAATTACACCTGTGCGATCGCTTTGAGTAATTGTAAATTCCCCAAACTGGCCTTGATAAACTTCTGGTGCAGATAGAATTTGTGTAGTCATACAAAATTTAATCCGAGTGAGGCATTTAAGCTAGTCTCTAGTACCTAGTCTAATGACTAATGACTTCTAGCGTATCTTGCAAGTTGATTTGTAACTGTGAGTATGCATTACCGCTGTTGATGGCAATTTCTACCCAACCGTGACTCCCAACTAAAGCGGCTGTCTCTCCTACCTCGACATCACTGTAAGTATTACACCCAGGTATGGTTAACCCAGCAATTTGCACACACCAAGTTTTGCCTTGTACATAAACCCCAGGAATGTTACTCACTAAGTTGCCAAAGTAGTCAATATATTGAATGCAACCCCTCACACCAGTTGTTGTTTGATTGCAGCAGCCGATATCCAACTGTACCAAAGTTGCTGGATCGATTTCTCTTCCTAACTGTTGGATGGGTACACCGCTGGCAAGATGCGCCCCCACTGGTGCAAAGATATCTCTACCATGAAATGTGCTACTGAGTTGGGGAGTTCTCCAATAGTTAAGATTTGTGAGTTCGACGGCAGCGATCGCTGGTATTTGACTCAGAACGCCACTGAAGATACCATTATCAGGCCCTACCAGAAATCCTTGAGCAAATTCTACTGCGATCGCCCGTCGTCGACTTCCTACTCCCGGATCTACCACAGCTACATGAACTGTTCCTACTGGGAAATAGGGGTAAGCATTCATTAGACAAAATCTAGCAGCGGCGATGTTTTGTGGCGGAATTTGGTGTGTCAAGTCGATCAGCCTTAGCTTGGGGTTGATTTGGGCGATAACTCCCTTCATCACGCCTACATAAACATCGCGATCGCCAAAATCGCTTAACAAAGTGAGAACACTTGCTTGTGCAACTTCATGGTTTTGAGCCAAGTATTCGTCAAAGATTATTTGTTGACTCATTGGCTGTTGATGCATGGATCAATGAAAATGTAAAGAAGTAAATTTTTCTGTAACAAAGGCTACGGAATTTGTGTTATATTAAGAATACAAGACATTAAAGCCAAAACTTTAAAGAGGTAATCTTATGAACACCAATAGAGTACAAGCTGCAACCAAAGCCAAAGAAGCTCACATCCAGAACATCCAAAGAAACATCGAACATCGCTTGGAAGTTGCCAGAGCTAAGGGCGACGAAAAGCTGATTCGTCAATTGGAAGCTGAAATGAGGTACTTTGGCTAAATTAAGCCTTGATTATAAATAATTTTGTTGTGTGTAACCCCGCCGTGGCGGGTTTTTTCATTTTTGGGGTTTCTTGAAGCGATACACGTAGGGCTGGCAATGCCCACCCTACACCTGTGTCTGTGACCGCTCAAAATTTATTAAAAAAATACAATATGTTGTGATGGCTAATGGAAGTGTCATACTTAAGAATATCACCAGATAATGTTTGTTAAACTAACACGTTTAAAAGTGTAGAATCTATGAAAACAGCTTCAAATTTAATTCTGGAATTTGAGAACCTACTTAAAGAAAAATTAAAACTAAATAACTGTCGCCTCATCAAGAAAAAGCAAGAAAATCATTATCAGATTATTACCCCAGCCAAAGACATTTTTTTGATGTCTTGGTGCGAATTTCCAGAAATTAAATTCATATATCAGCCTGTAGGAATACGCAGAGAGCAAACTGTAATTTATGAGCGAGCTATTCGCTCCCATATTAGTTTTTGTGTGAGTAATATCCAGGAGCAGCCTCATTCCTGAAGGACTTTATTAGTGAAACAATTAGCACTCAAATAAAGGACAGAACACTTACTACACTCTCGCCAGTTTTTGTAATATGGAATCTGAGAAAATTCAAAACCAAGAGCAGCTAGATTACAAAGCTTTGTTAGCTAATGCAAAGCTTGCCTTAAAAGCTGAATACCAGAGATCATCTGATGCCATATCACAACTGCAAGCCATAAAAACTCAGTTAGAGCAAGTTCAGGCTGAAAACAAAATCCTAAGGGAAAGCGCCTATGAAGATGTCATTAAGCATTTTGAAGCGCGTACCCAAGCAGCGGAAGCACGAGCGCTGAAAATCGAAGTGCGCCAAAAGTTCCTTGAAGCTAATGGTTGCAAAGATGACGAAAGCTTCGATACTCTATGGGACAGCATTAAAAATCAGATTCAGTTCAAAGACGGTGAGGTGAAAATCGTTGCTCCAAATGGCACTCCTAAGTTCACCTTAACAGGGAACCTGATGACCTTGAAAGATTTTGTTCAATCTCTCAAAGAGCAGCCAAAGCATGAAAGATTTTTTATTAATTAATCTGTCAAATCTCAGATGACTTACATCTAGCAAGAAATCTTCTGCCAAGGCAATAAATTCGCTCATCAGGCAATACAGTTCAGATAAGCCTTTTTTTCTCTTTCCCTACTTGCCATTTGTATCAACCTAAAGATGAAACGGTATCACAGGGGTGACGTTAGGGGCACAACAATGTTGTGCCCTGACAAAGGCTGTTCTCAAAGGAGTTAACTAAGACTTGGGCTTGTATGTCGAAGCAACGTGTAATTCTTTGAGTTGCTTGGCATCTACCCCAGAAGGCGCATCAGTTAACAAACAACGTGCTTGTTGTGTCTTCGGAAAAGCGATGACATCACGGATCGATTCTTCCCCAGCTAGCAACATTACCAAACGATCTAAACCGTAGGCGATGCCACCGTGAGGCGGTGTACCATATTCAAACGCCTCCAACAAAAAGCCAAATTTATTTTGTGCTTCTTCGGGAGACAAACCTATCGCTTCAAACACCTGTTCTTGAATTTCTCGCTGATAAATCCGCCGACTACCACCGCCAACTTCAAAGCCATTGAATACTAAATCGTAAGCTTGGGCGCGGGCAGTTTTTAAGTCGTGCAAATCATCAGGATGAGGTGCAGTAAATGGGTGGTGCAATGCTTCTAGACGTTTTTCATCAGCATTCCACTCAAACATGGGGAAATTGGTAATCCAGAGTAAGTTGATTTTCTCTGGATCAATTAAGCTAAATTCTTTAGCAACAAATTGCCGTAATCTATCTAAAGTTTTATTAACAGTCGCAGCATCACCAGCCCCAAACAGCAGCAAATGACCGGCTTTTGCACCTGTGCGGCGTAAGATTTCCGCTTTTTGTTCTGGGCTGAGGTTATCTTTAATTGCGCCAATGGTGTCAATTTCACCATCTTCTCTTACCCGGATGTAAGCTAAACCTTTCGCACCGGCTTCACTGGCTTCTTTGAATATGTCACCACCTGGCTTGATGCGGACGTTAGAAATCGCATCGTTACCATTAGGAATCGGCAGAATTTTGACGATACCACCATTAGCTACAGCATCCCGGAAGACTTTGAAACCAGAATCTTTGAGTACATCAGAGACGTTGACTAATTCTAAACCGTAGCGGGTATCTGGTTTATCACTACCGTAGCGTTCCATCGCCTCAGCGTAGGTAAGACGAGGGAAAGGATAGTGTAACGCAACGCCTTTCACCGTCTCAAAGATATGAGAAACTAACTTCTCATTCAGTTCGATAATTTCCTCTTGAGACATGAAGCTCATTTCCATGTCTAATTGAGTAAATTCTGGTTGTCTGTCGGCGCGTAAATCTTCATCGCGGAAGCAACGGGCGACCTGATAATATCTGTCTAAGCCAGATACCATCAAGATTTGTTTGAATAATTGCGGTGATTGCGGCAAAGCAAACCACTCACCAGCATTGACGCGACTGGGTAGAATGTAATCCCGCGCCCCTTCTGGTGTAGAACGGGTAAGTATGGGGGTTTCAACTTCAATAAAACCTTCTACGTCTTCCAAGTAGCGGCGGACAGCTTTAATAACTTGATGACGCAGTTGCAAGTTTCTCGCCATCCGTTCGCGTCGCAAATCCAAGTAACGATACTTTAGTCGTAAATCTTCCCGTACTGTTTCGGTGTCAGCAGTAGAAACTTGGAAAGGTAATTGTTTACGGACAGCGTTGAGTAACTCAATTTTATCCGCGTATATTTCAACTTCGCCTGTGGGTATGCGGGAATTTAGAGATTCGTCGGGACGTTGCGTCACCCTACCAGTGATTTCAACAACGTATTCATTCCGCAAGTGGTTTGCTTGCTCGTATGAATCCGGGGTACGTTGGGGATCGCTGACAATCTGGACAATCCCAGAGCGATCGCGTAAATCTAAAAATATCACGCCCCCATGATCGCGGCGACGGTCTACCCATCCATACAAGGTAACAGTTTCTCCAATATCTTCTTTTCGGAGTTCGCCGCAATAGTGAGTTCGCATAGTAGTTAATTTTGTTCTTTCGCTCTAGATGGGTAAGTAAATGTCAAAGCTTTCCCATTATCTAGCATCAATAGTATCCAATTGAAGTCAAGATGGCACAATATCCTGCCAATCTGATCGAGGTACGCATTACACTGGAAGTTTGAGGTTGCTGTTGGTGGGGTAATGTAATTTTAGAGTAGCTTGGTAACTGCGATCGCCAGCATAAAAGCTATGACACAGACAGCAGTAATTCCAGAAGCGATTACCAGCTTAACGGATGCCGAAACTCGATTTGGTTTAGTCCGAATTGAGGATCAGCAATTTTTCCCAGAGTGGTGTGAGGGATTACCTGATACCAATTCAAATAATGTTTGCGACACATAAATTATTAGTAAGGGCACAACAATGTTGTGCAGCGCCACATCCTACCCTGCGGGAAGCCACCCTCCGGGTGTCTACAAGTCTGGCGACCGAACGGAGTGGCTCCCCTACCCATCTGTCGCATTCTTTTTTCAAATTGGTATAATCTATTTCAACTCAGATATTGCACCAACCTACTCACCCGCTAGAGATTGAAATCTCTGGCTTACAGCAAAAGTCCACTTGAAGTGGACTTAAAAGTTTCTCTATTCAAGGTTTTAGTCAGCAGATGTAATATCTGAGTTCAAAAGAGGCATTGGTAAGGGCGCAAGGTTTAACGTTGATAACGTGGTGCATTAAAGGCTTCCCAAGCAGCTTTAGCAGCATTTTGTAGGCGCACGCTGAAGTCTACCACTTCTTTCATTAGCAAGTACCAGTTTTTCTCAGCTTCGCCCTGCATTACTACCCAAGCGTATTCTAGGCGATGATCTTGTTCAATGAGTGTCCTGGCTTCAATCGCTTCCCGTGCTTGGCGCACAGCTTTTAAATACGTTTCGCGGGTGTAATTACCTGCTGACTTTGCTTCAGTTTGGGCACGTCTTTTTAGCGCTTCAATTAACGCTTTGGTTTCGCGCTTGACTTCATCACTTTCGCCAGCCATTTCGGTTTCTACCAATTCGTGGGTATGAGGGCTAATTTCTATTACTTTGGATTGAAAATTTTTATCATTCATAGTTGATACATCCTTAATAGTTGTGAGTGTTGAGTGCTGAGTATAGTTTTCTCCCCTGCTCCCCTAATGCCCAATCACCAATGCCCAAAACCTAATAAGCTGTGGTTGGCAGCTTTTGCTCTAATTTTAGTAACTGTTCAACACGAGCTTCGGTAGGAGGATGGCTGGAGAACAAGTTGCCGAGAAACTGTCCAGAGATAGGATTGATGATCAATAACGGCTCAAAGGCTGGGTTAGCATTTAAAGGCAACTGTCTAGCTGTAAGTTCTAAACGTTGCAATGCTCTGGCTAAAGCGCGAGGATTACCAGTCAATCTAGCCGCACCAGCATCAGCAGAAAATTCTCGTGTGCGCGAAATTGCTAGCTGAATGATTGTGGCAGCTAAAGGCGCAAGTATTACTGTTAATAATATACCTAAAGGATTTGCACCTCTATTGTCATCCCGCGAGCCGACACCGCCAAACCATAAGCTGTAACTTACCATTTGCGCTAGGAATGAGATAGTACCTGCGATTGTTGCAGCAACGGCTTGTGTTAAGGTGTCACGGTTAATAATGTGGGTGAGTTCGTGGGCAAGTACGCCTTCGAGTTCATCCTCTGGCAATATATTTAAAATGCCTTCTGTAACGGCAACAGCAGCGTGTTCTGGGTCGCGCCCTGTAGCGAAAGCATTGGCTGTTGGCCCGGGAACAATGTAAACTCCTGGCATGGGAATGTTAGCCCACTGGGATAATCTCTGTACCATGCGATGAAGTCCCGGAGCTTCGCTAGCACTAACAGGCTGGGCACGGTAGACTGCTAGAGCAATCTTATCTGATTGATACCAGGAAAATAGGTTACTTGCTGCTGCTAAACCAATTCCCACAATCAAGCCAGTAGTACCACCAAGTATCCAGTAACTAATGGCAATCAAAAGACCACTCAGCGCTGCTAGTAAAGCAACCGTTTTTAATTGATTTGTCATATTTTCGCTCTCCTACTAATGCTGTAATTGAAGTTATAGATAACAGCATTATTTAAGCCGCACTTTCATTTTATCCATCCAAACACATATTTATCAGGTAGGAATTGTGCGCCAATTTCATTACGGTTTTCCTACTCAGGTGGCAATAAAATAATTTATTTAGGAAACACAAAACCTAATTTGCTAATAAACTGTATTGGAAATTACTTTTATCTAAAAACTAGGATAATTAGCTGATTACAACCAAAATGATTTATGTTAAGCGATCGCACTAGCTATCTGACGGCAAGACTCGGCACAACGATGACAAGATGCAGCACAGCGTTTACAATGTTCACCGCGATGTTTTGCACACTCTCTGCCGCAGCGGTCACACGCTTCAGCACATACATTACACATATGTGCATAGATAGGCGAATTACGAATCATTAAACGAGCGCAAAGGGCACAAGTGTCAGCGCAGTCCCTACACAAACTGATACATTCAGCCATCATCTGCACCATGTCACTACTTAAGCAGGCATCAGCACAGTTTTCGCAATCGCGTAAACAATCAAGACAATTCTGAATACAAGTCTCAATAGAAGATTGGTGAGTTGTAATAGTTGTCATTATTCAACTCCTAATATTAATGAATCAGTATTTACGCTCCTTGAACTAAGTTTAATAAATTTCCAAATTAATAGCTTCTACCTAATGATGTAGGTAAATATTATCTTGATAAATTAGTTATGAAAATATCTTTTGCTAATGTTACTTTTTCTGAAAAACCCAAATATAACCATGCTATGTAATGTATAAAAAAGGCTTTGATTGAATTAACCGCAGAGGTACAGAGGGCACAGAGAAGGAGAAATTTAGAAATTAGTGTTGGTGCGATCGCAGTAATCTTAAATTTTGATTGATCGCAAAAGCGAAAAATAGTATTGTTTACTTAAACATGGCGATGGAGCTCGCCAAAACCGCCTTTCCCATCAAGGATAAATAATTAAAAGGCTGATGGCTCCTACTTTCCTGACTAAGGGAGAGTAGGGCCTTGCTCAATGCATTACCTAACTCCCTGTAGAAAGTACCACTCTACAAATCGCACCTCAAGGAGTTATGGGATGTTAGCTAGTGTGTTATGGATTTTAATGATGGGCTTTTTTGTGGGTCAAATTGCCCGTCGCTTAGGCGCTCCACCTTTAATTGGGATGATTTTAGTGGGGATTATTCTTGGCCCCCAAGTTCGTAATCTCATTAGTCAAGATGTGCTAAATGCTGCCGATGATTTGAGAACTTTGGCAGTGATGATTATTTTGATGAAAGCTGGACTAGGCTTAGATCGAGAAAAGCTTGCTCAACAAGGAACCGTGGCGCTGCGTTTGGGATTTTTACCAGCAACTACCGAAGCGATCGCGACCGCCTTTGCTGCTATGGTAATTTTTAAATTTGACTTTCCCACTGGGTTGTTGTTGGGCTGCATAATTGGCGCTGAATCTCCAGCTGTGATTGTCCCTGGAATGCTCAGACTCAAAAGTTTAGGCTGGGGTGTCACTAAAGGAATTCCCGATGCAATTTTAACTGGTAGTGCTTTATCTGATGTGCTGCTATTGCTAGTTTTCAGTCTTTTGCTAAGTTTTTTGGGTAGCGGTGTGGAACGTATCGCCCTTCCTGGAGGATTCACTTTAACTGCTGTGCAACTGCTTCCATTGCAAATTATTATGCAAATATTGCTGGGAGTGTTGTTTGGCTACTTAGGAGCGCGTTTACTAGTTTTGCTGTTGGCAAAACAAAACTGGACTCAGAATGTTGTTCAAGATACGATGATTGCCGCAGGTTTGGCCTTATCTCTGGTAATTTTCGCTCATGCTTTACCTTACTTCTCTGGTTATTTGGCAACAATGGGTGTGGGTTTTTTCTTAATTGAATTAGATGCTCCCCTAGCCCGAAGATTACGCGGCGGTTTTGATAGCTTATGGGTAGTAGCTGAGATTTTTTTGTTCGTTCTGTTGGGTGCAAGTATTCAACTGCAAGTATTGGGTAAGAATTTGTTACCTGGTCTTTTAATTTTGACGATTGGGTTACTGATTGGTCGCATGATAGGCTGGTATCTCTCGACTTTAGGTAGTAATTGGAATTGGCGCGAAAGATTATTTTTATTACCAGGAAACTCTGCTAAAGCTACAGTACAAGCTGCTATTGGGGCCATTCCTCTCTCCCAAGGAATTGCCGGAGGTGAGATAATTTTAGCGATCGCATCTCTCTCAATTTTAGTAACTGCACCTTTAGGCGCTTGGGCAACTACGACCTTTGCACCTAAATTATTAACAAGGGGAGAAGTTGACCCGACAAAAGTTTCAGTAACTACTCATACCTTGTTCCTAGCAGCAGTAGACACTTCTGATTTAGCTACAGAAGTTTTAACAAAAGTAGCAGATTTGGCACGACGCAGTAATGGTGAAGCAATTGTCTTGCACGTAGTTAACATCTCAAATCAGCAAGCTGTTAAACAATTGCACGAACAAGCTAAACAGTTACTTTCTGATATTAGACATGAATTTTTGACTACTACAGGTGCTGTTCCAGAGGAGATTATTCGTGTCGCCCAAGAGTATAGTGTAACTGCGATCGTTATGGGAAAACGCGGACATCAACCTTGGGAGCAGGTACTGATTGGCTCAGTATCACAAGCAGTCTTAGAAGCCAGCCCTATACCTGTGGTTTTGCTGGAAAACTGGGATATTAAGTCATAATCTTGAAATTTATGCTAATTCTGTATGTTAATTAGCTTAACCCCAACTTATGAAGAGGCGATCGCCAACGATAAAGCAATAACTCAAGGTTTGTGTAGTTCTAGGTTAGCTCTTAATTCTTCTAAAGCATTCAATATAGATTTTAGTGGCGATGTTGCAAAGACCTGATTAGTAGATGTAAAAAATTCTGATAAATTAGCTAATCCTTGATGTTCGTATACGCTTGCTTGTAAAAGCATTTCTAATCGGTCAATTTGACGAACAAACTGCGATTCCGTAGACTCTCCCTTTTCATATTCTTCCCACAAAGCAATCCACTCTGCTCCGTGATTGAGTTTACTTAGCACTTGAAGAACAGACTGCTTTTCTAGTTGATATTTTTGATTTGGTTCTATTCGATCATGAGGTATGAAATCACCAGCATATATTTCTCCAAAATCATGTATTAAAGCCATACGAATAGCTTTGGTTTTATCTAATGTCAGGGAATATTCATCAGCTAAAAATAAAGCTAATAAAGCAACGCTAAATGAGTGTTCAGCAACACTTTCACAATATTTTGGTTCTATGCCGTGCCGAAGCCAACGGGAGCATCTCAGCTTTGTAAGAACAGATGAACTAGTAAGTGGAGGTGAAAATCAGCAAAAATAAAGGAAGAAATTAATCTTCCCTCAATCAATAATGGAACCAGCTAATCAGAAAAAACTCCAGGA
>JAHHHN010000053.1 GCA_019359325.1 Mojavia pulchra JT2-VF2 | reverse complement strand
TCCTCGTCAACTTTTTCTTTAATTTTTCTAGATGTTATCTTTTTCATGTTTTTGGAAGGTAAAGTTGGACATCTAGTTTTGGAAGGTAAAGTTGGACAACCTGTCCAAAATCTTCTTCAAGTCACACTTGAGCCAAGTATGCACTTTCGACGGCATGGTTGGGACGTTGATGTTTTTTCTCGTAGGCTTTGAGAGCAGCTTTTTCCTCTTGGGATTCGGGATTGTAGTCAGTGTGTGCCAGTAAATGTGCTTTGGGGTTTTTGGCTTGGAATGATGTGTGAGCAAGAGCCTGCCATCCCCGCATTACTTCTTGCCATTTGATTTGGAGTTTGCCTAAGTCATGGGTAAAAATAGCTAATAACACCAGCAACTCAAATAATGCTTCTGCTTGTTGCTGCTGTACATGGGGAAAGATTTTGCTTTTGATTAATTGTCCACCTGCTTTTAAAAGTTCATCTCGGACACTGGTATAAGCCGTATCTACAGGTTCACCATTTTTTAGCCCTGTTGTTTCAAAGGAGCTACGCCAACAAGTCCACATACAGCCCAAGTGCCCAATATATGTATCCATGTGGTAGCGGTACTCATTTTTGATGAAGCGTTGTGATTTTGGTGGTGATGCGAAATCATTACCAAACTCATTGATGCCAATGAGTAAACCAATGTGTTCGTCATAGTAGAGATAGCGGGGATTGACCAAAATCTGGATACTGCCAGTTAGTACTTGACGTGAGGTAATGGGGGTACAAACAGGTTGACTGTAAGTTTGGGCTTTTTGTTTTGGTACTTCAATTCGCTTAAAAATCCAGTCTCCTCCAAAACCTGCACTTTGGAATTCTCTCCAAGCTTTGCACAGAGTAGAGACAGGAACTGAAAAAGCAAGTAGCTTTCGGGGATCAATAGTTTCTTCTTCAAAGTCAATCACTGGTGTCTGTTCCCAGACAAATAAACTGCGGTTATCTACTGAACGAATTAACTCACTAGCAGCAGACTGATCCCCTCGAAAATATGCAGTTTCAAAATGCTGCTCAAACTGCATTTGGTTGTTTTGTCTGCGCTGTTGTTGCAATAAGTCTTCTGCGGTGTGAACCTGATTAATCCACTCTTCCTCAGTACGGAATCCGACATTTTCTTTGACGTGTGCAGATTGGGTATGTGCTTCTAATACTTGCCATGTCAGTTCACAAGTTTCTTTAGGATAAGGTAAAAAACTTTGCTTTTTGGGATCAGATTCATCTTCTTCTAAGTCTGCGATCGCTATTACAGTAGAAGCTGGATTAACTTCGATTGTAGGGTAAACAAAAACTTCTCCTTGCTCACCCTGAAACCGAGCGCAACGTCCTGCCCGTTGTAGAAGCGAGTTCATTGGGCAAAGTTGAGTGTGCATGACTTGGCAAGTAATGTTGATTCCCGCTTCAATTACTTGGGTAGAAATCAAAACGTAGCAATTACCATCATCTTGCCAGTCTTGAGTAAATATAGTTTTGAGGTCGGTTTCTTTCTGGGCGCGGTGTTCTGGTAAAAATCTAGAATGCAGCAGTGTAACTTGTAATCTCTCGCTGTGGTTTAGTTCTTCTAAATCCCTGAATAATCCCTGAGCTTGAGAAACTGTGTTACAGATGACAATTACTCGTTTACGCCCATAAGCTCGAATATCGTCTAGGATTACTGAAGCGTTAAGTGGATGAGATACAGCTTGGAAGGTACGGCAGCGATCTCCTTCTATCGCCTGTAAATCTGCGTCTTCGATTTGAATAATTTCCATGACTAATCAATCAAGTCTTTGATTTGAGTTGCAAGTTCATTTGTGAGAGTAGCAGTCATCAATAAAAATGGTGCGATACCTTTAACCTGTTGCAAAACTTTCAAAACAGTAGCAAAAGAACGATCTGGGTCAAGCAGGTGTAATTCGTCAAATACTAAGTATGAAGCAAAAATTGCTCCTGAGTTCACATTGGCAGAACCGCGACCGACTGAGTAGGGAATATTGAGGAAGCTACTTAACATCTGGTCAATCGTGCAAAAGACGATATCACCTTCAAAACGCGGGTCTTCTGGGTTTTCTCCTGTTTGCAGAGTTATTACAGGGGAACGGGATGATGGATAAGCTTTTTCCCAGTTTGCAACTAAAGTTTCAGCACGTTGGCGCAGGCTGTTGGCCAGGGTTCGCAGAGGGACGACATAGATAAGTTTGTTGGGAAAGTCGAGGTTGAGGTGTTTGGCGAAAACAAAAGGTGCGATCGCTGTTTCTGTTTTTCCTGAACCTGTGGGTGCGCGTAGCAGGATGTCTTTACGGTTGAGGAGTTTAGCAATTGCTTCTCGTTGAAAGTTGCGTGGGGGGAAAGTTGTTAGGGTTTGAAAGTATTCATCAATCATGATTGATAGAATAAATTAGGATAAATTGTGATAATAGTCAGGTTTTGAAAGTCTATTTGATTTCTCAATAATTACTGACTAGTGACTATAGTTCACTGATACTGCGAGGAATTATGCTGTTCACTGATCGTCGCGCTGACCGGGTAGTTCTCCATAATATCAGTTGGCAACAATTTGAGAATTTATTAGTAGATTTAGGTGAAAACCGAGCAGCTAGGGTAGCTTATGATGATGGCAGTTAGAAATCATGACCTCATTACCAGAACACGAATATTACAAAGAAATAATTGGTGACATCATCAAAGATACGGCTGAGGTTTTAGAGATAGATTATGAGTGTTACGGTTCAACCACCTGGAAGCGGGAACTTAAAAAGGCTGGGATAGGATCTGACAATTATTTTTATTTTCAAAATGAAGCTTTAATTCGAGGCAAGCTCAAGTTTGATTTGAATCAAGACCCACCTCCTGATTTAGCTTTAGGAATTGATGTTACCAGTAAATCATTAGATAGATTTCCCATCTATCCCTCTTCTGTCACTTTGGGATAATCCAATCTCTCAAACGTTTACGGGGCTTTGGTTTTCACCTTTTGTCTAGAAATTTTAGTTTCTATTAGGAAATAAAGCCTCAAATCTGGATTAAATCAGAGTTTCAGAATTTGGCTTCGATTATTGTTTTCCGAGGGTGACAGAAGAGGGATATGCACGGTTAGATGTACCTGAAATTTGGTCTTACGACTCTGGAGCCATCAAAATTTACCAATTACAAGGTGAAAAATATATTCAAACAGAAACAAGTTTAGTATTTCCTAATTTGAATATTCAAGAAATTCCATCACTAATTGAAAGATACCGCATGGTTGGAAGACGGGTTTTCCGACAAGCAATTAGGGAATGGGTCAGGGGACAGATGGAGAAGGAAGAGTAATGTTTGGAGGGGGTAGAAGGAGGTACGATTGCTATTTAATCTTTAAAACTCTAAATAGTTCAAACGTAGCATCTTGAAAGTAGCACTAAGTTATGTTTAAACTAATAACAGTTTTCAAGTTCCCAAGTTATTGCAAGATTAATAAGAAGTGGTTTAACTTTCTCGTTAGCTGTCTTGACAATTTTACTAATAGACATAGCTCCATCTTGATGGCCAGCATGATCCAAACCATTCCGCACCGGTTGAAGAACATTCCATAACTGAATTAAATTATCTTTTTCAGTCCAGGTATCATAAATTATTCTTCCATATTCATTTAGTTCTTCAACTGTAAGGTCATCACGGCTGACCATTTCTAAACCAGAAATAGCTCTAGCAATCAACTTTTCGCGAGTGCTAATTTTTAGAGTAAATGGCAGACCCAGACGGTAAGTAACGGCGTTAATTAGCCACTCACGAGCTAAAGTCATTGCCTCAATTAGACGATTATTATTTTGATACCAAATAATTAGACGAAACTGAGATTCTAATGCTTTTTTAGCGTCTTTTTGGAAATCGCTTATAAAATTACCAAAGGTATCAGTAATACGTTGCCTAAGCATTTCAAATGGTGGTGCTGTCAACTGTAGTTGTTCTTGTGCTTTTAACAAGTCAGATTCAAGACTTTGAGCTTTGGTGGCTAACTGTAATGGTTGACAAAGAAGTGTAGCGAGAGAAACCTCAGAAAGTGTTGTTGCAGCTTTTTTAGTTATATTACTAGCTTTACCATCTGGATTAAGTAATTTAGCAAGTCGCTGTGCATCACCAGTTTGAGTAAATTGATCGGTTGCTGTAATCCAATCAAGCATACTTACAAATTCTGATAAGTTAATGACAGGAGCTATTCCATTATTGGAAAATCCTAATTCCCAAGCTCCATAGTAAATAGCTTCAATTGTTACGTCTTTAGCTGCTTTAAGATATGCTGCAAATAAAAATACTAAAAATGGTAAAGAACGTAAGCCATGAGTAATATCAAATATTACATTATCATTTTCATTTACTCTGTCAGTAATGGCTTTAAATGTTTCCCACATTTCTTCTGTGGTTTCACCATTGGGTATATCAATAGCTTCTATGCGTTCATCCTCTAATTTTTCTAGAATAGAAAAAGTCTTTTTTTTAGCTTCACTTGTAACACAGACTAACATGGAGTCATATGTACAAAATTGATGTAGAGCTTCTGCAAAAACTTCTCCATTATAATTTACTCCTTCAAAACTATATGTAGTTTTTTTTGCTTGTATTCCTAAAAATGTAATAATTTTTCTCATTGTTCATTCTTTGATTTTCTAATTAATATCTGTCCCATTCCCAACCGAGTTTTTATGCCAGTACCAGCAAATCGTGCATATTGAACTAATAAATGAGCCACATTAGCAAGTAAGGGATCAGCACGGTTGAAAACTTGTAAAGTTACATCACCAACAAAGCCATTCACAAAACCTCGCTGTAATTGCCAAGTTCGTGTTTGAATTTTATGATTTTTAACCATGACTGCATTGCTAAGGTAAGCGATTAATTCATCACTGCCTAAGTAAACAGGTGCAAAATGATTCCAACGTTCTAACCAACTACGGAACATTAAGGTTGGTACTGGTAAAGGTAAGTTTGTTCCACTCTGAGTAAAAGCAGTAGGAGTAATAAATTGCAAGTCATATCTTCTTAATGGTTCTGGCTCATTTGCCACCAAAGTTGTGTATATTTCTTCATAGCTGGTTATTTCTTCTTCACGGTTAATAATATTAAACTTAGCACCGAGAAATTCTAGAGAGGGAGATAATTCAAGAGTAGATATTGCTTTTGCTGATTTTTCTTGTAAACCACAAAGTGATAATTGATAAAATTCATTAGGGCGAAAAGTTATAAAATTACCTAATATTGAATAAAATCCTAAAATTCCTGAATAAGTGACAGATGGAATTGTCTCATTTCCTACTTCTAAACCCATACACTGGTGCAAGTATTTGACTAATTCCAAACTGTATGCACGCGGTAATACAGTAGGTTCACATACATTTAAAGTCCAACTAGAGCGAATTAGCATAGCTACACTTCCTGAAATTTTACCCATCCTGGTACAAACTTAATTTCTCGACTTGATAAAGCTACAACTCGCCGAGACTTTGGAGCTTCAAAATCAGGAGCTTTTCTAGGACTGCAATTATCACGAATTTCTTTTCTCAATTCCGGATCAAATAATAAATTAACTGTTGTGCCATTCATACCACTTGCCCAACCTATTCTTAGGTTATAAGAACAGACTTCAGGTTGATAAAAGTCTCGAATATTATCAAAATTTAAACTTATTGGTTGCTGATTAGTATCTTTAGCATTTAGAGTATTTTTAATGCCTTTCCAATAAAAATGTTCTTCATCCCACTGGTCTTGAGCAAATTCCTGACAAATTGTCAGAATATCATCAATTGTTTCAAAAGGAATTTTGTTTTTTGGAGTAAAGCAAGACAGCATAGTTTTATTCAGGCTAATTGTGAATTTAGTTTTCACACTTCGCACCATCTCGGTGTAAATGGGAGCCTTATATTTTGCTTTGCCCCCTTCCCAATGGCTGATAATTATTACTTCTGCTGTAACAGGAAGATTATAAAAATGTGGTTTTCCCTTTTTATGAGTCACTCTTATTTCTATAAGAGGCTCAGAATCTGTGACTTGAATAACCCTCATAAAGTCTAGATTTTGTAAACTAGTTTTACCAAGTGCATTCTTACCTTGATAAATGAGATTAAATTCAGAAAAGAGGGCATCCATAAAAAGTTTGTCATCTGCAAACTTAGGGCGTTGTCTAATTTGCCCTATAGTTTCATGCAGTTTCTTTTCAATCTCACTCAGTTGTTGTGTTCTTGATAACTCATATTTATCTGCGTGTTTGAGTAAGTGGTAAGCAATAGCAGTTCTAATTGCTCCCTTAATAGATGAACCAGGAATATACAATTGCCCAAAACCATTACGAATCATCGGGCGAAGGTCAGTAATTTTTTGCTGCGTCCATCTCAAGCTACTTGTATGTTTTGGAAAAAGAGCTTCTTCGTTAGAGTCTTTTTTATTGTGCCAGTTATCTCCAAAGGTTGTTTCTAAGAGGCTGGTGAGATCTTGGTCTTCTTGACTTTCAATGCGGCGGATATATTCATTTAAACGACCTCGTTGTTGAAAAGCTCTTGCCAGTACTTCTGGATTAGGAAGATACACTCGCTTGTTAGTAGCCACATACTCAAATGGACTCAATTTAGATATAGCACTACCAATATGTAATATCGGGCTAGTTAGTTGAATTTGCTTAGTTTCATATACTTCTGGTTTGGAGAGAATAAGATTAGAAGCAACCATGATTATTCCTCTTGCACTTTAATGGGTAAACTCAAACTAATACCACTGCGGTAAACTTGATGGTCTAAAAATTTTTCAGGTTTATCAGGAGTTACATCTGCGAGCTGTCCTTGAGGAACAATCGAAAAGACAGAACCTTCTGTAAACATTTGCACTGATTTACGTCGCAACTGTCGCCCATCAGAGACGGGAGAACCAAGCCAACCACCTCTTTGTTGCAGTTCATAACTTGCATTATCTAAAAATTCTTTAGGAAAAGGATACTGCCAAAATAAGCTAATTAAACAATGGTGATTTGTATCCTTAAAATCAACTATTTGTCTCCAAGCCTTAGTTAGTTCTGTTTGCTCTACTTTGAATTGTCCAGCACCGCTAGACCGTTCGCCACCAATACCTTCAACTCCCAGAAAATCTAAAACAGCAAAGAATGTATTTTCTATATCTGGTTCAGATAAACGAACAAGACAATATAAACCGGACAAACTTTCAACTCCGTCAGACTCTTTCTGATTGGCTTTCCATTGATACTGTACAAATCCTGTATGATGAATATTTGTTGCTCTAGTAACTCTATCAACAGCAATTTTAGGAACTTTGTTGATTTTATAGGCTTCACTATACTTAAAAGTACCTTTTGTATTTAATACTCCGTTAGTTTCACCTTTGTTTTTTGCTTTTGCTTTCAGTTCTTCACTATCTGAAAATCCACTTCCTTGATACCAAGTTTGCCAAACATCTAGAGGTAGATACTTCAAAGGTTTGTAAGCTTTGGTAAAGTCTAAATCATTTTCAATTGGATAGTTAGGAGGGAATTTTAAAGGACGCGGTAAGTAATATATTGTATTCTCTCCTGTTCCCTGATAAATAAATGTCGAACTCAGACGGAATGGTGGTTCTGGCTGAGAGTTGAATTTTTTTAGAAAGTTTGTAGCAGCATCTTTACCCAACAATTTTGCATAGCTACTTACCCAGGCAGAAAATAGCGTATCCGATAGTACTCGTTCGCTGGTTTCTTCCATACCAATACCCAGTTCACCAAAGTGGGCGATATTTCGACCAAAATTCAGCTTGACTAATTTCCAAATGCTCACTTTTTAACTTCCTGGTAGTAGACCTTGAATTTCGCTAAATCTTTCTGTTAATTTGGAAGTGTCATCAACAGGGCTATCTAGCTTCTTAGGAATTGGTAAGCTTAAAAAGCTTTCATTATTAACGTCAAAACTTTGATAATCTTGATAGCAAAATTCCAAGTTTTTAAACTTGATTTTTCCGTAGCCACGCGAACCGTGGCCACCTAAAGCATCATCTTCTAAAATCCAAATAGCTTTGAGCAAATTTTCTACATCTTTTGGTGCTTGCTCTATATTTTCAACAGAATAAATCATTTCAAAGTTAAACTTTGCTCCTTTTGGAACTCTTTCTATCTGTCTTGGATTTGCCGCAGCAGTTAGTCTGTCCAAGCCGTTCTCAAATTTCCACTCTGTCATATATAAGCCAGTATCTACTTTTTTTAAGCTCTTTACTGATTGATCATCTAAATGAGAATCACGAATAATAATACGAGCCGGAGAATTACGTCCTTTAACTTTCGCATATTCTTGATTTTCTATTAACCGCTTAGGACTATCTTTTTCCAATAATCCCTCTCTATTAGCTGTTTGAGTTTCAATCCAACAGGACGTACCTGTAGAGCCAAAAACACGGGATAATTCGCAAGTTTTAGCACCTTCAAATCTAATAAAATTACTATCTATTTCTGAAATACCAGATACTAAATCATCACTTTCATATCGATAAGTATCTCTACTACCTCTACGATTAATTTGTTTATTTGGCAACACACGTTCTAAAATTGAACGTAGTTTTCCCTTAATTGATGACCCTGGTATGTAAGGATACATAGTAATTGGGTCACGAATGACTTGTTTATCTAACCCTCCAATATTCAAGTTTTCTGTTCCACCACCAATGTGAAGACCTGTTTCTACTAAAATCACACTTTTAATGTAGAGTTTGCCAATTAATGGCTTCTGTGATTTATCTGTTATAAATACAGTCATTGGTCTGTTCCTCCTGCTGCTTTGTGATAGGCAATAATTGATTCAATTAGTTGAGTTAATCGCTTGAAATCTTCTAATTCATCACGAACTTGTTTAATTGCTGCTTCTAAAACTTGTCTTAAAGGTTCTACTGGGCCAGGATCATTCTTTTTTTGTTGCCTAGCCGCAGCATAAGCAAGTTTTGGTCTAAGTAACTGCAATTCTGATTTGATTTCTTCTGTAAGAATATCACTACCTCTTAACTTAACTTTTAGTTGATTGACCGCATCTAGAAACTTGCGTACTTGGGTAGTTTTTAGCCCAATGTTGGCAAGCTCTCTTCCAAGTTCCTCAGAATCTTCTACTAGTTCACGGGTTTTGTATTCCTGTAGACCACTAAATTTGTCGATTTTTTTGACCATTCTGGTAGTAATATTTTCATTTTTTACAACAGGCTGTGATAAATAATTTTGTCTATTGTCTTTTCGATTCATAAATTTTATTCACGAGTAAGTAATTCAATCCAAGTAGCGATCGCCCGAAAATAAGGTGCATTATATGGACTCATCAAAGACTGCCGAATAGGTGCAAAATTTTCATGGTTGCGTAATTTTTGGGGCAATCTTGACATAGCATAAGCTAACTTCGGTAAATGTAAAAAATATTTAATACCATCTTTTTCCTCTTCTCTTGCTTCTTTTAATGCTAATTCTTGCGCTTCAGCCGTTACCAAAAGATTACGAATAAAACTTTGAGGGTATCCTAAATCTGGATGATTTAACAAGTTATCTACAAAAGGCAAAATCCCGAACAATCCCAGATGCTCCTTTTTACTAATATATAATTTAGATTCTGCAATAACCTTGATATTATCTGTTGATACTTTAATTTCACCTAGCCATTCATCCCATTTAAAAACTTGTCCAAATAAGCCTAAACTATCTCTATTATTTGCTTTTGCCTTATTTTCAGATTCACCTGAATCAGCAGCAGCTTGATAAAGAGGATATTTTATATCATTAATACTCATACCGCCTGATAGTGTAATATATGGATTATGACCAGTGTAAGCTCGAAAAGATTGGTAGACATCGAAAGCAAACTCAACTAACTCATCCCAAGCACCACTGACAAATAAATCATCTCCACCTGCATAAATAAACAAAAGATTTAGTCGTACAAATTTTTCTATATTTGTCTCAGGAGTTAAGATTTTATGATTTTCAGGTAAAGTATATTTTCTATTACTTGCCAAACTATTGAGATACACCTTAAAGAAATAACTCATCTGTCGTGATAATCCTGCAAGCCTTGACAAAGTGTGATTATCACCCAATCCCTTAGCAAATATTTTTCCTAGATTATCTACGTCCATTCGTAGATAACCAACTCTTTGAATTCCTCTTGCTTTTGTAGCTAATTCATGAGCGCGGATAAAATTTCCTGGGTTTTCACAACTTTCTTGACCATAATTTCCTAATAAAAGAGGTACAGAATTATGTGACAAATAATCTTTAATTTTCCAGTTATTAATTAAAAATAATATTTCATTATTCTGAATTTGTTGTGTTGGCACTTGGTCAAAAAGAGAATAGTAAGAATTGTTTATAAGATAATTTGTGTCTGCATTACTTGATACATTCTGATGACGCGATCGCACAACAGCCTTAGTTTTAAATAACTGACCGCCTAGCCGGAACATTTCCCGACAAGTTGGGCAGGCAAGTACAGAATCTTCTTCAGTATTTAACTGCTTTAAGTCTGTAGTATCATCTCTATGACAAACCCGACAGCGATCACCATAACTATCACGGATCTCAAGTAAATCATTTATTTGTTCATTAAATTTACACTGCTTTTGCTTATTAAGTTGCTGAATTACTTGATTCCAATGATATGAAAATTTTTTAGTTGCTACATGATAAGTATTAAAAGCTAGACAGTCAAGAGCTAAAAACACTTTGCATTGAAATTTATTGATTAGCCAACCATTAAATCTTTTCTGAATTTGTTTAACTTTCTCTTCTGTTTTATTATTGGCAGTAACTAACAAGTAAAAATTACCTCCACCAGCATAGATAATGCTAGTGCGCGGTAAATCTAACTCTTCTAAAAGCTCCTGTACAATTTCTTCTGTCACTAACTCCAGATAAAAACTTCTCGCTCTGAGTGATTTAAGCGCGCCATCGGAAGAAATAGTATAAATAAATTTTTGAATACCTGATAAATCCCCAGCAATTAAGCTAATCTTCTCAGCTTCAGAATTATTCACTAATGCTGCTGCAACTGCTGCTGTAGCTCTTGCCATGTCTACCAAAGCCACATCAGATTCTCCAAAGCTCAGACATGAACCAAATTTGTCTAATATCAACATTAATAAAGGCAAATTTTCCCAGTTATCGTTTAAAGAATTTGAAAGTGTTTGATTAATTTCTACTTTGAAATTGTCCTGTTGTATTTTAATAGATTCTAAGTTTAATGGATAAGGAATATCAGGAGATTTACTATTGTCATTATTAATTGCTTTAAGTTGATGATAATTTAGCTTCGATATTTCCATCTTTAGTTCATTACATAAGTTCACTTTGTCAAAAAGCAAGCGCAATATTCCAACTGCTGTATTTTCATTCCAGCCTAAGATTTTCTTTGCTCTGCTAACTTCTCGATATTCATCATTTAGAGAAGGATGATCGAATTTAGCCCATTTAGCTAAGGCAGCGATCGCCTGTTGAATCACTTGTAATGCAACCTCTTGAGAACTCTTCACCATAAAAACTTTTTCCCGCCACTAAATTGAAAGCTACCCTCTACACAAATCCACCAATATCTGCGCTAAAGCTTGCACCATTGGGCGAGAGGAAATATCCTCGCCTCGTTCAAGGTAATGAACACTCCCAGTTAGCAAAGGCGATTGCGTAAAAATTTTGTCCTCTGTTCCTTGATAATCACTATCAAGATTAGCAATGATATGTATATTCAAACCTCGACAAAACTCTTCCCATAAAGGAACTTTTTGCTTCCCTTTCCCACCCGCTAAAATTACTGAATGAGTAGCTTCACGCATAATCACGCGATTTTCTTCAGTAATTTTACCGCCTACATCAATAATATTGAGTGGTGTATTGGCACTGCGAACCCAACCCGCAGCTTTCTGTGCAAACTCTGAGGTAAACTTAGCCTTATACTCATCCTTCAGCTTTCTTGCTAAATCAGGATCGCGTCTTGCAGCTTCCGAAAACCAAGAGCCTTCGCCATCTGGACAAGCTGTAATTACATAAGGATAGGGTGCGCCTTCAAGATTGGTGATAGCTTGCTTTAATCCTTCACGCAGACATGACTTTCCAGACTGTGGAGGGCCGCAAAGTACAACTTTGATAATCGGCTTACTCTTGTATGGTTCATCTGTTTCAATAATTTCGCCTAATTTATAGGCTGGAGAGTGAGTAGCAGCAATAATGTAAGCCTTGTATCCTGGCTTGCCAATTTTAGGATCGAAGACAGCGATCGCACCATAAAGATGAGATATCTTGTGTGCTATCAGATAGCTAACGGCAACCGATGCCGGCCCATCAATCTTTAGAAGTTTTCCGCCAGATAGTTCACCTAATGCCAACATCTGATCTAAACGAGCCGCCGCATCCTGAACTATTTGGTCACCATTTGCAGGTTTGCCAAACCTAACTTTCAACACATCGTCTTCCAGGCTAATGTGATATGTTGTCATAAAATATCTTGGTAGATTTCTTCATCTTTTGCACCCTATCAAAATATCAATCAATCAAGTCTCCTAATTTATAACTAGGATTGTGTGTGATAGAAATCACATATTTACCCAACTTAGGATCATAAAAAGCAACTGCCCCGTAGATGTGAGCCAGCTTGTGTGCTAAAACAAATGCTACAGGTATCGAGATAGGCCCGTTAATCCTGAGTAATGGCCCTCCGGCTAGCTCACCTGATGCTGCCATTTCCTCTAACCGAGCTGCGGCATCACGTACAATCTGGTCATTTTGGGCAGGTTCGCCAAAATTAACTCGTAATAGATTGTCTTTAATTTCGATTTTGTAAGTATTCATTAACCTTTAGCTTGATTTGCTGGGTACATCATACACGGTGTTGGAAAAAGCTTATTCCAATATGTTGTATCTTAAAGTAAAGTTATGTTTACCGAGATTCGGCTGGTGTCTGAACTAGTTTTCCAGGATATTCCGCATATAGAACTATTGCAATGGTTAGCACGCGGTTCCCTCAAGCAGAATCTGCTGCGAGCAATTCGTTTGTGGGTGTGGTTGCAATCACTGTATGGAGAAAATAAAGACCGCTTGCTGCTTTCTGATTCTTTTACCTATGCAGCTTGGCGGGATGCCTTTTTTAGCCCAACGCACCCTACAGGAGAAGCAGTTCCCGGACTCCATGATGCTAATTGCCTTTGTGCCAAAACAACTGCTGCATGGTTATTTAATACCAAAACTGGACTATTAGAATCGGAATGGAAGCGATCGCTTTTGGCTCATCTTAATATCTCTAATTCAGATCAACAGGAGACATCACATAAACGTTCGTCAGCTAAAAATCCTTGTTTTTTCCAATCTGAATCTGATTTAGATAAACTACTACAACGAAGGTTATTTGAGGTAACTCGTCGTTCCCTACAAGCAGATTTGGAAACCCTGACAGATATGGGATGGCTGGAATATCAACAGCAAAAATATCACCGAGTTAGCAACTTCCCCTCTCGTCCCATCACCACAACTTTAGAAGCAACATCTACCAAACTCAATAGCGATGAATTAAATTTTCTCAATCAAGAAGACTTAGCAGCGGTCGTCCAAAATCATTCTCAACTAATTTGTGGGATACGACGTTTTTTCTTCAAACTTGACTATGTAATTCCTCGTACTACTATAGACTCTGTTGAAGATTTGCAGCACGAATTAAAGGAAATCTGGGGAAAAACTCCCGTGTCTCCCATCATATTAAATTACAGAAGTGCTAGGTTAGGAAACACTGTTAAATGTTTAGTTTATCCAGTTTGTATCTATTATGTGCAGCGTGCAATTTATCTTTGTGCATTTGGGGAAAGCCCCGATCGCAAAACTCAATGGTATAACTTCCGTCTAGATAGAATTCAAAATATTACCCCTATTGAGTGGACAAACTCTGCCATTCCCCAGGCTCTGCAACACCGTTACCAAAAGGCAGATTTACCTCGTCCAGAAGAAATTGAAACCCAAATGTCCAAAGCTTGGGGCTTTGATTTCTACTTACAACCTCGGTTGATGCTACTACGATTTGACCGAGACTATCATGAACGCTACATTCGAGATACCTTTCGTCACGATACCTTTGAGGTAATCGCCTATCAACAAGCAGAACGTTTAATTTGGCAGTATTCATCACAATCTGAACAGCAAGCATTGCTGAAAGTTCTTGCAACTCGTTCCCCAGAAGATGCGTACTACCGTGTTCATTATCGTCATGGAGATAACAACATCAGTATGCGTTTGCGTGCATGGAGACCTAAATGTGAAGTTCTCTTTCCTTACGAACTAAGACAAAGTATTGCCGCTGATGTAGCCAAAGAATTTCAGCTTTATCATCAAGATTGATTGTTCCTATGAATACATTACAGTTAACAGTAAAATTTGAAGAAGCATTAGTCTACGCAACTCGTCTTCATGTTAACCAAACACGCAAAATTAGCGGCGTTCCTTATGTAGCTCATTTATTGAGTGTGGCAGCACTGGTACTGGAAGCTGGCGGAACTGAAGAGGAAGCGATCGCTGCTCTATTGCACGATGCGATCGAAGATCAAGGTGGAACATCCACTCGTGAGGAAATACGTCAACGTTTCGGTGAGGCAGTCGTTGCAATAGTTGATGGCTGTACCGAATGCGATACTTACCCTAAACCACCTTGGTTAGAGCGTAAGAATAGATATTTGGAAAATCTGCGTCATGCTTCGCCTTCTGTGCGGTTGGTATCTTTGGCAGATAAGCTGCATAATGCAAGGTCATTATTGGCCGACTTTCGACAACACGGCTCCAACATCTGGCAACAGTTTAAAACTGGTAAGGAGGGAACTCTGTGGTTTTACCAACAGTTGCAGCAAGTCTATAGTGCAACTGGTTGTGACTTTATGACCCAGGAGTTTTCACGAGTTATCCAACAACTTTGCAACGAAAGCTAATAATTTGATTTGAGTTTTAATCCCCTTATGGGGTAATCTTTGGTGGAAACAGCAGGTTGTAGCCACTGAGAAATGCGGGATAGTGAGTTTCAGTCCCCATGTGGGGTAATTGAGTTTGGAAACATCAATTAAGGTTCAGGTAATGAGAGAAGCTATTCATGTTTCAGTCCCCTTGCGGGGTAATTGAGTTTGGAAACCTGAAATGCAACAGTTTGGAGGATTCAACGATTTCTGTTTCAGTCCCCTTGCGGGGTAATTGAGTTTGGAAACCTATTTTTGCCCCGATATGCTGGGGAACGATTGCATTGTTTCAGTCCCCTTGCGGGGTAATTGAGTTTGGAAACACACAGGCAATCATGATAATGGTAAAAATCATCTTCGTGTTTCAGTCCCCTTGCGGGGTAATTGAGTTTGGAAACTATTAATATAGTCAGTCAGTCAGACAGTAACATTTTAAGTTTCAGTCCCCTTGCGGGGTAATTGAGTTTGGAAACATAAGGAAATGTTCATGCTCAAGTCCTCATGGGAGTTTCAGTCCCCTTGCGGGGTAATTGAGTTTGGAAACCTTTGCGATATGACAAAGCTTTTATGCCTTATCCAGTTTCAGTCCCCTTGCGGGGTAATTGAGTTTGGAAACGCACAAGCAAATGAAGCTATAGGGCAATAGGGGTGTTTCAGTCCCCTTGCGGGGTAATTGAGTTTGGAAACGGTCGGATTCCCGGTCAATGCCGCATCCTGTGCGGAGTTTCAGTCCCCTTGCGGGGTAATTGAGTTTGGAAACGCTTATTAGTAGGAGGAAAGCAACTATGCAAATCATAGAATGTTTCAGTCCCCTTGCGGGGTAATTGAGTTTGGAAACTTCCTGCACCTGTTGAAGAAGTTGTAGAGTAATTATTAACGTTTCAGTCCCCTTGCGGGGTAATTGAGTTTGGAAACTAAAGCAGTTAAATCTAATACGTGTCCTAATTCATGGTTTCAGTCCCCTTGCGGGGTAATTGAGTTTGGAAACCAGGCACTGGTTAAGATCTTAGAAACTCGCTTAACCGTTTCAGTCCCCTTGCGGGGTAATTGAGTTTGGAAACCCCTACATCTATACGCAATTGGTACCGAATAAAGGGCGGTTTCAGTCCCCTTGCGGGGTAATTGAGTTTGGAAACCTTTCAGGGGATCGGTATCAGAACCCTGTTTTTTTTGTTTCAGTCCCCTTGCGGGGTAATTGAGTTTGGAAACAAAACAGCTTTTATCCCAGCATTAGTAGCAAGGCCAAGTTTCAGTCCCCTTGCGGGGTAATTGAGTTTGGAAACTGCTCGGTGCTGAAACTTAACCAGAGCAAGCTTCCTGGGAAGCGATTTCGTCAACCTCAAAAATTGGTCGATTTCAGCCGCTGTTATTGCAACTTATTCGCAACTTCCCGAATTACTGAAACGCTGTAATTATTATCTTGTCATGGTTCTGGCGATTTTCGTGAACCCCCCACGGTTTTTGACCCCGCTTCGGCTCATGAATCATCAAGTTGATTACCTAATCATAAGATGAGTATTTGCTATTGTCGAGTGCTTTGTCCAGTTCGGTCAATCCGTAGCCCCGTACTCTCTCTCTATCAAACTTAATAGCTTTGCTTCCACAATAGTAAAATACGGTCGCTTCAGTTCTCCCAAGTGCTTCAGCACAGCACGAGCGGCTTCTTCCAAGTTCTCCTCCTCCCTTAGCCTACTGATGCGATCGCACAATAGCTGCATCTGCTGGCATTCGGCATCTGAATAATTGAGCGGCTTGAGGTGGTCGATTCTCACCGTATACTCGCCGTCCCAAGCCTCAACCGTACAACTGAACTCACCAACATGGCGAACGATGCACCAGCAACCACCCTTACCCCTGAGTTCGGGATTATCTTTGGGTAGAATTTGGCATACTTCCCCCATAAGGTAAGGATTGGGGGCTTTGGTTCGCTCCATGATTCTCTGCACCACATCCTTAACTATGCGACCATTGGGAACTTTGCCGCCTGCAACTTGAACTGCGGCTTGCCATACTTCCTGCTGTGTGTGCGGCTCTAGTTTTGTTAATGGTCGAACTTGTCCCTCTGCTGTCGGTAAAATGTCCACAATTTGTGGACATTTATGCAGGTTGTCCACAACGGTAGCTGCATCAATTAACTGGTAAGAACGAGAACGATTATAACCAAATCTATCTTTGCAATATTCCTCAAAGGTTTTGTGAGTTGATCTGTATAACCTGCGATCACGTAATTCAGAGAGTGCCTTCCCCGCCTCAAAAAATGCCCTCTCCACTTTGCGTTCTAAAAGCAGGCGATCGCTTTGCTCTGCCTCAGTCAACTCTGGAACTTCAACAGCTGTTACCGTAATAGTTGCTGAAGCTGGATCTTCTTGAAGGGAGATATCCTGATTTGCGGAGTTAGCTGCTGAAGTTGAATCGGTAGATGCGGCAGAGGTGGCTTTTTTGCGTCTAGAAGGTGGTTTAGGCATGATTCCACCTTTCTAATTCAATGAGATTTTCTGAAAGTCAATTGCAAGGTAGATTTTGAATGTAATAGGTCGCTGAGATCGTTCCACAAAGAAGACACAGTGGAGAATAAAAAACTCGATAGCAGCAGAATAAATCATCAGACTGTAACTTCCTAAATTTACACTTAAGCCAATAATGGCAAAGCATGAGGCTTTACACTGAGCCGTTTAAGCCTCATCAATGTCCTCCATGTAAATTAAGAAATCACCAGGTTGAGCGTTTAGCTTTTTACAAATAACTTCAACTGTTGTCCTATCGGGATAAATATCTCTATCTCTCCAGAGCCTAAAAGCAGTTGCTCTGGGCAATCCAGTGATTTGCCAAAATTTATTGGCACTTGGAATCCCTTTTTCTTTTCCAAATTCTTGAATCCTATTCATAAGTCCCATTTAACAAGACTACCTTTAAGCGTAATCTTATTAAAGAGACGTGTCAACTGTTGACACGTCTCATTGAATGAGACATAATATTTATATCAATAGAGAAAGCGCTACCGACCGTCAATCTGAAGCGCTTCCCGTCCCGTTAGGAACTTATTTATTATGACTCAGCCCATATACACTCAGCAACAGCTGCAACTGAAATCCATTGCGCGGCTCAAGCAAATCTATAGCGAAATCGCCTGCACAGTTGAGGTGACTGACAAACGCTGCAAGGATGCTTGGATTAGCGCAATCATCTCCCACCAGTTCACCCAGTTTCAGAAAGTTGACGAACAAGCCATAGCTCAAGCCGAACTCGACCGCCACATCACAGCCCAAGCCCAAGCCATAGCGCCTGAAAAACTAACGATAGTCGAAATATCTTTCTACGACCAGGAATACTACGCCGAGGACAAACTCATAGCTGCAATCACCCACGATGCCGATGACTTTGCGACGCAACGCTGGGTAGTGATGGTGAACGGTGCGGAAGTCCATCGTGCTACTACCCCAATGCAGTGCCACCGCTACATCTGCACACACTACAAAGATGGGTCATTACCAGTGCAAGAAGAAGCAGGGGGGCAGGGCGCAGGGAGCAAGGGAGAACAAGATTATCAGCAATACACAGCACCAGTACAGGACAAAGAATTAGCCACCACTGGTAATGAAATCATGGTGCAGATTTTCAACCAGTGCGAGAACTACGGGTTGGAACTGCTCGACGATGGGATTTATACCAGTGATGGTGAGAAACTAGGCGAAGTGGGCTGCACTAGTGGTCATTGGTGGGTCATAAGTGCAACGCAGGGGAATCAGGGACGAGTACCCAGTGAATCGGTGGAGTCGGCGGTGCAATCACTCTTTGGAGTCAAAGCTGTGTCTTACGAAGAATTGTTAGACCGCCCATTTGAACAGTTAACCCCCCAGGACTGGCAACGGCTTTTGGGCTATGAGGCGCATTCAGAAGCAGTAGCAGCGTAATTCTCACGTGGGGCGATTGCCTTCGGCACTGGCAAAGCCAATCGCTTTTGTCAATGTTGAGCGATCGCCTCCAGCACTGGCAAAGTCAATCGCCTTAACCCATCCTCACAAATCACCAATTAAATATATGCAACCCACAATCACGATACCTAAAGGCTGGGAGTATCCTCGCTTTACGTTGGGTGAACGCACACAGCAAGGCATGATAGTTGGCTTAGAATACTACCCCGCTGATAGCCAATTAGCCCACGAATACGGTCACGGATGGCGATACTCTGTGATGCCTAACAAGAACTCCCAAGAAGTCCGGCATTACTTCGACGACCAAATTCAAACACTTTCTATTGCAGAGATTCAACAGCAAATACAGGCAGAGATTGAAGACCATCAACAACAGATCAAAACCCTGCAACAGCAATTAGTGGTTATCAAAGGAGGGAATACAAATGGCTAAACCACAGAATAAATTTTCCGAATTGACTGCTGCTAATTTATTGCGCTCCCTCCGTTGTCGTGGGGGTTGTGCGCCATTGCATACTATCAAATTTTCTAATGTGTCCATTCAATATTTGCTCGATAGAAAGCTTGTAAAAGTGCAAAACACTGGCTGCGGTTTTCTGTTAGAAATCGTTGAGGAAATGCAATAAAAAGTCAGGATTTACGAGTCAGAATTCCGAAGAATAAAAGCTTAGTTTGGCATAGCAGATTCATCAGTTAAATCCTTCATTACTAATTATTCTGACTCTTGAATTCTAGCTTTTGGATTTTTTAAAAAGGAGCAATTAAAAATGTCCCATCCCAATTTGCATATATTAATTGATGCGGCACAACTAATCCTTGAAGAGATAGCCAGACACCCAGATTTGAAAGCACTTGATTATCAACCTGATTTAACAATTGGCGATGCCCTAACAGCACTGTCTTACTTAAAGTGCGAGCTAGAAACTAATCAAAAGCCTTCTGTTAGCTTGAAAAGTTCTCCTTAGAAAAAAGCGACTGCCTGAATGAGTGCTGATATCCAGGTAATCGCTAGCTTTCTACAGTTAAACAGCGCTAGAGAAATATCTCATTATTACACATTTCATATATTGCCGAGGTCAACAAACATGAATACTGAACTGAAACTAGGTCTTTGTAATCCTCCAGAACCCATTTATTTGTACGTCAAAAACGGTGAAGTCAGCGGTGAATCATTTTTGTGGTATCACTACAACATTGACCAGGATAAAACCATCCCTGTACAGCAGCGAGGATTAACAGGTTATTTATCAGAACTGCGTTTGACAGCGAAAGAATACAAGGGCAAGGACAACATGAAGTTAGATATTGTTGTCGCTGCGGATGAAATTTATGTCATTAGAACTGGCATAGAAACCAATTTTGCGAAAACATTTCTTTTGTCTGCATCACTTATACAAGACTTCTCTAAACCCCTGATTATTGCAGTTACTTCTGGCGAAGAGAATACAGTCTTTTGTCGGTTATATGATGCGGCTACTAAAGTAAGAATCAGGGCAGAATGGAACCCGAACGCTGACTGGGGAGCAATCATTCATGGCATTCAAACGTTATTAGGTGGGGCACGAACTCAGCCACCGTCTACTGTAGCTCCGCAAGATTTACGAGTCAGAAAAATACGCACTTTGCTTGATTATCCGCTTGATTTAGTCAAGGAATGGTTGCAATTTCAAGATGCTACTAGCCCCAGTCAATTGCACATTAGCAAAGTCAATGAACTAGTCAAAACGATGTGCTTGGCTTGGGCTGCTGATAAGGCTGACCATCCTAATCATGCGGAGTCTTCATATCAAAAGCACGTTGTTGAAGCTGTTGCTCAGGGTGCTGATGAGTTAGCGGCAATCAGCGCATGGATGGAGCAGTTACAAGGGGCAAAATCTGAAGCTGCCTGAAGAAAAGAGGACAAGGGGCAGGGAGCAGGGAGCAAGGGAGAGAATCTTTCCCCCTGCTCCCTGCACCCTGCACAAGAGCTTCTTTTCGGCTTCTTCTCATCAATTCACTACATAAGTTTATCCCATGAAAGTCATCGTTACTGTAGTTGAAAGAATCACTAGTGAGGCTCATATCAATATTCCTGATGGGCTGAACGAATCAGCAATCAAGCAGTACATAACAGACCGATATAACTCTGGGGAAATTCTGACTGATTTGAATATTTTTCAGGTTGACTTTGAATCTATCAGCGCTCGGATTATTCACAAGCTCCAACAATCAGAATAAATCTCACTGCTGAATATTCTCTCTATATCAAATATCGGAGAGTTGCAAATGACCAGACAATTTACTGACTTAGACAACTACACCTGCCATCAAATCGCTAATATTCTTTCGCTGAATCTATCAACTATTCGTTTGTGGGTGCATCGGGGTTGGCTCAAAGCAAATAAACGCTATCCCAAGCATTACGAAATTAGAATCTGGCATCTCAAACAGTTTTTAGAAAATCCACCACAACAAATCAAAAAACGCATTGCTGCTCTTGATCACGAAGCCATCAATTACCTCTTGGGGAGAAAAGCGTAATGGAAGCAATCACCGAGTTAGAAAAATGCTGGTTTCTATCCCCGCCTTGGGGCCAAGAAATTCCACCCGTTGAGATTAATTTATGGGAGCGAGTTTATTTCAAAGCTAACAGAAGATTTGGTTATTGCTGTGGATTGCAGTGGTATCGACAGCGCTGGGACTACGTTATCGATGTTGAGAACGACATTATACGCGCAACAAAACATGAAATTCTTGGCACTGGTCGAATAGAACCTACCACTGTGAAAAAACCAGCTTTTGTTTTAGGCGATTGCCTTCGGCACTGCGCGGGAGCGCAATCGCGTACTGTTGCAATTTCCCAATCGCGGCACAAACCAAAGGTTAATTCTGGGGGTTGAGCTAATCGAGATGTCTTGGTTTTACAAAGTCGAATTGGCATCACCTGCTTTTCCTAAAGCTAGCAACATGACCAATCGCTTTTCATTAGTCAGAGAACAAGACTTGATGCGGGTGAATGTCTAAGCCTAAACACAACAATCTTTGTACTCCATCACACAACTAAAACCATGTCACAAATTGAAATCACCGAAATCATCGAACAAATTAAACAAGAGATTGAAGTAGACGCTTCGGGGCGGGGTAAGGCCAGCATGAAAGCTACTGCACGATTAGCTGGAGTTAGTGACAAAGCTATTGGTAAAGCATTAGAAAGTGCGAACCTGGAACCATCTAAACTAGCTGTAATGCTTATGGGGCAAGGTTTTGATGCCGCGAACCTGAACTCTTGGCGCACTCATGGTATCCCCGATATAGCGATCGCCATCATCCTCGACTACTACGCTTACGAAGCCGGGCGTTACTGTACTCCTCAAGCAAAGTTAATTTGCCGAGCATTCAAAACCATTGGTGTCAGGGCATGGATGCAAGATATCACAGGTTGGGAAAAAAGCCCACAAGAGCAGCCAGAACAACCACCTGCCCCTGCACTCCCTCCTGTTGAGCAGCGTTTGCAAACTTTGGTGGATGCGATGAAAACTTTAGCTGACCTCACAGGGGGCAGACTCAACCCATACATCGAGCAGCATTTTAAAGACTTCGCCGCAAATCTCTTGGCTGAACACAACAGAAAATTGCTAACCCTTTCAGAAGAAAAGTGGCTGGGCGTGGTCAACTTTGCAGAGAGTGAGCTTGGTAAAAAAGTTCCTCTCAGTGGTTCTCATTACCGGGGTCATTTGGGTACATGGGTTCGCACGTTTTACCCACATCTGGGATCTCGCCAAGAGAATCGTTTAGTCAATGGCACTCAGCAATCAGTTTATATCTATGCTTGCCATGACCCAGTTGTTGCATCGGGGCTGACTAAGGCAATTGAGGAGTTTTTCGCACACCCAAACCCAACTGCGGCACTAAAGCAGGCTGGGGCTTTCACTAGCAAAAAGTCATTGGTACTGGTCAAAGATTAAAAGCGACCGCTAGAGAGAGAATGCGATCGCATGGTTGTATCAGTGATGGGTGCTGCATTCATAGTATCATTTTTGGCTTTCTTACTCAAGCTCTATGCAACATTACCTTTCATATCAAATTCACAAAATCCCAATATGCAACAACTCAATCTGTTTGATGAACCCGCCCCAGTTTTACCCGTTACCTATTACCCCGATTTCTTGACCATCCAAGAGGCCAATGAGTTATATCAACATTGCAAGGAGCTGCAATGGCAACAGAATCACATCAGGATGGTGGGCAAGATTATTCCTGTGCCTCGGCTTGAGTGCATCTATGGTGATAGGGGATGTGATTACCTCTACTCCAATAGCGTGTTTCTCAAGCCTCTGCCCTGGACAGAACCATTAGCCGATCTCAGAGATAGAATTACTGCCGCCACAGGCTACAACTTCCGCATCGTCATTGGCAACCAGTACAGAAGTGGTCAAGACAGCATAGGGTGGCACGCGGACAACGAATCATCAATGGGAATAAACCCCGCAATCGCATCCATCAGTCTCGGTGCAGCACGAAAGTTTCAAATTAAGCCCATCGCTGGAAAACCTACGGACTTCTGGCTGGAGCATGGCAGTTTGCTTGTAATGCACCCAGGCTGTCAATCTACGCATCTGCATCAAGTACCGAAGACTAACAAAGTAGTTAGCACAAGGATTAATCTTACTTTCCGACCACACACCGGAGGAAGCAGATAAGGGGGGAAAGGAATTTTCTTTACATCTTTGCCTCTAGCATCCCTTCGTTAATTCAATTCATTTTCATTCAATTAAAGGAGTCAAAATCATGGCAGAAACTAAAAGTTGTCTATTAGATGCGAACCCCAGTCTCACGCCTGCTCAAATCGAGATGGAGAAATTGGAAGCCTGGATTAAATATTTTGTCTTTTCCTGGAGTCCAGGCAAGTTACGAAGTGTTTTAGAAGCAGCGAGGTTCTTACGACGGGATGCTGGGGCATGGCAAGTTAATCCCTTCAAAGTCATTTCTGGTAAAGCCGTTGTAATTACTTGTGATAGTTGGAAGGATTGCAAGCTCCTTGTTGCAAAAACCAAACAACTTGCTTACAAAATCCGAAAACTAGACCCGGAAGTAGACCTGTTAATGCTGCTATCGCCTGATCAAACCATAGTTGAGATCACAATTGTAAAAACTCTTGAAAGGCTTGCAATCAAAAACTTGATCAGGGGTTTACGACCTTGCGGAGGCAATGCTTTTCGCTTAGGAGAAAAAGTTATTCGTTGAGGCAAGCTGTTCTTGAGCGGGGGAAGCAGGGGGAGAAGAGCCATTGAACAGTAATTTCTCCCCCCCAACCTAAAGAGCTTTTCAAGCGTGTCATTCGACCCAATAACCAACAGCACATTCTTCTTGGTGCTGAGATTTTAATGAGTAACTTCTAGAAAACTCAACAGCAGTATGCCTTTGATGCTGCTATTTCACCATGCGTAAAAATATTGGAGGGGATATGCCTGCAACCGAAGATAATAACAATAACGATTTAGCACAAAACCATTACCATGAATGGGTGAAGGGTTCTGCTGTTGACCCTGCCCTGGTTGCACTAAATGTCCGTTCCCTAAGTGGATCGCAAGTATACGAATATCTGTTGTATGCCCTACCCCAAAGCGCCAGACGAAACGATGGACGGTTACGAGAAGGAAACTTAAGACGATACGCTCACATTAATAGTGCATGGTGGGCAAGTGGACTCGACCCTCATAACGATTGGCTGCCAATGGATTGGGGAAGGATGAAGCCCGACAACCCCCGTTTGGAATGGGACAAAGAAACCCAACAGCAGACTCAAAAATCAATCAAATATGAATCTCCGCCTGAAACCCCCAACCGTGTCACTTATCTGCGAGTGCCGCTACACATCTGGAAGCTCGTATCCCTTCGTTATGATGTGCCGATGCCAGAACTAATTACGATCACCGAATCAGGCGAAGCAATAGGCTTTTGGGCTTGGGTGATGGCACACCCCGAAATCCCTGTATTCCTTACAGAAGGGGAAAAAAAGGCTGGTTGTCTTTTATCGTTGGGATATGTTGCGATTGCACTTCCTGGGATTTGGAATGGTCGAGTGGGCAAAGAAGACTTCGAGCGACTGCATCCTGATTTAGTGCCAATGGCGCAAGATGGACGTAAATTCATCATCTTGTTTGACTACGAAACCAAACCCAAAACACAATGGCAAGTCTTTCAAGCCACGCGCCGCACTGGTAATACCATTGTCGATAACAATTGTGAATGCGTTGTTGCATTGTTGCCAGGGCCAGAAAAAGGAATTGACGATTGGGTTGTAGCATTGGGCAGTAAAGCGGAAAAAGCAGTTGCCACCATGATTGCTGATGCTCTGACTCTAAGCGAATATCAGAAGCGGTTTTTCTTCAAACAGCCCAGAGGATTGAAGAAGTATAAACCCAATATTACCGTCAATACCCGCTACTTATCCCAAGTCATCCACACATTACCAAAATCAGGGGTGGTGTGTTTGGCTTCGGATATGGGTACGGGGAAAACTGAACTCTTGGCTATTCTCAGAAAAGAAAACCCCGAACTCAGCTTTTTGAACAACGGGCATCGGGTTAATCTGTTGAAGAACCTCAGCGATCGCCTGCAAACTGCGATGTATTCTGCTATATCCTGTGGCGACTGGTCAAAAGCCAAAGCCCTCAGCATCACTGTAGACTCTTTGTATAAGATGGCGAATGATTTGCAGGCTTATGACATTCTTTTTATAGACGAAGCCTGTCAATATGTGGCTCACCTGCTGAAGTCCAAAACCTGCAAGGAACATCGCGGAGCTATCTTAGAGGTGTTGGAGTATCTCGTCTACAACGCCAAATTAGTTGTATTAGCAGATGCTCACCTCGATGATTTGACTATCGACTTCTTCATCAAAATGCGACCAGAGGGAGAAAAGCCATACATCATCAAAAATGAGTATCGCTCAGGTGGTCGTCAGGTTCATTGGTATGAGGGGCCTAATAGTAGCGCAATAGTCGCTATGTTTCACGCTCAACTGATGTTAGGTCAGAAGTTGATGCTGGTGAGCGATTCTAAGCGGTTCATCAAAAAGTTGGAACGTGCTTTGAATGGACTTGAGCCGTTGCTTGATGATGATACACCAGAGTCAGAATCAGACCGACAGATAAAAGTCTGGGCTATTCATTCAGACAATAGCGGTAGTGAGGAGAATGTTATCTTCATCAGGGAGATTAACGTTGCAATCAAAGATATTGATGCACTGTTGACCACTCCCAGCCTCGGAACTGGTGTTGACATTTCCACGTATCATTTTGATGCCGTGTTTGGTGTGTTTCACGCTGTATCTCAGTCGGCTACAGAATGCGCTCAACAGTTGTGGCGCTATCGTCATAATGTAGCATTGCACGTTTGGGTTGCACCTCGTCCTCCCTTTGGTTATGCCGAAACCAATGCTCGTTACATCAAGGAGAAAATACTTCAGAAGAATGAAATGACGGCGTTTTTAATCCGCATTGATAAAGAAACGGGCAAGCGTGGAGCAGAGAAGGATTGGGCATTGGATACTTCATGCCAGATTGAAGCACAGCGCAATTGGTCTATCAATAATTTACGGTCGGATCTGCGATCGCTGTTGGAGGAAATGGGCAATACTATTGTGCCAGCGGGTGATGGTGTTGATGATGGGGCGCAGAAGTGGATGAAGGCAGCGGGGGTTGCCATCGATGAGGAGCATTATCGCAAAGTTGCTAATGCCAAGGATATCGATAGAAGGACATACACCGCGAGGCAACACCAAGATTACCTCAAGCCAGAAGAAGCATTAGAGTGTGAGAAATTCCGCATTCAGGATACCTACGGCATGAGCGTTACCCCTGAACTGGTTGAGCAAGATGATGGGGGGCGGTTAATTAAAAAGATTGTTGCATTGGAAGCAATCTTAGCAGCACCAGGGGAGGCTATAACCGATGACCAGGGACGAGAATTTGTCACGCCGC
>JAHHHN010000052.1 GCA_019359325.1 Mojavia pulchra JT2-VF2 | reverse complement strand
TAAAGCCAAGCCCAGAGAAGACAGAGGTTCTTCTGGTGGCGGCCGGGGCGGATATGGTGGCGGTGGTGGACGCGGACGCTACTAAGATTTGAAACCTAAAATTTTACAAGCCAGTCTTTAGGTCAGACAAGGAGTCTGTCTTTTTTGCACTGTTAGCGCCTGCTCGCACCATTGATTAAGTCAATTTAATAGGAGAGATAATGACCCAAATAGTAGTGGGTGACAATGAACATTGGAGTTGGTATAGCCGTCCTCATTTACGAGATGCAATTGAATTACCCTCAATTTCCCAAGAACCTCAACTTGTTAGTGTTTGAACTAACAGTAATTAGCTGAAGTTGGGATTTTTGCAAGATATATGGACACGCATTATTATCAAGCGTGTCCTCAATTAAAGATTTCATTTTAGGGGGATATAATGAGCAATAAACTTTCTTCAATTTTGAAAGGTAATCACGTTTTATTGACTGGTGGAACGGGTGGATTAGGACTTGGTGTTACGCCAACTGTTCTTGCTCAGAATCCTGCTTCGGTAACAATTCCTTATACTAACGCGAGAAACGTTGAGCGATTGAAAAGTATTTTGTCTGTTACTGATTTAGATAGCATTAGATTTGTTACAGGCAATCTTACAGATGAATCGGCTGTAGAAAATTTAGTCAACGAGATGGAACGGGTAGATGTCCTGATTCATCTAGTTGGTGGTTTTTCGATAGGAAAAACCCATGAATATCCTTATGAAAACTGGAAAGCTGACCTAGAACTGAATTTGGATCTTGCTTTCCTGGTGCTGAAACATAGTTTAAGACGGATGTTAGAACATGGCTATGGACGAATTGTGACAGTGGGTTCGCGGGGAGCAGTACAACCAGGGGGACAGTTAGCAGCCTATTGTGCCGCCAAAGCAGGATTAGTAGCGTTGACCCAGGTGATCGCTGATGAAACCAAAGGGACAAACATCACTGCTAATATCGTTTTACCTAGTGTGATCGATACTTCTAGCAATCGAGCAGCGATGAATACAGAGAATGCCGCTCAATGGGTTAAACCCGATTCTCTGGCACAGGTCATCTGTTTCTTGGCTTCAGAAGCTGCTGTAGATATGAGGGGAGCAGTTGTTCCTGTGTATGGCAATATTTAAACCTGTTTTGGTGACAGAAGAGAGCAGGGGTAGCTGGGGGAGTGTAAATCCTTCTGTCGCCATTCGCCTGAAAATATGGTTGTTTTCTTCCCCTGCTTCCCCAGCCTCCCCAGCTTTCTTCAGTGATGCAGTAAGAGATGGTTGTGAGCGGAGTGTTGTTGAGTTATCGGCTTAATCCCCGTCGTCTTGGTTGTTCTAGCTGTTGTTCAAGTTGTTCTTCTAATTCATCTATTACCAAGTCGAGTAATTCTTCTAATTCTGCTTGGGTGCGTGGGATTGAACCATGCTTGATAGTTTCTTTGATGTCTTCAGTTGGTTCTTCTTGTTCTAGCAGGTGGCAGATAATTTTTTTATCTCGGTCGTCAGGCGACAATGCAGTTGCGCTTAGTGTGAGTGATAGTTGTTGATATCTCTGTTGCCAGGGGTTAAGTTCGGCTTGTTCTTGATGTTGGTTGAGTTGAACAGGTGTTTGTTGCTGTGTGGGTTTGGCTGGATTTAATAGCAGTGAAATAATACGTTGGTCATCGCGTTTTGGTTGGTAATCAACTCGCTTGTGTTTCTGCAATCCGGGGAATGTGTAAGCTGCACCCAAAGAGGTGCCGCTAAATTGCTGGCCTTTCATTGAATATGAGATGCCTTTACTCTTGCCGTTACGTGTTAAGCCGTGGCGAACTTTCACATTTTGTAGTTGCAGTCGCTCAATCAATTGCGGCATTGTGGGAGAGTCGGCGGTGGCGCGGTCGATGAGTTCTTGCAGCTGTTGTTTAATGGGTGGTTCTTGTGGCGTTGAGCGTGAGCCTTTAAGATATTCTTTCTGTTCTCGCTCTAGCCGTCTTTGTTGTCCAATACTTGGATTGCGCGATAATTTTTCGTGACTACTTCGAGCTTGTTGTAAACCGTAATCTCGTTCTATTTGACGAATGATGCTTTCGCTGCGTTTGTAATCCCAGCTATCATGAACAATCTTGCCGTTGTCCAAACGAATGCGACTGGCGCAGATATGTATGTGGTCGTGCTGGGTGTTGCTGTGTCTGTAAACCACATACTGGTTACTGTCAAAGCCCATTTCTTCCAGGTAGCGGTGGGCGATTTCGTTCCAGGTTGCGTCATCAAGCCGCTCACCTTGGGGTAATGACAATGATGCGTGGTACACTACTCGGTCAGCTTCATAGTTCAATTGACGCGAGATTTTGAATTCAACAGCCAGGGCGCGGGCGCTATTGCCGCCCATGTTGCCACCAATGAGTTTAGCTCCTTCTTGAGATTGGAGATAATTCAGCAGTCCGCGAAATCCTCGCCCCTTAGTCTGGTTGCCAATCATCTGTTTCCTCATCCTCCTCTTCAATGAAGGTTTTGGCTATTTCCCGTTGGCAGTGTCGTAGCAGTTCTAGAAGTTCCTGTAATAATTCTGGTTCTGCTGGCGGTGGCACTTGCATTTTAATGGCAGTGTTGGTGGCTTTGGCCAGTTGGTTAATGTTGTTGCCGATGCGGGAAAGTTCTAGGTAAGTGGCAACGGTAACTCTGCCCAGTCGCGGCGGTGGTGGTGGAATTGGTCGCAGTAATACACAACGTCTTGTCAATTCTGCCAAGCTCATGCTCGCGTCTTGAGCCTTTGAGCGAATCATCTCGTATTCAATAGGGCTAAATCGCGCTTGCAACATTTTGGTACGGACGAGTGACTGAGAAGAACGCTTGGTCATAATGTCATACCGAACTTTGTGCAACTTTTGAGGGGGTTTCCAAAGGCGGGATACTTCCCCCTTTGGCAAGCCTGCCGAGCCGAGCGCAGCGAAGGCACCCCGCAGGGGTAGGCATGGCTTGCTCCTTACCTCAATTTGGGGCAAGGCGAAAATATAGGAACGACCGCCCACATTGGGGCACAGTGAATATTTGGCGGCTACTGCCACTCAAACAAGCTATGAATAAAGCGCAGATGTGGCATGGTCAATTGTTATTTACTTGTGCGTGATTTTTTTGATTAACTCTTTGTGAGTCATCTTACAAGCTAGCAGTGGTTATTGTTCAATTATTTACGTGAATAACTGTTACTTTCTTTGAAGTCTTTTTAGCATTTTAAATTCCCAGTCTTTAGATAGATGCAATGAGTGAAAGCAAAGTTTTAAACATAACAAATCTCTGTTTTTAACTTCTGTGACTAAAGATAATATTCCTAAGTCCAAAATTCCTGAAGCCATTGATGCTCTCCGCGCTTTAGGTGCTAAGGAATTAGATGATGTCCCGGCACGAGAGGCTATTAGAAAGATGCGCCGTCAAATTGAACGGGTACTTCGTCTTGGCTATAGCTATGAGGAAGTTTCTAAAACTTTAGCCTCTCTTGATATCAATATTAGTGCCGAACGTATTCGTTATTTACTTAACGATATTAAAAGGTCTACACGCAAAAAGTCAGTCAGTCCTCCGATTCCAGAGGATAGCAATACACAAGTTATTGATGAGCAGACTTTAGCTGAAAATTCCGCGACCCAACTTGGCAGTATTCAGTCTGTTAAAAAATCCAAGTCTCAATCACAAAGACAATCAAATTTAGAACCAAAATCTGCAAAGTCTAAATCAACACGCCCTAAAACTACTAAAACGGACAATCAGCCAGAAGAAAGTAATAGCAATAATCATCAAAATTTCTCTCGCCCTGCTTTTGTGCCTCAAATCATGAGTGATGAGGATTTATAAATGGTAGTTAAAGCAAAACAATCGGCTGATTCGGCTGACCAAAAACCTACAAATGAGCCAAAAACTGTTGGGCGTTTAGTGTTGGTTACTGGTGATAAGGGTGGGACTGGTAAAAGTGTGGTGGCTAGAATCCTACTCGATATTTACCGCCACAAAAATATCAACTGTATTGCTTACGAATGTGACCAGTCTAATCCTCAGCTTTATCGCCACTACAATAAGGTGGCTCCTGGGGTGTCAGGGTTGAAACTTAATCAGCGCGGTGGTGCTGATGCTTTGCAGGATGATTTGAAGCGTTTTTCTCCTAAAGTTTCGCTTGTGGATCTACCTGCTGGGGCTGCTGAATATTTTGAGTCAGTGGCGAAGGATATTTTTCTGTTTCAGAATGCCCAGCGTTTAGGTTATCGCATCACTATGGTGTCGGTTTTGGGTCGGGTCAAGGATAGTGTTTTGCAGTTAAAACGTCTCGTTGATTTCTGTGGCAACCGTGTTGATTATGTAGTAATGAAGAATCTTTACTGGGGTGATGAGAACAAGTTCACTCGTTACAACAATTCTAAGGTCAAGCAGGCTGTAGAAGCATTGGGGGCGATTGAACTGTTATTGCCTGAGTTATATGACGATATTTTTGACCTCATCGACTCTCAGGATCTGACGTTCAGGGAGGCCCTAGAGCATGAAGATTTTAGTTTGAGTAATCAATCTCGTATTTTTGGCTGGATTGATGCGGTCGAAACTGAGTTTAATCGAGCTGCTGTACAGTTGGGGTTAGAGTAATGGCAAGCACTAATGGTAAGGGTAATGGTGCAAATGGGGCAGTATCTCATTTAGATAGGTTGTTGTCAGAAAAGCCACCAGAATTTCAAGCAAAAGTTTTGCGATTTGCGCTTGATTCAGGGATGAAACAGGATGACCCAGCATTTAGGTTAGTGCAGTACATCGGCTATCTGGCACAGCTGACAGAAACCGCACCCAATGATTGGAAATTGTTATTTGAAAATTTACAAGCAGAGCTAAACCAATGGAGCCAACTGACAGCGGAGCAATTGAAGACCCAAGCCGACCACACGGAGAACATCAAAAATTTAGCGACCAGTTGCAGTCAGCTAGGGACAGCCTTGAGCGCATTAAATTTAACGTCTCAGCAACAACTTCTTCAATTGACGAACTTAACCAAACTCTCCGAGAATTTGAGCAATATCTCTCCCAGGCAACCAGAGAGATTGAGCCAACCGTTGCAAGAACAATTGAACGAGATTCAGGTGAAGATTTCTCTATTGAACCAAAAAGACGTGGACTCAGCCGTTAAAGGTTGGGGTAGAGCTATTATCATCTGGCTTTTATCTCCGGTCACATTTTTTATTCTATTTTGGTTTTATTCGCACATGACTCCAATCCCTACTCCCATCGAAACTACCCAATCTCTGGAGAAGATTTTGGAGAATACTGGCTGGACAAATACCAAGCTGCAACGCGTTGAAAGAAGGTTAGGAACAGACCCAAATCAGAGACGACGACGGTAAAAATTTGCTGTTGAAAACGCGATTTCAAACAACTGAGTCTGCATTACACGTTTTAGCCCTTTCGTGTAACGCTTTTACTCATACTTACGCTCTTAATTCTGCGATCGCTTGAATTAACACTTGAGGTTCGATTGGTTTAGGGATATGTCGTTGAAACCCTGCCGCCATTGCCTGCTGATAATTAATTTCTCCAGCATAGGCAGTAAGTGCAATCGCTGGAATCGTGCCTCCCTGCTGCGGTGACAAGGCTCTCACCTGCCGCATCAACATATAGCCATCCACATCGGGCATTCCAATATCACTCAACAATACATCTGGTTTAAATTGAGTCAATGTGGTGATTGCCTCAGTAGCTGTGGCAGTTGCTATCACATTTGCCCCATGTAGCTCTAGTAAGAAGGCAAGAAACTCGCGAGTATTGTCGTCGTCATCTACTACTAAAATTCGGGTGCCTTGCAAATTCAGAGAAGATTCAGATGGTTTCGTGTCTTGTTTCGTTGCCTGTTGATGTAGCATCAGCGGCAGTCTGACTGTGAAGGTTGCCCCTTGCCCAGCACCTAGACTATCTGCCTGCACAGTTCCACCATGCAGTTCTACCAGATAGCGGACAATTGCTAACCCTAGCCCTAGTCCACCAAATCGGCGAGTGGTAGCTGAACTCTCTTGGCGGAATTGATCAAACACATAAGGCAGAAAATCAGGAGGAATGCCAATGCCTGTGTCACGGACTATAATTTGAGCCTGAGCATCAACACGTTCGAGCTGGATGTCTACTCGTCCCCCTTGGGATGTAAACTTAACCGCATTTGTGAGCAGATTCCACACCACTTGCTGTAATCGACCTGCATCTCCTGCAACATATCCGATATCAGGTTCAAACTGGGTGTGAATTTGGATGGACTTTGCTTCAACCGCTAAACGCACGGTTTCCATTGCGGCTTGAATGGTGAATACTAGATCGACTGGTTCGCTATCCAGGCTAAACTTACCGCGCAGAATGCGGGACACATCCAGCAGGTCGTTAATCAGTTGAGCTTGTATTTGGGCATTGCGCTCAATGACTTCTAACGCCCGCTCAGTTTTTTGTTGATCCAACTGGTGACTTCTAAGAAGCTTTGACCAGCCGAGAATGGGGTTTAGGGGTGAACGCAACTCATGGGACACAACTGCTAAAAACTCATCTTTGATCCGATTGGCAGCTTCAGCAGCCTCCCGTGCGGCTTGCTCTTGTTGTAAAATCCGTTCGCGGTCGCGTTCAGCCTGAACACGAGCAGTTACATCCAACACCAGTGATAGCACCGACAGCATCCGTCCTGATTCATCACGTAAACTGGAGTTGTACCATTCGCAGTGGATGACATCACCGCGTTTGGTGTAATTGCGATTGTATGAGAAGACATAAAATTCTTCCCCCACCATCAGCCGCCTCAATACTTCTGCAACCTGTTCGATGTCTTCCTCAAAGACAAACTGTAAATCAGTTAGCAATGTGCCGAGTACTTCATCAGCTTGCCAGCCAAAGAGACGTTCTGCTGCCCCAGACCAGCGCGTGAGCCGAAATTCTTGATCCCACTCAATCACTGCCATTGGGGTGTTCTCAACATGAAAGTTGAGTTTTTGCAGAGCTTGTCTAAGTGCGTTTTCTGTTTGCTTGCGCTCAGTCAGGTCTACATAAAAGGCAATAATTTCTTGTTGTTGATCGTAGGGTTCATCAAGCAGCGCCGCCCCAATGAGAATTGGCACACGGGTGCCATCTTTGCGAATGTATTCTTTCTCAAACGGTGTTGCTACCCCATTAGTTCTTAGTTCTACCATTGCTTGCTCATCCAGTGGCAGAAATTCCGGCGGGGTGATATCTATCCATTGCACCTGTCCCGCTTCAATTTCTTTTCGGGTGTAGCCCATCATCTTCAGAAAATACTCATTGACATAATGAATACCTCCCGTAAAATCCCCAAAGGCAACACCAAACATATTCGATTCCACTAGGCGGCGGAAGCGCCGTTCACTCTCACGCAAAGTAGTTTCGGAACGTTTACGATCGCTGATGTCAATACTAAGACCGTACCAAGATTCAATTTCTCCATCTGTACTACGGTGTGGGAAAGCGCGAAATGCGTGCCAACAGTATTCCCCATCATGGCGACGGTAGCGCACTTCGCCCTCGTAAGTTTCGCCCGTCTGCCGACAATGTTCCCAGTGAGGTAAAATCCGTTCTGCATCGTCTGGATGTATTATTTCTACCCAGCCAAAGCCAACAGCTTCTGCCTCAGTTTGTCCGGTAAATTCATACCAGCGATCGTTGAAAAAGATGATTGTGCCGTCTGGTGAACCGACCCACACCAAAGCAGGTGCAGCGTTAGAAATGGTGCGAAATGCTGCTTCACTACGCTGCAAAGCTTCTTCTGCCTGCTTGTTCTCAGTGATATCGAAGCTTGTTCCTACGTAGCCAAGCAGATCTCCAGAATGGCTGAATCTGGGCATCCCGTAGGAGTCGAGCCAACGATATTCCCCGTCTGCTCGCATGGCTCGAACTTGTGCCTGGAAAGGTTTACGTTCCTGCAACGCTTCTAAATAAGCAGAAATATACTGTCTTGCGTCATCTGGATGTAGCGAGGGTTGCCATCCATTACCCTGAACTTCTTCCAAGGTTTTACCAAAGAAGTTTAGATACGCTTGATTGACAAATTCACAACCACCTTCAACACCATTAAGCCATATTAGGCATGGCGCACAATCTGCTAAAACCCGGAAGCGTTCTTCGCTTTCACGTAGGGCTTCTTCAGCTCGTTTGCGTTCAGTGATGTTTGTGTAGACACCAATGCTTCCCCTGGGCTGACCCGATTCATCAAATAGTGGCACGGCATTTCCGTACAAACTAAACACAGTGTTATCCTGCCGCACCAGTTCGATTTCTACATCGCGTACTTCCACACCATGCTTTGCGGCGTACTCTACAGGAAGCTCATGTCCCTGTAGTTTTCGTCCATTTTGATAAAACTTGTACGGCAATTGAGACTGTTTAGCTCTTGGAGTTACAGCCACATTCGTATCTGTTGGGATTTGTAGCAGCGTTGCATAAGCAGTGTTGACTTTTACTACGTGGCACTCAGGATCTTCTGCCAGCGCAATATTAACTGGAATAACATCAAACAGGGTTTGCAGTTCATCGACCCGACGTTGAAGTGCTTGGGTCAAATTTTGATTTTCTGCTTGGATTGCCTCAAGTTGATGAAAATTTTTACGAAGTTGGGCTTGGGTCGCACGGAGTGCGCCAACCAACAGACTAGTCAGCACTCCTTCAAGAATGAATAGTGCCAACTGGAGTCCACTGGCTTGGTTTAAATTCCAACTGTACTGTGGTTCTAAAAAATAATAATATGCAAACCCAGCAGAAAGAAGCGTTGCCACAATTCCTGGGCTTCGCCCTCCATAGAAAGCACTAATAGTGACTGCACTAAAAAATAATAAAAACCGAGCGTTTGTTAATTGAGCAACAGGGTCAAGTGCCAGCATGAGTAATAAGGCAATCATGACAGATAAGATCGCCACTCCATACCGCTTCAAATATTGAGTTTGGTTCAGCACATTTGCCCCATATTAGTAATCCTTAACCCACCTTCAAGAAACACTAATCATAAAAATTGTCTAATCAGCGTTGACCATCAGCGATATTATTTCAAGCTGATTAGAGGCTTCTGAGTGATTATTGGATTTAAGTTACACCAAGCATAGGCATAACATCAACTGCTGACCCTCCATCTTCCTCAAAAACACTGTGCCGCTTTTCCGCAATACTGGGTTAAAAGATCTGACTGGAGAACTATTGGGGAGATGAGCAAAAATAGCTTCGACATAGATTTTCATCTATTAAAAACTTTAATCAGGAGCGACCGCGCAACAGCGATGCGCGGTTGATGCTCTCAAATCGCTTTATCTGTCTGGATTTAACGTTGCAATTAAGAAATAGCTAATTTTGCATTGCTTAAACCTGTAGACAATCAGCACAGGTATCCAGGTAACAGTTTCCGTAAGACTACCAAAGCGGGAAAACAGATAGGCATGAAAACTTGCTTTTTTCTCACTTAAATAGTACATTTGTTCTATGCGTCCTGGTTCTGTTTCCCCACTTGATCGGTGGGGTTTTTGTTGAGTTTTTGCAGCTAAGTCACTCGTTTTTACTCAAAAACCTGCACTCTCAAAAGTTTTCTCTACCGTGGTCATGCTTTCTTGCCTTCAACCTCTGTACCATATAGAGAGCATCCGGGTTAGCTGCCAGCCATTGCTGCGCTTCCTGTTGTAAAATCAGCGACTGAGATTCTAACATCAGAAGCCGCTCTTGCAGCTGTTCCAGTTTTATCCGCTCCTGCGGCGGCAAGAACAATTTTTCAGTGGTGCAGTATACTTTCACCCAATGGCGTGCCTCCTTACTTGCCTGTAGTTTCAGCCGAATGCTTTGACGGTAGTCTTCTGGAGTAAACGTTTCCACGATTGATGAGCTATACGGTTCTATCGCTGGGACGAGCAGCGAATCTTCAGACCCAGTATCTAATCGTGTAGAAGCTGGTAGTGAAACTGGTACAGACGCTTCATCTCTCAAAGTACATCCATCAGGTAGAGCAATAGCACAACTGCTATCAATTTTGCTATCAATCCTGTTTATTAAATCTGAAATGTTTGATTGACAAAGGTTTTTGAAGTTTGATAAGTCTTGCTTATTGTCATTTTCCGGTTCGCTGCCGGAAGAAAGACATTGGTTTTGCTTATGATTTAAGACATTTGAGATTGTTGAAGAATCTGGAGAATTAAAGCTTGGGAGCGATTGTTGTATTTGATTAATTTCAGCTAGAGGCGTTGCTGGTGGCAACGCTCTAGCTGAAATTAAGTACAAAACCTTCATGTATTGAGGGGGTGTGTAAATCGAGGCTGTTTGTGCATCTTTTCCTTGCCCTGTCTGTATTTCAGCGTCTAGTTCTTCTAACCACGGATCTGGCAGTTCGGCGTATCTTTCCGCCGTGAAATTCGCTGTGTTGCTCTGTGGGCAATTATTTACAGGCTGTTTTGTTGTGGTTTTTTCTTGGTGGTCGGGATGCCATAGCGGTAAATAATTTGGCTTGTGCAGGGTTGTCTGGCTGACTCCTATGCCATACTGGGCTTTGGATGCGGTAATGATTGCTTTGGCGCGATCGCTTGTACGTTCGGGAAATGTTTCTGTGGCTTGTAGCTGTGCGACTATTGCACTTATACGCTCTATTGTCTGTTGCTGCCTTTCTTCGTTGGGGTGCAGAGAGATGATTTTGTTATCATCTACTATGCCAAATTGTTCTTTATAGCTGCTTACTCGTTGCGGGGAACCGGGGTAGGGGGTGTAAAATCCTTCACAGCATCTCGCCCATTCTCTGGCTCTTTGGTCGATTTCGTGTTGGTGGCGACACCATTCTATATATCCTGGTGACTGGCAGGCTGTGATGATGATATAGTCCACTAGGGCTTGTCCGCTTAGTTGGCGAAAGACTATACCATAACAAGCTATGTCTTTGAGTAGTGAGTTGGTCTGTCCGTGTCCTGTCCACCCTGAGCTGATTCTTTCTTCTAGGTCATGCCGCCATTGGTCTATGGCGCTACGCTGACGGTAAGGGAATTTGATGACTTTCTTAAATTTTGCTAGAGCGATCGCTTCTGTTAATGCTGAGTAATCTTGCCCTTTTGCTGACCAGTCGGCGGCATCGAGAAGGTCTTCGATGTCGTCTGACCACGGTTCTAGGATGTCGTCTAGTATGTATGAGCCTGCTTGTAAGGGTAAGCGGTGGGCGTTAAAGCTGCTTGGTCTGCCTTGGCTGTATACTTTGCAGTTGGGGAAGATTTCTAGTTCTCCTGCTTTGATTTTGAAGTCTGCTGCTTCGAGCTTTTGCTTGATCGCGCAGGCTAGGAGGAATGAGGGTTGTTTTTCTTCAAAAAAATAATATATGTGCAAACCGCCACTTTCGCTCGATTGTATGGGGACTGGTCGGCATAGGCCGATTTCTTCTAGACAGCCTAGTAGTTCTTGGTATTTTAAGAGGTGGTTGGCAGGGTGTAGTTTGCTCTTGCGGTCGAGGTCTATTAGCAGGTAGCTGGTTTGTTTATCGAACCGCAATCCTAGTAACACGCTCTGATCTTGGTATTGCTGCCACAAGTTTCTGGGCTGCAAGGGATAGCGGTTTTCTGTTTGCCAATGTGGGCGTTCTCCAACCTTTGGGGTGGGGGCGTAGATGAATCCCCATCCATGATGGAAGTGTGATAGAAACCTCTGCCCTATTGGGTCTAATGGCTCTAGGTTAGGTTTTACTGCTATGTTTGCATTGGCTTTTGCCATTGTTGTCTTCTCCGATGATGATTGCGTTCATCGGAGCTACCCAAGATTTGGGGCGTTTATTAGCATTATCAGTATCAAATATTACCAACAATCGAAAACAAGAGAAGTCAAATTTGCTCTTAAACAGTTGTCCCATTAGAAGGATTAAAATTTTTAACTTGAAACTCTCATGGTTAGTCTTCTATGGTTGATGCCATCTGATAAAGCTGTGCTAACTTTGCCTCAATTACGACCCAGACACTGTTAAACTGAAATTGCTTATTTTTATTGCGGTTGGTTGCCTAATTGCTAACCTTATGTCTGGCGTGTGGGCAGCTAGCCGATTTCTTTTTTTACTTACTGTCCAAAACTGATAAAGCAACTTGTTAAATGCTTGGGGTAGCTTTTGGATAGTAAAGACAGAAGAAATCAGCCCTAGATGTTAGCTCAAGGGTATAAAATGCGGCTTTTAACCGAAAAAGTAAATATGCCACGACTTTCTCCTCATATATGAGGCATCTAGCCGTCAGACTTGTCCCTCAACTATTTTTGGCTCAGTAGTTATTGCCAATACTGGGTTGTAAGTCCAGAGTCGGGATAAATTGTAGCGCTAGATGCCTTTTTTACTTTTTGTCCCAAAAAAGGCATAAAATGTCCCGCCCTGTGTGCTAAGATTGCCAACAGGGTAAGAATGAGTAGTGAGTCCTCAGTCTGGAACAATTTGGTTTGTCGACCGCCAAGTCTTAATAACGCCAAAAATGTTCTATAACGACTCACACCTATTTTGACTATTTGAATATACTGCTCTTGTCGTTTTTGCCTCCTTTGTAAATCGATTTATCTTGGTCTGCAAAGCAGACTTACTCTCGCTAGAGTAGCATGAAAAGCCCCTTGAGCGTATAAAAACAAGCTGATTTCGTCAGTTGCCACCTATTTTGGGTGAGATGTTATTCCAGCAAAACCGACATTTTTTCCTGTAATTTCAACCCCAATAGGTCAGTCATAGTTATTTTTAGGATGTGAGTAGCAGCGTTCATACGACTGCTACTCATATCTTTTTTGTAAAGTTTTATATCTTTCATCCTTACTCCTCGATTTCTTTATCCTTGACTGTCAATAGTTTCTTATATTCTGAAATGGCGTTGCGGTAGGCTTCGTTGTCGCCTGGCTTGGCATCCCATAAGAACAGGATGATATCTGTTTGGTTCCGTTTCGCGTTTCGTAAGCGTTGAATTTCTGCCTGTGCTGACTCATAGGTGAGTTGGAAGCGGGTATAACGTTGGGGCGAAACGAAACGCTGATTTTCTCCTTCTGTAGTGCTATCTGACTTGTGCTGTGGTTGTTTCGCTCTTTTGATGTCCTGTTTCGGCTCTTCCAAAATTTCATGATCATGTGAGCATTCCAGCGTTTCGCTGTCAGGAAACGTCTTTTCGGGCGGCTCTTGGGGTGTGATATCTTCTAGCAGGTCGTACAGGGCAAGCTGTTCGCGGGTGGCCTGTAAGCGTTCGGTTTCGGTGCGAAAGTCAGTGATTTTGATACTGAGCTTGGGTGCAATAATTTGGCGTTCCCCGTCGCTGTCCACTCCTTTGACACGCCCTGTACCAGCTGCTACAGGCTGGTCGCTGTTTGGGTCGGTGGTGGTGTCCAGTTGTACTCGTTGCATTCGCTTGAAAATGTCGAATACGCCAGGGACACCGCCTAGACAATCTTTGGTCAAGTTGTGCGCCACGAAGGTGACAGGTGCTTCCTGTTTACGGCTGAGGGTGTTCGCACTTTTGACGAACTTCCGCAGCAGTTCTTCGTCTTCAATGAAGTCAGAGTAGGTCGTATATTCCTCGCAAAGGACAGTCATAGCCTTACCACGTTGCCACAACTGTGTCCGCCATTGGGCTTCGCTCATGTTGGACTGGCGAAAAGCGTCATAGCGTGCTTGAATTTCGTCCACGTACCACCGCATCATGTGGGCGATGTCAGAGTAAGAACCGTAAAACTCCACGCCCTGCCATTCGCCCTGGTTACTATTGGGGTCGAAGACGATAACGCGGTATCCTTTGAGCTTTTTAAGGAGGGCTAGCAACCGCACGAACCAACTCTTACCGCTGCCCTGGCTACCAAGGATTAACGCGGTATTGCTAATAAATTCCCGCAGGTAGCGATATTCAGGGGTCAGGTTGTTTAAGTCTGCCTGCCACGGGTCGAACACTTGTCTATCCTTTACTTCATGCAGGCGCTCGCAGGCTTCGGCACTTTGTACCTTATCGCCGGGGTTGGCAATGTCAGCCATGCTCTGCCCTGGCAGTGCTGCCGCAGGTGTGCCAGTGGCTTGCTGTAATAGCGATGCCGATTCTATAGAGGATTGCAGGCGAACTTTCTCTTGATACACTGCTAGTTCTTCTGGAGTGAGCATTGCCAATTGACGCTCACGGGCAGTGCGGGTGGCTGCGAATTGGTAAAGCTGGTAGTCGATTTCGGCAGCGTACTCTACTTTGCGCCGCTTCAAACTTTCGGCAATCAGGGCATGGAACCAACTGGTCTTGACTTCCTCTCGATAGCCTGGAAGTTCATGCAGCAAGCGTCCTTCTCGTCCTTTGGATAGTAACAATGCCACACCAAAACACCCAGCCCCTGCCAAGCCCCATAAATATTTTTCTGGGTTGTTGGCGGGTATGGTGCGTAGGCGCGTTGCTTTGGCAGGCAGTGTCCAGCCGTCCTGGTATAGCGGGTTCATCGGTTGCCGTTCCCAGGCGTTGAATTCTGGTTCGGGCATGATGTAACGTTGGTGAGCGTTGCAGTAGTTGCGGGCGTTCCTGCGATTGGTCAGTTTTTGGGGACGAAAACAGTATTCCACTAGGTCGGTCTGTCGTCCGCTAAAGGCGAAGGCACCACATACCAACCCTGCTGTTGTCAGCACGGCGACAATGGCGTTATTCAGTTGACCGTTGCTTTTGAGGCGCTGCAATTCCTGCTTGTCCATCAGTCTAGCTCTCTTCTAGTGTTATCTAGCCCTGCTTTTGACTATTCCCAGCATCAGTAGTAGACCACCCAGAGAGATCGCCAGTGTCAACAACAAGTCATGGCTGGGTGGTTCTGGCTTGACTTCATAAGCCCGCACTTCTACCAAAAACCGCTCTCTGCCGTCTTTGGCTGCTGTCCCTATCTCTCGGTGTTCGGTGAAGGACAACCATAAGGCAGTGCCTACACTTGCAGCTTGGGCGAGGGATAGGAAAAAATCACTGTCAATGCTGGGCTGTCCTTCTGAGTGACGGATTTTGGTTAGGGCGTTGACCAAGAATAAGCCAAACAAAATCCCGCCTAATGTCCCTGCTGCTAGGGCTGGTAATCCCAGTTTGGCTGCTAGATGAACACCGCCATTTACCAGCAGCACCCCTGTCATGGCGGTCAGGGATTTATTCAAGAAGCGGCGGGTGCTGACAATCCCGGCAATTTCTTCGTCGAGTCTCGCCGCATCCAGGCTTAAGGCTGAGTGCGAGTCGAAGGGGTCTTGCAGTTCTGGCTTTTCCCACGTTAAAAAGTCCATATAATTTCGTATTTGAGAATATAAGGGGAGCAGCCGGAGCCTCACCACTCCGGCTGTTTTACTGGTTTACTGGTTTACAGCCCCATTGTGCGGCGGAATCCTTGCCAAACGCGGCTTAAGCCTGCGGTGCGGTGGTAGTTGGGTTTGGGAATACGGTCGGTTTTCGCTTCGCTGCCTTGCGCCCATAATGCTGTGGCTACAGCTTTCTCATAGGCCAGGTCTGCTGCATCCTGAGCATCTGGTACTTTATTGGCAGCTTTGGCTAGGTCTGCTTGGTATTTGGCAACCGCCATTAAATCTGCGGTCGTCCCTTCTATCTGAATCAGGCTCATTCTCTGAGCGTGCCGTGTTGCTTCTGTTGTGCTGGTGTTGACGTTGGCTACTGCTAGTTCTTGCAGTTCGTTGCCCATCCTCTGCTCACCCTGTCGGGCGCTGTAGATGGCTTTCATGGTTTGAGTACCATGCTGCTGGGTCAGTTTTACCAGTTCGGTTAGCGCTTGGTTGTAGTTCCCAGTTGTTTCAATAATCTGACGGTAGGACTCTAGGGCTTTTGGCAGGTTGGTTTTGGCTACTTCTGATAACCGCGCCATGTCTGCAATCTTTTTAATGGTTTCTTGGTCGCCATACACGGCTTTCCTAAAGTCTTCGGAACTGACGGCGAACAATTTCGCCATTGTGTTTAAGGCTCCCGGTGCTGTGCCATAAATATGATCTTTTAGCTTGGCTTGCCCGTAATTCCTTGTGTTCATTGGTAGGATTTGGATAGATAATATTTCGTGTTGCTACCCCTTGTGGGTGGCATTCTTTATTGGTCTTGGTAGTTATCGGCAACGTGCAGCAGATAGGGCAAGGACATTTGAATAATTTGCTGGTCACTCTCCGTGCGTCCCAGGTTCGGTTGGTGTGGGTCATCACTGGCGACGATGTTTGCTGCTGTGTCTGCTAGCCATTGATTAGCACCGCCGTTGAGTAAGGCTTGTTTTGCTGCTGCATATATGCCGGGATTCCATTGATTCTCCCCATTCATCGGTAGTGCCCTCCTCCCTCAATTACCCGTTCTATTAAGGTGATTTGTTCTTTATCCATACTTTGGGCTATTGCCCGCAGGTCGTTATGTCTGCCCAACTCTATGGCTTCTGTGATTTGCACGGCGTTGTCCCAACCGCCCAGTTTATTGGCGTTGGCTAGGATTTGACCAGCAGTAAAATTGTCACTGGGTTGATATTTCAGCATTGCTACCATTTCATTGGTGATTACCAACGCCGGGTTTTCCAGAATTTCTAGGGTCGCTTCTAAGTCGGCTTGCAGGTCAGTCAGGGCTATGAGTGCTGAGGCAAGGTTTGTCTTCAGTTCCGGATGGGCTAGCTGATGCTGGGTTATCTCCAGCCATGTCTGAGATGAGCGGATGTTATACAAGGTTACTAGGGTTGTTCCTAAGACATTTAGTAATTGTTGCGGTGTCATGATTCTTACAACCCTGCCATTTGGGTGAATGGTTGGTTTTGATGTTGGGATTTCACTGGCGGGCGGGGCTGTGGGGTGGGAGTGGTAATAGACAGTGGTTGCCCGCGCAGTCCGGCTATGAGATGGTCGCCGTAACATACCAGCAGGATGCTGAACAGTTGGCTGAGGGTGGTGATGCCTGTCTGCTGCAATATTAATTCCGCTTTCGGTTTGTGTTGTGGGTCTAAGACAATTCGGGTCTGCGTCATGATTTCATACCTTGCTTAGTCAAGATTTGCCATTGCAACGATGTTGAATAGTTGCGGTTGTTCTGGGATTCTAAAGCGGTCTCCCGTTGATTCGCAGATGGGTCTGGCTAAGTCAGCACTACCGCCGACTACTAGCACATGACCTAGTTGCGGCAGGTGGTTTGCCCATTTTGAGCGGATTTCTGCCCGCGCTGCTTCCACCCACTGGCTGGCATAGCGATCGTAAATATTCCAGAAATCGTACTCTCTTGCTGCTCCAATCCGGTAATCCCGGCGCTCTATGGCATCCATGATGTCAATCAGGCTGGGGCTGTAGTCCATGCTGTAGGCTTCTTTTAGCTCTACTGCAATTTCCTGGGCTAATTGTTTGGTTCCGGGCAGTATTACTTCTGCGTCGTGAATTAGTGTGCCGTTGGCTGTGTAAATGCGGGCGATCGCCGTGCCGCCTCCGATATCCCACACGGCGTTTTTGGCTTCTGGATAGGAGAAATAGCCTTGCTGCTTGGCATACATGAAGGCTGGATAGGTTTCATCTATTGGTTCGACTTGTGTGACTGTATAGGCAATCTCCTGCCCGTTGCGGGTAAATTGCGTCTTCTGTGGGTGGTTGGCGATTCGCTGCACGCTGGCCACATCGTCGAAGTCTAGGGTATTGGGCATTGCTAGCACTAGGCGGTCTATGCAGACTTGCGTATGTCCTGAGTTCGGCTCTACTGCTGCTAGTACTAATATTTCTGCCAATTCACATTTGTTCTTCTGGAAGGTCGGCTCACCCCCTAGTTCTTGGGCCAAGCGTCCTATGACGTACCGCTTGCCGTCCACTTCTACCAATACTGTTTGTGCGTCTGGTTTCAGTCGTTTCCATTGGTATTCGCCTACTTCTTTGACGCATGAGGGGATGATTTGCACCTTCCCGGTAGGGTCAATCCATTTCACGAATCGGTTTCCGCCATCAAATACTACAGTTGACCTTAGCTCCCCTGCTGGTGGCTGTGATTGTGCCAATACGGGATTCTTTGCATGACCGTTCCACGGCTGCTTATGTGTTGCTTTCATAGTCGTATCTTTTTGAGTGGAAGTCTTGAATACGCTAGGTTTTAGCTCCTAAAAACCAAGAATGCGTAGGGTTCTACCCGCGTATAAACATAGCCTAACATATATTTATATTGTTCATGAACAATACCCAGAAAAATTTGTCGAAAAAATAGAACACATGCGAATATGGATCGCATGACTAATGAACGCGGCAAAAGAGGACGGGAAGATTACACGCAAATTTCTGGCTATATCCCCAAACGTTTAGCCAAGGCTTTTCGCATTGCCCGTGCTGCCCGCGAAATTACTCAATCTGAAGCACTCGAAGAAATAATCCAGGAGTGGGTAAAACGCAATCTTCCCGCAAATTTTGAATGGGATAGAGAGGAAGAGCGTGATACTTGACTGAATATGACCTGGGTCAAGAACTGGGGTAGAGCGGGTGGCGCAGCGGAGTGTGGGGGGCGGGCTGCCCAGTTGGGGGCCACTCCACTCCTTAAATTATTGCCCGTCCCCCACACCACCCGCTCTAAACGAAGTGCCCCCAGTTCGTCGGGGCATCACGAGATGATGAGGTTGAAGCAATTCTGATATCAAAGATAACGATTAGATAAAAAGTAAGAAACGCAAGTGATGTCAAAGTTCAAAGTGCTTTATTGCAAGCGTTTTAAGTGCCAGTGATGCTCACTCCTGTTGCCCAGCATTGGCTAGCACCTCACAACTACCCCAAATTACAGCAACCTGATGCTTAAAAATTATAATTTCGACATATATATATATAGTTGAAAAAAAAGGTCTTGGATGTAATTGATCTCACATGAAATAAACTTATGGCTAAAGTTATCACTTCTCAAATTCTGGTAGCCTATGCTCAGTGTCCCTACAAGGCATTTCTGTTAATGTGTGGGGAGCCTTCAAGAGAATTACATGAGCATGAGCAAATTGTTGAGCAGCAGAAGTCCCATGTGAAAACTAAATATATTGATGTTCTTAAAAAAGATAACCCAAATGTACAATTATATCAGCAAAACAACCTTGAACACGGCATAGATTATTTGATAAATGCTCAATTAAGTATTGGCACACTACTTGCCACATGTTGCTTTTTAAAAAAGGTAAATGATAAATCATCCTTGGGCAACTTCAGTTATGAACCAAACATTTTTATAGGCTCATACCAGATTAATGAAACGGCTAAGTTAGAGTTATTTTTCATTGGATATGTACTGGCACAAATTCAGGGATGCTTACCAAATGTAGGTCACATCATTACTGTAGATGGTAAATCTCACCGCATTAGGTTCAAGAATATTGAGAAAAATCTCATACCTATACTTGAGCCATTGCAAAGATGGGTTACAAGCTTATCGTCAGAACCACCACCTATAATTTTGAATAAGCATTGCCCAATATGCCAGTTTAAGATGCTCTGTCGAGCTAAAGCGTTACAAGACAATCACCTCAGCTTGCTTAACGGCATTACACCCAAAGCCATTCGACGATATGAAAAAAAGGGAATTTTTACTGTCAAACAACTTTCTTATCTATTTAAACCACACAAACGCAAAAAGGGAAAACGCAATAAATTTGATAACACTCATAAGCTAGAGTTACAAGCTTTAGCCATTAGAACAGGAAAAATATATCTCCAGTATCTACCAGAATTATGTCGGCAATCGACAGAATTATTTTTGGATATTGAGGGGGTTCCCGACCAAGATTTATATTACTTAATTGGTTTATTAGTTTGTCAACCAGACACAATAAAGCTCTACTCTTTTTGGGCTAACACTGCTGAGGAAGAAAGGCAGATATGGCAACAGATGTTGGCAGTGATTAATCAGTACTCTAATGCTCCAATTTATCATTATGGTAGTTATGAATCGCGTGCCATATCCAAATTAGCAAAACGCTATAAAACCAGTAGTGATACTATCATTCAAAGATTAGTTAATGTTAACAGTTACATTCACGGTAATATCTATTTTCCAGTTTACTCAAACAGCTTGAAAGAGATTGGTTCATTTATTGGAGCAACATGGACATCGCCTGTTGCATCTGGTCTTCAGAGCCTCGTATGGCAGCATTATTGGCAAGAAACGAGTGATACTCAATACAAAGATTGCTTACTCACGTATAATGCTGAGGATTGTCATGCTTTAAAGTTGCTAGTAGATGAACTTTCTAAAATAAAAACGTCGGCTGATACTTTATCTGAAGTAGAGTTTTCTGAAGAACATCAAAAACAGAAAAATCAAATAGTTACTGAAATTTCTAGTCAATTTGAAACCATGTTGAATTTTGCTCACATGGACTATGATAAAAAGAAAATAAACTTTAGACAGGATACAAATCAGAGTATTCATGAAGAGGTAAAGAAAAAACGCGGAGTTAAAAAAGGGTACGAAGGTCAAAGAAGAATTAATCCTAAAGCCACCAAAATAATCGAAGTTCCTGCGGCAGTTAACTGTCCAATTTGCAACAATATTTCTCTAAAAATCACAACAAGACTAGCTACAAGACTCATCATTAACTTAGTCTTAACAAAAAACGGTGTTAAAAAAACAATTATAAAATATTTAGGTAATAAAGGTTATTGCCCACAGTGCTGCAAGTTTTATAATCCACCAGTTATCTCTAAATATGGACATTCGCAGCTTTACGGGCATGGATTTAAAGCATGGCTAATCTACCATCGAGTAGCTATGCGTTTACCATACGAAAGCATTAGCGAAATGATGCAAGAGCAGTTTGGTGAAAAAATACTTGCAGGCTCAATAGTAACCTTTATTAAGGATTTTGCACAGTATTATTCTGAAACCGAAAAATTTATAATTCAGTCTTTATTAAAAAGTCCTAGCATTCATGTGGACGAAACAACAATTAATATTAAAGGTTTTAATTGGTATGGATGGGTTTTTACCAATGAAGAATATGTAGTATTCAAACTGAGTGAGACTAGAGAAGCAACAATAGTACATGAGTTACTATTAGGGTATACAGGTATCCTTATTTCAGATTTTTACGCTGGCTATGATTCAGTGCAATGCAGGCAACAAAAGTGTTGGGTTCATCTTATTCGAGATCTTAATGATGACCTTCGAGAAACACCATTTGACACTGAATATGAAATGTTTGTCTTAGAAGTAAAAAATCTAATCATTCCCATTATGGAAGCTATTCAAAAATATGGCTTGAAGAAAAGGGTTTTAGAAAAATTCAAGAAAGAAGTTGATAAATTTTATCAACTATTTATTACTGATAAATGGTATAGGTCTGATTTAGTTATAAAATATCAAAAAAGATTTAAAAGATATCGAGATAGCCTATTTACATTTCTAGAAGAAGATAAAATTCTTTGGCACAATAATGTAGCTGAAAGAGCTATTAGACATTTGGCGATACAACGAGATATATCAACACCGTTTCACGAGTCATCAACTCGTAATTATTTATTATTGCTTAGTATTCAGCAAACTTGCCGTTTTCAAGGCAAATCATTTTTTAAATTTCTATTTTCAGAAGAGACAGATATTAAAAAGTTCAAAGCTGTTAAGCATTAGCAGCTCATTCTGCCATGATTTCAGCAAGCCCACACTTTTATTAAGCTGAATTTTTCATTAAAGAGTATGGTTGGATCAACACTTCCGCCGGAATCCCCAATGAGGAATGCAAACGCCGAATCATCTCTAGTGTTAATGGTTGCTGCCGATTCAAAACCTCCTCAACCTCTCCACTGCTTCCAATAACAGATTCTAAATCCTGCCAAGACAGCCCACGAGATTCGAGATAATATAAAATTGCCTCAACTGGGTCTGGTGCTTCAATTGGATAATGTCGCTGTTCGTATGCTTCCACCAGAGTTGTTAAAACTTCCAACAGATCGCACTCTGGTGTATTAGGTTCTGCATCAAATAATCTTTCAATTTCATCAAGTGCAGCACGATAATCAGCTTCAGTTCGGATGGGATGGAGTTCAAGCATATACGTTACCTCAAATTGTTGTCGCGTCTACGTTATCGTATTCAGAATGCGTTCCTACAAAGCGGATAAAAATAATTTTAATGTCGTAACGAACGTGAACAATTAAGCGGTAATCATTGCCTTTGATATTAAAAACAACACGATTATTAGCGATGATACTGGCGTTGCGATAAATACTTTTGATATCTGTTGGACTATTCCATTCTGCACGAGATGCTTCATCATACCAAGCTTTTAAGGGCTGCTCGGCATCGGGATGTATTTCCCAAAATTGCCTTAAAGTGCTGCGAGCAATGATTCGCATACCAGGATGATAATAGTCCTCCAATAAGTTTATAAAACGGGCTAATTAAAGTTAAATTTGTACAAACTAAAATTTAAGCGTTGAGACAGCCGATTCTAAATCCTCATCCAATACCTCTAAATATTTTTGCAGTGCTGACAAGGTTCTGTGACCTGAAATTTTTTGGATCACCTTCAGTGGTACTCCAGACCTGTGCATCTGCGTCAAGCAAGTGCGGCGGAAGCTGTGAGTACTGGCCCCTTCAATAAGTAGTTCCATAAACGCCGCCCGTAAAATCTTATCTGCCGAATCTGGGTGAATGTGTCCCCTACCGTGACGACCAGGGAACAAATACACCTTTGGTGAATGGTAAGCTTCTAGTAGTACCTTTAACTCAGAATTGACTGGCACAGAGCGAGTTTCAATCTTGCCCTTTGTCGTCCCCTTGCGAATTGTTACACGGGGGCGTACACTGCCATCAATGCTGTATACATCTTTAGTATGTAAGGAACAGGCTTCGGAAATTCGAGTGCCTGTGTACAAGCACACACCAAACAACGCCCGATCGCGTGGAGTTTTTAGGCCTATGGTGAACAATCGGTTAATTTCATCAGGTGTTAAGATTTTGGCCTGGTCATGTCGGTCAATTTTCATAAGATAATCTTACACCGACAAACTAAACGATTCCGTCTTAAGGGCAAAAAAGCTTATTCTTGCGTGAGAAACGAGAGACGAAAAATTTTTGATAATTTTTGCTTATCAATAAAGTGGCAGAAATTCCACGCAGTCATCGGGGTTTGGGGCGATGAAGATGATCTTTTCTTATACAGTAATTAAGAACTGCACCAAAAGCTATAATCTTGTTCTTTAATTTTCTGGTGCTACTGTGGCGATCGTGCTTCAATGCAATTCTGATTCACCTTAATTGGAGCGTGATACGATTTTGGCTATGACTCACAAGTGCATTGCAGTTGCAGCTCGTAAGGGAGGCGTGGGCAAAACGACAATTGCCTGTGGCCTTGCTTCTGTTCTGGCTAGTCAAGGACGAAAAGTTTTAGTTATCGACCTTGACCCACAATCAAATGCAGCTTACGTGTTAGGCACAAATCCCACAGCAGCAGGAACTGCTGAACTTCTGGTTGGTGGTTCACCTGAGCCTTTAGAAGCAGCTCCTGGCCTTTACGTCTTACCGGGCGGCCCCGATTTGGCAGGACATAATATTCAGTTGCTAGATCCTGAAGATTTGGCAGATATCGTAGCACCAATGGCTTACGATGTTTTTATCTTCGACTGTCCCCCAGGTGTTGAATCTCTGGAGCGACTAGGGTTGGTTGCTGCTGATGTTGCATTAGTCTGCACCGATGCTCACCCTTTGGCAGTCATGGGAGCCGGGCGAGTCCTCAACGAGTTGAAGCTGCGACAGCAAAAAGGACGCAGAGGGGCAAAACGCTGGGCGTTGGCACTCTCGCGGATTGATCTGCGTCGGTCAATGGATCAGGCGCTGGACAAACAACTCTCTAATGCTTACCCATCGATTAAACGTTTAATTGTGCATCAAGACTCATCTTTAGCATGGGCTGCTGCTGAACGAGTTCCCCTGATGCAGTACGATCCAAACTGCAAGGGGGCAAAAGATTTACAGGCGATCGCCGACTGGGTGTTAAATGGTTAGACGAAAAACAAAAAGTGAAGCTTTATTTGCAGAAGCCGCCGCAACAGCTGACGCGATTCATGAGCAGGATCTGGCAGCAGCAGCTAAAGCCGAACAGGAACGCTCCCAAAAAACTAAAATGCCTCTGGCGCAAATTCATCCTAGAGAAGCAGACACTAGGCCAATTCGACCTGAACACGTTGCTGATTTAGCAGAGTCTATTGCTGCATTGGGGTTGATTGAACCCCTGGTGGTTGATTGTAAGGGAGTATTGCTGGCTGGAGCGCATCGCCTAGCAGCAATTCAGTTACTTAAGGAAGGTAATTCAGATGCTTATGCCCAACAGTTTCCTGATGAGCTAGTAATGGTTCACATGATGGTATTTGATGCTGAGGAGGAACCTGAACGGGCGCTACAGGTGGAACTGGCGGAAAACGAGAAACGGGTTAACTATACCCGTGACCAGATTGAACGGCTGGCTGAACGCTTACGAGCTTTGAATTACAGGGAGATTCGCGGTCGTCCGCGAGAAGGAGAAAAGGCATTAGGCCCGGCTTTGGCAGTGGCGATTGGTGTTTCTACCCGTTATGTACGCAAGATATTGAGTCAGCAGCGACAAGAAGAAGACGGCGAAGAAAATAGGAACTCAGTTCCTATTTTTCAGAAGCTCAAGCTACTTAAGAGAATTGAGGCTGATACGCAAGATTTGGTAGCACTACTAGAGTCAGAGCAACCTACCCGCGCGGAGCAGTCTTTGTCTAAAGCTATTCCCAATTTTCTCAAAGCTGTTAAGGATAACATTAATGAAGCAAAAGTGGCGGTTAAGAGTCGGAAATGAACTGCTGGGTCTTCCTCTAGGTAGTAATGAAGTTAAACTTGATTGCTACTAGCGCTCCAATCATGAATACTAGGAACAACTGCTATAACATTTTATTAAACGCAATTCTGATTTTGATAAACTCTATTGGAGATATAAGGGATAGGGCTAAGATTGAGCTGTATCGGTATGTAATAGAGAATCAAGATGTTAGATGCAGTAGAGTTTCAAGCAAAGATTCAAAATGGTTTCATTCAGATTCCTGATGAGTACAAACAAGAACTCGGTGAAGGAGATGATATTCAAGTAATTGTCTTGGTCAAGAAAAAATCATCTCCAAAAAAAGACATAATTGATGAATTAACTGAGAATCCAGTTCAAGTCAATGGTGTACTCAGCCGTGAAGAAATTTATAATCCCTAGTTATGACGAATGGTGTATCTTTTATTGATACAAATGTTTGACTCTATCGTTTATTTGACGTGTCAAACCATGTGACCATCTGACATACCAATAACAATATCGCGCACAGTTTCGGAAGCAGTAAAGTGTTTCTCTGTGTGAGGAGTAATCGGCATATTCAGCCTTTATGTTTGATGTTATTTGCTGGCATCCTATATAGGGTTATAGACCAATTGAGAGTCTGCTACCACACAGTATTTATAATTCTCTGTGGTAGGCGAAAAGCAATTATTGACCCTCAAACTGCAAGTATGCTCAGGCAAAATCCTACTTTCGCATTAAAACCGCTCAAACTTATATACAGCAAGGCTTTTCAAACCATCTTGCTGCTTTTTACTTGACACGCGCTGGAGGACTTTTCAAACATCCTCTAAGGATGAAACAGAAAAAGTGCAAGTCTGTAACAGCTTGACCTTGCATCAAAAAATATGCTAGGCTGGCTGAACTAGTACAAAATGCCTCCAATGAGAGAGGTTTTAACTGTTCTTCTTGCAGACAGAAAAATATTTGGAAACACGGGGGGTGTCTGGTAACAGGATCATCCTTAACCTCCCTTATGCGTATCGCGGATAATAGAACCTAACTCGCATCAGGTAAGGGATGCAGGAGGCATTAGGTTCACGAGTATAAATGGTTGCCTATTCACCCGTAGCGGGTTACTACAGTTCATGTACAATACAGTAACCGCCCGATACGTCCTTGACCGTGACCGATTCCCTTTTTCCTGAGAACCTAAGCAACTATGATGCCTTCTTAAGCATCCTTAAACAGCGCATTCGCACCGCGCAGGTGCGGGCGGCACTTGCTGTGAACCAGGAGTTAGTACTGCTTTACTGGCAGATTGGCCGGGAGATTTTACAACGCCAGCAGGAGGAAGGGTGGGGAACGAAGGTAATTGAGCGCATAGCCAAGGATTTAAAACGGGAGTTCCCAGATATAAAGGGGTTCTCCCGTACAAACCTGCTTTATATGCGGGCTTTTGCGGAAACCTACCCGGATGAATCATTCGTCCACCAGCTTGGTGGACAAATTCCCTGGCGGCATAACTGTGTCTTGCTGGATCGCGTAAAAGTGCCAGAGCAGCGGGTTTGGTACATCCAGCAAACCATCCAGAACGGCTGGAGCCGCGCCATCTTGGAGATGCAGATTGAGAGCCGTCTGTATGAACGCCAGGGGAGCGCAGTCACCAATTTTAGCCAGACCTTGCCCAGCCCTCAATCCGATCTGGCGCAGCAGCTTATCAAAGACCCGTATCATTTTGATTTCCTGACCTTAGGCCAAGAGGCACAGGAAAGGGATTTGGAGCGGGCGCTTGTGGAGCGCATTCGTGACTTTCTCCTGGAACTAGGGGGCGGTTTCTCGTTTGTGGGAAGCCAGTATCCCCTTGAGGTCAGCGGGCAGGAATATCGGCTTGATCTGCTGTTTTATCACCTGAGGCTTCGCTGCTTTGTCATCATTGACCTTAAAATGGTGGAATTCCAGCCGGAATTTTCGGGGAAAATGAATTTTTATGTGTCTGCGGTAAACGCTATTCTGCGGCATCCTGATGATCAGCCCACTATCGGCATTATTCTTTGCAAGTCTAAAAACAAGACGGTTGCCGAACTTGCGCTGCAAGGAATGACGCAGCCTATCGGCGTTTCCACCCACAGAATAGGGAAAGACGTTCCCGAACAACTTAAAGGCATCTTGTCTACGGTGGAACAACTGGAGATGGAGCTGGATACGGCTGCCGCCGAACTTGAAAAGCAGGAGCAGGGGAGAGTGGAGACGTAACTTTTCTATGAGCAGAAATAGTGTTTAGCCGGCTATATCATTTCTTACCTTGTTGGCGTAGATCGAAGGTTCGTGTCACCAAGTGCAGTTTATGGTTATAAACCTTATACAGCAATAGTTACAGAGATTGGTATAAGATTTAAGCGCGATCGCATCCTTATCATCACATCACTGGTTAACCATCTATTAACCATTTACTGGATGCGCCTAATTGCCTTCTATGGCATCCTAAAAAGTGAGAGTTAATTCGGTGACAGTGTTTGTTTTTAGTATTCACTGGCTTCTCTCCGAAATTTAAATCTCTACACGCTGATAATGAGGGAGAAAATCGATGTCAATTTATGTAGGTAATCTCTCTTACCAAGTTACGGAAGATGATATTAGAGGTGTTTTTGGCGAATATGGTAGTGTCAAGCGGGTTGTGCTACCAAATGACCGTGAAACAGGTCGTCTGCGCGGCTTTGCTTTTGTAGACATGAATTCAGATGCAGAAGAAACTGCTGCCATTGAAGCACTTGATGGTGCTGAATGGATGGGTCGTGACCTGAAAGTAAATAAAGCCAAGCCCAGAGAAGACAGAGGTTCTTCTGGTGGCGGCCGGGGCGGATATGGTGGCGGTGGTGGACGCGGACGCTACTAAGATTTGAAACCTAAAATTTTACAAGCCAGTCTTTAGGTCAGA
>JAHHHN010000051.1 GCA_019359325.1 Mojavia pulchra JT2-VF2 | reverse complement strand
ACTGATGTGAGACAGTATTGATTTGAGGTTGTTCATCATAAGTTTGGTCTAATCCTAATCGCATCTCAGCTATGTTAGCGTAAGATGCTCGCTAACTACTCTCCCACACCTTTTTTCGTTCACCCGTTTGGTATTTCAACACATCACGCATTGGACAAACGAAATAGACGAGCAACAGTACACCAAACCGTTAAACGCCGCAGTTGCACTCGATGATTTTCTGAACGCTGCAAGTATAACCAACACAACTGACGAAAACATTGCAGCTTAATTAAGTTTTTCAATCTCAACAAATAACCATTTACTAACTGAAACAATGGAACCTACAGTCTCAATTCCTCCGGGTTGGCAATACCCCCGTTTTGGCTTTGGACAACGGACAGAACGCGGTCAAATAATCGGACTTAAGTATTACGCCGAGGACACATATCTAGCTGAAGAATACGGTGCAGGTTGGCGTTACATTTTGCTGCCAAACAAGAACACCGAAGACGATGAAACACGGATTGAGAATGATATAAAACTGCTTTCAGTACAGGAATTAAAGACATTTTTAGAAGCCCAAATCAGCAACCACCTGCGCCAAGTTGCATTGCTGAAACACGAACTGAAAGCCGCTGGTTTGAGCATTGAAATCAATCACTCTACTGCCCAAACACAGCCAGTAAGCCAGAAGCAGGAGCAATTTTCAGTTTCTCTGCCTAACTTGCACACCTTCGTTGATGCTGCAAAATTCATCCTCAACGAAATTGCGAGACATCCCGATTATCTAACGCTGAATTATCAACCTGACCTGACCATTGGTGATGCTGAAACTGCGCTTTCTTATCTGGAACTGGAACTTGAACCGAATCAAAGTCCTGCATTAGATATTGCTGACCAAAAATAAATACCTGAACGAACGCTGATTCATTCAGGTACTTAGGAGATTTCTGTGTTGTCCTCATCAACATTACAACAAACATCACCACACTCTCAGTATTCATCAACACATACACAAATATGGAAACTCTCAAAATCAACAACAGCGTTTTTCTAATCCCACCCAGTCAACCCAAGCTGCAAGCGAACTGTGCCAAGGAATACGGGCAATTTCTTTTGGACTGCCCACCGAAGCTGACAATTCTGGAAGCGCAACAGGGCGGTTATCTCAAAGGCAACAAAGCCGATTTTGCGATCGCTATTTCTCGTCCAGACCGCCCGATGACCATTAACGAAAACTTCACCAACGAGCCATTTACCGAACTCTGGGTGATTCCTGTTGCTGGTGGACTCAAAGACCAGTTTAAAGGGCCAGCGTCCATGCTGCTTTCGTTTCTGATGCACCGTCGGAGTAAGGATTCGTTTGCAGGACTGTACAACCATTTCGCCCATCGTGCGTTTCAGCAGTGGTGCGAAGAGGGGATGCCGGGAGATCCAAGCGAGTTCTGTTATGGCGCGATCGCTAGTGTGCTGAAAAACTACATCTTCTGTGCCGAGTTTCAAAAGGTGGAGGGTGCGCTGGGTACGTATTGGTTCATTCAGTGGTCGTACCGCAACCCGCAGTCTGATTTTGAAAAGGACGCACTGGAAGCAGCAGAAATGATTCGCTCTGGTGCGGAGTCTGGAGCAACGCTGCATTGGGTGACGAACGAGACTTACGAGCGTTGGGCGTTAAATGCAGAGATTAGGCCAGCACTGCCAGCAGTCTCGGAAGCAGAGGCACGGGCATCGTTGCAGCCACAGAATCAGGCTGTTGTACCGAGTAAAAGACGGTAATTAACACAAAGTATTGGCGGCTCACTTTGGAGTCGCCACACCAAAATAATTATGAAACAACTAACAGGATTCACCCCCATTGCTGCACTACCAGAATCAACTGCGGCTTCTGCTAAGAAACAGTTACTAGACACAATTGATTGGCTGCAAAAAGAGGGTGCAGCAAGCGAAACTAATCTCAATCTTTTAATAGCAATTGTTCAATCAATTCTTTGGTCGGAAGAATCGTACACCAGATTTTTGCAGTGCGGGTTTGATACTGCAATTGAGTTGTTCGATATCAGTTCTCAAAATTGGGATTTTGAAGAAGCAATGTTATCACGCCACAATCCCAGAAATTGGAATGAGTACAAGCAATTAGAAGAAGTACGGGCGATAGAAGCAAACTAATAAAAAACAACAAAATCTGCCTGAAATATTTGATTTATCAGTATTGAATATCAGGAATTTAGTTATGGGCATTAAATGGGATGACAATGAATTAGCAACCCTCGACGAAATGGCAGAAATGTACACTCCAAAGCAAATAGTTTTTCGGCTTAAAAGACGAGGATATACACGCACAGTATCAGCAGTTACGAAAAAATTGTATTCTTTGGGGTATTCTACACGCCCAGTTCTTGATAATTACAGTTGTCGTGAAATTGCCAACAACCTTTGTGTGCCTCCAAGCACAGTTGTTAATTGGGTAAGGCAAGGTTGGTTGAAAGCGAAAAAGCGTTGTGTCAATCGTTATCAAGTCAAAAGCCGAGATTTAAAACGGTTTTTTAATAATCCTCCGCAGCCAATTAAGAAGCGGATTGCAGACTTAGATCCGCAAGTTGTTCGGTATTTAGTGGGGTAATTGATTTTGCAAATAGCATAACTCGATAGTTACGAAGGTTAGATAAATGCTGCTAGGTTTTAAAACTGAATTGAAATTAAACAATAAGCAGCGTACAGCATTTTTAAAACATTGCGGAGTAGCAAGACACGCTTGGAATTGGGGGTTAGCTGTGACCAAGCAGATATTAGACCACAACAAAGCTAACCCTACAGATAAGATTAAATTTCCCAGTTATTTTGACTTGCATAAATGGTTGGTAGCATTAGTAAAACCAGAATGTCCTTGGTATTACGAATGTTCTAAATCCACTCCACAACAAGCATTGACAGCATTAAGAATTGCTTGGGATAGATGTTTTAAGAAAGTGGCTGGAGTTCCTAAGTGTAAGAAGAAAGGTAAACGAGATAGTTTTACTTTAGAGGGAACAGTCAAGATTTTAGGTAATAACAAAATTCAAGTTCCCAAAATCGGAATTTTAAAAACTTATGAGCGATTACCTCAAGTTCAACCTAAGTCAGTCACAATTAGCAGACAAGCAGACAGATGGTTTATTTCCTTCAGATTTGAAGTAGAACCAACTCTTACTCCTAAAGCTGTGGAGTTTGTAGGCGTAGACCTTGGTGTTAACCATTTAGCTACATTGTCAACTGGTGAAGTCTTTAACGGTGCGAAAAGTTACAAGAAATATGAGCAGAAGTTGTCTCGTATGCAATGGCTTAATCGTCGTAAGCAAGTAGGCTCAAATAACTATAAAAAAGCTCAATTAAAAGTAGCTAGATTACATCGTAAAATAGCTAATATTCGTCAAGACACACTGCATAAGATTAGTACCTATATCAGCAAAAACCACGCTGTTATCGGGATTGAAGATTTGAATGTGCGCGGGATGTTAGCAAACCGTAATTTAGCCAAGGCGATCGCTGATATGAAGTTTTATGAGTTCCGTCGTCAATTAACTTACAAGTGTGAACTTTACGGATCAAAACTTGTAGTAGTTGATAGATTTTACCCCAGCAGTAAAACTTGCTCTGGTTGCGGAACTAAAAAAGAAACTCTCTTGTTACGTGAACGCAAGTTTCATTGTGAACATTGCAGAGTCACAATTGATCGTGATTTGAACGCCGCAATTAATTTGCGTAAAGCTGTCAGTTAGACAGTGTTAGCCTGTGGACTGGATAATGCCGACATTACCAGGGTAAAGCAGGAAGTAAACGAAGTCTAAAACAATCTAATTAGTACAAATTATCTATTTAGAAAGCATTTTAGACAGGATTTACATAACGGATGAAGTGTCCTCTGTTTATTAAAATATTTGATAATAGTAGCTGCTAGGCATTCTATTATTAGCAAATAGGCTGTATATAAGCAGAACTATTAAAGCAGTATCTTCCTAATACTGGATTTCACTAATTAGTTATTCCATAGTAAAGTTGAAAAGCTTCGATAGCTTCTTGGGTTTGTTTTCCCCAGATCCCATCTAAGGGCCCATTGTAGAACCCTCTAGTATTCAACCATTTTTGCAATTCAAGTATTTTATTGTTATATCTGAAAGGAGCGATTTTTATATTATTAAAAAGTTTGTTTGTTCTGTTTTGAGAAACGGCAACTTTACGCGCTCGACGAAATCTTATTTGTGTAACTCTTTTATAGGTTTGGGGAAATTTTGCATTAGTGTCAGCTAATTGTATATGGCTAGTTCCTTGTAAATTAGAATTAATGTTAATATCTCCGCCATTGCCTGTAGCGGACAAATATTCGGTGTTAGTCGGCAATAATTCTGCTGGTGGAGGCAAAGGTGAAGAAAAAGCTTGTATTGCTGAATTGAGGATAGTTTCACTATTAGGAATTTGTAGATTACCCCCATTACCATTTCCTTCTGTTTCTGATAATGTCTGCCTTAGCATTTGTATACTTAACGGTTGAGTGCTAATGGTAATGCTACCAGCTTCAACTTGAGCTAATGTGTTAACAGAAATTTTTCCGTTAGTGCTGAGGAATCCTACGCTTCTAGTCATAAGATTAATTCTGTCTCTAGGAGCAATTTTTATTGCCTCATCCCCATTAATATTAACAATACTACCGTTAGTAATTACCAAATTACTACTTTGAAAAGTGATATCATCTAGTGGAGTGCTATTGGTCTGTACTGCCGATACTATGTTGTTAATAAACATCTCACCAGAAGTGCCTACATTTGTTAACAGTTTGTCTAATAAATTTTGACAGATTTTACCATTAGTAGTTATTCCTAAAGCTTTTTGAAATTTCAGTACAGAGGCTTCAGTTAAATAATCAAATCTTCCCGTTAATTCACCATTGTATAATCCTAGATTTTTCAATTGCTTTTGCACGTTAAGTACTGCCGAACCACTACTACCAAACTGCAATATATCATTACGGCTACACTCTCTGCTTAATGCAATTAAATCCTCATTATTTCTATTTATGTTGGTACTTGAACTTCTAGAAAGCAATAATGAATTTTTTGAATCATTTATATTTATTTGAGAATTATAATAAGTATCGACTGTTATTGGTTCTACATTCAAAGTTGTTGATGTTGGATAAGCACTTGGCGAAACTGCGCTAACTTTGTCATTAATATTGGGAAAATTGATAACAGGTTTTTTCTCAGTCGAGCTAGTGATACGGCCTCTCGCTACTACAGTTGATTCTCTTGGATCAAATTGAGAGGCTAAACTGTCTCTACCTTCATTACTTGTACCATGTGTTATGGCGTACAATTGCCTTAAGTCAGATACTGCTTCCTTAAGTTTATCTTGAGCTTTTGTGTATTCAGCTTTAAGTTCTTGATACTTCTGTGCTTCTTTTTCTAACTCTTCATTTTTTTTGTTGATTACTAAAGAAATTTTTTCTAGTTCGGTTTTTGCATTTATAAGATTTTGTTTTTCGATTTGAGTTTGCTTTTCTGCTGCTTTTTGTTTTTTCTCAGCCAGCTTAATTTTTTCGGAAGCTATATTATTATATTTTTCAAGATTTGCTTGCTTTTTTTTAACATTCTCTACTTCTAAAATTTTTTTATTAATTTGTTGATGAACTTCTTGGCGTTCTTTTTCAGCGTTGTATAACTTTTGATTAGCTTTTTGAGTTTCTATCTGTGCTATTTTTTCTTTTTGTAATGCTATATTTAGATTCGTGCTAGTAAATATTAATAGCATTACTGCTATCGATGAAATCACAGCTAATCCAGTAAATCCATTACGGATGGTTTGTTTAGCTTGATACTGGGCTTCTGCTAATATCTGATTTGCTTTTTCTGCTGCTTCTAAAGCAAGTTTAACCTCTTTTTTTTCTAATTCTTGGCTTGCTGATAAAAACTGATAATCTTCGTTACTCAAGCTTTTATCTGATGCCCAAGTTAAGGCTTCTTGTAGTGCTTGCCCTCGTAGTAATCTTGATTGATCTTGATAAGAAGAAACAATCCAAGCGTTTATGGCTTCAGCATAGGGACGCAGAGTAGCAAGTTCTCTGTCTACCCAATTTGAGGTGAAAATTGAAACATATATGCGATTATAAACTTTCAACTTACTTTGCTCTTTAACAACTAAGCCTGAAAGTTGAAGTTCTTTTTGGGCAGGACTGTTATCAGCTAAGATTTCTCCTTGTTGAATGATTTTTTGATAAAGTCCTAGTAGCCGACCAGCACGTTGCTTACTTCTAATAATACGATCACGAATAGTTCTTAGATGCTCTGGGTTATCCTGGGCTTCCCAATTTTCAAGCAAGCGTGATTTTATTATTTGTTCTACCCACGCTGACTCTTGTACAACAGGAAGGGGAATTTCACAAGTATAGATAATCTCACAAAGCTTTTGGGTTAAAAATGGTTGACCGCCTGTCCAGGTTAATATTTGCTTTAAAACTGCTTGTGGGTTGCTAACTTTACCTGTTAATCCTGCCGCTAAAGTTTGAGTTTCATATAAGTTAAAACCACTCAACTCAATAGCTCTCCCAATATTGAAAGGTGTGCGAGTTTTATCTTTAATTAAATCAGAAGGAGTAGCGACACCTAGCAAAACAAATGAAAGCCTTCTGTATAATGGATTATTAACGCGCTGATTATAACAGGCTCGGATAAATGCAAAAAAATCATCTGTTGAAAAATTTAAACTGAGAATACTATCAATTTCATCAATAAAAATAACAATATTTTCACTAATTTCTAATAGTAAAACCTGCTCAATAAACTCACTTAATTTCTGCACAGATGGTAACTGTTCGCGTTCGCGCCACCAATTTCGGCGATTGACTCTATCAGATAACTCAAATTTTCTGACTAGCTCGTAAAAAATTCCCATGTACCACCCATCTGGGGTTACATTTTGACTACCAATTGTTGTTAAATCAATAGCAACACATCGAAGTCCTTCTTCTTCTAGCCTTTCCATTGTCCGGACACGTAGGCTAGATTTACCCATTTGCCGTGAATTTAATACATAGCAAAAATCTCCGCTTTTTAATCCTTCATATAAGTCTTTATCTGCTTGCCGAACAACATAAGTAGGAGCATCAGCCGCTAAACTCCCACCAACTTGATATCTGTATGTTTTACTTTCCTTCATCGCTCATTTATCTAGTTGTATTGAAAATAATAAATAGTTACTCCTTGCCAAGATGTTCGCGGAAATATTGAGAATATAAATTACATCGTGATTCAATCGCATTTCCATGCAGTTTTACCAAGCCTAAACTTTGCAACTTAAATATTTGGTTCGGTTCTAATTGCACAGAATTAGCTGTATTAACTATTTTTTTCATCGCTACAGCTAATTCTGGATATTGTTTAAGATTGTATAAGTGTCCCCGTAAATGGTCATTATAAATACCTGACTCTGTATCAGCCTCCTGTAAGAGCTTTACAAGGCTAATTTTCTGGGTATTTAAATAATAAATTGCTCGTTGCACTAAATAGGGATGTCCCCCTACTAAGTCCATTAATTCTAAAATTTGTGATGTATCTAAATTAAGTCCTTGTCGTCTTGATAACTCGTGTATTTGCTCATTTGTAAACTCTGGCAGTTCTATACCTAGTCCAACATTAAATGGTGAACGATTAATATTTAATGGAATGTATGCTTCTGTCGAGTGTGCCAAAATCAATCGTAGCTTTCGCCACATTTGGCGGCTTTTTGCTTCCTCATGCCATGCTCGGAGCATACCTAAAAAGTCTTCAGCTATTTCGCTATAAGAAAAAATTCGATCTACTTCATCTAAACACAAAACCAATGGTCTATCTATTTGGGCTAACAAGTGTTCTTCAAAGTACAGCGTACAGTTATAATTGCTTCCTAACCCCTTTTCCCAGTAATCATCAAGTTGGGGTGTTAGTTTCATCTGTCGGCAAACAACAACACAGAACCAGCGTAAAAATTCATCTAAATTCTTTAAGACTGTTCCATCTGCTAGGAGCAAGCTCAAACGTACTGTTATGTAATTTTGCTTCTGTGCCTGATGAATAATATTGTTTATCAGCCAAGTTTTACCCATTCGCTTAGAAGCTTTGATTCTCAGCAAAGAACCAGGTTGCACAATTGTTTCATAACAATGAGATTCAATGGGAGGCCGCTCTATATAATTAGAAGCTTTGATTTCTGATTCTTCTTGGAAAAGAGCAATAGGAGCTTGTTCTGTTTCCAAATCTAAAGTCTGGTAAGAATTATTAGCATTATGAATTTCAAAATCAGCTATTCTATCTAGCTCAAGCCCTAGTTTCTGACAAATTTCATAAAAATTTAAATAATCAACGGATCGGCCATTTAAAAAATTACTTATTGTAGCCAAGGACAACTGCAAGCTCTCAGCTAAATCTTTTTGGCGAGGAAAACCACTCCGCTTGACAGCTAATTTGACCTGTTCAATATGCTGTTGAGAAACTTTGATTGATCTGGACATAGCTCTTAATTGAGCAGAACTGTTCAAATCATAATATTTTTCCCTATTCTAGGACGATAAGTTAGTTATAACTTAGTCATAAGTCAGTTATCAGATGTATGTAAGCTACAACTCAGTTCAACTTTATACTTTCTCAACTTTGAACTAAAGCAGCTAGTAGCTTTAATAAAATTGTTGTCGTGGAAAGACAGACAGATGAAAGCAATCTTCAGAAAAACTAATAAGTCTACTTCTGTAGTGCTTAATCAACAAGAGAAAGTTGAGCAAGAACTTCCCTCAAATGGTCAAGATTTAAACTTGATTAGTTCCAACAGTATTCATCAAGAGCGTCTTCGTCAAGCCCGTGTTAGTTTTAACTTGGCTTTTGGATTAACAGCTGCAAGTGGGCTTATCAGCTTTGTAGGTGTTATTCTACTATTTTCAGGCAATGTGTCAGTAGGAACAGTTACAGCAGTCGGAGCAGTTACAGCTGGAACCGTTAGTAGCTCATGCCTTAGACTTGCCAAGGATGCGAATAATAGGCTGAATGAAACAGCAAAAGTCTTAGAGAGCGAGGAAGATGAGTCATAGTAGCACGGGATTAGTGCATTTCCAATCCATTTGCATTCCATTCATTCAGGAGATGATGGAACGGATCGCTCCGAGCCACTGTTTGACGCAGACGGTTCTCCTGTAATATCACTTGAAGCTGTGGGTTTACGTGATACCTTAGTTGACCGACTGGCCAGCCTCGATCCGATCCCTGGCGCACTAGAACAACTGCTGTGGCACTTCGGACACAAACAAGTAGCTGAAGTGACTGGACGCAGTAAGCGGGTGCTGAAGGATGAATCTGGACGTTTGTTTGTGGATACTCGTGGTAGTGGGGCGAATATTGCTGAAACTGCGGCTTTTATGAACGGCGACAAACAAATCCTCATCTTCTCTGATGCGGGTGGTACTGGCAGAAGTTATCACGCAGATTTAAATGCTGTGAATCGTAGGAGGCGATCGCATTACTTGTTAGAGGCTGGGTGGAGAGCCGACAATGCCATTCAAGGGCTTGGGCGTTCTCATAGAACTAACCAAGCATCAGCACCAATCTTTAAACCTGTAACCACTAATGTTAGAGGTGAACGCCGATTCATTAGCACAATTGCTCGACGGCTGGATAGTTTGGGCGCACTCACCAGAGGGCAGCGGCAGACGGGTGGCAATGGGATATTTGAGGCTAAAGATAATCTTGAGTCGAACTATGCCGAACACGCTTTGTATGAATTGTTTAAGCAAATCTTCCAAGGTCGGTTTGCTGAAGTTTCACTAGGGCAGTTCGAGCAGATGACCGGACTATCGCTAACATCTCATGAGGGCGGTATGAAAATTGATTTGCCTCCTTTGCGTCAATTCCTCAACCGCTTGCTGGCTCTAAGAATTGATATGCAGAATATCATTTTCGAGCGATTCGAGCTATTGCTAAGTCAGCAGATTGAAGCAGCGATCGCCGCAGGAATTTACGAGATGGGTGTTGAAACTCTCCGGGCTGAACGCTTTGCTGTTGAGAGCCAGGAAGCTGTGTACACTCACCCTGCTACTGGTAGTGTGACCAATTACTTAAAAGTGAAACGCACCCAGAAAAACAACATCAGAACGGCTGACGAGATGCTTGAGTTCGCCACTCAATATCAAGGACGGCTCATGATCAACTCCAAGTCAGGCAATGCTGGTGTGTCAATTCCGACACATAGTATTTTCAACGCTGATGGTGGTGTTGCGCCAAGGGTGTTGCTCGTCCGACCACAAAAAGAAACCCGTGTAACACTTGAACAATTGGAGTCATCCACTTGGCAGCAGGTTTCGGCTGATGAGTTTATTGCTGCTTGGTTAAAGGAAATAGACCAGTTGCCCAAGTTCACCACTGACTATCTGCATCTAGTTACTGGTATTTTACTTCCCATTTGGAAAATCCTGCCGCAGCACAGCAGTCGAGTATTTCGGTTGCAAACTAGTGGTGGGCAGAAAATTCTCGGTCGGGTGGTGAATGCTGTAGATATTCAATCTGTGGCAGAACAGTTGGGCATGAAAAACAAGCTGTTAAGTCCAGCCGAATTGGTATCACTGGTGCTGAATGAAGGCTATTCACAACAGTTGCCGGGTGGCGTATCCTTGCGTCGTTCTTACATTGCTGGTGAGCCACGGATTGAGTTGGTTGATGCTTTATCGCTTGCTGAGCAACTGATAGCTGTGGGTTGTTTCACCGAAATTATTAACTGGCGTAAGCGAATCTTTGTGCCAACTGGAGTAAGGGCTGCTGCTGTTCTGGCGGCGGTGATTGGGATTTTGGGATGATTACTTGAGCCACTCTGCTGATAGAGTGGCTGATTTTTTAAATTATATTCTGAGGAGGGTAAATATCTTGATAGACTAAATCTAATTTGAGTTAGTTTATCAAGATCGCTATTTTCAACAGATGCAAATAGAAGAAATTTTATCTGAACTAGAAAACACTACAGGGAAGTTTCCTGTTGTAGCGATAGAAAGAGCAAGAGAAGAACGGGAAGCGATAACTCCTAGATTATTATCAACTTTAGAAGAGTTAAGCAATAATCTCGAAGAGTTATTAGAAAAATCAGACTATATTTTACATCTTTATGCTTTCTACTTACTAGCAGAATTTAGAGAGCCGTTAGCATATCCTGTAATCATCAAGTTTTTTTCAGTTCCAGGGGAGATTGCCCTAGATTTAACTGGAGATTTAGTAACAGAGGATTTAGGTAGGATACTGGCTTCTGTTAATGATAGAAATATTGAACCAATAAAGCAACTAATAGAAAATAAAGATGTCAATGAATATGTCAGAGGTGCAGCCCTAAAATCCTTATTGGTTTTAGTGGCTCAGGATAAAATTCCCAGAGAACAAGTTATACAATACTATAAAGAACTTTTCTCTAATATAGGTGAGGAAGAAGATTATTATATTTGGACTACCCTAGTTATTAATAGTGCCGAACTTTGTGCAGTTGAACTTAATGAAGAAATTAATAGAGTATTTGAAGAAGATTTAGTTGAACAGCTTTTTATTGACCAAGAAGATGTTAATGATAGCTTTCAACAGGGAATAGAAGTAACTTTAAATAAACTACGCGAAAATCCTCGTTACTCTTTTATTAAAGATGCAATATCAGAAATGAAAGATTGGACTTATTTTCGACCAACTGAGAGCAGAAAAGAAGAATTTACAACGTTATTTGGACACCGAGAAGGATCTGGTTTTTCGTCTGACAAAAAATGGAAAAATCAAGCTAAGAAAAAGATGCAAAAACAATCTCGACGGAAAAATCGCTCCAAGAAATAATCAGCAGTCAATCGCTTTGCTCCAATTCAAAATTCAAAAAATAGTCAAACCCATTCGCAATACTTCGCCTGCGTCCTTCCCCGGAGGATTACGACGGCGCGGTAATCGAGCGAAGTCGAGAGTAATAAATTTATCAGGATGAATTAATCAAACCTATGTCAAAGGTAGAACAAGACGAAGAGCGAGAAGAACGCATTGCATTGGAAGCTGTTGTTGATGCTTATGGTGAAGAAGAACGGGCAATAGGATGGTACTACTACCTCGCTGAAAACATGGATTTTCCGTTCCAGGCTAAGTGGATTAGCCACAAGCGTCCCGAAGGGAGAAATCTTGAAGTTGTAGGTATGTCCCCAGCAGATGATTGTTCTCACGATATGTTTGTAGAGGTGCGATATCAACAGGGAAGCGTTGATGATATTTTTTCCGCACGTCTATGTGAAATTAACCCCATTAATGTTGATGAAGAAACCGCCCAAGTTATCGCCGATTGGCATTATTGGGTTGCAAGAGGATACGAATTTTAGTCATTTGCTCCTAAATGCGCGTATGCTTCATTAATATGAATTGCGACCTCACACAAGAAGATTATGCCAAAAAATTGGGCTTTGAAAGTAGACCAGTTTTTTAATGCAAACCCCAACTGCATTATCGCTACCGTTCACGTTGACAGCTTCCCCGCCGACTTACCGTTAGAGCCAAATATCCGGGAACCTAACCGCAAAAGCTCCACATACAGACAAATTTTCGATTCATTAACCACTCAACCCGAAAAATTTTTTGAGCGGCATAGCGGAATAGTACTGTGTGCCAACAAGGTGAAGCCTAACAGTAAAAAGACACAGCTAGAGTTAGAAATACTTGAGGCTAGTGAGGGCGGTAGCGATGGCATCATTAACGGGGGGCATACGGTTTTAGCCTTTCAACAAGCCAGAGATTACAAGTACGACCTGAGTGAAGCTAGAGTCAAAGTCACCATTCACATTGGGCTGAGTGAAGACGACGCAAAAGATATAGCCCTAGCATCAAACACATCTGCTCCGGTAGATGCACGTTCTAAGGTAAACGCCAGGGGTGATTACAAATTTATCAAGCAATTTTTAGCTCAGTTGGGATTGGAAGAGGAAACAACATTCCGCATTGCCTATTATCAAAACCAGAGCGGTGCGCCCAAGAGTCCCCAGTGCAACGTCAACCATTTAATTAAGTTGATGAACTGCCTGGACAGGAACAAATACAACCCTGACTCTAAAAGCAGAACCAAACACCCGCCTGTGAGCAACACACCTTCTTTATCTGAAGCTGAAAGGCAAAGGCTATCAAAGTTACTGCCGTTACTGCCAAAAGGATTGTGGATTGAGCAACGGCTATTTCAGGTAATCGAGTCACATATCACTAAGCCTAAAAGGAAGGGAGTAGTTGACCTCGCCTCAATTGACCCGCGTAAGAATACTCTGTTGCCTGATAGCCGATATTCGTTTGGCTTTAGTGCGCCTGCGGATATTGCCATGCCAATTGTCGCCGCTTATCGGGTATTTCTGGATGAACAGTACAATTGGATAATTCCCTTTGATGAGTTCGCGGAAGATTTTCTACAGCATTTGTGGACGAACTATTACCGCAAGTATCTGCTGTCAGAGAAATTAGCAGGCAATACGGTTGGGAGTAAAATCTGCCGAAATCCGGTGATTTGGGATAACCTTTATGTTTCAGCCCAGAGTTACCTGAATCAGCAGTTGATGAAAATGGTTAGTTCAAAAAATAATCAGCGTGAAGAATTGAAGCTGGTGAATTGACGTAAAAATTTGGTGGTGCATTAGGGTAATCCGCCTACAACGCACCAATAGATACCAACAACAAAGAAGTAAAAGTAGAAACGGCGTGGCGTTGAGAATGGGAATGAATACCCAAATATATCAGTAGTGAAGTTCGTCTATGCGATCGCATCTAGCCAAGAGCGACAATTGTCCAAAAGATGTCAAGGATTTTCATTTAGGAAAGTGTTAATCTCATCTAGTTCGTTTTGATTAAGGCGAAATTCAGCAGCACCAATAATCCCTTCTACTTGCTTGGCATTACGTCCACCAACAATCGCCCCCTGAACAGCCGGATTGCTTAGAGTCCAGGCAATAGCCACTTCGCCAGGTGAGTGTCCATGTTGTTGACCGATTTGTCGCAGCACCTCAACCAGCTTCAGGTTACGGGATAGACGTGGCTGTTGAAATTCCGCATTATTCTTCCGCCAATCATCATCTGGTAGATTAGCAGCGCGTTCAGCACTCATCGCTCCTGTCAGTAAGCCAGATTGCATCGGTGAGTAAACAATTACACCTATGTTGTTTTCTTGGCAAAAAGGTAGAATTTCGTTTTCCACATCGCGCTTAACTAATGAATAAGGCGGCTGTAATGATGTGACTGGTGCAATTTGTTGAATCCGTTTCAATTGTTCAACATTAAAGTTTGAAACGCCGATATAGCGAACTTTACCTTCATCCTTGAGTTTGGCAAGAGTTGTCCAGCCTTCTTCAATTTCTGAGTCTGGGTTGGGCCAGTGAATTTGATAAAGGTCAATTACTTCAACATTAAGTCGGCGCAAACTGCCTTCGATCTCTTTTCGGACTGAATCTGCATTGAGGCTGCGTCCAATTTTACCAACTTCATTCCAGATCATTGAGCATTTGGTGAAAATGTAAGGGCGAGCCGACTGACCTTTAAGTGCCTGAGCAACAACCTCCTCCGAGTGTCCTAGCCCATACACAGCTGCGGTGTCAATCCAATTTACACCTAAGTCAAGGGCGCGATTAATCGCCTCTATCGATTCAGTATCATCCTGTGTCCCCCAACCAAAAGCCCAGCCACCCCCACCGATTGCCCAAGCACCAAAGCCAATTGGGGTAATATGAAGCTCCGAATTGCCAAGCTGTTTTGTTTGCATATCTAGTTTCTCCTAGAATTTTTCCTTCAATCGTCAGTGTAGGTTGTAAATATTTTCTCTACGGCTATCTGTGGTATGAATCACTACTCATACACACTAAAAACAAAAGTCAAAAGCTGTAATGACTGATTTAAAATAGGAAATCGCACTACTGATTTTATAGCAGCGAAATGGTGCGAACCTTATACTACACGCAGCGCTCGCCTTACGCTCGGAAAGTGAGAATTGTCCTGGCCGAGAAGCAGCTACCTTGCGAACTACACCAAACCGACATTAACAATAAATCTCCGGAATTCTTACGTTTATCTCCCATCGGTAAAGTTCCGGTATTGGTGGATGAAAATGACCTTGTTTTTTGGGATTCCACGCTGATTGTGGAGTATCTGGAGGAGACTTATCCTCAGCCAAGTTTTTATCCCAGCTCACGCATTGAGCGTTGGTCTTGCCGTCAGGGGGAAGAGTTAGCAGACACTTTGATAGATAATGTTGTGGGATTGTGGTACGAAACCCGTAAAGGAAATCAAGCTGATTCTGGCACCCAAGCTAAACACCAATCCAGCATTCATCGCGTTTTAGGTGTTTTTGAGCAAAAGTTGACGAACTGTGCCTATCTATTCAATGAGACTTTCAGTGCTGTTGATGTTGCAGCTATATCAGCTTTGGGTTACTACAGCCTCAGATTTGGTAATAATTGGCAGCAAGAGTATCCTAAATTGAGGCAATGGTATGAGCTATTGCATCAACGCCAGTCAGTGTACTCTACCATGCCAAAAGCATAAAACAGTAATTGACGCTACTCATCTCCGCCACCGGATACCGCCGCATCATCTCATGCAACGCCACCCCCTCACCATCGGGCGTGTACACGACCTCACCAGACATCGCAATCACAATCCTTTGCCGTCTTGCCCACTCGAACCAAGCAACCACCTCGGATTTAGCTTGTGCCGACTCCGGTTTCCTACCCTCCTTGCAAGCCGCAACAAACACAGCTTCCGGCGACTTGATTCCTTTCCAAGTCCGTAACGCTTCCTTGAGATAAGCGATCGCCCCTGGCACATTGTCCCAACACCGCCTAACTACACGCTGAATCTCTGCATTGAGCCGAAACTGGGGAGTACAAGCAGAGTATTTCTACCAGCATTAAACTATAAGAAAGCGAAAATAACTGCATGGGGAGAAGTATTAACTGTGTGGTTCTGGGAAAAAGACTCCGTTGAATACGAGATATTCAAAAAATATGAACGAGCGTTAGTCAGCCTCGGCGTTGACTTTTCAAACAGCCTCTTAGAAGGTTGCACGTATGGTTTAGAAGATGCTTTTAGAAGCACAATTGACTATGTGCTGTGGCTACAAAAGCATGAAAAGCAATTTTTCCCAAACGCGATTTTGGTTAGTGCTTTGCGTGAGCAATGGAAGCCAAGAGCATGGCGCGATGAGTATCTTGAACTGCCAAATCTCGAATCACCTGGGCAGCGATGGTGGAATGCTGCCGCAAAAATGTGGGGTTACGATGTCCGCAATCGCCTCGTCGCTGATGTCTTTTATGAAAATGGCGCAGAATTTATCAAGTTCGCTAACGGTAAAGAAATCACGGTAGATGCTGCATGGCGTTGGGAGTGGGAACGGTTGCTGAAATATGCGACTAATCGATAGCACTCGCTACTCATCCCACTTCATCAACATCCCATCTACAGCCACCAACCCCCACTGCGGAAACTTCACCAGTAGTTTCTTGATCGCTATCACCAGTGCCGGATCGTCATTCCAACACGAGAGCAAGAAGCCAAAGCCCGGATTCTGCCCTGAATTCGCCGCCACTTTCAGTTTCTGCATACGCTCCGGTCGCATATTTGACCTCGCTACAATCGCCTCATGCGACCACTTTTCAGGATTTGGTACGGGCGCGGCAGAACAACTACCTTCATTACAGTCCCTCACTTCAACACCAGAGACTTGGTTTTCTCCCCGCAAGGAAGCAGAATAACCTTGTTCTACTTGCTCTGGTGTTTGATCAGCGATCGCTGAACTTGAAGAAAATTCATTTTGGGCAGCAGACGAGGCGGAACAAGTACCTTCATGAGAGATTGTAGGTTCAACACCACAATCCTGGTTTTGAGCCAGCAATGAAGCGTAAAAGCTGGGTTGGGTTTGTTCTTCCAAGCCAGTTAAATTTTGAGTCACGGACGCGGCGGAACAAGTATCTTCATGAGGGAATATCGCTTCAACACCACAATCCTGGCTTTCTCCTATCAACAAAGCAGATTCACCCTGTGCAGCATCCACAAGCGCTAGCGATGTACAGTCATTCGCCGTAGGCGAGTCTTCCTCCTTCTCTGACACGCTTTGAACAGACTGAGGCGACGCGACCCCCAAGGGAGCGTGAGCCGTCTCCTCCTCACGCGGATTTTGTGTAAGCGTGTCAGAGATACACATCACAATCTCTTCAAAAGAGATTGTGATGTGTTCCTGAACAGTTCGTGAGGTTTCCTGGAATCCTTGCTCTGACTGAATTTCTCCTAAAATAGACGCTTTGTACAAAGCACGCATTTCTTCGGTGCCAGCATCTTTCTCTGAATCCCCAGCATTTGGTTCTCGTTTTTCAGCATCTGGTTTTGGTGACGCAGAATTGGCTTTCTCCCAAAATTCTTTCATCCGGCTGCCATGCAAATTCTTCACCACCCACTTCACTGTCTCCCGTCCATCCTGTATCGATTTGTCGGGTTTGAAGATGAACAACCCGCTTTCGGAGAGCATTTTCTTTGCACAGATAAAAGTACTGTACCCCAAAGCACTTGTTAGCGGCATCCACCGAGAACCATAAGGGTCAGCCGTCCAGCATTCTTGCCACAATTGCGTTACTGAAGGCTTTTGTTGCGATGCCCACAGCATATCTTCAATCGGGATAATCACATGAAGCCTTTTATATGGGGATTCCTTTTTGCTAGCAGCAGCCTTTTTGGGCTTGGGTCTTGTAGTAGTTGCGGTCATTGCACAATCTCCTGTTTTTGTTGACGCACGAAAATTTCCCCCACTGTGATTGCGGGGCTTGGTAGTTGCATTTATTTGTCTAAAAAGTCACCGATACACTGGAAGCCTATTGAGGTTGCCAGAATCGCAACTCGTCTCGGAAATACCTGTCAGTCTTTTTCGATTCGTTTTGCCAGTGATCCCATGCAACGATTACCTCATCTCCCAAATCCTGAATCACTTCTCCTCTGGCGGCATACAAAGTCCGGTATGGGTCAGCGTGAGCAACGATAGAACCAAGCCCAATCACAGCAGGTTGTTCAGCTTTCTCTAGTGCAGCGATTAACTCTTTCTCTTGCCGTGTCAATTCCGCCAAGTAGTCTTGTTTAATGACCTCGTACTCCTGCGCCACATCCAAATATTCTTGCCAAGTACACCCAGGACTAGACAAAACCTGTCTAATGTCAGCGACCGCTTGGGGAAGTAGTTGTAATTGTTCGGCGCGATATGCGATCGCCTGCGGTGTCGGCTCACTGCCCAAGATTAACGCCGCAGCTTGAAGTGCCTGGGTGTTGTTCATGGCGCTGGCGATCTGCTTCAAAGCCATGCCCATCAAGCGTAAGCATTCGGTGGCATTCTCTTTGGGCGCTTCCTGGGCTAGCGATCGCAAATCAATGGTTTTCTCCAAGGCTTGTTTGACTTGCTTATTCAGGGCTTTGGTTGCTTGAAGAGTCAGAGTATTCCCCCATTCCTGAGCAGGACTTTCTTCAAGGGCGTTCTCTAACTCCTGAATGCGTCGTTGTAACCTTTGGTTCTCAAGTTCTAACTGCCTTAGCCCCTCTAACTCGTCCAGTCGTTGCTGTAATTGGATGTTTTGCTTCTTCTGCTCTTGAAACAGTTTTTGCAAAGCGGTAAGTTGTTCTTGTACTTGTTCTTCAGCCTTAGTTGTAGCTTCTGAGAGTAAACCAACCCTTAATTCTTGCTCCAGCCGTTCCAATTCTTGCTGGTGTTGCTGCTTCAGTTGTGCGATTGCCTCAGAATATTCTTTGGGGTAAGTTCGCTCAGTGGTAAATGACTCAATTGTGCCATTACTCAAATCCGCATTGTTCACCAGTTCTCTATGGCTTTGTTGCATGAAAGAAAAAAATGACATTCCAATCGGTGATTGGAATTGAAATTAGCCTTCAACTTTGTAAGAGTCTGGCTTGCCCAACTGGATCATGCGGTTAAGAGCCGCACATTGTAAAAATAACTCGACAGCCTGATTGTCACGCAAAGCGTCGTCTCAACTTACCACCAAAGATGATTTTGAGTCGAAAGATAGCAGTTTCGGACAACGAACGGCGATGATAGCCGCTTTCTTGTTTCCATTGCTTACGCCCGACTTGGTTCACCCGGCACAGATTTTCATCTCTAGGATGTGGCTGTGCTAAATCGTGTGGTTGTTGGATTTTGGCATTGCTGCGAGGTGGAATTGTCGCTTTTGCTCCTCGTTCGGCAATAGTGTCATAACAGCCAAATGTGTCATAACCACCATCACCACATACTTGCTCTATGGGCTGTTCAATCTGCTCCAATATGTCTGGTAGCACCTCACAATCAGCTACATCATTAGTGGTGACAACCGTACCCAGGATTTCGCCACTTTCGGAGTCAACTCCTAAATGTAACTTGCGCCATGTCCGCCTTTTACCAACCCCATGCGTGCGGACTTTCCATTCACCCTCACCATAAACTTTCACCCCAGTTGAATCCACGACTACATGGACAGCCTTGTTCTTGGGAATTACTGGTAGTTCTACCGATAACTTGCTTAAACGTCTCGATAGGGTAGAGTGATCCGGTACGGCTAGCTCAATCCCCATGAGCATGAACAGCGATTCCAAAAACCCCTCGGCTTGCCGTCCTGGTAAATGAAACACCGATTGAATCGTTCCCATAGTGGCAATCGCCACATCAGAGTAATAATTCGATGCTCCTTTTTTCCCAGTTTTCTGCTGGTTGCGCCACTGCTCTATTATCTCTTCGTTTACCCAGAAGGTTATACTGCCTCGAAGCTTTAATGCTGCATCGTAAGCGTTCCAATTCCTAACTTTGTACTGAGCTTTCGTCTTCATCGTTGGACTAGGCAGTGAGAGAACATAGGCGATAGGTAAAATTTACCATTTTCCCTATTCACGCAACAACGCCGGTGGACTCAAGGATCAGTTTAAGGGTCAGGCTTCGATGCTGCTTTCGTTCCTGATGCACCGCAGGAGTAAAGATTCATTTGCTGGTCTGTACAACCACTTCGCCCATCGTGCCTTTCAGCAATGGTGTGAGGAGGGAATGCCGGGAGAGCCGAAAGATTTTTGTTATGCGGCGATCGCTAGTGTACTCAAAAACTACATCTTCTGCGCTGAGTTCCAGAAGGTCGAAGGTGCGCTGGGTACGTATTGGTTTATTCAGTGGTCTTATCGCAACCCACAGTCTGACTTTGAGAAAGACGCATTGGAAGCTGCTGAAATGATTCGTAGCGGTGCTGAGTCTGGGGCAACACTGGCTTGGGTCACAAACGAAACCTATGAAAGATGGTCTTTAAATGCAGAGATTAGACCTGCATTGCCAGCAGTCTCGGAGGCAGAGGCACGGGCATCGTTACAGCCGTCGAGTCAGGTGGTTGTAACACAGGGTAAGAGAAGGTAAATACCACTATTGATGCGAGTAAGGAGTGCGGGGTTTTGACAAGAATCTTGCCAGCCATACTAAAGGGATAGTAAAACCCGCAACTGTTATGCTGCGAACTATCTCATATAACAGGGCAATTTGTATGCTGCTCCCACTCCTTACCAAATTCAAAATCGTGGAGTAAACACCTAAGCTAACAATTATGCCCAAAGGAGCCAAAATTGCCAAGACTTGAGCAGTTTTAGTTGCTCTACGATATTTTCTCCAGCGCAAAACCAACCAACAGCCAAAGACCGCTCCTATCCACCAGCCTACAAAATAACCAATCGAAGGCGGGATTACGCCTTCTAATTCCGCATTCGGCATTAAGTTTTTGACATAAGTAATTCCTAAATAAACGCCTAAATTCATCAATGCCACTGCCCCAATTACTCCGCCTGCAATTGCTGCTAAATAGCCATTACCTTGATTTTTGTGCAATGTCATTATTCAACTCAAAATTTCGCTCAATCACCTATTGCAATAGACAGTTTAATAACCTTTGAAGTTTCATGTATCTGGGTGAATCTTTTTCAGAGAACCAGAATTTAGCGAAATGATTTTTAGAGGGTGTTTGTCTTGGCTTTTTATTATCCAATGCCGCTATCGGTAGAGGGCTGCTGAGGAATCGACAATAAACTTGTTAGCCGCTTTACTATTTCTTCATTCCTAATACGTTTGTTTTTATAACGGTTTTGTAAACTTTGCAGAATTTGTTTTTCCTGTTCAGAGGTAAACAAAACAGCTAATTTTAGGCAAGATGACTGAAAAACTTGACGCAATTGTGTCCATTCCTGAGAAGAAAGGTTCATTACACAAACAGCGTCTTTAAAATTTCCACCTTCTTCTAAAGAGGCTGCAAACTGATGAAGCTGTATAGGAGTAAGAATTTCCTCAATCTGAAACCTAATTTCATTGTGAAGCTGAATTAACTGTTCTCCTTGCTGTGGAAATATTTCTGTTCCTTCGAGCAAAGGAAATAAATTTGCTAACGGCTGACAAATATCCTTCTGGTTATTAAGTGGAGTAGTCGCTATAGAAAGAACTAATGATTTAGTGACGAGTGAGCTAAATTCAGTTTTCATTAAATACCCTTTTAGTATTTGTTTCTAACAAAACAACGTTATTAAGCTTTTGAAAGCTTGAATCAGTTAATTTTTTCTATCCATGTGCATATATGAAAATCTGCGATATCTCTTTTAAATTATCTTTTTGCGGATAAATTGCTCAGAAGATTACTTATCCTTGGCTGATTCCTTTTTTCTATCGCCTAATACCATTTCACGCACAATCTGATACAGATTTAACCATTGAAAACTTTGCTATATGTAAGTTTTTTAATTACGAATTGTGAATTGGTATAAATCCTGCCACTTTTCAAAAGCTGAGGGATGTATTGGTCAGATTCACTACTTTAACTTGGCAACTTTAATCTAGAACAAGAATGTGAGTAAGTTGTGAAGATTTTTGAAAAACTTATTGCTGCTAGTATTTCACTCCTACAAACGAGCGCATGGTGGCAGGCTCTTGAGGCTTGGCGGCTGGGGAAGAAGGGATAGTACATCCTCCCACTGCTCTGTTCTTGATAGGTGTAGGTTTTTTATGTGGGCATGAGTCGACACTCTCAAACCCAGTTCTAAACATGGTTCAAATCACGAAATTTCGTTCTTAGGTGGAAAATCAGACTATCTAGAACACCAGTCACGAAAAGTTTGATACAGATTTAACCATTGAAAGCTTTGCTGCATCTAAGTCTTTTAATTGCGCTCTTCGCAGCGAAGCGTGAGAGAGCGAGCGTCCGCCGCGAATTGTGAATTGGTATGAGCATGAGGCTGCGGACGAAAGTTTATGAGCAAGCTGATTTTGGGAATAATAGATTGACACTTTGACACTTTGACACTTTAAGCTTAGTACTCTGTCACAGCAGGAAATCAAATGTGTTCGCAAAGATAAATGGTTAAAGGCAGTTGTGCATGAACACCCCTAGAAGACTAAAATTTCTGCAAAGGCTTCAACCAAAAATTTTAGTTTTTACCTTTGGAGCATCTTTGTTCCCAGTTTTGGTTTTAAGTAATGTAATTTGGCAGTTTGTAGAGAAACCACTCATTGAACTAGAAAAAACTCGACTTGACGATCAAGTTTTAGCTTTTCGTGGTTACACATCTGCGACAGAAAAAGGATTACAAAATTTAATTTCTAGCTATGCTAATTGGACTGATTTATACAATGCAGTTCAACAGCCGAATCGGGCATGGATTGAAAAAGAAGTTTCAAATCAACTATTATTTACTACTGATATTGATCTAGTTAAGGTGATTAAGTCCGCAAATGGCGAAATTTTGGGTGAATCTGGCTCTTTAGTCTTAAATCTTCCCGCAGTACAAGCAAAAGTTCGAGATTTAAGTCAGAGGCATAAATTATCTCAAGTGTTAATTGATACAGAATCTCAAGGACTAGTATTATTAGGAAGCTCACCTGTTTCTCGCAGTGATGGAACTGGTGAGCAAAGCGGAACTTTAATTGCAGGACAGTTGATAGATCGAGGCTGGCTGCGTCAATTTTTAAATTATTCGCAACCAACGACTAAACTCGAAATCATATCTTTAGATGGTAAGTTTTCTGTTTCTAGTAGTTCTGCTCAACAACCGGATACCTGGGAACAAGCTAATTTTTCCAGGAACATTCTGCCAACAATTTTCCAAAAACACTCAATCTATCGGATTCAACCAGAAGTAGGATTAAATACAATTTATGCGCCGATATACTCCGGCAACAAGCCGATAGCTATTCTCAAGCTTCAAATTGTGGCTCAATACTTTCAACAAGCCAAGCTAACGCTGACGCGTTTAATTTGGCTAGGGTTAAGTTTAGCAACAGTACTATCAGTATTAATTGCTCATTTACTCGCTCGACAAATTAGTAATCCAATTATTCAACTAGCAAAGCGAAGTAAAACCTTAGCCACAGGTGATTTAACTAGCCCAATTCCGAATATTAAAAGTAGTGACGAAATTGAGCAGTTGGCTAATGCTTACCAGGAAATGGCTAATTCTCTAACAAGCTTAATTAACAATTTAGAACAAAAAGTAATGCAACGGACTCAAGAATTAGAATTAGCTCGTCAAACATTGGAAGAACGAGTCCAACAGCGTACAGTAGAGCTTCTACAAAAAAATCAGGAACTTCAGCTTAAGACTGAACAATTACATACAGCTTTACATAATTTAAAGATGGCTGAATCGCAATTAATTCAAAAAGAAAAAATGTCTTCACTAGGTCATATGGTGGCTGGTATCGCCCACGAAATCAATAATCCAATTAATTTTATCTACGCTAATCTTACTTACATCAAAAACTATAGTCAAGATTTATTGAACCTAATCTTTTTTTACCAACAAAAATATTCAGATCCAGAGATTCAAATCTACATAGAAAAAATTGAACTAGATTACTTAATCAAAGATTTACCTCAAATTATAGTTTCTATGGAAACAGGTGCTACTCGAATTCAAAATATTATTATATCTTTAAAAAATTTTGCTCGTCATGATGAAGCTGAAATTAAGAAAATTAACATCCATGAAGGGATTGATAGTACCTTAGCACTATTACAGCATCGTCTAAATCCTCATCATGATTGTCCGGCTATTCAAGTAATTAAAAACTACGAGTCTTTACCATTACTTGAGTGTTATCCTCAACAAGTAAATCAAGTCTTTATCCAAATTTTATTAAATGCAATAGATGCCCTTGAATCTTCTCAAAAGCAGGTTAATAAACTAATTATTATTCAAACTAAAAATTTAGGAGATAGAGCAGTTATTAAAATTATTGATAATGGGATAGGAATAGAATCTCAAAATATTTCTAAAATATTCGACCCGTTTTTTACTACCAAACCTGTTGGTAAAGGTGTCGGGTTAGGTTTAACTGATTGTTATCAGATTATCCAAAAGCATCATGGAAATATCCAAGTTTTTTCGCAACTAAATCAAAAAACAGAAGTGATGATTGAATTACCATATTTGCTTTCAGAGCTTAGTTATAAGGCTAAAGTTTTTTAAAAAAATGCTAAACACAAACATTAATTTAAAGCATGAATTTCCAAGTTTTTTTGCTAAAATACCGGTTTAGTAATCAGAATAAACTAGCAAACTGCTCAGTAGTATGAGTAAAATGTTGCTGCTTGATATGAAAATTAGAAACAACCGCAGTACGGCAAAAGTCAAAGAGATTTTTGCAACTAACAACATAACGAGCTAGCAAAGTTTGCTATCGACCAATGTGAAATAATGAAGCAAGGGCAGCAATATGTTTGAGAGAGGTTGGCAATTTGCTCTTATTACTCAAACACCATTTTCTGATTCTTCAGTTTTTAAAGAACGAATTAATTCTCGAATTACATCAGTTGCAGGTCTACCTGTCGCCACGCAATATTTTTCAAGTTTTTCTGCTTCAGTTGATGTCAAATTAATTGTAATGCGTTTAACAGCCCATTTTTTATTCATTGTTTAAGAGAGCAGTATTTATTAACAGCTATTTAAATATCACTCACTTAAGCTGTTACTACAATGATATAAATAATGAGATTAAATTTAAGTAATGATGAGGAAAATACTAGTTTTAAAAAGCTTGTATTAAAGAGGTTAAATAGTTTTAAAAGTATGAAGCTTATCTATTTTTTAGCTAAATAATAATGAAGATAATCTAAAAGTCTGTTAAAGTATATGAAGAGAAGAGGAGCTAAATAAGCTACCTTGACGACAGATTTAAGCTTATAGTAAACAATTCGCTGATTTAGCAGAGTCTCCTTGTTTACCTTTGCAATTGCGCTTTCTGTTTTTTACTTTCCAAAACCTCATCAAGTTTGCTATTAGCACTCTCGAAAGAGTGCAATATTTCCGGTGTCAATTTATTAATCTGCACTCTCCCAGCTTGCACATCCAAAATTACATCACCTTTTGAGTGTGCAATCGCCCAATCTTTGCGCTCAGGGTGAAAGCTGACATCATAAATCTTACCCTGGACAAGGGTACTACCATCCGTCTGGTGTTGACCCAAAGTAGAAACGATTTTATGAGCGATTTGGGCAATTCGGTTGACTGTATCTTTTTGCATTGCCTCCATTGCTTGGGGTGACAGCTGTCCTGTAGCCTTGAACTCGTTGGCGATTTGGGCGATTCTTTGTTTGTATGGTTCAGGCTTACCCAAATTATTGGCTGTACGCCACCATGCGCGTAAGTCTTCTATGGTTATCGGTTGAGTCTGTTGGCTGGGGGCAGCTTTGTTTTGCTGCTGAGGCTGTGGCGTTTGGGCTGATGCTTGAGATGATAGTGTACTAACGACTGACTGTGGTGGTTTCAAATGCTTTGGTCGGTCAGGCAGACTACGCACTTTCTCTTGATACTGTTCTTGGGATTCAATCACCTTCCCAAACTTTTGGGTCATCGCCTCAAAAACTGGTTCTGGGATGGACGAGTTAGCCAAGTTAAAAACCGCCAACCCCTTTTTAGTTTCCAGTGGCACATCTTCCCTTAACAGTTGGGCAATCGCTATGTTTTTTTCGTTCAACCACTTGGTGACAGTCTCAACTTTATGATTATCCACAGCCAACTGAGTTAATCCTAATAATTTATCTTCTGGTGTTGCAAAAAGAATAGTTGGTCGCTCTTTGATTTTGTACAAAATCGCCGCAGTTTTTTCGATTGCTCTGTGTTGTTCTTCATTGACTGTCTGTTGACCAAACACCTGAGTATCCTTAACCCAAGTTTCAGGATACTCAATGGTATCCGGGTCAACTTTCACTACCATTATTGTATTGAAGTTGCTTTGTAATGTGACCTGAAGGGGTGTTAATTTTCCAAATTGTAGCACCCCCAAATTTTTAAGAGCTTCTTTATCCTTATTAAAAAATAATACCCCCAACGGTTCCCCATCCAAAAACACTGCATCTTTAATTTGAGATTGGGGTACATCTAAGGTAAGTCTTCTGTATTCCTGGTCATTAAATCTCTGACCTTGATAATCATAAGAATTAGTTTTATCAATCTTTATTAAATTCCCATTCGGTGAGGAGGCAATTGCAAAAGCATTATATTTGTCTGATATGGTAGTCAGTTTTAGGTTCAGTGGATTGCCATCTTTAATGTAATTTACTGCCTGAAGCTGCTTAATCGAATCAGGGTCTAATTCCCCCAATACTTTCCCATCCAATTTGATTTTCACTACCCCTGTTGGTACTGGTACTTTACCAATTGAGAGCGTCACAGGCTCGGAGTGAAACGCTTTATCTGCGTGGGCGAATTTCTTGATTTCTCTGATGGTAAACTCTACTGGTTCTCGCCCTGGCACTTCAACAATGGCTTTGGCAGTCGAAGTTTCTCCTCTCAGAATGTTCGCAATAGCTTTCGTATCAATTGGTAAATGCGCTGTCCTCGGCTCTAACGCCGCAAATTCTTTATATTTGCCATCACTCCCGGCAACGAACACCAATCTCAAACCATGACGATCATGCCCTGGTGGATGGTCACTCGCCCGGATTTGGACAGCGTACTTTTGCTCCTGGTTCCACTGTTGGCCCTTGAACTGGTTTGCTTCACTACCCAGAGTCCCAACTCTTAAATCCGTGAATTGTAACTGCTCCAATCGGGAAATAATCTCGTCGCTAAACGCCGCGAACACAAAGTTGGGAGTTTTTTTCTGAATCGGGCTTTTATCTGATTGTTTATCCTCTAGCTCATCCTGTCTCGCCGCCCCTACACTCCACGCCGCTGCCGCTGCTGATAATCGCTCATGTTCTGGTATGCTCACTCGAAATGCTTGGGCAAACTGATAAGCTTGCTGGAACATTAACTTAGTCTGCCCTCGGCTTAGTTCGGGTTTGAATTCAACAAGTGAGGCTTTGCTTGCCTGAGTCCCTGGCTTGAGTCCATATTCTGACACCGATTGAGGACTCACTGTACCCAACTTACGGTATTGAGGCTGGCCATCATCCCCAATTTCATTATTTATTTGGGCGAGTGCTACTAGTTTTGAGGAACGCTTGTCCGTTTCTAGTTTCAGATTAATGGTCTGTGCTTTCCAGATTAAGGGATGATCGTAGCGAGTCAGGTTTGTGATTTCCAATTTTGACCCTTGCTGCGTTTGGATGATGGCACTAGGGCCTCGTTCACTCTCCCTCCGCCTTTCCATTGCGACTGCGGCATTGAACAAACGGTCGAACTCATACTTGGCAGCGATTGCGCTAAATCTCTGCTGCGGGGTGAATTCAACACCGTTGAATAAATCGTGGAACTGAACTATGGGGCGTGATTCTAGTTGTGAAGAGTGAAAATATTTGTTGGTTTGATTAATAATTAGTTCTACTGGTGAGTAACCGCTTGTTGTAATGCCACTATTTAAATAAGCTGTGGAGGATTTTTTATCTTTAATATAATTAACATCTCGGTACAAATAGCGATTATTTTCTCTAATTAAACCCATATCTGGCTTTTTAGAACTTTTAAATAAATCTACCCCTATTTGGTTTTGATAACAACCCTCCTCAATCATTTTCCTATACAAGGAGCGATTTCTCTCCATCGCCTGCTCAATAATTCCGGGGGTTCTAGTAGCGTTAGCTAAAGCTACAAATTCTTGTATATATGGCTTGTATTCTTCTCTAATTGGTGATGGGCTAATCAAGTAATTCTCAGCTTCTAATAATTTTTGATAATGATGTGATACTTTGTTTAGATATTCAGATTTTTGCTCAGGGGTTCCGTAACTTTTTAGAATTTCAATTTCAGATTCTAATGCCTCCAATGCGGTTACTTGATTGTTAATGACTCCCACACTGATACTATCGCTCATGTGAATGGCGATTTCTTCAAATGGTGGTTGCTTACCATCTATATAAAATGATTGTTTCTTTTCTTTGACAGTAGGAGCGTAAGCATTTTCTCTCTGGTTCCTATACTCAGCTTCTGCTGTAAAGTTAGGATACTTACTTGCGAGTGCTACACCAATATAATCACCATCAAAATCTCGCCCCTGGCGTTGAGATTCGGTTTCGAGGGGTGCTACTTCGCCCTGTTGAAGTCTGGCTAATATGCGTTTATTATCTTCATCGTTGACTACAATAATCCCCTCTAGCGGTTCACCATCTGGCCCTAAACGGTCATCAATCAGCTTATTAGTTGAAACACACAAACCGTTAGA
>JAHHHN010000005.1 GCA_019359325.1 Mojavia pulchra JT2-VF2 | reverse complement strand
GCCAGTTCTTGTAAGCAGGCTTTGATACGTTCTTGTTTCTCTTGGCTCATAGTCAGCGATCGCACAGCGTTATTTCCTTCTACATTTTCTCAGAAATGGTAAATCTTCCAAAACTGGATGCTCCCACGGCTTTTTCTCAGTTCCGCGAATTGTCCGTTGCAGAATTTCTGGAACATCAGCACTTTGAAAATGTTGGCGAATGTAATCAATAGCTGCGGTTAAAAAGCCACCTGTCCCGCAAGCAGGGTCAAATACAATTTCCCCTAATTGCGGCTTAATTCTATCTACAATAAACTTTGTCACCGCACGGGGAGTATAATATTCTCCGGCGTTTCCTGCGCTCTGCAAATCTTTGAGAATTTTCTCGTAAATTTCGCTGAACTGTTTTTTCTGGTCTTTTTTATTAAAATCAACTTCATTGAGCTTATTAATTACTTGGCGGATGAGAGTGCCATTTTTCATATAGTTGTAGGCATCCTCAAACACCTTACCAATCATCTGCCCACGGGCATCAGTTGCCGTAGTTCTCAGTTCTTTGAGGGTTTTAAATAAAGCATTATCTACAAAATCTAGCAAACCATCTCCCGTGATACCTTCAGAATCTGCTGCCCAATTCCGCCAACGCAATCCTTCAGGAATCGGAGATTTATAATTATCTTCTAACAGTTCATATTCTTCTTCACGGGCATCAAAAACCTTGAGGAATATCATCCAAACTAACTGGTTAATGCGTTGCGCGTCACCATCAACGCCCGCATCCTTCCGCATGATATCTTGAATAGTCTTAATTGTAGTGCTGATGGACATAATAATAAATGAGTGCGATCGCCGATTGGCACGATTAACCTAGAAGAGAAATCATATCCTATTCCAGCAAGTCAAGATACTCGATATAGTTCTTGCTTGAGAACAGACAAAGCCTGTAAATAACCTTGCTTACCACCAAAAATACTAATTATCTCTAACGGAGTGCCTAAATCGCTGATTGGTTTAACTTTCAACACATCCAAACTTTCAATATCTTCAATTCCCTCATCAGCATATTTATCCAACAAAGCATTTAAAACCGTTCTGGCTTGTTCGCCATACTTGCTAAAGTAGTTACGCTTGCGGACATTGTTCGCCCTTTCTTTCCGTGTTAGCGGCGGTTGGTCAAAGACAACATGACAAATCAAATCTAAGGGGTCAAAATCCTTACCAATCTCTTTTTCTAACGCTTCCAAAGGCACACCCAGTTCTTGTAACTCTTGGATAATAGCCTGCTTCTGCTTTGTAGATTGCCATTTCTTCAAGAAAGCATCTAATGAAGCGTACTCCTGACTAACGGTTTTGCGAGTATAGTCTTTTATCGATTCCGTAATCAGCTTACCGTCCTTGCTGTGGTATTGCTCTCGAATAAAAGCAACCGCTACCTCTTCATCCGCAACTACATACTTTTCTCGCTTTTGCTTGCGGCTAATTTCACCATCATCTATGACTTGCTCATTATCCCCATTATCAGGCGGATTAATTGGGTCATCTGGTTTGGGTTGATAAATTTGTACAGGTTCACCATCAAAATCAGGATCGGCAAATAACTGTGTCGCTTTTTTAAAATCGATAATGGTGAAGAACATTTTGCCGTAGTCTTCATCAATGCGAGTTCCGCGACCAACAATTTGCTTAAATTTAGTCATGGATAGGATGCGCTGGTCTAAAACAATCAACTTGCAAGTTTTAGCATCAACGCCAGTTGTCAATAACTCAGAGGTAGTCACAATCGTGGGATATTTACTTTCCGGGTCGATGAAATTATCTAATTCTGCCTTACCCTGAGTATCATCCCCAGTAATTCGCATAATGTAGCGGTTATTCTCCGCCACCAAATCAGCATTCTCATTCACCAATGCTACCCGCATCCGTTCTGCGTGGTCAGTCGTCTCACAAAAAACGATAGTTTTGGCAAAGCGATCGCTTGATTTAAGATAATCAGAAATAATCCGCGCCACTAACTCGGTACGCTTCTCTAACACGAGAGTTCTATCAAAATCTCGCTGATTAAATACTTGGTCGGGAATTTCCTTACCATATTTATCCCTTTGTCCTGGCTTCGGTTTCCATCCACTCAAATCTTGATCGAAGTCAATGCGAATTACTTTATAGGGAGCTAAAAAGCCATCTTCAATCCCCTGTTTGAGCGAATAGGTAAAAATTGAATCGCCAAAATAAAGACTATTAGAAACTTCTTCTGTTTCCCTTGGAGTAGCTGTCAAACCAATCTGGGTTGCACTGCTAAAATATTCCAAAATCTCTCGCCAAGCCGAATCCTCATCTGCGCTTCCCCGATGACACTCATCTATAATAATTAAGTCAAAAAAATCTGGTGAAAATTGACGATAAATATTTTTCGCCTCTTCATTTCCCGTTACCGACTGATACAGCGAGAGATAGATTTCATAAGATTTATCTACCTGTCGCTGCTTAATTTTGGTCATTCTTGAGCCAAAGGGTTTAAAGTCATTGACTCTAGTTTGATCAACTAAAATATTGCGGTCTGCCAAAAATAGGATACGCTTTTTCGTCCCCGACTTCCACAACCGCCAAATAATTTGAAAAGCTGTAAAAGTCTTACCTGTACCTGTCGCCATCACTAAGAGAATGCGGTTTTGTCCTTTGGCGATCGCCTCAATTGTCCGATTAATGGCAATCTGTTGATAATAGCGTGGCTGTTTTTTATCAGGGCTAGGATAGTAATCTTGAGCAACAATCGGCTGAATCTGCGAGTCAATTCCCTTCCAATCGCAATATTTTTGCCAAAGTTCGTCCGGTGTCGGGAACTGGTCAAGGGGGATTTCCCGTTCTCGCTGTCCCTCGGTAATAGTGCGATCGCACATCATAAAAGCGTCGCCATTCGAGCTAAAGATGAACGGTACATCAATTAATTCACCAGTTGCGATCGCCTGTTGCATTCCCGCGCTAACACTGTGATTATTATCTTTAGCTTCAATCACAGCCAGTGGTACACCAGGTTTGTAATACAGCACATAATCAGCGCGTTTTTGCTGACCTCGACTAGCAAGCTTACCCCTAACAATCACCCTACCTTTTGTCAGCGTTACTTCCTCTCGAATCTGAGTATTGATATCCCATCCCCGATTAGTCAGAGCAGGTGTAATAAACTTTGTACAGATATCACGTTCACTCAAAGATTTCTTGTCAATTGCTTCTGGCATAAAAGGGTCGGCTTTTAGTCAAGAGGATGCGTAGTATAATTCTACGCTCCATCCTTGCCTATTGTTAAGTATGAACATAGCATTTTGGTACGTGCCAACCACCGAGCCTATATATTCAACGTCAAATTAGTTACTAAAGCTTTTGAGATTGTCTCTTAATTGTTGATGAATGCGTTGGCGCAGCCCGCCGCAGGCATCGCACTGCTTTCTACACACATCGTGACTCATAATATTTTGAAGATAGTCACGATTCGTGAGTAATTTTGCAGTTAAGAATAAACCAGGTAATAGACAGCAATCCCCAGACCACTCAATATAGAATCGATGCGCTCAGTGACTTGCCTTTGGAGCCTTTGGAATACTGCCAACGATGGGTTGAAATGTCCTCGGATGAGCGAGGATACAGAAAAGCCTGTATTGCTGCCCTAGCTGAAGCAACCGGGCTAAGTGAAAGGACTATAGGGAATTGGGGACAAAACTTTGAGAGGCGACCTAACTATGTAGTCCATATACTACGCATGGCAGATATGCTTAACCAAATTAGAAAAATAGTCTTACCTCCTGATTATCCTCAAAAATAATTTAGTCGTGATTCGTGAGTAAAATACTTGTACTATGAGCAGATATTTTTTAACTTGGGTTCAGCAAGCACAGGATTGATGAGGGTAACAGGTTAGCTCACTGGCATTTCCTAATACTCCCTACCTCTGCTGGCTTAATCTGACTCACCAAGACCGAAGATGCAGACTGGGAGAACCTCCCATCAGAATAATGATCGAATTGATATACTCCGTCAGTTGCCCCTGGAACCGACGGAGTATTGTCGCCGTTGGGTAAGTCAGGAACCAGGCCGCAATTATCGAAAAGCCTGCATTAATGCGATCGCGCAAGTTACAGGTACTAGCCCAAAAACCGTTAAGGACTGGGGAACGGACTTTCGTCGGCGGCCTAAATACATTACCCGCATATTACGGCAAGCAGACCTGATCAACCAATTTAGACAGCTTATAGCAAGAGGAATTGTGACTTTACCTCCAGACTTTCCTCAAGAATAAGCCGAAGGAAGCGATCGCGACTCACGACCAATTGCCCCAAAAACCCCTTGCTGTTAACAGGAGGGGAATTTTAGGCTGAGGTACATAGATACTAACTATGACGAAAAGTCGCATCTTTCTTGATGAAAAAAATGGCAGAACACCAAATGAATTCAATCTCTACTTTTGACATCACTAAGTATTTTCTTCTTGATGTCCTCAAAGATATTAAAACTGGACGCATCCAACTTCCAGATTTTCAAAGAGATTGGGTTTGGGATGATACCCATGTGCGTCGTTTACTTGTCAGCATATCTCTTGCTTACCCCATTGGCGCAGTTATGATGCTCCAACAAAGCATTCAAAGCCGACAATTCAAACCCCGCCTAGTTGATGGGGTATTAAAACCAGAAAATCATGCGCCAAACTTATTAATCCTTGATGGACAGCAACGCCTGACAACTATGTTTATGATGTTGTTATCTGGGCAACCTGTAATCATCAAAGACCAAAAAAGCCAGAAAATTATTAAAAAGTGGTACTACCTGGATATTGAAAAATGCCTCAATCCAGAATGTGATCGCCGTAATGCGATCATCGCCTTACCTGAATCAAAAATTGCGCGCACCTTCACGGGTGGTCTGATTGACTGTTCCACTCCAGAAAAAGAATATCAGGCACTATTATTTCCTTTATCCAAAGTTTTCTTTTTTTCTGAATGGCGTAGTAAATTCTCTAAGTATTGGCAATACGATCCCCAAAAATTGGAACTAATTGACACTTTAGAACTGGAAGTTCTCAAGAAATTCGAGCATTATCAAATACCTGTCATCCAACTGCGTGACTCCTTGCCGAAAGAAGCCGTTTGCCAAGTCTTTGAAGATACAAACACTTCTGGATGTGACCTCAACTACTTCGATTTAATGAGTTCTAGCTATTGCACTGCTGACTTCAGTCTCAGAGATGATTGGAAGCAGCGCGAAAACCGCTTCCAATCCTTAAAAGTATTGCGTAAGCTCCGCAGTACTGATTTTGTACAAGCCGTTACGTTGATGGCTGGTTACGCGAAAAGGGTAGAAGCTTTAAAGCAAGGCTGGAATATTGATAAATTACCTGGCGTTGCTTGCGATCGCGCGGAAGTGCTAAAACTCACCAAAGAAGAATATCAAAAATGGGCTGACCCAATTACTAGAGGATTTGAAGAGTCTGCTCGCTTCCTTCGCAGTCAAAAAATCTTTGATGCAGATGATTTAGCTTACCCGATTCAATTAGTCATCCTCAGTGCCATTTTTACTGTTCTGGGAGAACGTTCCCGTTCGGTTCAAGTACGTTCTATGCTGGAACGCTGGTTATGGTGTGGGATGTTTGGTGAAGTATATACACGCTGGTACGAGGCACGAGCCGGGAGAGACGTTATAGAAGTACCAGAATGGTTAGCAGGTGGTTCACTACCACTCACCATTGTGCAAGCGGATTTTTCTTTTGACAGGTTGGTTAGCGTTAGAAAGCGTTACGGCGCAGTGTATCAGGGTTTAGCTGCTTTACTACGACGTGAGGGGGCTATTGATTGGTGTACCGGGGAAGAAATCAATGATGTGATTTATTTTGAAGAACAAATAGATTCGCACCACATTTTCCCAGTGGCTTGGTGTCGCAAGCTAGGCATTGACCCCAAAAAGTATAACTGCTTGATTAACCGCACACCTTTAAGCGCCAAAACAAACAAAAAGATTGGTAGTAAGGCACCTTCTGTCTATTTAGAGGAGTTTGAACATTCTGGGACATCAGCTAGAAGAATGGATGAAATATTGCGATCACACGCTATCTCTCCAAAGACTTTGCGGCGAGATGACTTTGAAGCGTTCTTCCAGATGCGAGCAAATAATTTGCTGACGCTAATTGGAAAGGCAATGGGCAAAAGTTTAAGTTTTGAATCCTGTCAGGATTTTGTTGGGTAGGATGACAGCGGCAACAGCATCCTTATGTAGCGTGATATTGCTGCTATTACTCAGCAAAACGTTTGAGGTTTTGGTGCAATAGCTCGTGAATGCGAGAACTCCGAATAGTAGCAATACAAGTGTCCTTATTAACTGATTCCCATACTAATTGAGGGTCAAAATTTTCCAATCTTGGTATATTTTCTGAATAAGTGGAATCCAGTATTATTAAAAAACTTTTCTCTTTCTTAGGAGGCTCTTCAAAAATCCATGCCTCCTGCTGCCTCAACATTTTTAAAGTTTGTTGGCAGACTTCAAAACTCAGCCCAAGAGATAGTACATAACGTATCAAAATCAGCGCTAGTAAGTCAGTCTGCGAATAGTAAACATTTTTGCCCTTCCCTGTGGTATTTACGGTTGGGACTACAACACCTTGTTCTCGCCAATATTGCAATTGGCGGCGCGAGCAATTGGTTATTTTAGCTGCCTCCGTACTTGTATAAAAATTTTGATCCATGAGAATTTATAGTACAGAAGCCCTTTCACTAAAAAATCGATATTTATCAGCACATGATGTACTTCCAGGATATTCTATTTCCACTGAATTATACCCTCGGAGGGTATGAATGATTAAATTGACTACGCCAACCAACCTTTTCCGCCTACCAAGTCAAGGGAGAGATCACAGTTTGTCCCTGACAAAGTGCTTCTAGCGCCACTTGCTTGTCAAACTCTGCCAGTTGCAAAGGTTGTTCATGCGATCGCGTGGGTAATAACATTAGCCGCTTCATCTTTTCTTCAGGAACAGACTCATCAAATAATCAAGTTTCCTATTCGCGCAGTGTCTCCAAAGGTGCATGACAAACTTCAAAATTTAAACCGATTGATAATAACTGTTCCATTACTGTTAATACCAGTAGGTCAGCTTTAGAGTAGTAAACATTACGACCTTTGCCACTAGTGTTAACTGTAGGTACTATAACTCCCTTCTCTCGCCAATACTGCAACTGGCGGCGAGAGCAATGAGTAACTTCTGCTGCTTCTGTGCTTGTGTAGAACTTTCCTTCCATAAGAAACATCCTATAGAAGCCTCTTTTAAAACACATTATTGCTTTGTATAACATTATGTGTTTTTGTGATATTTTATTTTTATGAGCAAAATTGCTATCCAATGTCGCCTAATTGCCAGTGAATCTACCCGCCAAAAGCTCTGGAAGTTAATGGCAGAATTGAACACACCGCTAATTAACGAACTGCTTCAGCAGCTTAGTAAACATCCAGATTTTGAAAAATGGCGAAAAAAGGGCAAACTGCCGTCAACTGTTGTTTACCAACTTTGCCAACCCCTGAAAGCTGACCCTAGCTTTGCAGGTCAGCCCAGCCGATTCTATCTATCAGCAATTCATGTTGTAGATTACATCTACAAATCTTGGTTAAAGATTCAGAAACGTCTACAGCAACAGCTAGATGGCAAGATACGCTGGTTAGAAATGCTTAACAGCGATGCTGAATTAGTAGAAATTAGCGGTTCTAGCTTAGAGGCAATTCGTACCAAAGCTACTGAGATTTTGGCAATGGCTACACCAGAATCTGACTCTAATGCTCCTTTAACTAAAAGAAGAAAGACTAAGAAATCCAAAAAATCATCCGCTTCTGATCCTGACCGAAGCTTATCTAATAAATTATTTGACACTTACCAAGAAAGTGAAATTCAAGCTATAGCCGAAGCAAAATGTCCTGGCTATGTAGAAATCCAGCAAAAATATGCCAAACAGTATCGAGTTAATATTCATTCCTGGAGCTACGGCAGATTAATTCAAAGCATTCAAAGTAAAGCTGCTCAGGTAGGAATCATGGTTGAAGAGGGAAAACAACCTATTCGCGGCAGTCCCCAGGATAAAGCAAAGGAATTAGCACTTTCTGCCTACCATAACCGCCTAGCTAGGTGACGTTGACAAATATCTGAACCTTGACAATAAAATAATCAATAGCGCCGCAGTTCATGCTGCTTGCAGCCTCTGAACTGTGTTAAATGAGGGTTAGTTTGACTGTAGCAATACAGTCTTGCTTTCTGACCCTGGTAGCTGCTCACCCTGATGCTGCTGTCAATAGACAGGATAGGTGCGCTCCCAGCAATAAGGGCGCGGATGTACTGCTGTAGTGGCTACTCAATCACCCCCGACCAAGGGGGAACCCTCCCCAATTCTTTATTTGACGCACTCTAGAGAGGTCAAAATTCTACTTTAGGTTCGTGCAAATTCTGAAAACCTTATGCTATAAGGAATTTAGTCATAAATTTCTTTTGTAGACAATTCAAAAATTACATCCTGGGAGGATTTTAGAGTAGGTTGGCGCAAGTCAGTTCTGAAAACCTTTATATACAAAGGTTTGAGATGACAGTTGCAACCGTCCTCTCAGCAATGGGAGGGTTGAAAGGATCAACCAGATCGGGGGTGTTGTCCATGCTGCAAGAGCAACCGTCCTCTCAGCAATGGGAGGGTTGAAAGGAAGCAAGAACGCGATTCAGCGGTTAAAGCAACGGTCAACATTGGGGCAACCGTCCTCTCAGCAATGGGAGGGTTGAAAGGAAGCAAGAACCGGGTACAAAGGACGGCGTTGATGTTGTTGCAACGAGGATAGTGAAAGTCTATCAGCCAAGCTTGGTAGTTGCAACCGTCCTCTCAGCAATGGGAGGGTTGAAAGAAGCAAGAACCGGGTACAAAGGACGGCGTTGATGTTGTTGCAACCGTCCTCTCAGCAATGGGAGGGTTGAAAGCTTTTAGAGTGTCTTCCCAGTTAGACTCTACACCTGCGTTGCAACCGTCCTCTCAGCAATGGGAGGGTTGAAAGAATATTTCAGTATCTAGACTTAAACAGTTAATGCCTTCGTTGCAACCGTCCTCTCAGCAATGGGAGGGTTGAAAGTACCGAGATACCGGAGTAGCCTAAAATGCTGCCATCAGGTTGCAACCGTCCTCTCAGCAATGGGAGGGTTGAAAGCTTCATTTGTTTGCTCCCAAGTTAAAGTTATTCCTGTTGCAACCGTCCTCTCAGCAATGGGAGGGTTGAAAGTCATCTTTGAGCGATTTAGCATGAGTGATCGCAAGTTGCAACCGTCCTCTCAGCAATGGGAGGGTTGAAAGAACGTTTTTATAGCGATATTACAAATGCTCACGTTGAGTTGCAACCGTCCTCTCAGCAATGGGAGGGTTGAAAGTTATTATTTCCCCCTCATTTCATCGTTTAATTCTGTTGCAACCGTCCTCCCAGCAATGGGAGAGTTGAAAGCTGTCTTCTAAATGTGTTTATGCAGAATTTTAGGTTGCAACTTTTCTCTCAACACTGGGAAGTTTGAAAGATACTATATGCAAGTCCACAAAGTGAATCACAGTTCTTGCAAGTATCCTTGCAGCAATTAGACGGTTAAAATTTTATAAGCTATTCCTGATGCTCGTGGTTTTCTATGGAAGCGTTTCTCCTATTAAGTAGAGAACTGGTATAGCAACAATTTTGAAGAACTTTAGAACGTTTAATAATTTAATAGTCCCAAGTATTTCGGATAAAATAATAAATTTTCTTGTTTGGGTGGGTTGAAAGCAAATCCGACTGCTGGCTTGATATCATATAGAGTAAAGCCTACATAACTCATGGATTCTATATTAGATGACATTAATTTGTCACTACTTCCCTACAAAGGCTTATCTAGTTTTAGCGACATTAATTTGTCTTCAACGACAACAATTTGTCACCGACGACAAATAATTAGTCACTGTACAACAAAAGCCAGCAGTCGGATTTGAACCGACGACCTTCCGATTACAAGTCGGATGCACTACCACTGTGCTATGCTGGCGTTTGGCTTTTATCTCTCTAAACACTAACCGATTTCTAATTATAGCACAAACAAGCTAGTTGTCTAGTCTTAATGAAAAAATATTAGGAATTGGGCATGGGGCATGGGGCATTGGGTGAAGAAGACAAGGAGCATGGGGGATGGGGAGACAAGGAGCAAGAGTTATTCATAGTTCTTCCCCCTTGTCCCCTTGTCCTCCTTGTCCCCTAGTCCCTAGTCCCCAGTCCCCTAATATTGATAAATTAATATTCAAAACACAAACCAACTCAAATCCTGGCCTAGACACGAAAATATCTGGTAAAGTTTTAAGGCGATATTTTTTCATAGGGCTGGCTAAAGGCATAGAAAAACATCACTGGTTCTTTACAGATCACAAGCATGGTAGCGTTGAACGGACGAGATTTATTAAGTCTGGCAGACCTTAGTTCCACTGAACTTCAAGAACTTCTGCAATTGGCAACTCAACTCAAATCGCAAAAGCTCAAGTTGCAAAGTAATAAAGTATTGGGATTGTTGTTCTCTAAAGCTTCAACTCGCACGCGAGTAAGTTTTACTGTGGCGATGTACCAACTAGGTGGACAGGTAATTGATCTCAACCCTAATGTCACCCAAGTAAGTCGCGGGGAACCGGTGCAAGATACAGCACGGGTGTTGGATCGATATCTAGATGTTTTAGCAATTCGCACTTTTGCCCAACAAGAGTTAGAAACTTTTGCTAACTATGCCAAGATTCCTGTAATTAATGCGCTTACCGATGCAGAACATCCTTGTCAGGTATTAGCCGATTTAATGACGATTCAAGAATGCTTTGGTAGCCTCAATGGGTTAACTTTAACTTATGTAGGTGATGGTAATAATGTTGCCAATTCTTTAATGTTGGGTTGTGCTTTGGCAGGAATGAATGTCAGAATCGCTACTCCTGAAGGCTATGAGCCAGACCCTAAGATAGTAGAACAAGCGCGATCGCTCGCCAATAATCAAACTGAAGTTCTCCTCACTCATGACCCAGAATTAGCAGCAAAGGAAGCTGCTGTTCTTTATACTGATGTTTGGGCTAGTATGGGGCAAGAAGCAGAAGCAGACGATCGCTTGCCTATTTTCCAGGCTTACCAAATTTCTGAACAGCTATTAAGCCTTGCCGACCCACAGGCGATTGTTTTACACTGCTTACCAGCCCATCGTGGTGAAGAAATCACCGAGGCAGTTATTGAAGGTTCCCAATCACGAGTTTGGGATCAGGCTGAAAATCGAATGCACGCTCAAAAGGCTTTGCTTGCTAGCATCTTAGGGGCGCAATAAAAGGTTAAAAGCAAAAAATCTCTACTAAAAAGGCAAAAGAAATATAATTCTTTGTTCTTTTGCCTTTTATTATTGTTACTTTTACCTTGCTTATAAGGGATTTTTTGTAGTACTAATGTTCTAGGGACATTTGTATATACTTCCCAACAAAATTATGGAACGTTTAACGGAAGCTCAACAAGAACTTTATGAATGGCTGGCAGAATATATCCGAACGCATCAGCATTCGCCTTCAATTCGGCAAATGATGCAAGCAATGAATCTGAAATCGCCAGCACCAATTCAAAGTCGTTTAGAACATTTACGCACTAAAGGATACATTGAATGGACTGAAGGTAAAGCGCGGACAATTCGAGTTTTACGTCCAGTAGCATCTGGTGTACCAATTTTAGGCACAATTGCTGCTGGAGGTTTAATAGAACCTTTTACCGATGCTGTAGATCATTTAGATGCTTCTAATTTCTCGTTACCTCCCCAAACCTATGCTTTGCGGGTAGCTGGCGACAGTATGATTGAAGATTTAATTGCTGATGGCGATTTGGTATTTCTGCGTCCTGTAGCAGAACCAAATCATCTCAAAAATGGCACTATCGTTGCCGCCAGAGTTGAAGGACACGGTACTACATTAAAGCGCTTTTATCGCAGTGGCGATCGCGTTACCCTCAAACCAGCAAATTCTAAGTACAATCCGATTGAAGTTCCTGCTATCCATGTACAGGTGCAAGGTTCTTTAATTGCTGTTTGGCGTGATTATAACTAGAGGCGGGGGATTGGGGGCTGGGGACTGGGGATTGGGAAAAAATAACCAATGACCAATGACTAATGACTAATGATCAGGGTTAATCACCACCTTCGTTACTAACATTTTATGTACCTGACGCTAAATCCAGTGCAGCAACTGCCCTCTTTCCGTCTACGATTGCCATTAGTAGGGGAAAGTAAGGGCAGTTATCAGACTCAGCAACCATTACCAGGATGCCCAAGAATGCCGCAATCTCTGCAATTACGGCAGTATCAGCGACAAGCTATTACTAGCTGGTTTGCTAACAACGGCAGAGGTACGCTCAAAATGGCTACTGGTAGTGGTAAGACTATTACAGCACTGGCGATCGCTTGTGAATTATATCAGCAGATAAAGTTACAAGTTTTGTTGGTGGTGTGTCCCTATCGTCATCTGGTTACCCAATGGGCGCGAGAATGCGAAAAATTTAACTTACAGCCGATTCTAGCCTTCGAGAATTTACGCACTTGGCAAAGTCAACTTTCTACCCAAATTTACAATCTGCGTTCTGGTTCTCAAAAATTTGTCACGATAATTACAACCAACTCCACATTAATTGGAGATGGGTTGCAGTCACAACTGAAATATTTTCCTGACAGAACTTTAATTATCGGCGATGAAGCACATAACTTGGGCGCACCGAAATTGGAAGAAAGTTTACCACGCCGTGTAGGGTTGCGACTGGCTTTGTCTGCCACACCAGAAAGGTACTTTGATGATTATGGCACTCAATCTTTGTTTGATTATTTTGGCCCAGTTCTCCAACCAGAATTTACTTTGAGGGATGCGATCGCTCAAGGTGCGTTGGTACATTATTTGTATTATCCGATTCTGGTGGAATTAACTGAAGCTGAAAGTATTGCCTATTTAAAACTAACTAGAAGAATTGGGCGATCGCTACTGTACCGAGAACGTGAAAATGGACAAGCGGGAGATTTTGAAGACAACGAAGATTTAAAGCCGTTATTGATGCAACGTGCAAGATTAATTGGCGCAGCAGAAAACAAATTAACTGCTTTGCGCGAATTAATGACAACTCGCCGCGAAACTACTCACACGCTTTTCTATTGCAGTGATGGTTCGCAAGAGGCGGGACAACGTTCATCTCTGCGTCAACTTAAAGCCGTCGCTAAAATTCTTGGGGTGGAATTGGGATATCGGGTAAGCACCTACACCGCACACACTTCTTTACAAGAAAGAGAGGTTTTACGCCGTCAATTTGAAAGTGGAGAATTGCAAGGATTGGTAGCAATTCGCTGTTTAGATGAGGGAGTCGATATCCCAGCAATTCAAACTGCGGTGATTTTATCAAGTTCTGGTAATCCTCGTCAGTTTATCCAGCGGCGGGGGCGAGTTTTGCGTCCTCACCCTGGAAAGGAACGCGCCACCATCTACGATATGATTGTTCTGCCGCCGGACTTAGACAGGGAAACCATAGAAGTTGAGCGCAATTTATTAAAAAAAGAATTGCGGCGCTTTGTGGAATTTGCTGATTTAGCTGACAACGCTGGTGAAGCGAGGATGAAGTTACTCGCTTTACAAAAGCGGTATGGGCTATTAGATATTTGAGTGTAAATCGCCGATAAAACATCTCCCTTTATCGGCGTTCATCGGTGGTTTAAAATCTCTTATTATTTCTTTTTGTGAATTTTTTTTAATCATGAAGAATGAGGCAACTGATGTGGAAAAATAGTAACAGGTAGAGATAAAAATAATGGAAGATTGCTAAAAATTTTAAATGCAGCAACATACCATTATTGTATATACTTACAGCATATCAACAAAACACCTCAAAATAAATCTAAAATTTTCTGCAACAATTTATAGAAAATTAAAGATAAGACTGGCAGTGGCTTTACGGATGTAATAGCAACAACAAATACGGTTAAAATAAATAAAATAACGTATTTAAAACTGAGATGTCACAAGAACAAAATATTGATGACGTTCAGGAGCCAATTACCAACGCTCCACCGGAAGTGCGCCAAATTATTGAGCGGGTATGGAAGTTGGAAAAAGGCAGGCTAGATAAGAGAATTAACAGTCACATCAATGATGAAATTTTGGATATTGTCAAGGAAGAAGTGCGATGAAGCTGACTTCAATCAAGCTGTGCAACTTTCGCTCATTTTATGGTGTGACACCAGAAATAATCCTTTCTGGGGGAGATGTTCTCAACACGACGATTATTCATGGCAATAATGGCTCAGGAAAAACCAGTTTACTCAATGCGTTTACATGGGTATTATATGAAAAGTTTAGTGCAGCTTTTGCATCAGGAGAGCAACTAGTTAATAAGCGGGCGATCGCCGAAGCTAAAAACAAGCAAGCTGTAGAATGTTGGGTAGAAATTGGCTGGGAACATGAAGGCAAACGCTACCGAGTTAAACGCGCCTGTCGGGTTTACAAAAACGAAACTGATTTTGAAGCTGGTAAAACTCAGTTAACCATGTGGGTAGGTGGGGATGATGGTAAATGGTATTTTCCACCCCAGCAACCAGAAGATATTATCAATCAAATTTTACCTGCTAGTTTACATCAATATTTCTTCTTTGATGGAGAGCGGATTGAAGAGATAGTCCGTTCTGATAAGAAAGCCGAAATTGCCGAAGCCACAAAAATTTTCTTGGGTGTGGAAGTAATCAACCGTTCTATTAGACACTTGGGAGAAGCCAAAAAAAGTCTAGAAAATGAGTTAAAAGCCATTGGCGATTCCGAAATCAAACAGCTTTTGCGACAGCAAGAGAAGATAGAACGAGAGATTGAGAGTATCACCAAACGAGAAACAGAAATTCAACAAGAGTTAGAATATCAGCAAACTTTTAAAAAAGAGACAAGTAATCGCTTACGAGAACTTAGCGCTGCTAAACAATTGCAGGAAAGATGTCAAAATTTAGAATCGCAAAAAGAAGCGAATAAGGAAGAGTATAAGAAAACTAGAGAAGCATTAAAGAAAATTATTTCCGCACGGGGTTATACAGTTTTGCTGTCCGAAACTACAGCCCAGTTTCGGAATATTATGAATGATTTGAAGCAGCGAGGCGAATTAACTTCAGGAATATCGCGGGAATTTGTCAATGATTTACTGAAAACTCAGCGCTGTATTTGTGGTGCAGAATTACACGCAGGTAGTCATTCCCACGAACACGTAAAAATTTGGTTAGATAAAGCAGGTTCCTCAGCGGTGGAAGAGACTGCGATTCGCATGAGTGCCCAAGTAGATGAAATTGATAAGCAAGCTACAGCATTTTGGGAAGAGGTTGACAGAGAACAAGCCAGAATTAATCAGTTAAGGCAAAGCATATCCCAAATTGAAAGTGAATTAGATAATATTCAAGAACGTTTACGTAAAGATGCCAACGAAGAAATCAGTAGCTTACAAAAACGCTTAGACGAAATTGAAAATAAAGTTGATGAATTAAATAGAGAACAAGGTGCAAATCAACAGCAAATTGCTCACTTCACAACTGAAATTGAAGCCTTGGGTAAACAAATTGCCAAACAAAAATTGAATGAAGAACGGCAAGCCTTAGCACAACGCCGGATTAATGCTACCCAAGATGCCATTGAACGATTAACAGAAGTGAGAAATCGCCAAGAAAAGCAGTTTCGCCTGCAACTGGAAAAGCGGGTACAAGAGATATTTATGGAAATATCGTTTACTCCTTATATTCCTAAAATCAGCGATAAATATGAACTGACATTGGTAGAAACTACAGCTGGTATAGAAGCACCAGTTGCAGCTTCTACTGGCGAAAATCAAATTCTCAGTTTATCTTTTATTGCCAGCATCATTGACAGAGTACGCGAATGGAGTGAAAAGCGGGAAATGCTGATGTTACCAGACAGCAGCACCTTTCCTATAGTTATGGATTCGCCCTTTGGTAGTTTGGATGAAATTTCTCGGCGACGCATTGCTAGGACAATTCCTAAATTAGCTAATCAGTTGATTGTGTTAGTGACTAAAACTCAGTGGCGCGGTGAAGTCGAGGAGGAAATGGCAGACAGAATTGGTAGAGAATATGTGCTAACTTACTACTCTTCAAAACCAGATTGTGAACAGGATTATATTGAGTTGGGTGAGGAAAGATATCCTTTGGTGAGGCAAAGTCCCAATGAGTTTGAATATACAGAAGTTGTTGAGGTTCAACGAGATTGGTGATTAAGAGAAACGAACCGCATAGACGCGGAGCGGCTTCCCGCAGGGTAGGACGCGAAGTCCGCGAAGGAAAGAATTAAAACAGAATTTATGCAAAATCTCTTTAAAACCCTCTTTTCTTTGTGTCCTTTGTGTACTTCGTGGTTCGTTTCTCTGATCAATTCCTCACGAAATGCTTTAATAGCTTTAGTTTATACTAAACTCTATTAATGCTTCTCAGAAATACTTCAGTAGCGATCGCTTCGCTTTTCACCCTATCAAGCCCCGTCACTCTCGCCTTTTCTGATATTCAAAGCTATTGGGCAAAAGATTGTGTCCAAAGACTAGGAGAACGTAAATTAATTACAGGCTATCCTGATGGTAGTTTTCGCCCCAATGCAACGGTAACACGTGCAGAAGCAGCAGTATTAATGTTGAATGCTTTTCCTGATGCACCAGTGAAGCGTACTGCTACTACATTTAAAGATGTGCTTAGTAATTATTGGGCATCCAAAGCAATTGCTACTGCTTATCAAAAAGGATTTTTTTCTGGTTATCCAGGGGGAGTTTTTCAACCTAACCAAGCTATTCCCCGCGCCCAAATCATCGGTGTTGTCGCTGGTGCGAAAAATTATAGTCCTCTGCCTAGCCCAACGCAGACATTACAACAATATTTTAACGATGCGGCACAAATTCCCAACTATGCACAGAGTTCCATAGCATCTGCAACTATTAATAGTATTGTCGTCAACTATCCCCAAGCCAAACAACTAAAGCCCCAACAAAGCGCCACCAGAGGCGAAGTAGCAGCATTGGTGTGTCGGGCGTTAAATATCTATACAGTACCCCCACAATATATAGCTGGAGTGGAAGTACATCCGCAAGAAGTCCGCCCTTTACCCGGAAAACTCGATACTATCCCCACCTTTAACAGCAACAGTCCCGAATTGGTAACCACCGAAGGAATTTTACTGTCAACCTTCCCCCCAGATGGCAAACAAGTTAAGGAAGCACACCTGAATTATCCCTTTCAAGGCAGATTTGATTTATTTGCCCATCATATCGTCAGGGCAGAAACATCAGCCCAAAGCCGCACCGTTCATCAGGGAATAATTGTTCACAATCCAGGGAATGAACCAATCACATTGCAAGTATTGCAAGCCGCTAGCTATCTCTCTAGGGAAGCACCGTTTATTGCTTTACCTGATGTAGTAGACAATCCCCAAAGTACAGTTTACTCTGGGCCTGGCAGCAGAACAATGAATGATGTGTTGCGGGGGAATAGGCAAGAGAGTTTTCCCGAAAAGCTGGTGATAGAACCAGGAGAAACTCAAATATTAGCTAATTTACCCATCCCTGTACAGGCTCCCTCTTCTAATGGTCGCACTACAATGATGCGTTTAGCGAGCAGTGGCCCAGTTTATTTAGCAAATTTAGCGAAAAATAGTAATCTTTCCCCCACCCTAGCTGAGTGGCAAAAGCTGCTAGATACAAGCAGTCTAGCAGGAAAGCGCGATCCCATTCCTACCCCTCTCGACCCTCCCAGAGAACCGACGGTGTTTAGCCGCGTTGCTGGTGTCTCTCAAGGGACACAATGGCAAGCAAATCTGACAGATAATCCAAATGTATCGCAGTTGACGATACCGCAGCCAGGAAAAGCCTTTTCTTATCCTTTGGGTACTGTACATTTAATTACCCTCAGCACTGGGCAAATTCAGAGTGCGCCTATGCTGAAACGATATCCAGATACAGCTTACTTTGCTCACAGTAACTACGGTGTAGAATACAATCTGACTTTGCCGCTACAAAATTCCAGCAATCAAACTCAGACTGTAACAGTATCAATGCAGACACCTGTGAAAGATGAAGGAGGAACAGATAGATTATTGTTTTTAAAGCCACGGGTGGAACAAATATTCTTTCGCGGTACAGTGAGGGTACATTACACCGATGACAATGGTGGGGAAAAGACGCGCTATGTGCATTTGGTACAACGCCGGGGACAAACGGGTGAACCGTTGGTAACTTTGAAAATGTTAGGGGGTGAGAAGCGACAAGTACAGGTAGATTTTTTGTATCCTCCAGATTCTACGCCGCCGCAGGTTTTGACGGTGAGAACGGAGTGAGTGACTAAAAATTAATTACAATCATTTGAGTAGCATCATGAAGGTAACTTAAAGTTGAGGTTTAATCATGATGAATTTTACTATCAATGAAGCATTAGAAATCGCCAATCAATTGACTTATATAAGATTTCAGAGAAATCTCACAGACGTGGAAATTATTATTCTCAAAGGAGCATGGGAAAGGCAAGAATATGACGAAATAGCAGCCAAAAATCAATATGCTACTAGTTACATCAGTCAAGATGTTGCTCCCAGGCTTTGGAAATTATTAACAGAATCGCTGGGAGAAAAGGTCAAAAAAAGTAACTTTAAAGAAACGCTAAAAAGGTGTTGGGAAAAGCAATTAGTGTCAGACCAAAGTCTACGCGTTACAGAAAATATTGCTAACCATCAAGATAATACATCTCCAACAAGATTAAATTCAGTTAATAATTTAGTAAAACATGAGAAAAAAATTCAGCATCTAACTCATCAAGAAAATCTCCAGACTCTTACCCCCGATATTTATATAGACCGCCCTCCCATGGAGTATATTTGTTATGAGTCACTTTTACAGCCTGGTTCTCTCATTAGGATTAAAGCTCCCAAACTGATGGGTAAAACATATCTTGTGGCTAGAGTTCTTGCTGAAGTAGCACAACAAAATTATCGAACTGTTAATTTAAGCTTTGAACTAGCAGAACGCAACATACATTTGACTAACTTAAATAAATTTTTACGTTGGTTTTGTATTTATCTGAGTCGAGAGCTAAGGATAGCAAATGAATTAGATGAATACTGGGATGAAGAAGGGATGGGAGCAAAGGTTAGCTGTACAACTTACTTTGAAGAGTATTTATTAGTTCAATCAAATGCTCCTCTAGTTTTATGCTTGGATGATGTGGATTTACTTTTTCCTTATCCTCACATTTATGAAGACTTTTTTGGCTTATTACGCTCTTGGTATGAAAAGGCGAGAAGTCGGAAGATTTGGAAAAATTTACGGTTGATAATCGTTCATTCTACAGATGTATATATCCGATTAAATATCAATCAATCTCCATTTAACGTCGGCTTGCCTATTGAGTTGTCGGAATTTACCAGCGAGCAGGTATTCAAATTTGCTCAACAGCATGAACTAGAGATAAATTCACAGATGGTTGAGCAACTTATGGAACTTGTAGGAGGCCATCCTTATCTGTTGGAAGTAGCGTTTGCTCACCTCAAAATTAATCCACATATTACTCTTGGCCAACTTTTAGCTGAGGCGACAACAGAAGCCGGAATTTACGCTCATCATTTGCGAGAACACTGGTTATATTTGCACTCTTTACCAGAACTAGAAGAGGCTTTTAAAAAAGTGGTAATTGCTAAAAGTCCTGTACCATTAGAACCCATCCTGGCTTATCAGTTAAATAGTATGGGATTAATAAACCTTTCTAGCAATAAGGTAATGCCTCGCTGCAATTTGTATCGTCAGTATTTTCAAATGTACTGGGCAGATAAGTAATACCAATTCAAAATTCACTCATTCAAAATTCAAAATTAAGAAAGCCAGATTTCACAAGATAATTTTGGATAATTGGTATAAAAGTTAGCTATCCTCAAAAGAAAAGACGCTTTCTAACCGAATGGAAATCACAAATCTGCAATCAACCTGGCCTTGCGGAGAAAGAATTGCAGTACACTCTCTTCACGGGAAATAATATCAACTCTGCCATCCATACCCAATTGGATTTGGCATTTCTTTTGTCTGTAACCTAAAGAAAGAGTTTCTGGTTCAATTGTTACCTCATAGAAAGCACCAATAGCGGTTGCTTTTGGACTGGTGTTAGTTGTAGCTGTTCCATCCTGATTATTTTGACGGACAGTCGCATCTGGAGAAATCGCTTTCACTTTACCATTGAGAGTGCCGTAATCAGGGTAAGGACAAGCTCCCACTCGCATTTGCACTTTTTGACCGATTTTTACTTTACTTTTATCTTGAGATTCTATCGCTGCCTTCACGACCACAGGAGCGCTACTGGGGACAATTTGTACCACTTCTTCTCCTGGACGTACTGTTTGACCGGGGTTTCTGAGATTGAGCTTAGAAATAATACCATCAGCGGTAGCTTTAATAGTAGTTTCTTGAATTTCAATTTGTATTTGTTTAAGTTCCCTAGTGTCCCGCTGTAGCTGTTTTTGAATTTCAATTTGTTGGTTAATTAAAGCTTGACGTTCTTTTTCTAGGTTAGCTTTGTTAGCTTCCCCAGAGGCTTTTTCTTGAGCAATACGTTCAGTAGCGATTGTTACTTCTGCATTGCTGGGATTGAGAGCGACACGGATACCTTGTCGTCTGGCTATGGCAGCTTCTACTGCTTGTTTGAGACGTTCTACTGTTTGTTTTCGGGCTTCGACTGTTGCTTTTTGTGCCTGTACTGCTTGTTCTTGCTGTTTGACATTTAGTTGCGCTTCTTCAAATTGGTCTTTGGAAAGCGCTCCTTCTTTGGCTACAGCTTCATATCGGTTCCGCTTCGACATCGCTGCTCCTAATGTTGCCTCAGTAGCGCCTAAGTTTGATTGTGCCGCTTTAAACTCTGCTTCGCCTGTATGTAATTCTTCCAGGGCAATTTTGACGTTGGCATCAGCTTCCTGGAATTCCGTAACAGTAGTAACTTTTTTTTCTTGATAAGCGCGATCGCGGCCTACCAAATCAGCTTCAGCAGAAGCAATAGTACGGTTGATGCGATCGCTTTCTGCTCTAATTTGGCTATTGAGGGCATTAATCTGAGCGTTAATTTGCGCCAGTTGTAATTTAGCTTGCTGAATATTAGTTTGTAATTGGCTGTTTTTAGTTTGTAGGCGGGAATCGTCAATAGTGGCAATAATATCTCCTTTTTTAACAACTTGATTTTCTTTTTTGATGTAAATTTGCATTACTTGACCTTCTGTCGCCGCCTGCACTATTCGCAATTCTCCAGCAGGACGAACAACAGCTTGTCCTTTGACAGTTACTTTATATCTAGCGACAGCAGCAACTGGAATTGTTAGTATTAAAACAAAGAGAATAAATAACCCGCCAAAGGTTGTCCAACGACTAATTGGTGGAATAAATTCGTTTTCTTGAACTGAAGGTAAAAAATCTGGGTTAGTATTACTTAACATAAGTTAAATTCACAATTCAAAATTATTAGCATCTTGTGCAATTATCAATGAAATGAAAATGATTAATTATGAACTACTAAAGAAGAATTAAACCCATTATTGCTAGGAATAAACTCGTCAATAAAATCTAAATGCTCACCTTTAATTTGACGCAGTTCTTCTGGTGTACCTTGGATTTTTAAGCGTCCTTGTTCTAGCAATACAATCCAATCAGCCCGCTGGATAACTTTGGGACGGTGGCTAATCATAATTGTGGTTTTGCTCTGACGATGGGATAGTAATCTTTCTAATACTTCTGCTTCGCTCACTGGGTCAAGAGCGCCTGTAGATTCATCTAAAATTAGTATGGGTGGGTCTGTGACTATTGCTCTGGCTATAGCTAGTCTTTGCTTTTGCCCACCAGAAAGATTCGCGCCATACTCCCCTAAAACAGTTTGATATTTATCGGGTAACTGACTAATAAACTCATGAGCGCCAGTAATTTGGCAAGCTCGGACAATTTCTTCAAAACTAATATTGGGATAGCTAAAGTTAAAATTATCAATTATTGAACGACTCCAGAAGTGAGCTTCTTGCGGTACTAACACTACCTGCTGTCGCAGACATTCTAAAGAAAGGTCTTGTTGATTATAGAAGCTATACTGAATATTGCCTGATTGCACAGAATATAACCCAGCAATGAGTTTGGCAAGGGTGCTTTTACCACAGCCAGATTTACCAATAAGGGCAACTACTTTACCGCCAGGGATAGTCAGAGAAAAATCTTGCAATAGGTCAATTCTTCCCGAATGATGAAAGTTAAGTTGATTACAAATAATATCTGCATTACCTAATATTTTTGCCCAAGGCTTTTTAAAGTCATTTTCATCTTCGGGTGTGGCATCAATGACTTCTGTTAAGCGTTGGATGACAATTTGGGCAGCTATAAACTCATCGGCTAACCCAATTACCGAACTCAAAAAGCCGAGAAAGTTGCCACTCATGCCGTTAAATGCCAGCAATTGTCCAATTGATAAAGTGTGATTAATTACAAAGTAGCTACCTACCCAAAGTAGGGTAATAGTAGTCAGATGGGAAAGAACACCTGTGATAGTACTGCTGTAGAGTTCCAGTTTCATCATTCCCCAGCTGAGGTTAGCCAAGCGTCCATAATTCCGTTGATATTCTTGCCAAGCTTGGGGCGAAGCAGAGGTAGTTTTTAATACCTGAACCCCGCGAAATGTTTCTACAAGAAATCCTTGGTTTTCTGTGCCTAAGACAATGTGCTTACGGGTTTTTCGACGCAAGGCGGGGAAGAAAAACAGGTTAACAATGGTGACGATCACAAATGCTAAGATGCAAGCAATCGAAAGTTGCCAACTGTAGAACAGCATAAAGCCCAAGGACACCAAGGCGACAAAAAATTCGCTGGGTAAACCGAGGACAATTTGGTTAACTAGCTGATTAATATCATCTACATCAGCAATACGGCTAACTACTTCCCCACTGCGGCGACCTTCAAAGTAGGATAGAGGCAAGTGCAACAGTTTGCGCCCGTATTCCAGAATTAACCCAAATTGCAGTCGTTGACCAAAATGACCGATCAGGTGAGACTGCACCAAACCAATTACACTTTTAATTAAATTCATAATCATCACCCCAATCGCTACCGTCGTTAACAATTGGGTATCTCCCCTCACCAACACATCATCGGTGAGCAGTTGCATCATAAACGGTGAGGTAAGCGAAAGCAATCCAATCGCAAAATTGATTGCTATAGCCTGAATGATGAGTAAACGATAGGGCCAAACTCGCGCTACATAACGCCCGAAGCCAGCAATTTTATCTTCTGCTTGTTGATAAAAGCGGGTCTCATCTGGGATCAACAGGAGTATGACACCATTGCTCCAACCTTCCATTAACTCAGAGTACGTCAAATATCGCACACCAATAGCAGGGTCAGCAATCACAAAATTTTTCCCCTTTTTCCCGTATAAAATCACCCAGTGGTAGCCTTTCCAGTGGATGATGGCGGGTAGGGGCGCTTGATCTAAAGAGTCTATAAATTCAGAAGTAGCTTTGGCAATGCGGGTATTAAATCCCAAGGCTTCTGCACCTCGGCTCAAACCTAGTAGCGTGGTTCCCCGATACCCTGTGCCAACTGCTTCGCGTGTGCGGTTGAGGGCAAAAACCCGTCCGTAATGTTTAGAAACCGTGGCCAGACAAGCAGCGCCGCAGTCTTCTTCACTGTGTTGGAGAACAACCTGATATTTCATTTGTGCTAACTTTAATTAATAAAAAAGTAGGAGCAAAATTGGCCTCGCCCCTACCAAATAAGAGAAAAGAGTGTTAATCACCTAATCTTTTCTCTTGGAGTTTTTTGTGGATTCGAGTACACGGTATAAGATAGAAAAGAGCTAACTATACACGCCGAGCAGACTCGATGTTGTTGTTGAAGACACCTGAGAAGTTACCTGCGGTTCCTGCTATCAGACGGCGTCGGTTACCCGTGTAATTTTTACCTGTGTAGACAATCCAATCTCTCAGACCAGTCACCTCGTACCAAGATGCTTTATTATTAAAACCGGTGACACCAGGACGACTGCCTAAATTTCTGTCTGAGCTATTTAACCTTCTCCGAGCTGCTCTATTATTAAATCCGTCCGACAATAATAGAGCACCGCCAGAAACAGCAGCAGCAGATTCTTGGTCTAGGTTGCTTACACCAGGAATAGCAAAAGGGTCTTGAGATTGTTGGTTGATGTTAGACATTGCTTTTATCCTGAATTGACTTGTTGTGTTGGTGTGAAAGCTTTTTATTTGCTTCTGCCCCTAGTATGTTGTTTTTTTTGTTTCAAAAGTTGAGTCAAAATTAGGATTCAATAATTCATCTTTATTGAGGTAATTCAGGTTAATTCAGGTTAATTCAGGAGAACGAAAAACAAGGCTTTGCGTTCCCCTCCGGGGTTGCCTCCGGCATCGCACCTGCGGAATGTGGGTTATTGGTGCATAAGTCCTGGCTCTGAAAATGCGATCGCCAATTATTTGCAAATGCGCTGGTTCGTCTTAAAATTGCCAATCTGCGAAAAAGTAGGAGCGAAATTTGTCTCGCCCCTACCAACTCAGAGAAAAGAGCGTTATTGAGCTAATCTTTTCTCTTGGAGAGAACGGATTCGAGTACGCGGTATGAGATAGAAAAGAGCTGACTATGCAGGCCGAGCAGAAGAAACGGTGTTATTAAAGCTACCTGAGAGGTTACCTTTGCTTCCTGCTCTCAGACGGCGGCGGTCACCCGTGTAATTGAAACCTGTGTAGACAAACCAATCTCTGCTACCAGTCACTTGATACCAAGATGCTACATTGTTAAAGCCGCTGGCACGAGGAGGAGTCCCCAAATTACGGTCTCCGCCCAATAGTGTTCTCCGCGCTCCTGTACCATTAAATCCGGACGACAGTTGTAAAGCACCACCAGAAACAGCAGCAGCAGATTCTTGGTCTAGGTTGTTTACGCCAGGAATAGCAAAAAGGTCTTGAGATTGTTGGTTGATGTTAGACATTGTATTTACTCTAAATTGACTTGTTGTGTTAGGGTGAAAGCTTTTTGCTTGCTTTCTGTTCATAGTATGTTGTTTTTTTTGATTGAATAGTTGAGTCAAAATCAGGATTCAACAACTCATATTTATTGAGAAAATTGAGGTTAATTCAGGTTAATTGAGGAGGTAATAATAAATCATATTTTATCAGCTAAAAAATTATATTTATCCGAAAATATGTGTAAAATGTTGCATTTAAGATTCTTAAGTAAACAGATAATTCAGGTAAATGCATTTTAAATCGATACTGCATTTACACAGATTCAGCTAAAAAATTAATAATGGACGCAGAATATAACTCTCACTATCAATATCAAGCTGGAGGAAGCTTACCTCCTGATGCTCCTACCTACGTTGTGCGCCAAGCAGACCATGAACTTTATAATGCTTTGTTAATAGGAGAATATTGCTATGTTCTCAATTCCCGGCAGATGGGTAAGTCTAGCTTACGAATACAGACAATGTATAAGCTACAAGCCCAAGGTATTGCTTGTGCAGAAATTGAATTAAGTGGGATTGGTAGCCAAGAAATTACCCCGCAGCAATGGTATGGCGGTATTATTCAAGAATTAATCAGTGGTTTTGAGTTGCGAGTAAAACGGCGGAGTTGGTTAAGCGAACAAGATGATTTATCTCCTGTACAACGCTTGGGAAAGTTTATCGAGACAGTTTTATTGACGCAAATTAGTGAAAACATCGTCATATTTATTGATGAAATTGATAGTGTCCTGAGCTTAAAGTTTCCAACGGATGAGTTTTTTGCTCTTGTCCGCAACTTCTATGACAAACGCGCAACTAAACTAGAATATAGAAGACTTTCTTTTGCATTGTTGGGTGTAGCAACGCCTTCAGATTTAATTCAAGACGACAATTCTGCTCCCTTTAATATTGGTCGAGCAATTGAACTAAAGGGGTTTCAATTACACGAAAGTGATGCTTTAGTACAAGGACTAGCTGTGAAAGCCAATAACCCCCAAGCAGTATTAAAAGAAGTATTGCATTGGACGGGGGGACAACCTTTTCTAACTCAGAAACTTTGTTGGTTAGTCCAAAATTGTGAAGCTGCTATTCCCGCTGGGGGTGAACAATCGTGGGTTAAGCAGCTAGTACAGCAATACATCCTAGAAGATTGGGAATCGCAAGACGAGCCTGAGCATTTGCGGACAATCCGCGATCGCATTTTTAGAAATGCTCACGGGCATAAGCGATTGCTCAAACTATATCAACAAATTCTTCGTCATGGGAAAATAGCTGCTAAAAACTCTCAAGAACATTTGGAATTGCGTTTATCTGGGTTAGTAACTCAGCAAAAAGGCGATTTAGTTGTCAAAAACCGTATTTACGAAACTGTTTTTAATCGCAATTGGGTTCAGCAACATCTCAATCATCCCCAAGAAAGAGCTGTTTCACTCTCACCTTGGGCTGTCATGTTCATAAATGTGGCTTGCTTTAGCTTGGTAATAACTCTGCGTTCCCTTGGTTTATTGCAAGCATGGGAACTGGGTGCTTTTGATAAAATACTGCGACTACGACCGAGCGAGAGTTTAGATAAGAGACTTTTATTAGTCACTATCACCGAACAGGATGTGCAATCGCAACCCGCTTTGGAAAGAGGAGCCGCCTCTTTATCTGACCGTTCTTTAGCTCAATTATTAACAAAATTGGAGCAATATGGAGCGCGAGCCATTGGTTTAGATATTTATCGTGAACTCCCTGTAAAAGCAGGCTATGAGGACTTAGCCAACAGAATGCGAAATAGCGATCGCTTCTTTGTCATTTGTAAATATAGTTTTGATAGTGTTGGCGTTCCACCTCCTCCAGAAGTACCTCAACAGCGTCAAGGATTTAACAACATTTTGCCAGACCCCGATGAAGTGATTCGTCGCCAGTTGTTGGCTGTTGATCAAGCTTCTCCTTGTCAAAATAAATACGCCTTTAATTGGCAGTTAGCAACTTATTACTTAGCCGCTCAAGGAATTCAAGTTGAATTTACACTAAATAATTACTTAAAACTAGGTAATACTATATTCAAAACATTAGAAAAAAATACAGGTGGCTACCACCATATTAATTCTAGGGGGCATCAAATATTAATTAATTACCGTAACACTGCGGAGATTGCCGAGAAACTCACCATGCAACAAGTTCTAAACAATCAATTTAATCCCGATTTAATCAAGAATCGAATTGTGATTATTGGTACTACCGCTGCGAGTTTTAATGATCATCGGCGGCGCACTCCCTATAGTAGCGGTCAGTGGTCAGTGCGGACAATCAGTGGTGTAGAAATTCAAGCACAGATGGTGAGCCAAATCCTTAGTGCAGTGCAGGATAATCGGCCTTTGATTTGGTCTTTATCAGAACTTGGTGAGGTCATTTGGATTTTGTGCTGGTCTTTGGTGGGAGGTGTGTTGATTTGGCGATCGCCTCTGAATATTGTACTTAATGTCAGTATTGCTTTAGGTATATTATCTGGTAGTTGTTGGGTTTTAATGGTAGTCAAGGCAGCTTGGTTACCTTTAGTTCCTTCAGCCTTAGTATTGGTTGCGATCGCGGTAACTTTGACTATTTATAGTTGCAGAAAATAATTCTACCAGTTGAAAAAAAAGGGCGTTGCTGAATCCGGCTGAGAGGCTTAGATCCCCAACTTCTTAAAGAAGTCGGGGATCTTGTTATTCACGAATGATTTAGGACTGCTATAGCCACTTCTTCTATACATTACAGGGAATTTCTAACAAAATTCAGAAATTGGTAGTTGGCGATTAGTAGTCATCTAATGAGTAAATATGAGATTTTCCTTGTGACATCTCCACAGATGAGCATCAAAGAAACATTTGGAGGAAAGCACAGATGAAGTTAACCCAGGAAAAGCTTCCAAGATTTTCACTTACAAAAACATTCATTATAAATTTAAGCCTTACTGCTTCGATTGCTTCCCCTACACTTGCTAACACACAATCAACTAATTCTGCCAATTACACTCTAGAAATCAAACAAATTCCCTTAATTTCAATACAAAAAGACCCTCCAGGTAGAGGAACTCCTCCTAGCCAAGAAGGGACTGGAAGTCGAGGCGATTGTTTGTACAAGCAAGATAAACCGCCGCTGACTCGCTTAGTAGGTGGTTTGCATTCAAAATTAACTGTAAATCAGCACCCAACTATGTGGGTTTATATTCCCTATACCCACCAAGAAGCACCGTCAGGAAAATTTTCCTTACAGGATGAAAATAATGAAATATATAAAACTAGTTTTCAGTTACCCGATAGACCAGGAATTATGAGTATTAGTTTACCATCAACAGTTGACGCTTTAGAACCTGGGAAAAGATATCGTTGGTATCTAGATATCACTTGTCCTAATACAAGCAATTCTCAGGTGTCACCAAGCCGCACTTCACTCACAGGAATTGTAGAAATAGTAACGCCGTCTTCCGCACTAGAAAACGAGTTAAAATCGGCTGTAAATGGTTTAGAGCGTATTAAAATTTACATTAAATACGGCATCTGGATTGATGCTTTGACTGAATTAGCTCAACTCAGACTTAATCAACCCCAAAATTCTACTTTCCAAAAAATCTGGGTTGAATTATTAACCCAACCCCAAATTGGTTTAGCAAACGTTGCCAAAGAGCCAATAATTGCAAATTTTACAGCCAGTTACCTACTAAAATAAAAGGCCCCCAATGATATGGACGATTATAGTCCGTATCAGAATAATTCTTGAGAAAAGCAAGCTGAGTATTTCGTAGAGCTTCTGCCTTTGTTATTTTTGGCTTTTTTAGTTGTTGGTAAAACCGAATCATAAATTCCGTTGTCGAAGCATCATTAACTTGCCAAAGGGTAGCTAAGGTACTACTTGCTCCGGCGCGAAGTGCTACTCCTGCTAAACCCAAAACGGCTCGGCGGTCTCCAATTGCTGTTTCGCAAGCACTGAGAACTAACAATTCCACAGAGCTAGCTCTTGTTAAGTCTTTCATCTTTAATAAAGTATCCAAATCTTTAACTCGGATACGTTTATTCCAATCTAGGATGTAAGTTTGTTCTGGATTAGAACTAAATTTGCCGTGAGTGGCAATATGAACTACATTAAATGTGTCTGAATTTATCCATTTTTGTAAATTTTCTTGGAGAAAATTTTCATTTTCCAGCTTTTTAAAACTGTCTACTACTTTACTTACTTCTAATAATTCTACTTCTACATTTTCTAACGGAGCCAAACGTTCTTTGGCAAAACTGGGAGCATTACTTGCGCCAGCAAGTAACACATTTAACTTTTCTTTGAATAAAGGTTTGGGAGATAATAATTGCAAAGTAGGAGTAACACCAATAGCATACCTTTCTACCAGATATTTTTGCCCATCATATAGAACTGACATCGGCAGATTTTGTAAACAACCGTCAAGTACAAACACCAAAGTTTTGATTTGGCTTTTATCTCTATGTTTTTCCGTTTCTAGTTCGGCTGCAAAGGGTTTAATTAACCAATCATAAAATTGTTGAGATGCCGTTTTAATTTCTTTAGGAAGAGTACTACGTGTTCTCATTAGTTCTCGCAGATTGATCACAGCTTCATCAATTTGGCTTACAGATACATTCTTATTTGTGTAGCAATGTATATTATCACTTCCAAGGAATTTGACAATAACTTCCAAATAGCCTTGTAAAATAATTGGATAGACAACCGCTACACTAGAATCCAAATTGTCAATATTTATTAGTTCTGGTCTAGGGCAACTTTGCGAAACTTTACCTTTTTCTTCTTGTCTGTGCAAATTCATGATATTTTCTGTTAAATTCACATGAGCATAGACAGCAGCGCAGCTAGTGGGCAGTTGTTTTAACAATTCAGAAATCCTCGACAACAAAGTTTGAGCATATGCAAATTGGTTATTTTGCAACAACAGTTTTAATTGATTTAACTGTGCTTGAATCTTGCTAATCGCTAAAACAGGTTGCTGTGCGTTTACTTGAGGCAGGAATTGCAAGCCAAGACTGAAAATCAGTCCTAAAGCCGCAACCAATATTAATTTAACAAAAGGCTTCATTACACTACATTTATAAATAAGTTAGGGTAAGAAAACAGTAAATGAAGCAAGCATAAACTTTAACTACGAGATGTTTCATCAAGCTTGAGACGTGAAATTGCTAAATGATTAAAAATCCTCATCTATTTTTCCGCGGTACAGTGAGGGTGCGTTATACCGATGATAATGGTGGAGAAAAAACGCGCTATGTGTATTTGGTACAACGGCGGAGACAAACGGGTGAACCGTTGGTAACGCTGAGAATGCCAGGGGGAGAGAACCGACAAGTACAAGTAGATTTTTTGTATCCTCCAGATTCTACGCCACCGCAGGTTGTGACGGTGAGGACGGAGGGATGATTTCGCGTAAAGGCGCAGAGAGAAGGCGCAAAAGTTTTTTTAGGTGTGAGACGATAACTCGAAAAAGTTAAATGTGAAAAAAGTGGCTTTCAGTAGCCAAGGACGAAAGTTAACTTTAAAACCTTCTATTGCAGAGGCAAGGTAATTTTCTGGTATTCGAGCAAATGGTGTATCAGGATTTCCATCTTCGTCACAATAGTCTTCTATGTAATATTCTTCAAGAGTACGTCCCTCATACTGAACTTTTTCTTCACCTGTGCCAAGAGCAGAGTCAATACTTTCGATAAAATCTAGTACGTGCTTTTTTTCCATTGGATCTCGTGGCGGTTTTAGCTCCAGTGCTGCTGAAATCAGGAAATCTAAATGAACTAGTGAATTTAAGTAGTAGGAGCTATCAAATCGGTATGAATCGTCTTGCCACCGTACTAAAGAAAGAGGAAGTTTATCTTTCGCATCTTCCCCCGTACTCTCCGTTAATAAAGTTCTAACGCATTGGGCGCTAATGCTTTTATCATCAAGAATAAGCTCTCTAGCCTTATCTACAGTCTTAGCATTCTTATTCAAATCAGTGAATAATTCACGAGCGATTCCCCGAATTGAATAATCAGAAGCACTTTGAAGATTCTTGAAGCCCGCACTGGGATGAAGCAAGATAAATAAAATTGGTATTTTTGTTTGTTGCTCAATTGGGCGAAGAGTACCACCTCGAAACCTTGGATCTTCACGAAAGGTACGGAGCGCCCAAAGACGATGTTGCCCATCTACAGCCACTGCTAGTACTCTATCTTCATCCCAACGCAACCGAGCAGAGACTCCAGTAGAAAGATATTGAATACCCCCGAAGTTCGCAACCTCACTTTGAAAATGTTTCCATTGTTCGTCGTCGGGATCAGTACCATCCCAAGGTATGGGAGGAGAAGCTACGTTTGTAGTCTCATCAAAAGTATCCTGAATATTGCCATTACCGTCCTTTGGCATTAATACAATAGTAATTGCATTAAAAAACTTCAGCTTATTTGGATCTAAAAGATAACCTTTAACTATGTCATCTTCTACTCTCTTTTCATCAATTTCTCGTTGAAAAAGCTCTTTAAGAGACCATTTCGTATCTAATGAAGCGGGTATTTGTTCAGCTATCTTTAACTCATCAATAGCTCTGTTAACTTCAACCAGTGAAAGAACATAGGGAAGTGCTATACCTTCAGATAAAGTATAAATACCAGTTAAACCATAGAGAGGTTTATTGAATCTTGATTTCCCTTCATTATTTAAAAATATCAACATAATATTGTGTTAACCATACCTAAGAGTAAATGCCGGAAGAAATAGTCTAGATAATAAATCTTCAACTAGTTTGTCTGAAGCAGTTTCAGGGTATTCGCACTCTTCATCCAATTGATTATCTAAGTTGTTGTCTTCATTGATATCATCTGAAACCGTACTTGAATTAATATATGAAGTGTGAATAATTAAAAGCCTACATCGATTAATTTTGTGTCCAGCAGCAGCTAAGCGTTCACGTAAAATGCTCCCCTCACTAAGATGACTACGAATGCGAGAATATAAATTATTTGTTTTTCCTATGTATAGCGGCTGCTGAAATATCAGTGAATTGCTTAGAAGCATAAAGAGCAGTTCCCGAAAGGAAGAATCAGTCGCTAACTCTTTAAGCAAAAGCTCTTTTGAAAATGAATTATCTGGTTGTAGTTTTATCTTGTGTATTGGCGGAAGTCTTGTTTCTCTTGAAGCCGAATGATCCTTATAAAGTTCTTTAAGAATATAGTTAACAAATAGGTCAGGATCATTCATAGCATTGGTATCAATCTCAAAGCGACGATACCAAGCATACACACCACCAATATTATTTGGGATGCGACTTAGAACAGAAACATTTCCACGCATCTGCGCTAAATCGTACAACACAGCATTTTCACTCAGCTGATGCACAGCATTATTGCCGTGTAACCATGCCACAGATAAGGCTCCCTTTATACAATTAAAGTATCAGGGTAGCATAAGAATTTTATAGATGGAGAAAATTAAAGTATTTTCATTAGAGAATAAGTGGAAGTCCTACCTCCTTTGGTTCAACCAACTCGCCATCAAAACCAATTGTTTTATTTTCTACAGTCCTAGCATTAGCCAAAGCCTTACGAAGTTCAGCACGTTCCATTGAATCCTGAATTCCACCTAGAATATAAATTAATAACTTTGCAGCCAATTCTTTTCCCGAAACCTGCACTCGCTTTTTATTAGGGTCATACAAAACCCCATACCAGAGAGACTGGGGATATTCCATACCAGTAAAACCCCCTTGCTGGTCAAACTTTCGTAATTTCTTAAAAATAGTGGTTAAAGAAAAACCTTTTTTAAAAACTAAAAATCCCAAAGCTTGTGCTAAAGCAACTTGCGCCACAGGGCGGAAAAGCATATTTCCCTCACCACCACCTTTTTCAAAGCTAAACCTTCTTAAAATCGGCGTATCTTCGTGTTCCAGAATCTTATAACTAGGTAAGCTTGCCAAATTATTAAAAAGTTTGGTGAATTCTTCTATTCCCTGTTCAATTTCCTCATCTTCTGGACGCATAGGAATTAATCCTTTCTCAAAAGGTTTCCACTGCGGAAACTTGTGGCCCAAGTATCTTTCTGACATATCTTGCAACGCTTGCAAAGTTGTCAAAACTGTAGAATTTGCCGCTACCGTTGCACTATTCCAATTAACGCGGGGATTTCGATTTGGTTTTTGTTCTAAAAGTGGGTGAGTAACCGCTATTTTTCTTGCCACAATTGCAAAACCATCATCTTCATTTAATTGTGCTAACTGACCTTTAGTTAAAGGTGCAGCCATTAAGTTAACATGAACAAAAACTGACCTCACCCTCCGCCTTGCTTCGGTGCGAGTCTCCCCAGCATTAACAGCACAAATAAATTCAATACCAATTTTTTCTTTAGGTAAGCTTTGTAAATAAACAGGATCTACTTGATACTGCTCTAACAAATCTGAAACTGTGATAAAACTATCATCAGCTGTTTTATCCTTTTTATATCGCTGGAGTTTGCCAGTTTTAATTAACTCTATCAACCCTTGCACTCCCATTAATCGGTGTTGACCATCCAGTGCATAGATGGTCACATTCTCTTCAGAAACATTGAGTAAGCCGACCTTACCATCTTTATCTAGGGGTGTAAAATCAGTAGTAGACTTTCTCGCACGTCCCTCACCATCCCATTCAGCAGCTTTAGGGTGATCCACCCAAGGCTGATTAATTACTACTAGGACTGGGGGAAATTTGTGGTTTTGTCTCGCAGCCAAATACTGAACTAGCGGTGCTTGACGTGACCAGTCAAGGGGACGCTGTTGAATTTCGTCAATACTATCCGCGTCAATTTCGATATTATCTGTCTCTGGATTGTACTTTTTTTGCAGAAGAGGTAAACCAGAAGCGAAGTGAACTCGACCCGCAAACCATTCTAGAGTAACAGAGCCAATATAAGCTTCTGTACCTCCCATTTCGGTTTTTTGAACAATAATTTGGTCTTTTTTCTCTAAAAACTTCTCTAAAAGTAACGCTAGTACTTCTTTTTCTTTTTTTTCTCGTTCTAGGTACTCTCTAGCAATATCAGCAGTGGGGTCAGATACAATGTCACTCATATGAATTTTTAAAAACTTAGTCTTGTAATATAGCTATATTGTTCAAAAAGTTAGATACTAGTTAATCAGTTTTTAAAAACTATTTGGGAACCCGCGCATTCCATACGCTGGGGTAGAAAAAAAGCGGTAACGCCCAAATGTCCAGAGGTAGGAAGCAATGACTGAAGCACAACAACCAGAAAATAAAGGCCAGCAGACACGTACTGTAGCAGAGTTAGTAGAAGATATCCAAGCTCTTACCACTGAAATTCAAGAATTGTATTGTTTAGATGCGATACCTTGGATTATAGGCGTGTCTTGGGGTAAAGATTCTAGTGCAGTTTTGCAGCTTGTTTGGAATGCGATCGCGGCTCTCCCTCCAGAAAAAAGAACTAAAACTATTCATGTTATTACAACAGACACTAAGGTAGAGAATCCAGTTGTTTCTGCTTGGGTTCGTCAATCGATGAAGCAGTTGGAATCTGCTGCAAAAGAAAAAGGAATGCCGATTGAGCCACATCTGCTGCAACCAGTAATTGAAGACACATTTTGGGTCAATCTTATTGGTAAAGGCTATCCAGCACCTCGTAACCAGTTCCGCTGGTGTACACCACGTTTGAAGATCAATCCTGCCAATCAGTTCATCCGTCAAATAGTTAGAGCTAATGGCGAAACAATTCTTGTCTTAGGTACTCGTAAAGCAGAAAGTGCTAAACGTGCTGCCACTATGAAGAAGCATCAAGCAGGTAGAGTACGGGATAGACTTAGCCCTAACGCTAGTCTGCCTAATTCTTTAATTTATACTCCTATTGAGGATTGGAGTAATAATGAAGTTTGGATTTATCTGAATCAGAGTAATAATCCGTGGGGAAAAAGTAATAAAGAATTATTCAGTCTGTATCGAGGTGCAACAGCAGACAACGAATGTCCCCTAGTTATTGATACCTCAACTCCCAGTTGTGGTGATTCACGATTTGGCTGCTGGGTTTGTACACTAGTTAATCAAGATAAATCTATGCAGGCGATGATCCAGAATGATGAAGAAAAACAATGGATGCAGCCTTTATTAGATATCCGTAATGAATTAGATGCTGAAGATGATAGAGACAAAAGAGACTTCCGAAGGCTTCGTCGAGGAGAAGTCCAATTATTTGAACGCAATAAAGATGGAAAAGTCTCTGTTGAACCAATACCAGGGCCATATACAAAATACTGGCGTGAACATTGGTTAAAACGAGTTTTAGAAGCACAAACAAAAATCCGTCAAACAGCACCGGAAAATATGCGCGACATTACTCTTATCTCCCTAGAAGAACTGAGTGAAATTCGCCGTATTTGGTTAGAAGAAAAACACGAGTTTGACGATAGCTTACCCCGCATTTATCAAGAAGTCACAGGTGAAGAATTTAAAGATCCGCGTCCAGGTGCAGATTTTAGCTTATTAGGCAGCGATGAATGGGCTGTGTTAGAAGAAGTCTGTGCAGATGATGAGATGCACTTGGAACTGATAGCAAAACTTTTAGACACAGAACGCCAATTTCGGAAAATGTCGCGTCGTATAGGAATTTACGAAAGCTTAGAGCAATGCTTTATTACCAGTTCTCGTTCTAAAGATGAAGCAGTGAAAAATGCTCGTCTAACACGAGATTTGAAAACAGCAGTTGAACAAGGTGATATTGAGAAAGTTAAGCAGCTAACTTTCGCAGATTTTGCCGCACCAGAGGAACAAGCAAGTATAGCCGATACACGAATTGATACAACAAATACTACCAAATCTGCTGACAATGCACAGACTTGGGCAAATGTGAAATTTAAAAAGAAACAGACAAAGGCTTAAACTTGCTGGTCATCATTAGCATCTCCTAAGTACAGCCTTATAAACTCTTCTGCTGCGGCTGGATTAATTCTTTTGAGTGCATCACGAATTTCTAACAGCGTATCAGCAACAGGATCTCTAATTTCATTCACCCAACGGTGAACATTTGGCCGTCCTGTTCCCATTGCCACTGCTAATTTGTTTTGGCTGATGCCGTAGAGTTCTAACACCTGTTTCAGTGCTTTACCTGCTTTTCCCATGCCTTTGATTGTGTCAAAGGCTTCTAACAGAGTAAATGTTACCGATCGGTAACTACAAGGTGTAAGATAGTTTAGTTACCTATCGGCAACAAAACAGCTTACTAACAAACAGGTAAATTTCAATGATTAAAAGCTTTGTGGCAGAGACTTTTCAAACCACCGCGCCGCTTGTTTCCACCAAAGATTCTACAGAAACAATGCCGGATAGAGAGTCTGTAAAAGTAGTAATTTATGGTTCTAAAAGAGGTATTAACAACACAATTCTGACTTTATACAAACTTGGTTTCGCCCAAGTTAACGAATGGAGTCCTTTATTACCTAGTTCTATCCCTGTGAAGTCATGAGTATTTTAACTAGGCACATTCTGACAAACTGACTAGACTTCAACTAATGAAAAATATGGTAGGGTGGGCAATGCACACCCTACAGAAAATTCTCGGCGATTAGAAATCGCATTTACACAAACAAACCCACTAGCACGGGTTAAATATAGATATAGATAATGATATTTCTGGAACTCGTATTACAAAATTTTGGCCCTTACTCTGGCAGACAAGTAATAAATCTTGACCCAAGAACTGAAGGAAATCCTCGCCCAATTATCCTATTAGGCGGTATGAATGGCGGTGGGAAAACAACTCTCATGGATGCTATTCGTCTTGCACTATATGGACAACGCGCCCAATGCTCTACTCGTGGTAATCTGAGCTATAGTGATTTTTTAAATCAATGTGTTAATAGTAAATCTAATCCTGCTGAAAAGACCCGAATTGAGCTATTATTTGAACACATTGAAGAAGATAAACCAGTAAAATATCGTATTGTTAGAACTTGGGAAAAAAATCCTAAAGATGGTAAAGATTTCTTGGGAATTTTAGGTGATGACGATACTTGGCCTGTTGAATCTTTGATGAATACTTGGGATGATTATATAGAAAACCTTCTGCCGTTAGGAATTTCTAATTTATTCCTATTCGATGGAGAACAAGTAAGAAACCTTGCAGAACAGGAAACACCGCCACAAATTGTAATTGAAGCTATTCGTGGACTTTTAGGGCTAGAATTACCTGATAAATTAGCACTTGATTTAGAGGTTTTGGTCAACCGTAAGCGTAAAGAACTTGCTGACACCAAAGATTTAAATACCCTAGAAGAAATTGAAAAAAGGTTATTACAACAGCAAGAAAATTATCAAGCAGCAGAACAAGAATTAGCTAGGTTAAAAAATAAAATTGAAGAATTAGAAACTATACAGCAAGAAGCCTTGGATAAATTTGTATTTGAAGGTGGTAAAATCGCCGCAGAACGCAGTCAGCTTGAAGAGAAAAAAAAAGAAAAAACTACCGCATTAGAGACAATTCGGAAGTCTTTAGGTGAATTAGCTGCTGAGATTTTACCTTTGGCTTTAATTCCTAATTTATTGAGTCAGGTACAAACACAGGGTTCAAATGAATTTCGTACTCAACAAGTACAACTGGCTAGAGACGTTTTGATTGAACGAGATAAACGCTTACTTCAATGGCTAAATCAGTTAGCTATTACTTTAGAAGAAATCGATAAAATTCAATCTTTTTTAACTGAAGATGTAAATAATTTATATGCAATTTCAGTCCAAGCTGAATTACCTTGGTTATTAGCCGATGAGGAAAGTTTGAGTCAATTAGATAATGTAAGATATCATTTGCATAACGCTCGTAATACAGCAAAACAGCAGTTGATTAATCTCAAAAACCTAGAAGAAGAAATTATTACGTTAGAAAGACAAGTGCAAACCGCAGCAGAACCAGAAGCTTATCAAAAGCTGCGCTATGCTGTGGAAACAGCACAAAACGAAGTTGTACAAGCTAAAGCAAATTACGAAAGCATTCGGCAAAGATTAGTAGCATTAATAGATGTAATTGAAATTACGAAAAAAGAATTAAAAGATTATACTGACAAAAATATAAAACATAAAAATAGAGAACATATTATTACCTCAGCCTCTAAAGTTCAAGAAACACTTAAGGTTTTTCGAGAAAAATTAACTCTGCGAAAACTCAATAAATTAGAAGAGGAAGTAAAAAAGTATTTCCTCTATTTGCTGCACAAATCAGATTTAGTATCTAGCATCACTATTGATACTAAAACCTTTGCCCTATCTCTTTTCGATTTTGATGGTAAACCAGTCCCGAAACATCGCTTGTCTGCTGGGGAAAAGCAACTACTCGCGATCGCCTTCCTCTGGGGCCTAGCCAAAGTCTCTGGACTCCGTCTACCAGTAGCAATCGACACGCCCCTCGGCAGACTCGACTCCTCCCACCGCCAAAACTTAGTAGAAAAATACTTTCCCGCCGCCAGCCATCAAGTAATTCTGCTTTCCACAGACACCGAAATCGGTAAAAAAGAAGTAGAGACACTGCGAGAAAACGAAGCGATCGCCCGCGAATACCTCTTAAAATATAATTCAGCAACTCGTCAAACAACAGTAGTAGAAAATCAATATTTTTGGTAGTAGATATCGTTTCAAATTTGAGTGTGCAAAGAATTATGATATCTCCACATTTACAAGCAATAGAGCGTGACCTACGTACTTTGTCATTAGAAGAATTAGAATGGCTTTTAGAACGTATTACTAAACAAGTGCAAGCAAAGAAACAAACCTCAGAAAAATTTACTGATGTGCAATATATGAACGAACAACTAACTGCAATGGCTAATGATTTGGAAATACAGGCAGAAATTACCTCTATAAATAGTGAGTTTTCTGTTACAGAAATTGATGGTTTATAAAAATTGTGAGTATCGAAAGAGGACAAATTTATTTTGTCAATCTTAATCCAGTGCAGGGTAGAGAACAGGCAGGAACACGACCCGTTTTAGTTTTATCTATAGACGCTATCAATCAATTACCTTTGGTTGTGACTGTAGTTGTAGGTACAAAAGGTACAAATATTAAGCGCGATTATCCCACCAATATACGAGTCTTTTCAAGCGACAGCGGATTGCCTATCGAAACAGTATTCTTATGTTTTCAAATTCGTTCTTTAGATCCAAACCGTTTTCCTACTGACCCATCAGGTAAGCTTTCTGGCTCAAAAATGGTGGAAGTAGAAACTGCGGTTCGCTACTGTTTAGGTTTATAAACAAAAATTAATTTAATTCTGGATAAAACTCTTTATTTATAAAAATTATGGAATCGCCAATTGAAAGAATTAAACTTTCCCAAACAGCCAAAGACCAACTGCTCAAACTCCGACGCAGCACAAAAATCGATCAATGGAATATATTATGCCGATGGGCATTTTGTCGTTCCCTAGCAGAACCAACTCCACCCTCACCCGTACCCATTCCCCAAGATAGCAACGTCGAATTGACTTGGCGCGTCTTTGGCGGCGAAATGTCTGATATCCTTCTCCTAGCCCTCAAGCAACGCTGTCACAATGACGGCTATCCCACCGATAAAGAAACCCTAGCTACCCAATTTCGCCTACATTTGCATCGAGGAATTGGTTACTTAGCAGGCGATCCAAATATCAAGAAAATTGAAGATTTAATTGAATTAGCGGTGAAAGATTGACAGGATATAAATCATGGTGCGTTATGCTGCCGCTAACACACCCTACATCCTTTAAAAATCGTAAATGCTCTTATGTTAGAGAGCTATGTAGAAATTGAGCGTCACAGAGCTGCGATCGCCCGCAATGATATATCTCGTCCTGTGCGATTGGCCATAGAATCGGCAATCATCAATCAAGATACTACGTTTTTTGACTACGGTTGCGGTTACGGTGGTGATGTCCAGCGCGTGGCAAACTTAGGTTACACTAGCGCAGGCTGGGATCCTTATTATTATCCTGATGCTGCGATCGCCCCCGCCGATGTTGTCAACTTGGGTTATGTCCTCAACGTCATTGAAGATCCCCAAGAACGCCGCGAAAGCTTAATTAAAGCTTGGGAACTTACCCGCAAAGTCTTAATTGTCGCCGCTCAAATTCTAATTAACGCTCCCAGTAAAACACAATTAGCTTACAGCGATGGCATTGTTACCCGTCGCAATACTTTTCAGAAATATTACGAACAAGAAGAACTCAAAACTTACATTGATGAAGTCCTGAATGTAGATGCTGTACCCGTAGCTTTAGGCGTCTACTTCATATTTCGAGATGAAACTGAAAAAGAAAATTACAAAGCTATTCGCTTCTTTTCTCGAAGTTCTACTCCCAGAGTCCGCATCCCCAGCAAGCGGTTTGAAGATTATCAAGAACTACTCGCACCATTGATGGCTTTTTTCACCAAACGCGGCAGATTACCAGTCAAAGGTGAATTGAGCAATGAACAAGAACTACTGAGCGAATTTGGTAACTTCCGCCGTGCATTTGGCGTAATTTTGCAAGCTACCGACGAAGCAGAATGGGATGCGATCGCCTATCGTCGCTCTCTCGACATTCAAGTTTACCTCGCTCTCAGCCACTTCGATCAACGTCCGGCATGGCATAAACTAGCCCCAGAAATGCGTCACGATATCAAAGCTTTCTTTGGTAGCTATGAAGAAGTTTGTGCAGTCGCTGACCAAAAACTTTTGAGCTTAGGTCAACCTAGAGTTGTACAAACTGCCTGCGAAAAAAGCAAAATTGGTAAACATACCCGTGGCGCTTTGTATGTCCATGTTTCGGCGCTTGCAGAACTCGATGCCTTGTTACGAATTTATGAAGGTTGCGCCAGCCGCACCATTGGACGTGTCGATGGTGCAACTCTCATCAAATATTGCACCGATAAACCGCAAATCTGCTATCTGTTTTATCCTGACTTTGACACAGACCCCCATCCCGCCTTAAAAGCCAGCATCATTATTGATTTTATTACTTTAAAAATCACTCACCGCGACTACCAAACCAGAACAAATCCCCCAATTCTGCATCGTAAAGAAACCTTTGTCACACCCAACTACCCGCTTTACGAAGAATTTGCTAAACTCACCCAACAAGAACAACAATTAGGGCTGCTTAAGCAAAAAAGTAATATTGGCACCCGTGAAGGTTGGGAAAAATGTCTCGCTGCACATGGGGTGGAAATCAAGGGGCATCAGGTTTATCAAGTTTAATTGGGCATGGGGCATGGGGGGCAAGGAGGAAAAGCAGGAGAGCAGGGAGCAGGGAGCAGGGGGAAGGAGACAGTTTAAGCTTAGATACTCGTTCTTCAAGTTCAGAACACGACAATCCGAGCTTTTTACTCGACACTTCAAGTTCAGAACACGACAATCCGAGCTTTTTACTCGACACTTCGAGTTCGGAACACGACAATCCGAGCTTTTTACTCGTTCTTCAAGTTCAGAACACGACAATCCGAGCTTTTTACTCGACACGTCAAGTTCAGAACACGACCATCCGAGCTTTTTACTCGACACTTCGAGTTCAGAAAACGACAATCTGAGCTTTTTACTCGACACTTCGAGTTCAGAACACAATAATCCAAGCTTTGAACCTCAAACTGTCCACTCCCCCTTCCCCTTGTCCCCTTGTCCCCTTGTCTCCCCCTCCCCTTTTCCCCAATCCCCAGCCCCCATTTTGCATATTGGCGTGAAATCATACAACAGCTGTGGCAATATAACTGCAATTCGTCAGAGGTGAGGAGAAACCTCGAAATTATGAATCCAGTGCGATCGCTGCTGCAACTGTTCGGTAGCCGCAAGATGGCGGCTTTATTATTACTAGGGTTTTCATCTGGTTTACCGTTGTTATTAATTGGTAATACCTTGAAAGCTTGGATGACTATAGAAAAGGTGGATTTGGCAGCCATTGGGTGGTTTAGCCTCGCCAGTTTGCCTTACTCGTTAAAGTTTCTTTGGTCGCCGTTTCTCGATAGATTCACTATGCCATTTTTGGGGCGGCGGCGGGGTTGGTTAATTGTGATGCAGCTGGCCTTAGTAGTTGCGATCGCCATCATGGGATTCCAGCAACCCAAACAAGCATTACAGCTGCTAGCCATTAACGCTATAGTCATTGCCTTTTTGAGTGCAACTCAAGATATTGCTGTTGATGCCTACCGCACCGACGTTTTGGAAAAACTAGAAATGGGCGCTGGGGCAGCAGTTTTCATCTTGGGTTATCGCATTGCCCTGTTAGTATCAGGTGCTTTAGCATTGATACTTGCTGATAGAATGCCCTGGTCATCAGTTTATTTGTTTATGGCAGGTACAATGGTGATTGGGATTTTTGCCACCTTGTTAGCACCGGAACCAAAGGAAATTAGCCCTCCAGCCTCGTTAACCGATGCCGTCATCTTACCCTTTAGTGAATTTTTCCAGCGTCAAGGAGTGATCCAAGCCCTTTTTGTTCTTTTGTTCATTACCCTCTACAAACTGGGTGATGCCTTACTGAGCAATATGACCACGCCCTTTTTGCTACAAGTTGGTTTCACTAAAACCGATATTGGAGCAATTCAGGTAGGTATGGGATTAATTGCTACCATTGTTGGGGCACTGGCAGGTGGTGCGATTTTGAGTAGGATTGGCATCAATCGGTCACTTTGGGTGTTTGGCATCCTGCAAGCTTTAAGTAATTTTGCTTACTTGACTCTAGCTTATACAGGTAAAAACTACCAAGCTCTGGTTCTGGCGATCAACATAGAACAGTTCTGCGGTGGTTTAGGGACAGCAGCCTTTGTGGCCTTTCTAATGAGTCTTTGTAACCAAAAGTTTTCTGCGACTCAGTATGCTTTGCTTTCTAGCTTGATGGCTGTCAGCCGCGATATTCTGGCATCTCCAGGTGGGGCGATCGCACAAAGCACAGGTTGGCCAGTATTTTTTATAATTACCATCGTTGCTGCCGTGCCAGGACTACTCCTGTTGCCAGTATTTGCCCCCTGGAACCCTCAACCAGTGGGAATTTCTAGACCAGGACTTGATGATGAAGAAGAGGATTTATGGGAAACCAAATAGTTATTGTTGTCGGCACATTTATCCTCTTGCTCACTGGACTGTTACTGGGCTACGTTCTCTCACAGTTAGTTTTAGGATTTTTGGGCTTTAACCTCTTAACTTTTTTAGGAACACTCAGCCTGATTTTAATTTTTGGCACACTTTATTACGTTTTATTTTGGCAATTGCGGAGAGAGCAGTCCCAGTCGTTCAACGGCAGGATATCAAACCAGTCAGCAGAAGAATTTCTCTCTGATAGCGATATCAAAAATCGGCTAATCAGGAGGTTAGATGGTGACATAGAAGCTGCCGAACGGTTAGTTGAGCAGGCCAAGCAAAATTATCCTGGAATGCAGGAGAATTGGTATTTTGAGCGAGTACTTGATGATTTGGAGCGCGATCGGCGCTAACGACGCTGCGCTTCGCAATCGTCGGTAACGACGCTGCGCTTCGCAATCGGCGCTAACCTTGTGTTTGCTATACCCAGAACATCGCTAAAATAAACCAAGAAAACTTTACAAATCTATAGCTAGTTTTCAGAAAAAGATTTCTAGCTCCTTGCAATCCATATATGGCTATTTTTCGTCAATACATTGCTCCTTTGCTCGTAGTGCTGGTATTCATGTTTGCTTTAGTCGCAGTCAGCGCCCGTATCTTTTTACCCTCAGATATGGCAGCCCCTGCGCCAATTGAAGAGGTAGGGGTGATTGTTCCACCCAATATTTCAGTGAGTTAACTCAAAAATGAGTGTCAAAAGTGCCTGAGCAACTGCTACCTGGGTATAATATTCGCCTTGGCTCTGCCCTGGAGCGATCGCTACTGGTAAAGTTCATGCAACGAAGTTACCAGGATATTTTTCCACAGGCGGATTTTTCTCACTTAGCGCAAACAGTCGAGCAATACTTCTCTAGTAAAACGCCGTTGTGGTGGGTAGATAAGGAAGTAAGGGAAGAAGACACCGAGAGTTCTTTCTCCGTGTCCCCTTGTCCCCCCGTCCCCGCGTCTTCCTCCTCCCCCACTTCTCCCATTGCTTGCCTGTGGGTAGGAAATGCCATAGATCAGGTGGGAGGAAGTCGCCATGCTCACATCTTTCTTTTGTATGTTGTGCCAGAACATCGGCGGCGGGGTATTGGTACAGCTTTGATGAAATATGTAGAAAATTGGGCAACTCAAAGAGGCGATCGCCAGATTGGTTTACAAGTATTTCAATCAAATCAACCAGCATTAAATCTTTACAATCAACTTGGTTATCAAACCCAATCCCTGTGGATGGTAAAATCACTCAATATGGAAAAATAAACTAGTACCGCCGCGCGAAATTCAAAATTCAAAAACCTTGTCTTCCGGGTTATGTGTTAATCCCGGTCAGGGATTTAGATGAAATATGTATGACGAAGACGACCTAAGCCTACTCGATCTCGAAGTGGAGCTAGAAAGCCCCTTAGATCACATGGAGCCGCTAACTGCTGAATCAGAAGTGGCAAAACCCGATCCAGATGTGATGCTAGCTCTGTTAGAAAACCCTCAACCGCAGCAACGGATGCTAGCGGCGCGTGCTTTTTGCGACCTTGAAGATGAACGCGCTACTCCCCATCTCATCCGTCTGTTAACTGATACCTGTCCCTTGGTACGGGTGAGTGCAGCCTATGGCATTGGACGCAATCCTAGTGCAGATGCAGTCGAACCGTTAATTGCCCAACTAAACCGCGATTGGAATGGCTATGTGCGTAAAGGTGTTGTATGGGCTTTAGGCAACTGCCGCGATCGCCGTTCTTTAGCACCCCTAGCCGACGCCCTCAAAACTGATATTTCCGCAGTGCGTTTGTGGGCAGCTACTGCTTTAGCACAAATGGCAGAAGTCAGTTATGAGACAGTTTTAGGCGCAATACCACCACTAATTGAAGCCTTAGTTCAAGACCCTGTAGCACCAGTGCGGAGTAACTGCGCTTGGTCAATTGGACAGTTGTGCCGCGAACTCCCATCTAACGTGGTTTATGCCACTGCGATCGATGCTTTAATTCAAGCCTTTGCTGAAGACAAAGATTTAGGGGTAAGAGAGGATGCCAAAGCCGCACTCTTAGGCGTAGGCGACCCCCGTGGTTTGCAACTCATCGAAACTCTAGAACAAGAGGGATGGTTTTAATAAGGCAGATGGCAGTCCCAATGAAACAAGTTTCACCACCAAGTATGAAAATGGGCATTGGGCATTGAAATATCTACATCGATTTTAAGCTAATGCAGTTTAGTTACGGTAGCCGTCACCTTTAAGGGTAACGGCATTTTTTACATTTCAGTTACAGGCTTACCAAATTGAGGTCATAAGGACGCTCAATATCATCCTCGCCTAAATATTCACCATTTTGAATTTCCAGAATCACAAGGGGAATCGACCCTGGATTTTCTACTTTATGTAATGTTGCTGCTGGAACATAAGTTGACTCGTTGCGATTCAATAATATTTCCTCTTGACCGCAAGTTACCTTAGCAACACCGGAGACTACAACCCAATGTTCATTGCGGTGATAATGAATTTGTGGTTTAATGCCGTGTCTAGGCTTAATTTCAACACGACTAATTCTATAGTTCTCTCCCTCCTCTACAACTTCCACGTTACCCCAGTATCTTGTACCAGAATGGTCAGAGGATTGGGCGTTGTTGGTCTGAGGATTATTCTCATTTTGAGTCATAAATAATCTCTGAAGCTGATAGCTATAACTGTGGATTGTTGAATACTTTAACTTAAATCACATTAAGCTAGGTTTAAGTTCAACAAGGAAATGCTGATAATCATTGCACATTGAATATTGGGAAAAATCAAAATCTATCAATGCCCAATGCCCAATGCCCTAACCCCCTGTATATTGAATCCGATAAATACGATTATTGGCTTCTTCTGTTACTAATAAACTGCCATCAGGTAATACAAGTAAACCTACTGGTCGCCCCCAAGTAGTTGGTACAGATGGATTTAGCAAGAAACCCGTGAGAAAATCTTCATAGTAACCTTGTGGACGCCCTTGAGTATTGAAGGGAACAAATACAACTTTATAACCAGTACCGCGATCGCGGTTCCAAGAACCACGAAAAGCCACAAAAGCACCATTACGGTATTTTGCAGGAAACGTCTGACCATCATAAAACTGCAAACCTAATGCGGCTGAGTGTGCCTGGAACAATACATCTGGTGTGCGGGTACGGGCTACTAAATCGGGGCGTTTGCTTTTGTCGTTCGTTTTTTGACGTGGTTCAATGTTGTTTGGTGTCAGATAAGCATAAGGCCAACCATAAAATTCTCCTTGCTGGAGACGTGTGAGGTAGTCTGGTACTAAGTCATCACCAATACCATCTCGTTCGTTGACAGTCGAGTAAAGTTCTTTAGTTACTGGATGAAAGTCCAAACCGATTGGGTTACGCAAGCCATAAGCAAAAGTTTGTTGCTGGGAACCATCCAAATTCATCTGCTGTACTGAAGCCCTTGGCAGAGGTTCTTCGTCTACATTTGAGCGGGAACCAACAGAAACATATAGTTTGTTACCATCAGGTGAAGCTACTACGTTACGTGTCCAGTGCTGGTTATAGCCACCACCAGGAAGGTCAGCAATTTTTTCACCATTACCAGTGAGTTGCTGTTGACCTTTGGTATAGGGGAACCTTAAAACTGCATCGGTGTTACCCAAAAAGAAAAAATCACCTGCAAAAGTCATACCAAAGGGAATATTGATGCCATTTGTGGCACTTGCAAAGGTCTGGCGCACATCAGCTACCCCATCTTTGTTAGTGTCACGCAACAGTCGAATCCGATTTTGCCTAGTTTCTGTTACTAGCACATCACCGCTAGGAGTTAAAGCCAACCAACGCGGCGCATCTAGCCCTTCAGCAAAGATGTTGACTGTAAATCCTGATGGTACACGCAGTACTGGATCTTGCGGAATTGATACAACATCAGGTCTTTTGGAAGCACTTTCTGTGGCAAAGGGCGCTGGCAAATCCTTCAGGTTGATGCGGATGGGTGTAGGTGAAAGGGGTTCAGTACGGACGTTATTTTTTGGCTGAGATGAAAATACAGATGGTTGCGGTGTGTCATTATCCAAGGAAGCGCGAGTTTGGTTGCAGCCTGCTGCTGTAGCAAAGAATAAGACTAACAGCAAGAAACGCCCTGAAACTTTCATGAGAGCAATAATTATGACAATTTTTCCACTTTAGACTGAAAAATCTCTAATTGTCGCCAGCCTAAAGTCCGATAATTTTAACTACCAAGCAAAAACAAGCTGTTCTTAATCGACTCACGTAAATTTGAAGTGACATCATCAGCGCTATTGAGACAATCTAGTAGTAATTGGTTAGCATCCCAATACTGCTGTAAGTCTTGCCAATCCTCTTCGTTGAATTGCCAAGCATGACCAATTTGGCGATCGCTAATCATCATATCTCGCAATTTTCCAATCCAAGTTTCGCCATGAGTTTGCCACCAAATTTTTAGTGCTTCTCTACCTTGATTTGGCTTAGGTAACTGGTTGTTGAGGTTTTGCAAGGATGTTTTTAAAGATGGTTTATCCTTCAGCAAATGCTCAAGGTCAATAGCTAAACTCAACGCAGAGAAGCGTTGGAAAAAAATATCAGAAGTTATGGTCAAGCTTACAGCCAGAGCATGAGTCAAAGCCAGATCTAAAGCTAAATCAATAGAGAGAGTACCAGCCAAGCGATCATCTAAAGATATAGCAAAATTTTGATTGCGAGCTAGAGGATGTTCTGGGGGAAGGGCAATGGTAAAGTAAAAAGCACGCACACCAGCTGGATGATAGAAAAGATTTACTGCATGGGATTTTTGGGAAACCCAACTCAGTAAAGCCTGCAATTTTGCATTTTTTGCTAACGTATCAACTTTTTGCTTCATTATCTTCAATAAAGCATCAGCTGGTTGCAACATTCCCGCACTTAGTAAAAAAATTTCTCGCCAACGTTTTTCATTAATATGATTAACAAGTTCTTGCAGTGTTTGAGTATTGGCATTAGCAATAATTTCTCTAGCTGTGAAATACTCTTGAAAAGTTAAATGCGAAAAAGAATAAATTCCTCTTGCCCTCTCGATTAACAAACCGTGTTGAGCTTCAATTGCTTTTAACACAGCCTCACTTTCTAATTCCAAAGCATCTACATCAGTTGCAGCATTGGGAAGATGAGATAAATAGTCAGCAATTAATTGCCGCATTTTAGTTTCTGGCAGTAAGTAATCTCCTTGCGCGAAAGTAATTGCTGCCACACGACTAAGCAGCTTAATTTTATGTAGCAGTGACAAATCTCGATAAACTTGATCTCGTTTGATACCCCTCGCTTCATCCCAGCGTACTAACAGCAAATCCAAGGCTTTTTTATATAGTTCAGAGCGTTTAGATGGAAAATCTTCGACAAACTGAAATAATAAACAAGTAAGATTTAATAAAATTGGTGTAGTTACCAATTCTAAAATTTGTGAATTTTCGGCTAATTCTAAGTTTTGCATAAACTTATCTGCCAAAGCTTGGGCTTTAGCTGGAGTTTGTTTTGCAACTGCCAAAAACCATTTGTTGGCGAAGGTAGCAATTTGCGATTTGGTAAAATCAGCAATTTCTATTTCAGTAAATCCTTGAAATTTATAATGTTGGGCAGCAATGCGACAAGTAATAATTATGCGATTTTTATAAAAATTCTCTATAAACTGACGTAAGAGTTTGATAACTTTATCACCATCTTCCGCGGCGACTTCATCTAAAGCATCTAATAAAATTAAAGCTTTACCATTAATTAATATTGTAATCAGTTGCTGTTCATCAATGCCATTATCAAAATATTCACTAAGATAATTTAGTAAACTACTTTGATTAAGTTCTCTAGTGTCTTCAGCAAAGTTTTTCAAATTAATAAAAATTGGCAGGCAATCTTGCTGATAAACTCCCATATTACAACTAATGGCAAGCGATTGTAAAAATGTAGTCTTACCAGAGCCTGGTTTTCCCAGTACCATTAGCTTGGAATATTGTGAAACTGCCTCTAACCCACAAATCCTCTTCTGACGTACTTTACCTAAGCCAAATCGGTCAAATTCATAGCTATTGAAATTCTGTAAATCGCTAATTTCTAGCCATGTTTTACTATTGATCTCTTCTAGAATATTGACATCAACGTAAAGCTCATTTATTGTAATAGGCCGGGCAATATCTAATAAATATAGAGTAGCGCACTGGGCTTGAATTTTATCGTAGTGAGCAGACCGCAACTTTGCCACAAGGCTATCAATATCTAGAGCAAAATTGGTGGGCTTCTCTGAAGGAGTTAATTCCTCTATAATGGGATTTTGTGAGATTTCTGATGGGTCTAGGTCTAAAATCAAGCAAATTTCGTTAAAGGCGTGACGGTCAACTGGTTTACCAGTGAAAAACTTCCAAATAGGCTGTCGCGTATCTAAACCGACTGAAGCAGCTAGATATTCTTGTGTCCAACCTTTGCGCTTAAAAGCTTGTTTAGCTTTTCTAATGCCTTCATCTGAGGCTTGAAGCGATCGCTTTGCCATTCCTTTACCAAAAAACTTTATAAAGTAATTCTTAATTTAATTGTTAGTATACAATTTATACAATTTATACGCTAACTTATACTCAAAACCTAACACAATCTCTAAGATGGTGTCATTATAATAGTAGCCAAGTCAGCCAATCCTACATACCCAACAAGCTTATGGCATTGCCAAACAAACTTTATAGTGGTTGAGCAATGCCCAAGCCTTTACTAAACTGACACTAATTTCTATCATCGAAATACTGCTCTTGTATGAGTAATGAAGTGCTGAGTAATGAAGTGCTGAGTGAAAAGAGTAATTAAATAAAAACTGAAAACTTATTTATATAGGTATATAGTTGCCATTTAAAAAAAAATTTTCTAATTCTGCTGCTGGTAATGGACGACTTAATAGAAAACCTTGTATAGCATCACAGTTGTGTTGGCGTAAAAAAGAGAGTTCTGCTTCTGTATCCACCCCTTCAGCTACTACTCGTAAATTCTGATTATGAGCCATTTCAATCACAGCTTTTGTGATTGATGCTTTTTGGTGATTTTTATCAAGGTTATGCAAAAAATAACGACCAATTTTTAATGTATTAATTGGCAAATTTTTCAGATTAATTAAAGAACAATTACCTATACCAAAATCATCAATAGCAATTTTTACGCCTAAAAATTTTAACTTATTCATGATGGCGATCGCGCTACTGACATCTTGCATAATGATGCTTTCATTGAGTTCTATTTCTAGATGCTGTGGTGTCAAATCATTGTCCATTAAAATAGTAAGTATATCTTGGATAAAGTCAGGATGATAAAATTGTCGCCCAGACACATTTAAAGCAATACTTAAAGAAAAGGATGTTAGACTGTTTTGCCAACTTTTAATTTGTTCGCAAACAGTTTTTAATGCCCATTTATCAATAGGTAAAATTAAATCTGTAGACTCTGCTAACTGTAAAAACTCTGTTGAAGCAATTGTACCCAATTCAGGGCTTTGCCAACATAATTGAGTTTCAGCGCAGATCATTTTATCAGAAGCAATATCTATGATTGGTTGATAATATAACTCAAATTCGTGAAATTTATTTTGTAGAATTACCCACTGTAAATTTTGTTCTAATAACTGCATTTTAGGAGATAATGTCATAGATGCAGTGTGATTGGATAATAAATATTTTTTTAAGGTAGTCTGTCTTTCTAAGCGATTCATGATCGCACTTAATAATTCCGCCCTAGTGAATGGCTTAGTCAGGTAGTCATCCGCACCCATATCCATACCTTGACGAAAATCAGCCTTAGCGGATTTAGCAGTTAAAAAAATGAAAGGAATTGTCGCTGTTAATGGATCTTGACGTAATGTAGATAAAACTCCATAACCATCAAGTTCCGGCATCATCATGTCACACAAAATTAAATCAGGAACTTCCGCAATTGCTAAATTTACCCCGATTCTGCCGTTGGCAGCAGCAATTGTATCAAAATCTTCAGCTTCCAGTAAATCTAAAAGATTTTCACGAACTAACTCTTCATCCTCAATTACTAAAATTTTCGGCATAATTTCTTTCTCGTTGCATTTAGTTATTTAATGGCAAAGTGACAGTAAACTTTGTTCCAACACCCAATGTACTGGTGACAAATATTTTACCTTGGTGTATGTCTACACACTTTTTGACAATTGCCAATCCTAATCCAGTACCAAGGATATGATCAACATTACTAGCCCGATGAAATGATTCAAATATACGTGGTACATCTTCGGGAGGAATGCCAATTCCCTGGTCTTGAATTTCAAATATTGCTTGCCCATCCTGGCAAGTAAGAGTAAAGTTGACAGTGCTATCTGATGGGGAATATTTGAGCGCATTTGTGAGTAAGTTACTCAAAATATGCCCTAACAATTTTTTATCCATACAACATGGTATGAATTGTGATTGGCTGCTAAAAGAAATTAAGCGCTGATTGCTGATATCTAGCTCAACTTCTTCTACTAAATGACGGCAATATTCAACCAAATTTAGAGATGTAGGTCTATACTCTAATATTCCTGCTTCTGCCTTACCAATAAACAACACATCATTTAACATCTCGCTCATGCGCTTAACAGCGGTTTGAATGCGGCGCAGGTGAGTAAGTTGTTTTTCCTCATTCCATTTGTGGCGATAGTGTTCTAGTAACTCCGAAGAAGAAAGGATAGTACTTAACGGCGTCCGAAATTCGTGGGAAGTCATGGAAATAAAACGAGATTTAAGTTCGTTAAGTTCTTTTTCTTTCTCTAGTGTTAATATTAGTTCTTGTTCTAATTGCTTATGATCTGTGATATCTGCCCAGTAACCGACAAACTCCACTAAGTTACTAGCTTCGTCTTGCACTGCCTTAGCTTTGTCATATATCCAACGATAATTGCCGTCTTGATGCAAAAAGCGGTATTCCAAGGTGTAGTAACCTTGAGCTTGCGCCTTTGAAAGTTCAGCAAAAACAGCAGATATGTCTTCAGGATGGATATGATTAGCCCAAAAACCGGAATCTTCTATAAATTCCCTGGCTTCATAGCCCATCATAGCGCTAACATTTTCGCTGATGAAAGTGGCACCATAATCTCCAGATATCTTGCAGGTATAGATTACAGCGGGGGTAGAAGAAAGTAAATATTGCAACCGCTGTTGGCTGACAAGTAATGCCGTTTCCGCCTGCTTACGCTGAGTAATATCGGTTTGAATGCCGATATAGTGAGTAAGTACACCAGTAACGTCATAAACAGGAGAAATGTTTAACTCGTTCCATAAAAGACTACCATCTTTATGAAGTTTACGTAGGATTACGGTGCAGTCTTTACCTGCTTGCATAGCAGCATTGAGTTCTTGTAACCCTGGTTCGCTAATCTCAGCACTTTGGAACAAACAAAAGCTTTGGCCAATTACTTCTGCTGCACAGTAACCAGTCATCCGCTCAAAGGCAGAATTAACATAGATAATTGGTCTTGTTGGGATGCTGGCATCAGCAATAATAATGCCATTGCTGCTAGCTGCGATCGCGCGATCGCGTAACCTTAAACCTTCCTCTGCCAGCTTGCGCTTAGTAATGTCGGTATGGGTGCAGATTGTCCCCACGGTTTTACCTGTAGCATCCTTGATGGCATCAGCACACAAGTCTACATACACAATATTTCCGCTGCGCGTTTGCATCGTCACTTCGCCGCGCCACGACTGGTTACTTTTAATCGTATTCTGTACTTTTGTATAATCTTCTGGATACTTAAAAATAGCTGCTCCTCCTCCAACAGCCTGCAATTGCTCCAAAGTGTAATCGTATAGTTTAATGAATGCCGGGTTGATGTAAATCGCCTCACCTGTGATGCTTCCCATGCCAATAGCATCGCTTGTGCTTTCTATAGCTTTGTGAAAGCGTAAAAGTGATTCTTCAACTAATTTACGCTCAGTAATGTCTGTAGAAATGCCACAACTTGCATAAGGTATGCCATTGGCGTCTTTTAAAGGAAATTTAATCGATAAGTAAGTATGTAATCGATCCTCGTGAGGGACGACTTCCTCTACCTCTATCGGGATACCACCTGCAATTACCTTGCGGTTGGTAACTGCAAACTGATCAGCAATTTCATAACTCCAAATATCGTAAATGCTTTTACCTGATATCTCTGCTTGGGTGGTATCGAATAACTTTTCAAATTTGCTGTTGATCAGCACTAGTCTATTTTGAAAATCTACTACATAAACCGCTGCTGAACAATTATCCAGAATTGCTTGTAGCTGCTGTTGAGTCTCCTGTAATGATACTTCTGCTTGTTTACGGGGTGTAACGTCTCGACTTATGCCGCGATACCCATGAAATGTACCTTTAGAGTCAAAGACTGGCACACCACTAGTTTCGAGTACAACTAAATGGCCATCTTGATGAATCTGAATGTTTTCCAGACATTGGAACGGTTGGGGTGTTACAAAAATTTCGGCAAAATTGTTAGCAACCATTTCTTGCCTTTGTAGAGGCATAAATTCAACAAAGCTTTTTCCTAGCACTGCTTCTGGTTCGTAGCCTAAGATATCGCGTACCTGAGGACTGACGTAGGTATATAAAGCGTTTTCATTCACTTCCCACACTAAATCGCTGCAAGCTTCTACTAAATTGCGGAAGCGTTCTTCGCTTTCCCGTAAGGCAATTTCTACTGATACGCGAGCATCAATGTCTGTGATCGTACCAAACCAATTTACAATTTTTCCTTGGCGATTGCCCTTTAGGGCACTGCGCTCCGCGCAATCGCGTAAGGGTAAAGCACGTGCCAGATGCCAGCGATAAGTTTTGTCGATATTTCTCAGCCAGCGAAATTCAACTTCAAAAGCTTCTCCTGTGGCTAGGGATTTTTGCCAGCTAACGATATACCTGGGCCAATCTTCTGGATGTGTCCATTGCTGCCATTCGCGTTGAGAATACTCCTGTTGGTTGCAGCCTAGATAGTCAAGTGTACGCTGGTTAACGTACTCAATCTCGCCATCTGCTTGGGCTATCCATACTTGTTGCGGAATGGATTCAGCCAAAAAACGAAATCGTTCTTCGCTTTTTTCTAAAGCTTCCTGTGCCTGTTTACGTTCCGTAATATCTTCATAAGTGCCAAGAATCCCAACCACATTACCTCCGGCATCATGAAGAGGAACTTTGTGCGTCTCTATCCAAATGTGTTCGCCATTAGCTTGCAGTTGGGTTTCTAAAATGCGATATTGGGGTGTATTAGTCTGTATTACCCTGGCATCATATTGGCGATATAAGTCTGACTCTTCTTGCTTCCAGGGAAAGTCATAGTCTGTCTTGCCCACAATATCTTCTGGATTTTCAAAACCAGCCATTCTCGCAAACTTGCGATTACAGCCTAAGTAAATAGAATTTTGATTTTTCCAAAAAACACTCTGGGGGATGGTATCAATAATTAACTGCAACATTTGCTGGGATTGCCGTAGTTGCTCCTCTACTATTTTGCGTTCAGCAATCTCAGACAGTAGTTGTTGATTTATCTTTTGTAAAGCGATCGCTCGCTCAGAAATCAGAATGGCATCGTTAGCATTTACCACTAGTGACTCTAGCGATTGCACTCTTTCTTCAGCAATCTCGGATTTATTTCTAGTTTCCTTTGTCTGTTGCTCTAACACTTGGCAAATGCTTTCAGGGGTGATCACGCCAACAAGTTGACTTTGCTCATCTACAAGTTGAAGTAAACCCAACTGAGATTGACGCAGTTGTGAAAGTACTGATAACATATCAAGAGATTCAGACAGCTTCAGTGTCGTAACTGAAGTCTGCATCACTTCAGAAACCTTAGTTGTTCTCAAGTCAATCCCGGAAGCCACAAGCTTCACCAAAGCTTTCTCGGTAAACCAGCCCATAACCTGCGAAGCTGACTTTACCAAGGCACTTTTACCTTGTTGTGCCATGATTGCAATCACATCCAACACTGGTGTTTCTGGCTCAACCGTTAACGGCGAAAAGTCAGTAATTGACCTTAAGCATCTTAGCCACAGAAGCTGAGGTACGGTTTGCATAAATCTTGAGGATAGCTATGATCCAAGAAATATTTATTTAATTAAAGTATTGTAAGTCTCTTCTAAATATTTTGCTGCTAATATCATGTCCGCCTAATTAGCTATAATTCTCGCATCTATGCAAAATTTAATACTAATAACTAATGACTATCGGCTTGGGATAAAAAATGTATCTCTCACCTAAGAACGTGACAGATCCCGCCGTTCGCCATAACGTAATAGCCTTTCGATAGTTGCAAGACGATTTTCCCAGGCTTTGACTTGATAGGGATTGTTTATAGCCTCTTGGCGCATCCAAGTTCTAAATTGAGACTGGAATTGAGTCAGTGAGGCTCTTGCTGTTAATAATTTACTGGCAGAAGGTGCGGTAGCAAGCTGACTTAAAGCTCTTTGTAAAACTTCTGCTTGATTGTTAAATTCTGAAATCGTCGCAGCAGGCATTCGCAATTGGTTGTTTTGCAAAACAAACTTCCATTCTCGTTGTAGGGCAGTATAACGAATAACGGCAGTTTGAAAAGGTTGGCGATGAGGAATCGGTTCAGCTGTTATGCGTTGCACCTTGCCTTGCGTACTACTAAAAACTTTATGTAGCTCGTTGTTCAAATTTTCGGCGGCAAAGAGTGCGTAACCACTAACTGGCAAGTCCCTGACTAATTGCAGTTGATCAAATGCCCCGACTGTTGGCAAGGAAAGCAGACGAATTCCTGGTACCAACAAAGTAGATCCTAATTTTGTAGAGGCAATCCAGGGTTGTGCCAGTCGTTGAAAGCGAGGAGTATCCAGAGCATAAGTCATAGGAACAATTAAATCTACATCTCCTCGCCGGGCCCAAACTTCCCAGTGCTGTTGAATCTTCTGAATACGTTCAATTTCTGGCAGGGGAAATACGGCAACTGACATAATCAAATTCGGTCGCTTTTGCCGCAACTGTTGGGAAACTTGGGCAACAAAACTATCAACTTGCTCAGTACGGAATGCTGTCCACTTTTGCCATAGGTCGCGATCGCTAGGAGAAATATTCACAGGATCTACGCCAGCAAGTTGCTGAAACTGTTCTCTTGCCGCTTTACCATAGCCGTAAATTCTTCCTGCGGCTGGGTCTTGAAAAGGATAGCGAATGTAGTCTAACTGAACACCATCCACCTGATAACGGGTGACAATTTCTTCGTATAACTTGAGTAAGTACTGCCGTAATTGAGGATTCGCTGGGTCGAAAAATGGCTTGTTCTGATTAACAGGAATCATATTGCCACGATTATCGTAGTTTGCCCAATCGGGATTAGCCGCCAGCACTGGCCCTGGATAATTGGGATTAACGTTGATAATCTCATTGTGACGTTGGTTGCCAGCAGCGAAAACCCAAACCCAAGCGTGTAATTCCATACCGCGGGCGTGAGCTAATTTTACTGCTGCTGCCAGTGGGTCCCAGCCTCGAATTAATGGATTTTGCTGCGGCGCAACTTGGCTGGGATAAATGGTGTAACTAGCATTGACTGTCTCAAAAAATACAGTATTAATTCCCGATTGTGCCAACCGATCAAAAACTTTGGCTAATCCCTCTTCACTACCTGCCCGGACAATCGTTCCTCTGTCTAACCAAACTGACCGGATTTCTGGTTGAGCCAATCTGCGATCAAGCGGAAACTGGTTCCACAAAGCCGCCTTTGCCGAGAGCCACTGCTGACGAGCCAGCGCAAAGTTTTTTTGAGCAATTAACTGAGGTAAATTTTTAGCAATTTCCCTTGCCTGGGTTAATGCTTGCTCTGGATCAAGGATTGGTACGCCTGCTGTGCTAGAAACCAACTGTACATCTTGTGCCTTGAGAGACTGAGGTTTGCTAGAACTGACTTCCTCGCTACCAGAGTTAGAAGCCAACGCCGCTAGACGGGCGCTTTCTACTCGACCAATCAGATTTTCTAGCTCATGCTGGAGGGCGATCGCCTCTGTGCTGTCAATCGGCGCACCAGAGTTAGGTACAACATCCAAACGCACCGCTTGTTCTAGTTGGTCAATCGCCTCCTGTGAACGTGGGGGTGAAGCATTTACCAATGGTTTGGGTTGGGGTGCAGTGGCGATTGGTCTGGCTTGAGGCGACTGGGGTTTTTGATTTGTGATTGTGGGTTGTGGTGTAGGAGTTTTCGGGACAGATACTACTGGTTGTGGTGTAGGAGTTTTCGGAGCAGTCGCTACCGAAGTAGAGCAATTTTGGGAACCTCCTTCTACTGTCTTTTTACTTTTTGGGAAAGCTGTAAGATGACGGTTGAGAGCAGCTTTTAACCAGGCACTATCTAACTCTGGTGCTGCTGCTGTATCTACCCCCCAACGCCAGCCAAACAAGGTAGAACGCTCAGTTGTCACTACTGCGGCGGGATTATCTTGAGAATTCCAAATAGCAGCTGAAGTAGTCAAGTTATCAGGAATTACAACGCCACCATGCACCTTGCCAAAGAGTCCGGTTTGGTTTGCCCATTCTTCTTTCAGCTTAGTTTTCGCGGGTTGCAACTGTTGCGTATCATTGAGGCTGAACCCCCAATAACCTCCTAAAAGTGTCCGCAACAACTGGCGTACTCCTGGTGCTGACAGACTACCTACTGGGCCGCTGGCAATCAAGCGTCCGCCTTTACTCATCCATTCTTCTAAGGTAATAGCTTGTGTCGGTGTTAATGACTCTACATTGGGCAAAAACAATACTCTGCGCTCCCCCCAATCTGCTGCACTCCTAACATCAGCTAGGGGAATCACACAATACTTTACTCCAGCTGCCTGTAAGCGGTTGGTTATCCCTGTCCATTGATTGGCATTTTCGGGACTCTGAACTATGCTCAATACAAGTTCTTCAGCCGCTGTCGCTGGCAATATATTAAAACAATTCAAAAGTAAAAATTTTAAACTGAAAATGAAGAATCCGGCTTTTTTAATTTTTAAGCTTAATTTAATTTGGTTTTCCCGATTCTTCACCAGTCACTCCTCACTTAATTAGATTTTTTACTCATCTTTAATTATTGGTCAGCAGAACACAATTTACTACTGACATAGCCCAGTATTTTTTAGTTAATTACTAGTAACTTAAGAAATACAGGCATTGATTAATTCTTCAATTCCTGATATTGGGAATATTTTTGTATTCAGTTTACTAGCTACTTGCTCAATACTCATATCATCTAAAAATATCAATTCACCATGTTTTAGCATGACATTTGGCAGCAAAATTCCATCACCTAAATCTTGTCCTTGTAAGTTTAAAAGCAAATCATGCCCAGTTAGTAAGCCTGTAACGCTAATACTCTGCCCCCAGTAATCGCTGCATAAAGCACGCATATCTATCTCTAAACCATCAACAGAATTTAACTGTTTAAGGATGGGTTGAAATGCTTTTTCTACCGCATTACCAACTACCCAAGTTAATTTTTTTGGGGAAGCTATTTTGGGTGGTAGCGATTGGGCGGCAAATTGCTTGAGAAACAACCGAATCGAACCAACGCCATTACCAATTTGGGGGTAGTCTTCATATTCTGATTCACTAGGTAATTCCTCACCTGCAATCAAAAACCATTCATCGGCTAACCAAACAACGCTGGAACCGAATTGTTGACGAAATGCGAGAGATAGCGATCGCACTTGGGCAATTACTTCTTGAGCTTTTTCCCGTGTGACAGGGATGAGTTCGTCTTTTTCGGGACGAAACCGCGTTAAACCCACAGGAACCACCGCTACTGATGCTACCGCAGGTACTTCGCCAGTATGAAAAGACGCTAAATCGCGTAAAGTTTGTTCCAAGTGGATGCCATCATTGATACCGGGGCAAACGACTATTTGAGCATGAATTTGCAGCCTTCTTGCTTGAAACCACTTGATTTGTTGCAAAATTTGCCCAGCACGGGGATTTTTTAGCAGTCTAATTCTGACTTCGGGTTCTGTAGCATGAACAGAAACGTATAAGGGAGACAGGCGCATTTGTTCAATCCGCTGCCATTCTCGTTCTGGTAAATTAGTCAGAGTTAAGTAAGAGCCATACAAAAAGCTCAAACGGTAATCATCGTCTTTAAAGTACAAGCTCGAACGCTTACCCGGTGGCTGTTGGTCAATAAAGCAAAACGGGCAATGATTATTGCACTGAATTAAAGCATCGAATAGGGCAGTTTCAAATTCTAGCCCTAAATCTTCGTCGTAATCTTTTTCGATTTCTAGGTGATGGATTTTGCCAGCAGCATCTAAAACTTCTAGTTCTAAAACTTCATCAGCGCATAAAAACTGATAGTCGATTAAATCGCGGGGCTGTGTACCATTGATAGCAACGATCGCATCCCCCGCCTCAAAGCCAATTTCGGCCGCGATGGAATCGGGTAATACACTGCTGATTCGAGCAGGACGAATTGTAGTCATGGGTCTAGGGTCAAGAGGCAAGGTTATCAGGAGCCAGTGCGTTCGGTCGCCAGACTTTTAACAACTGGCTCACTAATGACTAATAACTATTTATTAACTATTTTTCAACAAACCAGCTCCAATCGCCCCCAGTATTACTACACCAAATATCAATCGATACCAAATAAATATCCATGTGCTTCGGGTTTTGAGGAAGCGCAACAACCCTGCGATCGCTATATACGAAAATATTGCGGCAGAAATCACTCCAGCAATGAGGGAAATTATTCCTGCACTGCCTAAGTCTGCCCCGATAACATCCTTTAACTCAACTAACCCCGCTAGAGTAATGGCGGGAATGCCCAGCAAAAACGAAAACCTCGCCGCTGTTTCCCGTTCTAGTCCCATAAATAATCCTTCTGTCAGGGTAGAACCAGAACGCGATACGCCAGGAATTAATGCCAAAGCTTGAGCCAAACCCATCAATAACCCATCGTTCATCGTCAGTTTTTCAAAGTTGCGTTGGCGTTTGCCTAGTTGTTCTGCTACTCCCAGTAACAGCGACATGATTATAGAGGCAATTGCGATCGCGCCTACGCTTCTAATCGGGGAATTATCAAAATCGGGGATGAACTTTTTAATTAAAAGTCCAAATAAGATAATCGGTAACGTTCCTAAAATAATTCCCAAAGCTAGCCGGAAGTCGTAATTATCATAATCTTTCTGGGCGATCGCTTTGACCGCTCCTTTAATGATTTGCGTCAAATCTTGCCAGAAGTACCACAGTACTGCTGCAATACTACCGAGTTGAATAATAGCCGTAAAAGCTACCCCAGGATCACCCCAACCGAGAGCCACTGGCACAACTTTTAAATGGGCTGTACTACTTATCGGTAAAAATTCAGTTACTCCTTGTACGAAGCCCAAAAAAATAGCTTGTAAGATATTCATTTGTTGCACCCCATTGCCTCCTGGGTTAGGCTGGGCGCTTAGAACTTGAATGGGAAATGCTGCAATTGAGACAGTAGCAGATGCGGCACTCAAAATTACAAACGATTGACGTTTCGATAAAGCCATCAGTTTACCTGCGATCGCTGACGTTATAACCAATTAACACAAACAGCTACCTGGGGAACCAGGAAAATAGCAAAATAAAGCATCGGGTTGTCACTTATGCCCACAAAGGCGCGCCATTAATTTACCACCCTCCGATTCAGAGAGTGGCAGCCAATAGTTAGAGTTCCTCAGTTTTTTCTCTTGTACTGCGTTTGCATACCATAGAATTAGTTTATTAACAAGGACTAAATACTTTTAAATAGCCCAGTGATATCACACATATACTTATGTGTTCTGGGTTTAAAGATATTGCCACAAGCAAAATATAGATAACTCGGAAAATACCTCAAACTGAGCGTGTTCCTATTTTCTGGGCAATATTTAAAAATTTCGCCAAAATCAAGCTAAGATAAAAATGCCCCTGGGGGGGATTCGGAAGTATGTTATCTTAAGTAAAATAAAGTTTAGTAACAATTATTAAAAACTTTGATTAATAATACATTGTCTTCGTACAGTACTTCTACTGCCTCTATAGATACCGATTTGCATTCAACTGTCACAGGGTCACAAGGCATAAGAGAGTTAGAGTCCAGGCTTTCTCAATCTCCCAATCTGCCAATCTCTTTATCTTCCCCAAAAATTTGGCTAGTATTTGCAGCGGCGGTGTTTCTGGTATCTGTGCCAGTGTTTGTAGAAGCGCCACTAGTGCGATCGCTGCCAAGTCTGAGTTTGGCGATCGCAGGGTTGTGGGTGTGGTTGAGTTTTACCTTAATGTCACGTCCTGCAACTTATCTCTGGGGTGATTTGCTTTTAGGATTTAGTTGGAGTTGGCTAGCCGGAGCAATTTACTGGGGCTGGTTACGTTGGGAACCTTTATGGCATTTACCAGTAGAGTCTATAGGGCTACCCTTTGCTTGTTGGTGTCTAATGCGGAATTGGGGCAAGGTGGGTAACTGGTTTTACTTAGGTTCTTTATTTGGCACAGTCTTGACCGATGTGTATTTTTATTTAGTAGATTTGATGCCCTATTGGAGGCAAATCATGCAGGTAGAACCTGAGAGTGTTGCACCAATTTTACAAACTGCGGTTATCCAAGTTCAAACACCTTGGGGACAAGCCTGGGCAGTAGTGCTAGCCTCAGCGCTGTTGACAGTCGGGGTTTTACCTTTACGCCACAAGCAAAGACACTGGTATGCCTTTAGTGGTGCAGTTTTAAGCACAATTTTGGTAGATAGCTTATTTTTGTTAGCTGCGGTTTTGGCGTAAAAATTGATGATTGAGAAGGAAGCGATCGCCTTTTATTCCATCTCAGTTAACTTCATGTAAACTTGGAAAAAATTTCTTTAATTTTTTGAGTGCAGAAAATAGGGGAAGGAAATGAGATTGATTTCCTTCCCCTATTAAGTTTTACTCGCAGACAGGTATAGAAATTAAGTATTCTCGTTTATCAGATTACTCATTGCTATTGCCAGTAGCAGCAGGAGCTTCTGTTGACTGAGATGGCCGACGAGAACGACGTAAAGACTCTAACAGCTGGCTTTGACTAGGAGTTGTAGGTTGCTCTATACGCCGCCGACGTCGATTTTTGGGTGGTTGCGACTGTTGTGGTGAGTTGGTAACTACGTTCGGACGCTGCCTTTGACGTAGCGATTCTCTTAACTCCTGGCTGCCAGATCTAGGAGTTGGTCTAGATTCAGTTTGTCTGGTTGTTGCAGCTGCCTCTGATGACGGCTGCCTGCGTCTGATTCTGGGTTCTCCAATCGATTCCCTTGGGATATCGGTGATATTTGAGTCTACCAACCGCCGCCTACGTCTTGGAGCTTGCTCCGTGGGGCTGGGATTAGAAGCCGCTGTTTGTTGGGTTCTTTGTTCTGCTTCTCTTTGTCTTTTTTTACGTGCTTGGGCTTCGCGGTGACGGCGAGAACCTTGAAGAGCAAATTCAGTGGCGATCGCAACTCCTTGGCGGCCACCAGCCGCAGGTTTTAATTTCCACTCACGGGCTTGTCTAATGGTTTCTTCATCCAAGTCACGATTACCGCTAGAGCGAGCAATCCGTACATTTGTGACATTGCCCTTTTCATCAGTATCAACAGCTACCTCTACCCTACCTTCGATGCCTCGGCGTCTCGCTGCTTCTGGGTACTTGGTGCGGCATTCTTGACAAGCTGCACGACCATTACCTGAACCACGACTTTCCGGCTCGGTTCTAATTCTTGGGGATGTTGGCCCTGTTGCTACTGTTTCTCCTCTTCCTGCACCTGAGCCATTGCCAGTACCTGTACCACTACCAGAACCCGTACCGATACCATTGCCAGTACCTGTACCACTACCAGAACCCGTACCGATGCCATTGCCAGTACCTGTACCACTACCAGTACCTGTACCAACAGCAACTGAGGAACCAGCACTTCCACCTACGGGGTTATTTGTCTGCCCGCTGCTATTTCCAGCACTTCCCTGAGTTGCTCTCAAGTCTCTAGTTCCACCCAACAAATCTCTCAACTTTTCACCACTTTGTTCTACACCAGCAGATGATTGTATGGGAGTGGTGTTAGCTGTGATGGGAGCAGGACGCTGGGGAATTTCAGGCGTTGTCTTCTCAACTGGCTTTTCGGATTCAGTAACTTGTTGTGGTTTAGTAGCGGTTGGTTCTGGAACCTTTGCCACAGGTGGCTTGAAGTTATTCAGCTTCTGTACAGGTGGGGTGTTTGTTGGCGGTGTAACTGGTTTCGTTAGCTGAACTGGGTCTGGAGCAGTTACAGCCTTTGGTACAGATTGAACAGCAATACTACTAGCTTCACTAACACTAGAGCTTGTACGATTACTACGAGATTCTAATTTCGGTACGGATTTAGCCTCTTCAATCTCTTCTGGTGGTTTTGGTGTTTCCAGCTCTGTTGGCTCAACGAGGGTCAATTCTATAGCTTCCTCTTCTAATTCCGGCAGTCTAGTCAACAGATTAGTAATCCCAGAGGCTAACACTCCTAAGTGTAGGATTAGTGAACCAATCAGACTGAAAGCCAAAAAAGACTTTAGAGTCTCAGCTTCTTTTTCTCGCTGTGCCACAGCGATACTGGAAAAACTCATAATATTTGCAAGTAATTAGCATTAATTTTGTTAGATTACGTTGCTGTGGTACAAAAGTCAAGCAATACAAATGACAGATAATTTCATACTTAGCAATACGGTGATTGCCCAAAAGCCGTGTAGATAAAGACTGTGAGTACTCAAAGTCTTTGAATATTCAAACTATTAATGTCAAGAAAATGAAAATTACTTGACTTAGATAATCATTCATCTTATTTTTTATTGAGAAAGTCTATCGGTTATTTGGGATCAACTGGTAGTCTGGCTGTGGGTTGTTGATTGATTAAGAGACAGTACATGGAAATCAGTAAACTGTTTACGGCAGGCGGCGTGGTAATGTGGCCGCTATTGGGGTTTAGTGTGGTAGCGATCGCCCTAATTATTGAGCGGATTCGTTTTTGGTATCGGATCAATCATCGTCAAAACCGTGTGGTGCGCGAGGTTCTCAATCTCTATCGTCTCGACAACGTTGTTGGTGCTTTAGATAAACTGCAAAAAAATGCTGATTTACCGATTGCACGTATATTTCTTTCTGCTTTAGAGCTGGAACAACCAAATCCTGAAGAGTTTCGCCTAGCCTTAGAAAGTGAAGCACAAGCCGAAATTCCCGTACTGAAGCGATTTAATACTATATTCGAGACAATCATCAGCCTTGCACCTCTGCTCGGATTACTAGGAACCGTCTTGGGATTGATCACTTCGTTTGCTTCCCTGAATCTTGGTGATGTAGGTGGTACAAAAACAGCAGGTGTTACCAGTGGTATTAGTGAAGCTCTGGTTTCGACTGCAACAGGATTGGTGGTGGCGATATTTGTGCTGTTATTTGCTAACACATTCCGGGGACTGTACACTCGCCAAATGGCATCCATCCAAGAATATGGTGGACAATTAGAATTACTTTATCGTCGTCGCTATGAACGTGGGGAGAAGGCTTATGCGACTACAAGATGAACCAGAGATACCCCCACAAATTAACATCGTGCCGATGATCGATGTCATATTTGCGATTTTGACGTTTTTCATCATGTCAACGCTGTTTTTAACCAGAAGTGAGGGTTTGCCAGTCAATCTCCCCAAAGCAGCGACGGCTAAACAACAGCAAATTCCTACTAAAATTACAATCACGATAGATGACAAAGGAGTGGTGAGCTTGAATCGCCAGCCTACCACCGTTGATGCTTTAACAGAGCAAGTGCGTAGTTTGGTGGGAGCTAACCCCGAAGCATTGGTAATTATTAATGCTGATGATAAAGTAGGCCACGGTAAGGTAGTAGCAGTAATGGATCGGGTGCGGCAAGTGCAGGGAGCAAAACTAGCGATCGCTACCCAAAAGCCTTAGTTAGCGCCTAAAAATTAAGTGGGCAGTAATGCTCGCGCTGTTGATGCTATACATACAGTGCGGGTATTTCCATAATTTATAATACTACTTCGACCAATGCCCAATGCCCAATGCCCAATGTTCATAAAGACTACTTAAGAAAACTTTTTGCAAAAGTATAGTCGAACCAAGTAACACTAAATATTGTGGATATTAATACGCTGTATATTAGTTTCTGATGACTGCTGTGTGTTGATTAAGCAAACAGCTATCAGCTTCCAGTCAATGGTCAATAGTGCTGACTGTTGACTGTTGAGTGTGGACTGTTGAGTGCTGAATGCTCTTGGCTTAAAACTTTAATTTCAGTTTGATGGAAAGAGGTAGAAAAATCGTGAAAGGACTGGTGCGTTTATTAACAGTGTTTAGCTTGTTACTCGGTTGCTGGGGATGGTTGGGAACAACTCAGATAGCCCAAGCTGCCAGTTTCAACAGTCTTGCTTTTCCTCAAGTTCCAATTCTGGCAATTGAGCGGCAGAATCGGGCAGATGCGAAGCTAGGAACGGAATTCGGTAAAAAAATTGATTTGAACAATACCAACGTGCGAGCTTTTCAACAGTATCCAGGGCTGTATCCTACCCTCGCTAAGAAAATCATCAAAAATGCTCCTTACCAGAAAGTAGAAGATGTTCTGGAACTGCCAGGATTGAGCGATCGCCAAAAACAAACTCTGCAAGCTAACCTAGATAAATTTACAGTGACAGAGTTTGAATCTGTCTTCAACGAGGGAGATGAACGCTTTAACAACGGCATCTATAGATAACTGCAATTGCAGTTAAAGTAGCAAGTAACAGCCCAATCCTTTTGTGAGGAGTGGTTAATGTTAGAGATGGAGATGGGAAGGAGACAATGAAAAATTATGTCCTTCTCTCTCCGATCTCCTAAACTCCGGCTCTTTTAGTCCCCTAAAACCCTTACCTTGCCTCAAATAGATATTCCTAGCCAATTTGATGTCTTAGTAGTCGGTGCAGGTGCTGCTGGTCTGTATACGGCACTTTGTCTACCAGAATCCTTGCGAGTCGGCTTAATTACTAAAGAAACAGTTGCTTTGTCTGCGAGTGATTGGGCCCAAGGTGGCATTGCCGCCGCGATCGCCCCTGAAGATTCTCCCTCATTACATATAGAAGACACAATGCGGGCAGGGGCAGGCTTATGCGAAAAAGCAGCTGTAGAATTTCTCGCCCAACACGCCTCGATCTGTATTCAATCTCTGGTCAATTTGGGAGTTGCTTTTGACCGTCATGGTAACGCTTTAGCTCTAACTTTAGAAGCTGCCCATTCTCGTAACCGCGTTCTCCATGCCGCCGACACTACAGGTAGGGAAGTCACCACCACCCTCACCGCTCAAGTACTGCGACGCCAGAATATTCAAGTTATTCAACAAGCTTTGGCTTTGAGTTTGTGGATAGAACCCGAAAGCGGGCGATGTCAGGGAATTAGCCTATTTTATCAAGGCGAAATTAGATGGGTAAAAGCTAGTGCTGTGGTACTGGCAACTGGTGGTGGTGGTCAAGTATTTGCCCAAACTACTAACCCGGCTGTGAGTACCGGTGATGGAGTGGCGATCGCATGGCGCGCCGGAGCCATCCTCCGCGACTTAGAATTTATCCAATTTCACCCTACTGCTCTCACCAAACCTGGTGCTGATCGTTTCCTCATTAGTGAAGCTGTACGTGGTGAGGGCGCACACCTGATCGACAACGAAGGGCGGCGTTTTGCCTTTGATTACCACCCTGCGGGTGAACTCGCACCTCGTGATGTAGTAAGTAGAGCAATTTTTAGTCATTTGCAACGTACTGCCGCCGATCCCGCCACTGCCCATGTATGGTTGGATATGCGTCCCATCCCCCCAGACAAAATTCGCCATCGTTTTCCCAATATCATCAAAGTTTGCCAATATTGGGGTATTGATGTCTTCACAGAACCAATACCCGTTGCCCCCGCTGCTCATTACTGGATGGGTGGAATTGTTACAGATTTAAACAATTGCACGAATATTCCGGGATTGTATGCAGTGGGAGAAACTGCCAGTACCGGAGTGCATGGGGCAAATCGCTTGGCTAGTAATTCTTTGCTCGAATGTATAGTATTTGGCGCACAGATGACTCATCTAGAAGATGAAGTCTTAAGGATGAAAGATGAAGTCAAAGAAGCGGAAGTTATCCTCCATCCTTCTAATTACACACTTTCTGAACGTGAGTGGCAAAAAGAGCAAGCACAGCTAGAAGCACTGCGGCAGAAGTTACCGCGTCTGGTGTGGCAAAGTGCTGGTATTTGTCGAGTACAGTCAGGCTTAGAGGCGGCGATTACCACTATTGGAAATTGGCAGCAAGATTTTGCTGCTTTGTCTTTAAGTAAATTTCTGCTATCTTTAAATCCAGCAGAACCAGCTAGGCTCAACCTACCGGATGTAGAACGGCAATTGCGACTTTGGGCCGAAACCCGCAATTTATTAGATGTAGCTGATTTAATTCTCAAAAGTGCTGCTTTTAGAACTGAAAGCCGGGGCGGACACTACCGCTTGGATTATCCGGAACCAGAGCTTGATTGGCAAGCACACACACTTGTACAAAAACAACAGTGGTGGAAATCCGTAGTCTTAAACCATTAAAAATTGTCCAGTCTTTCTCAACCAAGTATTTTAGCTGTTTAGTAGGTGTAAAGCTGAGTCCACCTAGTCACTATTTAGCTTGATGTTACCTAATTGGCTATGCTTACTTAGCTTGAATTATAATTTTGAATTCTTAGCTGAATTCTTAGCGGGTGCCACTACCACGTTGACTGTCAGGGCCGCCATGATTTGGGGGAATAAATGTCTTGTTTAGTTCCTGAGAATTAGCCTTGGCAGCGGTTGAACTTTCGCTACTAATAGTGTTCAGGCTATTAAAACTCAATATACTTAAAGTTCTTGTAGTATCCGCAATCTTTGGAACTATTAGGTACGCACTAATAAACAATATCGCAATACTCGTAATTCTTAAATTAGTTCCCATAAGTCTCGGTAAATTCCCTAGTTCAGATTTCATGCTGTGTCTTGCGTCCTTTTATGTTTCAGTAAATTTACTTATGCTGTCAAAAAAATTATTAAGTTTAAATTGAATTACTGCTGCTATTTAGATAACTTCCTAAGCAAAAAGCGGTTTCTAGAAGCTTGAAGGTCTGCGTTCGGATTCTTGCTATTGAACACACCTGACATTTAAGAAATACAATTTGAGTCGTGTTTATAACATCGGTCTAAAGTAAGAGATTTTCATGAACTACCACAAGCACGGTAGTTTACTTGAATCTTCTTAATAAAATCTTAACATTTAAGCGTATTATTACTGTACTGACTAGATAATAAATTTGGGCAAATCATCTCAATATTCCCCAAATACCTTCATGGTAAGAACTGTATATCAGCGAAGATAACTAAACTCCAAACCTAAAAGCTGCTATTTTGGCATTTTGCATGAATTCTAAGTTTGGAAGCTAGAGTAAAAATGCGGTAAAGTAAAAATGCTTAACTCAGTATTTATTCTGTAAAACCTAAAGTAGACTAACTTCGACTAACTTCTAAAATCTAATCGCCAGTTGTCTTGCTAGCATTATTTATTCCTCACAGAGACTTAGCTTCATATTTTGGTTGATACATTCCACAAGGTATCAAAGCCAAAGGGATATAGGGATTCACCCTAAGAGGGATTGACAATAATTTTTCAATAACCGAGTATTTATACCAACTTGAGTAGTAGACACACAGATACTTCCCCTAAAGTAGCTAATTAGGAAGCAGACGCCATAAAGTGGTCACAAAAGAGGACAACGGGCAGGGAGCTCTTAGCAGAAGAGAGAACCCCATACATAAATGCAGGGGCTTAAACCCATGAGCGCAGGGGAGTTACAAATCTTTCTCCCCTGCCCCCTGCTCCCCTGCCTCTTCTGGTCACCAATATCAGTACAATCTCTTGAGCCTACCAAGTGCTTGTTGGTTGTTGAGACGAACGTGGCACTTCTTCTATCAGGTAAGCTTTCAGTCTTAAAAATTAGCATAAAATAGACAAACTTTTTTAAACATTTACCCAGTCAGATTACTCCGACAAAAGTTTTGCCCAGCACAAAAACTTTAATTGTCGTAATTGCGTGCCCTTGATCACATGAAATCTTAACTTTAAATAATTATAGAGAAGTATTTTTTTCCAAAGAGGTAAAGGATAAGATTGATATCTGCAACTGTTATAAAAAAACTAATAATTGTAGGTTTTCTTAAGAGGATGTTTGAAAAGTCCTCTTGTCGGTAGCAAAACGTTCTAGATCCCCCTAAATCCACGTCACTGAGGGAGTCGGGAAACCCGCAAGGGCGCAGTGGCTCCCCTTGTAAAGGGGGACTTTAATTCCGGTTCCCCTCTTTTTAAGGGGGGTTAGGGGGGATCTAAAAGTGCCCAAAATCACAGCGAAACACTTTTCAAACAACCTCTAATATTTTATTAACATTTGCTTGGAGAAAGTAATGTCATATTTCAGATTGTTTAATAGAATATTTATGCTGATATCATCTGCCTGCAAGCTAGTTTATTTGCACAGATACTAACGGTTCGTCTATTTTAATTTTCAAACTACTAAAGCTATAAATCCATAGAAATAAATTATGACACAACCCAATCGAGACTACCTGGACAGATCTATCTATTTTCGCAGTCGTTATTACGGTCAATTTAAGCCAGAAAACCTTATATTTAATGTTAATCTCCAAGAATTTACTCAAAAAGTTGGTTATATCAGCAGTTTAGAAACAGCGGGAAAACTTTCTCCAGAAGAAGCCTACAGCCAGATTCAGGTGCTTTGGAAACAGTTGAAGCACAGCAAAAAGGAACTGGGCATTGGTAAAAACCTGCCATAAGCTACCTAAAGTAACTATTCATCCTAATTACTCGTGCGTGAAATTTATTTATAAATAGAGCAGAGAAAATGCTGTAAACGAGAACGCATATCAGCAATTTTCTCTAGGATTTATTAATGAGTTAAATTCTTAAGGCAATAAGTTACGAAAAAATAAAAAAAGACTATATAAGCTCAATCAACAAAATCCGAAATCAGGATTTGGCATTATCAGCACATCAAGATACTCTCCTGCAATTTGACTATCTTTTAGCCAAATATTAAGTATTAAGTTGTGCAGTTTTTTCTATGAATTAATAAGAATTTTTCAAAATTATATGTTGTTTTGAGTCAAAACTAATTATACCTTGTTGTTTTAATTTAGTTATCAATCGTGTAATTGTCACTCTGTTAGCACAGCAGGCGCTAGCAATATCTTGATGAGTCAAGCGAATACTTAGGCGAGTTCCCTCCGATACAGTTTCACCGAATTCTTGTTTCAAGAATTCTAACAGATGCAGCAACCGCTCTTGTAACTGTCGCCTTCCAGAAATAGCTAAAAAAGATTCTGTCTGCTGTAAACGTTGATTAACTTTTGGTAAGAGAGTTTGGCTGAGAGTCGGGGAAGCTGCCATTTCTGACACGCTAATTGATACTAAATGGACATCGCTGAGGGCTGTTACTTGGTAAATATTTAGAGATGTCATACTAGAGCCAAAAACCATTCCGGCTCTTGCCAACCCTACCAGTATTTCTTCGCCAGTGCCACAGAAGGTAGTTAGTTTGACCCAACCTTGACAAACATATAAAATCTCTAGCGGTTTGAGGGGTATATTGTCCCCTTTGCAATATTGATATACGCGGCGATTCCAGATGATGTCGTTGTCATTTTTGACTAACCCTGATTGCCATCGCTGGCTCATACTAATGTTACGCAATAACCAGTATAAAGATACGACTTTGCCTTGCTGGTTGCGAACAACTCTCACTGTCAAAGCGGCATCGAAGGATTCACCATGATGTGGCTGCAAGGGTACTAGTAGTTCTGTGCCTCTGTCAGATTGAGATAGCTGGTTAATTTCGCTACGAATATGCTGACGGTCTTCTAGAGGAACAAAGTTAACTAATGGTTTGCCCACCAAAAAGTTTTTGGAAACATTAAGCAATCTAGCTGCTGTATAGTTAGCTTCCTGGATTACGCTTTCTGCATTAGTTACCAAATAGCCATCTGGAGCAAACTCGAATAAATCTTGGTAACGTTCACGTTCTGCTTCTAAAAAATTTTGTGTTTGTATTAGTTGCTCATTTTGCTGAAACAGTTCCTCTACTGCTAATTGTAGTGTACCTGAGGTGCTATGGAGTTCCTTAAAAGCTTGCGATAGCAGTTCCGGTGGCATCCAAGGTAGGATAGTAATAGTTCGGTATAAATCTGCTAAATGTTTGTGTAATGCTTCTGTGCGTTGGACAAATATTTCTATGTTCACTAATCTATTGCCAAAGATACTACTGTGCGAATATCTACAAAATATCGGTTGGCTGCAAAACATTCAGGGCAGGGGATAATTTCTGCTGATCGCACTTAATCTATTATTGATTTTTAGCCCAAATGATTCACTACTGTGACAAAGTTAACTAATTTTATTTATACAAACTTCTGCCTTAGGAAAGGTATCATCGGCATAGCTCAAACATAGATAAAATAATTAATTTTAATTATAAGATATTATTAAAACCTTAAAATAAAAATGATTTTTACTAATTGGCTGTATAATTTTGCAAACTAAAAATTAACTAGAACTTAGCCCCATTCAGGTGAAAATCTGACCAAAAATAATTGTTTATGCGTAAGAAGACGAATTAAGTAAAGTAGCTTTTATTTCCTATTCTTCCAAATCTTGGTGTACACCTCAAGAGATAATCTTGTCGCCAGATAAAATTTATTAAGCAAACTCATACCGATTTTTACCGAGGCGCTTGGCGCGGTACATGGCGGTATCTGCTTGTTTAATCAAGCTTTCACTGTCGTGGCTGTTAAGAGGGTAGACACTAATGCCAATACTGGCAGAAACTTTAGTGGTATATTGATCCAAAACAATTGGCTCAGTGATAGTAGCTAAAATTTTATCAGCGACTTTAGCAGCTACTTGCATGTTAGGAATTGCCCGTAAAATCACAGTAAATTCATCGCCGCCCAAGCGAGAAACCGTATCACTACCGCGTAAAGAATTGCTGAGACGTTGAGCAACCGTCACTAGCAAGCGATCGCCAATCTCGTGCCCTAGAGTATCATTGACTTGCTTAAAACCATCCAAGTCAATAAACAGCAGCCCCAGTAACAAATTGTTGCTTCGTGCCCAATTTAGAGATTCGTACAGTTGTTCAGTGAAAAATTTGCGATTCGATAGTCCCGTGAGGGGATCATGATATACCAGATAACGCAAGTGGTCTTCTTGGCGTTTTAATTCATTGTTAGAGCGGTATAAATCGGCAGCAGTACGCTTGAGTTTTTCTTCCATCAGCTTGCGCTGAGTAATATCTCGGATAACCCCAACTAAAAAGAAATTGCCAGCAGCATCTTTGTGGAGCGATCGCTTAGTAGCAATTAGATGAGTTTTTCCATGAGCATCTGTAAATTCTTCTTCATTTTCTTGAGGTTGCTGAGTCTGGAAAATTATCTCATCTTGTTGCCGAAATACATCAGCTTCATGTTTCGGAAAAAAGTCATAGTCTGTTTTTTCAATTAACAAATTATTTGGATAACCAATGAATCGGCAATAGGCCTCATTTAAAACAATCCACTGATGTTTTTCATTTTTGACAAAAATTGGATCGGGAATTGTATTAATCACTTGATGCAAAAACTCTTTAGAGCGTTTCATCTCTTCTTGCATATAGGCAAAACAACCAGTAATCCAAATAACTGAGCTACCAAACGTGAGCAGCGAAGGAATGAATGGTATCCACCAACCATACAAAAAAGCAAGGTAGGCGCTCAGGGTCAGCAACAAGCCAGAAAGTATAATACTGATGATGCTCCCACTTGGGCGTCGTATTCGCCTAGTGATTATGGCTCCCACATAAGACCAGGCAAAAATCCACAAATATTCCCCTAACTTAGGCCAGACTTTGAGTAACGGCCTTCCTTCTAATGCAGCTGAAATTAACTCACTGATAAAATAAGCTTGTAGTTCGACACCAGCGACTGGCTGCGCCGCACCCATCAGCCTGCTAGAGTGTGGAATGAAAACAAAATCTTGAAGGCTGAGGGCCGTGGAACCAATGAGTACAATGCGATCGCTAATCCATTCCTTTGGCACTCTATCGGCTAGCACATCCATTATTGATACATGGCGGTAGCGACAGGTTTTTATATATGAAATGGGACACCTTGGTTTGGGAAAGTTGGATATAATTTGGTAACCTCTCGCATCAGCTCCCACGTAAGCACCATCATTACCCTGAAACCGAGTAAATACTGCCTTACCCAGCTGCAAATACTCAGGATTAGTTGCTGCGGTTGTGGGAGTAATTCCGTATGGCTTCAAATACAGTAAAGCCAACTTTAATCCAAAACTTTCATGTGGCTGATTATTAATATGCCAATACAATAAGCTGCGACGTACTTTACCATCAGGGTCATACAAAACGTTATTAAAACCCACTTGGTTAAGTTGTTTCAGCACTGGTGGTGGTAAAACACCGACATTTTTATTATTTGACAGTTGCTCAATGCCAATCAAATTTGGCATCGACTTATAAACATTTATCAGTTGCTCATGACCAGGCGGTACTGCCAAATCTCGGTAGATATCTAAGCCAATAGCACGAGGGTTATGGACTTTTAATTTTTGCAATAACTGGGCAATCACACCATCTGGAATCGGCCAGGAACCAACTTGGCGTAAAGAAGCCTCATCAATTGCCACAATAGTAATACGCTCTTCTGGCGGTTCATTTGGACGTAAGCGAAACAATTGATCCAAAGCTGCCAATTCTAAAGATTGGAATAATCCGATAGAACGCAAAAGCAAAACGCAGACTGTAACGCTAGAGGCTACAATCAATTCCCTTTGTCCTCTACCAAGCGGTTTTTTTAGTCCAAACATGAACCTGACAAGAAGCTTGCCTAGCTGCTTACTCATTCCCATTACCTAGTGGGGAGAAATACTCTCTATTTCCTATAGCTATCAACTCCGTAGCGAATATAGCTTACGCATAGGCTATGTTGACTTACTGAGAATTTTTTCAACTCAGTTAAATTTGTAAAAACAACTTTGGATAGTTTTAATACATCATTATTTATGACTCCTTATTATCTGATTAAATGGCAAGTAAAACATTTGCGTTCACAACACAAGTTAAGTCTAAATATTGTTTATTAGTAACAGAAGTATATTATTGTTAAGGAACCTTGGCATTAAGTGTCTGCATAATTGGATATTAAAAAGCATTTTTAATACTTTAAATATAATTAATAAAAGTAAAAATTACATAAGTGAATATACTTGGTAGATATTTCATGGCTTGCTCATTTTGGGATGACATCTGCAAGTAAAATAGTAATTGCAAATAATTCTTGAATCCTATATATAGTCAAGCAGTAATTACAATACATACCAGTATTAAATATTAGTCACATCTTCTATGTCATCTCCTTTTTGGTATACTTAGCTTTAGAGTCTAAGAATTGCTATATATATTACCTAATTAATTATTAGCAAAAATAAAAAAGCCAACCGGAAGCAAATCTCGCTTTATGCAACCAGTTGACTATTTGGTATAAAAAATAGCTAAATTGCTAGAAAATGTCTTGTTCAAGCTAGCTTATTTAAAATACTTGAAGTTACGGGGGCCAGTGTAATTAGAAACTTTTGCCAGTTCCTCTAAATTTTGCACTCCGCTATAGCTTTTACCATTGATGATCCAGGTAGGAAAGCCTTCTATTTTTGCTGCTTTACACAATTCTGGTTGAGCTTTGAGTCCATCAGGAGCGCACTCTACCTTAACACGATCATTGATTATCTGTTCAGCTTCTTTACCGAACAGCAATTTCTGTTCGTGGCAGTGTGGACACCAATAAGCACTGTATTCCTTAGCGCCGATCTTAGCAAGATGATTTGCTAGGGCTATTTCCGCCTCACCGGAGGTAGTGGTGGTTTCCCAACCAAATGCCGGGTTAGGTTGTACTTTGGGAGTAAAGCTAATTTGTACGGGTTTGCCAGGAGTTGATTCAGTGGTAACACCAGATTGATTCACCCCAGAATAAACCCATAAAGTGCCAACCAAAGTTACCATCCCCACAATAATGGCAGTGAAGAAGATTTGCCCAATATCCTCCCAATCACGACCGATAACCGTCAGTACCAAAAGGCTGAGGGAGAACAAAGCCGAGCCAATACAATAAGGACAGAAGGCTTTGATTTGGGATGCGAGTATGTACATTAAGTAGCTGCTGAATATGGTCATGGCGATCGCTCCCACCAATAACAGCAACCACGTCAAGTTTTCTATTTGTTTGCGGCTGTTGTTTGCTGGTTTTAATGCGAAGGGAGCCAAAGCAAATATCACCATACTGGTATAAGCCAAAAACCCAAACAAAGCTAATGGCTGGCCCAAAACCGTTGCCCAAGGACTGGAAAGCACATCATTACAACCTCTAACACCAGCTTGCGCGACACAAGCTGCACTGCCTCCTGTTAACTTTTCTATGGTGAGATAACCTGTTATTAGGGCACCCAGTCCGGCGATCGCGGCAATCAATGGACGCGACCATTTATAAATCCAAGGTGTAGAACGGCGGCGAATCATAAACTGTAATTAGGGATTAGGGATTAGGGATTAGGAATTGGGAATTGGGCATTGGGCATTGAGAATTGGGCATTGGTTATTTTCCTTTATCCTCTTTGTCCTCCTGTCCCTAGTCCCCAGTCCCCAATCCCCAGTCCCCAGTACTTAAGAATGTATGCTCACTGAGGAAATTGATTTGGGTTCACCCTTAGAGTTCCAACTCCGACGTGCGGCTTCTACAAATTGACTAACGCGAATCGGGTCAATTGGCTGTTCAATCCGACCGTGGCGTTTTAGGGAACTGGAAACAATGACACCATCTGCTGCCTGCATGAGTGTAGCAATGTTTTCCCAATTCGCCCCACTACCAATGAATACTGGTGTAGTATTTGCCGCACCACAAGCCAGTTCCAAATCTTCTATATTAGGAGGACTACCAGTAGCCCAGCCGGACAAAATCACCGCATCTGCCAAACCCCTTTCGATAGTGTCTTTGACAGCCACCGTGAGATTTGGGGAACTTAAAGGACGAGCGTGCTTTACCAAAACATCGGCCATAATTTTGACATCACTGCCTAACTCTCGCCGATAGCGGAGTAATTGATGGGCTTCTCCCTCAATTAATCCTTGGTCGGTTGCCATCACCCCTGTAAGGACGTTAACCCGGATAAATTGTGCCCGCACACAAGTGGCGATCGCCATTGCGCTTTTAGCATCATTCCGCAAAACATTTAAGCCTATAGGCAAGGTCACCAAATTCTGTATTCGTTGCACTACCACGGTCATGGCACTCACAACTGCTGGATCGACCTGGTTTTTGGTAAACGGCGCGTCGAAAAAGTTCTCTACAATAATGCCGTCAACACCTCCACTTGCTAGAGCTGTTGCTTCTTGTTCAGCGCGGTCAATTACTGCTTTTAGGCTACCTCCCCAACGGGGTGAGGTAGGTAGCGGTAGTAGATGAACCACACCAATAATCGGAGTTCGAGTTTTAAATAGCTGATATAAGTCCACGTCTTTAAATTCGCTTCGCGGAGTCAACAGTTCAAAGTCCAGAGTCTAGAATTTTCTAACTATTGACTTTTCACTAACTAGTCAAGCTTGTTTTATCTGGGTTGCTTTACTGCCTCCCCCCTAAGGTGGAAATTGGCGTAAAACCTCTCATAAGATATGTTAAGATATAATCTGGACTACAAGAGGAGTTTGCCACTCACAAGACGCGAGGCAGCTTCCCATGGTTTAGGCCTCTCACCTACGCATTATCGTAGGACTTGCCTGATCCGAAGGATAGCATTACTGCTTGATTAGGCGTAGTCGCAAGCGCGATTTCCCTGAGGGTAGCGACTTCTCACAACAAGCCCTTTGGGCGGCTTCCCGATGGGTAAATTAACAACGCACACGCTCTTGGCAATGTAAAATACCAATAGACGAATTGTTAAAAAATATAACAAGTGTCAAATGTACCCAAAGACACTCTATCTTACCCTGAGGAACAAGTTAATAAAAGCATCATAACATGGCCCTAATCGATGTTATGGTCATAGATTCGCGACAGTTGCTGACAGTGATAACCTTCAAATTTATCACTTTGCTCACTGTCCAGATAAGGATGCCGATAAAAACAGAGCGAGGCAAGCACTCTTTAGTGTTTGTCTACAAGACAAAACCTAAAGATTTTTTCAAAATATGGGTGACAAGCCAACAATTGCAATTTCTCACCTGGGCTGCGAGAAAAATCGAATTGACACAGAACATATGCTAGGACTGCTTGTAGAAGCAGGCTACGGCGTAGATAGCAATGAAGAATTAGCCGATTACGTTATTGTTAATACCTGTAGTTTTATCGAAGCAGCAAGAGTTGAATCTGTCAAAACTTTGGTAGAGTTGGCAGAGGCGAATAAAAAAATCGTGATCACTGGCTGTATGGCCCAGCACTTCCAAGAACAATTATTGGAGGAGTTGCCAGAAGCAGTGGCCGTAGTAGGTACAGGCGATTATCACAAAATTGTAAATGTAATTGAGCGGGTAGAACAAGGAGAGCGGGTCAATCAGGTTAGTGCCGAACTAACTTATATTGCCGACGAAACTACACCGCGCTACCGCACTACAACCGAAGGCGTAGCTTATCTGCGGGTGGCCGAAGGATGTGATTATCGTTGTGCGTTTTGTATTATTCCTTATCTGAGAGGAAAGCAGCGATCGCGTACCATTGAATCCATTGTTGCTGAAGCCAAGCAGTTAGCTAGCCAAGGGGTACAAGAGATTATTCTAATTTCCCAAATCACCACAAATTATGGCTTGGATATTTATGGTCAGCCAAAGTTAGCCGAATTACTTCGCGCTTTGGGGGAAGTAGATGTACCCTGGATACGAATGCACTATGCTTATCCCACTGGATTGACACCAGATGTCATAGCGGCAATCCAAGAAACACCCAACGTATTACCCTACCTGGATTTGCCCTTGCAACATTCTCATCCTGAAATTCTCCGCGCCATGAATCGTCCGTGGCAAGGACGGGTAAACGATGGGATTATTGAGCGCATCAAGACGGCGCTACCATCATCTGTACTCAGGACAACATTTATTGTTGGCTTCCCAGGAGAGACCGAAGAGCATTTTGAGCATTTATTAAAGTTCGTCCAGCGGCATGAATTTGACCATGTTGGTGTATTCACCTTTTCGCCAGAGGAGGAAACCCCTGCTTACAAGCTGCCCAATCAGTTGCCCCAAGAAGTAATGGATGAGCGTCGGCACCGACTCATGGAACTCCAGCAACCGATAGCTTGGCAGAAGAACCAACAGGAGGTAGGGAAAATCATTGATGTCCTGATTGAGCAAGAAAATCCTGAAAGTGGAGAATTAATTGGTCGGTCTGGCAGATTTTCCCCAGAAATAGACGGACAGGTATATGTCGATGGTGAGGCAAAGTTAGGCACGATTGTGCCAGTAGCAATCCAAAGCGCTGATACCTATGACCTCTATGGTCAAGTTGTCAATAACTGATCTATGATTTGTTCCTTTTCAAATCACCAATGATTAGTGACCAATGGCCCTTAGGGTTCGCTAGTTGCTCATGGGGGAAACCCCAAGACCGCACTAGCTCACTAAATGACTAATCCAAAAATCCAAAATAAAATCTAGGAGAGTTGATGAATCTTTCGTTTCAAGAACTAGGTATTTCACAAGAACGCGTAGAACAATTAGAAAAAATTGGTTTCACCACACCAACTAACATTCAATCCCAAGCTATTCCACAACTGCTGGCGGGTCGTGATGTAGTTGGTCAATCCCAAACTGGAACTGGTAAAACAGCAGCATTTTCGCTGCCAATTTTAGAACGGCTAGATATTAATCAAAAGGCCGTACAAGCGCTGGTTTTAACTCCCACTCGTGAGTTAGCCATGCAAGTTCATGATGCCATCGCCCAATTCATTGGTGACGAAGGCTTGCGGGTGTTAGCAATTTACGGTGGTCAATCAATCGACCGCCAAATTTTACAACTTAAACGCGGCGTTCATATGGTCGTAGGTACGCCAGGACGGGTAATAGACTTGCTCGACAGAGGCTGTCTAAAGCTTGACCAGGTGAAGTGGTTTGTGTTGGATGAAGCTGATGAAATGTTGAGCATGGGCTTTATCGACGATGTAATCAAAATCCTGTCCCAAGCACCCCAGGATCGCCAAACAGCTTTATTCTCGGCAACAATGCCGCCATCAATTCGCCAGTTGGTGAACAAGTTTTTGCGATCGCCTGCGACAGTCACCGTCGAACAGCCAAAAGCTGCCCCCAATAAAATCAATCAGGTAGCTTACCTTATACCTCGCCACTGGACAAAAGCTAAAGCATTACAGCCGATTCTGGAAATGGAAGACCCAGAATCAGCTTTGATATTCGTCCGCACCAGACGCACAGCCGCAGAACTCACCAGTCAACTGCAAGCAGCCGGGCACAGTGTCGATGAATACCACGGTGACTTGTCACAACAAGCACGGGAGCGCTTATTGAGCCGATTCCGCAATCGTCAAGTGCGTTGGGTGGTAGCAACTGATATTGCGGCACGCGGGTTAGATGTAGATCAACTGTCACATGTGATCAACTACGACTTACCCGATAGCGTAGAAACTTACGTCCACCGCATTGGTCGTACTGGTCGAGCTGGTAAGGAAGGCACAGCAATTTCTTTAGTGCAGCCATTTGAGCGCCGTAAACAGCAGGTATTTGAACGCCATAACCGCCAAAGTTGGCAGTTGCTGTCAATTCCCACACGGGCACAAATTGAGGCACGGCACATCCATAAATTGCAAGAACAGGTGGGAGAAGCTTTAACAGGCGAACGCCTAGCTTCATTTTTGCCGATAGTCAGCGAACTAATTGAGAAATACGATGCTCAGGCGATCGCTGCTGCTGCCTTGCAAATCGCTTACGATCAAACTCGTCCGGCTTGGCTAAATTCAGATATTGAGATTCCCCAAGAGGACAACGCCCCCTCTCCCAAACCTAAGTTAGTTAAGCGTCGTGATGCTTCTGGAGAGCGTACCCGCTCCTCTTGGAGTAAATCAGACACTAATATTGGGGAAGATGAAAGACGTGCTACTCCCAAGCCAAAGCTAAAGACAAGCCGTCGAGATGCTTCTGTTTCTCCTGCTAATCAAAAGCTAGGTTCATCTACAGCTAGAGAATCAGCTTCATAATCTGAGTTATGAGTGGAAGTCTCTTGACTTTCACCTGAATTGTCACAGCTAGTTCATCCAAGCTGATGATTGGGAACCACCGATAAATACAGATAAATCATCAGTGTTTATCTGGAGGACACTGCGCTCTTGGGGGTTCCCACGGCAGTTCCTTCAAGTCGGCGAAGCCGCCCAACGGACTGCCTCCCCGTTGTAGCAAGTGTCCGTTGTCCATCTGTGGTTTCTATTTTCATAAAAAATACTGTCCTCACAACAAACTATAAAACTATCTTTTGTAATGCTCAATTTTCGGGATAGTCTAGTTTGTAGGAACATAATCAAGGTGGATTTTCTGTAGTCTTATGTTCACCATTACAGATTTAGAGCAGATCCAAACAGAACATCCAGAATGGCAGATAGAACTGGTGGATGGTAGCATCTTGGTTATGGGGCCATCAGATTATGTTTCAGAAGAAATAGGTGCTGAATTTATCAGATTACTGGGCAACTGGGTACGTCCACGAAAATTAGGTCGCGTAACTGGTTCAAGCGCTGGTTTTATTCTGCCCATAGACACTGAAAACGGAAAGGGAGCAGATAATGAAAAACGAAATCTTCGCGCTCCCGATGTGTCTTTTGTTCGTGCTGATAGACTCAAAAAAAGCCAGCGTGACTTTGTGGAACTAGTACCTGACTTGATGGTAGAGATAAAATTTAAGTCAGACCGTATTAAAACACTAGTAGAAAAGATTCAGCTATTCTTGCAACTTGGCTCTTCGGTTGGTATACTCATTGACCCCGATCAATTGACGCTAATAGTTTACAGACCCAACCAAGAACCAATAGTCTTACAAGACAACGACAAACTGACACTACCAGATTTACTACCTGGTTGGGAACTCACAGTATCAGAACTGTGGCCCCCTGTATTTGAGTAATTAACAATCACTACAGCCAAGGGCGACTAACTTTTTCTAGCTCGCTAATTTCTTCATCGCTTAATCTCCAACCCAAAGCGCCAGCATTTTGTTTTACCTGTTGGGCTGTCTTCACCCCAGCAATCGGGATGACATTTCCCTGAGCAATTAACCAATTAAGGGCTACTTGAGCAGGCGTGCGTTTGTGCTTATCTCCCAATTGGTGTAATAAAGTTATCACTGGTGAAATTTTTTGCAAGCCTTCTTTATTAAATCGGGGGTCTATCTTTCTAGCACCAGTAGGGGTTTCAGTAGACTCGGTGGTGTATTTGCCTGTGAGTAATCCTTGGGCTAAAGGACTATATGCCAAGATGGTTACGCCCAACTCACGAGCCGTTTTGAGAATGCCGTTACTTTCAATTTTACGGGTGAGTAAAGAATAGCGTACTTGGTTGACCGCTAGGGGGATTCCCCTACTTGCCAATATTTGTTGTGCTTCTCGCATTTGCGCTGCTGAGTAATTACTAACACCAACTGCGGCAATTCTCCCCCGCTTCACCTCATCTGCTAAAGCATTCATTAGCGTTTCTTGGCTCAAAAAGAAGGTAAAAGGCCAATGTACTTGATAGAGGGCAACTTGCTCTACTTGTAAACGCTTAAGACTGTCTGTTAAAGCATCGGAGACTGATTGCCCGGTAAAGCGCCAAGGCAGAGGGCCAAACTTTGTAGCGATTTGCACAGGTTGTTGTGCCTGTTGCATAAATTGCCCTAAAAATTCCTCGCTCTTTCCCAGACCGTAGATTTCCGCAGTGTCAAAAAAGGTAACACCAGCCTCTAGAGCTGCTGTAAAGGCTTCTCGCAATTGTTCTAGACCATAGCCATCGCCATAACTCCAAAAGAGTTGATCGCCCCAAGCCCAAGTGCCAATGCAAAGGGGGGTAACAGTTGGCCCATTTTGTCCTAATGTGATCGTTTCCACCATCGCAATATCTACATATTTACATTTCTTTACTTTTTTAGTGTAGCGTTAGCAACAAAATTCTGAATCTGATAATCCTAATAGGTCAAAAGTAAGAAACGCTTGTGGTATTAAAAATGGAAAACCTAAACTACAAGCGGTTTTGGGGTCAGTACTATGTGATATTTATGCGATCGCGGTTTACAATGCCAGTCTTTTCCTTAACCCAGCCTCCAACTGTTCACTGTGCTAACCACAACTCTATTTGGCTTGGCTCTCACAATCCTCAGATAGTCTTGAAAGGCTTCTTCATCCTGGGGATGATGCTTTATATATTCCCGTAATTCTGCTTCAGTTAATTGTCGATAGTTTGCTTCACTCATTGTATAATTTGCTCTCCGTTACTCAAAATCTAGCGCATCTGCTAAATCCAGAGGTTCTTCTAAATCTGAATCTCTTCCTTCTAGTTCCAATGTCAACTGTTGAGTTACGGCTTCTAATTTCACATCCCCTTTCTTAGATACATAATCCACAAGCTTAATCCAATCAATACGACCGTTACTAGTAAAAAACTGCATGAACTCAAAGGTCATTTCATTAATTTTTGCGTCAAGAGTAGACTTAAAAAGTTCATCCTTTTTCTTGGCTTCCTCTCCGATAGGAACAATCATCTCTTGGTAAAGGTTGGGATCTTCTGAGATGAATTCCCAAAACTCTTGACCTGCGTATTTGAAGTATGTTTTATCGGAATCTATATCTTGCTTGAAAGGATTACTATCCTTACCATACATACAACCATTAACAGCAAAAATGTTGCTGGTGATGCCTTGTTTTCTCAAAAACTGTCTTGCTTTTTTAAAGTTGTCTTTCATTTTGCTAATTTGGTCAGAGTTGCCCCAATTCGTGCCAGATTTAATACCTACAATATAATAGTTGTCATTCCGTTTAAACTCTAGGTCAATACTGTTGAGCTTTGACTTAAAACCACCGTACAAAGTTTCAGATATATGTATTGCAAAGCCCTCTAACAAATTTCCAAAGATGGTTTCTTCTTGTGAAGAAAGGAATGAAGTAATTATACTATCGACAAAATCTTGGGCGCGTTCAATATTTTTTGCCTTAAATAAATAAGGATTTTTACGCTTAAGAACGTCTTTGAGCTTTAATTTGCTCAATTTTTCAAATCTCTTGTCATAAAAAGGTGTAAGAACGTACTGAATCAAGTAATTGTGATAAATTTTATAATCTGAGCCAACCACATTTAATTCCTCATGGTATTGGTTACTGTTTTTCACAAGCTGAGTATTGGCAACCGCTGTTTTAATATTCAGTTCTGCCAGTTGGCAATATTCTCTTTTAATTTCAATACCTACATAATTTCTCCCTAGTTCTTTAGCAGCCACACAAGATGTTCCTGAACCAGCAAACGGGTCAAGAACTACATCATCTAAATTAGTGAATAGCTTGATAAACCATGAAGGAAGATTTTTAGGAAAAGCTGCACTATGATTTTTATTTCCACATTCAGTTGCTAAATGTAAAACATTAGTTGGATAAGCCATTTTACGCTCCAACCAGTTAGATATATTCTTGCCAAACCCACTGTCAACTTTAGAATTATCGCGTCTTCTATCAGTCTCACTCAGCTTTTTGAGACGCGACTTTGCCCAATCTCCCATAGGAACCATTACAGATTCCTGATACATCTTAAATTTCTTTTGCTTGTTAAAGTGTAAGCAACGCTCCCAGGAGTCACGGAAACGATTAGACCACTTGCCAGGATAACTATTTTTTTTATGCCATATATATTCTTCAGTCCATAACCATCCTTGTTTCTGCATTCCTAAAATTAAATTCAATACATATGGATGTCTTTGCCCATCAACAACTTTCTCCTTGATATTAAGAATGAAGGAACCTTCGGGTTTTAAAACTCTTTTTAGCTCTGAAGCTCTTATAAGGAACCAATCTGTATATTCATCTGGAGAAATTCCTCCATAAGTTTTTTTCCGACTATCAGCATACGGAGGCGAGGTGATAATTAAATCAACGCTTGCAGAAGGCAGCTTTTGTAATGCCTCTAAACAATCACCGAGAATCAACTTATTTTTCCAACTTTGTGGGTTATCTTGGTCAACTAAATCCAACTCTTGAATAAGATTTTCCTCAGATCCCAAAGTAATATCTAGTGCTGCTTCTACCATTGCCGAACTTCTTAAACTGAAATTTTGCTTAACTAAAATACACTAAAGATGAGTATGCGGCGTTCTAGCTTACCTTAAAAGGTGTACAGACGCTATATAGTACTGCAAAACTCAAGGTATTATCACATTCATTAGTTCATTTGAACTTATTTTAGTTCAAATGAACCACTGGTAGATAGACTTTACTAGGCTTTAAAGAAATGTGAATTGACTAAGAAATGTTAGTTTATTAGGCATCGGAGGAACTTTAAGTAAATCCTTCTATTCGATAGCTGTTTTTATGTCTACATCCTTGAAAGACACTTTAACAGGAAGCCAGAAAAACAGGACTTATAAGGAGTTAAGTCTTTACCCAAATCCCTTATTTGTAGCGTGTTTTGAATTAGGAGAATGGCACTTCAGTCACCCTAAAATTTCCAAAATCGCTGGTGAAGCATTCTGGAGTAAAATTGATATAGATTATAATCTTCTAGTGACTCATTTGAGAAAGATGGTTCATCAAATTGAAAAAGAATTTTTGAATTTTTCTATTAAATACTTTGGTCAAAATTACAGCTAAATTTATAAGGCATATAGCTCATCATAAAGATGCTTTAAATCAAGAAACTTTATCGATAAAATCTTGACGATGACCATTATTTTAAGATACGATCGCATCTCCCTGTAATATCGCAAGCGATCGCTTTTTAAGCTATGTATAGCTTCTGCTCTACAATGAAGTGAAGAATCTAGCAGATCAAATTGGGGATTTATTTATGTCCCGTCCTACGCTTAGTAGCCAAGAAGTTGCCCGACGTGGAAAGGAACTTTATGAAAGAAGTATCCGTGCCAAAGTTGAGACGGAAGAAAACATTGGCAAAATTATCTCGATTAATGTTGAAACAGGAGATTACGAAATCGGTGATGATTTAGTCGAAACAAGTCTTCGATTAAAATCCAAGCAACCCAATGCAGCACTTTGGGGAGAAAGAATTAGTTTTAATGCCGTTTATGCAGTAGGTGGTACATTGCTTAGGACTGCACAGTGATACACGGGACTGTAGTTGGACTTCAGGCAAGAATGAGTTTGATTATTCTTCCCCCAGAAAGTTCAGGTGTCGAAATCGAGTGTGTTATTGATACAGGGTTTGAAGGGTTCTTAACCTTTCCACCTTCTCTCATTACTGAGCTTGGCTTGCCTTACCTGATAAATATTAACGCAAACCTCGCTAATAATTCCAGTGTGGCAACCGATGTTTATTTAGCAACAGTTTTATGGAATGGTGTTGAGCGTAATATTGCAGCATTAGCAATGGGTCGTCCACTCATTGGAACTGCTTTGCTTGAAGATTATCATCTCAGTATAGATTTTTGTGAGGGTGGTACGGTTCTGGTGGATGAATTATATAACCTGAAAGCATCTCTACCGCCAAATCCAAAAATTGATGCCCCGAAATTGCTGGGTTTTTTGGAATATCGAACAGTTTATCTTTAATTAAAGAGAGACTATTTTTGATAAACCATACGAAAAAGTAGCTATGGCAAGCGGTGATGTGTTTGATAGCGAGGCAAAATCCCCAGTTGTGTCAAGAGTGAATCTGTTCACTATGTTTAGGCTTGGCCTCTTTCAAATGGGGTTGAGCATGATGTCGATTTTGACTCTGGGGGTACTCAACAGAGTCATGATTCAAGAAATAGCGATTCCGGCAACGCTAGTGTCGATAGTGCTAGCACTACCAGCATTTGTTTCGCCTTCGCGTATCTGGTTCGGTCAGATATCTGATGCCAAGCCGATGTGGGGCTATCATCGTACAGCTTATGTTTGGGTGGGTGCGGCAATATTGGCGATCGCTGCATTTTTAGCTGTACAAGTAATGTGGCAGCTGAATACTGCCGCAACTATTGCAGGTGGCTGGGTATGGACAACGGAAACTATTGGCTGGACAGCGCTGCTGTCTTTAGTTTTTGCTGTTTACGGTTTAGCAATTTGTGCTAGTGGTACTGCTTTCGCTGCTTTGTTAGTAGATATCTCTGAAGAAGATAACCGTTCTAAAGTAGTCGGTGTTGTTTGGTCAATGCTGATGGTGGGGATTATTGTTGGGGCAATTATTAGTTCCAGCTTACTGAGGCAATTAACACCAGAAGCGAACATAGCGACCTTACAAGCAGCAGTCAATAAACTGTTTATTGTTGTCCCAGCAATTGTATTTGGGCTGGCGATCGCGGCAACGTTAGGTGTAGAAAAAAAGTATTCCCAACATTCTCAACGTTCCGCACTGGCAAACCGAGAAGACAGCATTACTCTGGGCAATGCTTGGGCAATCTTGACAGCAAGCCCGCAAACTGGTCTGTTTTTCACCTTTTTACTGGTGATGACCGTCAGCTTGTTTATGCAAGACCCAATTTTAGAACCTTATGCGGGTCAGGTGTTTAAAATGCCTCTGGCAGAAAGCACCAAACTGAATGTTTATTACGGAACAGGTATATTAATTGCTTACGGTGTTACTGGCTTTTTCATTGTGCCGCGTTTGGGTAAGCGCAGAACTGCACGCCTGGGTTGTGTTTTGGTTGCATTCGCCGCGTTATTACTGGGTATATCAGGATTTTCTGCTAATCCAGCCTTCTTGAAACTAGGTTTGGTCTTGTTCGGTTTAGCTACTGGTTTTTTAACTACGGCAGCAATTAGCTTGATGCTGGATCTCACAGCAGCAGAAGCCGCTGGCACATTTATTGGAGCATGGGGGCTAGCGCAGTCAGTATCTCGTGGCGTGGCAGTGGTCATTGGCGGTACGGTTTTGGATATAGGTCGCAAACTGCTGCCCAGCTTAGAACTAGCTTATGGGCTAGTATTTCTTTTAGAAGCTGTCGGTATGGTGGTATCGATTTGGTTCCTCAACCGAGTGAATGTGACAGAATTTCAAACTAGTACTAAGCAAGCGATCGCTTCTGTTTTAGAAAGTGATTTAGATTGAAAAACAGTGAGTGTTGAGTGCTAAACTCAGCACTACTCAAATGCTTGCCTTGGAAGCATCTTTACGCGAGAAATAATCAATGAGTGATTTTTGGACAACGATTCTCGATTTTGCCCAAACTACCACTACCAGAGTGGGCAAGCAACTGATGCAAGATTTTGGGCAGGTGCAGGCTTTGCAAAAAGCCGATGGCAGTTTGGTAACAAAAGCAGATAAGTGGGCAGATCAAGAAATTCGGGATGCGATCGCTTCTACTTTCTCTGGTTATGGCATTTTGAGCGAAGAGGGTGATCGCGTTTTTCCCGGTACAGAATGGTGTTGGGTAATTGACCCCTTGGATGGTACAACCAACTTTACGCGCGGCATTCCCATCTGGACAATTTCTCTTGGTTTACTGTATCAAGGAGTACCTGTTTTTGGTTATGTTTACGCGCCAACACTAGTACAAGCTTTTCACGGATTCTGGGAAGGCTCATCTGGATTAGCAGCGCCAACTGGGGCATTCCTCAATCATCACCCCATCCACGCAAGTCCTGATGCGCCCACCAACAATCACTTTTTCAACCTCTGTTCCCGCAGCACCCCAGCTATGCAACCAGGCTTTCCCTGCAAAATTCGGATGTTGGGTGTGGCTAGCTATAACTTCTTGACGGTGGCGACTGGGGCAACATTAGGTGGTATTGAAGCCACACCAAAAGTTTGGGACTTAGCAGGGGCTTGGGTAATTGTTCAGGCAGCTGGTGGCACTTGGCGATCGCTGAAGTCCGAGCCGTTTCCTTTAACTCCTGGGGAGGATTATAGCGATCGCTCTTTCCCTACCCTTGTTGTTAGTCGCTCAGAATTAGTTCCAGTTTTTACACCTTTTTTAAAAAATGTAAAAATCTAACTCGCCTTTGATATTTATACTATTGTGCTACCACGTTTCTGGAATACCACAACATATCGACATCAATTAACACCACTCTTGACAGGAAAATTAGCACTATAATTGCTAATCCATATTGTGTTGGGAATTTCTCAACAACGAATTACTGAGTATCGAACTGTCATGTTATCTAATCAAGAGTTGATGCGAGAGTTTGTTGGGCACTCTATCCAGAAAAAAGAAGTTTTATTGGCAAACCCGTCTTTGAAGGCGCAAGCAGTATATAACAGCAACCAAGTTATTGCAAAATCCGAGGGCGTGATTGCTACAGCCCAATTCAATCAAACACCACCAGAATTCTCGATTCATGCAACTTCATCCTATTGGGAACTGATGAATGAAGCATTAGCTGAGTACAGTTACATTCTTACGGGAGAAGTAGATCATCGGGGTTTCTATCAGTATCGCTACTGCCAAATACCACAAGGCTATAAAATGCATTGCACCAAATCTGTCATCCTATGGCGTGCTTGGTGGAAATATCGTAAATATGCTTCACAGCGAGGCATTCCATTACAACTTTTGATCAGAACCCGAAATACATGGTATCCCCTAAGAGATTTAACTATTAGCGACGGACTTCTATATATCAAAACTTTAGGGAGTGAAATCGCAGTACACGCAGATGATTTAGTAATTTGGTTAAGCAAAATTGAGTCAAATTCCAACAATTTAAACTCTACTGAAGTTGCTGAGACTAGCAATAGTGGATTTTATACTTAATTTTTATACCGGATTAAATAAAAAATTAATTGCTCATGTCTCAAACGTACAAGATACCTGTTATTGTTTTGTAGTTCAGCCTTTATCCATCCGCACCTTTTTTGTTTCAAAGCTTACAATGAAAGGACTCTGGCTCGAAAACAACCAATTGCACCTACGCACGGACATACCGATTCCACAGCCGCCACATGGAGAAGCACTGGTGCGTGTCTTGCGTGCGGGTGTTTGTAACACTGACCTAGAATTGCTCAGAGGTTACTATCCTTACGCTGGCATTCTAGGGCACGAATTTGTCGGTGTTGTTGAGCAAGGGCCAGAACACCTAATGAATCAGCGAGTAGTTGGAGAAATTAACGCTGTCTGTGGGCGTTGTCGGTTCTGTCGCAGTGGCCAGCCTACTCACTGTGAAAACCGTACTGTACTTGGCATTGTCAACCGCCACGGAGCCTTTGCTGAGTATCTTTGTTTGCCGATAGAAAATTTACATCTTGTACCGGATAATGTGCCAACCGAAGTAGCAACATTTACTGAACCATTAGCAGCAGCTTTAGAAATTCAGCAGCAAGTAGCCTTAGGTGCAGATGACCGGGTGCTAGTAGTTGGTGATGGCAAACTGGGACAACTGGTAGCGCAGACAATAGCTTTAACTGGTTGTGAACTTTTGGTAGTGGGACGCCATCGAGAAAAACTCGCCAACCTAGAGGCACGAGACATTAAAACTGGTTTAGTAGACAGTGTTACAGATAGATATTTTGATATCTCAGTAGAGTGTACAGGTAATCCAGAAGGATTTGCGATCGCTCGCCGCGCCCTACGTTCTAGAGGTACATTGATACTCAAGAGTACCTATGCTGGCAATCTTAACTTAGATGCTTCGTCGTTGGTAGTAGACGAGATTACTCTAATTGGTTCGCGCTGTGGCCCCTTTGCGGCTGCACTCGAAGTGCTAGCTAAGGAACAAGTAGACGTACAACCTCTGATTCATGCCCGCTACCCCCTGACAGAAGGGATTGCAGCTTTTGAACACGCTCAGAATCGAGGTGTTTTAAAGGTTTTACTAGAAATTGGTTAAGGGGTTGGGGACTGGGGATTGGGAAGCAGAGGAGCAGGGAGCAACTGACCACTCACCACTGTACTAGTACAGGTAAGGATTGGTCTTTGCTTGATAATCACGACAATTGATCGCTTCTTCTGTGTTAGCAATGGAAGGACGTACTGTGCATTTGAGGCGGTAATCCTCAGTAAAAAATTGGCAGCCAGTACAAGGTATTTGATGCATTTGCTTGGCTGTAGTAACACTGTCTCGCGCTGCCGTCCACAAACTCCAAGCACAGAGAATAATTATAGCCCAAGCGCTGACAAAGCAAATGGGGACTATAAAAGGTTGAATCCCATTAATTAAAAAAGAAATTAGTTCTAGCACAGCAACTTTTGATAACAATTAAAAATTAGGGGTTAGAAGTAATGTTAACTCCTAACCCCTAGCTCTTAACCTCTCGCTGAGGAAGTATAACTTAAACGCCAGCATGACCCAGTGCTAAACCAGTAACAAGCATTCCCAAGACTAAGAAAGGTTGGGCACTGGCTTGGTACTTGACATCGTTCTTCAGAGGGTCACGCAGAAAGTACATATCTTGCAAGGTGATTTGCGGCAAGATTAACAGTACGAGAATTGCAGCGTATAAATTCTCATGGATAGTGACTAAATAAGCAGCAATCAATCCTTGAAATAAATCAATCATCACTACACATATCCACGCCGCAGTAGTGACACCAAACATTACAGGTAGTGATTGTAGTCCGAGTTGGCGATCGCCTTCTACACTTTTGAAGTCATTGACAATGGCAATTCCTAATCCAGCCAAACTGTAAATTAGGGTGAGAATCATAATCTTCCAATTAAGTTCTCCAAATAAAGCATGACCTGCCCACCAAGGTAAAGCAATGTAACTTGCTCCCAAGGCATAGTTTCCTAGCCAACCATTTTGCTTCAGTTTTAGAGGAGGTGCAGAGTAGATGTAGGCAATAAAAGAACCAAATAGAGCAAGTACGGTGACATTGGGAAAATCATGCCCAGCCCATAAATCTAGCACAAATGCTAAGGCAATACCAGATAAGAATAATACAGTAATTTGCGTAATTACTTGGGGTACAGAAATTGCACCAGAGGGGATAGGACGGTAAGGTTCATTGATGGCATCAATTTCGCGATCGTAGAAATCATTCAGGGTTTGGGTATAACCTGCAAGTAGGGGGCCTGAAAGTAACATACAAGCCGCTGCCTTCAACACATTTTCTAGCGTCCAGGTATAGTTACCAGAAGAAGCCGCACCGCAGACTACACCCCAAATGAGGGGAATCCAGGTGATCGGTTTCATCAGTTGCAACCGGATTTTCCAAATAGAGGTTTCCCCTGGTGCAGCACCTTTCATACCTAGCAGCTGCCTAGTTTTCGCACTGCGATCGGCAACTGCTGTGATTTCGTCGCTGACATTAACTGAATCTAGTGCTTCAGCTGGGTTGGAATTTGGGGGAGTAGGAGATGATTCAGTCATAAGGCGTACTTATGGATGTGGGAATTGGGGATTAGGGATTGGTGATTAGGGATTAGGGATTAGGGATTAGGGATTGGTAGTTAGGGATTAGGAATTAGAAGAATTACCCAGTACCCATTACCCAGTCCCCAGTCCCTGGTTCCCAGTCGCCAGCCCCCAGCCCCCATTACCTATTACTTAAAACGAAATTATCAAATAATTATTCTGGAACTTGGCTCCAGTAACTGGTCTACCACTTAGGGCTGGGGGAAGGGAAATATTGCGCCGCTGGTCTCCGGCTTCCACTGTGACTTCCGGCCCATACTGAGTAAGTTTGACTTGTTTTTTGTCAAATCCAGGCAGGAATAAGCGTACCTGACGGTTGTGGGTATCTATTTCAATTGGTTTGGGAGCCTGTACTGCTTGCGCGGCAAAGTTGGGTAGGGCATCTATTAGAGATTGCCAATCACCAGTGGAGGAATCGGGAACTACACTAACAGGTAGAGGGGTAAACTCCTCATTGACATTGAGTCCTGTTTGGGAAGAAACCAGAATAACACCACCAACGGTGATACCTACTTGTTGAGCGCTACCCCACAAATAACGGGTACTTGCTACCTCTATAGGGTCTGGTGTAGTCACCAAAAAGGCAGCAACGCGCTTGGGGTCGGCAATTGCAGCTCTACCCTTGTCTAAAAAATTGTTGACTTGGTTAGTCGGTAGGGAGAAGTTATCTGCTGTCCAATTGACATTGAACAAGGTGCTAATCAGCGGTTGAATCAAAGGCGATTCTGCAATTATTTTCCCTAGATCCGAGTTGACAAATAATTGCCGAAAGCGTCGGACATACCAACTGAGAGACTCTGGCAATCCCAACATTCGTAAACTAGAAGCGTCACCTGTGCCATCGTAGACAATCACGTCATAGTTGCCGCTGGCATCATATTCACGGATGGCGTTTAAGGCAAGGGCATTGTCCATTCCCGGCAATACTACCAATTCTTGACCATAAACGTCTTTGACGATAGGTGTGCGGAGGTATTGCGCCTCAAGTTTTTTTACTTCTTCCCAGTTGCGTTCTAGCAGTACAGATGCTTGGAACTGTACTACTTGCAAATTAGGAGCAATTTCTTGGGGGTCGGGAGTTAGGGTAGTATCTAGCAGGATGGGCAATGTTGGTTCTGCAAGTCCTGCTAGGAGTACGCGCTTGCCTTGGCTAGCTAATAGCTTGGCGGCGGCGATCGCAATTTTGGTACGAGCAATGCCGCCTTTGCCCAAAAATGTCAATATTAGGGTCATTACTTGATTTCCAGTTCCCGCCGATGTTGTCAATTCCAACTTAGCACTCGGCAAATACTCTCAGCTTCCGCCTACTGTACGAGTTTAAGTTCATCTTCAAAAAACCAAGTGGAGAAATTATCTTCAAATTGCACCACTATGCCTACACCACTAGCATCTGTCATTTTGTAGCCCAGGATAGTGCCAACTTGACCTAATTTTTTCACAACAGGGGGAGATACGCGATCGCGCAACCGAAATACTTTAACCTTTTGTCCGATTTCCATGCCTAGATACAATGCAATAAACCAAGTCTCAGTTTAGCTGAATCCGTGACTCATCTGTAATAGTTTCAATGGTATAAAGTCACAAAGATAATAACTGATGACTATTGACTAAAATGAAATCAACAACCAAGCAGGTACATACTTATGTTTGTCACAGCGCAACAGCTAGAACAACAAATGCCCGATGCAACTCGGTTGTTAAGTGATGAGCCAGAAATGGAAACTTCGTTGCATTATATGCAGCTAATGCTGCTGGTGGCTTGTCTTGAATGGCTGTGGCGCGATCGGAATGATTTCTTTGTTGGTGCTAATTTGACGATTTATTTTAGTCGTCAGCAGTTGCGAAATCGAGACTTTCGTGGCCCAGACTTTTTTTTGGTGAAAGACACCGAAAAGCGACCCCGCAGTTCCTGGGTAGTCTGGGAAGAAGATGGCCGTTATCCCGATTTAATTATTGAATTACTTTCTGATAGTACCGCAGATGTTGACCGTAATTTAAAGAAAACTCTCTATGAAAATCGGTTTCACACACCAGAATATTTTTGGTTTTCACCGGAAAGTTTAGAATTTATCGGTTTTGAATTAGTAGGTAATAAATATCAGGAAATTACACCAAATGTCAGCGGATGGCGTTGGAGCAGTGTCTTAAATCTGTATTTAGGTGTAAATGATGGTAAATTACGCTACTTTACTGCTGATGGCGATTTAGTACCGACGCCGGAGGAGGCTGCTATTGAAGCACAGCAAGCTGCTATTGAGGCACAGCAAGCTGCTATTGAAGCAGAATCTCGTTGCGAACAAGAACGGCAAAGAGTAGAAAGATTGGCAGCACATTTGCGATCGCTGGGTGTTGATCCCGATGTCTTGAAGTGAGTAAAATGTAAGGTTTAAAACCTTACATACTTACACTCTATGAACATAACTGTAACTAGAGATATTTTTTTGACTTTTTACCTGTTTTATGATATAAAAACATTTCTTGCGTTTGGCTAGAGAGCATTAGGAACTAATTGATAACTCAACTAGTCTTGCATGAAGAGTAAAATATGCTTAGGAGTTTAAACTGTAAAATAAATTCTTAGCTTGAGATTTATGCGAAAAATTGCGCTCCGATAAGATAAAATTCGCGGTTAATCTGCCTATTAATATGTAGTGGTGTTCGGGGATGAAGTTTTCGCTTAAAGGTAATGTAACTAGGTTGCAAGTGCAGCGATACGGTGAATTATTACAGGTTTTAGTAGCCAGGACGTTAAAGGTGCGCTATCGCGGCTCCTTTTTGGGGGTTTATTGGTCGCTGTTAAACCCTTTAATTATGACGGGGTTGTATACTGCGATTTTTGGAGCGACTTTTGCATCTTATTATGGTAATTCCATCCTGAATTATGTATTGGCAGCGTTTACAGGACTGGTGGTTATAAATTTCTTCTCAGCTTCCACCTCCCAAGCGTTAGCTAGTGTAGTTAATAATGGTGCACTTTTAAATAAGATTCGTCTGCCAGTGAGCGTTTTTCCTGTATCAATGATTGCAGCGAATGTATTTCAGTTTGCAGTCGGAGTGTTACCTTTGCTGGCAGTTATTACTTTAATAAATTCCAAGAGTCTCATAAATGTATTCGCACTTTTATTCCCATTTCTTGCACTAATTTTAGTTTGTATTGGAGTTGGGTTTCTAGTAAGCGCTTTATACGTATTTTTTAGAGATTTACCTTATTTTTATGAATTAGTTGTGTTTGTAATTTGGATCAGCAGCCCTGTATTTTATCCAGCAGCTATTGTACCAAAGCAAGTAAAGCAGTTTTTAGGATTGAATCCATTATCCCCGATTATTGAAAGTATCCGTCAGCTTACATTATCGGGAACATTACCAGATTTCAGTCTAATAGGGAGTGCCTTACTTAGCGGCATAATTATTATGTCATTGGGCTGGGCTTGTTTTCACCTGTGGCGGCATCAATTTATGGATTTGCTTTAAATGGAAGTAATTCGCTTGGATAAAGTTTCGTTGTGGAGACGAACACAAGAAGAGTTTTCTTATGATCTCAAAAAAACTATCCTATCTGTTCTAGAAGGTAAGTATCGCAAGCCTGCAAAGAAATTAGTGTTAGATAAAATTAATTTGGTGGTCGAAACAGGAGAAAAAATAGGTATCATTGGGGCAAATGGCTCTGGTAAATCAACTCTTTTGAAAGTAATTTCTGGGATTCTACAACCAACGACTGGATCAGTAAGGGTAAGAGGACAAATTGCGCCTTTGATTGAACTAGGAGCAGGGTTTGATCCAGAAATTTCTGTCATGGATAATATTTTGCTGTATGGTATACTACTAGGATTTTCTAGGGCAGAGATGCGAGAAAGAGCGCAGTCTATTTTAGAATTTGCAGAATTGCAGGATTTTACATTAGTCCCCGTAAAAGGTTTATCTTCAGGTATGGTAGCGCGGTTGGGGTTTGCGATCGCTACAGATGTCCAGCCAGATATTTTGATTTTGGATGAAGTACTTTCAGTAGGAGATGAAAGTTTTAAAAATAAATGCAAGCAAAGAATTGATAAATTTTGGGATGGAACGGCCACAGTTCTAGTAGTTTCTCATGCTATGGAATTTGTACGTGAATCATGCCAGCGAGCTATTTGGATAAATAAAGGGCAAATAAAATTTTGCGGTGATGCTTGTGAAACTGTTGATCGTTATCTTAGCTTTGTAAGCCAATAACGTTGATTTCAATGCCAACATGAACTCTGAAATAACAGCCTCAGCTTAGGGTATAAGGTAAAATTTTAGACAGCAAGTTCGATTAAAGTATCAAATCCATAGGTAAATTATTGATGAGTTTACAGGGAATTAATGTATTAATAGATGGATATAATTTAGAACTTAAACAGGGAACAGGTATTAAAACTTATGGTATTAGTTTAATTCAAGCTTTAACTTCCCTGGAAGCAGATGTAAATATCTTATGCAGCCGTTATTCTAATAATAAAACTTCAATATTAAGTGAAGCTTTGTTTTTTGATAGGCCAAAAAAAACTAGCAAATTATCACAAATTAAAAGCACTATTCTTGCAACTAGTCAACTATTCTATAAAGCAAAAAGAGTTCCAATTAGTGACTTTGTTATTAAAGAAGATGCGGATTTTATTTTTGATTACTTCAGTAAATCTGGCGAAATTTTTGATATCTATGATTGCTATAGAGCCGCTAATAACTTATACAAAATACTAGAAATTAAAACCCAAATTAATGTACCGAAAACAATAGATATATGGCATACTACTTTTCCCCTACCTATTAAAGTAAGAAATGCAAAAAAAATTACTACTATTCATGATTTAATACCATTAAGGCTACCTTACACGACCTTAGATGATAAAAGTTTTTTCTTCAAAAATATACGAGATTCAATTAAAGATTCTGCAATTATTTTAAGTGTTTCAGAAAATACAAAACAAGATATTTTATCTTGTTTTAATATTGATCCTGATAAAATCTATGTCACATATCAACCAGTAATAAATAATTCTTTGTCTATCAAAGAAGAGTCAATTGATATATTTTTGAAAAAGTATAAATTGAAACATAAAAAATATCTTCTTTTTGTAGGTGCTATAGAACCAAAGAAAAATTTAGGAAGACTGATAGATGCTTATAGTGAACTAGATACTGATATAGAGCTTGTTATTGTTGGCAAAAAAGGATGGCTATGGAAGGATGAAATTCGCAAGCTAGAAACAATTTTTTCTAATGAATTGAATTCAAGAATCAAGTTATTAGAATATGTCCCAAGGAGAGATCTAAATTATTTATATAAAGGAGCGTTTTGCTTTGTCTTTCCATCTTTGTATGAAGGATTTGGTTTGCCTCCTTTGGAGGCAATGTCTTTGGGCTGTCCGGTAATTACATCTAATGTTGCTTCTTTGCCAGAAGTTTGTGGAGAAGCTGCGCTTTATGTAGATCCCTATAATTCGCATGAGATTAGACAGGCAATTGAAAATTTAATGAATAATCCTCATCTGCAAATACAACTGTCAGAAGTGGGTAAGGAAAGAGCAAAGTTATTTAGCATGGAGAACTATGTTAAAAAACTATACGAAGCTTATACAAAAGTCCTTTAAATATATACGTCAAGAATTACATTTAGGAATTAAGTGCATATGCAATTTCCAAGCAATGATCAATACTGGATTAATGCAGCGATTTTTTTGCAAAATAATTTAAAAAAAGAAGATAAATTAATAGCTCCTAATGAATTTGCAGAAAAATTTCAATTTACAAGACCTTATTCATCAATAGGGAGCAATTCATTAGATGAATGCCAATGGTTTGTTATCCATAAAGGCATGATGGAAACTATAGGTTATACCTTTTTAAAAAATATAGTAAACAAATTTATTCCAGTCTTTGCTAATGAAGTTTTTGTGATTTTTTCACAACAGAGTGATCTGCCTGCGTTAAAATCAGATTTTATTCATATAAAATCATTTCTTGAGAAAATGCCGCTTTTAGAAAAAATACCAAATAAATCCTTATTAAATTCACAAAATAATGGCGTAAAAGAAGCATTTTTCTCGGATATCAAAGATATTGTCTCCTGGAACCGAACAGACTTAGAGTTATTTTGCCGTAAGATGTCACAGACAGCATATTTAGGTGATGGGATAATTTTGTCTCGTGTGTTAACTAAATATATGTGCTATCTTGAGGCACAAGACTTGAGTCTTACTCCTCATCTTTGTCTGAATGGGTATTGGGAATCTTGGATTACCCAGGTGATGATTCAGCAACTTCTACCTGGAAATTATTGTTTAGATATTGGTGCAAATTGTGGATATTATTCCCTAATCATGGCTGATGTTGTTGGTACAACTGGTAATGTAGTAGCTGTTGAGCCAAACCCAAGATTAGCCTCTCTTCTAGAGAAAAGCTTAAATGTAAATGGTTTTAGCAAACATACTAGAGTTGTGCAAAAAGCTGTTGCAGATACAAATGGCAATAAGGTTAATCTTGTAATTCCAAAAGAGGGGTTTTGGGGTAGTTCAACAATCTCACAAAGTGAAATATTACCAGGAGAACAGGCATTTGAAGTAGAGACAGTTACAGTTGATGAATTAACGAAGGATTGGCCACAAGTCGATTTAATTAAAATAGATGCTGAGGGCGCAGAAAAAGCTATTTGGAACGGAATGCGTGAAACAATAAAAAAGAATAATAATATTATTATAATAATGGAATTTTGCTGTTACCGTGACTATAATCCCAAAGAATTTTTACATGAAATTCAAGCAGCAGGTTTTTCCATTAAATACATAGACAATGACTCACAAATAAAAAGTTTGAGCATTGAGGACTGTCTAGCCGAGAAGTACGGCGAATATTGGGATTTATTTTTACAACGGGATAATTAAGATATAAACACTTGTCATTGCGAATAGAGTGAAACAATCGCAGATATCTTGTGATAGCTTCGTTCTACTACATTGCACCCGCAATGGCATATCACAAGTAATTTGCCGGATATGATATTATGAAACAATTTTTTTGAAGCAAATACTCAGACTATTCTTCAACCAGCCCCTAGAATCTCCCTCTAAAGCGTGGTGCGTTTTTGATTGGCTAGTAATCATACTTACATTACTTGAATTCGCTACAATATTATTGGCTAAAATTATGTAAATTTATATAAAAATATAAGGGTTATAGTGGTACTTTTGTGGTATAGGGTACAATACTTAAAGCTAATTAAGTTTTGGTAGTTTTGGTAAAAACCTAAATATAAAAAAAGTTTATCCTGAGTCTCCACATATGCAAGCTTTTTTAAAAAAAATACAAGCAAAAATATCCAATAAACAAAATTTACTTACAAATCGTAAGATGCATAAGAAAATAATATATGTAAGAGATATCCAAGTATTAACTCGTGAAGAACTAGAAAGTATCTGTCGTGATAGATGTTATACAGCTTATATAGGTAAAGAAACTTTATTATGTCGAGTTTTAGGCAGATATAAATTTTATTGTGATGCTGAAGATATTGGTATAACTCCTCACCTTTGCTTAGATGGATACTGGGAATCTTGGATTACTATGGCAATGGCACGTATCCTAAAAAAAGGATGGCATTGCATTGATATAGGTGCAAATCATGGATACTATTCTGTGCTGATGGCTGATGCGGTTGGATCATCTGGTCGTGTATTAGCTGTTGAACCAAACCCGAAACTAGTTGGATTACTAGAACGCACACTAGAGGTTAACGGGTTTCAAAACCATGCGAAAGTATTGCAAAAGGCAATTTCAAATATAGATAACCAGCTAGTTCAACTAGTAATCCCTATGGGTAAAGGGTTAAATGCAACAATATGTACAGATGCGACATTAGCAGATAAGGTAGTAGAAGTAAATACCATAACCTTGGATAATTTGACACAAGATTGGTCAAGTGTTGACTTTATTAAAATAGATGCTGAGGGAGCAGAGCAAAGCATTTGGTATGGAATGAGTGAAACATTAAGAAAAAACAAAAATATAACTATAGTTATGGAATTTAATTGTGGTCGTTATTCTGACCCCAAGATGTTTTTACAAGATATTGAGTCATTTGGTTTTCAACTACAGCATATTGACTATGATTCTCAAATCAAAAACTTGACAATTGAGCAATGTCTAACTGAACGTCCTAATGAAGATTGGATGTTATTGTTGCAATGCAAATAAGATAATAAACTATTCAGATTAGTAGAGATTTCTGAGTAATAGTATGAATTTAGCCTCACGCAAAGATGCAAAGATTAAGCGACTTTAACACTCAATTTTGCAATTTCATACTTCAATTCAGCAACGCTGATGAGTAAACCAAAGTTTCATATGCATACACTAAGATTATGCGATTTTGATTAAAATGCTCCCAAATGATTTTTTTGCGGTTTCAGGAGTGTTTTATATTTGTCTAATCTAACTTTAATTAACTTATCTTTTCTTAGCGCCAAACCAACAGGTATTACAACCTACGCCAATAATCTATTTCCGTATTTGCAATCCCTGAATCCTACATTATTGATTGCACAGGAAAATGCTAATTTCACTTGCTACCCAATTCCTCCCAATTTAACACCAGATCATGGGATCAAAGGGCATTTGCATCGCCTTGTTTGGACACAGTTTCAACTACCGCAAATTTATAAAAAGCTAAAATCCCAGTTGTTGTTTTCCCCGCTACCGGAAGCGCCACTTTATGCCAATTGTCGTTTTGTCGTGATGTTTCACGACTTGATACCGTTGCGCTTTCCTAGACGCTTTTCACCTCTGATACCCTACCATCGCTACTACACACCCCAAGTCCTTAGCCAAGCACAACACATTATTTGCAACTCTCAAGCCACAGCTAAAGACATCACTAAGTTTTACCAAATTCCCACTAGCAAAATCACCTCCATTCCTCTCGCCTACGATCGCAGCCACTTTCGTTTTCTCAACCTACCCACTCGCAATTACTTTCTCTACATTGGTCGTCAAGATTCCTATAAAAATGTACACCGACTAATTACCGCCTTTGCCGCATTACTTAACTGCAAAGACTACGAATTGTGGTTAGCAGGGTCAACCGATCCGCGTTATACTCCAAATTTAAAAGTACAAGTCGAGGAACTGGGGGTAACTAATCAGGTGAAGTTCCTCGACTATGTTCCTTACAGCGAATTACCAAAAATTATCAATGGCGCGATCGCCCTCGTCTTCCCTAGTTTATGGGAAGGTTTCGGCTTACCTGTCCTCGAAGCAATGGCTTGTGGTACACCTGTTATCACTTCTAATATCTCCTCCCTACCTGAAGTAGCTGGTGATGCAGCCATTCTGATAAATCCCTACAATACAGGAGAAATAACAGCAGCTATGCAGGCTGTTGCAACTGATTCAGGGTTGCGATCGCATCTCTCCACCCAAGGTATTGCTAGAGCAAATCAATTCAGCTGGGAGAAGACAGGACAAGCTACCGCCGAAGTTTTATCCCGCTATCTCTGAATGCTAGGCTAAAGTAAACTTGCTAAATATCTGAGCATTAAATTTTATGGTTGTGCAAACTCCCTCCCGTCAATATTCCATTGAGGAATATTTTGCACATGAAGAAACTGCTGAACAGCGCAGCGAATACCGTAATGGGGAAATTGTACCGATGACTGGAGGCTCAATAAATCATAATCAAATTATTATCAACTTAATAATTGCTCTTGGACTTGCTCTTAGAGAGCAAGATTACCGCGTTTATACTAGCGATCTGCGCCTATGGATTCCTCGTTACCGAGAATATACATATCCAGATGTTCTAATCATCAAAGATGAAGCAATTTTTCAACAAGGACGCACCGACACAGTTATAAATCCCAGTATTATCTTTGAGGTACTTTCTAAATCTACTAGTAGCCGAGATAGAGGAGACAAATTTACTTATTACCGTTCCATTCCCGATTTTCAAGAATATATTTTAATTGACCAATATCAAATCCATATTGAACACTTTAGCAAAACCTCAGAAGGTAACTGGCTGTTCAAAGAATCTGACGATGAAGATGGAGTTTTAACTTTAGCTTCAGCAAACTGCCAAATTCCCCATCGCCAGATTTATCAGCGAGTAAATTTTGAAAGTCAACCAGAGTAGATATTTTCCACTAACTCATAATTACGAATTACCAATTACGAATTATGAATTATTTAATGTGTTCCCACAGCCCCAGAGTAAATCAAACCCCGTTGCATATCCAGCGTTAGAATTGCCCCATCCCGAATTACTTGCGTCGCTTTCTTGACACCCACAATTACAGGCACGCCTAGACGCAAGCCAATCACGGCTGCATGGCTGGTAAGACTTTCATCTTCTGTAATAATTCCGGCGGCTTTGCGAATCGCCTCCACAAAATCGGCACTGGTGCGCGGAGCCACCAAAATATCACCGTGATTAAAGTTACTGACTTCTATACCCTTATGAGCCACCCTAGCGCGACCACTTACCGAACCTTGTCCTAGTCCAATTCCTTGGCCGAGAATCGCCGTCACCACCTCAACCTTAATCAAATCTGTTGATCCCGAAACTCCTTGGAGAGTACCAGCAGTCATCACCACCAAATCACCCTCGGTGAGTAATTGATTCTCCTGTGCGACATTGATAGCCGCTTGGAAAGTTTGACCAGCAGAAGGTAGTTCTAGCACCAATAGCGGTTTTACTCCCCATACCATTTGTAACTGTCGTGCTACATTCACATGGGGTGTGATTGCCAAAATCGGCGTCTGGGGACGGAATTTGGATACATTGCGAGCTGTTGCCCCTGTTTGAGTTAAGGTCATAATTGCCGCAGCTCCCAACTGCTCTGCAATTTGTCCTACAGCTTGACTAATAGCGTTAGGAATGGAACGCCTAGTATCTCTCAACTGACGCACGGCGTAGTTTTGCCTTTCTTCCTGTTCGATCCGCTCGGCAATCCGGGCCATTGTGGCTACGGCTTCCACTGGGTAATTGCCCACAGCAGTTTCATTAGAGAGCATCACTGCATCTGTGCCATCCAAAATCGCATTTGCTACGTCCGACACTTCCGCACGAGTGGGACGAGGGTTGCTGACCATGCTGTCTAACATTTGGGTGGCGGTGATGATGGGAATGCCCAAGCGATTTGCCGTAGCAATCAGCCGCTTTTGCAGTATAGGTACATCCTCAGCGGGAAGTTCCACCCCCAAGTCGCCTCTGGCAACCATAACACCATCACACAAAGCGAGAACTGCTTCCATTTGTTCAATTGCTTCGTGCTTTTCAATTTTGGCAACCACGGGCACATTTTTGCCTGTACTGGAAATTAACTCTTTAATTTCTATGAGATCCTGGGGATTGCGAACAAAGGAAAGTGCTATCCAGTCTACGCCTTGATCCAGACCAAACATCAGATCCTCGCGGTCTTTGTCGGTCATTGCCTTAATTGAAAGATAAACACCGGGAAAGTTGACACCTTTATTGTTAGAAAGTTTACCAGCAACGGTAATTCGACAATGCAAATCACCTTTATCGCGGTTAATCTCCTCAACTAGCATTTCTACTCGTCCATCATCGAGGAGAATTTTTGCGCCAACCGGGACTTCTTCTGCCAAGTGATCGTAGGTAACGCAGCTAATATCTTCTGTACCGATAACTGGGCGATTTGTCAAGGTGAAGCGATCGCCTTTGGCTACAACTATAGACCCATTTTCAAACCGCCCCAAGCGAATTTTTGGCCCTTGCAAATCTTGGAGAATTGCCACTGGCTGATTTAGTTCAAAGGCGGTTTGCCGAATTAAGCGGATATTGCGCTGATGGTCGGCATGAGTCCCGTGGGAAAAGTTTAGCCGCAGTGTTGTTGCACCCGCTTCAATAATCGCCTTGAGCATTTCTGGACTGCTAGTGGCAGGTCCAATCGTAGCGACAATTTTTGTTCGGCGTAGAGAATCTCTTAATTGCATAGGGGCTGATTCTAGGATCTATCTGGGAACCATCGTAAATTAAGGGGCATTTTTATTTCCGTCACTGCTATATCAATAAGATGGCAGCAGTTAGAAAGGGGAATAAAGGCTAGTACCGCGGCGCGGAAGTCAAAAGCCAAAAACTTTTTATTTTCGGCTTTTGCGCTGTTTTGAATAGTATATTTATTTGCGCCGTGTTGCATTAGTAGCTCACTACAAATGACTTCCTCTAGCGGAGGCTTCAACAAAGTGGGATAGACTAGATATCGTACACTAATCTTGGTTCCATCCTTCCCAAGGATGATGTTCTTCCATCCAATTTTTGGTATTGCTACACCCCTACTATTAGCAAATACTTAAGTCTCGTTTGAAATCATAGCGTTATTTATCTACACTATCCGCAAAACTGCCGATCAAGCTTGCTATACAAAATTTTACAAAAGTTTATTATTTACTAATCTTTATCGTATATTCGTAATATTTGATAAACAAGGAGTTCAGAATGCTCACGTCGGAGGCAAAGAAGCCACTGACAGTCCCGCCAAAGGAATTTTTAGCGCCTCCCGGTGATTTCAACCCCACACTGCTACTGTTTTTAGCAGCTGTGGCCATGCTAGTGTTATCTAACTTTGGTTACTGGCTGTGGCAATGGCCCCACTGGCTATGCTTTAGCGTTAATACTCTTGCCTTGCATTGTTCTGGGACGGTAATTCACGATGCTTGCCACCAATCTGCCCATCGCAACAGAGTGATGAATGCGATGTTAGGTCACGGCAGTGCGCTGATGCTGGCTTTTGCTTTTCCAGTGTTTACGCGAGTGCATTTGCAGCATCACGCCCATGTCAATCATCCCAAAGACGACCCAGATCATTATGTCTCGACTGGCGGGCCGCTGTGGCTGATTGCGGTAAGGTTTTTGTACCACGAGGTATTTTTCTTTCAACGGCAACTGTGGCGTAAATATGAACTACTAGAATGGTTCATTAGCCGCTTGATTGTTGTTTCGATTGTTTATATTTCAGTCCAGTACCACTTTTTGGGTTACATTCTCAATTTTTGGTTTATCCCAGCATTTATAGTTGGGATCGCACTGGGATTATTCTTTGATTATCTGCCTCACCGTCCATTTATGGAACGCGATCGCTGGAAAAATGCCCGCGTTTATCCCAACCCAATTCTGAATATCTTAATTTTGGGTCAGAATTACCACCTAATTCATCATTTGTGGCCTTCTATTCCTTGGTATAATTACCAGCCCACATATCATCTAATGAAGCCTTTATTAGATGAAAAAGGCTGTTATCAAACTTCAGGCTTACTACAGAAGAAAGACTTTTTTGAGTTCGTTTATGACATTTTTTTAGGCATTAGGTTACATCACAATAAACCAACTGAAAACTAGCGAAACATGGAATAAATACTAATGGCTAATTGCTTGATATTCAAGTAATTAGCCATTGGCTGACTCGAAGATTTTACAGTTTATGTACATGCTTATACATTGCGAGCTTAAATTTAAGCTAGCGGTAAAATTAAATAGTAACAATTAGGTTGCTGTAAAAAATCATGAACCGCAAACCTTACCCAACTGACTTAACAAACAGCTCAAAAATGAAAATTTGGTTGTGGAGCGCTGTTGGGATTCTAATGATTAACTTAGTTGTAGTGGGGATTGTAGCGTTTTTGATCCACAGAGATAGTGTCCAATATCAACCTAATTCATTACCAAACGAACAAAGGCAAATATAACCACAAATTAACGAGATTCACTTGGCAATTGAATTCGCAAATTTTCGATTTGCGGAACAGGAGAAATCATTTGCAAAGACCAGTAGCTCAAAATCATTAAAGCTAATCCAGATAACGCGCCTACTACTAAACCAAGCAGCAGAGGAGATTTGTCAGGCAAAAGAGAAACAGTAGTATTGGTTGTCTCATCGTCTAAATCTAAGAGTGATGATGATACCTCATCTCTAATAACTTGATTACTATCTTGTCCCAATGAGGGGGTTTGAGACCCCAATTTATTAGGGGCTAACTCCTGTCTCGGTAGGTAGAGATGGATGGGTGGTAAAAGCGTTTCGGGTAGCGTCGTATCAATTGCTTGGTCGCCTAAGAATGGTGCTAAAAAAGCTGATTCCTGATTTGCTCTACAGTGATTGTTTAGTGCTAGAAGTGCTTCCAACGTTTCTTTTGCCGACTTATATCTGTCTTGGAAGTGATAATGCACCATTTTGTTGAGGACTGAGGCTAGCCCAGCACTAACTTTTGTGAGATGTCGCCAGATAATTTCACCCGTATTGGAATCTTCTGCTAATTGTGTAGGATGTACCCCTGTTAACGCTTGAATGCCAATCATGCCTAGAGCATAAATATCACTATTAGGGCGTGGTTTACCTCGCTGTTGCTCATTAGGCATATAGCCTGGTGTACCGATCGCAATGGTAGTGTAATGTTCAATAGGAATAAAAATTGAAGTTTGATCTTGATCTCTAACTAATTCATTCCAAATAGGCTTAACGGCTCCAAAATCAATCAGAACTAACCGATTGTCCTGCTTTCGTCTAATAATATTGTTAGGCTTGACATCTCGATGAATTAGCCCACGACTGTGAATAAAATTCAGGATGCCCAAGACCTCGCACAAAAATTGAAAAACTTTGCTTTCAGTCCAGCACTTACCAGGTGACAGTTCCGCACTGAGGGGATGTCCCTCAATAAACTCTTGCACTAAGTAGAACTCAAGGTTGTCTTCAAAATCCGCTAAAAGATGAGGTACCAGGTCATAGTTGCTAAGTTTTTTTAGGGCCTCTACTTCTCGGTTAAATAGCCGTCTGCGAATTTCTACCGCAATAGGATATGTATTGCTAGGTAAGAAATGTTTGACGACACGGGTGGGATTAGAGGGGACGTATATGTCCTGGGCCTTGTAAGTTTGACAAAACGCTCCTTGACTCAAAACTTCAACAACCTGGTAACGCTCCCCTAGTAACTTGCTACTTAACATGTTACGGTGTCCCTGACAATTGCATTAAGCAATTTTACTTAAGAAAATCTATATTATAGAAAACAATATATAGTTTGATTAAGGAAGTTAGCTGTAATTTACCGGAATTTTTATATAAACTCTCTTCAGAATAAATTTAGCAGTTGCAGGAGGTTGGGAAACTAAGTGAAATCCTCATGGAATTATAAAGTTAAACTCAATCCTAATTTTATCTTATTCAAGACCAGCTTAATAACAGGACGATAAAGAAGATGGCTAATCATAGTAGACAAAGTATTCCACTCAGCCACGACGCCGTACAGTTAATTAGAGGTCTGATTATTGGCAAAGTAGTTACATTAGCAGTCATAGGCGGATTGTGGTTATGGCTGAGGCCTCGTCTCCAAACGGATTATGGTACTTTGTCTTCTTCTGGCCAAGGTGCGAACAATCGCTCTGCTCTTGCTACTTCAAACTTTAAAACTGTTAGTGATGTTCCCGTAGGCTCATTCAACTATGGTGGTAGCACAGCTTGGGCACCAATCAGGCAACTCGTAAATTCTCAGATCCAGATCGCTCGTCCTGAGCTACAATTGCGCTACGTAAATCCCGCTAATGCTAGCCCAGGTTCTGGTTCTGGGATTCGGATGTTGCTTGATGGAAAATTAGACTTCGCTGAATCTTCACGTCCCCTCACAGATGAAGAAAAAAATCTAGCTCGGCAGCGGGGTTTTATACTTGAGCAACGTCAAGTTGGCATTGATGGGATAGCAGTAGTAGTTAACCCTGCATTGAAAGTGTCTGGCTTAACTGTTGATCAATTGCAGCAGATTTATTTAGGGCAGATTACTAACTGGAAGCAGGTAGGTGGGCCAGACCTTCCTATTACACCCTTCTCCCAGCGTCCAGAAAATGCAGACATCGTATTAATTTCCGGCAAGCAGGTTTTAGATCAGCAAGCCCTAAGCTCTAATGTGCAGTATGTCTACTCGACCACAGAAGCACTGCGCCGTGTCAACCAAACTCCCGGAGGCGTGTATTATGCTTCTGCTAGGGGAGTTGTACATCAATGTATGGTGAAGCCTCTACCTTTAGGTCTTACTGACGCACAGCTAATTCCACCCTACCGTGAATCTTTAGTACCACCAAACGAATGCCCGCAAAAGCGCAATCAGCTGAACACGGAAGTTATCAAGAATGGCAGTTATCCGATGACTACCAATTTGTTTGTGATTATTAAGCAGAACAAGGGCCCAGAACAGCAAGTTGGCGAAGCTTATACCAGACTTTTGCAGACTGAACAAGGGCAAAAGGCGATTGAGCAAGCTGGATTAGTTCCTGCAAGGAGTCAGGAGTCAGTAGCTAGGAGCGAACAGAAATGAACAGTCCTGAGATAAATTCGGAAACTTTCTATAAAGAGTTTTTGTGAGACATATCCTCGGTCACACAAATAATGGCGTTGCTGAATCATGGGATGATTTCGCCCAATTTAGAACGAATTTTCAATGGTTTCAACCGCCCCTTCATCCCGCATTTATGCAACGCCCAAAATCTTTGTATGGTTTTACATACTGATAGATTTTTGTTAAAAAACCTTACCCTTGTTATGTATAGCTTTGTTAATTTTGAATTTTGAATTGGTATTACTTACTCTTGGAGAGAATAGTCAAAAACCTTAATTAAAATGCATATTTTAAACTTTTGACTCTACTACTTGCGGTGATGCTGGTAAAGGCTGGGGCATACTCCAATCAGGACGCAGATTGGCGGCATTACGTAAATATGTATGGTAAATTGGGGCGGAGGCTGGCAGGTAAACGTGGATTAAGAAGCGGATACAGCGCTGTAAGCTGCCCTCGACGTGCATTTGCTGTACATCCAGCATAGCCACACCATCCCAAGCAGGACGCGCTCTGGCGATCGCAGCTGGAAAAACAGCATCTAAATCGCGTGTTACAGAGAAAGTAACACTGATAATATCCTTTGGAAGGAAGTGATTCCGCTTTTCCAACTCATCTAATAATTCTGTTACCGCTTCTCGAATCGCCTCAGTTGTATTTTCTGAAACGGTTGTTGCTCCGCGAATAGCCCGCATTTGCCACTCCACGCCAAATCCTCCTTAAATTAGCTCAGTTGTCAGTTCTCACTTTATAGGTTTTACCACTGTTAATTTACCTCTGACTATTGACTATTTATGGCCGATATAACCATAAAGGCAAACCACTAGTAGACATTTCAAATTCGAGCCAGTCAATCCTAGCCCCAATTCCTGATGAAACCTGACGGCTTCCTGGTAACAATCGACTCAACAAGGGTTTACGTTCTTCTAGTGTGTAACAGGGTGTTTTTTCAGGATCAAGACCGACTAATTCCGCTGTCCAGCGACGCGCATCTTCCTCTGTTCCTAGACGATCTATAACTCCTAACTCTAAGGCTTGCTGTCCAGTAAAAATGCGACCATCAGCGAAACTTTTCACAGTTTCTACCGCCAAAGAACGTGCATCAGCTACCGTTTGCACAAACTGCTGATAACTTATATCAATCAACTCTTGCAAAATATTTTGTTCTGGTTGAGTCAGTTCTCGATCGAATGCCAAAATATCTTTGTAAGGGCCAGATTTAATTACCTTGAAAGAAACACCGATTTTTTCCAACAAGCGTTCTAAGTTGTTCCCGCGCAAAATTACACCAATACTACCCGTAATTGTACCTGGGTTAGCCATGATGTGTTCCGCACCCATGCCAATGTAGACACCGCCAGAAGCCGAAATATTGCCAAAGCTAGCAACGATTTTCATTTTGTCGCGCAAACGCTTCAAGGCACTGTAAATTTCTTGAGAATCTCCCACTGTACCGCCAGGGCTATCGATACGTAACAGTAATGCGGGGAATTTTTTCTCCTCTACTGTTTTTAATGCTTCTAACACGCGTTTGCGAGTAGAACCGGAAATTGCACCATTAATTTCAATCCGAGCAATTTGTTTTCTAAACCTGGGCTGAAAAGGCCAAAACATAAGCAGACGTAAAACCTCGTAATAAACACAATATAAAATGCCCAGCGGTCAGATGAACCTTTTTGCTCTGCTGCCAAAAATGAGCCGGCATTGTACTATTAAGAATTCTAATGAAATTTTTCTGCTTTGCGTGGATGTTTATTTGCTGTACTCATTTCATGCCAATTTAGTTCTGAAGCTACCGGAACCTATAAAATCTACAACTGTAATTTGGTGTGAAGCGCAAGGTTTAAAATACCTGGAATTGGAGTTTACAGTTGTATAATTTCATGCTCTAATAACAAAGCTCCTGGTAATTAGTAACTAAATTACTAGTATGTAATTATGATTTTACCAATTTAATAAATGACAATTCAGCAATGCCGATTCCGAATATATCTAAGGAATAGCAGCATCTTCTTAGTTTTTAATATTAATTTTGCTAGTTTTAATAGCGAGTGAACACCTGACAAGCCGGTTGTTACCATTTAAGAATCAATTCGTAAAATTTGACACCGATAATACGCATAGATGTCAAACAGCGCCCCGACAAAACTACAAGTCAAACTAATTACCAATAAACCACGCAAAGGAGTACCGCTGCCAAAAGTGGCAAGAAAATGCATAATTTGAGTAGCGATCGCCTCAGTCGCGGTTTGTAAACCAGGAAGATGGCCAAGTAGAGAAATCACAAGCAAGAAGCCACCGACTAAGAACATTGGCACAACAAAACTGAAAATAATCGTGAGTAACAGAGAACGGAGAAAGTTCGTGAACAGATTCATTAGAAGAGACACTCCGTGATGAAAGTGAACAACAGCCGAAAAGCTTTATGTCATTCTCTACAATACGAGCGATCGCTCCAGAGCAGCCAAGATGTCAAAAATCTTAAGTTTTCATTAAAATAATTAGCTACTGACAACATCAGATGCTTGAACTAGCAACAGGGCTTAAAATTGGCAAAACCCATACTAGCTCAAGCTTTAAGCTCAAAAAAATCTTGATAATTGAATCACAGCCCACTGATAACTGCCTTAATTTTCTGAGAAAAGCTTTAAAGTAAGTTAATGTTTCCGCCACACCAAAGGCCCAGGAAAGTGGGAATAACCAAAAATTTACTAATGAGCAATGACTTTCGCTATTCTTAAGGCAGTTACCGAGTTAGCTACAGAACATTGAGCGAGACTACATCCAAATCCAGTTTAGGAGCATGGAGTCAGCGGCTGCTGGCGGCGATTTTCCTGGGTGGACAAGTAATAGTTCACCTCCTAAGAGCCAAAATCCATTGGCGCAATACTAAAGAGCAAATGGCAGCAGTTGGGCCAGATTCTCTGTTTATTGCCTTATTAACAGCTATTTTTGTCGGCGCTGTGTTTACCATTCAAGTAGCGCGGGAATTTGTTAACTTTGGGGCCGGAAATCTTGTCGGCGGAGTACTGTCCGTAGCCTTGACAAGGGAACTCTCACCCGTGCTGACAGCAGTGATTTTAGCGGGGCGAGTCGGTTCTGCCTTTGCAGCAGAAATCGGCACTATGCGGGTAACAGAGCAAATTGATGCCTTATTGATGTTAAGAACAGATCCAATTGATTATCTAGTTATCCCTCGCGTCTTAGCTTGCTGCATCATGCTGCCAATTTTAACTCTCTTATCTTTGGTAACAGGGATGTTGGGGGGATTGGTAATTGCCACGAATTTATACAACATTTCTGATACTGTATTTCTAGACTCAGCCCGTAATCTTCTTGGGATTTGGGATATTTGTAGCGCCTTAATCAAGGCGTTTTGCTTTGGAGTTTTAATCGCCGTAATTGGTTGTAGTTGGGGCTTAACGACAACAGGAGGAGCTAAAGGAGTTGGACAATCAACCACAACCGCGGTTGTGACAGCTTTGTTAATTATATTTGTGAGCAACTTCTTCCTTTCTTGGTTAATGTTTCAGGGCACTGGTAGCGCATTACTGCAAGGCATATAGCTGTTTACGAACTGTTATTTGCCCAGTTATAAATCATGGTTATAACTCTTAATCGTGCGTCTGCTCACCCTCAAAATCCTAGAATAGGAAAGATGTCTACTAAACAAAGCAGGATTTGAGACTATGACTAGTTCATTTGCGCCCAACTCCACATCAACCGTGGAACTCAAACCTAGCTACAATATCCCTGTAGTTTTGGTAATTGCCTCTATTCCACTGCTGCTAGTCCAACCTCTCTTAGGAGGGTTAATCGGATTATTTGGTTTGTTTCTCATGTTTCAAGCAGTCACGCTACGTTTGCAATTTACCGCTACAGACTTAGATATTTACAGAGGTGAAAAATTAATTCGGCGATTTCCCTATCAAGAATGGCAAAACTGGCGTATCTTTTGGAATGGAATTCCCATCTTGTTTTACTTTAAAGAAATTAAAAGCATACACTTTTTGCCAATTTTATTTGACCCCAACACCTTGAGAACTTGTTTGGAACAACGTTGCCCTCGTATTTAATGCTAGTAATTTTAGATGCAGATTTAAGCCTGAGAATACAACACTCAGGACTTTGAGGGCAGGTCAATTGTATATTTCTGAAAGCTATTTATTCGCGTCATAGGAATTACACTATTGTTTATGAACCCAGAGGAAACACAAACTCCAGAACCGATTGATGAGTGGTTAGAGCAAATACAAGAACAAAATCCTACAGTTGAACATCCAGAAAACTCATCTGTTGAATCAGGGGTGGAAACAGATGAGCAGAACTCATTAGTTGACACACCACAAGACGACGCGACTTTTGCAGCACCCATCTCCAATGCAGAATCGGAAGATGCAACTGCTGAGTTGGTAACACAGTTAAAAACCGAAACTGTCGCACTGGAATCACAAATAGAATCAGAAAATAATTCACTATACGCAAAAGCAGCGCAACAAGTTGCAGAGTTAGAAAACACCAAAGAAGCACTCAAAGCAGAAATAGCCAATCTGCAAGCGACTTACAAAACTCTTCAGGCACAAGTTGGGGAAACTCAAATGACACTGGGACGACTCGTGCAAGAGTCGCTAACGCAGTTAGAACAACGCAAACAAGCGCTGCAAATTTCTGTAGAACAGTTAGAACGCCGTCAAGAACGCATCCGCAATGAAATGCGTACCACTTTTGCCGGAACATCCCAAGACTTGGCAATTCGGGTGCAGGGTTTTAAAGACTATCTCACAGGTAGCTTACAGGATTTAGCCGCAGCAGCAGAGCAGTTACAACTAGTGCCAGCTGTAATAGAACGTGAAAAACCAACTGTGACAGAGGTAAAGCCAGCTGAACCCCAGCCAGGCGTACCACAATTTGCCCAACAGCAGTTTCAAGATACTACAAAGCAAATTCGCCGTCTGATTGACCAATACCGCAGCAAACCAGATTACTATGGCCCCGCATGGCAACTACGTCGCACCTTTGAACCAGTCCATGCTGAACGTGTTTCTAACTGGTTTTTCAGCCAAGGGGGACGGGGTGCTTTGCGGACAATGGGTAGCCGTTTGCAGAATATTCTGATTTCTTCAGCAGTGATTTCTATACTACACAAGCTCTATGGCGATCGCGTCCGCACTTTAGTGTTAGCTAATACACCCGAACGCTTGGGTGAATGGCGACGCGGCTTGCAAGACTGTTTAGGTATTGGTCGCCCAGATTTCGGGCCTGATCGAGGTGTAGTATTATTCGAAGCACCGGAGGCTTTAGCTCAAAAAGCCGACCGATTAGTGAAAGCAAATCAACTGCCTTTAATCATCATCGACGATTCTGAAGACCAAATTAGTCTAGCACTGCTGCAATTTCCCTTGTGGTTAGCCTTTGCCCCTGACCCCAAAGCAATGAGAAATTATGATGATGATTTTTAATTAGTCATTGGTCATTAGTCAAGAGGTATTCTCTTGACTTTTGAATTTTGAATTTTGAATTTTGAATTGTCTTATGGTTATTTGGTTAACTTTGTGCGGGATAGTTTTGGTTGTAGCTTACTTGCTGGGTTCTTTCCCCACTGGCTACATTGCTGTGAAACAGTTAAAAGGTATCGATATTCGGGAAGTTGGTTCTGGCTCAACTGGTGCAACCAATGTTCTGAGAACCTTGGGTAAAGGCCCTGGAGCATTCGTGTTATTAATTGATTGCTTGAAGGGAGTATTAGCGATCGCTCTCGTTTACTGGTTATTCAACTTTGCCCCAAGTTATGATTTCATCCCCCCTACGGTAGATGCGAAGCTGTGGCAACCTTGGCTGCTAACTCTAGCTGGGTTAGCAGTAGTTCTAGGACATAGCAAATCAATTTTCTTGGGCTTTAGTGGTGGTAAATCAGTTGCTACTGGTTTAGGAACATTGTTAGCGATTAGTTGGCAAGTAGGTTTAGCTACAGCGGGTGTGTTTGCCGTTGTCGTAGCTCTATCGCGGATTGTATCCTTGAGTTCCATCGCCGGTGCGATCGCTGTAACTATTTTCATGGTAATTTTCCATCAACCTTTACCTTGCATTCTGTATGCTTTTGTCGGTGGGTTGTATGTGATTTTCCGCCACCGCAGTAATATTGAGCGAATACTTGCAGGAACTGAGCCAAAAATTGGGCAAAAAGTAACTACCGAACCAGAACAAACTGCATAATTTGCGAAATGCCTACATATAGACCTGTAGTTCTCAACTAGAGGTTAGAAAAAACTATGTTGGCAAATACACTTAAAAAAAGTTTCTTAGCAGCAGCGACACTATTATCAATTCTGCCTGGATTGACACAGGTTGCCCAAGCTCAATCTACCCCAGATTTATTTGGAGCGATCGCTTATTCTCCCTCAACACGGGTTTCTAGTTCCGCAACGGGTTTATCACGCGAAGAAGCAGAACGCGGCGCTCTTTATAATTGTCAACAAAAATCTCAAGCTAAAGATTGCTCAGTTCCATTGTGGTTTAAAAATGCTTGGGGAGCTTTAGCAATTGGTTCTAATGGCGCTTATGGTACAGGTTGGGGATATGATACCACTCGTCCGGCAAGAGGTAAGTCGATTGCGTCTCGGTATGCCTTACAAACTTGCAAAAATTATGGTGGTGTAAATTGTCGAATTATTTTTACCAAAGAAGCTAGATATCAAGTAATTGATCATGGGACAGTATTAATTCCAGCTAATCAGTAAGCCTATTGGTAGCTTATATCATTTTTAGATTTGAGATTATGACTTTCCTTCTGCGTCTGGCTTGGTGTGAATTAATTTGCAAAAATAATGTTTAAAATTAGTATTAAAATTAGAACTTACGCAACAATAACGTATTTCCGTCATTGCGACCGTAGGGAAGCAATCCCAAAGCCTTGTTTTTCGTTACGAATGCGTAAGTCCTAAAAATATTGACATCAATCTGACATTAATGATGAATAATAATGGCGTTGCGGTTCATTTCTATTAAATAATTTTGCTGTAGCAATTCAACTAAATGTGATAGGTTATTCATAAATAAAGTTGCAAGTTCTGTATTCGTGATATTGCCTGTAGTTATAAACAAAAGCTTGTAAGGTTCTTGGCAAATCAGAAATGAATCAAAAAAATCCCTGTCTTTAGTCACTACAACCCGACTTTGTTGGATTGAAATAGCATTAATTTCTGCATCAGTTGTAGTATTTTGCTGGGGTAAATTTTTGGTATGAATGGTATCGTAGCCGGCTGATTGCAAAAGCCGCGCTAGGCTTACTGGCAACTGTGCATCTACTAAAAATTTCATTACACTATGTTGTAGATGCTTTTCACCTGAGTCAACCGAGTTGCAAACAGCAAAGCGGCTAAAATATCATCACGTTCTAAATCATCATAGTCGGCTAAGATATCATCAATACTCATGCCAGAACTAAGCAATTCTAGAATGAATTCGACTGGATAGCGCATTCCTCGAATACAGGGTTTGCCGTGACAAATATTTTGGTCAAGTGTAATTCGTTGCAAAAGAGTATTTTCCATAGCTATAGATGCGGCTGTTTAACTTGCTTGTTACCTTTTAGGTTAACAGTCCATTAACCATGCAAGTAACTATGCCCTTTCAATGCGATTATGAGCCTTAGAATTAATTCTGAGGCAGACTTGTGGGTAAAGCGAAAATATTACAATTATTTAAATGCTTCAGTTCATCATATCGCGCTTAAACCATCGCCCGCCATAGGTTTCTAACCTATGGCTAATAGCTCAAGTCCTCTCAAGAGGACTAAATCATAATTTCGGTCTTCATTAGAAGATTTCAGTTATGCAGTCCTATAGTTGATTTTGAAGCGCTTGTAGGAAGTAACGCAAGATATTATTTATTATTTCAACGAATTCCTAACCCCAATATTCGGCAAATGCACCCTGATTAATCGCCTCACCAATGTAGAGGTTTGAGACGCGATCGCAAGCAACTTCTGTTACTTTATAGGTGCAATCAAGGTAAACACAGTAATCTCAGGACGCGCACCTAATCGCAGATGCAGCCCAGTCATACCTATGCCACGATTGGTGTATTGAATCATCTCTCCTACCTGATAACGTCCTAAATAATACTTTTCACCCAAAGGCGGAAGAATAATCGGTTTGAAAAAAGGGACACGCACTTGTCCACCATGAGAATGTCCTGATAGTTGCAAATCAAACCGCTTTGTAGCAGCGCTGATGTTGGCAAAGTCTGGTTCATGGGCTAATAAAATTGCTGCACCTTCTGGTGGTAACTGCTGTAATACCAAATCCAAACGGTCTTTACCCATACCAACATCATCTACCCCAGCAATATGCAACAAAGCACTACCCCGTTTGAGAGTGTAAACATTATTACCAAGGTGGAAGATACCGCTTTGTTCTAGTGTTTGAATAATCGCCGCTGAGTCGTTCTCGTGGTCATGGTTACCTAATACCGCCACAGTCAGATCCTGGGGTTTGAGTTGACTCAAAGGAAGCTTGAGAGTGGGGATTAATTTAGGCGAATGACGAGTTATTAAATCACCTGTAATCGCCACCAAGTCGGGTTTTTGTTTGTTGACTAAGCTGACAATACGTCTTAACCTTCGTGAACTCATCCACTGATCTCGATGAATATCGCTGATTTGCACAATGCGATAGCCATTAAATTCTGATGAGAGATGTGGTAGGGTCAATTGCAAAGAATTTATCTCTATCCAATTCGGTTCAATTAACCTGGCGTATAATAACGTACAAATTCCTATCAAAAAGCACAAACCCAAAAATCGGAAAGTTGATCTGCTGACTTTTTTCAGCCACTTACGATTTCTCAAGTTCCAATCTCCATCGACGTGACTGCCAGATTTTTGTCTTGTTATTTTCAAATTTGGCTGACAGTTATCTTGGAGGTGGGAAAATTAAATAAAGACTTAAAGTCGCTAAAATGTAGAGACGTGATATATTACGTTTCTTACTTATCCTGGTTTTATGAGACTGCCAATTGTTGCAATTATCGGACGCCCAAATGTGGGCAAATCCACCCTGGTTAATCGTCTCGCCGGGGAACAAACGGCGATTGTCCATGATGAACCAGGAGTGACACGCGATCGCACTTATATGCCAGCTTACTGGAGCGATCGCGAATTTTTAGTGGTAGATACAGGTGGCTTAGTCTTTAACGATGACACCGAATTCTTACCGCTGATTCGCCAACAGGCAATGACAGCACTTACAGAAGCAAGTGCAGCTATCTTTGTTGTAGATGGACAAATAGGCCCAACACCAGCTGATGAAGAAATTGCTGAGTGGTTGCGTCAACAACCTGTACCCGTCTTACTAGCTGTAAATAAATGTGAATCCCCAGAACAAGGCTTGATGCAAGCTGCGGAATTTTGGGAATTGGGATTAGGCGAACCTTACCCCATCTCCGCAATTCATGGTAGTGGTACCGGAGAGATACTCGACGAGTTAATTAAACACATTCCCCGCGTCGACGAAATACCAGAAACCAATGAAATTAAAGTAGCGATCGTGGGACGCCCAAATGTGGGCAAATCGAGCTTATTAAATGCTTTTGTTGGAGAAGAAAGGGCAATTGTCAGCCCAATTTCTGGAACAACCCGCGATGCGATTGATACCGTAGTCGAACGGGATGGGCAAACTTATCGCTTGATTGACACCGCCGGCATTCGCAAAAAGAAAAGTATAGAATACGGCACAGAATTCTTTAGCATTAACCGTGCCTTTAAAGCAATTCGCCGCGCTGATGTCGTTTTATTGGTATTAGATGCCCTTGATGGTGCTACTGAACAAGACCAAAAATTAGCGGGCAGGGTGATTGAAGAAGGTCGAGCTTGCATCATCGTAGTAAATAAGTGGGATGCAGTCGAGAAAGATTCCTACACAATTTACGACTACGAAAAAACCCTGGAAGGAAGGTTGCATTTTACCGAATGGGCAGAGACTATCTTTGTCAGTGCCTTAACAGGACAACGGGTAGAAAAGATTTTAGAATTGGTGAATCAAGCGGCTGAGGCACATAAACGCCGTGTCAGCACAGCAGTAATTAACGAAGTTCTAGAAGATGCCGTTAGCTGGCATTCACCGCCAACCTCACGCGGTGGACGTCAGGGCAAAATTTATTACGGTACACAAGTCAGTACCCAACCGCCAACGATCGCCCTATTTGTCAACGAAGCCAAACGCTTCAATGAGAACTACCGCCGCTACATTGAACGCCAATTCCGGCAACAATTAGGATTTAAAGGCACGCCAATTCGTTTATTGTGGCGGAGTAAAAAAGTCCGTGATGTCGAAAGTGGTAATGCTAATCGTGCTACACGCGTATAGTAGTGCTAAGTAAGGAGTAACGAGTGCTGAGTTCTCAGTTAAAAGACAACCCACAAGGCGGGGATGTACTGAGTGCTTAGACGGTGCTGAGTAAAGATTCATGATTCTATTTACTTAGCACTCAGCACTCACAACTCATAACTCAGTACTCAGCACTTTTAACTCAGCACTTAAAAATGGATTTATTGCGATCGCTACCATTAGGACTTTACTTAGAACAACCCCAAACTTGGCTGCATAAAATTGATCCTAGAGTCAAGTTTGCTTGGTTGATGAGCTTTCTCACCAGCTACACCTTTGCACCAAATCAATGGCGCATACTGTTGGTAGCATTATTAATTATTATTACTTTAATTGCTAAAATTCCCCGTAGAGTATGGCAACAGCAAATGGGCTGGTTATTGATACTGTCGTTTTTTGTTCTAGTAATAGGTGCTATTAGCCCTGATGGACTAGGTATAAAATATCAACCACGCTTACCAGCTAACGAACAAATTCTAACTCCACAATCAACCGCAACTACCGCTAATGTTGACCAAAAACTAGCTGTTGATAATAAAGAATATAGCTACGTGCTATTTCACAAAGGGCCAGTTAAAGTAACTCGGCGTTCTTTGGATTTGGCAGTACGCTTGAGTACAATTTTATTCACCGTAATTTACACCACCAACCTGTTTTTGCTGACCACTGCACCAGAAGAAATCACAGCTGGTATAGAAAGCTTAATGCAACCTCTGCGACGGCTGAAACTGCCCGTAACTGAAATTACTCTGACTTTAACTCTTTCTTTGCGGTTTATTCCCCTAGTTTTAGAAGAAGTGCAAAATTTAGTGCGCTCAGTGATGACAAGGGCAATTAATTGGAAAAAGCTAGGATTAAAAGGAGCAGTCAAGGTTTGGATGACTGTAGCAGAGAGACTGTTAGAAAATCTGTTACTCAGGGCAGAACAAATGGCTAGCGCCATGATGGTGCGCGGTTTTACTAGTCCAAATGAACATCGAGTACTGTGGCATGACTTAAAGCTAAAAGCACGAGACTGGCTAGCTCTGGCAACTTTAATTTTATTTTGGGGCGTGCGGGTGGTTTTAGGGAATGCGGTGTAAAGATTTTGGCATTGAGATTTGAGATGAATTATGACCCAAAGTTGGTATTGGCGATCGCTTCCTCTAGAACATCGTACTGGTTCTGAAGTTTTCGCTAGGTTATTTCGCCCGACTGCTACGCCAGGAATCGCTACTCTGTTAGAAAGCTCTTATCCAACACCGAAAGACTATCCTCAACTCCATCGGTACTCTATTTGTGCAGGTGCGCCACGGATCATTGATGGTGTCCCCCAGATGTGGACACCACCACTAGGGCAAGTTCTACCCTTTTTGGAAGAGTTGTTGCATAGAAGTAAAACAGGACAGAGGGAAATGGAGACGCGGGGACGCAGAGAAATAATCACATTCCCCGCGTCCTCGCGTCTCTCCTTCTCTGCGTCATCTCCACCTCCTCACCTTCCCTTTACCGGAGGGTGGTTGGGATGGTTAGGCTATGACATCGCTTGGGAAATTGAGCAACTACCACAAAATAAATGCGATCGCTTACCGTTTCCTGGAGCTTTTTGGTACGAACCAGATAGTTTTGCAATTTTGGATCACGCCGAACAAATTCTTTGGTTAGCCGCCAGCGATGTCAATGGGCTAGATGAGTTACAGCAGAAGTTAGAGAGTAATCAAGAAGACAAGAAAACAGAAATTTTAACTTCTCCTAGTTTCGCCATTACTCCTAATTTTTATACTTCGCAGGTAGATTATGAAGCAGCAGTCAACCGAGCGAAAAAATACATTCAGGCGGGAGACATTTTTCAGGCAAATCTTTCCTTGCGATTTGAAGCAACTACAGCAGCTTCAGGTTGGTCAATTTATCTAGCTTTACAACGAATCAATCCTTCTCCTTTCGCCAGTTATTGGCAAACGCCTTGGGGGGAAGTGATGAGCTGTTCACCAGAACGGTTAGTACTGCTGCAAAACAGACAAGCTCAAACAAGACCAATTGCCGGAACGCGATCGCGCGGAGTCACCCCAGAACAAGATAATCAGTTAGCACAAGAACTACTCAGCAACAGCAAAGAACGTGCTGAACACATCATGCTGGTAGATTTAGAACGCAATGATTTAGGGAGAGTTTGTGATTGGGGGACAGTCTGTGTTGATGAATTGCTGACAATTGAGCGCTATAGTCATGTTATGCATCTTGTCAGCAACGTTAAAGGTCGCTTAAGATGCGATCGCAGTGCTATTGATTTGATTCGTGCCCTCTTCCCTGGCGGCACAATTACAGGGTGTCCCAAAGTTCGCTGCATGGAAATTATTGAAGAACTAGAACCAGTGCGGCGTAGCTTGTTCTATGGTTCCTGTGGCTATTTAGATCAGCGGGGTAACTTAGACTTGAATATCTTAATTCGTACCCTGCTACTAGCCCCCCTCCAAGAAGTGCAACGGAGGAGAGGGGCAGGGGTGCAGGGAGCAGGGAGCAGGGGAGGTAGAAAGAAACTTTCTGACTCAGCACTCAAAACTCAGCGCTCACAACTGAGAACCGTTTGGGGACAAGTTGGCGCAGGTATTGTCGCAGACAGCGATCCTGAGAGAGAATGGTATGAATCTCTGCACAAAGCTCAGGCACAACTGTTAGCGCTCAATATGCTGAATCGTGAATGATGAATCCAGAAATTTTGTTTTTTTCATAATTCATAATTCATCCTGCAATGGCAACCACTACTTACCCTCGTTACTGCTACAGGACTTACGCATGAAAACGAAAAATCTAAATTTGGGGCGGTTAGAGTATGAGGGTGTAGGCGTATAGGTGTTCAAAAACCTTACACCCCATACCCCTAGACCCTATCTCAACCAATAAGATTTTTGCGTAAGACCTATGGTCGCTTCATCTGCCAATTAAAAACTAGATCAAGGTCTTCAAAACTGCCATTAGCCAGCAATTTTTGCTGGGTTCGCATAAATTTGCACAAATATTCTGGCCAAAGGGATGTATTATCGTCTGAATGTTTGTACTAAAACCGCGAAAAGATTTATATATACGCCTACCTTGACGATTAAATGAATCCAGAATACGCAGAAACTTACATAAATCATCCAACTTGGGGCTTACTCTACAGAATCTGTATGGTTGATGAGAGCCAGGATCTGTTCACTACACTTTATGCCCAGCGCTTATTTTTTTTAGTAACAAATGACGTCAAAGGTATAAAATTTCAACCTATAGGACGTACTGAGGCTAGGATGATGTTGGAAAATCGTTTACGCACCCTGCGTCGCACAGGACAATCACAGGAGTACGATCAGCTTCAGAGTGTTTTCCAACGCACATTCCAATGAACAGTTCGATTAGCGAACGTATTGTCCACATTCGCTCCTTACTCCCGTCTTCAGTCCGGTTAATTGCAGTCAGCAAAACAGTTCCTGCGGAGGTGATCCGCATAGCCTATGCCGCAGGAATACGTGATTTTGGCGAAAGCCGTGTCCAAGAAGCCGCCAGGAAACAAGCCGAGTTGCAAGACTTATCGGATATTACCTGGCACTTTATTGGGCATTTGCAAAGCAATAAAGCCAAAAAAGCCTTAGAACAATTTCAATGGATTCACTCTGTAGATAATTTGCAGTTAGCACAGCGCTTAAATCAATTGGCGCATCAGCTAGGAGTGAGTCCTCAAATTTGCCTACAAGTAAAAATTCTGCCCGATCTTAACAAGTCAGGTTGGAGTGTACCAGAGCTATTAGCTGACTTACCTGTACTTAATCAATACAAAAATTTACAAATTCAAGGTTTGATGACAATTCCGCCTTTAGGAATAGATGAGGCGGCAACCTTAAAAGTATTTAACACTACTCGTGAACTAGCAAAAACCATCGGGGATCAAAACTGGTCGCACATTGACATACAGCACCTTTCAATGGGTATGTCAGGCGACTACCAGCTAGCAGTACAAGCTGGTACAACCATGGTAAGGTTAGGGACTATATTGTTTGGTGAGCGCTCTTAGTATATTGTTCAATAGCTTTTGGGATAAGTCTCAGAATCCTTCGGGATCGTATTCAGTATTTTCACCGAGTACGTAGTTATATGAAAAACATAATATAAAGACTTGACAAAAGCAGACTCCTAAGGAAAATGGGGTGATGGGAACTTCCTTTCGGTGAAACATTAGTATATAATCTTGACTCATCATTGCGTCTAGGTAATGTCTAGGGTTTACCAAAGCATCTGTTTCTCACTCAAACCTGTAGTAGAAACTACAGCTAGTATTAGAATTGCTGAAAGCTGCCCATTGTAATGATTGACGCTGGCTAAATTAATTTATAGTCAGATAAAAATAAAGATAATTTGCACCAGGAGCGTACACAATGAACAATATTTTTTCTAAACTCAGGGACTTTGTAGGTTTAAATGAGCAAGTGGAATACGAATACTACGAAGAAGAACCAGAAGCAGAGAGCTACCAAAATCTTTATCAAGAAGAGAACCCCCAACCAGCACCACCACCAGAACCCGCAACTCAGAATCGACGTTGGCGGGAACCCATGCCTACAATGGGAAATGACGTAGCAATAGGTTCAAAGGCGATGGGGAATGTTATAGGTATGCCAGGAGCAATTAACGGAATTTCTGAAGTTTTAGTACTCGAACCACGCACTTTTGAAGAAATGCCCCAGGCAATTCAAGCCTTGCGTGAGCGTAAATCTGTGGTATTAAATTTGACGATTATGGATCCAGATCAAGCTCAACGGGCAGTAGATTTTGTTGCAGGTGGTACTTACGCATTGGATGGACATCAAGAGCGCATCGGGGAAAGCATCTTCTTGTTTACGCCAAGCTGTGTACAAGTTAGCACCCAAGGCGGAGTTCTCCATGAAGTACCGCAACCGCCAGCACGTCCCTCACGCCCCTCAGCTCCAACTCCAGCTTGGGGTAACGAAGTTAACCGAATGGTACAATGAAGTTAGATTAGTTATTGGTTCTTTGTCTTTTGCCCTTTGTCTTAAATGCTAATGACAAATGACAAACGACTGACGAAAAGTGACTAATGACTAATGACGCAATGACTATAAAATTTGGCTTAATTGGTGGTGGGGTAATGGGAGAAGCGCTGTTATCCCGCCTTATTGTAGGTGGAATATATCAACCATCAGAAGTCATAGTCAGCGAACCACAACCCTCGCGCCAAAATTTTTTACAGCAACAGTACAACGTGGCTGTGACGACAGATAATCGTCTAATTTTCGAGCAAAGTAGGGAAGTTGTATTGTTGGCTGTGAAACCGCAGGTGTTCAGTGCGATCGCCCAAGAATTGGGAGATATGATCATTACAGATCACTTGCCCCTAATAGTTTCTATTTTGGCGGGTGTAACTTTAAGTCAGCTAGAAGCTGCATTCCCGCAATTCCCAATCATTAGAGCCATGCCCAATACCCCAGCCACTGTAGGGGCAGGAATGACGGCAATTTGCTTAGGGGCATACACGAATGCCAAGCACCAGCAAATAGCACAGCAAGTTTTTTCGGCAGTGGGGGAAGTCGTAGAAGTTTCAGAAACCCTCATGGATGCAGTAACAGGACTATCTGGTAGTGGGCCAGCTTACGTAGCACTGTTGGTAGAAGCACTCGCCGATGGGGGAGTAGCAGCAGGGTTACCGAGAGCAGTTGCCAACCAGTTAGCCTTACAAACTGTACTAGGGACAGCACAGCTATTGCGTGAAACCAAAATGCATCCAGCAGAACTTAAAGACCGCGTTACCAGCCCTGGAGGAACCACAATAGCTGGTATCGCCCAGCTAGAACGGGGAGCATTTCGTTCAGCTTTAATCGAAGCAGTCAAAGCAGCCACACAGCGATCGCAAGAACTGGGAAAATAGGAGTTGGGGGGGACGGGGGATTGGGGGACTGGGGACAAGGGCACAAGGGACTGGGCAATTTCCTCAATCCCCAATGCCCAATGCCCAATCCCTAATCTCTTAACGAAGTTGACAAAATAGCCGTTAATATAGTAAACAGTCTGGTTGCAAATGTGATTGAGTGAATTATCCTGCACCGTCCCCAGAACTTGACCTGGAGTCAACATTTCCCTTTGATCTGGATCAATTCCAGAAAGATGCGATCGCGTCCCTAAATGCTGGACGCTCTGTAGTCGTATGTGCGCCCACCGGTTCCGGCAAAACTTTAGTGGGAGAATACGCTATTTATCGCGCCCTGGCGCGAGGGAAACGAGTGTTTTACACCACTCCTTTAAAGGCGCTGTCGAATCAAAAATTACGTGACTTCCGAGAGAAATTTGGGTTTGATCTCGTCGGACTGTTAACTGGAGATGCCTCTATTAACAGAGATGCACCGATTCTGGTCATGACCACAGAAATCTTCCGCAATATGCTCTATGGCACACCCATAGGGCAAGTTGGCACCTCTTTAGTCAATGTCGAAGCAGTGGTACTAGATGAGTGCCACTATATGAACGATCGCCAAAGGGGAACTGTTTGGGAAGAATCAATCATCTATTGCCCCCGTGAAGTACAACTAGTAGCGCTTTCAGCAACTGTTGCCAATAGCGATCAACTCACCGATTGGCTAAATCGTGTTCACGGCCCAACAGACCTGATTTACTCCGATTTTCGTCCTGTACCTTTGGAATTTCACTTTTGTAATCCCAAAGGACTGTTTCCCCTGTTAAATGACAACAAAACCAAAATTAACCCCCGCTTGGCAAATAGGGGCAAAAGGAGACAAGCAGACAAGAGCAAAGGCGGTAGACCAGAAGCCCCCGGCATCATTTATACCTTGAGCCAGCTACAGCAACGAGATATGCTACCGGCGATTTACTTTATCTTCAGCCGCCGAGGATGTGATAAAGCGGTCGCGGAGGTAGGTGATTTATGGCTGGTAAATAATGACGAATCCCAGATATTGCGACGCCAAATTGATGACTTTTTAACTCGCAATCCAGAAGCAGGACGTTCTGGACAAATCGCCCCCCTCTACCGAGGCATTGCTGCCCACCATGCCGGAATTTTACCTGCTTGGAAAGTCCTAGTAGAAGAATTATTTCAACAGGGACTGATTAAAGTCGTATTTGCTACCGAGACATTAGCTGCGGGAATTAATATGCCCGCCCGCACAACCGTCATCTCCACTCTTTCCAAGCGTACTGATACCGGACACCGCCTGTTGAATGCTTCCGAATTTCTGCAAATGGCAGGACGAGCCGGTCGCCGAGGGATGGATCTACAAGGTCATGTGGTAACAGTACAAACCCCCTTTGAAGGATCGAAGGAAGCGGCGTACTTAGCAACATCCAAACCAGACCCCTTAGTTAGCCAATTTACGCCCAGCTACGGCATGGTTCTCAACTTACTCCAAACTCACACATTGGAGGAAACACGGGAACTAATAGAACGCAGTTTTGGGCAGTACATGGCGACATTACATTTAAGACCCAATTATGATGAAATCAATGAGCTACAAGCACAATTAGCTCAACTGCAAGAGCAAATCGCCGCCATTGATGAAAATGAAGTGGCTGTTTATGAGAAATTGCGGCAGCGCCTGAAAGTAGAACGCCAGTTATTGAAAACTCTCCAAGAGCAAGCGCAGGAAGACCGACAAGCCCAAATAGGGATGATGTTGGATTTTGCAGTTTCCGGCACACTGGTGAGCCTCAAAGGTAAACACATTACAGTGCCTTCACCAATCACAGCAGTGTTAGTAGGCAAATCGCCGGGTTCTGGTGAAACAACTTACTTGGTATGCTTGGGACGAGATAACCGTTGGTATGTGGCAACAACCGAAGATATAGTCGATTTGTATGCTGAACTACCACGAGTTGATGTACCTCCTGAGATTTTGCCACCAGATGATCTGCCGATTAAACCAGGACAGGCACGCCGTGGCAGTGAAGAAACTGCAACTATTGCCCAACTAATTCCCGATCCAGGAGAGTCTCTACATCTGCCGCCAGAAGTGGCAGAACAACTCAGCCGTGTTACTGCCGTACAAGAACAACTAGAAGCTCACCCCATATATAAATCAGGCAATGCCTCAGCTATATTTAAACGTAGGGCACGCTACGTTGAACTAGAAGCTGAACTTCAAGTGTTGCAAGCTCAAGTAGAGCAACAATCTCAACGTCATTGGGAAGAGTTTCTCAATCTAATTGAAATTTTGCAACACTTTGGCTGTTTAGATAACTTAGTACCAACAGCATTAGGACAAGTTGCCGCGGCCATTAGGGGTGAAAACGAATTGTGGCTGGGTTTAGTACTTGCTAGTGGTGAATTGAACAATTTAGATCCGCACCATTTAGCAGCCTCAATAGCAGCTTTAGTGACAGAAACCCCACGTCCAGACAGTAAAGTGCGTTTTGACCTCAGTAATCAAGTAACAGAGGCTTTGGCAAAACTGCGAGGAATTCGTCGCCAGATGTTCCAAATGCAACGACGCTATAATGTGGCGTTACCTATATGGTTGGAATTTGAACTAATTGCTTTAGTAGAACAGTGGGCGTTGGGAATCGAGTGGACAGAATTATGTGAAAATACCAGCTTGGATGAAGGTGATGTAGTCAGAATTTTACGCCGGACGTTGGATTTGTTATCCCAAATACCTCACGTTCCCAATTTGCCAGAATCACTACAGCGCAATGCCTACCGCGCTATGCAGCTGATTGATAGATTCCCGGTAAATGAGGTAGTTGAATAAACTTAATGAAAAGTAAAAGGGGCATATTTAATCGAAGTTAAATATGTCCCTTAATGCTAAATTAAGCACAATTGAACTATAGATTTACCAGTAACAAATTTTAGTACACTAAGTTTCCAGTACCGCGCAGCTGCCGGAGAGAATTTAGACAATATGGGCAGTCACAGCCAAATAATTGAATTGCATCATCACTTTCTTCTTCAGTAAAGTCTAGCATTGCAATGTTTTTGTCGGCGGGCTGTACTGAAATAGTTTCTGATGTAGGGGTACGAGATACTTTATCTGTCTGTGAACCCCGGATACAAACAAAACTAGTACTCCCATGTGGATGAGTGATACAAGAACGACCATCTGGCGTGTGGATTAATCGTTGAGCAGCTTGAGCAGGACTAATCATCGCTAAAGTAGACATCAGAGAAGTGAAAATTGCCGAGCTAGAAAGCAAACTCAGTATTAATTTTTTGTTCATTAGTTTCCTGAAGTAGTATTCTTGAATACTAAAGTTATCAAATTATTTATTACATATAAAATAAGTTATTATCAAAAAATTTAAATACCTATAGTTTTTTTAATCGAGTTAACCTTGAACAGAAATATATAAGGTGGCACGCTAAGAAAAACTAAGATATTGTGTTATTTGCGTAATAATCGGTTTTAGTGGAAAACAGCCGCTAACGGTTAGGGGAAAACTTGAGTATGAATTCAAGGTTCACAAATTTGTAGTTGCTAAAGCTAACCCTAGCCGGAATTCCTGCCGATGCGTTAAATGTATTAGATTTATGCGAGGTATATGATGACTACTCAAACTCATCCTTCAGTGTTGCAAAAGGCTGCAAGCTTAACTTTATCAAAGCCTGTACAAGCGACGCTTTATGTTTCGTTGTGCGCTTTGACATTGTGGACTGTGTATTTTACTACTTCCCCAGTCATTCACGATCGCGTACACAATCCCCGTCACCACACTTTGTTAGTGCCTTGCCACTAAACATTTCATAAATTTTTTCTTACCCCCATATCCTGCTAGGATTGGGGGAATCATTAACGTTATGAGCCAGCGGTTAATATCTTCATCTTTGGAAAAAATACAGTGCCTAAAAAGTTGTACGCTGGGTTAATAATGTTTGTTTAACTCTACTAGTACTGTAAACATCCATAGTTAAAATGTCTAAATTTAAGCTTTATACACTCATCAGTACTATTTGTATGTTGAGTGTAGTTTTGTATAGTTTTATCGGCTTTTCGCAGTCACCCCAAGCAAGTGTGAGACTAATTAGCCCCCCGCAGACAAGCCAAATTTTACCTTTTGAGGCTGGGGCTAGTACGCCTCAATACCCAGCAAAATTAACGCTGCAAGCAGTAGATTCAGCAGGTAAACCTTTAGAAAATACTAAATTTAACCTCAAAATTTTTACACCACCTAAAACTCCCTGGTTTACGACAGATTTTCCCATAGTAGAGGGAACCAAGCTATTAGATATAGAGACAATAGCCCCTAAAGGTCAACTGCAACTCGAACAAATGTTGCCAATTCGGGGTAATTATCAATTAAATGTGAATGTTACTCCACTAGTAACGAATGCTTTTACTCCTATTCAGCAAACCCTGACATTATCAGTCGCAGAAAATTCGGTAAAATATCGCAACTTTGGCATTCTCGCCGTAGTTTTGTTGATAGTTGGATTAGGCGGTGGTTGGGTAATTGGTGGAAGACAAGAAATAACACCAGGAGAAATTGCGCCGCAGAGAGTGCGATTATTGTTGAGTGGGGCAATTGTCGTAGCGATCGCAGCTCTGTTATTTGTTAACCTGAGCGCGGAAATTGCCCAATCTGAAAGTTCACATACACATACACACGATCATCACGATCATCATACAGCGGTAAACGAAGCATCTTCTGATAACTCAGGTATTGCTCGGCAACAAGGTTTAGAAGTGCAATTGTTGGGATCTGTTAGCGCCACAGTCGGAGAACCTGCTGGTGTTCAGGTGAAAGTTATCGACCAAAAGACAAATCAACCAGCCCAAGACGTACTCTTCAATATCAAAACCACCATGCTTGAAGATGGATGGGTGAGTTTTGCACATCAAGGTATCCCAAATACCACAGGTGAATTTACTTGGGAACAAGGGTTTTTTGATGGCGCACCCCACAAAGTTGAGGTAGAAGTTGCTCCCCAACCAAATGCGACACGCCAATTTACACCGTTTTTGGTGCAAAAAATTATAGATGTTGAAGGAGTCGCACCACCTTTAACAACACGGTTAATTAGTTTAGCCTACATGACTGCGTTCGTAATCATTGGATTATTAATCGGCTTACGCCTACGACAAAATTTTTTGCCAAATAATTAATTTATTTGTGATAGGTATCGGGAATTGAAAGTTGGGACGTTGTAGAAGATAGAAGCATAAAGCAAAAATTTGCTCATTGAACACTCCTAGCTCTATTACAGACGCGAGCGATCGCGTCTGTTTTATTTCTCAAAAAACGTAGAATCAATGAAATTTCCCATCAAACGCATCGCTACAACTACGTTAGCTGTGCTACTAAGTTACTCAGCATACCCAGTATTTGCAGCACCCCAAAAAATTAATCGCCCAGTTACCGTTGCTCAAGCAAAAAAATTCTCAGACAATTTAATTATCCCTGGCGAAAGAGTCGGCCCTGTGACACGCAAAACCACCAAACAAGATTTAGTTAAGCTGTTTGGCGCATCATGTTTGGTTGATAAAAGTATTTCAGGCCCGGAAGGGATGGGTAGTTTTGCAGCTACTCAAGTAAACCTGGGTAAAGAGCGATCGTTTTTAGTAGTCTGGAGTGATAACACTCGTACCAAACCACTAGATGTGCGGAACCTAGGATCAGCTTGGAAAACTCCCGAAGGTATAAGTGTAGGTACTTCCTTAAGTGAGTTACGCAAGAAATTAGGCAACTTTCAACTCGCAGGATTAGGCTGGGACTTTAGCGGTCATATCTTTTTGAATACAAGCCGATTATCCCGCTATCATGGCAAACTTTATTTAATGGTAGATGCTGCTCCTAATGCTTACGAGAATTACCCAAAAGATTACCAAGCAGTATCAGGAGATGGCACTTTTTCTTCCAGCAACCCCCACTGGAAACCTTTAGGAATTAGGTTAGCAGAAATAACTGTTGTACTTAACCCAGAAGAATAGTCATCAGTTACCGTTGAGCTACACACTTGGAGTGAAGCCCAAATCTACATAAATACTCTACCCAAAACCTACACACAGGTGCAACTCTACGAACTAGAGCCATACATGAGTGTGGGTGTTTTGCTTAAGGCAAACACATTTATCATAAACGCTTCAATCAAACTTACAAATGCTTATGCAAAATCAAATTTTGCTTCAATCAAACTTACAAATGCTTATGCAAAATCAATTTTCGCTTAAACAAAACTTATGAATGAGTTCGTATTTGCGATAAACGTCAAAGCAAAATCGATAAATGAGTTCACTTTTATGATTAACCAATTAGCAAAACTGAAAAATACCCATTTGCGATCGCATTCCGCATGATTACGATCAAGCCCAGGTTCAACCTACAGACTTAATTAAAAGCCGATTGATATTTATACAAACTTAAAACTTGACAGCGGATAGGCGCAGATTTAGCGGTTGAGGCTGGTATTCTGTAATGCTTTGTCTGAAATGGTAATAATATAAATGACATCTAGCCGCAGAAGGAGGTTTCAGCGCACTTTCTCACAAGTTATAACAAGGCGATCGCTAGCAACAAACACATCAACCTGCTAATCTCCTAACAAAACGATTTTTATCTAAGCTTAAATACTCAATCGCTCCCTAGCTTTGTTCCATCTTGAAGATGCGCCTCGCACATGGACTGCTGGCGACAAGCCGATGCAGCATCTATGCACTTCTCCACAAGATATAGAGTAGAAAAGGCGATCGCAGCAGAAACTAAATGCACTGCAAGGAGAATGGAACATCCGCAGCCAAAAGGTAAAGCAAATGAGAGAAGCTTTAGCAATTGAGGCTGTAACAGCATTTAAGTTTCAATTAGAACAACTGCTACTTGATGAAGAGGCGAAACTGGCTCATCTTGGCGATGAACTAGATCAGATTGAGTCAGCACTGCAATAATGAACACTGAATAAGCACTCAACCATTTAAATACAGTCAATCAGTGTCGATTTATACGATTTCGAGTTTTTAGAATGGTTATACTCGTTTCTAGGTTCTACCTGGGAATTACGAAGTGGCTTTGCCACTTCTTTTTATGTAAATGGTAGCCTAAAAAATAATTAAAAACAAAAAGGCAAATAGAACCGCAAATTATTTAAAGTTCTGATTTGCGTATTTAAAAGGGCTGTCGCATCGCGTTAAAGTAATTAAGCCCGCGTTCAACAAAGTCATCTTGAAGGTTAGGCGAGCTTATTTTGCGTAGTTATAACAGAGTGTTGGTATTAGTCATTCAGCACATCTCGCCATTTGTCTCGGTTATCTCTCCTCTCATCCTCATGGGGCGATCGCGCTTGTAGCCAAGTTCCCCAACACAGAGATGTCTGTCTTTCAAGATGGTTGATAAACTGCATAATTGGCTGATCTACTTTGATAGGAGTTCTCAAATCAAACTGAATTGACTCGAAAATCTTGGCATCACCCTTGAGAAATTCCTGCCCCAAAATGTTACCTAGCCATAGCACAACTCGATTGCATAACCAGCCAAAAATCCCCTTACGTTTCTTAGTCACTAGTAAAGTCCGTCCTTCAGTCTTTCCTCCTTCAAGGAGACGTAAACTAAACATAATGTGCAAATGAAGAAAATCGGGGCCAATTGTCACTATACTAGTGCTGCCATACCAATAACAAACACTGTAAGTAAGCGCATTTTTGTAGAAAGGACGAATGAGCTTAATCAAAAAAGAACTTTCATGACCACGTGTAGTATTACTGAAAGTAATAGCATTTTGATTCAACTCCTGCTTTTCAAAGATAAGTTCTAATGGCACTTTATGAACTGTATGGAAATGTTGCGTATCAATCGCATTAATTATCACTACGTTAGGGTGACAATTAGTTACGAAATGAGAAACAATGGCGGTATCACATTCTTTTTGTTCTAACTCTGGAATAAATGGCAGAGGTTGTAACGGAATTTCTCCAGTCCAAATCCAAATCATTCCATATTTCTCAGCAGTAGGCCAAGCTTTTAACTTTATAGGAAGCGGTTCCTCTAAACAGGGTATATCAACACAGAAACCTTCATCATCAAACTTCCATTGGTGAAAAAAACAGCGTAGTTCATTACCCTCGACTTTACCTTCTGCTAAATGAGCGCCCATATGTGGACAGTAGGCATCAAAGGTAGTTACTCTTTTATCTTTACCACGGTAAATTACTAGTTTTCTGCCTAATAAAGTAATAGCTTTTACCTTACCTACCCGCAGATTTTGAGAAGGCATTGCCCAATACCATCCCTCGATAAAACGCTCTGGGTTATTGAAGGTTTTCGGTTTGCGGGTTGAGCTAGCATTCTGCGAGTTAAAATTCATTTTTAGGGTTTCACTGAAAGTGAAGGGCTTCATTATATAGTTCCTAATTCAGCAGTCCTAAAAATGTAATGAGAGTTACTCTCACAATTTCCTTATAAAAGTAACTTGTAACTTATATTTATTTTCCAATGAACATCATAGCTGTTTGGATACTTTGATTTGAAATTTAAGCTGATGAAACCCTTGCCGTAAAACTATTTAAAAAACATCTGCGTAAAATTTGAAAAGAAAGTGTGTCAGTTTAATTTCAAAAACTTCAGTAAAATAAATTTTTAGTTTTGCTAAGTGCAAAATTAGATTAATTTAAAATTTTACTAATCTCTAGTAATAATTAATATTTACTATTATTTGTAATAATAAATACAAGAATTGAAAAATTTTAATATGAGAATTCTGGATAAAAAATTACTTCTGTTAGGAGGGATTTGAATCCCCCCTAAACGTCTTCCGCTTCCTTTAAGGTTGAAGTTGAAAGTTTGTAGAGATGTTACATTTAACGTCTCTATGTATTAGTATTTCAACTCATAGCTGTAAAGAATTAAGCAGCTGGATAACCTGCGGCAGCTAATGCTTCTTTAATTGCTGTTTCTGAGGCTTGAGTATCTACACTCACAAGCTTAGTTTTAGGATCTGCTTCAATATTAGCGTTGCCATCGACTGCTTTAAGTGCATTGGTAATTGTGTTTGCACAAGCTGAACAAGCCATATTGGGAACTGTGAGTTTAAGTGTCATAAATTGTTTAGTGTTCTGCTGTGACTGATTTTTGGTTGAGATTCACCTCAACTTTATCCTAAACTCTCTAGTTGACTGGAAAGTCCAGCAAATTTAGAAATTTTTTACTAAACTTCACATTTGTTCATAGTTCCCGATGATGGAGATGACAAACTAGCCCTATTGAGTGCAAATTTACTTTTACTCATTGGGAATGCTGTAGAAGAAGAAGCAAAACAGCGTGGTTTTGAGTACCCTAATTTATATCGATACAGAGGCGGTGAAACACATTACTTTAGTTTTCTTGAAGAAGTCCCTGTGCTATTAGCCGATCAGCAGCGACGCGCAAAACAGCCCAAACGCCAACAAGTATTGACAGCAGGACTTGATAAGTATCCCAATAAGAAGCAACGCATCAGTGCGCTGATTGAAGATTTGGAAGAAGTTTTTGTCCTCCAAGGGGGTCAACCTTGTTATCCCAGCTTGATCCAACATCCTATTATCCAAGCATTAGTTGCTGAAGGCCAAGAAGCTGTTGAGCCACTCCTTGTGTGTTTGGAAAGTGATACACGCCTGACACGTACAATTTATTACTTTCGAGATTTTTTTCAGCATCGTCGGATTCTTGGCGTACACGAAGCAGCTTACGTTGCTTTATCAGCTATTCTAAAAACCTCTTTCTTTAAAAGGTTTGAACGTGCCCATAAGCTGTATTCTCAAGGGATGGAAGGTCGTCAAGAAGTTGCGGCAAAAATCCGTGAATATCTCAAATTAAATTTAATTAGAAAAACGCTCTATAGGCTCAAACATAGGTTTTAGAATTTTTTGCCTTCAAGTGGCAGCCTCAATAGCGCCTAATATTATATGAGCTGAAAATACTGATCGCCTTTGACTCTTCACTTAAAAATGAGAGCGATCGCCTGTAATTCTTCAGTTCTTATACTAATTGAGTACATTACAGCTCTAACATTTTTAATGATGAGAGCTAAAGTTATTTAATTGAGTGCTTCTTGATAAATTATTTCTTGAAACTGAATCATATCTTTTTGCGGATCGGCAAGGCTAACTTTAACTAATAAGTTTTCGCCTAAATTTACAGAACGTTTAAAAGCCATTGGTAACTGCAAACCCAAATCTTCTAACAGAATTAGGGCCAAATTGCTATCTTCCCGCAGCCACATCAAGACTGTTATCTCCCAAACTTGCTCTGGATGACGGCGTAAGTACTCTAGAGCATAATATCTATTAGTTTGCCGTTCTACCATTGTTACTTCTTGGGTGATACTGCTGACAGTCATCATCACCTCTTTGAGTTGTTCTGCTGAGAAAGGTAGAACTTCACCACGTAAATGGGCTTTAAGTTGAAAATGGGTGAGTAAGTCGCTGTAACGGCGGATAGGAGAAGTCGCTTGAGTATAAGTATCCAAACCTAACCCAGCATGACGCACCGGAGTAATGCTCATTTCACTCTTGGGCATACAGCGCCGCATGGCACAGGCGCGGACGAAGCCTGCTGGTAGCTGAAGCAATTCTTCTTCCGGGGGCAATTCTGGCTGTGGCTGACCGCGAAAAGGTAGGGGAATTTTATGAGCTTGGCCGTATCTAGCTGCAACTTCACCAGCCAGAATCATCATTTCTGCTACCAATTGCCGTGATGAGGAATCATCTAAAATATCAATGCTGATCTCGTCACCTTTGACCTTGATCATTGCTTCCGGCATATTGATGCTGATTGCTCCTTGAGCATAGCGCCAATTTCGACGCCGCTGTGCCCACATAGCGATCGCTGCAATTTCCGGTTCTGCCTGCACTCCTAATTGCAGCATCTCATCTACATCTTCGTAGGTGAGGCGATAAGTTGGTTTGATTGAGCTGGGATGGATAGTATAATCTTCTACTCTCCCAGTTGGATCTAAAACAATCCCAAAGCTAAGGGCGCAACAAATTCTTCCCTGTACTAAACTCATTGGCCCAGTTGCCAACAACTCCGGGAACATGGGAATCATTCCCGTAGGCAAATAAACTGTACTACCCCGCTTCCTGGCTTCCAGGTCTAAATCATCTTCTGGCACTAATAAACGGGTAGGATCAGCAATATGCACCCACAGGCGCTCCCGTCCATCCGGCAGTAATTCCCAACTTAGACCATCATCGATCTCAGTCGTACTTTCATCATCAATTGTGTACACCTTCAGGTGGGTCAGATCTAGGCGGTTTGTGTCCAAATCTGACGGTGGGGAATCCAAACGCTGTTGCGCCACTTCTAATACCTTGCTAGGAAACTGGACTGGAATTGAAGAACGACGCAGGAATAAATTTTCATTGGGACTCCACCAACCTAAGTCCACCAACAGTTGTAATGCACCTTGGGGGGTTGCGGGTCGCCCCAGCATGGTCATAGTTTCCAATACTGGGCCTGGGGGAGGATAGGCGCGAGCCAGGGAGTCATAATTTACCCCCATACGCACGACGTCCGCAAGTAGGGCTGCGTATTTTTCTATGGCTTCTAAGCGTTGGCGATCGTGGCGTTGCCACTCGACTGCTTCTCCTGCAAGGGCCTGTTCTACGCGAGCCAGAAATTCCTGCTGTCCCCTAGCTTTTTGTGCCTCTACTTCTAACTGGTGCTTGCGTTCTGCTACTTGAGTTGCGCTTCGGGCTTCATAAGCGTCTCCTTTTTGCTTGAAATAGAGTTTGTCGTCTGATAACAAGCAATAGGCGGCGTAACAATGAGGCGCATCTGATTCCGAAAACAGCAGATTAGCCATTTCGGGTGGGGTAACTGTTTCCCCATCCTCAACCAATAATTCCCAGGCCACTTCCAAGCTAGATGGATCTAAATACGGCTTTACCTGCTCTAAAAAGCTGGCAATTTCAGCGGGCCTGTAGGTTTGTCCATTAACTGTATAAGTAATTTGTCTAGGCGCGAGGCTGTGGGATTGACCACGTTCATCTACCACAAACCAACGGGTTTTGCCGTCTGGACGATCTACTACTCCCAGGCGGCGATCGCCTTGAACCCTAAATTCAACTAGCGTCCCCTTCTCCACAACTCTCGCAATTAATTAGGTTAACGAATAAATTTTAGTTTTTGAATTAAATAATGACTACTCAATCCAAAATTTTCTAATTTCTTAGATGTAAAAAACGATTCTACACTGATTTACTGAGATTTTAGTTTGTGGACTCAGAAAAGTTGCAGCTATATATAACGTCAACTTAGCTTCTTGAGAGCATTCAAGATTCTTAAGAGAAGTTTGCTAGGTCTATAAACCGATGCTACTTGCTACCTTTTCTGACAGACTACTCCACATGACTTGATCGATACTTCCGAAGTTTTGATGTCTAGGGCAACCCGCTTTGCTTGTACGGAGGAAGCCTCCGCACCCTACGGGAAGCCCAGAAGCGTCTACAGACTTCTCTCGACAAGCAACTAGCTTAACTTTCTGCAAAATCCAAAAATGATTTAGCCTTCGGCATTGATGAACGGCAACAAAGCCACAATTCGCGCACGTTTAATTGCTAATGTCAACTCTCGCTGTTGCTGAGATGTCAGCCCAGTGATTCGACGTGGCAGTATTTTACCCCGCTCGGTGACAAACTTACGCAACAAATCAACGTCTTTATAATCGATTGGTTCTCCCGGCTTAATCGGAGACAGACGACGACGGTAGTAACTCATCTTTACTTAATTTCCTTGTGGACTGTATGTGTATTGCAATGAGAGCAGAACTTTTTCAGTTCTAATCGGTTAGTGGTGTTGCGCCGATTCTTCGTAGTGGTATACCGCGAAACACCAGGAGTGCGCTTGTTAGCGTTAGTGCGACATTCGGTACATTCTAGTGTCACTATTATGCGGACACCTTTACTCTTAGCCATAATCTTACAAACCGTAAAGCCTGGAGAGAATTAACACAAATGACTATCTTCTCATATTCTGTCTGATATTTTCAAGTATTCGCTTGAATTTTATATCGAGCGAATAACCACGACGCGACGAAACTATGATAGTTCCAGCATAGCGGTCATGCAAAGCTTGACGCATCTGGGTATCATAAAAGGCTGCACCGCAGTCGATAGCCAGGGGAAGTACTAGCAGTATAGCAGTGGGATTGGCAGTAATGTTGCCTAAAGCAATTGACACGAAAAGCGCGCCCACACCAATGATTGCTTCTCGCTTTAACAGTGCCAGCAAGACTGGAATTCTCCCCATTACTTGTCCATCTTCAACTTCTAGCACCTTGAGATCAAATGCCCATCGCCCTAAACTCTGTCCTTGATTGTTGTATACCACTAGTACCCGCAAAACTAGCCAAGCGATCGCAAATACTAAAATCTGAATCACTTGAATACCTAAATTGTTGCTTCCTAAGAGCGAACTGACTAACCAGACACCAAGGAAATCTAACCCCAATGCCATACCGCGTCGCCCAATCTCAGCCTTGGGATAGTGCTTTTGGCGTACTCGTTCGATAGTCATACAAAAAATAGGTGTTTTTATTGAGGATTTGGGAAGTTAATTATTGCCGCTATGTTTAATATTAAAGTGATGGTTTAGGTACTGACTGCGCTTTCAAAGCACGAAAACAAGCTAATTAAGAATACAGATACAGAATTAGCCTGTTTCAAACTTGCCAGAAGCAAAAGAAAGCGGTTGGTGAAAATTATCAAAAGTAATATCTGTAGTGTAAATTTTAACAGAGCAAATTAGCTGATATTTATTCATTAAATTGATGATTACAAAACAGGAGGCGATCGCGATGCTGTCAGTCAGCGATACAGAAGCAATTATTTTAAATTTGCTGCAACCGTTAGATAATCGACATGACCTAGAAGTTGTAGATTTGTTAGCAGCAGTTGGTCGGATTCTGGCAACACCTATCACCAGTAACCTAGACTTTCCCCATTGGGATAATTCGGCCATGGATGGCTATGCAGTTCGTTACGAAGATGTGCAGCACGCTAGTACTGAACAGCCAACTGTTTTAGAAATTGTCGAGGAGATTCCCGCAGGATATCAGCCTGAGTATACAATTCAACAGGGACAAGCAGCACGGATTTTTACAGGCGCACTGATGCCACAAGGCGCGGATACTGTAGTCATGCAGGAAATGACATACCGAGAGGATAACCGCGTCTGCATCTTGGCTGCGCCAAAACCGCAAGAATTTGTCAGATACAAAGCATCTTTCTACCAAGCTGGGACACAATTACTACCAGCAAGAATTAAATTAAATGCTCAGGAAATTGCTGTGTTAGCAGCGGCACAGTGCCCTCAAGTCAGCGTTTACCGCCGGCCGCGTGTAGCGATTTTATCAACTGGCAATGAATTAGTAACTCCTGATAAACCGCTAGAAGCAGGACAAATAGTAGATTCTAATCAGTATGCTCTGGCAGCTTTAGTGAAGCAGAGTGGGGCAGAACCTTTAATGTTAGGCATTGTTAAGGATGAGCCGATCGCCCTTCAAGAAGCGATCGCCCACGCCATCGCTAATGCTGATATAGTCCTCTCTTCTGGTGGGGTTTCGGTAGGAGATTATGACTACATTGAGCAAATTCTAGAATCACTAGGAGCCACAATTCACATCCGCGCTGTGGCGATGAGACCAGGCAAACCCTTGACTGTTGCCACATTTCCTAACGCTACACGTCCTGTTGTGTACTTCGGTTTACCAGGAAACCCTGCATCTGTATTGGTGACGTACTGGCGGTTTGTGCATTCGGCAATTAAAAAACTTTCTGGAGTTGCTGGCGGTTGGGAAGCATCATTTATCAAAGTGCGATCGCAGGATGAATTGCGAGCAAATGGCAAGCGTGAAACTTACGTTTGGGGTCGATTACATTTAATTGACAAAGCTTATAAATTTCACAAAGCTTGTGGTAATGATAGTTCTGGTAATTTAATTAATTTAGCTCAAACTAATGCCATAGCTATGATACCAGTGGGAAAAACATTAATTTTTCCAGGCGAAGAAGTACTAGTTTTACCTGTTAATAATTAATTACAGTAAGAAGGCAGAAGTACAAGGGCAGAGGGCACAAGGAAACCCACGAATAAATTCGGAGGATTTAATCAAGTTATACCAGTTTGAAAAAAGAATGCAACAGATGGGTAAGGGCACAACTGGTGTTGTGCCCTTACGAATAATTTATGTTCAGATAAGAAATTAGGGTTAATGGTTTTTAAAAGTTAGGTAACAAGCCTGCTTGCTTGCAAATTTCATTGGCAGTAATGCGATCAATGGTACGATGCCTTTTTACGGGAATAGTTTTTATATCATTAGTATGGATGGAATGATTTCCGCCTTCTCTTAACAAATAAAATCCATTTTTTTCTAAGTATTTAATTAAATCTTTACGCTTGACTGACACACTCAAACCTCTATAGGAATTTGTTCGAGTAAAGAATTACCTATAGGAATTTCTTTATTTTGTTGACGATAAGCGAGAATCATTTCTCTGGTTGCGTCTTGTAACATAGCTCTGCATTCTTCTATGGTTTCTCCCTCGGTAATGACTTCTTGCCATTCAATGAGTTGTCCCATATATCCACTATTAGTTTTTGTATATTTTGCAGTGTATGTAATTAACATAAGGTGTTGGTGGATGTAATTCCATGATTTCTCGTAGCTGATTTTTTCTCAGCCAGCGATCGCCTCTATCAAAACAAGCTAATTGCACTTTGTACAATGACACTTTTAAGCGATCGCATCTGATTTTATCATCTGAACAAGAGCGATCGCCTTCACAACACCATCATTCCACCTCAGAACAGGAACGTTCTCACTTGGAACAGGAATATTCTCGTTTGGAACACAAACATTCTCACTTGGAACACGAAACTTGGAGTTCAAAACTCGAACTGTCGTGTTCGGAACACGAAACTTGGAGTTCAGAACTCGAACTGTCGTGTTCGGAACACGAAACTTGGAGATAAAAGCTTGAATGATGAAGTTAGGAACTTGGATTTTGCTGTTGTGATGTTAGGCGATCGCGTAAATGTGCTAAATTTTCACGCACAACCATAGTATTAGGATGATTTGCCCCTAACCGTTGCTCAAGAATATCTAAAGCTTGGATATATAAGAGTTCTGCTTCGCTGTATCTCCCTTGGGATTCGTAGAGATATGCTAAGTTGTTGCGGCTAGTGGCAATATCAGGATGTTCTTCTCCAAAGCGTTTTTCAGTGATTTCTAGACACTGCTCAAGCCAAGGTGCTGCTTTGTTATAAAATCCTTGACCTTCATAAAATCGAGCATTACCAATGAATGGCCAAATCAAATCTTCATGGCTAACATGCTGAATAAGATTGTTCGCTACTCCAGCCAAGTGAGGTATTGCTGGGGCGAAATCCTTAATTTGCTCAAGTGTGGGAGTTTGAGGAATATATTTAGCAACTGCTATCATTACCCCGCAAAAAGAACGCTTAAATTCCTCTGCCTGTTCTAATCCTGTAAGCTTACTTTGAAAAAACTCCCGCAGCAGGGGATGTAGTTGATAAATTCCCTCACCTTTAGGCTGGAGTAGATGTAACTGTAACAACTCACGTCTAGCTTTTTTCCAGTTTTGAGCCTCATTATTTATTGTTATACGCTCCACCAACTCCCAAGGAATCGGAGCTAGGGCAAATAAACTCAGAAGACAGCCTAAACATTGAGCATTTTCTCGCAACCGTCGCCAACTCAACTCAAAAGCAGCAGCGACACCCAATTTAGCAGTCATTTCTGCTTGAGCTTCATCTAAAGCAGGATTTTTCAAACGCTCTTTTTCCAAGTCTTGCAGCATTTCTGCTAGGGATAATTCCTCATCACCTAATAAATAACGCCCGACTAATTCCAAACCCAAGGGCAAATATCCTAGCCACTTACAAAGTTTTTCTGCAACTAAGTGTTCACGTCGCAGTCGTTCTCTACCAATTATGGATTTTAATAACTGCATTGCCGCTAGTGGTGTCAGCACATCTAAATCTAATCGCACTATTGGCGGCTGTAATTTTTCCCGCGTGGTAATTAACTGCTTAAACCGGGAAGGAACAGACTCTAAATAACACCGGACTTCTTCTCTATAGTTAGTAACGTTATCAATTACCAGTAAAACCTCACCCTCATGCCATTTTGTTAGACAGTATTGGACTCTCCCAACTAAATCTAAATCATCTGGAGGATTTAATTGCAGCTGATTACGAGCAAACTGCACCAGTTGCACCCCCACATCCTGTAATGCAGACAACCAGCAAATTCCGCCTTGATAAGTGACGCGGTGCGAATGGGCGTATTGCAAAGCTAGTTCTGTTTTTCCGACTCCACCCATCCCAGCAATAGCTGCAATTGCTACCTGTTGATTTTCCTGCAACAACTGATGGAGGTTTTGCAATTCTCTTTCACGCCCGACAAACTCCACCACCCCACTCAAGGGAATATTTTCGTAACGGGTAGGCGTGAGTTTAGCTTTTCTACCTTCCGCACACTGCACACCGGGTAATTCTTCTCTACGGCGTTGCCATTCGGCATCAAATTTTTGCAAATTCCCGTCTTTATCGCCTTTATCATGCCAAAGCTTCAGGCGAAAGTGCCAATTCTCCGAACCTCGTTTGTGTTCGCGCAAATCTTCGAGAATTTTCAAAAAATCCTTAAGCGCATTTAGTGAGTCTCTGACTTGTTCTTTATTTAAACCGCTAAGTTCCGCCAAGACTCTGAGCTGTGTCCTCACTATTAATTGCTGTGGCGTTTCCCAGTTGAGGACAATTTTATAAAGTTCACTGTCTTCTAACTCATCATTGGCATAAGCCAAAAACCTTTCTAACAGCCTCCTTACCCGCGCTTCGACATCATCACCATAGCTAACACGCGCCATCGCTTATTCTTGCCCAAATTTGCGACAAAGTTTAGGGATTCCCCAAACTCAATCTAGCATCCCCAAACTCAAATCTCGGCAGATTGACGCATTACAGCCAACAGACGCGCCTTTTGCTTCCACGTAATACCCCAAATTTACCTTTGCTTCAGAGTTTGAGGCAAAGCAATGAAAAATAAGAAGCTGATGGCAGTTTTGTTCTTTCTGATTCCCGTAATTGCTGATTTGTTTATCCCTGGTTCAGGAATTGCGATTGAGTTAGCCATCCTCATGTGGGAATTGCTGGAAATAGAAGAAACAAAGGAGAATGATATCAAGCCCCCTAAATAAGACAATTCAAATAAGTAGGTCGGTACAAATAAGCTAACTAGTGAAAATCGTCATTTTTCCTTTGTCATTACTAACAGTTTTAGGTAGATTTAAGTTTCCTAACACAGTTATGTTTATTTCCACCGACTTACTTAGTAATTATTTGGTTATACTCCCGAACGCTCAACAGCCATTTCAATGTTGAGTGTGGAATTTTGCTCGCGGTTGATCAAAATACCTCTCAACCCAGCAGCTTTAGCACCGTTATAGTCGTCTTCTAGGCTGTCACCAATGTGCCATGCTGCTTCAGGTGAACATTCATGTTTTTCCAAAGCAACGGCAAAAATTTGCGGATCGGGTTTAGCTGCACGTGCTTGGGTAGAAATGGTGATAGATTTAAAAAAGTCTCTCAGTCCCAAACTTTGCAATACTGAGTAAATTCGAGAATCGAAATTAGACACCACTCCTAATTGAATTCCCAACCGCCGCCAGGAAATCAAAGCAGGTAAAACATCGGGATAAACAAACCACGGTTGAGCAGTTCCAAAGTGAATATAGAGTTCGCTAAAAAAAGCAGAAAAGTCTGAAAATTGCTTGAGAACACCTGCGCTTTCAAAAGTGTTTAAGGCAATTATTCGCCACCAATCAAACTCACGTTGGGGAATTTCTTGTGAATCTGTATCTGGAAATATCGGTGGTGGTGCTGTTTTAAAGCTTTGGATAAATGTTGTATTCAACGTATCAGCGGAAACTTTTACGCCAAATTCTTCGGCTATTTGACTATAAACTTCGCCTACACTGCCTTTGACCCCGATGAGTGTGCCTACAGCATCTAAAAAAATAACTTTCGGTCGTTCCATCAAATTGTTATGGTTTTGAATCCTTGATCTGAGATTTTGGCTTATAGAACTTTAGGGCGCTGAGATATTTACACACCGCACTATCTGCTACTGAGAAAGCGTTTCTATAATAGGACGTACTAGCCAATTAAAACCAACTCTAAGCTGATGATCTAAAGTTGGCAATCGATACAGATAGGCAAGACGGCGGGCGACGTATGCCAAGGGGCCTTCTAGTTTGATGCCTAAACCAGTGAGGGTAGCATTATCTACTCCCAGGGTTAACATTTCTCCTAATTTTTGGTATTGGAAAGGAAGTAAGGGGCGATTAGTTAAAGATGCCCAAATATTCCAAGCGGTGTAATCAGCTTGTTGAAAAGCAGCCTGTGCAGTAGCGGGGACTTGTTGACCTTGGGCATCAATACAGTCTGCTAAATCTCCCAAAGCGAAAACTTCTGGATGGTCAAGAACTTGCAGAGTCGATGTAGTGGTAATTTGACCACGCTGGTTTTGCTTGATAGGTAGTGATTTGACTACAGGACTTACTCGTGTTCCTACAGTCCAAATTACCAAATCTACGGGAATTGTGTCTACCTGATTTTTATATTCTAAAGAGATAGTATCTTGCCCAATAGATTCAACTTTTGTTTCTAAATCAATAAATACCCCACGTGCATCCAAAGCTTTTTTCGCAGCTTCACGGTTAAACTCTGGGGAAGTTCGCAAAATCTGGTCACTAATTTCTACTAAGCGAAAGCGTCCTCTTTCTCCTAACCTGTCTGCTAACTTACAAGCTAACTCGACACCGCTATAACCAGCCCCAACAATTGCTACACGAATTTTGTCAGCATCAGATTCTTCCAGAACTCGCAGGCGTTCTTCTAAGCGATAAGCATCAGTGATGGTACGAAATGGGTAAGCGTAAGATGTAGCACCAGGAGCTAAATCTAATGGTGTTTCTCCACCTAGTGCCAAAACCAATCGGTCGTAGGAGATTTCTGGCCCATCTTGTAAGTGTACCCGTTGCTGCTCTATGTCAATGCCAGACACAACAGCTTGGTAAAAACGTACACCTGTGCCTTGTAAAAGTTCGGCAAATGGTGGGGCAATTTCCCAAGTTTGGAGTTCGCCAGTGAGTAATTCGTAGAGGAACGGGGAAAATAAGAAGCGATCGCCTTGATCTACCAAAACAATTTCGGGTTTTTGTGTAGATTCCCAAGGTAACTGGCTCAAGCGCAAGGCAGTGTAGAGACCACCAAAGCCTCCACCAAGGATACAAATTCTAGCAGTTCTTTGAGTCATCGTTTCTAAGGGACTATCAATCCCAGCAGGGCGACTAGTTTCAGTGTAATGATTTCTTTGGTTCTATTGCCATAAGCCAGGAATCTGGGTACTTCCCTTCATGCAGTTCATGTGCAGGCAGCAGCTTCACTTTCACAAAACCACATTTTTCATAGCAGCGGATAGCGCGAATATTATCAACATGCGGGTCGATGACAATCTTATCAGCTCGCAATACTTCAAAAAGATAATTGACAAATGCTGACAGCATTTTTGTGCCAATTCCCTTTTGCCAATAGTTGGTTTCACCTATAAATAAATCAATTCCATAAACATTATTCGTTTTTTCTAAGCAATACATTTGTCTGTCGGTTTCTGATAAATTATTTAGCAAAAAATACTGTAAATAACCAATAGGAGTATTATGATAGTAGACTAAGCAAGGAATTACCGGATCTTCTCCCATCACCATCGGCTTGTAAGTTTCTACAATTCTGGCTAAAGGGAAAGGATTATCTCTACCCTCATAAAATTCTAAGACCTTCTCATCAGTCAACCATTTTGCCATTAACTGATAATCTTGCATATTGTCTTGCATTAGACGAATAGTAATCTCGTCTTTGTGTACCAGCATACTCAACCAAATAAAACATCAAACTGATCTAAATAGTGTGACACAGCTAAAACGGTGCAACAATTTTGTAGGTTGGGTGGAAGCATTAGACCCAACATCCTCATCAAATACTTCTAATTTATTATTTTAAGTGTGTCACAACAGTAGGGATACATTAACTTCAAAAATACGGTATTTTGCGGCTCACGCGTAGCGCGCCTGGAGGAGGCGATCGCACTTGTAAAATGTGGGATACAGCGACTCTTTTAAGATTATCCAACAATGCCTGAAAAACAAATTTATTACACAGACTATGGTTAATTTGTACAGCGCCTCATGGCAATAGTTAAGAAACTTTGAGCAAAGTGCGTAAGTTGTTTTAAATGGTATGTATATACCTAATGAAGACTTTTTGCCTAATTTCCTTTGGCTAGGAGAGCGCTATGTCCAGGGTGTCTATGCATCAAGACTGGTTATTGGGGATTGCTATTATTAGCACGATGATCTTTAGCGCAAATAGAACCCAAGCTCAAATTACACCGGACACCACACTTCCACATAATTCCAACGTCAACTTAGAAGACAATATCTTCAATATCACAGGTGGAACCTCGGCAGGTAATAATTTGTTTCATAGTTTGAAAAATTTTTCTGTACCGACTGGCTTTACAGCTTTTTTTAACAATTCTGCAAATATTCAAAATATCTTAACTAGAGTGACAGGCGGGTCAATCTCTGATATTGATGGGTTAATTAAAGCCAACGGCACAGCCAACCTGTTTTTGATCAATCCGAATGGCATTGTCTTCGGTCAGAATGCAAGGTTGGATGTTGGTGGTTCATTCGTTGCCAGTACTGCTAGCAGCTTAAAGTTTAAAGATGGTTATGAGTTTAGTGCGACTAATCCTCAGTCAGCACCCCTATTAACGATAACCGCGCCCGTGGGGTTGGGTATGGATAACAATCCAGGGGAAATTAAAGTGACTGGAACAGGGCATAAGATTCCACTTGGGTATTTTGCAAAAGACCCCCGTAACGCTGTTGACGACAGTAGCGTAACGGGATTATCGGTTCAAGAAGGTAAAACATTAGCACTATTAGGAGGTAAGGTGTCCCTTGAAGGTGGTATTCTCAAGGCCCCACAGGGACGTATTGAAATCGGTAGTGTTGGTGGTAGTGGCACTGTGAATCTCGTTCCAGTACCAGAAGGTTGGAAGCTGAATTATCAAGGCATTACCAATTTTGAAAATATCCAGTTTTCTCAAAAGTCGTTCGTTAGTACTTCGGGAAAGGGTGGTGGTTCTATCGCCCTTGTGGGTAGGGATATTACTCTGGCTGAAGAGTCATTTCTACTGGGTGAAACAGTTGGCGCTGGCAAAGGAGGAGAGACTAGCATTAAAAACGATACAACAGGAATAGGAAAAGCCGGAGAAATTACTCTTGAAGCAGATTCTATTGTTTTCAAAAACAATAGTGAGGTAAATAGCAATACTTATAGTGAAGGAGATGCCGGACGTATAAACCTTAAAGCTAACTCTCTACTAATTGAACAAAGTGGTATGGGTACTGTTTCTAAAGGAAAAGGTAACGCTGGGGAAATCAACATCTCTGTAGATGGTAATTTTGTCTTAAAAGGAGGGTTGGGGAATAAAGCCTACAATGTAGGTGATGCCGGAAAAATTAACATTATTGCAAATTATTTCTTGATTGAAGAAAAAAATTCGGGGTTGAGTACGGGTACTGAACCAGGTAGCTCAGGTAAGGGTGGGGAAATTAACATTCATGTCAAAGATTCTTTTGTAATCCGCAAAAAATCTGGTGTGAGTAGCAATACTTCAGGCACAGGGAATGCTGGAAAAATCAGCATTACTGCAAATTCTTTACTACTGGAAGAGGGGGGGATCAGTAGTGTTGCACAAAAAAATAGCACAGGTAACGGTGGAGAGATAGAGATAGATATTAAAGCAGGCTCTTTGACAGTTCAAAGCAACGCAGGTATAAATACAACCTCTAATGGTGGAGGAAATGCTGGAAAAATCAGCATTAATGCAAATTCTCTGCTTGTTCAAAACAAAACACAAATCGACAGTAACACGACGGGGCAAAGTAGTAATGGTAATGGCGGAGAAATTAAGATTGATACAGGCTCCTTAACGATTCAAAATGGAGCAGGTATAAAAACTAATTCTTCAAATGCAGGGAATGCTGGAAAAATCAGCATTAGTGCAAATTCTCTGCTTGTTCAAGACAATGCAGAAATCAGTAGTAAGACGACGGGGCAAAGTAGTAAAGGTAATGGCGGTGAGATTAAGATTGATACAGGCTCCTTAACGGTTCAAAATGGAGCAGGTATAAAAACTAATTCTTCAAATGCAGGTAACGCTGGAAAAATCAGCATTAGTGCAAATTTTCTGCTTGTTCAACAATTGTCAGGAATCGAAAGTAAGACGATGGGGCAAAGTCGTAATGGTAATGGCGGAGAAATTAAGGTTGATACAGGCTCCTTAACGATTCAAAATGGAGCAGGTATAATAACTAATTCTTCAAATGCAGGGAACGCTGGGCAAATTAGCGTCAACGCACAGTCATTGCAGATTCAAAACAAGGCAGGAATCGAAAGTAATACTGAGCTTGGTAGCACAGGAAGTGCGGGAAACTTAACTGTCAACGCAAATAGCATAGTTCTTCGCAATGAAGGCAAATTGTGGGTTGAAAGTAGTGGTACTGGAAATGCTGGTATTTTGAAGATTACGGCTCCTAAGATTCGACTTGATAACCAAAGTCTAATCAGTGCAAGTACTATCTCTGGAAATGGTGGTGACATTACCATAAAAGAAACAGACTTATTGTTGCTGCGTCATAACAGCCAAATCTCCGCCACAGCAGGCATAGCAGGGGCAGGTGGCGATGGCGGCAATATTGATATCGATGCCAAATTCATCATTGCAGTTCCTGAAGAAAACAGTGATATCAGTGCCAATGCCTATGAGGGAAGAGGAGGAAATATCAACATCACTACTCAAGGTCTGTTTGGGATTAGGTTTCGCCCTCAACCAACTCCACACAGTGATATCACTGTCAGTTCTCGATTCGGCATCAATGGCAACGTGAACATTAATACGCCGGATGTTGATCCCAGTCAAGGTTTGGTTGAATTAGCAAGCGAACTCGGAGTTCCCGAACCGATACAGGGCTGTCAAGCTAGTTATCAAAAGTCAACGAGTCGTTTTATCAACACTGGACGCGGTGGTTTGCCACCCAATCCTTATGAAGCTCTCGACAGCAACGAGGTTTGGAAAGATGTGCAACTGCCAAGACAATTAGCCGACAATTCAGTTGATGTTCGTGGAAGTTCAAAATCAATTGTGGAAGCCCAAGGGTGGATGATTAATAAAAATGGGAATGTGGAACTCGTCGCTCAGATTCCCAATACCACATCAGAAAACCTTTGTAGCTGGCGTTAGCTAAAAAAAACAGTGAACAGTTGCAAGTATTTGAGTGAAATGAAAAGCAAAGTTGTTTCAAGCTTTTTCAAAGCAGTGTCCCGAAGGATTCTGAAACTAACACTTAGGACTTACGCACTGAAGCCTGAAACCCTGATCCCCCCTAGCCCCCCTTAAAAAGGGGGAAAGTCTAAAGCCCCCGGGAGGGGGTTGGGGGATCTGAGTGCGTAAGTCCAAACACTGCTGGCAGTTTTGGCGTTCACAACAACTATTAGTGTTCCTGTTCTGTCTGCTCAACAAACTGTGCGTAATTGTAATACTCCCTTTCCGCTCAAAGAATACCTAAATCTTTTTAACGAGCCGCAAAGGACACGAAGGATACAAAGGAAGAGATAGATAATTTGATAGCGGGAAGGGAGTAGTTAAGAAACTTTGAGCAAAGTGCGTAAATTGATTTAAATGGTATGTATATGCCTAATGAAGACTTTTTGCCTAATTTCCTTTGGCTAGGAGAGCGCTATGTCCAGGGTGTCTATGCATCAAGACTGGTTATTGGGGATTGCTATTATTAGCACGATGATCTTTAGCGCAAATAGAACCCAAGCTCAAATTACACCGGACACCACACTTCCACATAATTCCAACGTCAACTTAGAAGACAATATCTTCAATATCACAGGTGGAACCTCGGCAGGTAGTAATCTGTTTCATAGTTTTAACAATTTTTCTGTACCGACTGGCTCTACAGCTTTTTTTCAAAATTCTCCAAATATTCAAAATATCTTAACTAGAGTGACAGGCGGGTCAATCTCTGATATTGATGGGTTAATTAAAGCCAACGGCACAGCCAACCTGTTTTTGATCAATCCGAATGGTATTGTCTTCGGTCAGAATGCAAGGTTGGATGTTGGTGGTTCATTCGTTGCCAGTACTGCTAGCAGCTTAAAGTTTAAAGATGGTTATGAGTTTAGTGCGACTAATCCTGAGTCAGCACCCTTGTTAACGATAACCGCGCCCGTGGGGTTGGATATGGATAACAATCCAGGGGAAATTAAAGTGACTGGAACAGGGCATAATATTCCACTTGAGTTGATTACAAAAGAACCCCGTAACGCTGTTGACGATAGTAGTGTCACAGGCTTGGAGGTTCAAGAAGGTAAAACATTAGCACTGCTGGGAGGTAAGGTGTCCTTTGAAGGTGGTATTCTCAAGGCTCCACAGGGACGTATTGAAATCGGTAGTGTTGGTGGTAGCGGTAGTGTGAATCTCGTTCCAGTACCAGAAGGTTGGAAGCTGAATTATCAAGACATTACCAATTTTGAAAATATCCAGTTTTCTGGAAAACCATTGGTAAATACCACAGGAAAGGGTGGTGGTTCTATCGTCCTTGTGGGTAGGGATATTACTCTCACTCAAGAGTCATTATTATTGGGTGATACAGTTGGCGCTGGCAAAGGGGGAGGGACTACCATTATAGGAGATTCAATATCTCTTAATCAGTCCAATATCAGTAATTACACTTTCGATTCCGGGGAAGCTGGACTAATTCAGCTTTTTGCTAATAGATACATATTACTTGAGAACCAAAGCTCCCCGCGTAACCATACAACAGGAATAGGCAAAGGTGGAGAAATTGCTCTTGAAGCAGATTCTATTATTTTTAAAAATCAGAGCGGGTTAGGTAGCAATACTTATAGCGAAGGCAATGCCGGACGTATAAACCTTAGAGCTAATTCTCTACTAATTGAACAGGGAAGTGGTATGGCTACTCTTTCTGAAGAAAAAGGTAACGCCGGGGAAATCAACATTAATGTCAAAGATTCTTTTGTAATCCGCAAAAAATCTGGTTTGGCTAGCAATACTTCAGACACAGGGAATGCTGGAAAAATCAGCATTACTGCAAATTCTTTATTACTAGAAGAACAAGCGGGGATCGAGAGTATTGCGAAACAAGGCAGCATGGGTGACGGTGGAGAAATAGATATTAAGACAGACTCTTTGACAGTCAAAAAATCATCTAGTATTAATACAAACTCTCGAGGTCGAGGAAATGCTGGAAAAATCAGCATTACTGCAAATTCTTTACTTGTTCAAGACTTTGCAGAAATCAGTAGTAAGACGACTGGGCAAAGTAGTAAAGGTAATGGCGGTGAGATTAAGATTGATACAGGCTCCTTAACGGTTCAAAAGTACGCAGGTATAAAAACTAATTCATCAAATACAGGGAACGCTGGGCAAGTTAACGTCACCGCACAGTCATTGTTGATTCAAGACTTTGCAGAGATTAGTAGTAATACTGAGCAAAGTAGCACAGGAAGTGCGGGAAATGTAACTGTCAACGCAAATAGCATAGTTCTTCACAATGATGGCGCACTACGAGTTATGAGTACTGGTACTGGAAATGCTGGTATTTTGCAGATTACGGCAGATAATATTTTGTTGCGCAATAACAGTAAAATCTCAGCCACAGCCGGCACAGCCCAGGCAGGTGGCGATGGCGGAACAATTAACATCACTGCAAATTCTTTGTTGATTGAAACAAGATCGGGGGTGAATACGGGTACGCATCCACGCAGTTCAGGTAATGGTGGAGCAATCGACATCAATGTCAAAGATTTTGTAATTCGCAAACAATCTGGTGTGGTTAGTAATACTTCAGGCACAGGGAATGCTGGAAAAATAAACATTACTGCAAATTCTTTACTACTGGAAGAACTAGTAGGTATCTCAAGTAACACGAGTGAGCCAAGTAGTAAAGGTAATGGTGGAGAAATTAAGATTGATACAGGCTCCTTAACGATTCAAAATTACGCAGGTATAAAAACTAATTCATCAAATGCAGGGAACGCTGGGCAAATTAACGTCACTGCACAGTCTTTGTTGATTCAAGACTTTGCAGAGATTGGTAGTAATACTGAGCAAGATAGCACAGGAAGTGCGGGAAATGTAACTGTCAACGCAGATAGCATAGTTCTTCGCAATGATGGCGCATTGCGAGTTATAAGTACAGGTACTGGAAATGCTGGTATTTTGAAGATTACAGCAGATAAGATTCGGCTTGATAACAAAGGTTTAATCAGTGCAAGTACTACCTCTGGAAATGGTGGTGACATTACCATAAAAGAAACAGACTTATTGTTGCTGCGTCATAACAGTCAAATCTCCGCCACAGCAGGCACAGCAGAGGCAGGTGGGGATGGCGGCAATATTGATATCGATGCCAAATTCATCATTGCAGTTCCTAAGGAAAACAGCGATATCAGTGCCAATGCCTATGAGGGGATAGGAGGAAATATTAACATTACTACCCAAGGTCTATTTGGAATTGGGTTTCGCCCTCAACCAACTCCACACAGTGATATCACTGTCAGTTCTCAGTTCGGCATCAATGGCAACGTGAACATTAATACGCCGGATGTTGATCCCAGTCAAGGTTTGGTTGAATTAGCAAGTGAACTCGGAGTTCCCGAACCGATACAGGGCTGTCAAGCTAGTTATCAAAAGTCAACGAGTCGTTTTATCAACACTGGACGCGGTGGTTTGCCACCCAATCCTTATGAAGCTCTCGACAACAACGAGGTTTGGAAAGATGTGCAACTGCCAAGACAATTAGCCGACAATTCAGTTGATGTTCGTGGAAGTTCAAAATCAATTGTGGAAGCCCAAGGGTGGATGATTAATAAAAATGGGAATCTGGAACTCGTCGCTCAGATTCCCAATACCACATCAGAAAACCTTTGTAGCTGGCGTTAGCTAAAAAAAACAGTGAATAGTTGCAAGTATTTGAGTGAAATGAAAAGCAAAGTTGTTTCAAGCTTTTTCAAAGCAGTGTCCCGAAGGATTCTGAAACTAACACTGCTGGCAGTTTTGGCGTTCACAACAACTATTGGTGTTCCTGTTCTGTCTGCTCAACAAGTGGAAGTTGTTTCCTCAACAAAGACTCAGACTACAAATGCCCAATTGTTACTGCAACAGGGTATAGAACTCTACGAAGCTCAAAAGTTTTCTGAAGCCGCAACAGTTTGGCATCGGGCAGCTTCAGCCTTTGCTCAACAAGCAGATAACCTCAAAAGAGCGCTAGCGCTGAGTAATCTTTCTTTGGCTTATCAAGAGCTAGGGCAGTGGGAGGACGCTCAAGGCGCAAGCACTACAAGCCTTAATCTGCTGAAAAATCTAGAGAATTCAGCTCCCTCACTGAGCTACTGGGAAATTTTGGCTAAAGCCCTAAATACTCAAGGCAGCTTGGAATGGGCAAAGGGAAGATTAGAAGAGGCTCTCTCCACCTGGAAGCAAGCGAGTGCTACCTACGCTAAAGCTGGCAATCAAGCAGGATTGATTGGCAGTTCACTTAACCAAGCCAAAGCTTTACAAGCATTGGGGTTGAGTCGCCAAGCAGCAAAAACTTTAGAACAGGTTAACCAAATTCTGAAATCAGAATCAGACCCTTCCCTCAAGGCTACTGGATTGCGTTATCTCGGCAATGCTCTTAGGCAAATTGGCGCTCTAGCTGAGTCAAGACAGGTTTTGGCCCAAAGCGTGCAACTAGCTGGGCAAACAACAACCAAAGCTTTGACTCTGCTTGAGTTAGGCAACACTGAACGAGCCTTAAGTAATAGAGCTATAGCGATTGGGAAGAAACAAGAGGAAATTGAACACGCTAAATTCGCTATTAATTTTTATGAAGAAGCATCAAAATTGGGCAGCCAAGTTCAGCCCCAGTTGAATCAGTTGAGCCTTTTAATAGAAACTGGGCAGTGGTCAGACGTTGGAAAACTAGTGTCTCAAGTTCAGCAATCGATCGCTAACTTGCCTTTGAGTCGGACAGCAATCTATGCCCGGCTTAACTTAGCTCGGAGCTTGACTTGCCTCAAGTCTGATGTTTATACAGAAGCGATTTCATGTAGAAGTAGCGTTCGCCGGGAACAACTGCTGGTACACACGTTTGCCCAAGAAACTCCCTTATGGGCAGAAATTGCTCAGATTTTAGCCACCGCAGTTCAACAGGCTCACAGCTTGCAAGACCGAAGGGCTGAATCCTATGCCCTTGGTCAGCTAGGAGAAGTGTATCAGTTGGCTGGGCAGTTGCCAGCAGCTAGAAAACTTACTGAGCAAGCCCTGTTCATTGCCCAGCAGATTCAAGCTCCAGAGATTCGTTACCGTTGGGAGTGGCAGTTGGGACGCTTACTGGCACAGCAGGGAAACAGCAAAGGAGCGATCGCTTCCTATTCTATTGCTGTCGATACTCTTGGGTCTGTTCGCAGCAACTTGCTTACTATCAATCCAGATGTGCAGTTTTCCTTTAGAGATCAAGCAGAACCAGTCTACCGTGAATTAGTCGATTTGCTCTTGAGTCCTCAAGGCAGTTCTGATCCCAGCCAAGAAAACCTGGAAAGAGCGATCGCAACTATTGATGCCCTACAGCTAGCAGAATTAGAAAATTACCTCGGTTGCTACCTTGGCCAAACAGTGCCGCTAAAACAGAATTTCGAGCAAGTCTCACACCAAGCAGCATTTATCTACCCTATTATTCTCAAAGATAGGTTAGAAGTCCTCTTCAAGTTGCCTGGGCAACCGTTGAGACACTTTCAACATCCGGTGCAGCAAAGGGTGGTGAAAGAGACGGTTGAAAAATTGCGAAGAGCTATATTAGGATACAGCCGCGCAAACATCACAGACATATCCCAACAGGTTTATCAATGGTTGCTTGAACCGCTTGAGCCATACCTAAAAAGTAGCAGTGAAGTTGAAACTTTGGTCTTCGTGCTTGATACGGATTTGCAGAATATTCCGATGGCTGCTCTTTATGACGGCAAAGCTAAAGAGTATCTAATTGAAAAGAAGTATGCCCTTACTCTGGTTCCTAACGCGGTGTTGTTTAATCTTACAGCCAAGCTTAGGGAATTAAAAGTTTTAGCTGCTGGAATCAGTAGTCCCATGGAAGTGGAAAATCACCGTTTTGACGCCATTAACGCCACTGCAGAATTGCAGCAAATTCAGCAAGTAGCATCCTCTAGTAAAATACTACTGAATTCACAATTCACTCCGGCCAATATGCAGCAAGACCTCACATCAGATGCTTTTACGGTAGTGCATTTGGCAACTCATGGAAATTTCAGTTCAGACCCCGAACAGACATTTATTCTCGCTTATAACGAACTCCTTAAATCTCGTGATTTAGAGAACTTGCTAACTAGCAGAAAGCAAAAGGCAACAGGCGCTATAGAATTGCTTGTTTTGAGTGCTTGTCAAACAGGAGAAGGAGACAACCGAGCGCCTCTAGGACTAGCCGGATTAGCTGTCCGGTCGGGGGCAAACAGTACACTAGGTACCTTGTGGAAAGTGAGTGATGAGTCTACTGTCAAATTAATGGAGCAGTTCTACAAACACTTGAATCAGCCGGGAGTAAGCAAGGGTCAAGCACTCCATCGCGCCCAGCAAGCTCTATTAAAGGAGCCAAAGTATCAAAATCCCTATTACTGGGCCCCCTATGTTTTAGTCGGCAATTGGCTTTAATTTGGACTGCTTGCTCTAACTGTTGATTTACAGCAAATTACAGCTAGATTGGCATATACATTTTTGTGAAGTGCAAATTGATAGAATCAATATAGTGGTGCTTCAAATTTTTCATGATAATTACAAGTCAAAAGCGGTTTGTAGAAGTTACAAACCGCCTTTAATTTAACATCTAGCTAAAAGCTAATTAATTACCGCCAGTGGTGATAGCTTTATTATGTATAGGTGGATCTTCAGTTTTTCTGTTCCATTGACCGTCTTTGCCTTGCTCATATTCATTCTTGACACTATTCAAAGCAACATCACGAGCTGCATCTTCACTCAAACCGTCGCTTTGGGCCGCATTGAATGCTGCAAGAAACATTTGTTGTGCGTGTTCTGGCAATTGTTCTCGAATATCCTGAGGTATTTGGTCAATTGTGTTATCAGGCATAAACCTACTCCGATTCGCTTAACTTAGGTTAATGCTAAAAACAGGAAAGTAAAATTTCCTCTATAAACAGAGATATACATTACTATACTTTTGGCTGAGTTAACTAATTTTTAAATCAGCGCCGCAATAATATTGATGCTCATAGCTACAATGATAGTGTTGAAAAAGAACGATAACACTCCATGTAAAAGAGTTAAACGCCTCATATATCTTAATGTTGTTTGCACATCTGAAACTTGGCTAGTCATGCCAATTACAAAAGAAAAATATAAAAAATCACAGTAGTCTGGATCTTTCTCATTGGGAAAACCTAGTCCCCCAACTATTTCCTCATTATTAATATCATGATTATGTTGATAATATCCGCGTGCATATTGCAGCGCAAACATGGTATGCAATAGTAACCAAGAACCAATAATCGTCATTGCCGACAGCAGGACACGTAAAGGTACTGGAATCGTTAATAGCCCTTTGTGATGATAGTTTAGTAAGAATGTAATGGCTAATATGCTAGCGCAAGCAGCAGTGATCATCAGCATGAATATAGCCAAGCTACCTTCATATTCACGTCGCGCGTAACGACGCGTTTTTTCTGGGTTAGCTTTGAGCATCTTCCACCAAGTCAAGGCTAAAAACAAGTAAGCCCCTGAGTTCCAAATGCAGAGAATACGAGTAGGTAAGCGCAGCCAAGGCGGAAGTAACAGTGAAACCAATACAGCGAAGCCGACGGCAGAGATAAGTCGGGGTCTTGGGTCAAAGTTCTTGAATAACTGATATTTAACCAACACATTGACAAAGTACTCAAACCTTACAGCAATTAGCAGTATACCCGCTACACCGTAGCTTACATTTTCTAATGTCTCAATTATCAATAACTTAGCGATTCTTAAAAGTAAATCGCGCTACCAAGTTAGATAGATACGCCATTTATCCACCATCCTAGCACTCACCCCCGGAACTCTTTCCAAGTCTTGTAAAGATGTAAACTTTTGCTGGTGACGAGTCATAATTATCCGTTGTGCCAATTGTTTACCTATACCTGGAAGTTTTACTAGTTCTTCAATGTTAGCTGTATTAATATTTACTTGTGTAATTACTTGCTCATCGCTTAATGTAGGAGTTGTAATTTTAGGACACTGTTTTTCTGCGGCTTGAATTTTTTGCTGAATGGCAATTGGCAAACCAAGTTTGACTTTAGCGTAAAGACGTGTGAACTCGCGTGAATAATGGGCTGCAACGGTAGGGCTTTCAATTATTATTAGCGTTTCATCGTTGCCATTATTAGCAGCATCTGACCAATTGTGAGAACCTGTAATAACTGTTTGGCTATCAATTACAGCAAATTTATGATGCAGTAAATCACCTTTGGGTAATGTGGGAACACCAACGCTAGTAATTGGATATTTCCAAGGATGATTATCTACTTCATATTTACATTTTTCACCTAGAGCAAAACCCATCATATCTAATGCTTCGCTATATGAACGAAAAGCAAATTGTGGTTCAATTAAAGCGCGAATTGGCACATTTTGTTGATGACGAGTTTCTAAAATATTGGCAAGAAGCTGTTCAGAAAAGACGAACAACGCCATATCTATAGATTTTGTAGCTTTATTTAAAGTTTTGCCAATTAAACCATTACTAGTGTTACTCCAAGGTTGAGTTGGGGAAGTAGGCGAAAACTGTACGGTAATTCTTGTTTGGTTTAAGGTGATTGTTTTGGGCACTCGCATCGGTTTTTTCAACCCAAAAAGGCTATCTGGCTTACCGCCTGGGCCATCACCCCACATAATGTTAAATTCTTCTGTAAATAAAGATGCTAATTCTGGGCTGTCAATTTGTAATAAATTGTTAGCATTGCCTAAACTATTGGCCTTGGTAAAATCGCCAAAAACATCACTCAACGTAAAATTAGCGGAAGTAACAATGACAATGCGATTGTCTACAATCACAAATTTATGATGCATCAAATCGCTACCTGCGGAACCATCCGCTTGATCATCTATCCAGGGAATTTTGGCATTTTGCAATATCGCTAAAGCATCTCTTTGATTGATTTCCTCAAGGCTGAGGTTGTTATCTTGGTTAAGGTCTACAAATTTACGAAATTCTTGATAGCGTTCTTGTTCTCTTTTTTCTAACTGGCTTACTTCATCGGGTGACAAGCTACTCCAAGGGCGACTATAAGTATTTTCTAAAATCAACCTGACCTTTACCCCAGCTTTTTGTCTGTCTACTAGTGCTTGGGTAACTTTAGGTAAACGTAACTCTTGCACTGCCACATCTACTGTAGATTTAGCTTGGGAAATGGCATTGATAATTTGTTGTTCTAAATTATCCCCAAGACGAGTTTGCTGGCGGTAAGGTTCTTGATATTCTGAAGATTCAGAATGATTAAAGTAAACTTGAACGAATGGATCTTGTGGTAGGGATGCTAGAGGTTTATTGTAGGACTGGACTCGTTGACAAGCAGTAATGGTAAATATCAGAAAAAAACTTAAAAAATATCTGGGGCTAGCAAACATTTGCACACTAATCTGTTAAAAGTAGTTTGATGGTGAACACATATATTATTCCCCAAATGAAGTATGCCCAATTAATTAAGAATTAGCTTGACAAGCAGGGAAAAATCTACCCATTGATGCAGAATTATTCAGGTCAAGTCAGGATTAGCAACTTAATTGTCTATGCTAAAAGTAACAGCAACCGATGGTCAGCGTGTGTTCTCTCTATTATTGGTTATATGCAAATCTATCTAGATTACAGTGCCACAACTCCCACCCGCCCAGAAGCGATCGCAGCTATGCAAGCAATTCTCACCGAACAGTGGGGTAATCCTTCGAGTTTGCATGAGTGGGGAAACCGGGCAGCAATGACTGTGGAACAAGCCAGAATCCAAGTTGCTGAATTAATTGCAGCCCCTGTTCCAGAATCGATCATTTTTACTTCTGGTGGTACTGAGGCAGATAATCTAGCGATTATGGGCGTTGCTCGGTTGTATACTGTTCCGCAACACATAATTATTTCTAGCATTGAGCATTCAGCAATTTCGGAACCTGCGCGGTTGTTGGAGATGTGGGGTTGGGAAGTTACTCGCCTTGCAGTGGATGCTAAAGGTGTAGTCAACCCCGCAGATTTAAAAGCAGCATTGCGACATAACACCGTTTTAGTTTCTGTGATTTACGGTCAAAGTGAAGTGGGAACAGTGCAACCGATCGCAGAACTAGGAAATATTGCCCGAACACATGGGGCTTTGTTCCACACAGATGCAGTGCAAGTTGTGGGACGCTTGCCAATTAATGTGCAAAAACTCCCCATAGATTTATTGAGTATTTCCAGTCATAAATTATATGGGCCGCAAGGTGCTGGGGCACTGTATGTACGCCCTGGTGTAGAGTTAGTACCCTTGCTAGGTGGCGGTGGGCAAGAAATGGGATTGCGTTCTGGTACGCAAGCTACACCTATAATTGCTGGGTTTGGCGTCGCAGCTGAACTAGCCGCGCAAGAAATGCCTAGAGAAACACCCCGCTTAATTAAGTTACGCGATCGCTTGTTTGCCCAGTTAGCTGACATTCCTGGCTTAATTCCCACAGGCGATCGCTACCATCGCCTACCCCACCACATCAGCTTCTGTCTAGAATATGCTGATGGGGAAAAACTCAGCGGTAAAACTTTAGTACGACAGTTAAACCTGGCTGGAATTGGCATTAGTGCAGGCTCTGCTTGTCACAGTGGTAAACTTAGCCCTAGCCCCATACTGTTAGCAATGGGCTATTGTGAACAAGCTGCCTTGGGTGGGATTCGCATGACATTAGGGCGCGATACCACAGAAGCCGATGTAGATTGGACAGCGATGGTATTAAAGCAAGTTTTGCAAAGGCTGACACCTGTAAAATTAGTGGTTAGTCGGTAGTTGTCATTAGTTATTCGATCAACGACAAATGACACAAAACTCTTTTGAATTTTAAATTTTGAATTTTGAATTGATAAAGATGTCTGAACTTCCCAATAGTCTTGAAGATGCGATCGCCCAATCTCGTATAGCTACCCAAGCTGCCCTAGCAGATGGCTATACTCGCTTACAAGTTGAGTTTCTGTTTCCAGAACTCAAATTTATGCCAGTGGCGGAACAATTTTTGCCTTTGTTTGCAGAATATGATTCTCGACTGAAAGTTTTCTTTGCCGATGCTGGTGGTGCTGCCCTTGCCCGTCGAGATTGGCCAGATGTACCATTTAAAATTTCGGATATCGGTACAGGCAGGGCAACTGCCGTAGGCTCAAAAATTCAGCCAGAGGACGAAATTTTCTTATTTATTGCCCCTACTTCCGTCGAAGTGCCGCAGATGGAAAAACTCTGTCAAGAAATAGGCGATCGCCCTTTAGTTATGTTAAATCCTCGTTTAGAAGATGCAGGCGCTATAGGCATTGGTTATGCGGCAAGGCAAGTTCGTGAACGTTTTATCAATACCATAGAATCTTGCTACTACCTGCGTCCGGTAGATGATCAAACTGCCGTCTTTCGCTGCTATCCTGGGCTGTGGGAAGTCTGGGTAGAAACTGATGGTGAGTATCAAAAAATTGCCGAATTACCTAAAAGACCATCCGGTGATGAATTGGATTTTATTTTGATGAAAGAAACCCAAACAGAAACAAACGCTGCACCTGCGAAAAAGCCTAATATTTTCAAAGGTTTGCAACGGTTTTTAAAGGCGTTAAGTAGTTAGGGGCTGGGGGCTGGGGAAAAGCAGGGGAGCAGGGAGCAGGGGGCAGCTTCGAGGCAGGGGGCAAGGGGACAAGGGGACAAGGGGACACAGCGCTGCGAAGAGAAGTGCCTTGCGCGGGTTCCCCGCGTTGTGGCAACTTCGGGGAGGGTTTCCAACGCCAGTCGCTCATGGGGGAGACCCCCAAGACCGCGCTGGCTCCTCCGCAGGCGACTGCGTTCCCCGAAGGGGTTCTCGAAGAGTACCCGAAGGGGGACACGGGGAAAGAACTATAAATAACTCTCTTGCTCCTTGTCCCCCCATCCCCCATGCTCCTTGTCCTCTTCACCCGATGCCCAATGCCCAATGCCCAATGCCCAATCCCTACTAATTCCCTTGTAATGGGGCATTCAAGGTTTTTTCAATGCGATCGTGTGTTTCTAGTAAGTGCGCTTTTGTATATTCGTCGTCTGAATTAGCCTCTGCCAGTTTGTCACGTAGTTGGCGGATTTTATACCAAGCTAGTGTGCGAGCATCTTCTGGCACGTATTCTTTACGCAATACCATAGCAGTTAGGATATTTAGATATTCTCGCTGTAAGCCTCGCCGCAGGCTGGAAATCTTCAATTGTTTGTCTTTAGGTTGAATAACTTCCGTCCAGATGCCATTTTGTAAGGTATCAAATAGTTCAGGCAGACTTAGTGCTTTGCCTGGCTGACTTTTGAGTTCTATGTCCTTGAGACGGGAGAGGCGATCGCCTGAAAGTAAATCCAACAATACTGCACTTTGCAAGGTTAATACCAAGTCATGAACTGGATAATCTAAACGACCAACCTGAGGATAACTACCCCAATGCATCCAACGAGAAGGTGCTAATTTATTCAGCAGTTCTGGTGAGAAATTAAGTGCATTCTCTGCAAACACATACTTTTGCAGCGTCGCTAATGCTTGCCTTTGTTCTTCGACTGGCACTGGTTCAAATGGTAATCGGCGTTGGCGAGTAGGTAGTTTGGTGGATGAAACCTCATCTGCATGAATTCTATAAAAAGACTGCCCACCGATGTATTTTGTGGTATAGAAAATATTCTGAAAATAATTACCTAATACCGAGCCAAATCGGTCACTTAAATCGCTATAGCTTTCACCAGCAAGAGGATAACGCGTGCTGAGTTTATCCCACATCACCAGTGAATTATCCAGCTGCCATTGCGAATAAGTCAGTACATTACTGCTGTTATCCCAAGCATTAGCAGTTGGGTCGAGGTCATATCTATCCTCATCTGTGGAATAACTCAACTCTGGTTTATCAGATTGCCCAGCAATTTCGTCCAACATAGCCTTTTCCGCTATCGGAGTTGCTGCTTGAGTTGATGTGTAGCCGTACTGAATTGCCCACTCATCATATGGCCCCACCATCTTCGGAAAATAATCTCCCTGCTTCGTACCTTGGGGTGCAATATTCGGTGGGATATAATCCATTACCGAAGTCGTCAGACCTTTGCTGGTGGTGATTTGCTTATTGTTAAGTTCTTCTGGTCGCAGCAGAGTGCTACCACGGAAGTTGTGGCGTAAACCAAGGGTATGACCAACCTCATGAGCAATAATCAAACGTAAATATTGATGAACATACTCTTTGATTTGGTCTGGAGTCGGCGTGGTGTCTTGTAGAAGTGTCATCGTCATTGAACCCAAGGCAAACTGGTTAGCAGCTTCCATCCCGTAGCACAAATCAGACTCACCAGCCAGTTTAGATAAACGGTTCAATAAGTTTTTTTGCTCTTGATTGCCTTTGGCTTTGTCGCCTAAACCATTGACGCAAAGCATATTATTTTGCATCAATGCCGATAAAGAAGTACGGGCTGGTGCTTGGTTGGGTTGTACAATTTTACGATACTCACTCTTGAGTAGACGTATAAAGCTGCCATCTACCAAAATGTCGGCATCCAAAATTTCCCCAGTCAAGGGGTTAACGCGGGATGGCCCCCTAGCAAAAAATCCATCTATCGTGTTGATCCAGCGAATTGTGTTATAGCGGATATCTGCTGGATCCCAGTTGGGATTATCTGGCATTTGGCGCACTTCGATCGCATCCTTAAATCCCGCTTTCAGAAAAGCTTGATTCCACATCAGTATCCCTTCTTTTACTGCATCGCGGTAATCATAGGGCACAGCATTATCAATCCAAAAGACTATTGGTTTTTTGGGTGGAGATATTGCTGCTTGCGGGTTTTGTTTTTCCAAATTCCAGCGATTGATATAACGAACAAATGGGTCGCCACGATCATCTTTGGATAAGTCTTGATAAGCAGTAATAAAATAACCGACGCGATCGTCTGCCAAACGTGGCCGATAATTATTTGTTGGGAGTTCGGAGAGGCTGTAGTGTACTCGCAGAGTGAAGCCACGGTTATCAGCTAGCGACTCGAAGCTTAGGGATTCATTTTCACGACTGCTACCTCCACCACCGGTAAAATTCAAAATCGACTCAATTTCCAAGTTTTGGGGAAAGGCTTTCGCATTACCAAAATATGACTGATCTGTACCTCCGGATACTCCTAAACTCAAAGATAAGCCAGCTAAGTCTGTGAGTAGTAAATCACCTAAGTCGATAAGCAGAGTTTTGCGTTCAGGATGAATGCTTTTTATCGAAATATTATAGAGAACAGAGTCACTGAATGAGCGAGCCAGCGATCGCGCCTGGGGATCTCCTTCACGAGTACGAAAATTAACATTACGGACAGAAAATAACAAATTATTATCTACCCGTTTGAAATAAAATAAAAAATCTTGCAAAGGCATACCGCTATAAATACCCCGTTCGCCAATGCCCGATTCTAATGTTGATGTAGCTAGGAAATTTTTATTGAGTTGTTCTGGCTTAATTTCTAAATAAATTTTATTCTTTTCTTTCTGGCGATAAAGAGTGAACAGACCCTGGAGTTTTTCAGTATCTTTTACTACTTCATCAAAATCTTCTAAATCATCTTTTTTGGATGGTTTAGCATTGGAGTTAGGTTTTGTATTCGGCTTGCTTGGAGTTTTTTGGGCTTGCAAAAACGGTTGTCGTCCCGCTTGTTTAATATCTCCAACTACCCAATTAAACTTTTCTTGCTGTACTTGTTGGTTTTGATTCAGTACCCAAACTTGCTTTGGCGTTTCTTCTAGAGACTCTGGCGATCGCGATGTCTCTTTGGCAAGTTTTTGGTAATCAGTATCAACCTTCTTTGCATTTTTTCCTGCACCTGTATTCACAGCAACTTCTACCTTATGGTTAGCGCGTAACTCAGGTACAGACTCAGCCTTAGCGGTTGTTATTCCTAATAACAACCCTTGTAACAAAATCACATAAAAAGTTAATCTATTCATTCAATCTACCCCAATAACTATAAAATAGCTGATTTTTCGTTAGAGCAAAGCTGCTTGACTTTGCTCTCATCTGGCTGAGTTAAACTCTGACTGCTTATTATCCAGCAGTAAACTTTATCAGTTAAATTAACATCACTATTTTTAAACCTGATTACACACTTTTGCTGTAGTATTTTTGCTAATAATTGTATCTGTAGGAAACGGCACGTATTATTTTTACATTAGATTAGTAAACTTGCTGGTAAGAAAGTATAACGATTTTTGCGGATTCAATGACATTACTGGAAAAATGCAGACCTTTTTAAACTCTAACTATCCATTAACACTGAGAAAAAGCGTGAGACTCTTGGAGATTGATTTTTACCAAGAAAATCTCAATTTTGCATCAGTTATATATTATACGAATGCGTTTTGTGGCTAAGAAGCATCTAAGTTTATAAAAAACTTTAAATAAGCTCTAAAACACAAGTAATTACGTAGTCATATTGAATACAGCAATGGCACATTTATCTCAAGTTTGGAAACGTTTGAGCAATTATGCAAGAGGTACAAGGTTACCAAAGAAGCCAAAAAAAACATCTTGGGAAGCCGAAGCCGTTTTGCCTCTAGGAAAAAATACTCAAGTTCCAGATAAAAAGGTTAACTTGTTTCAAGTTAATTTGCAGGATACTTTATTACCCGAAAAACTGCAAAAAAGGTTGGAAGATTGGACAAAGCTAGATAGGGATTCGCAGTATATTAACAGCGATTGCGCGGAGCGCAGCGCCAAAGGGAATCGCCAACTATATGAAGAAATTTACGATGTACTGGGTAATGGTGCCTTGACACCAGACATAGTTGAACAAGTTATGGACTTGCTCATTACCAGTAAAAAATTTCACCCAGTGCTTCTGTTTCAACGGCTAGAAGGCTTTTATCGTCGCTGGTGTCGGGGGGAATTTCTGGATGCTGCACCTAGTGATAACTTGCCTCAGAAAAAAATGCTACTCATGCTAGCACAAGATATTCCTGTAGGACTGAGACAAGTAGATATCTATACTGGGCTGAATGTACTGATTTTATTATTGGAATTACACCGCTACGCTCAAGTCAGAGATGAACTTCAGCAGCATATTAACTTTTATCCATCGACTCAACCAGATACAGATAGCTTTTTCACATCCCAACTACTTCGGATCATCAACTATAGCGATGCTTTGGAAATTGGTAACTTTAGCAGCATAGTTGGGGAATTTCTCAAAGGCGGCAACTTTAGAGGCGCTTATCTAGGAAATGCTAATTTGACTGGTGTTAATTTTAGCGGTGCGAACCTCAGCGGTGCTTACTTGGGGGATGCTAACCTCACAGGGGCCAACTTCAGCAATGCCAACCTCAGCAATGTCAACTTTGGTGATGCCAATCTCAGTGGTGCCAACTTTAGCAATGCCAACCTCAGCCGTGCTGACCTTAGCAGTGCCAACCTCAGCGGCGCTACCTTCCAAGACGCTAATCTCAGCCGCACCGACCTCAGCAGTGCTGACTTTAGCAGCACCAACCTCAGCAACGCCGACCTCAGCAGTGCCAACCTCAACAGCGCTAATCTTAAAGATGCAAACCTCAGCCGCGCCGACTTGACTAACGCTATCCTTTTTGGAGCCAACCTCAGTGAAGCTAACCTCGGCGGTGTTAACCTTAGCCATGCCGACCTTTGCCGTGCCGACCTTAGTGGTGCAGACTTGAGCCACGCTATTCTCAACGGCACCAACCTCAGCGACACAATTCTGTTTAGTACCAACCTCAGCGAAGCCGTTCTTGTCGCCGCCGACCTCAGCTATGCCAAACTCAATGGAGCCAAGCTAAACTACGCCAGACTCAACGGAGCAATGTTTTTAGGCGCTGACCTGAGCGGCGTAGACCTCAGTGGAGTAATTCTTAATGAAGCCGACCTCAGTGGCGTAATTCTCAACGATGCTGACCTCACTGGAGCCGACCTCAGCGATGCCATGCTGTTTGGTACGGACTTCAGCTATGCCAACCTCAACAACGCCAATCTCAGCGGTAGCAACCTCAGCGGTGCTTTGTTCAATGGTGCGGATCTTAGCAACACTAACGTCAACTACGCCATTCTTAACAATGCCGACGTTAGCGAAGCCAACCTCGAACAAATGATTTGGGGTGAAAAACAGCAATGGGAAAGTGTCCGAGGATTAGAGAAAGCGGTAAATGTGCCAGAAGGGTTGAAGCAGCAGTTGGGATTGGGTTGATACTAGTTCGTAATTCGTAATTCGTAATTCGTAATTCGTAATTCGTAATTAGGAAAGCTTTATTAAAAATCTAGATTTCTACACTACTCCACATCGTAGGGTGGGCAGTGCCCACCTACAGAAAATTACTTAAGTTTGGAACTCCATCGTTTGAGTTTCAAACACTATAATTCAAGCACAGAACTTCATCGTTCAAGTTCCGAACTCCATCACTCAAGCACAGAACACCAACGTTCGAGTTCCGAACTCCATTACTCAAGCACAGAACACCAACGTTCGAGTTCAGAACACCATCATTCGAGTTCAGAACACCATCATTCAAGTTCAGAACACCATCATCCGAGTTCAGAACTCCATCATTCAAGCACAGAACACCATCGTTCGAGTTCAGAACTCCATCATTCAAGCATAAAACACCATCATCCGAGTTCTGAACTCAAAATTTCGCTATTTTAAGAACAATTCCCGAATTCCAGTACTACCAATTTCTATCGCTAGTGCCGCCAATAGAAAACCGAAAAGCTGAGTCACAATGACTTCACCTTCAGCACCAATCCACTTTTCGATATAAGTTCCCAGACGCAAAATCAACCAACTCATGAACATTGCCGCTACAATACCCACAATGACACCAATATGCGGACTGGGAGATTTTGACATTAATAACATTACTGTTGTCAAAGTACCCGGCCCCGCTAACAATGGCAAAGCCAATGGTGTAATTGCAACGTCGCGTCCTTCTTCCGTAATTGGCGTATCTATTTCTCCCCGGAGCATTTGCAAAGCAATTAACAGCAACAATAGCCCTCCAGCAACTCGCAAAGAAGCCATGCTGATTTCCAAATAATTCAAAATTAATTGCCCAGTAAAAGCAAAAAGCAATAGAACTGTGATCGCAACGATAATTGCTTTATCTATAACTTTGTTTCTTTCCTCTGGTGTCATCCCCTTTGTCAAAACCAAGACTATTGGTATATTCCCTATAGCGTCGGCTAGAACAAACACAGCTATAAAGGTTTGGATCAGAACAGAGGTATCCACAGTAGGCAACTTTTATCAATGTTTGATAACAAGCTACCTTGAACCGTACCCAGTTTGCTATAACCCATAGGAAGATTGAGAAAGGATGGTGAGGATAACGAGTTGCTTCAACAAAAGCAACGTTTAGCGACAGATACAAGCCTGGAAACTCAGATGAAATCAGGCTTTCTGAATTTGGAATGAGTGAATTTTGAATTTTGAATTGGTATAACGATATATTTGAGAATCTACTCCGCACAAAACCACTGTTTGTTGTTTAATCTATGAAGTCTTATTTAGCAGCTGCTATCCAATTGACTAGTGTGCCCGACCTATACAAAAACTTGGCACAAGCTGAAGAATTTATTGAACTTGCTGTGCGTCGAGGTGCTGAGTTGGTATGTTTGCCAGAGAACTTTTCTTTTATGGGCGAAGAAAAAGACAAACTCGCACAAGCAGAAGCGATCGCCACTGAAAGTGAAAGATTTCTCAAAAAAATGGCCCAGCGCTTTCAAGTGACCATCCTGGGCGGCAGCTTTCCAGTCCTTGTAGAGAACACAGGCAAATTCTATAACACAAGCGTACTCATTGACCCCAATGGTCATGAAGTTTCTCGCTATTACAAGGTACATCTATTTGATGTTAACGTTCCTGACGGTAACACCTATCGAGAATCCAGCACAGTCATGGCTGGTACGCAACTACCCCCCGTTTACTTCTCGGAACAACTTGGTAATCTGGGACTTTCTATTTGCTATGATGTCCGCTTCCCAGAACTGTATCGCCATTTGGCAGACAAAGGAGCCGATGTTTTATTTGTGCCTGCTGCCTTCACTGCCTTCACTGGCAAAGACCACTGGCAGACATTACTACAAGCCAGAGCGATTGAAAACACCTGCTACGTGATTGCTCCAGCTCAAACCGGCACCAACTACGCCAGACGGCAAACCCACGGACACGCCATGATTATCGATCCTTGGGGTGCCATTTTAGCCGATGCAGGCGAACAGCCAGGAATTGCGATCGCCGAAATCAAACCCACTCGCCTAGAACAAGTCCGCCGTCAAATGCCTTCTTTGCAACATCGGGTATTTAGTTAATAAACAAGCTCTGCTCCCTCTTAGACATAATAAAACCGAACTCTAAGCAGTAATGTCAAAAAAATCCGAGAACTGAAACAAATGCTGCGGCAAGCAGGTTTCCGTGAAATTCCAGGCAAAGCTAGTCATACCAGCTGGGTGCATTTTATATCCTGGCAAAATTACGATTGCAGGTAAAGATGGAGCAGACGCTAAATGATATCAAGAAAAGGAAGTAAAACAGGCAATTGAGGAAGTCGAGGGTAAAAACCAAGATGACGAAGCTTAAGTACCAAATGGTGATTCAGTGGTCGGATGAAGACAACTGTTTTCTAGTGGGATTTCCTGATTTTCCGGGACAACGCTGGCGGACTCATGGAGATATTTATGAGTCAGCAGTTGCAAATGGAATTGAAGCTTTAGAGTCTTTGATTATTGCTTATGAGGCTGAGGGCGATCCGCTTCCAGAACCGACAGTTTTTCAAATAGCTTAGGTATGTGAAGGCGATCGCTTCAATTTTCTAGGACTTCTAACAAACATTTCAACATTAAATAAGCAGAAGTACCCCCTGGATCTTGATGTCCAATACTGCGATCGCCTAAATAGCTAGCGCGTCCTTTTTTCGCTAACATCGGCGTGGTATCCTTTAATCCTTGTTCAGCCGCAGTTACAGCTTGCTGCAAAGCTACCACTGTGCCTCTACCTTCATCTACAGCTTTCGCAAAAGCCACCATTGCCGGAGATAGGACATCTAGCATTGTCTTGTCTCTCAGTTGGGCTTTACCACGCTGAATTACACCATTTAACCCTGCTTGAAATACTCCCAGCAAATCCTGCTCAGTTAACTCCTGCTTGCCAGCTAAATCTGTACTGGCTCGCAAAAACCAAGTGCCATACAAAGGGCCACTCGCACCCCCAACACTAGAAATCAAGGTCATACTGACTGTTTTGAAAATGCTGCCGATGTCCTTGTCTGCGACACTCGGTAACTGAAGGATTACCTTTTTGAAACCGCGATCCATATTAATACCGTGGTCAGCATCACCAATCGCGGCATCTAATTCTGTCAAATAATCTTTATTCTGCTCTATTGCGGCTGCAAATGCGTGCAACCATTGCAAAATCTGCTCTTTGCTTACCATCTGCGATCTTTGCACCCTAGCTTTGCTAATATCAACAAGGTATCGTAGCGATGTATCTGAATTTCTCAGGCTACTGCTTACTAAATGTCAGAGTAGGAAATAGTGAAGTTAGTTAAGAGAATATGCATTTATGATTCGTTCTCGGACATTAGTTTTAAAACTACTCCCTATATCACTCTTCAGCGCTTTCCTCGTTACTACTTGCGTTGACTATACCAAAAATGGTGAAAATGAGATCGTCGCCTTAGGTGCTGCGATCGCACCAGCCAAAGAGAACATTATCTATCCGCAAAATGTGGCGGTGGTTGATGTCACTTCACCAAAATACGGGGCTGTACCCAACGATGGCCGAGATGATACCCAAGCTATCCAAAAAGCACTCAGCCAGTTTCCTAGTGGGGGACGAGTTATTTATTTACCCAATGGCGTGTATAACGTCTCTGATTCTCTACATTGGCCAACAGGTATTCGTTATCGTTCTGACTACAAGCGAACTGTGCTGCAAGGGCAAAGTAAAGATGGGGTAATTATCCAACTCAACAATAGTTCTCCCAAATTCCAAAATCCCCAGCAGCCTCGACCAGTTATTTCTACAGGTTTTGACCCAGATTTAGATCGCAAGTCTGAAGATTTCAAAGCAAGTCTAGTAGCTCAACGCTTCGGCAATTCGGTAAGAAACCTCACTATTAATACAGGAAAGAACAACCCTGGAGCAGAAGGACTAAATTTTACCGCTAATAATCAAGGAGCAGTACGCAGCGTTAAAATCATCTCTGCTGACAGACAAGGAAGAACTGGTTTAGCACTAACTCATGGTGAAGTCGGCCCTTTGCTGGTGGAAGATGTTGAGATTGTGGGATTTGATAACGGCATACGCACCAACAATGGCATTAACGGTGTCTCCTTGCAAAACATTACAGTCCGCGATCAGAAACGAGCAGGTATCTTCAATGGCGGACAAGTAATGAGCCTTGAGGGTTTCAGCAGTTTTAATGCCGTACCTGCAATTGTTAACGGTAGAAATCCTAATGGAGGTAATGACCCAGGAAGTACGTTAACACTAATCAATGCCAAGCTCACTGGTCGTGGTAATGCCAAAACTCTGCCTGCAATTTCTTCTGCTGGGTTTATCTATGCCAGAAATGTAGTATCTTCCGGCTATAGCAATGTTCTCTCAAGTAATGCGCGAAATGCAGTTAAGACGGTTAAAAAGTCTGCAATTAGTGAATTTACTTCTCATCCAATTTTATCTAAGTTCGATTCACCACAGCGATCGCTACAACTACCAATTAAGCAATTTCCTAAGCTAGCGTGGGATAACCCGAAAAATTGGGTGAGCGTTCAACAGTTTGGAGCTATCCCTAATGATAAAAAGGATGATACTGCTGCTTTTCAAGCGGCAATAGATTCTGGTGCTACAACTGTACTAGTGCCACAGACTGGATACTTTACGATTAACGGTTCTCTGAAACTCAGAGGTAATGTGCGAAGATTGACTGGTGCTGAAGGTTGGATTGATGGTAGCGGAGAGATAATTGCCGACAACGGCAGTCAACCAACCTTGATTGTTGAAAACTTCTTTGTGGCGTTTGGCTCAAAGCTGCAATGGCGGACTGTAGCTAAACGCACTGTTGTTTATCGTAGTATTAGCCACCTTAACCTAGAAAGTAAAGGGTCTGGGGATCTGTTTATTGATGATGCTGTTATGGGACAAGTCAGATTTCTCAACCCCGATCAACGCATTTGGGCACGCCAGTTGAATCCTGAAGGTCGTTCCCGGACTAATGTAGTTAATAGGGGCGCTAAACTTTGGATTCTCGGTTTTAAAACAGAGCATGGTAAAACAAAAGTTGAAACCACTAATGGAGGCTTTACTGAATTTTTAGGCGGGTTAATTTACGCTGCTGGAAAACAAGATGCCAAAGAGCCGCTTTTCCGTATTGTCAATGCTTCTGCTAGTTTCGCTGGTGTAGCTGAAGCATATTTTGATCGAGATACTTACCAAATCTGGGTTGAGGAAACCCGCGGCAGAACTACTAAGACGCTGAAACGCAGTGAGGTTCCTGGGCGATCGACCTCGAATGGAATGGCTATGGTGCTTTATGCTGGCTTTGACAAGCCACCGCAAACCAGAGGTCGTTAACAACCCCAACGTAAGTTAGGGGTTTTGACTGGAGCATCCCAGAGGCGGATCATTTCATCATCTAACTTAAGTAAGGTAATTGAGCAACCTTGCATTTCTAGAGATGTAATATAAGGCCCAATCAGATTGCGGACAATTTGCAGATTATGCTGTTCACAGATTTGGGTGAGTTTGCGATAGACAAGATACAACTCAGAAAGGGGAGTACCGCCCATACTATTCACAAAAGCTAGCAGGCGATCGCCTTTTTGTAATGGCGGATCTATCAGTTCTACATCTACCCATTCTTGTTTATCTTCATCCCATTCGCGCACTGTCCGGCTATAGTCTGTGTCCGCAATTATTGTTTGGGCCAAAGTTTCTGTGATTTCATCAACTGATTGTAAGGCGATGCGTTCTCTTCCTGGTTCGCCGTGAATCCCGATGCCAATTTCTAATTCGCGATCGCCTAATGCAAATGTCGGTGTTCCTTTGGCGGGTACTGTGCAAGAACTCAAAGCAATTCCCATACTCCGTCCATGCAAATTTACCCGTCGGCACAAATCTGCTATTTGCCGCAAATCATACCCCTCTTGGGCTGCTGCACCACAAATTTTTTCTGCCAATACCGTTGTGCCCACACCCCGCCGCCCCTGAGTATAAAGGCTGTCTTTCACTGCCACATCATCATCAATCAAGATATTCAGCACTCGGATACCCTCACTTTGAGCTAATTCTGTTGCCATCTCAAAGTTCATCACATCGCCACTGTAATTTTTGACGAGATAAAGGATACCAGCCCCACCATTAACTTTCTTCGCAGCTTCGAGCATTTGGTCGGGGGTAGGTGAAGTGAAAACCTCTCCTGGACAAGCAGCATCAAGCATTCCCCTACCCACAAAGCCAGCGTGCATCGGCTCATGCCCACTGCCACCACCAGAAATAATTGCTACTTTGCCCTGGATGGGTGCATCAACTCGATAAACAAAGGTGGGATCATAACTCACCTCTATTAAATCGGCATGAGCCGCTGCCATACCCTCTAAACTTTCCCGCACAAAGTCTTCTGGCTTGTTGATGAGCTTTTTCATGGTTTCTTGCTTCTTGAGAAGGTACTACAACCCAGCATCAAAAACTATGGTACTCAGATAGATCGGTGCGAATACAGTTCAGTTAAGGAAAATTATCTGTTGCGACACGTAACAGAAGCAGCTAATTAGTTTCGCCCAATTACTTCAACTTCGATGTTGGCAAACAACGCTTACAAAATTTTTTATTATAGCGTGTTAAATTTTACTCCAACCATGTTCATTGGTACAGTTGTTAGCAAACTTATGTCTGTAAAAAAAATTTCTACCTCTACGACAAAGCATTGGCGGAGGTAGAAGTATTTTCATTGCCGATTCCACTTTTTCCTAATTACCCCTCTTCTGTCACTTTCCCTAGATAAAAAGATGTAACCCTTACCAGACAAGAGTTTCATCCTAAAGCAATAATGTTATCCATCATATTAGAATATAAAGCCACAAACCTAACCCCAGTTAGAGTTTTAAAAGTTGCCTTCGATTTTTGTTTTGGGAGAGTGACAGAAAACGGGTAAATAGAATTTAGGGGCTTGTCCGCCGTTGAATCATTGGTCATAAGCAAAAGTGAACAGGATTACGGCTATTGCAGCTTGTGCCATAATGCAGTTATTGATGCTTACTTTTACTTTACAGAACTTAAGAAGGTTCAGATGTTGCTCAAACAACTTATTCATTGGCAAAAGTGGTTGCGCTTCATCGGTATACGTGTTGCTGTTAGAGTATTTTTAACGATTTGTCTAACAACAGGGATGTTGTGCATCTTGGGAAGCACTGCTCCTATGAGTAATGCTCTAACACTGCCGGATGCCACTGTATATCGCAGTCCAGACTGTAGCTGTTGTAGTGGGTGGATTGACCACTTAAAAGCAAAGGGTTTTGAAATCAAAGACTTTCCTATTCCTGATATCCAGGCAGTTAAACAAAGGTACAACCTGCCGGATAACTTGTCATCTTGCCACACAGCAATTGTTAATGGGTATGTCATCGAAGGACATGTACCAGCGGACGATATCAAACGTCTGCTTCAAGAAAAGCCAAATGTAGCTGGTTTATCTGTTCCTCAAATGCCTGTTGGAACTCCTGGTATGGAGATGGGGAATCAAAAAGACCCGTTTACTGTGTTTTCCTTTGATGATAAAGGCTCAGTTGCAGTTTTTAATAGATATCCCTCCTCTTGAATAGCATTTCTCACAACCAAATCCTACTTTTACGAAATCGCAAGATAATTTATAACACTATGGTTCGGTTAAGAAAGTTATCTGAGCCAAGCGATCGCCTATGCATAAAGGCACATCAAGCCATCGTTAACTGTGATTGTTGATTGTAACCCCATTCCGCACTTTGATCTGTCATATAGAAAAGCGATCGTAATAAGCCAAGGGTTACGCAGGGATTAGAGGTCAAAGGTTAAACATTCTCATCTAGAATCGTTCCTTCTAAATTCGCTCCCTCTAAATTAGCCCCGCTCAAATTAGCCTCGTTCAAGTCTGCTTGGGTGAGATTTGCCTGAGTCAGGTCAGCTACAGTTAAGTCGGCTCCACTCAAATCGGCTTTATCTAAATTCGCAGCTTTCAAATTTGTCTCATGCAATTCCGCTTCACTCAGATTAGCTTCAATCAGCTTGGCAACAGTTAAATCAGCTTGACTCAAATTAGCTCCATCTAAGATAGCTGCATCTAAAATGGCTCCATCTAAAATAGCCCCAGTTAAGTTACTGCTAGTCAGATCAGCATTACTCAAATTAGCTCCGTTCAAGTCTGCTTCAATTAAGCTAGTTTGCGCTAAATTAGCAGAAGTAAGATTAGCACCATCCAAGATAGCTTTATCTAAAATTGCTCCACTAAGATTGACTTCTCTTAAATCTGCCTCACTCAGGTTGATACCAGTAAAGTCTCTAGTTCCTTCTGCATACTTTGTCAGGATTTCATTTGCTTTCATATCTGTTTTGTTAGTATCTGTTGCTTTGCCAAGGAAAATTTAGTTAAGGCACTTCAGGCTACCCAAACAGTTAAGAAATCTTAAGTACGCGCAATCAATAGACAATTCGGTGTGGCGGCTGACTAATAATATAATATCCTAGTTATTCTGCACGGCTGAAGCCACTGCCTAGAGTTATTATTTGATTTCATACCTAAGATAGATATTTAGGAATTTCAAAATTTCAGCATCAGTGCAGAGCGATCGCTTGCGGGTGCTATTGCCTAACCATCGTTTTAGGATGGTTGCACTGTGCTTTTGGCACATACGCACCATTAACTTGATAATTGATTTAGACGCGGAATTTCGATTTTGTAACTTGGCGCTGGCTTTGAAATCCCTTACTATTGCCGTAATACACAGTCTTGAATTCCACTTGATTTATATTAGGGTTGTAGAGGGCATAGGTTGCTTGACCTAGTGTGCGTCCCACATTCCCCACCCCAATGACTTGACGCGGTGGAACAGTAACAGTTTGCGGAGGCGCTTGGTTATCAAGAGTGGTAAGTTTAGTAGTAATAGAACCAGTTTGCAGCTGATACTGAAAAGTTAAACCAGAACGCCCACAGAACAAGTTATTTGCTTGTATCCGTGACAGACTATCAAGCATTTGGATTGGGGGAGTTTCTGGGGTTAATTCTTCGTCCACACCTAGCGTTGAACCGTGGATTAACAAACAATCCAATTCAAAAAAACCAAAATCGAGCGATCGCAACCATTGTACTGTCTTGCGAGAAACACATTCGCCCAACATCTCAACAGTATCACTTCCATATTTTGCCATCAGTTCAGGAGCATCCCCAGTCGCTCCCAGACCATGCAAAATCAAACACTGTTCTTCCCACCATCCCTTACAAATCAAGGGTTCTAATTCTCCACGCCGTGGGTTAAGCACCCGTTCTACTAACTTCTCGGCTTCTGATCTTGGCCCCACCAAGTCGCCCAAAATATACAAAGCTTCTACCGTATCACCCTGACGCTTAATATCCGCAATTACAGCCTCATAAGCCGCTAAATTACCTTCGATTCCACTCAAAATCGCCCATTTATTCATCTGTGCACTTCCTATCCCTATGCCTCATCACCTTGTACACACATGAGTCGGGTCATCTGCCCGTTCTGCATATTCCAACCCATGTACCAACCGCCAAGCAAAAATTGCAGGTAAACCTTTCTCAATAATGGCTGTACAGGTTTTTTGATAGTCGTAAGCTACTTCTCGCAGCTTCACTTGTTGGGTATCTGTGTCATAAATCGCATAGGTAGCATTCGGTCGTCCATGTCGGGGTTCTCCCACTGAACCCACATTTACAATCTGTTTGAGAGGAGATGTAAAACTGATTTCCTGTGTTTTTTCTCCTCTACCAACCCGGACTTGTAACTGTCCAGCATCAAGAGTCCGGGCATAAGGCACATGAGTATGACCACAAAAAAGCACATCTGAATCTGTGGAAAGTACTCGCTCTAGTGCTACAAAAGCGTCTAGTTCAGGCAACAAATACTCATGGTTGCTATAAGGACTGCCATGAACAAAAGCTAAATTTTCCTCTTTAAGACTGTGTGGCAACTTAGCTAAGAATTCGCGGTTTTCCGGGTGAATTTCTTTATTAGTCCATTCGTGAGCCTGCTGTCCTCTTTTTTCTGCCAATAAAGAGGGATAACTGCAATCGCAAGCATTCAATCCTTCCACAATATCTTCATCCCAACAGCCCGCGCAGGTGGGAATATCTAAAGAACGAATTTGAGCTATGACTGCATTCGGATGTGGGCCATATCCTACCAAATCGCCGACACAAAAGATTTTTTCAGCTTTTTGCTGATCGATATCTAGTAATACAGCATCCAAGGCTTCGTAATTGCCATGAATACATGACATGACGGCTATTTTCACACTAATTCACCTTCTAATAAAATCTCTTTCACTTGTTGTTGGTATTGCAAAATCGCAGCGTCAGATAAACAACAATCTGATAATGTTTGCCTTAAAGCTGCTTCATCCAAGTTTTTGCCCACCACTTCTATACCACCGAAACGCTGAGGTCTACCCTCTAAATAACGTGGTAAGTCTAATTCCAAAAAATCCGTCGGGGGAACGCCAGCAACAAAATCACAATAAAGTGACCTGCCATCGTTAACGTCAAAAATTCCTTTGGCGCGGCTGACGAGACCGTAAGCGCCGTGGGTGATTTCGTACCAAAATTCTTCTAAACTATTTTCATCAATTACTTGACCGTTGCTTGCCGCCCGCCATAAAGTTTCAGCGGTGCTGGTTTGGGTTGGTGCGCCGCGTACAATCTCGTTTGTCCAAGCATGATATTCAGAGTTTTTGAGGTCGGGTGGTAGGACTGCTATGGCACGGTAAGTCAGATTGTCTAATATTTGTGCGATCGCCAAAGGCGGGGCGTAGCCCATCGCTCCCAACTCTAAGTAAAATCCCCATTCGATATAAACTGCATCTGCTTTGGGTATTTGATGGAAGAATTCAACTTCCTGACCATCACCAAAGACTTGTATACCAGGAAATTCAGTAGCTATGCGGGTTTGGTCAATGGGAACAGTCCCAGTACTAGGGCTGAAATAAATTACTTTGTCAACAGCAGCAGTATCTCGCATCTGTTGGCAAATCCAGGTGGTTTTTCCAGCCCCAGATGAACCAGTAACGACAATAATGTTTGGTACAGGCATAAGATAATGATAATCATTTTTATATAATATCGCTTTTAATTGAGCAATTTTATTTTCATCATGGGGAAACAGTAATCGCCAAAGCGCCTGCAAATTGCGGCGGACTGACTATATCTCAAACATCGATAGAGGCATTTTTCTTTGTTTAATCAAACATCTACTGGATGTTGCCCATAATAGGGCAAAGCCTCTGACCAATTAGGACGCTTACCTTGTTGCCAGTCCAGATAAGCTAGTTCCAAAATACTTGTCACCGTTGCAGCTAACTCAGATTTTGCTGCAATCAGCTTATAAGTTGTATTCCAGTTAGCTAAAGTCTCCTGCCATACTTCTGGTGTAAACACAGTATCTGGCAATAAAGTTGTTAAACCACAAACATCAGGGCTAGATTGATAAATAGCACCAAAAACTTGACCCCTTTGTGCTGGCATTTCCACAGCAATAGCATCCGCTTGTTGGCTTTCTTTTTCAGCCCAAGCTACTGCGGCTAACGTAGAAATTGCAAATACAGGAATATCTAACTGTTGCCCCAAAGTACGAGCGAGAACAACCCCAATTCGAGTTCCTGTAAAACCGCCAGGCCCTTTTGCTACTGCCAGAAAATCTAAATCTGACCAAGTTTGTGGTTGGATAAATTCAATTAAATATTGATGTACAAGGCTAGATAAATCACGCCCTAAATTCCATACCTGAGAGCGCGTGTCATCTGCAAAATTACTAATTGCCAAACCTAATTCGGGCGTTGTGGTGTGCAGTGCCAAACTGTATTTTGTTACTTGGAGATTTTCTAGCTCAGTGGTCAAAATTAATTTAAATATCTGTGTTCTATAACTGTAGAAACAAGAGTACCTACATGAGCGAGTTTATCAGATATACCTGTAACCAAACAAATATTTCAGAATTACTCGCTCCGCAACACTCATAACTCATAACGTTACGTTGGTACTAATTCACCCGGACGCAACTTCGACCATTTACCAGTTTCTCGCTTAAAGCTGAGACAACCGACAACATCCCATTCCATTTCAATGATGTCCTCTTTAGTGCGGATGTTGACATTGATCGAAGGTTCATTGGGATCAAAATTGGGTGTTTCGGTCAAGTGGGGCTGTTGATGCTGCGTTTCTACGGCGTGATAGGTTACACAGCGGTCTACATAGTGGCAATTCACGCAAATACACATAATAGAACCAACTCCAGGAACCTTTATTGTTAATCTAGCTTAAGCCAAACTTATATTCATTAGTTGCTGGGTTGATTTTTATTACAATGCATCCTTCAGTTCCTTTTATCCTAGCTCCCGAAACCTGGCCGTTTAGCCTAGAATTGTTGCCACAACCAGCGTATATGGTCGGTGGCGCGGTACGGGATGCGCTTTTAGGCAGAAGTCGTGAATATTTAGATCTAGATTTTGTGATCCCCGCTGATGCAGTCAAGGTTGCAAGAGCGATCGCCAAACATTATCAGGCTGGTTTTGTTTTACTAGATGCAGAACGACAAATTGCTCGTGTAGTGTTTCCCCACGCCACAGTTGACATTGCCCAGCAAGAAGGAGCTAGTTTAGAAACAGATTTGCATCGGCGGGATTTTACAGTCAATGCGATCGCCTACAATCCTCATACTCAAGAAATCATTGATTCCCTGCAAGGTGTTGTTGATTTACAACAGCGTCTTTTGCGAATGATTTCACCTAAGAACTTAGAGGATGATCCTTTACGATTAATGCGAGCCTATCGCCAAGCCGCCCAACTTGATTTTACAATTGAGCCAACTACCCAAGCAACAATTCGTTCTTTGGCATCACACATTACGAAAGTAGCAGCAGAACGAGTACGGGTAGAAATTGGCTATCTCTTAGCAACTCCTTTAGGTACTCCTTGGCTCACAAGTGCTTGGGAAGATGGTTTACTTGCGCCTTTGTTTAAAAATGCTACTCGTGAAAGCTTCAACAAACTTGCAGCAGTTGATACAGCAGCTGCCTTAATAGCAAAAAATTGGCAGCCTCTAGGGTCACAACTGCAAGAGTATGTACGTGATACCATCAAAACCACATGGTTAGGTATCGCCAAACTTGCTTGCCTTGTCCACTCTGATCCAGAAGCTGCCGAAGTAGAATTAATGCGACTCGCTTACAGTCGCGCCGAAATTCGATCTGTTACCACAGCCTTAAAACTGTCCCCACAGCTAAAAGTAGCAAATATGCCTTTAAGGGAGCAGTATTTCCTCTTCCAAGAAGCAGGTACAGTATTTAGCGCTGTAGCAGTATTGGCATTAGCTGATGATATTCTGGTAGAGCCGATATCTGGCCAAAAGTCGCTATGCGTCTACGCACCGTTGATCAGCCGCTACCTGAACCCTGATGATCTGGTCGCTCATCCCACTCAAATAGTAAGTGGGAAGGAAATTATTCTAGCATTAAAAATCCCACCTTCACCATTGATTGGCAAGTTATTAACAGAAATTGCGATCGCACAAGCCGAAGGAAAAGTCTCGACACCAACAGAGGCGATCCAATTTGCAACTCAATTACTTGAGGCTTAGATTTAAGAGTACAAGAAGACTGGGGAATCACTTAAAATTAATTTCCAAATCAGCCATTCATGGGCGATCGCACTACTTAATCTTCATGATAAGTTTTAATATTTAGTATTAAGTATAATTTTTAATAATTGGCGCTCAATAACGCATCTAAGCAAACTGAGCTACTCATTAAGCATTACGTTTGGAATTGCTTTTAACACATCTTACAGTTTTGCAATGTCTTAGTCTGCTGCTTCATAAGCAACTACAAGCGACTTATCGATAGAGAATTGGATAAATTTGTAGTAGTTCTAATTTTTGTGATCTGCACAACAGATAGATTTCATAAATACTCATACCTTCAGATAGAGTTAACTATAAATTATATAAAATATACTCCGAACGGAAAATGTAGAAAAAGGGAGTTTGAGCGCCTAAATCTGCGGCAAACGGCCCAAGCCAAAGCAGGTGGTTGGCAATTCGATTTAGCTCTAGCATGATGACACGGATGTAGCTGGCGCGTTTCGGAATGGTGATACCAGCCAACTGTTCCACAGCGTTGACTGTGACAGCTTCATTGAACATTTGGATGGTGCGGTTTTCCGCGATTTTTTCCATCCCCCGGTGCAGGTAGCCAAGTACTGGTTCACAGTCGATCACATTTTCCCCATCCAATGTCACAATCAACCGCAAAACACCGTGCATTGATGGATGATGGGGGCCCATTTTTATCGTCATGGGTTCGGTTCTGGTTTCAATTCTAGGCATAAAATAAATATTTTTTATTACTGAGTAATTTGCGTAAACAAGCGATCGCTATGTTTACCCCAACAATTGCCATGAAAAAAGTAAGTTTTTCGCTAAAGTCCGATGCAGTAAAAACAAATGAACTTGCAGGCATCAACTGGAATAATTTTAGAAATCATCCCTTGTACTGGAATAATCATGATAAGTAGTTGGACATAAATTTATATAAAATGCCAACTTTTGAAACCCGTTTATACACAATAGGAAAAGTTCAAAACTTATATGCAGAATACTTAACTTTAATCAACAATTAACTATTAGGATTATTAACATCTTCTACAGCTTGCTCCAAAATTTCAGATGGCAATAGACCTACTCGATTAGCATTAGGTGGAAGTACAAGCTTATAAACAAACTGTCAATCTATCAGCTGCGAAAAAACATCTAATTAAACTTATATCTGAAGATACAAATTATTGTAAAAAATAATTGTTATCTTATACACGAATTAATTTTACAGTAGTCACCAAAATAAAAATATATAAATGTTCAATCTAAAGAAAGAATTTCAAACTCCCCGATAGATAGACAAAAGAAAACGTGAATCGTCAATAACATGAGAGTACAGCAAAGTTATTAAGGAATTTTTCCAAATAAGTAATTTCGTCGTGCAAATACGTGTTTTCAAAGCTCTACCTTTGCCACCCCAGTATAAGGTAGAGAATTTATAATTTTTACTTTCAAGGAGTAGTCAAAATGCAGCTGAAGCCGATTAATCAACAGGTTGTTGCAGTCGTAGGTGCATCCAGTGGAGTTGGGCGAAAAACAGCGCTTGAGTTTGCCAAAAAAGGAGCATCCCTGGTTGTTTCTGCTCGTAATGAAGCGGGATTAGAGTCATTAGTAAATGAAATATCACAAATGGGCGGTAAAGCAGTAGCTATACCTGCTGACGTGTCAGTGTTTGAACAAGTTCAAGCGATCGCAGACAAAGCTATTGAGCAATACGGAAGGCTAGACACTTGGGTTCACTGTGCTGCTGTGGCTCTCTACGCTACTTTTGATCAAACAACACCAGAAGAATTTAAACGGGTGATTGATGTGAATTTGATGGGACAGGTATATGGAGCGATGGCTGCCTTGCCCCATCTCAAGCGCGAAGGACGAGGATCGCTAATTCATATTTCCTCGGTGGAAGCCAAGCGTTCATTCCCATTCCATAGTGCTTATGGTGCATCTAAACATGGAATTGATGGCTTTCTAGAAGCTTTGCGGGTGGAATTGATGCATGACAAATTACCTATTAACGTCACTAATGTTATGCCCGCTTCAATTAACACACCTTTGTTCGACAAAGCGCGTACTAAATTGGGCGTAAAGCCGCAAGGAGCACCCCCATTTTATTCTCCCCAGGCAGTAGCGGACGCAATTCTTTATGTGGCTGAACATCCTACTAGGGATATCGTGGTTGGAGATGTTGGACAGATGATGGCTCTTACCGAAAGGCTTTCACCCCAGTTAATGGATGCTTTCATGCTACAAGTAGGCTTTAAGGCACAAAAGACAAATCAACCAAAGTCCGAAGACGCCCCAGACAATCTTGTGGAGCCTATTTCAGGTTTTGACAAGGTTGAGGGAGATTTTAATAATAAAACAGTGCCAAGCTTGTCTACTTGGTGGGATACTCACCCAATGGCAAAGTGGAGCGCAGCAATAGTAGCTTTGGGAGCCGTAGTTTTCGGGATAATCGCCACAGGCGCATTCAAAAACGGCGGACAAATTTAGCTGCTCTCAGTTCAAGTTAAAATTGACGTGACCAGTTGCTGGGCCAGCGTTCAACTACTACTTTAGTTTGGGTAAAAAATTCAACGGCATGATTGCTTTGTCCGTGTAAATCGCCAAAGAAGCTTTCTTTCCAGCCACTAAAGGGAAAAAACGCCATTGGTGCAGCAACACCAATATTGATCCCAATATTGCCAGCTTCTGCTTCGTAGCGGAATTTACGAGCTGCTGCACCGCTGCTGGTGAATAAACAAGCCATATTGCCATATTGACCGCTATTGACTAAGGCGATCGCATCATCAATACTATCCAAATGTATTAAACTCAACACCGGGCCAAAAATTTCTGTGCGGGCGATTTCACCTACCGGATTGACGTCTTGTAGAATTGTTGGACGAATAAAATTACCTTGCTCATAACCAGAAATATTCGCTTTTCGTCCATCCACCAGAAGGTTTGCACCTTCCTCTATTCCTTGTTGAATTAATGCCTCAATTCGTGTTTTACTGCGAACATCAATCACAGGCCCCATTTCTACACCTTTGTCTAAACCGTTACCTACGACACGCTTTTTAGCTGTTTCGGCCATGGCTTCTGTAAAAGACTGACGTGCATTCCCTACAGTAATTGCCACAGATGCCGCTAAACAACGCTGTCCGGCACACCCAAAAGCGCTATCAGCAGCAATGCGTGTAGTCATTTCTATGTCTGCGTCTGGTAAAACAATCAGCGGATTTTTTGCACCACCTTGGCATTGCACCCGTTTCCCATTTGCTGCTGCTCGACTATATATATATTTAGCTACTGGCGTCGAACCAACAAAACTAATTGCCCGAATCTGAGGATGATCGAGAATCGCATCGACAGCTTCCTTCGCACCGTTTATCAGATTGATTACTCCTTTGGGCAAACTCGTTTTTTCTAATAGTTGGAAGATTTTTTGCATTGTCAGCGGTACTTTTTCCGAAGGCTTAACAATGTATGTATTACCAGTTGCGATCGCATAGGGCAAAAACCAAAACGGAATCATCCCAGGAAAGTTGAAAGGACAAATCACCGCCGCGACTCCCAAAGGTTGGCGAATCATCATCTCATCAATACCTGTGGCAATATCTTCCAGATTCGTCCCTTGCATCATCATCGGAATACCACAAGCAACTTCCACATTTTCTATAGCACGACGCATTTCACCTTTAGACTCAGCCCAAGTCTTACCGCATTCTAAAGTTATCGTGCGTGCCAAATCTTCATAATGTTCTTCTAGTAAATTTTTAAGTTTAAACAAATACTGCACTCTTTCTGTTGAAGGTGTGCGCCGCCATGTAACAAAAGCTGCTGATGCTGCTACAACTGCTTGATTTACCTCAGCCGCTGTTGATAGAGGTACTTGAGCCAGTATCTCTGCGGTCGCTGGGTTGATTGCATTTGAGTAGTTTGTAGCGCTAGACGCACACCATTGCCCGTTGATGTAGTTAGGTAAAGTTGAAATTATGCTCATGATGGCAATTTTGGATTAGCAGAATGTAGATGCAGCAATATGGCTATCTTAGCCTTTATGCTTTTCGGCGTGGCTGAATTACAGAGCAACAGCAAGCGCAAACGCTGCCAATTTTCCCAGTTCCATAATTAGCTGCAAACAAAAAGCCCCCGAATTACCAGGGGCTAATAAGTTTAGAAGATAATATCAAACCTAATGCTGACAATGCTAGCGAGAGTCGACTTTACTTCAACTCTTTCACTAGATAGACTCTACGTTAAAGATTGATTGTAATAAATATCACAATCATTTGATGTCAATTGTTTGCTGCTTATGTGCGGCAATTTCTTCTAGTTCTTTGAGGTGTTTTGGATTCACTAGCCATTCTTCTTCTAAGTTATACTTATCTAAAGCATATTTACTTTGCTGCTGTTTTAGTGTTGCTAGCTCATGATTAATTATTGTTAATCCTTTACCTTGATTAATTGCTTTTTTTAACACCTCAAGCCGTTCTGGTTCGTCAAGCCTATGCAATATTTGTGAAATTAAACGAGTTATTATAACTTCATCTCCGAAATTAAGAATTCCATTACGCTCTTCTTGATGACACAAAAGAATATGCTCGCTTACATCAAACAAAGCTTGCGCAATTGAGGGAATAAAATTTACAGGAATTTCTTGTTCAGCAAAATTTTCAAGTTGTTCCAAAAATACCCTAATTTGCGACGTGCCGTCTGGACGTTTTTGCTTAGTAAGTTCTATGAGATAGTCTCTAAATTTTTCTGCATCTCCAGCCAAAGCAAGAATAGCTTTTATCTGAATATTAGATAATTCACCTGCTGATAAAGTTAGACGAAAGTAAATAGGAAATATTTCTAAACTACATACACGTAGTTGCTGACGCCATTCAAACTCTTCTTGCTCATCTATATAACTATTACCCCAAACGGATTTTAACTTAGGAAAAAGGTACATAAGCAGATTTTTGATAGGCTGCTTGTCTTCATCTCGCAGTTGAGCAATCCAGGTATCAAGCAAGCTTTTGAGTTCATTTATTGACGAGTGTAAGTCTCCTGCGAAAATATGAGGATTTTGAAAGATTATGCCATATATCATTGGGCAAAAAACTCGCAGCGACTCAATAGCAATGAAATCAACGGGGTTGACTTCACCTTTTACTGCTGGATATGTCACTATTAAAATGTTAGTAAAACGAACAATGTCGTGGATATTAGTAATAAAGTGGTCTATTCCTTGGAAGTAAATATTACCCCAGCGATTTTGGTTAACTTCTTGTTTTTTGATGTCAGAAAATATGCTGTCAAGCTTTTCAAAAAGTAGCCTGCGAAGTGAGGTTTTATCTGGGCTAGGTAACTCAAAAGCAACATTAATAATTTTTTCTAAGTAGGCTTCTCTTGATTTTTCTTTGTTATCTGTAATTGTTTTCAGTACAACTTCTTTATCAAATACCAAAAGATAGACAACGTTGTTAAAATTTGGTATTGCTTTGAAAATACGAAATAGCTGCATGATATCATCAGCAGGAAGCCGATCAATATCGTCAATCGTTACGACTATTCGCTGTTGCTGCTGTACTAGCTTGTCTTCTACTTCTTCTTTTAATTCCGAAGCTTCCTTGTCATCCTCATCCAATAATGTTGCTACTGCCTTGCCAGTTTGAGCATAAGGTATAGGGATTTCCGAAATAAGGTTGGCAAAATCAGCTATTCTATCTTTCAAACTTTTGGACACAGGTGTTACTTGGCTTAACACGTCTTGCAATTGTTCAAAAAAGCGTCTTGTAATGTCTTGATACCCAGAGAATAACCAGGGATTAAAAGGAACGATGATTGGTTGTTCTTCCTCTGGTTTTTGCTGCAGATAATGAACTACAAAGTTCAATAGTGTGGATTTACCAGAGTTCCAAGAACCGTAAACTGCAATAACGAAACCTTCAGGAAAGGTCATTTTGCAAATGCTATCTGCTAGATACTTGGCGAAGTTGGCGTGTCCCAGGAGGTCTTTTTCAGGATCAACTAAGGAACTATCTGCCGATATATCGTTAATTTCCGTCTGTTGCATAAAAGCTTTTCTTACTGGTACTGCGATCGTGGCACAATTACTAGGGTGAACAATGATGACCTCACGATAGATATTCCTGGTGAAATTATCTTCTCAAGGCTTATGCAATTGGTGACATATTAGTTATCGAACGGCGCTAGAATTAGCGGATGAGATAATCCACCAGAGTACATTGAAAACTATTTCCCCGCTTCAGATGTCAAGGCTACTCCAAGAAGTTCAACTCACGCCTCAATCCTCAACTCTTAGCTGTATAAACGCAGGTTAATTTCCTCCTATGTGTACTAGAAATAGCCAAATTAGCAGATTAATCTATAAAAGTAATAATCCTCAAGACTGAATTTCGCAATTTTCGTTAGGTTTTTAAGAAAAGCGAGAAAATATTTGATAAAAATATTTATGATAATAAAGTTACTAAGTAAGTTTTATACATAACCATAATGTCAATCAAAATATAATTTTAGCTTATTAAATAACAGACGCAATTATCTGCCACTTTTTTTATGAAACCTAGTGTATAGTTAACACTTGCTGTGGATTGTTCCTCTGGATGAGTGAGCAAAGGTAGTGCGTCAGAACTTATTTGTGAACTCCTCTATAACAATTTACTAATTACTATTAATAGAGGAAAGATTTGCTATGAAAATTAAACTTTTTAAATGTTAATCAAATAATATGGTTCAGCACCAAGAAGATGCCATTCCACTAGAAGCAAGTACTCTTCCTCCTATCCCTATTCAAGAGATTTCAGAGGATAGGTCATTAACAGAAACAGTAATTTCTGCAACTCCGAAACGGTTTTTGAAATTAATTTCTAAGCCAGAAATTCGGACTAGTCTCAGGGCGTTAACTTTTGAGAGCGTCTTTGCTGCGATTTTTTATAGTATCATCGGCGGCGCGTTGCTCAGTAATTTCTTGCTAGAGTTAGGTGCTGGGCCAGTAGAAATTGGTCTGCTCGCTGCTATTCCTCAAATGGTGAATCTGCTCCAACCGCTGGGAGCGTATTTGGTAGACCGAAGTACTAGCTTTCGCTGGTATTTTTTAGGTATTTTCCTTCCGTCGCGGCTGCTGTGGTTGATTCTTGTGCCAGCGATTTGGTTGGTTACATCATCTCACATGGCTGGGCAGCAAGTAGTGCAGTTGACATTGGGAATACTCTTAGGGGCTAATATCATCGAAGCTTTCGGTCGTGCGCCTTGGCTTGGTTGGACAGCTGTGTTAGTACCTCAGCAATTGCGGGGGCGGTATTTCGGCTTTCGTAATAGTATTCTCGGTTTGACGAACTTTGTTGCTGTACCACTGCTGGGTTTGGCAGTATCGGCTTGGCCTGGTGGAACACTTCAAGGTTACAGTGTAGTCTTGGTTTTAGGGATCATCCTGGGACTAATCAGTGTGGGCTGTCAGATCTGGATGACTGATGTGAATCCGCAGCTTTTAAAGGTCGCAGATTCTGATACATCCGAGTCAAAACCCCAGGCAATAGATTTTACCCTCTTCAAAGATGCTAATTTTGTAAAGTTTGTGCTTTATCTGAGTATTTGGTGCTTTGCTGTTAACATCAGCGCTCCTTTCTTTAATCTCTATATGCTGGATAACCTGGATATAGATATCAGTGTGGTAACGATTTATCACGGCTTAGGGACTGGTGCGAATATGTTAATGCTGCTTTTGTGGGGCAAACTGGCTGACCGAATTGGCAATCGCCCGCTACTGCTATTAGTGGGAGTGTTAGTGGCGGTGACACCTCTGCTGTGGCTGGTGGTTGGAAGTGATCAAATTTCCTATTGGGTCTGGTTACCTGTGTTGCATATACTAGCCGGCGGGACTTGGGCGGCAATTGATTTGTGTACTAATAATATGATGATGGGAATAGCACCGTTGCGTTATCAGTCTAGTTATTTTGCGATCGCAGGAGCAATTGCTGGTATCACTGGAGCAATCGGTATCACTGCCGGAAGTTTTCTCGCAACTCTGCCTAATGCTGCGGGTTTGTTAGGGCTATTTGTTCTCTCAGGCTTACTACGAATGGTTGCACTTGTACCCTTAGTCTTTGTTCATGAGCAACGCTCTATGCCATTGGGTCAGCTAATGCAAATACTGTTGCCAATCAAGCAGTCAACAGATTTGATTAAAGTAGAATAATAGGTTTTCAACTGGTCGTGGGTACTGGGTATTAGGGAATTGTTCTAAAATTTGGGACGGTTCAAAGCAGAATTCCATAATTTTTACGAGTGGAAACCTAATCCCTAATCCCCAGTACCTTTTACCAAGATCCCAGCAAAATATGCAGTCGTTGAGCATCACGAATAGCATGTCCATCGGGGTCGTTGTTGAAGTACACGTAAACGTCAATCCCCTGCTTAAGAAATGAACGGATACGTTCAGCCCATGTAGATAATTCCTCATCGCTATATCCTACGTTCCATTGCCCGCTGTGCATACGAATATAAGTCCAACGGGTAGTCAAACAGACATCAAGGGGAACTGTTGGGCTTACAGGTAGACAAAGGGCTACACCTGCACTTTCCAGTAGTTTGTAAACTTGGGGAATTAGCCAACTTGAGTGACGGAATTCAACTGTAAATTGTTGTTTTGGATAGGTTTGTAGTAATTCCAAAAAGGGCTGAAGACGCTCAATATTAATGTGCCAAGTATGAGGAAATTGAAACAAAATAGGGCCGAGCTTTTCTTGCAATCCAGATGCACGTTCCATTAGGCGAGATAGCGGCTCTATCGGGTCTTTTAACTTTTTCATGTGGGTGAGATAGCGGCTACCTTTGACAGCAAAAAGAAACTCAGAAGGTGTTTGCTCCTGCCAATTTTCAAACACAGACCGCTCTGGCAAACGATAAAAGGAAAAGTTAATTTCTACACTAGAAAAGTGTTGGGCGTAAAATGATAGTTGCTGGTCGCTAGGCAAATGTGGGGGATAGAAAATGTCCATCCAATGCTTATAAACCCAACCACTAGTACCGATTTGCAGCTTACTCATTCGGTTGTCTCAGTTATATTCTTTCTTGTAAACCACCAAGCCCAAGCGACTAAGAGAGCCTGAAAAGGAAGTCGCAACCAAATTAGTGGCGGGTCGTGTGGCAATGCTGCAACCTTGATGTTATTAACTGCCTGATAAAGATTAGCTGGAAAAACAACAATATAAAGGACAACAAGAAGCCATGCAGCAAAACGGCTGACACTAGGAATTAATAATCCTATCCCACCCAAAACTTCCAAAAACCCGCTAGTGTAGACCAATGGTAAATGGTAGGAAAGATAGTCTGGCACAATCTTCTCAAATCCCCCTGTGTGAGTAAAGTGTAAAACACCAACTACTACCATTGCGATCGCAAGTATGATTTGGAAGACTATTTTGTACCTTTTCATGTCCTAAATCTTCACCTCATAGCTAGATTCAGCTAAATTTTTTAACCTCAAAAACTGCTGACGCATCATCAATAAATCTCCCCAAGGCAAAACATAGCGTATCCATGACCAAAATCTATTCCTGGGATAGCGGATATGCCCTTTAAGAATCAAGCGACAAGCATTTTCTGATATCGGAAAAACTACATAACTCGCTGCAATATTACCAAACATAGTAATGGCTCTTTCATCATCCATTACTATCGTTAAATGTCGATTTTGTTCAAACTCAACGAGTTTAAAAACGCCCATAACTCTTTGACCAGGCGCTAAATTTTCTACCCCTGGAAGTAGTTGTTTTGGGCTTGGAGGGTCTGATATTGAATCTTGAACTGGAAAAAATATCCTTTCGAGGCGGTCAATCCAGTCATAACTATATGAGCCAATTTTAAGTTGACATAGCCATCGAAATAAAATTTGAGTTGGGGCTTTCACATCTATGGCTCGGAAATATGCCTCATCACTATTTTCTATATATTTGTCGCATGGAAACGGCATCAACCTTTCTTCAGGTGTAGACCCCCAAGTGTATGCAATACCTCGATTTAAATTGGAGCTTTCCATTAGTCAGAGCTGATATATATAGTTACGCGCTTTCAGAATTAGCACGCAGCTTGGTGCGTGTGTAATCACACTATCCATCACCATTTGCACAGCTGTATCGAGAGAAACTTTAACTGTTTTTATCGTCTCTGTGCCTTCTGGGTTTGCTTCTGTTAAAGTTAACTGCTTTGCCAAAAACATCTGCACTGGACAACGAACAATTGATGTATCTAAATCAACCACACCTAAATCAATTAATTCCGATGCTTTGATGCCAACTTCTTCTGCAATTTCACGTTGTGCTGCTTCTTGCCAAGGTTCATCTTCCTCAACTGCACCGCATACTACTTCGATGCTTTCTTTACCAAGAGCATAGCGAAATTGCCGAATCAGATACACGTTGCTATTATTATCTATTGGCAAAATCGCAACGCCTGGTTTCATTTTGACGGTAGTATACATCCCAGGTTGCCCGTCAGGTTGGACAACTTGGTCTTCACGAACATTGATAAAGGAATTTTGGTACTTTTCGTGGGTTTCTTGTATTGTCCAAGGGCCATTTTTTTGTGCCATAATAAATAATTTATCTTGCTACTCCATAGTCGGTTGAGTTCGAGCGTAAGAGTTTAAAAATATACCAAAGAGAATTGCAAAAGTCAGGTCAATTACACCTGGAATTAAATAAAATGGGTGAAGTTTGCTTACCAAAGTATGATAAGCCAGCACAACGAAAACCGAAGATTGCGCGATAATTCCAAGTTTTATGATGCCATGATTGCGAGAGATGTCGTTACCAACCCACCAATAACCAATCCCGATAACGAATACCAACACAAGAAATAGGTGTGAATATTCAGGATTGGTGAGGGGTTGCTGACCAAGTAACTCACGAATCCATTGGTCGGATAATAACAAAAACACAGATTCAACCCAATTAATGACAGCCTTGAGTTGAAATATATATTTCCACGTCATTTGATTGTTCATAACTGCACACAGCGCAAAAATTATTTTGGTTAGAAAGGTTCACTAATTTATTTGTTAGTTATAATTTTTGAAAATAGTTCAGTTAAATGTGAAAAAGATAAAGTGTGTTTATAAATAATTTTTTGTAATATCTCGTTTTATAACATAGTATAAATGTTATTTCATACATTTTCTATAGCTTGGTAATTAAAAGCTTCACTCTTATAGTTGGTTTTATTTCAGACTTAAGGAATATCTTCAAGCTGCTAAAAGTATCTTGTTAAGGTCTTTTGCTGTCATACTTTGCGCGTTGCACGGGCCAGTGGCGACTCTGAGATTGTTGCGGGGGTTACTCCCAAGTCGCCAAGTATTATGGCGTGTCAGAGTTTTCGGGATATTGTCTACAAATTTTTGAAGGAAACACCTGCGGATGCTAATGAGTTAGCAAACTTACAGGTAGCGTGATCAGGTGTTGCACAATCGATGGGAAGTATTTTCGCAATAAGCACAATTGCCTTATCTGCCAAAACATGCGGAAAATCAAACGGGTGGAACCCTGGAACAGTGCTTATATTTTAGAACGACGGTGAAATAATTACTCTTATGGCGATCGCAGGGCACAATAAAGACAAGTAAGAGCGATTCTAAGCGCCACCTTCCATGAGCTACTGTCTTAATCCCCTTTGCCCGAAACCGGAAAATTCTGATAATGTCAAGTTTTGCCTGACTTGTGGTTTTAAGTTACTCCTTAAAGAACGCTACCGTGCTATTAAACCGATAGGACAAGGTGGTTTTGGTAGAACTTTTTTAGCTGTGGATGAGGATAAACCCTCGAAACCACGCTGTGTGATTAAGCAATTTTACCCCCAAGCCCAAGGCACTAATACAGTGCAAAAAGCTGTGGAGTTATTTACTCAAGAAGCAGTGCAGTTGGATGAGTTGGGCAAACATCCCCAAATTCCAGAACTGCTAGCATATTTTACTCAAGATGATCGGCAGTATCTTGTACAAGAATTTATCGATGGACAAAACTTAGCGCAGGAATTAGTACACCAAGGCGCTTTCAACGAAGTGCAGATCCGGCAATTGCTTAATGATTTATTGCCAGTACTACAATTTTGTCATGCAAGACAAGTAATTCACCGCGATATTAAACCCGAAAATATTATTTTACGTAGTAGCGATCGCAAATTAGTTTTAGTAGATTTTGGTGCTTCTAAATCTGCCACCAGCACCGCCCTCAACAGAACTGGTACAAGTATTGGTAGTCCTGAATATGTCGCCCCAGAACAAATGAGAGGACACGCTATTTTTGCCAGCGATATCTACAGCTTGGGCGCTACTTGTATTCGATTATTAACCGAGCGATCGCCTTTTGATTCTTATGATATTAATAATGACGCTTGGATTTGGCAGCAGTACATCACAACTCCTATTAGTAACGAGTTGAGTCGCATTCTTGACAAGATGCTACAAAGTATCCCCGTCCGCCGTTATCAAACAGTAGACGAAGTTCTCAAAGACTTAAATTCCCAAGCTCCGCCAGTTCTCACACCTGCAACACCGCCAACCTCTACACCCCCAGTTATCTCCCCTAGTTCAATTGAAAAAGAATTACAAGAACTCAAAACTCAATTTACAGTCAGTAAACCACAACCTAAAAATATACCTGCACAATCACCAAATTCTAAGCATCAGCCTGCTACTACAGACAAATTAGATCAAGAATTAGAAGAATTAAAAGCTAAATATCTTGGTAATAATAACCATCAAAATCCTTGCTGAATCGGGGTATTTTAGGCTGTAATCGTATTTTGTCGAACTTACATTTTGATAGGTTGAAAACCCAATATTCAGCTAGGGACAAAGTTGATCTAATTTTTTATTCTCAAAATATCCACTTAGTTTTGATTTGTATACCTGCGAAGGGTGCGATCAAAATACTTAGATGAGGTGGCGATCGCACTTCTGGTGATAGGTTTAAAGCAGGCGATGTCTAGCGACAAGCCGATGCAGCGTCTACGCGTCTAATACTTTACTACAGGTGATCGTCTCCTGTGAGTGCTTGCATCATCACGCTACAAGCTCTATTCTGTCAGAGCATCAAGTTTAGCCAGTATTCTTAAGCCTTCTTCTAGGTTGCCAGTTGCAGCCATTGCTTTAAATCTTGTATTGGCATCAAATTCTGCTAGAGCTATAGTGGAGAGTTCTTCAATCAACTTATTGACATTTATGCCTTTGGCTTGAGCAAGTTCTTTCAATCTATTATGCTTATCGTCTGGTAGACGAATAGTTAAAGTTGCCATTTTTGTTTAACTCCTAATAATTTCTTCGGGTTTTAATATTGATAAGTTAGGAAATAACAATTCAGCATTTTGGAAATCTTTGACATTGTGAGTGGCAATAATTTGAGCATTCCCAGCAACTACTAATTCAATTAAGTGATTGTCAGCTTCGCCTTTTAAATTAGGTCGCCATAAAGCGATCGCTTCTCACTCTTCTTCTGCGCTTATACTTAACGAGGAAGGATTTCATCTAAACGAAGCTGAAGACCAGGCAAAAGCGGTGAATTAATTGGTTGGTTTAGTCGGTATTGTTGTTGAGTATAGGTGTCTTCAACCAATTGACAGACAGTGAAAGTAGGTTGTTTGGGTTTACCTATAAATGCCACACCGCCCAATCCGCGATAATCCACAATCCAATATTCAGGAATGCCTAAGAGTGCATATTCTTCAACTTTCCGCGCATAATCAGTTTCCCAGTTGGTACTAACGACTTCAACCACCAGTTTAATTGAGCGTCCAAGAGTAATTACGGGTTCTCGTTCCCAAAGGGGTTCACGGTCGAGAACGGTTTCATCAAGAACCGCAATATCAGGACGACGAACTGTAGCTATATCTGCAAAGGGATAAATTAAACAAGTGCGAGGAATAAACCAGGGAAGTTTTTCTGCAACAAGGTAGATTCCTATTTGCGTTGCAAGTTTACCACTCACAGTTTCGTGCGGGCCAGTTGGTTCCATGTCGATTAGTTCTCCGTCTGCCAATTCATAGCGGGGATTGTCTCGGTATTCGGAGAGAAAATCTTCAAATGTGAGGGTTTTTGTGGAGATATATGTCATTTTGTCAATCTCCTGAAGGCAAGTTGTTTTGATTATAAGTTAAAAGCAAACCTCTACTGCTGCTCTCGATGCCAAGAGTGTTACTTTCTGCGCTTGGAATAAATTTGTTACACCCTTAATATTAATGTCTTAGTATACGCGATGTCTTTTGACTTACTGATGCAGCGTCTACGCACTTCTAGTGATAGGTTTAAAGCAGGCGATGTCTATGACGGGCTACGCTACGCACCCTCGAACATTCAAAAACAATGCAGGCACTGCTACTGATGAAGAACTTCACAGAGCAACCTTAGTTGCCCAAGATACATTAGTAAGGTAATAAGTACCTCTACATGGATTAATAATCTTGAAAAAACATCAAATAGACTTAACTCTTGTTTCCCTTGCGGGAAGGAAAAGTGGCAAAAATTGTGTCGTAACTGAACGCTATTAACAAAAGTTTAGTAACAAAAAAGTGGCTCTGAAAATCAGAACCACTATCTAGAGACTGAACTTTTTTACACCTTCAAAAGATGTAGTTTATTGTTTCTCAGCAATGGGAACCCATTCGGTGTGGAAACTTCCGGGTTTATCAGTACGCAGGTAAGTATGTGCGCCGAAGTAGTCGCGTTGTGCTTGAGTCAAGTTTTGGGGCAAGCGATCGCGGCGATAGCTGTCAAAATAATCTAAAGATGCACTAAACGCTGGTACGGGAATTCCCAGTGTTGCAGCTGTCGCAATCACTTCCCGCCAAGCAGTCTGTCTGTCGAGAATTGTCTGCTTAAATTCGGGAGCTAACAGCAAGTTAGGCAAAGCTGGATTTTCGCTAAAAGCCTTCTTAATCTTATTCAAAAAGCGAGCGCGAATAATACAACCACCTTTCCAAATCCGCGCCATTTCGCCCAGATTCAAATTCCAGTTATATGTTTTTGAAGCTGTGGATAGCAGCGCCATCCCTTGAGCATAAGAACAGATTTTTGAGCAATATAGGGCATCGCGTACTTTGTTGATAAAGTCCTTAGTTTGCCCTTCATGCTTGCCGCTGGGGCCTGTGAGGACTTTAGATGCTGCAACCCGTTCCTCTTTAATAGAAGATATAATCCGGGCATTAACTGCTGCTGTAATTGTGGGAATAGAGACTCCCAATTCCAATGCAGTCTGCACAGTCCAGCGTCCAGTTCCCTTTTGACCAGCCGCGTCAACAATCAAATCCACCAGGGGTAGATTTGTTTCTGGGTCAATGTAAGGGAAGATATTCTTCGTAATCTCAATCAAAAATGAATCGAGTTCATCGGTGGTGTTCCATTCAGCAAACACCTCATGTAGCTGATTATGGTCAAGTCCGGCGGCATTTTTCAGCAAATCGTAGGCTTCAGCAATTAGCTGCATATCGCCATACTCAATGCCGTTGTGTACCATTTTGACATAGTGACCAGAACCACCAGGGCCAATATAAGTTACGCAAGGGCCATCATCGACTTGGGCAGCAATTTTGTTGAAAATTGGTGAGAGATACTCGTAGGAGCTTTGTGTACCTCCAGGCATCAGTGAGGGGCCATTCAGCGCTCCTTCTTCGCCACCACTGACACCCATACCAAGAAACCGCAGCCCAGCGGGTTCTAATTCCTGAGTGCGTCGTTCTGTATCTTCAAACCAAGAGTTGCCACCGTCGATAATGATATCGCCTTCATCTAGTAAGGGTTTGAGTTGAGCAATCACCGCATCGACTGGCTTACCAGCTTGTACCATCACTAAGATTTTGCGGGGACGTTCTAGTGAAGCTACGAATTCTTCCAGGGTAAAGGCGGCTTTGACGTTCCTTCCTGGCGCACGCTGGGCCATAAAGGCATCGGTTTTTTCTCTGGATCGGTTGTAAACTGCAATTGGGAAGCCATTACGCTCGACGTTTAGAGCGATATTCTCGCCCATAACGGCTAAACCAATCACACCAAAGCTTTGTAGGGTCATAAACTATGTTTGGCTAACTCTTGCAGATCCTTTTATCTTTAAGGGTAGTCCGATATTTTCGCTTCTCTCCTAAAGAAGACATTAAGAAAGTGTTGATCTAGACTGCAAAGATACACAACTAACACAGATAAATAGTTCTAATTTGTATCTAAATCAACAATTGCCTTGCAAAATTTGCAAAATTAAAATATCTAGTTAAAGGATCGGGAATGGTTACTGGGAAGCAGGAAATCTAATTTATTTCTAATTCCTAATTTCTAATCCCTAATCTCTAGTTAAAGGTCATAGTAAGGAGTAACCAAATAATGCTGGCATATGTCCTAGCTTTGGCGGTGGGCCTTGGTAGTTTAGCCATTTATTTAGCAGCTTTCTTCTTCCCAGAAATCCATCGTAAGAATGATTTTATCTGGAGCGGTGTAGGGTTATTCTACGCCTTGGTTTTGTGGGTATTTGCACAACGCATTACCGGAGGCCTTTTGCTAGGTCATGTAGCTAGTGTCGCTCTTTTGGGTTGGTTTGGTTGGCAAACTCTTTCATTACGTCGGCAAGTGACACCACAGGCGCAACAAACTCCAGTGCCCAGTTCTGAAACTGTTAAAACTTCGATTCAGCAGCAAGTTAATAAATTGTCGCTTCAGGAACGGCTAGCACAGTTACAGCAGGGACTTGGTAGCACTTTTGGTGGTGTGAAAAACCGAGTACAACAGACGGTGAGCAAAAAAGCGCCCGCAACCAATAAAACTGGGGCAACTTCCTCTACTCCCAAAGTTCCACCCACTGTTGAGATTATCGACAGAACTACTCCCATACCAGAACAACCTGTAGGGGAATTAGTCACCGCTGACATCGAATCTCCAACTCCCACACCACAACAACCAGCCGATGGAGTAGTCAGCACTACCGACACCGAAGCAAAAACTGAGAATTTGCCGGAAGTGATTCCACCAAATCCCCCATCACCTGAATTAGTAGAAGCAGCACAACCACATAACGAAACTGAGGACAAAGAACCGATTCCCGTTGAAGAAATTGCTCCGGATGCGGTACTTGCACCCCCTGCGGAAGAACCACCAGCGAATAGCCCAACAACCTGAATACAGGGGATAAGGGGAATGTGCATTTATACTCGCTTAATCTCTTTGTCCCTCCATCTTCATCTTCTCTGGTTTCCTTTTGAGGAAGTTGCACCAGAGGCTGTGCTTCCTCACCCTAGAGGAAGCACCAATATATAAACATTTATACCTACGATGCCAAAGGCAATCGCACATCAATAAGTTATGACTACAATGCTGATGGACAGCCTGACTATCAAGCTTACTTGACTTACAATACCAAAGGTAATGGCAAGCCCGTGTTGAGTTTAGGTGCAGTCAATTCACCAAATTTCTCCGCTCCTGATGAGATAACCCCCAACTCTGCACAAGTATTGGGATCGAACCTGGCAATGAATACACTGTTAACTAGTGATTTAGCATATAGTTAGACTGTGATCGAAATAGCACGAGTCTAAAATAACGTAATTTTGGAGTTTTGCGATCGCTACTTTTGCTTTGCAGTGCTTACAAAACTCCAATATTTCCCCTTCTGGAAGTGCGATCGCGCCTAGCACAGTGTCTAAGGGCGATCGCAAATAACAATTTAACTGTTAATGAGTCACTACCGATACAGTTTCTTCCATCATTAAGCAGCACAAAGACATACTAAAATTTCTAGATTAATTCTTTCTAAAGATGGATGTAAAGCATTCTAAAATGTATATACCGTTGCAACGATTTTAACTCATCATATTCATGCTACGACAAGTTTGAATTTTCTAGAAATTATCCTTGAAGAAATCGGCTGATATAATGATCGAGTAATTTCACGCTATTATTACTAGCTAGAAAAATGCCTCAACAATACAAGTTGATAACTCAACGAATAGATAACAATGGTGACGGAATATTTGAACTTATAGTTAACTATAAGTACGATGCTAAAGGCAATAAGATTTCCGAAAGTTATGACACCAATGCTGATGGAAAGGCTGACTATATAAATAGTTATACATATGATAACAAAGGTAACCTTACATCATACATTCTTGACACTAATGCTGATGGAAAGCCTGACTCCAGAATTTCTTATACATACGATGCCAAAGGTAACCGCATATCCGAAATTTCTGACACCAACGCTGATGGAAAGCCTGATTCCAGAATTTCTTATACATACGATGCCAAAGGTAACCGCATATCTGAAAGTTATGACACTAATGGTGATGGACAGACTGACTACAAATATACTTATACATACGATGCCAAAGGCAACCGCACATCCGAACGTTATGACGCCAATGCTGATGGAAAGCCTGACTCTATAATTTCTTATAGATACGATGCCAAAGGCAACCGCACATCAGAAATTACTGACACCAATGCTGATGGCAAGCCTGAATATATAATTTCTTATACATACAATGCCAAAGGTAACCGCACATCCGAAAGTTATGACACCAATGGTGATGGACGGGCTGACTACAAATATACTTATACATACGATGCCAAAGGCAACCTTAGATCCGAAATTTCTGATTACAATGCTGATGGCAAGCCTGACTCCATAAATACTTATGCATACAATGCTAAAGGTAACCGCATATTCGGGATTTCTGACTACAATGCTGATGGCAAGCCTGACTCTATAATTTCTTATAGATACGATGCCAAAGGCAACCTTAGATCTGAAATTTCTGATTACAATGCTGATGGCAAGCCTGACTCCATAAATACTTATGCATACAATGCTAAAGGTAACCGCATATCCGAAAGTACTGACTCTAATGCGGATGGCAAGACTGACTACATAGCTACTTATACTTACGATGCTAACGGTAACCGCACATCCGAAGTTTATGACTACAACGCGGATGGCAATTCTGACTATATAGCTACTTATACTTACGTACCCATAGATATTAGCGCATCCCTCAGCATCAAGAACAATGGCTCTATTAATAATGTCATCAGTTTGGCTGATGGATTATACTCACGCGAATTAAATAACGATATTTTGAGCGACTACCAAAAGAGTGCGTTGAGCTTAGGCGCAGTCAATAATTTAACGTAAGTTCGACAGATTTAAAAAACCTTTCTCTAAACCTCTCCCCTAAAAGAGAAGAGGCTTTAAAATCTGGATTTTTTCGTTGAAAACCAAGATATTTAAGCTTCTCTCCGCGTCGGAGAGGGGTTGGGGAGAGGTTCATCGAACTCACGTTGGGCTGAGTTAAAGCTTCGGCTTTGCTGTGTGTGCTGGCAAAATTCTAAAATATCCCTTTGTCCTTGGAAGCGCGATCGCCTGGAGCTACTTAAAAGTCAATCGTAAATTCTTCTTGTACTCAAGAATTCACTATTGATTTATCTGTTAACAGGTAACTAGCGATACTGTTTATTCCATCGATAAGTAGTATAAGCACTTACTGAAATTGAAGACAAAACCTGAAAATTTATACATAAAATCTTTCTAACGGTGGATGTGGATTTTTTCAAATTTATGACTTTACTGTAATGATTTTAAACAGTCAAAATCATGTTACAACACGTATCAATTTTCTAAAATTTACCCAGAAATAGAGCACATATTCATATAATTGATTCAGTAATTTCACGTCAGTATTATTACTGTTAAAGAAAATGCCTCAAAAATATAAATTGATAACTGAAGGCTATGACTTCGACGGCAACGGATCATTGGACAAAAGAGTTACCTATAAATACGATACCAAAGGTAACCTCGTATCCCAAAGCTCGGACGAAAATGCTGATGGAAAAGCTGATTCTATTAGTAATTTTGTTTACAATACTAAGGGAAAACGCATATCCGTAATGGATGACTTCAATGCTGATGGGAAGAGCGATTCTAAAAGTAGTTTTACTTACAATGCCCAAGGTAAACTTACATCAGAAAGCTATGACTACGATGTTGATGGAAAGGCTGACTATAAGTATATTTATACTTACAATGCTAAAGGAAACCTCACATCAGAAATTACTGACTCCAATGCTGATGGTAAGCCCGATTCTAAAGTTACTTTTACTTACGACAATAAAGGTAACCGTATATCCGAAAGTTATGACTACAATGCTGATGGAATGCAGGATTTTATAAGTATTTATACTTATAACGTTTACGGTAAGCGTATCTCAGACACTACTGACTCTGATGCTGATGGACAAGCTAACTATATAAATACCTACACTTACGATGCCAAAGGCAACCTCACATCAGAAAGTAATGACTTCAATGCTGATGGCAAGACTGATTCTGTAAGTAGTTTTACTTACAATGCCAAAGGCAACCTCACATCCATAATTTATGACAATAATGCTGATGGCAAGCCGGACTTCAAAACTACCAATACCTACAATGCCAAAGGCAACCTCACATCCGAAATTTATGACAACAATGCTGATGGCAAGCCGGAATTGCTAAGTATTTATACTTACAACGCTAAAGGAAACCTCACATCAGAAATTACTGACTCCAATGCTGACGGCAAGCCCGACTCCCTAATTTTTTATACTTACGATGTCAAAGGCAACCGCATATCCAAAGTTACTGACTCTAATGCTGATGGCAAGCTTGATTCTATAATTTTTTATACTTACGCGCCTAAAGCTAATAGCGCACCCCTCAGCATCAATAACAATGCCTTGATTGAGGATGTCATTAGTTTGGCTAATCAATTATACTCACGCGGATTAAATCAGGATATTGTTAACGACTACCAAAAGGCTGCCTTGAGCTTAGGTGTAGTCAATAATGTATACGATTTTTCAGTAAGTGATGAGATTGTTCCACAATCTCTACAATCATTGGCTATTAATTTAGCAAATATATAAGCTGCTATTCAATAGCAGTGATATTATAGCAATCCGATTTGATTCGGAGAATTTACTTGGGTGGGCAGGGAATAGGAAAGAAGGGATAGATGTGTACCTAGCTTCGCAAGAATCAAATAGGAGCCTTACTATAGAAGTTTCGCTCACAGGAAAACGGCTTAAAACTTCAAAATATTCCCTTGCCCTTGGAAGTGGGGCTTTTTAATGGTCAAAAGTCGGTAAAAGTGGGTTAGGCGACATTGGAAAAGTCGTCGCTTCCGTTCTCCAGTATCCAGTAGTCAAATACAAGCAGGTCTTCAGCGTTATCTGGAGGTCACGCCAGAGCTGTAGCGAAAGGCTATTTCGGTGATTGGGTTGGAAGCGATCGCTCGAATGAGGGAGGGAATCAAATCGCTTGCTATGGAAAAAGAATTATAACCAGCGTGCAGGCATCGAAGCAACACACTCACAAGGTATACGGCGTTCCGCACTACGTCGCTCTCGCTACATCGGATTGGTTAAAACCCATATAGGCGCATATTCTCACTGCTACAGCATTGAATTTAGTCAGGTTGGATGCTTGGCTTAGTGGCATACCTTTTGCCAAAACTCGCTCGTCTCGCTTCAAACAGCTACAAAATATACCTTCTTAATTAAAAATCAAACTATATTTTGCCGTGTATTACATGGAGAAATATCACCTGAGAAATCTACTCTTCGGTGTAATACGCGGTTGCTTTTTTCGGTAAAAGTTTGTAGGCTTTCCGTGTAATACATGGGAAAGGTTTTATGAAAAAGCTCAAGAGGGATATTCAAGGTAAGTTTACACTTAAAAATGATGAGTATCGTGAAGTACGTTCTTTGCGACTAACAGATGATACTTGGAAGAGGTTAGGTATTGTTTCTGAATGTTTGGGATTAACCAGAGCAGATTATTTGGAGGAAATAATTAAAGAGCAGTCTTATCCATGTAATACACGAAGAGACCAAGATGATATTCAATTCTTAACATCGGCAGAATTAGAACCTCAACCAAGTATTACACGGAGAAACTCAGAAGTTTTCGCTCCGATTCGACCAGAAAACGAACTTCAACCGAGTATTACACGGCAGAGCGAGTTTCATCAAACATCTGATAGCGCGATCGCCTACGGCGGGGCACAGCCCATCGCAAAACAGTCTGTTAAATTGCCTGTTGCAGAACTTAAAATTTTACGTGACCATGTTTTGTCCGAACTAAAGTTGCGTAAGCAAGCACCTGGTTATAAAACTGCTCAGAAAGCTCTTAATCGTTTCATCTCTGAACTAATCGATTCAGTTTAGCTATTTTGGGAATTCGCCAACAGTGTCTTTGCTACTTTGACCCCAGATTGTTTAACTGGAATGTCAATCACAAACTCAGCCCCCTCACCAGGTTGGGACAGACATTCTAATTTACCTGCGTGCTTTTCTACAATTTGGTAACTAATTGAGAGTCCCAAACCTGTACCTTGGCCCACAGCCTTTGTTGTGAAAAATGGATCGAATAGTTTAGCCTGTATCTCTTTTGTCATCCCGGCTCCATTATCTTTAATGGAGATTTGCACCCGATCATCTCCTATAAGCTGTGTTTTTATAGTGATGATAGGGTGGTGTTTCTTTGCACCTGATTTAGCAGACTGTCGGCATAAATCCTCCAGCGCATCGATCGCATTTACTAATAGGTTCATAAACACTTGGTTAAGTTGCCCAGCAAAACACTCTACAAACGGTAACTCGCCGTACTGTTTGACAATCTCAATGCCTGAATGCAATGAATTAGGCTTAAGACGATATTGCAATATTAATAGAGTGCTATCGAGTCCCTCATGAATATCAACAGGTTTTACCTCGGCTTGGTCGAGACGAGAGAAATTTCGTAAGGAAAGAACTATTTCATAAATTCGTTCAGCACCTAGTTTCAGTGAAGAAAACAGTTTAGGCAAATCTTCAGCGATGAATTCTAAATCTGCTAATTTTGCTTGTTGTTGAATTTGCACATTAGGTTCAGGATAGACCTGTTGATAGAGATTAAGCATCCCAATCAAGTTTTGCGTATATTCATGAATATGAGTGAGATTGCCGTAGATAAAGTTGACTGGATTGTTAATTTCATGGGCAACCCCTGCTACTAGTAACCCCAGACTCGACATCTTTTCAGACTGAATCAGATGAGCTTGAGTTTGCTGCAAATGCTCAAGCGCTTGCGAAAGTTGTGCGGCTTGCTGCTGTGTTTGGTTGAGCAGTACGGCGTGTTGTAAGGCAACTCCTAACTGAGAGGCGATTTGGTTAACAAATTCAATTTCCGACTCTTGCCACTCACGAGATTTTTGGCATTGATGAATACACAGTAAACCCCATAGCTGCCCTTGCTTGATCATGGGAATTACTAAGTTCGCCCTCACTTGGAAGCGAGACAGCATCGAAACATAACAATCGTCTAACTCGCTGTTATAAATATCAGTGACTGCATGAATGTAGCCTTGGCAGAATTTCTCAATATTCTGCTCGCCCAAGCAGCGATCGTACACCTTCGCCCTTAAGGTCGATGGGAAATGCGACGCAACATCTTCTGCAATGACTTCGCCGCCGTCATAGTTAGATTCGGAATAGAAGCGAAAGACCACAACACGATCCGCATTGAGTACTCGGCGGAGTTCCTGGGTGGTTGTTTCAAAAATTGCATTCAAGTTCAGTGATTCCCGAACTTTGGTGATCACACTTGCTAAAGTTTGCTGTTGCTCTGCTACAAGCGCCAATTGTCTGGTTTGCGATCGCACTTGTTCTAGGTACTCAGCTTGTTGCAATGCCACTCCCAACTGAGTTGCTATTTGCGTGAAAAACTCAACTTCTAAAGCTTCCCAATGCCGACTGCTTGAGTGTTGATAGGCTCCCAATAAGCCCCAGAGTTCTTGCCCGATAAAAATCGGCGCAATCATGAAGGCTTTGACATGAAATTGTTCAAGTATATCAAGGTGGCACTGAGCAAATCCGACGCTATAGATATCATCAACTACAAAAGTTTCATTATTGCGGTAGCGTCCACCTTTCGTTTCCTGTAAGTAGGTGTCATCCCACACCATACCGACTCCAAGCTTGACATTTCTCTGCCATTCGGGATTTGCAGATTCATAATCACTGACAAATTCACCTCCCCAGTCGGCATTAAAACGATAGACTGTTAAGCGATCGCTCTTAAGTAATTGACAAACCTCCTCAGTTGTGGTTCGGAAAATAGTGATAACGTCCAGCGACTGTCGCATATTAGCAATGATCCGAGCCAAGGCTTGCTGCCGTTCCACCGAGCGCTCTAGCTCAATAGTCGAGCGTTGCAAATTGGTGTTTGTCTGTTGCAGTTCGGCAGTGCGATCGCGCACTTGTTGCTCTAGGTTTGTATTCAGGGCCTGCACTTGTTCGTAAAGTCGATACTGCTTTACTGCTGTTGCAAAGCGTTCACCTAATGCTTGCGCTAGTTTAACTTCCGATTCTGACCACTGCTGTGCTTGCCCGGTTTTCAGTTCGCGCCATGCTGCAAAGGACTGACGCGGCATCAGTTGGCGAGAATCGGTATCAACACAACCTGCCCAAATAGTTTCAATATCCACCTCATCTCGGAAGATGGTTAAACAGCCAACGACGGTGGCACCATGCTGTAGCGGTACAATCAACAAGCCCCGGATTTGGGTTGCTTGGAAGCTGGGGCCGAGCGATCGCAATAAGGGTTCTTTATAAAGATCGGCGACCGCCCACAAATTCGAGTCACAACTGAGTTCGTTAGGTGGAGGAGTCAAAGCGTAAACGGCTCTCATCCAATTTACTGACCATGATTTGGTGCTAGGCTTTTCTGGATGCTCAGGGGGTGAGACAGTGGCAAAGAGATATTTCTGCCACAATCGATGTTCCTCAATTGGTCTACCCTTCGCGTTCACGCTCACCTGCCAAGAAAAGCCCTCCTTTGAATTGCTCGTTGTCTCACCTTGTCCGAGGTCGAGTTGACTAGGCTGCACCCCACAGGTATAGATTTTTGCTGTTTGTTCGCCGTCTGGCAGTAAGTAGAGCCGTCCTCCAGAGCCAGCAAAGGCAGCTACTGTTTCTTCAAGGGCAGCTTGCAGCTGGGCAATGGGCGTAGTATGCAGTTGCTCGGTAACTTGATTAATAATTGCTTCTTGACGGGCTTGCTCTCGCACTTGACTGAGCAAAATCGATTGCGATATGGCGATCGCCACTTGATCGACCACCGACTGAATTAATAGTAATTCCTGTTCTGTCACCACTCGCGTTTCTGAATGGTGAGATACCAATAGTCCCCACAATTGAGATGATTGCAAAAGAGAAGGTAATGAATCTTTCCCTGTTTCCTTGCTCTTTAAAACAATCGGCACTACAACTGAAGATTTTACGCCCATTGCCGTCAAATATTCTACATGACAAGGATCGACGGGACGATAGCGAATATCTGGCTGGTCTAATGGTTCGCCTGTTTCTGAGCAATCGAGAGGACTAATACCAATTTCGTGTGTTGTCAAATCGACAATACTTCGCTGGCGTGCTCGGACAAACAGTTCACGGGCATAGGGTGGGATGTCATCTGCGGGGAAATTTAACCCCAAAAGCGGTGGTAACCGACCTTCCTGAATTGATTCGGCAATTACTAACCCATGACCATCAGGTTGAAACTGATAAATTTTGATGCGATCGGTGTCTAGAAACGAGCGGACTTCTGCAACCGTCGCCGATAAAATTTCTTGCAGTTCTAAAGATTGCCGGATACGGTTTGCAATGCGATGTAATAAAATCTCTTGAGTTTGACTTACTTGCTTTGTTAGCGTTTCCATATATATTTGAGTCTTATCAAAAATTTGGGTATTTTTATGATTTGTATAATTTATATTTTGGTAATAAATCACTATATAGGGTAATAGTAAAAATACGGGCATCTAGCGCAGCCAAAAACAAAGCCCCTCTAAGGACATTCTCACAGGGGATATCAATAGATATTTTGCAAGAGGTAAAGGAAAATTCTATCCTTTTCACCTTTTCCCGACTTTTGCAAGAAGTCTAATCTCTTCTGTTACTAAAGTTGCTAATTTCTGCGCTGCTCCTGCTTCGCCTCGAACACTACGTAGCTTGAGTTGCATTTGCTCTAATTTTTCTGGATTAGCTAAAAGGTCTAATACCATTTCGCCAATTTCTTGTGGTTGGAGTTTTCCCATCAATTCAGGTACTATTTCTTCTTGTGCCCAGATATTCGGCCAGGCTAATAAACCTTTCCGTCTGATGAACAGCCAGTTAATCAGCTTGGCAAAGGCTGAACCTAACCCTGGTAAATTAGCTAACAAACCTGGCAAACCATCCCAAGAGCGCATGGCATCAAGTTGTTGCGTTGGTAGCAAAACAAGCATCGGCACGGCTAAAGCACAGAGTTCGGCCGTGTTTGCTCCGACTGTAGTTAAACAGATACTACATTGAGATAACAATTCATAGGCTGGCGTTTCTTGCCAAAGTTCCACAGTGACGCCGTTAGTAGTTTTGAGCGCTGGCTTCTGTTGGTTGTATTCTGGGAAAATTAATTCAGCACCGCTGAAGCCAAAGGTGTGAGCAAAAGGATTTCTCTGAGGATCGGCAAAACTAGCTAAGGTTTGTAAATCCAAAGTCGGCGCTACGGGAATCACAAACTTCGTTTGGTGTCTTTTTGCGTTGATGTATTCAGCGATCGCTAATGTTAATGGTACTCCTTGGGCTAGTTTTGCTGCTTTTGACCCAGGTAGCATACCAATTAGTTCAGTTGTTTGTGTTTTGTCCAGTGTCGGGGACGAATGACTACTGGCCGCTAGCATCAAATCCCCCACAACAGTAAATTTGTGAGCATATTTCTGGGGAACACGTTCAGCAACTTTCGGTGCCATCACGCCAAAGCGGTCTATCAAGCTATACCACCGAGCATCCCATTCAGCGTAAACTACTGTGCGATAACCGAGTTTTTTGCCGATGACAACGGGAAAAAATTGATCCCCACCTAAGAAAACAACTACTCCGCGACTTCTCCAATCCCAATTCTCAAATGTCTTTCCCCACAGCAAAAACTGCCAAAAATGCTCGGCTCCCTGAACTCGGTCTACTTCTGCGTAAGATAGAGCGATCGCAGCCTCTTTGCCGCTAGCATTTGGACAAGGTGATAAAACTACGGAAATTCTGACAACCGAACGCTCATCCCCAAGTTGTTGCCGCAATGCTCTTACAACTGGACGTACCCAGGTTGTAACTTCCCCTGGGCCATTGGAGAGAATCAGAATATCTACTGGAGTCATGAGTTAATGGTGAAGAGTTAAAAGCTATTAGTCAAGAGGCAAATATTACCTAATTCGTTCCTAAGTTACAGAGGCACGATACTACTGATATAATTGCAGGCTATGTTTGATAACGTCTGTAAATTTATTGCTGAATCATTTTCCAGGGACTTTGCAACTTGGCTACTTAATGAGCCAATTACACTCACAGAACTGAGTCCATCGGAATTATCCCTCGAACCCATCCGCGCAGATGCACTTATTTTGTTGCAGTCCGACGAAATCGTCCTTCATCTGGAATTCCAAACTCGACCAGATGCTAATATTCCCTTTCGGATGTGTGATTATCGCTTACGGGTGTACCGAAGATTTCCTAATAAGCGAATGCGTCAGGTGGTAATTTATTTACAACCTAGCGATTCTGAACTAGTTTACCAAACGGAATTTGTCTTAGAGAATACCTGGCACAGATTTGACGTAATTCGACTTTGGGAACAGCCAACGGAACTATTTTTAAATTCTCCAGGGTTGCTACCGTTTGCAACTTTAAGCCAAACCGATGATCAAAGCCGAACCTTGGAAGAAGTTGCGGAAGTTATTGAAGCCATCAATGACACCCGCATCCGAAGTAATATTGCTGCGTCAACAGCAGTGTTAGCTGGGCTAGTATTAAATAAAGACGTGATTAACAGAATTTTGCGGAGTGATATTATGCGCGAATCTGCCATTTATCAAGATATTTTGCAAGAAGGGCTGAAAGAAGGATTTGAACAGGGTCTAGAACAGGGTCTAGAACAAAAAGCTCAGGAGATTGCCAGAAATATGCTTAATGAAGGAATTGCGATCGCATTAATTGTCCGCGTTACTGGTTTAACTGTCGAGCAAGTTCAGCAGTTGCAAGCTAAAACCGACGAGACTCAAGCTGAGTGATATTATGCGCGAATCTGTGATTTATCAAGATATTTTGCAAGAAGGGCTTAAACAGGGTTTAGAACAAAAAGCTCAGGAAATTATGATTGTTAGTTGAGAAATTCGAGGAATTCCGCGATCGCATTTTGCCAAGCATACTAACTTTACAACCTCGTTGGTTTTGTTTTGTAAGCGCGATAATATTTTTTAAATATCTATTTAAATATAACTGACATTCAACCATAGGGTAGGCAATGCCCACAACGTAAAAATAAGGATTTGAGCTAACTTTAAGCAGCACCACCCTAAAAAAATACTTTGTATTAAAAATAACTTGCTTAGAATAATAAGAATATGTCCTGATGCTTAGAGATAAAGCATATTAGCGACGATATTAAAAGTAATAATTAATACTATTAATATTTTTTAACATTTAGTGTAGCAAATACTCACACTAAAAATCAACATTCGCAAAGAAATATGTCATTATATTTATCGATTTGTGTCAGATAAACGACAAAATGCCCATTGGGTAAGCGTTTTCTGATAAAAAACTCATATAGCTAAATAAAAGTCATGAAGTTACGAGCGGCCGCATCAGCCGTGATGAACTTCGAGTAGAGAACGCGCATCAAAGGAGCCTATCTGCATGTTCACCCACGTCAAGTCCACCATTAGACATATTGCGCCTGATAACTTACGCGGACGTAATTTAATCAAGGTGGTCTATGTCGTGCTTGAGTCTCAGTACCAGAGTGCATTATCGCAAGCTGTTCGCACCATTAACTCTAATCATCCCAACCTTGCGATTGAAATCAGCGGGTACTTAATTGAGGAACTCCGAGATCCAGAGAACTACGCGGAGTTCAAACGGGATATCGAGAGTGCCAATATATTTATCGCCTCACTGATTTTCATTGAAGACTTAGCACAGAAAGTAGTAACGGCTGTAGAACCGTACCGCGATCGCTTAGACGTTGCGGTAGTCTTTCCCTCAATGCCAGAAGTTATGCGCCTCAACAAAATGGGCAGCTTTTCTCTGGCACAGTTGGGTCAATCGAAGAGTGCGATCGCTCAATTCATGCGGAAACGCAAAGAAAAATCCGGTGCAGGCTTCCAAGATGGAATGCTGAAACTATTGCGGACTCTGCCACAAGTGCTGAAGTTTCTGCCAATGGACAAAGCACAGGATGCCCGAAATTTCATGCTTAGTTTTCAGTATTGGCTGGGGGGTTCACCAGAAAACCTGGAAAACTTCTTGCTGATGCTGACTGATAAATATGTATTAAAAGGTGTAGAAAAACAAAATCTTGCATCTACTACATATCAAGCGCCAGTGGTGTATCCCGATTTAGGGATTTGGCATCCCTTGGCTCCCAGTATGTTTGAGGATGTCAGAGAATATCTCAATTGGTACACAGCCCGTAAAGATATCCCCAACGACCTTAAAGATCCCTTGGCTCCCTGTATTGGGTTAGTATTGCAACGCACTCACTTAGTTACAGGCGATGACGCCCACTACGTGGCCATAGTGCAGGAGTTGGAATCACTAGGCGCTAGAGTACTACCAGTATTCGCTGGTGGTTTGGATTTTTCCAAACCTGTAGATGCTTACTTCTACGAACCAACTAATAAGATGCCGCTAGTGGATGCGGTGATCTCGCTGACTGGCTTTGCCTTGGTAGGTGGCCCAGCAAGACAAGATCATCCCAAGGCGATTGACGCACTCAAGCGGTTAAATCGCCCTTATATGGTGGCATTGCCCTTAGTATTCCAAACCACAGAAGAGTGGATGGATAGCGATTTGGGGTTACATCCAATTCAAGTAGCTTTGCAAATTGCCATACCGGAATTGGATGGGGCAATTGAGCCGATAATTTTATCAGGCAGAGATGGTACTACAGGCAAAGCGATCGCTCTCCAAGACCGTGTGGAAGCAGTAGCAAAACGTGCCTTAAAGTGGGCGAATCTCCGCCGCAAACCCAAGCTTAATAAAAAAGTTGCAATTACCGTTTTCAGCTTTCCACCAGATAAAGGAAACGTAGGCACAGCAGCTTACTTAGATGTCTTCGGTTCCATTTACGAGGTGATGAGAGCACTCAAAAATAACGGCTACGACTTACCAGAATTGCCGGAATCAGCCGAAGCGTTGATGCAAGAAGTCATCCACGATGCTCAAGCACAGTACGCTAGCCCAGAACTTAACATTGCCTATAAAATGTCAGTGCCAGAATATGAAGCACTGACACCTTACTCCCAACGCCTAGAAGAAAACTGGGGCCCACCTCCCGGACATCTCAACAGCGATGGGCAAAACCTGCTGATTTACGGCAAACATTTCGGCAATGTGTTTATCGGTGTTCAGCCTACCTTTGGTTACGAAGGCGACCCGATGCGGCTGCTGTTCTCCCGTTCTGCTAGCCCTCACCACGGTTTTGCTGCTTACTACACTTACCTAGAGCAAGTTTGGGAAGCTGACGCTGTACTGCACTTTGGTACTCACGGTTCCTTAGAATTCATGCCAGGTAAGCAAATGGGGATGTCTGGTGATTGTTATCCAGACCAACTAATTGGCACAATTCCAAATCTGTATTACTACGCAGCCAATAATCCCAGCGAGGCGACAATTGCCAAGCGCCGCAGTTATGCTGAGACAATTTCCTACCTGACACCTCCGGCTGAGAATGCTGGTTTATACAAGGGTTTGAAAGAACTCAGCGAATTGATTGCTTCTTACCAAACCCTGAAAGATACAGGAAGAGGTATCCCCATTGTCAACTCCATCATGGACAAATGCCGGATGGTGAACCTGGACAAAGATATCAACTTGCCAGAAACTGACGCCAAGGATATGGACGCTGAAGAGCGAGATAATATCGTTGGCAACGTCTACCGCAAGTTGATGGAAATTGAGTCACGGTTGTTGCCTTGTGGATTGCACATTATTGGTAAACCACCGACAGCAGAAGAAGCGATCGCAACTCTTGTTAATATTGCCAGTTTAGATCGTCAAGAAGAAGAAATTCTCAGCTTACCCCGAATTATCGCCAACAGCATTGGGCGTAACATTGACGATATTTACCACAATAACGATAAAGGCATTTTAGAAGATGTCCAGCTACTGCAAGACATCACCTTAGCCACCCGTGCAGCAGTTAGCGCCTTGGTAAAAGAACAAACTGACGCTGAAGGACGAGTTTCTCTCGTTTCCAAGCTCAACTTCTTCAACATGGGCAAAAAAGAACCTTGGGTAGAAGCCTTGCACAAAGCAGGCTATACCAAAGTTGATACCACCGCCCTAAAACCACTATTTGAGTATTTGGAATTCTGCTTACAGCAAGTCTGTGCAGATAACGAACTCGGTGGATTACTCCAAGGCTTAGAAGGCGAGTACATCCTACCTGGCCCCGGTGGCGACCCCATCCGCAACCCGGATGTATTGCCCACAGGTAAGAATATCCACGCCCTCGATCCCCAATCCATCCCCACAGCTGCTGCTGTGCAATCAGCCAAAATCGTTGTTGATCGGTTATTGGCACGTAACAAAGCCGAAAACGGCGGTCAATGGCCCGAAACCATCGCCTGTGTGCTTTGGGGAACCGATAACATCAAAACTTACGGCGAATCCCTAGCACAAATCATGTGGATGGTCGGTGTACGCCCAGTTCCCGATGCCTTGGGAAGAGTCAACAAGTTGGAGTTAATATCTTTAGAAGAGTTGGGACGCCCCAGAATTGACGTTGTAATAAACTGTTCTGGTGTATTCCGCGACTTGTTCATCAACCAAATGAACCTGTTAGATCAAGGCGTGAAGATGGCGGCTGAGGCGGACGAACCTTTAGAAATGAACTTTGTCCGCAAACACGCTTTGCAACAAGCCGAAGATATGGGAATTAATCTGCGTCAAGCTGCAACTCGCGTTTTCTCCAATGCTTCCGGTTCCTACTCGTCAAATATCAACTTGGCGGTAGAAAACAGCACTTGGGATAGTGAAGCCGAGTTACAGGAAATGTACCTGAAGCGGAAATCCTTCGCCTTCAATTCCGATAACCCCGGTATGATGGACGAATCCCGGCAGATATTTGAAAGCACCTTGAAAACTGCTGATGCAACTTTCCAAAATCTCGATTCTTCCGAAATTAGCTTGACGGACGTTTCCCACTACTTCGACTCTGATCCCACCAAACTTGTGGCAAGTCTGCGGGGTGATGGCAAAACACCAGCATCTTACATTGCAGATACCACCACGGCTAATGCCCAAGTGCGGACATTATCAGAAACCGTGCGCTTAGATGCCCGTACTAAGTTATTAAATCCCAAATGGTACGAAGGAATGCTATCTCACGGCTACGAAGGTGTCCGCGAACTCTCCAAGCGATTGGTAAATACAATGGGTTGGAGTGCAACAGCCGGCGCTGTGGATAACTGGATTTACGAAGATACGAATGAAACCTTCATCAAAGATGAAGAAATGCAGAAACGGTTAATGAACCTTAATCCCCATTCTTTCCGCAAGGTTGTATCAACTTTGTTGGAAGTGAATGGACGCGGTTATTGGGAGACTAGCGAGGAGAATTTAAATCGTCTGCGCGAGTTGTACCAAGAAGTTGAAGACCGAATTGAAGGGATAGAGTAAGATTACATAGGCAGGCGTTATGCCTGCCTTAATTTTTCAATCTAGGATCTCACTATAAATGATTTAACCGCCTGAGATAAAATTGAAAAATAGATGATTCAAACATTTAAAAATAAAGCATTAGAAAATCTATTTAGAGAAAATTTTAATAAAGGAATTACTGCAAACTTAGAAAAGAAAATTAGAATCAGACTTGAAGTTATAGACTCAGCCTTAATTGTAGAAGATATTAAATTACCAGGTTATGATTTGCATGAATTAAAAGGAGACAGAAAAGGAACTTGGTCAATTAAGGTGTCAGGAAACTGGCGTATAACTTTTAACTTTGAAGATGGTAATGCTTATGATGTCAATCTTGAAGATTATCATTAACTCCTGTGTTAACATGATGTTAATTGGCTAGACCATGCTAAATAAGGTTAACCAAATTATTAAGAAAAAAGTATTAATTATGGATAATTGGCAAGATATTACTGATGATAGATTAGTAAGACCAATACATCCCGGCGAAGTAATTGCAGATATTTTAGATGATTTAGATATTAATACCGCAAATTTTGCAGAAATTTTAGGAGTATCTCATCAAACAATTCAGGAAATTATCAATGGTCAAAGATCAATTACAGTAGATATAGCAATACGTCTTGGTAAAGCTTTAGGAAATGGCCCTAGACTTTGGCTCAATCTTCAGCAAAAAATTGATATTTGGGATGCTTTGCAAAGCCATAAAGAAGAATATGAGCAAGTCATGACATTGGTTTAGAAGAAATTATGAAGTATTATTTTTCAATAATTGAAAATAGTTATTTTAGGAATTCTCTTGAAGACTATTCATCATTCTCTGAGCAACAGATCTGTGCAAAATTCCTTGAATTACTGGGTTCATGCCTTGTAGAGTAATTATACTTTGAAAATTAAAAAAACCATACTTGACAACAAGTTTTCCGATAAATTCGTCAGCAAAGCTAGAAGAAATAACTGCAACTCCTGAAAAATCAAGTATAACTTTTGATCCACCTGCATTGATGACATTAAGCACAACGTTCCGGATCTGTGTAGAGCACGCCTAGTACCAGTACCATTAGTATGCTCTTTAATTATTATGCGATGTTCGCCTGTATCAGTTTCTAAATTTTCAAGCATCAAATTTACAGGTTTATGACCGCTGAGAGCGCTGGCTATATCAATACCTTGACTAGTATCAATTTGAAAATCTACAATTGTCCCTTGATGATATTTGTCTAAATATGGAAGCTTAGGAAATGCTTTGGATTCATTCTTACGTATTAATAAAGAACCAGAACCCGAAGTAATAGTAAGAAGACCACTATTATTTTTAACAATTTCTAATAAACCCCACAGTCCATTACCCTGACCTATTTGAGGGTCTCTAGTTACACCTTCTTTTACAGCTAAAGTTATAGCATCAACAGCTGATCGTGGTTTATGAACAGATTGAGCAAGAGAGCCATAGATTCCAATACCAGTATCAGCAATACAGACAGCTAATCGCTTAGAATCAGCATGGACTTGAACCATAGCGAATCCTTCGGAGGCTTTAGAATGCTGCAAAACATTGTCTATTACTTCAGTCAAACACCACTCAAAGGCTTCCACAACTCCAGAGCTACATTCTATCTTTTGGGTGATAGCTTTAACTAGTGCCGATACTAGTTGAAATACCATCACCTCGTCTTGAAAGTGCCATACTTTTGATAAAGGATCTACCTCGTTTGTTAATGCATCAATAGTTGCAAGTAATGGTTGGTTAAAATGAGCAATTTCAAGTATACGAGGTTGATCATACACTTCTATATTAAGACCAGACTTTCTGTAATACTGAATGATAGCGGCTATAGGAACACAAGCATTGGGAAAAACAGCTTTGACTTCTTTAAGAACAATAGCAATATCTTTATAACCACTTCTACAGACATTCTGTAAAGCTCTGAGGAATTCGCTCACATGTCTTGGGTGTCTGAGGTTTTGGATAAAAATATAATCGTCCTCGCTCCAAATAGATTGCTCTTGATCTCGCTTATCTAAGTTATTTGAATTCATATCTTTTACATAATCAAAGCAATTATAGCTATTAATTTATATTCGACAAATGTAAATATACTTACAATATTTTATTTTTCAGAGAGCAAGCTCTCTGTTAGCGCCATTGTAAAAAAAGCCAGCGACGAGCAAAGAGAAATATTTGTATTTAGCAAATTAAGAATTGAATGCCTAAATAAAGCGATCACTCTTCGACAACAGGCGATCGCTTTGTTTTTGAGGTTTTCTACAAGGCGATCGCTCACTCTTTGACAACAGGCGATGTCTAACGACAAGCCGCTACGCATCTATGCTTTATTTTTGAGGTTTTCTGCAAGGCGATCGCGCTTTCTTCCACAACAGGTGATTGCTTTATTTTTGAGGTTTACTGCAAGGCGATCACGCACTCTTACACAACAGGCGATCGCTTAGTTTTTGAGGTTTTCTGCAAGGCGATCGCGCTACTCCTTCACAATAAGCGATCGCTCTTTGGGAGATTTTGGGAGTTTTGGGTGCGATCGCTCACTCTTTGACAACAGGCGATCGCATTATAAAATTAAGAAACCTCTAGGCTTCATCCTCTATCCTGCTTATGAACGCCCTAACAGTCAACCTTAAACCAGCGCTGGAACTGACAGATGAGCAGTTTTTCCAGCTATGTCAGGCAAATCGGGGCTTGAGGTTTGAACGTACTGCAACCGGAGAATTAATTATTATGCCACCCGTGGGGGGAGAAACAAGCAACCGCAATGGTAGGCTAAATCAGCAATTATTTAATTGGGCGGACGCAGATGGAACTGGTATCGCCTTTGATTCCTCTGCTGGTTTTAAGCTTCCCAACGGTGCGGATCGTTCTCCCGATGCTTCTTGGGTAAAACTAGAACGGTGGAATGCACTGACTCAAGAACAACAAACAAGATTTTTACCACTTTGTCCCGATTTTGTAATTGAGTTACTTTCGCCGAGTGATAGTTTGAAAGAAACTCAGGCAAAGATGAGAGAATATCAACATAACGGTGTGCGTTTGGGATGGTTAATCAATCGCAAATCTCGGCAAGTCGAGATTTATCGCCAAGGTCAAGAAGTTGAAGTGTTAGATTCTCCTGCTACCCTGTCAGGGGAGAATGTTTTGCAAGGATTTGTTTTGAATTTAGAAGCGATTTGGTAATAATCATAAAGTGCGATCGCTCAACTCTTCCACAACATGCGATGTCTAACGACAAGCCGCTACGCGTCTACGCTTTGTTTTTGAGGTTTTCTGCAAGGCGATCGCTCATTCTTCTAATACAGGCGATGTCTAACGACAAGCCGCTACGCGTCTACGCTTTATTTTTGAGGTATTCTGTAAGGCGATCGCTTTTCCACAACAGGCGATCGCTTACTCTTCCACAACGGCGATCGCTTTGGGAAGTTTGCGGAGTGTGATCGCATTATAAATACTCAAGCTATCAATTGAGCTAATACTAAAACTGATAACCCCGGTAGCGATGGCAAACGTGCATCATTAGTCAAGAAAAATGATGCACCTCCACGAATAGCAGTAGCAATCTGAATAGCATCTGGGGTTCTCAAGTTGTAATCTGCTCTTAATTGTGCAGCGGTTTCAGCGATATCTGGAACAACTTCGATAGTCGTCAAACCTTGAGAATTGAACAAAATATCACGATATTGTTGAGCTAATTCTATATTTCGTTGCCGTAAGGGATAGACTAATACTTCTGATATAGTTATAACTGATGTGACAACAGTAAACTCACCACGAAACATCGCTTCAAAAAAAGCATTTGTTACTTCTAAATAATTAGGATTTTCTTCAATCAAGTAAATCAGTGGTGCAGTATCCAAGCCCACAATTTGTCCCTGTAGCTGGGCTAACCATTCCATGAATCACGTTCCTGATTAACGTATTCTTGAGCATCAACACCATTCCAAATTTCTTTACCCAATCCACGTAATTCTAGAATGCTCCGCTTTGGCTTAGGAGTCATCGTCACCCGTTGACCAATTAAACTTGACAAGTCTTCAATTAAGCGTATTTGCTCTTCAGGAGTGAGGCTTTGAGCTTGCTGTAATACTTCTTGATAGTTAGGCATCAAATTTACCCGTCTAATTTTTTGGTTCTAAGTCTAATATACACAGAATAAATTTGACTTTTTCCACAGTGCGATCGCTCTTTGATAGTGTAATTTTGGATTTCTGGAGTGGTTAGCAGAGTTTACCGCAAGTAAAGGCTACAGAACAAAATGCGAGAGATCTATATAACGGTTCAAGATTGGGCTGGTTAATTGATTTGGAAACTCAAAAAGTAGAAATTTATCGTTACGATCAAGATGTTGAAATACTGCAATCTCCTGCTACTTTATCAGGAGAAGATGTACTGCCTGGATTTGTGCTTAATCTTGAAGACATCTGGTAAATTGATGAGAATAGGAAGTGTGATCGCTCTTTGAAATTATAATTTTGGCTTTGTGGAGTGCGTTAGCAGAGTTTATGACAGGTATCGCTCACTATTCCACAACAGGCGATGTCTCACGACAAGCCACTACGCGTCTACGCTTTCTGCTAGTGTCATCATAGAAGAAGCAAGCAAAGAGCAAAAACCATGCAAAAGCAGCTTAAACAACTGGTGGTATCCGATCCAAAGGTAATGATGGGGAAACCCGTGGTTGTTGGGACACGCATCACGGTTGAGTTAATTTTAGAAAAGTTAGCTGCTGGTGAAACTCCAGAACAAATTTTAGAATCTCACCCACGACTCACACGCGAGTCAATTCAAGCAGCTTTAGCATTTGCAGCTGAGGCTTTACGATATGATGTGATTTATCCAATTGTTGAGAATGCTTCTTGAACTTTCTAGCAGACGAGAATCTAGATCGGCAAATAGTTGAACGTTTGCGCCAAGATGGTTACACCGTTTGGTACATTCCTGAAATGGAACCAGGAATTTCTGATGATGAAGTGCTGGATTTAGCTAATCAAGAGGGAGCGTTATTATTAACATCGGATAAAGATTTTGGTGAATTAGTTTTCCGTCTAGGCGTATAGCTTCAGGTGTTGTGCTAATTCGACTATCAGGATTATCTATAATCAGCAAAGCAGACATTGTTACTCGTGCAATAAATCAACATACTAACGAGTTGCTGGGAGCTTTTACTGTCATTACACCAACAAATATTCGGATTCGTAAAATTGAGAATTGAATGTGTATATAAAGCGATCGCACTTACTCTTCCACAACAAGCAATGTCTAACGACAAGCCGCTACGCGTCTACGCTTTGTTTTTGAGGTTTTCTGCAAGGCGATGTCTACGACGGGCTACGCCTACGCACTTACTCTTACACAAAAGTGATCGCTTCTGCGGAAACTTATATTTCCTTGCGTCTTTTATCTTTCAGGTATTCTGCGATCGCTTCAGCTACGTCTTCTTCAGGTCTATATACCCGTGAACTTGGTTTTTCGGCATGAAGCTTGTCGAGGTAAGCATGTAAGGCTTCCTCATCATCCCTGTGTTCTAGGACATAGGCTCGAAGTTCTATCGTGGTCATGGTAGCAAAGTCTGGTTTGACACTCATACAAACTCCCATTCTCCAGTAGGCTTAATCTCAAGATTAATTTCCTCTTTTGCCAGAATAATCACGTTCCCAGTACGCTTATCCAGAGTCACTAGGTCGATAGAGCAGTACTTGCTGGTAAGGTCGCAGCAAAGCTGAAAACATTTCAGCACTTGTGCTGTGATAGGCATCGCTCTTTCCCTAGAATAATATATAAAAAATAACTAGACCACGCATACCTGATCAAGTTAAATCTGTGGGTAATTGCGGCCGTTTAACGTTGCTTCAGGCGATGTCTAACGACAAGCCACTACGCGTCTACGCTTTATTTCTGAGGTTTTCTGCAAGGCGATCACACTACTCTTCCACAACAGGCGATCGCCTACCAAATAAAGAAAATCTCTCCCTTGCTCCCCTGCCTGCCTTCACCCGACAATTTTGGGTTGGCAGACCACTAAGTAATTCTCACCCTAAAATAGAAAAACGATAACCTGGAACTATCCTGAGCCTCCACGATAGACAAAAAGATTACTATCGTGCGAAGTGAAGGATCTCCACTATCGGCAATGAAGACAAAAACTAGGTAAAGCCGATGAATCAGGCGACTCGAACTGTCCTGTGCATGACGGGCATAAAAAAAAGCTTTTCTGGTGTGCCAGCGCTGTGGGGGGTGGATTTTGAACTGAAGGCAGGCGAGATTCATGCGCTGGTCGGAGAGAACGGTGCTGGCAAATCGACGCTCATCAAGATTATGACAGGGGCTTATCGACGAGACTCAGGTGTTATAGAGTACGACCACAAAAGCGTTGCATTTCAGAACCCGACCGAAGCGCAGGCGGCAGGCATCATAGCTGTCTACCAGGAGATCCAATTGGTGGGTTTGCGAACCGTTGCCGAGAATATTTTTCTTGGCAGGGAGCCGCATCGCTTCGGCATCATCGATAGACGGGCGATGAACACTGGGGCAGCCGATATTCTGGAGCGCCTGGGGTTGCATATCGACCCACGTTCAATGGTTGGTTCGCTCAATATTGCCCATCGTCAGATGGTGGCGATCGCGCGTGCTATATCTTTTGGTGCGCGTGTGCTTATCCTTGATGAACCCACTAGCTCGCTTACGGAAACCGAAGTCTCTGTTCTTTTTGATGTCATGCGTCGGCTAAAGTCGCAAGGGACATCCATCGTCTACGTCAGCCACCGTTTTGAAGAACTTTACGCCGTGTGCGATCGCGTGACGGTACTACGTGATGGGCGCAACATCGTGACGCAATCGCTAGCCACGCTCAATCGTCTGGAACTCGTTTGCCATATGCTAGGCCGCCAGCCCGATGAGGTAAGCAAAGGAGTCACGGCGTTCGCAGGACAATCGCAAAACACGCTAGGTCGGCCAGTGCTGCTCCAGGCGGAAGCTCTCAAATATAAGAAACAGCTCAATGATGTTTCAATTGAAGTGCGGCATGGCGAAATCGTCGGGCTTGCAGGTTTGCTCGGCTCTGGTCGTAGTGAAACGGCACGCGCTCTGTTCGGGGTCGAACCACTTGACGGTGGAACCGTAAAACTCGAAGGTAGTCTTTTGTCCCTGCACGATCCTCATGATGCGATCGCCGCTGGGATGGCTTTCCTTTCAGAGGATCGCAAGGCGGACGGCATCATCCCTGAGCTTTCGGTGCGCGAAAACCTCACGCTCGCTGCACTACCGAACCTTACGCAATGGGGTATCGTTTCTAGGAAACGACAGGGCGAGCTTGTCAACCGTTTCATGCAGCGTCTTAACATCAAGGCAGCCAGCGCCGAGCAGAAGATCCACGAACTCTCAGGCGGCAATCAGCAGAAGGTGCTTCTGGCGCGATGGCTGTGCAAGAATACAAAACTTCTTCTCCTCGACGAGCCGACTCGCGGTATCGACGTTGGTGCAAAGCGCGAGATCCAGAGGCTAATCGCCGAACTAGCAAAGCAAGGGCTGGGAGTTCTGATGATTTCATCGGAAGTCGAAGAGCTAGTTGAAGGCTCGCAACGTGTCGTCGTCCTGCGTGATGGGCGGTCAATTGCGGAACTCAGTGGCGAGCAGAAAAACATCAAGACAATTCTGCACGTAATGGCGGAAGGTGCAAATCTTCAGGAAGCCGTCGATAGATAATTTGAAGAGCAGAACAAATAATGAAGAGCAAGAAGCCTGATCTGGGTTGGCGAACCCTGTGGAACCCAAACTTTGGCGCACCTGCAGCACTCCTAATTCTCTATGTTGCAAACGCCGTCTTCACTCCGCGTTTCGCTACAATCAGCAACACATTGAATATGTTGCTCCAAGTATCCACAACAATGTTGGTTGCCGTTGGGATGACCTTTGTCATTGCCTCCCGTGGCATCGACCTCACGGTCGGCTCTACTATGGCATTGGTTTCAGTCATTGTGGCATTACTGATTAAGTATGGAATCACTGTTGCCATTCCGTTCGCTTTGAGCGCTGCTTTGTTGGTTGGTCTTCTCAATGGCTTTCTCATCTCACGTCTGAAACTTGATGCCTTAATCACTACCTTGGCAGCTCTCATCTTATGGCGTGGGATTGCTCAGGTTGTCGGGGACGGTAAGCTTGTTCCCTTCACTCATCCCACATTTGAAGCGCTCGGAAAGGGCTATCTCGGTTCTATACCAATTCAGGTTGTGATTGCGGCAGTCGTGATTGCAGGAGCTTTTTTCTGTATCCGATCTACGCTTTTTGGGCGTCATATCGTTGCAGTTGGCGGCAACGAGGAGGCCGCACGGCTTGCGGGTATCCGTGCGGAGCGCGTGAAATATATAGTCTATCTGATTAGCGCCCTGCTTGCCGGGTTTGCCGGACTCGTCGAGACAGCGAGGCTTGGCATGGGCGATCCCAGTAAGGTCGGTGTCAACGCAGAATTTGATGCGATCGCGGCCGTTGTTGTTGGCGGTACACCCTTCTCCGGTGGTCGTGCAAATGTCCTCGGCACTGTTGTAGGAGCTTTGCTCATGCAGGTGATTTCTACAAGTTTCAATATGCTCCTGATTCCGTTTACCTGGTCACTGGTTTTAAAGTCCGTAATCATTCTTTTCGCCATTTTTTTACAGCGTCCTAAGGAGGTCTAACGCATCATGGCTGCCACAAGGTCTCTGGCACTTGCAGGTTTGCGGTTCTCCAAGCGTCTAGCCAAGCTCCTCACCTCCCAAGGTGTCTTGCTCATGCTCCTTAGTTTGGCTGTTTTCGCATCGTTTCGTTATGAAACCTTCCTGACACCTGTTAATCTCATGAATATCATGCGACAGAACAGTATGCTCGCGATCGTGGCGCTGGGCATGACTGTCGTGATCCTAAGTGGGGGAATCGATCTGTCTGTGGGTTCCCTCGTTGCTCTAGGCGGTGTCGTCGCGGCAATGCTCGCTCCTCAAGGAAGCTTTGTGGCGATCGCCGGCGGCATTGCCAGCACCACGTTACTCGGTGTGGTCAATGGTCTTCTCGTGTCGCGTGCACGGCTCCAGCCGTTCGTTGTGACGTTATTCACTGCCAGCGCTGCACGGGGACTGGCGTTGAGCATCACCCAGGAAAGGTCAATTGCCGTATCATCGGCAGCATCGGGACTTGTTTGGCTGGGTAGGGGGTTCATTGGTTGGGTTCCTGTCCCCGTGCTTATAGTTGCGCTCTTATATTTTGCAGCTTGGTTTATGCTGCGCAGGAGCCGATTAGGTTTGCACATATTCGCTATCGGCAACAACGAGGAGGCCTCCCGGCTCATGGGCGTGAACCCAAACCAAGTGAAGCTTGTAGTCTACACATTCAGCGGTCTGCTTTCAGGACTTGCTGGTGTTATTCTCGCGGGTCGTCTAGGGGCAGGTCAGCCTGTGGCTGCCTTTGGCTGGGAGACGGATGCGATCGCCGCGACCGTCATGGGAGGAACATTTCTCGCAGGCGGTCAGGGAAGCGTGTTCCCGACGCTTATTGGTGTACTTTTGCTAGGAATGATGTACAACCTTTTAAATCTTGAGGGAACCATTACTCCTTGGTGGCAGCTCGTGCTTCGCGGTGCTTTCCTACTTCTAGTCGTGCTCTTCCAGCAGCGCATCGCGCAGAGGGACTAATGGGGAAACACACACCACTGATGATTTTATTGAGAAACAAAGTTACTTTTGTGCTAAGAATATCAATACTAGACAGGAATTGATGAGATATCTGAGAATTACTCTTAAAAGATATTTCAAGGACAGACTTGATTCATAATTCTTGCATTGGTAAATTTTTTAGCGAAATAGCACTACTGTAAATAAGCTGACTAATATTTTTATATTCGTATTTTCCCTTAAAAGTTAAATTTACTTTAAGAAAAAATAAACATTTTGTATACAGAAAAAATATGTAATAATATCGTTGACTGTATAATTTTACATCCTATTTTATAGGAGGAATTATGCCTGAAACTAGACCCGAAGATTCAAATTCACAAACAGTTCCATTCTTCGCCCGGTTCTTAGAAGGGCAAAACTTTGAAGAAATTTCTGATGAAGAATCAGAAGCAGTCAGTGGTGGACTCACAATTCAAAGTAGAAACTGCCCTTCTAATAATGAAGAGGGCGGTGGTGGTGTAGTAACAACACTAAAGTACCCTTCTGATAATGAAGATGTTGTTGTTGTAACGAAGAAGTACCCGTCTGATGGGGATGATTACGCTGTAACTCAGAAGTACCCCTCTGATGGGGATGATGATGCTTTTTCCCTCAAATGAGTCCTAGCTTTTGAGTACACCCAATCTCTGACTTTGACAAATATTTTCAGCAGATGAATTTTATTTACTTTGCCAACCTTGTAAAGGGTTGGTTTACTATTTTGTACTTGATTGATTAGTATTTTTACTAATTACTATGTTTTATGCAACATGAGCATAATGTAGTTTTATTAATTACTCATAGCGGTGATTACTTCACGATAGATAGAGTAGCAGAAGCTCTATTAAAACGAGGGGCACAGCCATTTCGCCTTGATACTGATAAATTTCCGATGACAGTTAAACTCCAGGCTTATTTGAGCAATTCAGAAAGCCATCATAGAGTGGAGTATGGCGATCGCTCATTTGACACGCAGCAGGTGCAAGCGGTATGGATGCGGCGCATTTGGGAACCTCATCTGAGTCAAGAATTAGCTCCAAAATTTCGATCTGCCTGTGCTAGAGAATCACTGGCTGTTTTAGACGGCTTTTGGGATAGTCTCAGAACAGCTCGTTGGGTAGATGATTTACAAAGAATTGACGCGGCAGAAAACAAGTTATGCCAATTGAGAGTGGCGGCGGAAGTTGGTCTTGTTATCCCTCAGACTCTGATCACTAACAACCCCAAACAAGCTAGAGAATTTTATCAGCAAGTCGAGGGCAAAATGATTGCCAAACTGCTCAGACCGCTTTCATACAGCATGGAAGGCTCCTCTTTTTTTATGTACACTAGCGCAGTCAAAGAAGAAGATTTAATTGATGCAGAAACACTGCGTTATTGCCCGATGGTTTTTCAAGAACAAATCTCCAAGCAGCAAGAATTACGGGCAGTATACGTGGATGGCAATTTATTTGTTGGGGCGTTAGATGCGTCTGGTTATGCAGCATCCACCCAAGATTGGCGACGTGCCAAACAAGATGCTTGTACGTGGCAAACTTATCAATTACCTGATGAAATTATTCGTCGTATTGATGACTTTATGAAACGGTTCGGACTAAAGTTTGGAGCGTTTGATTTTATCGTGACTCCAGCAGGAGAATATGTTTTTTTAGAAGTTAACCCTACAGGCGAGTGGGGAATGCTGGAGCGAGACTTAAATTATCCGATTTCCGATGCGATCGCCGATGCTCTACTGGCAAGGAATATTAAATTATAACTATTAATATGACTGTTTTAATTATCACTCACAGCCAAGATAACGAAAGTATTCCTCTGGTTACTCAAGCAATTGAAGCTTATGGAGAAAAAGTATTTCGGTTTGATACAGACCGATTTCCCACTGAAGTACAGCTAGATGTTTACTACGGCGATAGTGAGCAAGTCATTCTCACCACCGATGACCAAAAGCTAGATTTAAGCGAAGTAGGGGCAGTTTGGTATCGGCGGATTTCCATAGGGTCAAAAATTCCTAATACTATGGACAAGCAACTACGACAAGCTTCCATTCAAGAATCTCGTGTTACTGTTCAGGGGATGATTTCCAGTATCAGAGGTTTTCACCTTGACCCCCAACCAAATATTCGTCGCGCTGAAAATAAACAACTCCAACTGCAAGTAGCAAGAAAATTAGGTTTGGATACTCCACGCACTTTGACGACAAATAATCCCCAAGCAGTCAAGCAATTTGCCCAAGAATGTGAGCAGGGGATGATTACAAAAATGCTTTCTTCCTTCGCTATTTATGATCAGCAAGGACGCGAGAAGGTTGTGTTTAGTAATCCAGTTTCATCTGAAGATTTAGACAACCTTGATGGCTTGCGTTTTTGTCCAATGACATTTCAAGAGCAAGTACCAAAGGCTTTAGAATTGCGGACAACTATTGTCGGTAAGCGTGTATTTACTGCTGCGGTTGATTCTCAAGCTTTAGATCAGGCGCGTTACGATTGGCGCAAGCAGGGAATTGCTTTAATCGACGCTTGGCAAGCCTATAATTTACCTCAGGATGTTGAAGAAAAGTTGTTAAAACTGATGGCTCATTTCAGTTTAAACTATGGGGCGATTGATATTATTCTGACTCCTGATAATCGCTATGTTTTTTTAGAAGTTAACCCGGTTGGGGAGTTCTTTTGGCTAGAGCGTTGTCCTGGCTTACAAATTTCGCAAGCGATCGCGCAAGTTCTCCTCACTCATCAGCAATAACCATAATTATCCTTAGCCTTCTTCTAACTCGATTATAAAGTTTTGTAATAATTTGAAGATTCCTGCATAATTTTTGAATTTTGAAACGAGATCAGAATAGAAGCAGCAAGTAAAGCAAACAGTAAAAATTTATCAAGCATTCGCTAAAGCATCAGTTTAACTATGCTGTTAATGAAAGTTTGAGATATATGTTTTTGCTTCAATAAAGTTAGCTTATAGCTTAATTTTATTGGCTCTCTTCTCAACAAGCTAGACAATCTGACACCCTTATGTTCAGTTCTAAAATTGAGTCTGAGAGGCTTCCCAGATTGTCTCGATTGACTCTTACCCTTTCACATTATTTCTGTGAGTAAACAGGAAAAACACATGGCTGTAACCCCATCAGTTCAGAAAAATGTACTTCCCGGTCTAAATGCTAATGTCGTGGCCAATAACATCCCTGTCAAGTTAGTTAAAAATTTGCAAAGTGATCTGCTGACATCTGGCAACGTTGCAACTAGCACAGTGCGGCAATTGGAAACAGCTATCTTAGATTCAGAGCCTCGTCCTGGGGCTGGCCGAATTGTTGGTACATCTGAGGACGATTTCCTTGCAGGTACACCTGGGAACGATCAAATTTTTGGGCTAGCTGGCAATGATATTATCGTAGCCTTATCCGGTGAAGACCAAATTTTTGGTGACAACGGAGCGGATTTGATTGTTGCCGGCAGTGGCAACGATGTTATTGAAGGCGGGAGCGGTAACGATCAAATCTTTGGTGATGCTGGGAATGACGTGATTAATGGCGGCGATGGCGTTGACGTTATCAATGGGGGCGATAACAATGACCGCATCACCGGAGGTAATGGTGGAGACCGAATTTTTGGTGATGCTGGAAATGACTTGATTAATGGGAATGGAGGACTTGACAATATCAATGGTGGGGATGGCGCAGACATAATTTATGGCGATGCCGGGAACGATCGCGTCTTTGGGGGTTCTAGGAATGATGACATATTTGGCGGTATCGGTAACGATGCACTCAACGGTGATGCCGGAGATGATCTTGTAGAAGGTGGGGCTGGTAACGACAGCGTTTTTGGTGGCACTGGGGTTGGGAATGATACCCTCACTGGTGGAGATGGCGCAGATTTATTAATTGGTGGAGCTGGCAACGACTCCCTATCAGGTGGTAACGGAAATGATCGGTTGATTGGTGTTGAACCTTTTGCCCCAGGATTTGGATTTGGCCGCGGCGAACGTGATACCTTAACTGGCGGTTCGCAAAAGGATACCTTTGTCCTCGCAGCAGGCTCTGAAGTTTTCTATGTCGGTAACGGCAATAGTGACTTTGCTTTAATTACTGATTTCAATATTAATCAGGACTTTATCGAACTAACAGCGTCGCAGCCTCGTTCTGCCTTTAGCTTAGGTGCTTCTCCAACTAATCTCCCGTCAGGAACAGCAATATCTTTTGAAAAGGACTTGATTGCAATTGTTCAAGGAGTTTCGATTTCAGATTTTAGTACTGGTTTTATTTTTGCCTAACCAGCTCACAATCAAGTTCTAGAGAATCGGGAATCGGGAATTACAGAAAACTCAGACTCACAATGCATCCCTAAAACTGATTCTGCAAATAACTGATGCCGCTATTGTTTCTGTATCGCGGGTGCTTCAGTATGCAAAGGCGTTTTTGACAAACTTAAAAAGCGAGTTAGTCAAAAATGCCTTTGATTAATCAACAACTGATATCAAGTCCGGCTAATTAGTTATAATTCCCGAATCTATGCAGAAGAGCAACAAAACCCTTCTCCTCTGCTCGTCGACGGCAGTTGCTCCTCTGCTGCCTTAATGATAAGTCTTTAACCGGATGTGATATGAGTTGCTTTCAATTCTCTAGTTGATATTGCATTTATTGATTTAAAAGTAGAACGAAGGCATGTTAAAAAACTTCTGGTATGCTTGTGAACTCAGTTCAGCTATTACAAGCAAGCCCAAGCATTTAACTATGCTCAACCAAGAGTTTGTCCTGTACCGCAACTCTCAAGGGCAGGTGTTTGCTTTGTCCGATAGATGTCCTCATCGTGGCGCATCTCTATCTAATGGCTGGGTCGAGGACGGCTGTATCCGCTGCCCCTATCATGGTTGGAAATATCAAGCAGACGGTAGTTGTATTGAAATTCCTGCCAATCAGCCAGGTGTGCCTATTCCTAAGAAGGCACGTTTAAATACTTACCCAGTTCAAGAAAAATATGGTTTTATCTGGCTGTTCTGGGGAGATCTCCCTGAAAAAGAACGTCCCCCAATTCCATTACTTCCAGAATTTGATACCCCTGGATGGCGTGCTGTTTACGGTGAATTGCAATGGAACACTCACTATACTCGCGTATTAGAAAACGCGATTGATATCTCTCATGTGCCCTTTATTCATCGCAATTCTATTGGCAGCGGCATCGCAGATCAGCCAAGTATTGAAGAGTACGATGTGCGTGTAGGAGAGTGGAGTGCGAGTGCTACTGTCACAGCAAATCAGTCCAATAAAACTAGAGGCTTCTGGAAAACTATACTCAATAGGCAAGAGTCACGCCCTCTGAGAGTAACACTCTCCTTTTACATGCCCAGCATTAGTCGGTTGGAATTTGACTTTCCTATTGGTCATTTCAAAATAATCCTGTTTATTGCTCACATTCCGATTGACGCTAATACAACATTGAGCAAGTGGATTGTTCTACGCAACTTTATCACCTTACCTTTTGCTGATAGGGATGCGCGAAAGCGGGCTTTAAAAACCATGCTAGAAGATAAGCCAATTATCGAGTCTCAAATTCCCAAAGTTGTGCCTAATCATTTGACTGGCGAACTTCACGTTCCCTCCGACAACTTGTCAATAGTCTATCGTAAGTTCCGCAAAAAATGTCTAGATATGGGCTGGGGCGAGGAATCTGATGTCAACGTAGTAGATTATACAGATGATCAGATATCGACAGATTTCCTATATCAGCAGATTCAGGAGATTGCTAGGTTAGGGAACAGCTAATGTCTTTTAGCAAGAGACGCTATGAACTAAATTTACAACGAAGCAAGATAGGTCGATTGACATTCTGTGAAAATATGAAGAATGCAGATATGGCGGCTTTTTTGTATCCAACTTATACATTGGCCAATGTGGGGTTAGCACTTTGGAGCCTTAGCCTATTTAAACACCCACACAACATTAATACAACATTGCTACTGTTGGTGTTAGCTGGAATGACCTATGACAATTTTATAATTTCCATCGGTCGTTTGATTGATCAAGGTGCTTTGCTGGAATTACTTAATCGCTTGCGTTTTCTTTTCCACAATTTATTTGTACCGTTGTTGGTGGTGGTCGCTGTCAAACTAGCCAGCAACGCTGGTGTAGTATGGGCAAGCAACCCAACTGTGTACTATGGATGCTGGGTGATCGCTCTGGGACTGATTACGTTTGGATTGGTGAGCGACTTTGTTGGTCTAGAACTAATACCGATAACTTTTGCTGGTAGCTTGCGTTACAAGCCTAAAAGTTGTGGGTTGCCGATGCTGCCAATCTTGACTGCCTCACTGGTAGCTGTGATGGGATTCTTTATCTGGCGCGAAATCAATTGGCCATGGATGTTGGTGGGAACATTGGTGATGTTCTCTGGCAATGCTTTGCCGACACGCATTTTTGGTACTTTAGTTAGTTCAGCAGTTGACTTTGTATTTATCTTGGCTCTGCTAGCAACAGAGTTAATAGTGTACTGATTTCACCTTTACCAACCATTGGATTGTATCCATTGATTTTTATCTTCATCACCCTATTTCTAGACCTGTTGGGCAGTGGACTGCTGGTTCCGGTAATTCCCTTTTTGGTCAGAGAGTATAGCAAAGATGCACTGACGATTGGATTGCTGGCAGTTTCATTCTCTGCTGCACAGTTTATTGCCAGTCCAGTCCTGGGTGTTCTGTCCGATCGCTACGGTCGTCGTCCGGTCTTACTGATCAGTCTGCTCGGAACTACCTTGGGATACTTTATATTTGGATTCGCTAATGCCCTGTGGTTGCTTTTCGCCGCTCGACTGCTAGATGGCTTTACTGGCGGCAACATTTCCACTGCTCAGGCATACATTGCCGATATCTCTCCTCCTCAAGACCGTGCTAAGAATTTTGGGTTAATTGGGGCTGCATTTGGCTTAGGATTCATCTTTGGCCCTGCATTAGGTGGTTTACTCGGTCAAATTAGTCTGCAAGCCCCTGCTTTTGCTGCGGGAATCCTATCATTGGCGACTACTATATTTGGATTTTTTGCATTGCCAGAATCGTTACCACCGCAAAAGCGACTGCAAAGACCGATTCGGCTAAAAGAACTTAACCCCATTGCCCAGGTAGGTGATGTCTTACAACGTCCGGTACTACGGGGACTGCTGCTAGCAAACTTTGCTAAAAACTTCGCTTTCAGCGGACTACAAACTAACTTTGCGCTGTTCACCTTTGTGCGCTTTGGTTTGGGATCTGGAGCAAATGGCGCGATTTTTAGCTATATCGGAGTGCTAGCAGCTCTAATGCAGGGTCTGATTGTTCGGCGTTTGGTAAAACACTTTAGAGAGGAGCAGCTAGCAGTTGTTGGCTTTGGGATGATGGCTGTGGGATTTAGTTTGATTAGCTTTGTACCAACAATATGGATGCTTTATCCAGCACTGACCTTTATTCCAGTGGGTAGTGGTTTGGTAACACCAACGCTAATGGGGTTGATTTCCAAACAAGTTGCTATTCAGGAACAGGGTACGATTCTGGGAGCAAGTCAAGCGATCGCTAGTTTGACACAAGTAGTTGCCCCAGTGTGGGCAGGTGCAGTGTTTGACTACGTTGGTATCGGTGCGCCCTACTGGACGGGAGCCATCTGGTTGGTAGTTGCTGTGTGGTTAGTGGCGACATGTCAGATAAAAACTGAACGATAAACAATTTTTATCGTGATTTGATTGCGTTTTTTAGTGCAAAAGCAGGAGGCAAGTATGCTAAAAAACTTCTGGTACGCGTGTGAGTTCAGTTCAGCTATTACCAACAAGCCCAAGCGAGTTCCCCTTTTAAACCAGCAATTTGTCCTATACCGTAACTCACAAAAAGAGGTAGTGGCTTTTTTAGATCAGTGTCCCCATCGCGGTGCTGCTTTATCCAGTGGCTGGGTAGAAAATGATTGTATTCGTTGCCCCTATCATGGGTGGAAATTCCAAAATGACGGTACTTGTATTGAAACTCCCGCTAATCAACCTGGTGTGCCTATATCTAAGAAAGCGCGTCTAAAGACCTACTCAGTCCAGGAAAAATACGGTTTTGTCTGGCTGTTCTGGGGAGACCATCCCGCTCAAGAATGTCCCCCTTTGCCATCATTTCCCGAAGTAAAAGACCCGACTTTGCGACCTCTGCAATTTGAGTTTAAATGGAATGCTCACTATACCCGCTTAGTAGAAAATTCTATTGATCCAGCTCACTCAGCTTTTGTCCATGCTAATTCTTTTGGTAGTGGCATGGCCCAACAACCGCAGCTTCCAGAGTATGAAACTCATCTAGAAGATTGGGGCGGGAGTAGCTTGATCAATCTGAAGCAGCACACACCGAAAGGCATTTTCTGGAGATACACTCACCGCAAAAACCACTCACAAATCAAAACAATACGTTCTTTTTACATGCCTAATATTGTTTATAGTGATTTTGAGAGATTTATCAGCTTTGTTGCCCATGTGCCCGTTGACGATTACACTACCATTTCTAAATTCATCCAATTTCGTAGTTTCTTAACTCAACCTTGGGCAGATGCCATTTTCCGAAAGTATAGTTTAAAGATCAACCAGGAAGATAAGTTAGTAGTCGAGTCTCAACGCCCCAAAATACTTCCTTACAATTTAACAGATGAAATTCATACTCCCTCTGATGCCTTGTCACTTGCCTATCGCAAACTACGCAAAAAATGCCTAGATATCGGCTGGGCGATCGCTCCTCATATTACGTAACCAATTCCACTCTTAAATTACAAGTGTTTTGGCTTGGGGCTATGTTGAACAGTTGCCGCTTGCTCAGGATGACTACGACGCGCGATCGCACAGAAGTTGTCCAGGTCAATTGGGTTAAAGTTGGACTATGTTGGTTGAAGGTTTTTGTGGTCTGGTATAGTTGCTCAGATTTGCAGGTACTTCAATATGTGGATGTAATCGAGAATCATTTATGGGTGTAGCCGTCGTCAATTTTAAGGGAATTTCTCCTGCCCATACAGGTATTTGATAATCAACTTCATCATCAATAGGCCCGCCAGTGCGAATCTTTGCACTGGCTTCTGTTAGCGGTAAAGATAGTACTATAGTTCTGGCTAATTCGTTATGACTTGGCGATCGCACTTGCGACCACCTTCCCAAAATTATGTGTTCTGTAAATGCTTTTAAGGCAGCTAATTTTTGCTCTGTATCCTCGACCGATGTTGCTTTACCAAATACAACTACTGAGCGATAATTCATTGAGTGATGAAACGCCGATCGCGCTAATACTAACCCATCAATTAAAGTCACTGTTACGCAGACATCAATACCTTGTTGGAGCGATCGCAGCATTCGACTAGCAGGTGAGCCATGAATGTATAAAGTCTCCTCAACCCGTCCGTAGGCTGTAGGAATCACAAAAGGCTGTCCGTCTGCGACAAAACCTACATGACAAACTAATCCTTCATCCAATATTTGATAAATGATGTCGCTTTCATAGTTTGCTCGTTGGGGTATGCGTTTAACGGTTGTTCTTTGGCTGGGGGCTTTTTGTTCAGGCATGGCTGGAAATTTTTACTCTCTATCGTTAGAGTAATCAGGGAAGTGGAATGATACAAGTACCACTTTTTGATTAAATTACCAGTCCACTAGCCTCATTTGTAATATCATGTCCGTTTAAATAACCGTCATTGCGACCGAAGAGTAGCAATCCCAAAAACTTTGCGATTGCGTCGTTTCACTTCGTTCCACTCGCAATGACATATTCAGGGTGATTTGCCGGACATCATATAATTTGTAATTCAGAATGGACTTTGTTATTAGTATTGATCCAAAAGCAGCTTTACCTTTGCATCGCCAAGTTTACGAGGAACTACGTCAGGCTATTCTTTCAAGAAGATTAATCCCAGGAGCAAAACTGCCTTCAACGCGCGCGCTGGCTCAATTGCTTGGTGTTTCCCGCGCCACTGTTACGCAAAGTTATGAGTTACTGCTGAGTGAAGGTTATTTAGAAACAATTGTCGGGTCGGGAACATTTGTCTGTCGTCAACTTCCTGATGAATTACTAAACACCACACCGATTCAGGCAAAATCACAACTAGTTAATTCTTCAATACCCTTATCAGCCTATGGTGAAAGTTTGAGCGATCGAGCATTTTTACGCCTACCAGAAGCAGATGTAGAAATTAGCTTTAGTTATGGGCGACCAGCTTTTGATAAGTTCCCTATAGACTTGTGGCGTCAGCTATTGTCTCGCCATTGCCGCTCTGGACGAAACGTGCTTGACTATACTTATAATTCTATGGGATATCAACCACTGCGGGAGGCGATCGCTTGCTATCTATCTCGCGCCAGAGCGGTTAAGTGTGATTCAGACCAAATCATTATTGTTGGTGGTTCACAGCAGGGGCTTGACTTGATTACACGTATATTAATTGACCGTGGTGATTGGGTGGCGGTGGAAGAACCAGGTTATTTAGGCGCTAGACGAGCTTTTTTGGCGCAGGGAGCTAGTTTATTCCCTATATCTGTAGATCAATCCGGGTTAATAGTCAGTAGCCTAACAACAGATGTCATCCCTAACATTAAACTTATTTATGTCACCCCATCTCACCAATTTCCTACAGGTGCTACGTTATCTCTTCCTCGCAGGTTAGAATTATTAGCTTGGGCGCAGAAATCAGGGGTGATGATTATTGAAGATGACTATGACAGCGAGTATCGTTATGGTGAGCGTCCCATACCGGCATTGCAAGGATTAGACCAAGCTAACTCAGTGATCTATGCCGGTACATTCTCTAAAGTTCTATTTCCGGCTTTGCGTCTGGGTTATTTAGTTTTACCACAAAATTTAGTGCATATATTTGCTCGTGCGAAATGGCTAGCAGATCGGCAATGTAGTTTGTTGGAACAGTACGCCCTGACTGATTTTATTACTGAAGGACATTTAGAACGGCATATCAGACGGATGCGATCGCTCTACGACGGGCGCAGGCAAACTTTGGTGCAGTCCTTGTTTTCTTATTTCGGTGACAAAATTGAAATTCTGGGGGAAAATGCCGGAATGCACCTGATGGTCAAAATCAATACTAAACTCAGTGATGATGAAATAGTACAGCGTGCTGCTCTTGCTGGCGTAGGTATTGGGGCGGCGTATCCCCAATATTTAAAACATAGTCCTGGTGGTGAATTTATCTTAGGATATGCTGAACTCAATGAGCCGAAAATTCAAGAGGGAGTGCGCCGATTAGCTCAGGTCATACTAATTCAAAATTAAAAATACCGTTGTTAAGGTCGCGGTATAGCGAGCGTCTGAGGTCTTCATCAATCTTGGCGGGAAAACCTCAAGTGTAACGCAGTGGAACTTGGGAATGTTTCCTATTCTGTTGTAATTGTGTTGATTGATTAACTCTTAAACAAAAATTAGGCACAAACAAGGAAATTGTGCAAAGATAAAGAAAATCTTAAGAAATTAGAGACTTATGATCACTGCCAAAATAATGCAACAGCTTTGGGCTGTAATCGAGTCTACTAATGTCAGCACCTTACTCCAGTTTGATGATGTAGCTCTAGTGCAATTGCTTCTCCAGCAATTAAAAGCCAAGCAGGGACTCGACGCACAGGCAGATAGTAGCGTTGATACTTACATAAAATCTAAACTGCCTCTAATTCGAGACACTGCTGAAGGTCGATTATCTTTCGGGCAAGAGAATTATTAACTACAAAAATTCACCAATCAAATATGATGAATCACTGGCTAGGTATTGCCCTTGTAGCTTATCTAATTGGAGCGGCAATTGAAGGGTTAAGTACAGCCGGCCAGCTATCTCATTCATTGCCGGAACTAACTAAAGATACGGAAGACCAGCCATCAGAGTCTACTACTCCACGATTGGAGGACTGGCGTGTTTTTGTTGCCATTGGCTCTGTAAGTATTTGTGGAGCCTGCATTTGGCCTTGTCGCCTGCTTCACCGTTTAATTAAAGGGAACGTTTCATCTGAGGACTTGTAGCTCTCAAGCCATAGTGCTTTTTCTCAAATCTGTGTCTGTTTGAGTTGGAAATTCTCATCGAAATCAACGTCGAACTCAGCAGCGTTCTGTTATCGACTTCTTTACGTTAGCTTTACGCGCACATGCTGGTCATAAAATTATTTATCCTTCGCTTATCCCTTTTTCTGCCATCTAAATCCTTACCTTTTTTAGTAGTTGGGTATTCTAAATTATGAATCAACAGTATGAGCTAATTTACCCAACTATTGATTTATTTATTTATGACCTGAAAGAGGGTTTAGGGCAAGATAAAGAAAAAATTACAGAAAATTGTCAACAATTTTGGCAAAGAATTTATGGTAATCAGCTAAATAGTAAGCGCCTAGAAGAATTGCGCCAAGCTGAAACAGATAGTTCAGATGACATTGTGTTACTTGGTAATCAAAAAATTAAGACTTTTCAACCACCTTTAGATGGTTATTATTATCCTGTGCAATTGGGAGACACTTATGGACTTCAAATAGATTGCACTGCTAACTATATAACAGGCTATAAATACTCGCCTCAACCTATCACTTGCTTGCAGCAGGTACAAGCAGAGATTTTATCTAAAATTAATCAGCAAAAAGGTAAAATTGGTCAAAGTTGGTATATATGGGGTCAGCTGGCTATAGAGCATCAAGACCCAAAAGCTACTGCTCAAGCTTGCTATGAACAATTAAAATTAGACTCTCAGCAAGATTGGGAAGCTGATTTGAGAGGACAAGGAGAATTTTTTGGTGTAATTGTATTTGAACTTTGGCGGCTTCCTTCAGAATCGCAGCAGAGTGATGGCTATCACCTATTAATTTGTTTATTTCCCTATCAACTCAAAACAGATTTTATCAGAGAGGTGAATAAAACGCTGTCTCCAGAACTGATGCAATTATTTAGATACCGTAATAAAGCTATTTGGGCTTATTTTCAAAGCCGTACTATTAAAAGTAACTTAAAAATAGTAGCCAAATTAGCTCAAGGCATAGTTAATAATTTAAACGCAGAATCTCAATCTGCTGAAGTTAATATTAGTAATTTACAAAAAGTTCTTAAAAAGGCTCCAGAAATATTGTTAAAATATACTTATAATTTAGCTTATTTAGATGACCAACGCCGCACTGTTAATATCAACATCATTAATTATCAAAAACGTTGGCAAAAAATTCAAGGATTAGATAGTAATAGTGATTGGGAATTTTTACAAACATTCAGTGAGTTTGCCAAAGATAAGTTTTTAGTACAAATCGAAACAGACCACGCTTTTTACAGCCCAGGATTGGCATTAATGGAAAATTACATCAAGACCATACAGGGCATAATCGACCTAGAGCAAACCAAAAGCGATCGCACTCTTAATACTACAATAGCGATCGCAGGTATCGGGCTAGCAACTAGTCAAATCGCCTCTGCTGTTATCTTGGCAGAAATTCCGAAAAACAAAAACCCTCTCGCTTACCAAACCGAAGTATTTGCTGCAAGTTTGGGTATAGGCTTGATTTTTGCAGCGTTAACCTATATAGTGCTTCGGAGCTTTCGCCGCTAAATTACTTTGTGTACGAATGCGGTTTGTTTACTATGTCCACCCAACGCACAATCCAAAGCATATATACTGATGGCGCCTGCACAGGCAATCCTGGGCCAGGAGGTTGGGGTGTTGTTGTCTATTTTAGTGATGGTTCAATTCACGAAATGGGCGATGCATCTTCCCATACGACTAATAATAAAATGGAGATGCAAGCTGCGATCGCAGCTCTCCAATTTATGCACACATCTGGACAAGCTGAACCTATTACCCTCTATACCGATAGCGAATATCTAATCAACTCCGTTACCAAGTGGGTGAAAGGTTGGAAAAAGAAAGGTTGGAAAAAGGCGGATGGTAAGCCTGTGCAGAACCAAGACCTTTTGGAAACTTTGGACAACTTAAATAGTCATCTAATAAACTGGGAGTATGTTCGGGGACACTCTGGAAACGTCGGTAATGAGCGTTGCGATGTCATTGCTCGTGCTTTTGCTAGTGGTAAAAACCCATCTCTAAAACAATCTTTCCCCACGAATACTCACCAATCATTAGCACAACCAATTGAAATAAATGTAGCAAAAGTAACTGAATCTCCAGCAACCTCTACAATAATTGACACAAGGAACCAAGAAATCAGTACTATTGCATCACATATAACTATTATGGAGCCAACTATCGCAACCTCTGCTGCCTCAATCGACGATAAACCACCTGAAATGCGGGTGGCACAACTCCGTGACTTGGTAGAAACTCTACGTATTGCTGATGAAATTGCCACAAAAGGCTATTTAATCACCAGTTCTGAACTTGCCGACCTCATGGATGTTCACGCCAGCGCTGTCACTAGTCGGGGAGACCAGTGGCGCTGGCGGAACTGGATTGTATCACGAGTACGACGCGAAGGTAATCAAATTCTCTGGGAACTGGAACGCGGCGATCAAGTAGGAGGTGAGGAGGAATAGCAGCTTGTGCAGGGGAGCAGGGAGCAGGAGAGCACAGGGAGACAGAACAAATGATAAATGCTCAACCTAATGCCCCATGCCCAATGCCCCATGCCCAATTCGTCACGACTCAGCACTATATTTCCTTCCTCGCCATTCTCGTGGAGTACGGAAAGCAGATAAAAAGATTCGCAGCACAGCTATTGGATCAGCCAAAGGTGAAAGCCAGAATAACCAGCCACCTTTAGAACTTTTGCGATCGTAGGAAGGAGCGATCGCCAATAGCATAGCAAAGCGAATTACCAGCAAAAATAAATTTAACCCCAATAACAGGAGCAAGGGAGGCTGGGGAGGCTGAGGGGCAAGAAATAAATAACTCAGTAAAATTAGTAAAGGAAAACCCTGAACAGCTGAGAGTAGCCATAAATCTCCCCAAATTTGAGCGCGGGGAGATGCATCTTTGAGGTCGAGGCTGCGTCCCCATTCCTTCCATGTCTCTATTGCCCCTTCATACATCCGCACCTTTAACACCTTCGCGCCGTCTAAAAAGCCCACCTTAAACCCCTGAGCAGCAATATGCCGTGCTAAGGTGACATCATCACAAAAAGAACCACTAGCACTGGTATAACCATCCACAGCAGCTAACACAGAGCGACGGCATAAAAAGCACTGCCCATTAGCCATCACCCGTTCTGGTTGCTCTGTATTTACACCAGCTGGGTCAAATCGGTATAGCAGAGTCATCAACAATGCTGGTTGTAGCCAACATTCCCCTGGATATTTAAGAATGAACTGGGGTGACAGAGAAACCAAGTCATACCCTTGTGCTTCGGCTGTCTGCACCAAACCAGCCACTAAACCAGGATGGGGCACAGTATCGGCATCCATTCCCAGAAACCATTGGCTCTCTTGTGCAGTATGCAAAAAGCCATTGTGTAACGCCCAAGGACGACCCACCCAACCAGGGGGTAAAGGATCATCCGTAATCAGGCGAAAGCGAGGGTCTTTTTGTTGTGCGGCTTTTACCAAGTCAGGTGTGCCATCCTGAGATTTGCTGTCTACAACAATCACTTCCCGGACTTCATAACTTTGCTGGCTTAAGCCAGCTAAAAGCGGGCTAATGCGTAGAGCCTCGTTCAAGGTGGGAACGACAACGCTGACACTACCTAAAAGCTCCGGCTTTGGCTGTTGGGGTTGAATGGGGGGATGGCGTCTTGGCCCCTTTACCAAGCGCGAGAGCAGAATCGCTGTAGCTGGTAATTGGATTAGTAGCAATAAGAGCGATAAGGTGCTAACTGATATCAAAGCATCGTCCACTGTAAAAATATTCTGTTATTGAATTGGGCATGGGGCATTGGGCATTGAGCATGTGGCATTGGATAAAGAAGACAAGGAGCATGGGGGATGGGGGGACAAGAAGCAAGAGTTAATCATGGTTCTTTCCCCTTGTCCCCCTTCGGGTACTCTTCGAGAACCCCTTCGGGGAACGCAGTCGCCTGCGGAGGAGCCAGCGCGGTCTTGGGGGTCTCCCCCATGAGCGACTGGCGTTGGAAACCCTACCAAGAGCGCTGTCTCACCTTGTCTGCCTTGCACAAGCTGCTTTTTCCCATTCCCCATTCCCCAGCCCCTACTTCAAAGCAACTTTGACATTTGCCACGGAGATTTCTTGGGTTGCTGATTCTAAACTAAGTTGGTCTTGTCCGCTTGTGCCTTTCCACCAAAGTGCCACAGCCGGAGCAACACCAAGCAATAAGCCAAGCAATACTGGTATAGAAAAGCCAGCGGCCAAACTCATGACGGTAGCGAAGCCAAAGTTAGCTAAATAAACTGTCAAGGGTAGATTGAGTTGCGATCGCTCTAATTTAATTGGGTTGTTTCTCCATAACAGTGCTGCGACTGTCATAAATACAGCTCCTGTACCCATCCAACCAGCAAAGTTTTGGTAAGGCATCCCAAAGAAAGGCCCTGGCTGTTGCCAATACCAGAAAGGTAGAGAAGTTTGGCTCATGGCAGGATCAAGCACAAAATCCCAAGAAGTTAGCAACAAAGCGCCTAAGGCGATCGCACCAATGTGGCGCAAAAATGTGGGTTTTTTGTCTACTTCTAAACCAGCACGTGCCAGTAGGTAAGACACGCATCCCACATAAAACCACGACAAGGGAATTGTGAATGGAACTAAACCTGCAATTTTATAACCCAGTCCACTTAGGTAGCTATAGTGCCCAAAAGGAAACCCAGTGCTGGTTCCCGAAAGTTCGCTTCCTAGAGAAATAAACACTGATGGCAGCATAAATGCTAATGTGCGACCCAATCCCAATGTCCTGTAGGCATACAAAAAGACAGCCGCCGCACCCAAAATCATATAAACCACACCGCCTCCAGCCATACTCCATTGCATGGCTTTTTGTCCAACCTCGGCCAGGTTCATAATTACTTCAGCATTGGGTACGACTAGTAGTATGCCTACAAGCCCAAACACCATCGAAACGATATGACCAATGAGGCATACGCGTTCAGCAATAACAAGTTGTTTCATAGTAATTCCTTAACAAGATGTGACACGCGGCTAATCGGCTGCTAACAGTTTACAAATGTTTAAGAAAAAATTTAACTAATTCTCTGGTAATTCTCTGTAAAATTGTTTGGCTTTTTGAGCCAAAGTACCATAAACGATTGATGGAGCCTAGAAAATATAAGATGATGGAGTTATAGTCTCAGGCGTGAAATTCTCAATTTGTCTAATTCGCTTTCTGTGCGATCGCCTCCGCACTGCGCTCCGCGCAATCGCCTTTACGCCCACAGAATAAATTAGTCCTACCATACCGGGGCGACTTGAGGGAAGATAAGCATCACAAATTGCACAACCCTCTGTTACATACGACCTTGAGTTACCTTATATACTTGCAGATTAACGCCTTGACTTGCTACTAGGAATCAAACCCATGCCGATTTTGAAACAAGTTCCTTGGGTCTCCCTGATCCTATTACTACTTAGCTACAGTACCTTAGGCTGGGTAATATCAGAGACAAATCCCCGTGATTTCGTGTGGTTAATACTTGTGCTTGCTGTACTGGTTTTTATAGGCAGCTTGACCACTCCCTGGTATAAGCTGGCAAACTTTTCCAATGTTGTGTTTAAATCATCGCTGAGGACTTTTTTATCTAGCGTTTTACTAGCTTTCTTGTTCTTCGTGGTGGTTGCTTGGTTTCGTTTATTTCTTGATACCTTGCTGATTATTTCTGCGGCTATATTAGCGAAAATCGACTTTCAAACCGCTGGGTTTAAGCAATGGCAAGCTTTTTTGATTTTATCTATCCTATCGTTGACAGGTTTAGCCTTTGGTGCGGCTATGCACATCATGATGACAAACTACTTATTTATTCAGTGATTTGCACTTCTTCAAGAAATAAATCAGGATGGGCAATGCCCACCCTCATACTCTAGCTAGCTACGGACTCAGCTACAGACTCAGCTGTAGCAGCTGCGTAAACACTAACTTTTTTGCGGGTTTTGCCCTTTCTTTCAAAAGTTACAATACCGTCAACTAAGGCAAACAAAGTGTCATCGCTGCCAATACCAACGTTGTTACCTGGGTGAAATTTAGTGCCACGCTGACGCACAAGAATATTGCCAGCCCGGACAGTTTGACCGCCGTAGCGTTTGACACCCAGACGCTGGGCATTAGAGTCACGACCGTTGCGTGTACTACCTGTTCCTTTCTTATGAGCCATAATTTCCTCTTGTAGTTCTACTTCTTTTTATTATTCAACAGCAGCTTTCGCAGGCTGGTCTTCAGTATCAGGCGTTTGCGCGATCGCAACGTCTTCAGATGCTAACACTGCACCGTTGAGGTTGATCGAGTTAATCAAAAGTCTAGTAATTTCCTGGCGATGTCCCCGCTTTTTGCGGGTTTTCTTTTTGGGCTTCATTTTGTACACCAAGACTTTACGACCTCTGAAATGTCGCAACACTGTGCCTTCTACAGTCGCACCTGTCACTAGGGGTTGCCCAATGGTGACTTCGCCATCGTGCTGCACCAGTAATACTGCTTCTATAGTAACTTTTTCGTCTGGTTCAACCGTCAGCAGTTCAATATCGTAAAAGCGACCGGCTTCAACTTTTAGTTGTTTGCCGCCAGTTTCAATAATTGCGTAAGTCATGGAATTGTCCTTGAGGTTGCCGTACAGGTAGCTGGCTTTTATCCCCTGTAGAGAAGCGTTATCGCTTTTGCCAGCTTTTGCAGTATGTCTACCTGATCCGAGCAGGAATTAGACAGACAATCTAAAATTATATTTTATTGAGCAGTACTAAGTCAATAAACTTCTAGCAGGGAATAGGGAACGGGAGCAGAAAACACAATTTATTTGTGTTGCGTCAAACAAAATGCTCGGATTTTCTGAAATATGGATTTGTGCTTGTGTAGTTAAGCGAGACACAGAACAGCACCAAAAAATCTGAGCAACGATATCTGTTGCTCAGATTTTCTCTTATTGCTATAAATTTGCTGCATCCCGCTAATATCTTTTTGTTCTAAAAGGGCAAAAGCTTTTTTGATTTTTTTCAGTTTTAGGAAAATAAAGTTTTATAGCAACTGTATTAACTCTACTCATCAAGCATGAGTTAGGATGGCTATATTTTAACCGCCTAAGATGAAACGAATAGAAGTTGAAGAAAGAACAATTTTGATTGGTTTGGCAGGTAGCCACGGTTATGGATTAAATCGCCCTGAGTCTGATTTTGATTATCGTGGTGTTTTTATCGCGCCTAAGAGGTACTATTTGGGATTTGATCGCATAGAACAAAAAGATACTGGTTGGGATGAACCAGGAATGTTTCCATTTTTGGATAGTAATAAAGATACAGTCATATACGAGTTAAAGAAAATCCTTCAGTTATTAGCTGGAGCTAATCCTAACGTTTTAGAATTGTTGTGGTTACGTAACTATCCTGTACTAACGACCGTAGGGCAGAAATTAATTAACCACAAACAACTATTTTTGAGTAAGAAAGTAAAACATACTTACTCTGGTTATGCCTTTGCCCAAATCAAAAAGATGGAAACTCATCGTAAGTGGTTATTAAATCCACCACAAAAAAAGCCATTACCATCCGATTTTGGCATTGAAGACGAAGTACCATTAATCAAAGATGAGCTAAATGCTTTTTTGGAGTATCTTTATCTCTTAATTAGAGGACGGATTGAATTTCTAGAAGAAGCTGAACATTTATATCGATTGCTGACGGCAGATATTGATTTTAAGGGAGTATTGAAACAATATTCTTTACCTGATGAAACTTTAGAATACACACAAAAATTAACTAATAGCCGTAAGGATTTTATTCGCCTACTTCAAAAAAGCCAAACTTATCAAGTAGCTTTAAGAGAATGGAAGGCTTACTTATCATGGCAGGAAAATAGAAATCCAGTGAGGGCAGAAATGGAAAGAAAGTCGGGTTTCGACCTCAAGCATGGTATGCATTGCATTAGATTGCTACGCAGCGGACTCGAAATATTGCAAAAAGGAGAAGTGATTGTAGATAGGAGAATAGCTGGCGATGCTGATAATTTAAAAGCTATTCTTCAGGGTGTATATTCTTATGAGCAAGTAATGAAAATGGCAGAGGAATTGGTTGCTGAAATGGAAACTGCTTATGAACAATCAAACCTTGCTCACAAACCAGACTTAGAGCAAATTAATGAATTATGTATGGAATTAGTAGAAATGCAAGGTTGGTAAGTAGTGGTGAGTGCTGAGTTTTGAGTTTTGAGTTTTGAGTTGTGAATGGAACTCTACCGAGAGGGCTACCTCACCACAGAAGCGTCTATGAGAAATCGTAACTGAATCGGATGTTGTCTTTCTCGATACCGTCGAGTACGACTTGCAGTCCACCCATACGAATCATCCACTCCAGGCGATGGTCACGGTACTCACGTTTGAGTAGACCCTGCTCAAGGAGTTTTGAAAATTGCTCCAAGCCTGCAAGTGAGTCGTTTGCTTCCTGTAACGTTTGAGCAATGCTTGGACGCTGATTGACTCGCTCGAACCAATTTGCAAGTGGGGAGCCTGCTTCGGGTGCAATGCCAAATGCGACTAATGACGTGTTGATGTAAGGAACTACACAGAGGTCGCTCCAGCCAAAACAATCGCCGTTGAACCATTCGCCTTCGCCTAGCTGCTTGGTTAGCCATTGGTAGCAGTTTTTTGCCTGTTGTTTGGCATTGGTGGTAATTGTTTCGGCAAGCTCACCCTTCGCCCGACCAAAGAAGTTGATTTCAGCCAGCCCCCAGTTAATAGGCTCGTAGTAGGTGTCCATGACTTCTTCTATCATGCGGACACGGGCACGGTCTGTTGGATTACTGGAGAGTAGGGGTGGTGAAGGCCATTTTTCTTCGATGTACTCAAGGATGATTGTAGAGTCGAATATCTTAGCATCGCCGTCAATCAGGGCAGGCATTTCCCGGCGAGGATTGGCTTCCAAGAACTCGCTACCTCCAAACCCGCCTCCACTCACATCAGGTGTTTTGGACTCAAACTCAATTCCCTTTTCACGTAAGGCAATTTTGACCTTCTGTGCATACGGAGATAGGGGATGTTCGTAGAGGATAATCATTGAGTAAATATTCCCTGCTACTTAGAATAATTTCACGGCAATATGGAGATTTGCATGATTATTCTCTGCTTGGCATCTGTCTAAAGTTCTGTTTTTATTGAAAATCAGAGAGTTTGCAGCAAGTCGGCAAAGCCGTAGAAGCTGATGAAGAGCAAAAGCAATGCTGTTAGCTGAGTGACACGGTTTTGGGGCGAAGGAGCGATCGCTTCCCTAACTAGAATAGAAATAGATGCCCCAACTACTAAGCTCAAACCTAGTATCATATAAGGTCTTTCTGGCGAAATGGTGGCAACTACTAGCATTGCGATCGCTAACATGAGCATGATTAACTCTACAAAACGAGGCGGGTTGTATTGGCTAGATAATATAAAGCTATTTAACCAAAAGTTCCAAAATCTCATAATCAGTCCTGAGTAATGAGTGCTGAGTGCTGAGTGCTGAGTGATGAGCGTGGAGTTTTGAGTTAGATGAGTGTGGAGTGATGAGTTAGGAGTTATGAAGTCACTTTGAATGCAAAACTCATAACTCATAACTAATAATGCTTAATTCCTCACCCCTAACTTTTGACCAGTACCGTTTTTTTGTGCAGTGTCATTTTCTGGTAGTTCTACACCGAAGACGCGAGCGAAAGCTTTTTCTACCTTATAGCCAGAATCAATCGACTCTAAGGGGTCTTTCCGCAGTCTGTGACGCAGACATAAAGTAATTACACGGCGGATATCATCAACTGTGACTTCGGTACGTCCTTCAAATGCGGTTAATGCTTTGGCGGCGCGATTAGTGACAATATCACCTCGCAAACCATCGACATCAAGTTCTGAACAAATCTCAGATATCTTCACCCGCAAATCATAGTCACTTTTGACTTCACTCAACAGCTTTTGAGCGCTGACAATTTGCTGTTGCAGTGCTTCTTGCTGGGGTTTGTATTTGTCGACAAACGCTAGGGGATTTTGGTCAAATTCTGCGCGTTGCTCTACGATTTGTACTCGCAAAGCTGGTTCTTTAACTGTGTGGATTTCTGCGTGCATCCCAAAGCGGTCGAGGAGTTGGGGACGCAGTTCGCCTTCTTCTGGGTTACCAGAACCGACCAGAACAAAACGTGCTGGGTGACGGATAGAAATACCTTCCCGTTCTACTGTGTTCCAACCGCTGGCTGCGGAGTCAAGTAACACATCTACTAGGTGGTCATCTAGCAAGTTTACTTCATCCACATAGAGGATGCCTCGGTTAGCTTTTGCTAGTAGTCCCGGTTCAAAGGCTTTCACACCTTCAGATAAAGCTTTTTCGATGTCGATTGTGCCGCAAACCCGGTCTTCTGTAGCTCCTAGAGGCAAGTCTACCATCTGCACTTTTTTGGGAACTGTGGGAATTTCTGCCCCTTGTTCTAGTAGTTGGCGGACTTCATCACTCATCAAGTCGGGGTCGCTGGGATCACTGTTGAAGGGGTCGTTGGCAACAACAGAGATTTCTGGCAATAGATCGGCCAGGGCCCGGATAGTTGTGGATTTGCCGGTGCCGCGATCGCCCATAATCATCACACCACCAATTTTTGGGTCAATCACGTTCAACAACAGAGCCAGTTTCATTTCTTCCTGACCGACAATTGCTGTAAACGGAAACACCACACGTCGCGCACTCGCTGTGGTTTGAGCAGTAGGACTCACTAAATTACCTTATCAAGTTTTTTCTTATTACCGTTCTTTATTGTGCCATAGGTGGGGGTAGGGAAGGATGGGGCTGACGATTCAAAAAAACCTCCCGCATGAGGGAGGCTAAAAAGTGTAAGCAGAGACAATTTGCCAACTACAACAGCACGACTGCGATCGCTCCTCCTAATGCTGAGAAGATAGCGGAGACGATTGCTGTAGCAAATAACCACCAAGCTGCTGAAGCTGCGGCTTTGCGAGTTTCATCTGCTTGCCGCTGTGCTTGATGCTTCACTTCTTCTAGGCGGCGTTGTGCTTCATGGTGTAGGCGTTCTGCCCGTTGTAAGACTGAGTTGCGCGCACCTTCAATTTGGTCAACAATTCGGTTGGCGTCTTCCTGGGAGATATCCTCACGGGAACTGATGATTGCTACCAAAGTTTCACGGTTGAAAGAAGATAAGCGATCGCGTAATGCGTCAAACCCAGCCTGAGGGTCTTCAAACAATTGGCGAACATCACGCTTGATACCATCATAGTTCAGTTCCGGGCGCTCCAAGGAGTTGAGGTAGTTGCGAATCCGGGCAAAAACTCCATCAATTACATCTTGGATGCGTCGTTGGATACCGCGCACTTGCTCTACAAATTGCTCTTGTACCGATAAGATGTTATCGGCAATTTTTGCTGCTTCTTCATCGGACATATCTTCACGAATTTTCAGCAAGGCGATAATTGTTGAACGGTCAAAATGAGCAAGGCGATCGCTGAAACTTTCCATCCCCACCCGTGGGTCATGCAATAACAATTGCAAGTCGCGCTTGATACCTTCTGGGTTGAGTTCTTCTTTGCCTGTCTGCCGCAAATACTCTTCCAAATATGCTTGGAAAGTTTGCACTCTTTGTTGTGTTCGGGTGGCGAGGCGGCGAGGCGCACGTATAATGTTACGAATTGAACTTTGTACCGAGTCAATGATTTCGTTGACTTGCTGTTCACTCAAGTCTTGACGTTGACTGAGCAACTTCACCAAAGTATCCCGGTCTACTTGCGACAACCGACGGCGTAGTGCGACTGCTCCCTGTTGGGGATTTTCAAACAGTCTGGTCAAATCTCGCTGAATACCTTCAGGGTTGAGTTCTTGTTTGCCAGTTCTCCGCAGGTAATCTGCGATCGTAGTGCTTACAGAGTCATATTGCTCCTTAGCTTTATCTGCTACGGCTTGCGGTGCGTGGCGGATACTATGCCATGACTGCTCAACAGTATCAATGATTTGATTAGCTTGGTCTTGGCTCAAATCTTGCCGCTGATTCAACAACTGCACCAAGGTGTCACGATCAAAACGAGACAATCTTGTCGTAATCGCTGAAACTCCTGCTTGGGGATCTTCTAACAGCTTTTTGAGATCGGCGCGAATTGCATCAGGGTTGAGTTCCTCTTTCCCAGTGTTACGCAGATATGATTCTAAATTCAGCCACAGTGTTTCTGCTTGATATCTTGCTTGATCAGCCAATCCTTTGGATTCTATCAACACTTGATCGCGTTGCCTTTCCAAATCGTCGAGAATTCCGTCCAATTCGTATGGCTGAATATCGTTGCGTTCAAACAGTGTCTGCCGCATCTGTTGGCGGTCAATCCCAGCTAGCCGCCGCGACAAAGTTTCATAATCTGCGTCTTGATCTGCCAATAAAGCTTTAAAATCGCGCTCAATGCCTTCTGAGGTCAATTCTGCCTTATTGGTAACGAGTAGATAACTTGCCACTCGCCGTTGCAAATCTTGTACTATTTCTCTTTCTTCTAAGGCTGTGACTGTTACTAGCACTTCTTGGCGGACAGCTTCTAACTGATCTGCAATGCGTTGAATTTGTGCTTGGGTCAGCAGTCCTCGTTGTTGCAATAAATTAACAAAATCGTTGCGGGAAAGTCGCTCTAATTCCCGTCGCACTGTTCCGGGATCTGCGGCTGGATCGTAGATGACATCACGAAATTCCTGGGCGATTCTTTCCTGGCTGAGTTGCCAAGCATAGGTGTTAGACAGGTAGTTTTCAACATCAGCCCGGATTGGGCTGTAGGGTTGTGAAGGTGTAGGTAAACCTAGCTTGTCAGCTTGTTGTGTAGCTTTATCTTTGGCAGAAGCTAAGGATTGCCAGATTTTCTCTACATCCAAGTCTGACAGATCTGCTCTGCCTAACACAATGCCAGTTAGTGCAGATATTCCTTGCTGGATTGTGCTTTGAATCGGCCCTGGGGTTGCTTGTTGGGTTGCCTTTTGGTCAGCTTGTTTGGAGGAACGCATTTCTGCTACTAACTGATCCAGTTTGGCGTTGAGTTCATCTGTTTTGGTTTGCCCTGGCGGTAGCGATTTGAGATAGTCGATTACCTCCCCTAGACGGTCTTGGGTGGGTGCTTGCTGACTTACCACCTGCTGCCAAAGCTTATATAAAGTATCAGCAATGCGATTAACGTCTCGTTTGGAAAGGTCGGTGCGGCTGCTGACTAGATCGATAAATTTTTGGCGGTCGATGTTACGCAGATCCGGACTCCCAGCGATCGCTTGCAGTTGCGGGTCGCGCAGTAAGTTTTCAAACTCGCTGCGAATCTGAGATAGATCTAACTCTGGGGGACGCAACTTTTCTAAGTAATCTTCTACATTCTCGCGGATACTGATGGGGTCAATTCCGCTTCCTAGTTCTCGACGCACGGCGGCGGCGGCGGCTTCAGCTGTGGCTACAACTTGGTTATTGACAGCTTTCGCACCTAGTGCGGCGGTAGCTGTTCCCATAATTGCTTGAAAGCCTGAGGTTGCCGTGTTCACCACTGAACCAATCAAGGAACCCACCGTTGTGGAACTCACCCACATCAGTAATAAAAAGTATGCACCCCAAATTACCAACCCCAGCGTCGCACCTAGCCCCGGATCTAAAACCACGAGGCTGAGTCTTACAGCCAGAAAAGAAGCGATTAATAAGGCGATCGTCACAGTGACTAATGTCCAAATACCCACTGCTGTGCCAATTTTGCGAATTGTGCCGCCTAAACTTCCCGATTCTCCATGATCTGAATCCGAGTCAGATGGACGCCCCAGGTAGGAAATACCCGCAGCAACGGAAAGGTTTGTTAATACTAATTGAAAAGCAAAGGCTAGTATTACACCGGAGATTAAAGCGACAAAAAATCGCGGACCGGAAGTAAGAACCGATGCCTGTGCTGGTGTGACATTGGTGGAGTCTACTGGAACCTGTGCCACCCACAATAGTGGCTTGTACAGTCCCAGCATAATTTCCGTACTCTCAAACATTGTATTTCCTTTCTCTAAGTTTAAATTTGGGGAAATTTAAGGATTACGCGAGCAGAAACTCTGTATTTATGGCAATACCTAACTCTTGTAGATCTCAGAATCGTGGAATTTAGGCATTCAGGGCATCTCTCCACAGTTTGAAAAGCATATCTAGCGTAGGATAGAAATTTTAATATTTAACGAAAAAATATTTATTTAATTTGTATACGTTAGAAAGTCGAAAAACCAATCAGAAAATGTTAATAATTTTGATTTAAAAATTTTCAGCTTTTTTATTTTCTTCAAGCCTAATTAATTTACTGAAAATCTTCTTTTCCTATCAGCCTGTTACATTTATTTACAATTTCGCTTTTTTACACCTCCTCAAGGTGGATTTGTCGACACCAACACCCTTGCGAACATCGTCCACAAGAAGTGCCTAAAGTTTGTACCCACAGGCAGAAAGCAATTTCTTTATAAAAAGTTACATTTAGATTAAGCAATTAATTGTTAAAGGAAAAATGCAACCACTTTCTTCCACCGATTTACCAACAATTGCTAGAGAATACAATGGCCGCGATCGCAATGATTTTTTATTTGGCTGGACACCCCAAGCCGAATTATGGAACGGTCGTTTAGCAGCTATTGGATTTGTTGCTTATTTATTGTGGGATTTAGCTGGTTATAGCGTCCTGCGCGATGTACTGCACATCGTCGGTTATTAAAGATTAAAAACCTAAAAATCGCTTAATTTTGGAGAAAAAAATGGAATCTCGTCCTTCTACTGAATTACCAACAATTGCTAGAGAATACAATGGCCGCGATCGCAATGATTTTTTCTTTGGCTGGACACCCCAAGCTGAATTATGGAACGGTCGTTTAGCAGCTATTGGTTTCCTTGCTTATTTATTGTGGGATTTAGCTGGTTATAGCGTCCTGCGCGATGTACTGCACATCGTCGGTTATTAAAGATTAAAAACCTAAAAAAATCGCTGAATTTGGGAGAAAAAAATGGAATCTCGTCCTTCTACTGAATTACCAACTGTTGCTAACGCTTATAACGGTGTAGATCGTAATGCTTTTCTTTTCGGCTGGACACCCCAAGCCGAATTATGGAACGGTCGTTTAGCAGCTATTGGATTTGTTGCCTATTTATTGTGGGATTTAGCTGGTTATAGCGTCCTGCGCGATGTACTGCACATCGTCGGTTACTAAAGATTAAAAACCTGAAAAATCGCTTAATTTTGGAGGAAAAAAATGGAATCTCGTCCTTCTACTGAATTACCAACTGTTGCTAAAGCTTATAACGGTGTAGATCGTAACGCCTTTATCTTTGGCTGGAATCCTCAAGCCGAATTATGGAACGGTCGTTTGGCAGCTATTGGTTTCCTTGCTTATTTATTGTGGGATTTAGCTGGTTATAGCGTCCTGCGCGATGTACTGCACATCGTCGGTTACTAAAAATATAATAGTCCACCAAACGTAGTCAGCACTGTAGTGATTTAGTGAGTACTTTAAACGCGTAGCGGTAAAATAGCAAGCAGTTCAAAAGAGGGTTAGCTCAACCCAGGCGACTTCGTTAAGCCCAAGAGTTCTCGTTAGCTGCTTGGCCTTCCAGTAGGGTAGCACTCACTAAATAAACTAAAAAGTTAGAGCGTCAGAGTTAACAGTGGCCAGTAGTAATTCTATTGTCCACTGTTAACTCAATTTTCAAAAATTCATTCTGCTCTTAATAGACGGAACCAAAACCGAGAACCACCTTCAGGACGCGGTAAATAACCAATTTGACCCCCCCAACGTTCAACTGTAATGCGGCAAAAATAAAGCCCAAGACCAGCTTTACCTGATTTATTTTTACCTTGTGAAAATTTTTGGAATAAAGTTTCAGCTATTTCCGGCGCTACGCCTGAACCTTCATCATCAACTGTCATGATCACACATTCTTCGTCTTGTTGCAAGCCAATTTCCACGGTAGACTCTGGTGGGCTGTGGCGCAACGCATTTTCTAACAAATTGGAAATTACTCTATCCAAGCGCGATTGATCGCCAACTACTTTCCAGTCTGCTGTCAAGTCAATATTGGTAGCCATCTGTATTTTTATATTATTGAGCGCAAAAGTAGGGTTTAACAGCTTGATTACTTCCTGTACAGAAGCCAAAATATTGGGTGCTTGTTCAGCTTCGAGTGTGAAAGCCTCTAGCGACTCTACCTCAGTCGAGAATGCATTTAATATTTCCCGAATTAGCATTTCTTGCCTAATAGATTGCTCTCTACCAATCTCTAAACGTTCTTGTCCTTTAGGCGTCAAATTTTCAAATTCCAGCAAAGCTAAACAACAATTAATACTAGTTAATTGTCCAGCAATATCGTGGATAATACAATGAATTAAAATTTCTTTTTTCTGGTTATCTTTTAATAATTGTTGATAATGTAATTGATTTTCTCTAGCTTTTTGAATAATATATTGTTTTTCTTTATAAGTATCTTCCAGCAATTCAATTAATAAAATTTTTTTGTTTTTTAGACAAATTGCTGATGCTTCAAATTGAGCTTCTTTTCCAGTAAAATCATTGTCTGCCCAGATACCAGAACTCAATTTCTTAGGAGCATTATTTTGCCAAAATTCTTCAGCATCAATCAAAAAGTTTCTTAAAAAAGGAAACTGTTCCTCTAATATTAAAACTTCCATACCTGACGTAACTCTTGGATGACAAAACCGCCTTAACCAATTCGGTACTGTCCCTGTAATTTTAAAAGAGCCTAAATTAAGTCGCTCTAACACTAGAATATTTAAAGCTGCGAATAGGTCGTCTGTGATAGAGCCATTCATAAGTTCATACCAAAATCAATTAATCTTGTGCGTCGATTAATGTTTAAATATTTTAGTTAACTTTTCTTGCAACAAGCTGAATTCATTTGCCTGTTGTTGAATGAGACAATAATGTTTTTCATCCAAGGTAGCATCTAACAACAATACCCAATCACCTTCTTCTGAGGGGAAAAGATGGACATCAGCACAAATACTGTTTTCGGTTTTCACACGGGGTAGAAATAAGGGAAGATCATCTAATGGTAGTAGACCTTCTAGAAAAAAAATCTGTTCTTTGATATTCTCCCCTGCTTGCAGGTTACTAACTCCGTATTCTGCCAGTTTTCCTCCCCAGGCAGACAAGCAGCCATCTTTCTTAACTAAAAGATAGGCAACAGAGCGTTCTTTTAGTAAGAAACTTAGTAGATAAGCAATAACAGGATTAGGTAAATCTAGCATCTATGCATCCATTATTTTCTCAGCAAGAGTTTGAAAAACCTCTGCTACACCGAGACCTGTTTTAGCACTAGTTTTCATTACTGTCCAACCCTTCTGCTTAACTGCATCGATTTCTACAGAATCAATGTCCCACTCATCTATCATGTCCCATTTGTTAAGCATCATAATAAAGGGAACCTTGCCCAGCGTATCTTCTACTCTTGTTTGCAAGTCAAAGGCTTTGTCTAGGGTATTCTTACGTGTGCCATCTACTACTAATAAATAACCAGACGCACCTCGTAAGTAGGACATACGCACTTTTTGAAATTCATCTTCTCCATACAGATCCCAAAGGATAAGATTAATTGTTTGTTCTTGAATATTTATTGTTTTTTTATCAATCTTTACACCTACAGTAGTATGGTATTTTTCTGAAAAAATACTATTAACAAGCCTTGCCACTAAACTAGTTTTACCTGTGGCAAACGCACCTACCATACAGATTTTTTTCTGGAGCATAAATTGATATTGCTTCAGCTAGAGGTATCGGTTATAAATACTTTAAAGGATACTGTGCGGTTAAGTGCTTGTGTCAATTCTGGCTGTAAAGGTAGGGTAGAACCTACACCCACAGCTTTAAATTTGCTGGTGTTGATTCTTTGGGAAGCAAAATAAGATAGTACTTTACTGGCACGAGCTTGGCTGAGTAAAATGTTTCTTTGTTCTGTGCCATTGGGACTACTGTGTCCTGTAATTTGCAGACGTACATCTTTGCCAAGGTATTTGGCAATATTTAAAAGCTGATTGATTTTTTTAGCTAGATGAGTTAGTTTATCAGCTTCACCTGGAATCAACTCTGTTGTCCCTTCTGAAAAAAAGAGTATTTCTCGTTCAATTTGTTGTTGATATAACTCTAGCTGGCTAAGTTCGATTTCCTGGAGTTTTTTATCATTAAATTGAGCCACACCCGGAATGAAACGCCATAACTTTCGTGTTTCTAAAATCCATTGGCGGGGTGCAAAACCAGTGGCGTTGAGAATGCCATTGCTGTCAACTTTTAATGTTACAGTTTTTGGTGGTTGAAGTAACTCTTGAGATCTTATGGTAATCAGTTGTGGATCTAATGATAGGTAAGGTTGCCACTGACTGATGACCGTTTTGGGATTGAGACTTGCTTGGTGTATTAGTGTTGTGGGATCTACTGCTAATGGGTCGCGCATTCCAGAAACCAAAAATTTTCCCTGCCTATGCTTGGCATTAATTACAACGATTCCTGGTTGAGACTCAAGTTTTTGGATATATGAATGCCAGCGAAATTGCTCTCTCAGCGTCAAAAAGCCCCAAATACCGCAAGCGATCGCTATTGTGCCTAAGAAAGTCCATGCATAGGTATAATTTTTTTTAGGTGGAGATTTATATCCTTGTGCCAAACAATTCTCCAGATGAGGCTTGCTAGCTTCAAATGCCTCTGTCTCTCCTGTAAAAGCGTTAATTTCTTGACTTAGCTTGAGGTGAATTTTTTCTATTGCATCTCGAAAACTTAACCTTAATTCTTGGGGCGGTTTTCCCCGAATAATAGTTGCCAATACAGCTTGCGGCCCTTCTTCAATCCAAATAGTGAGCTCTCCAAACTGCAAACTGTGCAATCCTTCGTCTTTTTGCACGCTAAAAGAATCTTTCACGAAATCCTGGATAGCTGTCAACATCGCTGAAACCAAATCCGGATCTTGAATTGTTGCCTGGTTTGCTACTGTATGTTGCAATAACAATCCTGTTTTTTTATGAATTAGAAATACTTGTTCTACTTGATAAAGTAGCGTGCGGAGCAGGACAATTTCAGCAAATGATTTCCCTGTCTTTCTCGCTTCAAGTCTCCACTGCAAACTCTGCGGTGACAAGCTATGTTCTAGAGTTTGATTGAGAGATTGAACCATCTGTTCCATCGCTGCGGAAATAGCCTTGCGAGTGGCTGGCCCGATGATCGGAAAAAATGCCTCTGAAAGTATATCTTCGTCTTGTTTTACCGAAGTTTGAATAGCGGCTTCTACAGTAGATACTATTGCTTCACCCAATATGTTGTCTTGCTTTGAGCGCAAAATAACGGCTTCTGGAAGCAGCCGACTGATATCTTCTGCTTGAATTTGGGGGTTTTCTAATCGCTCATAGAGTTTATTCAGTTGAGTCGGCTCAATACCGAAGAGCAAACTGCGAAGTGTACTTAGTTCATCGCTGATCTTTAGATAATTATTATTTGCTGGTAAGTCTGTAGACACGGAACGCTCAGATGATCCTGCGGTAGCGTTTTCCACTTTAGACGACTGCGTTAAGCGCTGGGGTTCTTGCATAATCCCAGGACTTACTCTAATGTTGCTTTGACTACTATTACTCTGCAATTTAGGGGATTCTTCAGATATTTCATCCGTGGAATTATTACTCATTATCAAAATCCCCCGATTCAAAATTAATGCTAAATTTTTGTGCGTTTAATTGTCTGCATTCAGCAGTTATAAAACTTGCCATAACGCAGCTTCACCTTTTTAAATTTGAAATTTTTAAAGTTATATTTCAGCCGTAGAAACTTACAAGATAACAAGGGTAGATTAGCAATCTCCAAACTCTAGGCTGTATTTAAGATTTGGTGTCATTCAACCTGATAGCCAGTTCTGTAAACAGATTTGCAAGTCTGGAACGGTCAGTCTTATCCCTACGGAGTTCTTGAGATTCCCTTTCCAGCAAAGCTAATATTTCGTCATATTTTTGTCGGAGTTCATCTTGTAGGCTATTAGATTGGTTGAGGAGTTGTTCCCGCAATTCCCGCTGGCTATTAGTACTTTGTTCATCAAGCTGGGAAATTTTATTTTCTAAAGAAATAGTAATATTATTTTGTTCTTCAGATAGTGCTTTTACTCCTGCATCTCTTTCTAATTGCTCTTTCTTTAAGCGTTCTGTTAAAGAATCAACCTCTTTTTTGATATATACTTCCAAGTAATCCAAACGTTTTTTTGTCTCCTCTCGCACGTTAGTTAATTCTTTAACTAGACGTTCTTCTAAACGGGCAAACCTTTTTTCAACTTCTCGTACCTGGTTGCCAAAAAGAATATCTCTGACTTTATCTAAACTGTTAAGTTCGCTGGTATTTGTACCATTCAATTCTGACTTGTTTATCTCTTGATCTGACCTCCCTTGCTCTATCTCTTTGAAACTATGGAAATTATTGAAATTATTATTTATATATTCTTCAGGCGGGTTCATCCGTTTAATCCTTTTTTAAGCTGGAATTTGTTGTACTCTCTAGTATTTGTATCAGATTCGGAGATTTAAAATCTCTCCTAGGTAGAATCTTTAAATAAATAGCCAGCGGTATCCCTCTCCAGATATATTTATATCTGAATATAGGCTGAGATTTATAAAGATTTAGTAATAAATAAAGGGTCAAAATTATAGGTGAAGGATACTAAAAGTGTCAATCTCTTCTTTATTTAGATGAGAAAGCGAAGTAATACATATAAAGCCGAAACAACAAGTTGCAGTAGCATCACTGGTATACCGTAGTGGAGAAACGTTTTAAAAGAGATACGGCGTCCATGCTGCTCGGCAATTCCTGCGGCTACGATATTAGAAGATGCACCAACTAGTGTGCCGTTACCTCCCAAAGTTGCACCAAACATCATGGCGTAAAACAGTGGTAAAACTTCTGGGGGAAATTGCCCTTGAAAGTTTGGTGCTAGAACAACTGATGATGCTAATCCGACATTGACAATGTATTGTTTGAGCAAAGGAACCATAGCTACCACTAAGGGAATATTGGGGACAAGGCTGGATAATATCCCGACAAAGAATAATAAAACCAGCGAACCCAGCACAATATTTTTTCCTAAAATTGTAGCTAAAATTCCCGATAAACCGTTAATTACACCTGTTTTTTCTAGCCCACCAATAAGTACAAAAATACTCATAAAAAATATTAATGTACTCCAATCAACGTCACGTAATATGTTATTAACTGAATCGATTTTGCTATGGTGAGATAGAAGTAAAGCTAAAGCTGCTCCTAACAAAGCAACAGCAGCAGGTGATAGAGGAATTGGTAGAGATTCGCCAATCACAAAAAATAACAGTACAAAAGCTATAATTACTGTACCCGCACCTAGAACGCGTGGATGATTAATTTGTGGGTGTGGCAGTTGTTCAAGATTTTCTAGCTTTGTGTTCCAAATTTTGCGAAATAGAAATGGTAATGTGACTACTACTGTAGCCACGGCAAGTACTCCACCTAAACTCAACTTTAATAAATAATCTGTAAAGCTAATATTAATGGCATCGCCAACAATAAAGGTGGCAGGATCGCCAACTATTGTAAGTAGCCCAGCGCTATTAGCTACAAATACCATTAAAATTAATAACGGTACAAAATTAACCCCTAATTCTTGTGCCATTGGTGGAATTAAAGGTGCTAATAACATTACGGTTGTAGCATTGGGCAAAACTGCACAAATAGGGGTTGTAATAGCCACGATACCTAGTAATAGACGCTTACCTTCTCCTTTAGCTAGTAGAACCATTTGAGTGGCTAGGTAATCAAATATTTTAGTAGGTTCAAATGCCCTTACTAGTACCATAACTCCAAAAAATAAACCCAATGTGCCATGACTATTACCGATGTAACCAACAGCTTCTTGTAAAGTCATGACGTTGGTAAAAACTAGAAATAAAGCTCCTAGTAAGGCAGCAATGGTTAGATGCACCCATTCTGTCATGACTAAGATAATGACACTGATAAATGTGAAAATACTTAGGATAGCTTGCGAGTTTTCCACACTATTTACCTCTATTTTTACTTTGTTTTATAGTTTTGTTTAGTGAAAAAAGCCACCTAACTATAGGTGACTTATGAGTAAATCTTAATTCGATTAATATTTACTGAAATTCAAGACAGTGATTATTCATCAATGCAAGTAGGAATACCCAAGACAGCACAGGGGAAATTTGAACCTAGTGATTCTATAATCGGATGGTTAGCCGATTGACAACCTATAAACAGGATATCAGCAGTTTCTAATTCAACAACTTTTGTAAGTTCCTCACCAATACAGCCAAATCGCAGATGTGATTTGAAAGAACCTTGCCATTCCTCAGCCAGACTTCGTGCTTGCCAAAGAATTCTGTCGGCTTTTTGGAGGACAGCTAGGGATTTTTCTTGTAAATGGGGTGCTATCGCTTTTAGTTTTGGTTGAGTTAAGACGGGTGTGACAGTCTTAGATACGTTGCTTGCGGGACACTCCAAGGGAGTTAGATGTTTTGCAAAGCTAAAAATATCTGAATACTGGCTATTATGATTTTCTTCTACTACATAAACGGCTTGAACTGTTACTTGTGTGTTAGTAGCCAAACGCGTTTGATGAGCAATCCAAAAAGCTATATCTAAAGCGGTGTGGCTTTTAGGAGAAGCGTCATAAGCAACGATCAAGTTAACTGGTTTTGCTGTGCAAGCTTTGTGAGAAAAAGCTTTTTTTGGTTCTGGTAGCAATACCATTTGCTCAATTAAATCATTTCGACCTATGGTGCTTTGAAGGCGCACTAACATTGGCTTGATTTTCACAGTTCTAACTTCTCTCCGAATGAAACGAATAAGTAACGAGAAGTAGGGTAACCAATTTTGGATTTTGGATTTTGGATGAAACGGCAAAAAACCCAATCTAAAATTCCAAGTCTAAAATCTAAAATCGGTAAAAGAAACCCCAATAACAACTGGTATTAAAGCCTTAGTTTTTGGGGGCCCCTTCCAGTGCCGACGGAGTTAGCTGACGGGCTAAGACTGGAAGATGTCTTTCATAAAGATTAGCCCCAAAAATTGGTTCCTCCGCTTCAAATCCAGGATTTGACGAATTTGAATTAGGCTACCCACTAAATGCATGATAGTCTAAATTACTCGTCTTGAGTGAAATAGCGATCAAGAAAATTTAAGGCGTGGTTGCGGAGTTCAAAATATTCTTTTGAGTTTCGCATAGCAGAGCGATCGCGGGGATGAGGAAAAGGTACTTCTAATATCTCTCCAATTGTGGCTGCTGGCCCATTAGTCATTAATACAATGCGATCTGACATATAAATTGCTTCATCTACATCGTGGGTAATCATCATCACTGCTTGTCTATGGTTTTCCCAGATATCTAATACCTGCCGCTGCAATTTACCCCTAGTTAACGCATCCAAAGCTCCAAAAGGTTCATCCATCAACAACATTTTTGGACGAGTTGCTAAAGCTCTAGCAATGCCCACCCGCTGTTTCATCCCCCCAGAAATTTCATCGGGATATTTATCAGCCGCCGCGGTTAAGTTTACCATTGCCAAGTGTTCATTCACAATGCTAATTTTCTCAGCACGATTAGCATTTTTTAGCACTTCATCTACAGCTAAACGGACATTTTCTCGGACTGTTAACCAAGGTAGCAAAGAATAGTTTTGAAAGACCATCATTCTTTCTGCTCCTGGCTTACGAATTTCTTTGCCATCTAGCCGCACTGAGCCGGAAGTTGCTTTTTCTAAACCAGCTACAATTTTTAGTAGAGTAGATTTACCGCAACCAGAGTGACCAATTACAGAAATATATTCATCTTCACTAATGGTGAGATTAACACCATCTAACACGACAAAATTTCCTTTATCTGGTGTTGGATAAGACTTGACTAAATTTTCAATTTCTAAAAATCCATTACGGGGTAATACTTCGTTCTGGGTATTGATAGCTAATGGGGTATATTCCATCATCAAATGCTCCTGAATAATTTAGTCGTTAGCCAAGATTTAGGCTTGGGAATTAAGATATGAAGAAACGAGTGGGAGCGTTAGCCCTAATTTCAAAACTATTTAAATAGCCAACGGGATCGCTGGGGTCAAAGCCTTTTTTATCGATGAAAACTTCTGGAGGTTCTACTTTGTAATCATCCTTGGGGCATTTAATCCCCATTTCCGAGGCTATTTCCCGATAAAGGTCTGTTTTCCAGCCTTGTGCAGCTAGCTTTTCAGCATTTTTGGGAAATTCCTTAATTTGTCCCCAACGAGCTGCCTGTGTCATTAACCAGATACTTCTGGATCTCCATAAGAATGTCGCGTGTTCTCCTGGCTGCTTGGGGAGATTATCAGGAATATCATAAAAAATCGTGGTATCAGCAGCTTTGATGGTGCGGTCTTTGCCATCAAACCCACCATAGTTGTAATTGCCGAGAATTGCCGGGCCTGTAAACTTAGTAATGTCAGCACCCGGTTTTTTGGGTTTTGCACCTGTAAAGGAGCGATCTGTAATCAGTTCGGCAACTTCTTGGCGGTTTTCTACTTTACTACAATACTGGCAAGCTTCAATCATCGCCTTCACCAGAGAACGATAGGTTTTGGGATATTTGTCGATGAAAGATTCCATCACCCCCAGTAGCCGATCTGGATGCCCTAACCAGACTTCCTTGCCTTGGGCGAAAGTAAAGCCGATGCCTTCGTTACCTGTAATTGCTCTGGTATTCCAAGGTTCTGCCACCATGTAAGCTTGCATCGCACCGATCCGCACGTTTGTCACCATTTGGGGTGGTGGTACAATAATGACGCGAAACTCTTTGAGCGGATCAACGCCAGCCGCCGCAGATATGTAACGGACAAAGTATTCGTAAATCGCAGAACTCAACACTACTGCCCAAACTTTATTTTCTGAAGGCTGCTTGTTAAAGTAGTTGCGAAAATCCCTTCCGAATGCTTCTAAAGCGCCATCGCCATATTTTTCTTGATACTCGTACCATGGACGTAGCCCAAAATCCCACATGGCTTTGTTCATTGTCATGGCGTTACCGTGGCGGTGAATGGTCATCGCCGCACATAAAGGGGCATGGCGTGCGCCTTCAGCGCCAACTCTGGCGTTGGTGACAGCACCAGATACGACGGGTGAAGCATCCAAGCGACCAAAAATTAATCCGTCACGGGAGGTTGCCCAACTAGCTTCTCGGTTGAGTTTGACGTTCAAACCGTATTTGCGGAAGAAACCTTTTTTCCAGGCGATCGCAAATGGCGCACAATCATTAACGGGAACGTATCCCACAGTAATATCGGGTTTTTCTAAGTCTTGGGATCTAACTACTGGCTCTACTGCTAAAGCTTCTTCCGTCAATCCTTTAGCGCCAGTATTTCCTGAAATTGCACATGATGACAGCGCCATTCCCGCTGTCGTTGCTCCCATTCCTAATAAAAAGTCGCGTCGAGTCCAGTTATTGTGATTAGTATCACCCATTTCTGTAGCTCCAATGGTGATTAATTTAGTAGTAAGCTCACGCAGAGTCTCGCTGTATCTTACTGTTTTGCTTTCAATCAATTTTTATCATTTAGAAGCTATGGGGCGGCGAGTTACTAATTCTTGAAGTTTGCCCACAGCATAATCAAGAATTAACCCAGTTATACCAATTACCAGCACTGCTAAAAAAACTGAACTCAGATTTAAACGGCTCCATTCATCCCAAACAAAAAAGCCAATTCCAATACCACCTGTGAGCATTTCCACAGCTACAATTACTAACCAAGCAATCCCTAAGCTAATACGTAAACCTGTAAAAATATAAGGCAAACTTGCAGGCCAAATAATTTTTGTAATCCGCCGCCAACGGGGTATTTCTAGGACTCGTGCCACATCTAAATAATCTTGAGGTACGCTAGAAACTCCTAAAGCAGTATTAATAATTGTTGGCCATAAAGAGGTTATAAAAATTACGAAAATGGCTGAAGGATCTGCCAGATGGAATATAGATAAGGAAATAGGCAGCCAAGCTAAAGGCGATACGGGTTTAAAAATTTGGATCACAGGATTCAACGCCAGCATTGCCGATTTAGACATACCAATGAGAAATCCTAAAGGAATAGCTACAACTGCACCTAACACAAAACCTATTAATACCCGTCGCAGACTGGCTATCAACAACCAACCAATTCCCAAGTTGCCAGGGCCTCGCTCATAAAACGGGTTGAAGATATAATCCAGATTAGCAACTAGCGCCTCCGGCGGAGTGGGCATCAATTCGTGATTGGCAAGCGCCACAACCCACCACAGTACGATTATCCCCAAAAACCCCAAGGCGGGCAAAAAGAATACATCCCTGGCAATTACAGGTTTTGCTTTTTTCCACGCCGCTTGACTGGCGATCGCAGCGATCGCTGCTAAATTTAGTTGAAATATCATCTACAACCTCAACAGATGTAAGCACGGGTACAATAATCCGAGCAGTACCAGCCTTGGACACTGATGAGATTACAAAAATGTGATCTCTTCAGTCTCCTCTCAATGCCTACGAAGTTAGCTGACGGGCTAGGGCTGAGAGATGCCCCTCTTCTAAAGGATCAAATGTGATTCCACATTTATCCTTTTTATAAAGATACGCCCCACAATTTGGTTCCTCCGCTCCAGCGTTACGCACCGCGATGTGCTGGATTAGGCTGACTTACTCTAATTTTGCACAATATAACACGATTGCTCAGTAAAAACATACCTCCTGAGATTAAACCTGTTGATTTAAATACCGAAATATATTAGCTATTTTAAGTATTTGGTAATCTCTGGGTTTATATATTTAGCCGTGCTACCTAGCGAATCTCCTGCCTGGAGAGGTACACAACGCTAAATAGTCAAGTATCAACAGAGTTGTACTTTTAGCTATTTTGTTGTGTTTAAGTTAAATATAATACATTCTATCTTAAGACATACGGTTTTAGTAATCAAGTTAAGCTCATCCCACCCTATGAGTGGGATTTCGCGTCCAAGTGGGAAAAGGGCATGGGGCATGGGGAAGAATCACCAATGCCCGATCGCGCCAGTTGCCTCAAGTCCGGAAACCCGCTCACGACACTGGCTCCCCAATGCCCCAAGCCAAGGGGAAGATTCATCCTACCCCTCTTGTTGGAGTGGGCTTTATCGCCGACTTTCGGTAATTCAGCGGTTGATAAGTAAATCAAGTAAAATCTATATCTTTTGGTAGTTTTGTTTTATTCTTAATTTTGTAATTTTGACACCGCTCTTGATAGACTAATTGCATCTGGAATTTTAAACATCTATCTATTTGTAATATTTAAGATAATGGATTTTAGTCAATTACTGGCTGAAAAAACTGAATCTATCCTTCAAAAGTGGGTGGAAGAGGTTCGTCAAGATAGGCATATTGAAAGTGCTGATGACTTATCTTACACAGCAATAAGAAATCATCTGCCTGAGGTTATTAAAGCGATGGTAACAGTGCTTTCTAAATCTCAAGGTAATGATGTTAAATCAATAGTTGTTGCTAGTTGGGAGCATGGAATACTCCGGGCAGAACAAGGCTTTGACCCATCAGAAATTGCGCGAGAATATCATTTGCTAAGAACAGTTATATTTGAAACTATAGAAACATATTTATTGCAGGGAACACCAGCAGAAATCATTCGTGCTATGCGTTTGATTGATACTGTGATTGATGAAGCGATCGCCCGGTGTTTTAATAGTTATTTTGAGGCAAGTTTGCGAGAACTACAGCAACTATATTTGTCGCTTAGGCTGCATAATGAAGAATTAAATCGCTTAGTTAGCAGTAATCAAGATAATCTTTCCCAACTAGCCCACGAATTAAAAAGTCCTCTAACTTCAATTATTGGCTACTCGGATCTATTTTTGCGCCAACAACGACAGCAAACTGCGGTAATAGAGAACTATATAAATGTAGAACATATTGAGCGCGTGTTACGTAATGGTAGGCACCTACTGCGGCTAATCAACGATGTATTAGAACTCTCACGATATGATGCAGGAAAGATAATGCCTGAACCAGCACCTACAGATGTACGTGAATTAATTAGCAATGTCTGTGAAATGTTGGAACCTTTAGCTAGAGAGAAAAATTTAGAAATTGTAGTTGATTGCGATGGCTTCGCCAACGCCAAAGGCGAACGCGCTTGCGAAGAAGTAATTACAGATGCTTTGCAATTACAACAAATAGTCACAAATCTAGTTAGCAATGCGATTCGCTACACAGAATCAGGAACTATAAATATAAACTGTGAGGTATTGCAAAATCCAGAATCAGCAATCCCCTCACACTTTGTAATTGCAGTTGCTGACACCGGAATTGGTATTACACCAGAAAACCAAACCCGAATCTTTGAACCGTACTTTCGAGTAGGTTCTAGCGATATGTCTTACCTTCCCGAAAGCACTGGACTAGGGTTAGCAATAGTTTTACGACTAGTAAAACTACTGCAAGGAGAAATTAATTTAGTTTCTCAGGTAGGAGTTGGTTCCACTTTCTCTGTGACTTTGCCTTTGCAATTGAAAATTTAAAATAGCTAATTATACCGCAAAGGTGCAACTCCTTTGCGCTAAATAAAAAATCATCTTTACAACAACCCTTGTTTTTTTAACTTAGCTAGTGCATCCTCAGCCGCAGCTTTCTCAGCAGTTTTCTTGTTGCGTCCCTTACCTTCTCCATACACTTTTTCATCCACAAAAACTTGTGCTAAAAACTCTGGTGCATGAGATAAACCACCGATTTGCACTGTGACATATTTGGGGGGAGTTGGGGTGATATTACATTGCACCCATTCTTGAAAGCGATTTTTTGAGTCTACATTAGAGCGAATTATAACAATATTTTCAGATACTGAATCAAACAGTGGTTCTATAATTGCACGAACTGCTTCAATATTAGAATCGTTATCTAGATAGTAAGCGGCAATGACAGCTTCAAAGGTACTGCTGAGTAAATTGGGGTTATAGTATCCTCCATCTTGAATAGCACCTTTTCCTAAACGCATCTTAAAGTTTAAATCTACCTCTTCGGCAAACTTTGCCAATTGCTTCTCATCTACCAGCGCCGAACGCCGCCGTGTTAATTCATCTTCTCCCTTTTCTGGATGACGATGATAGAGGTAATCCCCACTTAAGTAATTCAGTAAAGCATCACCAAGAAACTCTAGACGTTCATTGTGTTCACCTTCTCCTGGGTTCTCATGAACATAAGAACGGTGAGTAAGCGCACGACGCAGAAGTTTTTCATCGCGGAATGTTAGAAGTTTATGCATTTTGATGATTTGGCTTGTTGCAGAAATAGATTGTTGGGTAATTATGCAGGTTTGATTATCTTTAAACATGAAAAAACCGCGAATAGCGGTGTTTTATAAAACCTAGTTGTTTTGCTCAACTAGGTTCTCAAAAGCAAGTTCAAGCAGCAACTTTGTCTAACTCATGTAAAAACAATTGTTGATTCTGCCTTGTGACTTTCCCATCCTTTACAGCAGCATCAACAAACTGACTAAATTTTTTAAATTTATTGCCTTTAGATGTACAAATAGAAGAAACTCCCTGATATTTAGGGCAAAGCTGACGCATCAATTTGTCAATGCAGCCAAATGCCGTAGGCTTATTTTGACTTAAGGCAGTTTTGATAGCTGCAATCAAGTAATCTTTAGCCTCATTGTAATTAATTTGAGAATCAACAGCAGTGTTTTGAGTTTGAGCCTTATTACCAACTAACTCACGTAACTCCTCTACAAAACGAAATTCATCAGCAAGCTCTTTTAGTTTTTGTTTTACATTACCTATTTGAGCAAAAATGATAACCTGTTTACCTAATTTTTGCAGATTCCGAACCAATTTCACAAAGTCTCCATCTCCAGATATAAGAATAACTATGTCTGGAGATACATTGCTGTGAATATCTTCAAGACAGTCAGCTATTAATTGATTGTCTGCACTGTTTTTAAGAGGGCAAGGAACATCAAGACACTTAAAATCAAGATTAGCTATACTATTCCTTGCAGCAGCTTGATCTGCACACTGCGAATTATAATAAACGTTTTTACAAATTAAACGTCCTTTGCATTTGGAAAAGTCCAATAACAGTTTGACTGTATCTAGGCTTAATTTAGTATTCTGATAATCCCAATAGATGGAAACTAAACGCTTCTGCTGATTTATTTGTCCGTTTGAGGCTAGATGAGCAACCATTTTCATTGTTCCAGTATTTTAGTGAACTGGACAGCTTCAACAGATAATACATCTAAAATATATTTGTACTAAAAATTGCTTTAATAGTACAACGTCTCACTATTACAAGCTGAATTAGTTTCAGTCTCAGTTATAGAATTCCTACTTTAACTGCTGCATTTCGCGTTTACTTCCGGATGAACATTTAGATAAATAATCTTTTTGTTCTTGGACTCTAAATTTATAGAAGTCTTAAAGTAACATTCAGCTAAATAATCAGCCGAAGGTAAACAAGAAATATAGCAGGTAAAATAGGAATTATACCGCTGAGACAGCTACCAATACTTGCACCTGAGAGTTTTACTTTAGAGCGCAGTTGTTTTGCTGTCTAAATATAGACTTACACAACTGAATACGGTTGTCAATATATTTTTTAGTAAATAATAATACAGCATTTTGACTACAGTACATTACCCCCCTACACTTAAGCTTCAAGAGTAGGTCATTTGTTCAAAAATCAAATCGGATTCCTATATATCAACTTGAATAATTAAACTAAAGTCTTTTCTCAGTTTTCACACTGATAAATAATTTACAGCTTACTTTCTGCGATCGCACTATACAAAATGCCTAATATTTTTTTAATATCATTGATATAATATTCACTCAAATCAATCGAAACTATATTTCCTTCAAGCTTCATAAATTGCCAGATAGTACCGATAGTAACAGCACCATATATAGCCTTGATTTGATTTTGACTTTTCTCGTTAAAAAATTGGGCAGCTACCATTTCGGCAATACATTGTGCTAAACCAGACCTTAAGTTTTCCTTTTTGCTCTCTACAAGGACAATCACCGGGCTGCGTACAAGCAACTGCTCGGAAGACAGGCTTAAGATAAAATCACAAAAACCATTTAGCCCACGTTGGCTATCAACAGTAAAATCGACTCCAGAAAACAAACTGATTTCATAATTAAATTTGCGTCTAATTTCTAATAAAATCGGGCTAATTATCATTTCGCTACGAGCTTTATCGGAACTGATAGCTACGGCTAAGTCAACATTTTCTCTAAGAATTGTAGATAATAAATCACTACATTCTTGCTCCTGTACACTTGCAAACATTCCAGATGACTCGTGGATAATTAAACCAAAAGTATCGATGATATTAGCAAGTTTGAAATCACTATAAGCCATAAAATATTAATAATTCAGTTTTGGCGGGAATATCTTACTTAAATCAACAGATAAATCAGGTAAGCCCGGTAAAGATATTATTTGATCGGGTAAAATAATTCGTTTATTTGCATAACCAGATTTACCTAAACTATCCTGATAGGGTTCGCTGTAACATTCCAAATGATTATCAAATAAATTGAATATCCAATAATGAGAAATTCCAGCTTTAGCATAAAGGGGAATTTTCACAACTTGGTCATAATCTAAAGAAGAATCTGAAACCTCTACGACCAGTAACACATCAGTAGGTGCAGGGTGAGCGGATAGATAATCATCAGATCGGTTTTGGAGAATAGCAAAATCTGGTTCAGGTTCGCTGTTAGGAGGTAACGTAACTGGGGCTTGAGATTGCAAAGTTGCCCTATCTCCTACAAGTTTTGGGAGTTCTTTCCATAACCTTCGCAAACAAGTTTCATGTGGTCTACCCTTTGATACCATTTGGATGATTTCTCCGTTGATTAATTCAATATGGTCATCCTCATGGAAAAAGCCCAATTCTGTAAGTCTGTGATATTCGTCTAAAGTGAAGCGTTTAGCTTGAGCAATACTCATACATTTTGCTCCCTTGGGGAAACTTGTCACAACACTTATTCTAAATGTGCCAGAACATTGATATGCTAAGAGCCGAGACTAGCTATTTTGCAAACAATGCCTGCGCCTACTATTAACCCTACAATCACTTCTTTTCCCCTAACAGCCGTAGTTGGGCAAGAAGCAATTAAATTAGCTTTACTTTTAGCAGCAGTCGATCCTGGGTTGGGGGGAGTAGCGATCGCAGGTCGTCGCGGTACGGCAAAATCTGTGATGGCTCGTGCAATCCATGCTCTGCTACCACCGATTGAAGTTGTTCAAGGCTCAATCAGCAATTGCGACCCTAATCACCCAGAAGATTGGGATGACAAACTTTTAGCAGAATACGCAGATAAAGATATTCAAGATGTTCCCACCGAAATTATCCCTGCACCTTTTGTGCAAATTCCTCTAGGAGTGACAGAAGACCGACTCCTGGGTTCTGTGGATGTGGAACAGTCAGTAAAACAAGGAGACACTGTATTTCAGCCTGGGTTACTCGCCACAGCCAACCGGGGTGTCTTATATGTGGACGAAATTAACTTACTAGATGACCAAATCAGCAATCAGCTACTGACAGTATTATCCGAGGGACGCAACCAAATAGAGCGAGAAGGCATAAGCTTTCAACATTCCTGCAAGTCACTGTTTATTGCCACCTATAACCCAGAAGAAGGAGCATTACGGGAGCATTTACTAGATAGAATTGCGATCGCCCTTTCAGCAGACGGTGTACTCGGCTTAGATCAAAGAGTACAAGCAGTAGAGCAAGCGATCGCTTACTCCCAGTCTCCCCAAGAGTTTCTTCAACAATATAATGAAGACTTAGACGCTCTCAAAACTCAAATAATCCTGGCGCGGGAATGGTTGAAAGATGTAACCATTACCCGCGAACAAATTGCTTATTTAGTAGATGAGGCACTTCGTGGCGGAGTCCAAGGACACCGTGCTGAGTTATTTGCTGTGCGAGTTGCCAAAGCCGCAGCAGCTTTGGAAGGACGCAATACAGTCAATGCTGAAGATTTGCGTCGTGCTGTAGAGTTGGTAATTGTACCACGGGCGACAATCGTGCAGACACCACCACCCGAACAAGCACCACCACCACCGCCACCTCCTCCCCCGCCTGAAGCTCAAGACGAATCAGAACAAGAACAAGACGAACAGGAAGAAGAGCAAGAGGAGCAAGAACAACAAGAACCACCAAGCATCCCGGAAGAATTTATTTTTGATCCGGAAGGGGTAATCCTCGATGACAGCGTGCTTTATTTTGCCCAAATGGCCAAGCGCCAAGGCAAATCTGGTAGTCGGAGTGTGATATTTTCCGAAGACCGAGGACGCTATATTAAGCCAATGTTGCCCAAAGGCAAAGTGAGACGAATTGCAGTAGATGCTACCTTGAGAGCTGCTGCTCCATATCAAAAAGCACGACGCGAAAGACACCCCGATCGCAAAGTAATTGTCGAACAAGGAGACATTCGCGCCAAGCGCTTGGTACGCAAAGCCGGGGCGCTAATAGTGTTTGTGGTAGATGCTTCTGGCTCTATGGCTCTAAATCGGATGCAGTCAGCTAAAGGTGCAGTAATGCAACTTTTAACCGAAGCTTATCAAAACCGCGACCAGGTGGCTTTAATCCCCTTCCGAGGAGAACAAGCAGAGGTGTTATTACCTCCAACACGTTCGATAGCCTTGGCACGTAACCGTTTGGAAAGGTTGCCTTGTGGCGGTGGTTCGCCCTTAGCTCATGGTTTAACCCAAGCTGTACGCGTTGGCTTGAATGCCCAAATGAGTGGAGATATTGGGCAAGTCGTGGTTGTAGCGATAACCGATGGGCGGGGCAATATTCCCTTAGCACGTTCTTTAGGTGAACAGCTAGAACCAGGTGAGAAGCCAGATATCAAAGCCGAATTGTTAGAAATTGCTGCTCGAATCCGAGCTTTGGGGATGCAACTATTAGTAATTGATACGGAGAGTAAATTTGTTTCTACTGGCTTTGCTAAGGAATTAGCGCAAACTGCGGGAGGTAAGTATTATCATTTGCCAAAAGCGACCGATAAAGCTATTGCTGCCATGACCAAAGGTGCGATCGCCGACTTAAAATCCCGATAATTAATTAGTAATAATTGGTCATACTGGAATTTTGAATTTTGAATTAATCAAGACCCTGTTGCAATCACCTGTGGTTGTAAACAACAAATGAGGTCTTGAATTCCCTTTTGCAGATATCGCGTTACCGTCATCGGACTGGTGCCAATTTTTTTAGCAGCATCTTTACGCGAAAGTTCTTTTAAGAATACTAATTCAACTGCCATGCGGGGCTTTTCTTCTAACAAACTTATTGCTCCTTGGAGTTGTTGCCGTTCTTCTTCTTGTTGTTGAAGAGTAGCAGAACGGGGACAAGGAAGCGCCTCACCCAAAGTTATTTGGCAATCAACATAGTTAGTTGCGGTCGCATCTAAACTCAAAGGCATCCGATTTTGAGCAGCTAATTTGGTTTCTTGCCATTCTTGCACAGATACACGAAGCTGGCTGGCAATTTCAGCATCTTTGGGAGGGCGACCTAAAGACATTGCTAATTCTTTACGTACCTTTTGCCCCTCATTATATAATTCTTGCCAACGACGGGGAATTTTTAAAAGTGTACTGCGATCGCGCAAAAAATGCAGCATCTCACCGCGAATATATGGAACAGCAAAGGAACTAAAAGCATATCCCTGGCTGGGATCAAAACGTTCAATTGCCCTAATTAAACCGAAATAACCGATTTGTTCTAAATCTTCATAAGGTTCATTACACTGATGGCTGAACTTATGAGCCATCTTTCTTACTAAGCCAGTATGTAGCTGTACAAGTTGATTACGCAGTTTAATAGAAGGATTCTGGTGGTATGAGTGCAACAGCTCTATACCATCAATTCGCACAGAGGACTCACTTGCTGCCATATAAAAATTCCTTTGGTGAAACTCCTTTTTCTGAAAAAATGGAGTTGCGTATATTGTCATCAAAGCTGTAATTATTTTCCTTAGACAACGTTGATTAAACCATCGTCGTTTTACTGAACTTGTGGGGGGTCTTACTCCACTTTTCAGTATTTATACGCATGATTTTGCTTCCTGATCTATTGCAGGTTAATTTTCTTTTATAGACAACAATTGCAGCGGCTCTTAATCTTTAGTTTGCCCAATAAACGCCAACTATTTATGCCAAAAAATGTACTATTTATCTAGCAAACATCTCTAATGCCGAGGGAAACATAGACCGATTTTGCATTAATCTCAGAAAAAAATTCGTCTAATTTGAATTCTTAATTAAAGTTTATAATTTCTGCACCACGGACAGAAAAATTACTCACAGCACGCATTGCTGCACCTAAGTAAGTTCATTGCTACTTTAGTACGAGGAGTACCAACGCCTAGTTAGTAGCTGGAAATATTGGTAAAAATGGAAATAATCAGGATGTTTATTGGAATCCGTTTTGAATTATGAGCAATACCAGCAATTTTCGTGACGCGATTCGTGAGGCTAAAACTCAAGCGATCGTGGGGCCAAATGTCATTGCCAATGCTCTTCCTTTTGTCGGTGGCGGTCTTGTGCTAACGGCATTAGGAACCTACGGTGGTTTAGGAGTTATCCGTACCAACCCCGGATTATTTTTCCCCACCTTCATTGGCGCGGTCATTTTGGAGTTAATTCTGTTCTTTGTGGCTCAAAATGTTGCTGCAAAAGGTAACAAGGGTGTTGCCCTGCCTGTTTTGGCTACCTACAGCCTTTTATCTGGATATACTCTCAGTGGTTTAGTGTTTGTCGCCTTGAGAACCCAAGGCGTTGGCATTCAAGGCATTGGTTTGGCCGCCCTTGGTTGTGGCATCACCTTTATTGCCGCCCGTCAAATTGGTTCAAATCTTTCTGAACAAGACGGCATGGCTTTGACAAAAACCATCTCTCTCGGCGTTATCGCCTTAGTGGTAGTTTGTCTGACTCAATTCGTGTTTGCCTTGTTTGGGGTTTACACACCAACTTGGTTAGAAATCGCTATTTCTGGTTTGGGAGTATTTCTGTTTGCTGGGGCATCTGTAGTTGATTTCTACATCTTGCCCCGCACTTATCGCAATGACGAGTATTTGCCTGCGGCTTTGTCGATGTACCTCACCTACATCAACCTGTTCATCTTTATCTTGCGCTTGCTTATTGCTCTCAACAGCCGTGATTAAGCACCCGTAGGTACTCAACATTCTGTAAGTTTGTATAAATTATTGCCGTGGTTTAACCTCAACAACCACGGTTTTTTCATTAGATGAGCTATTACCGGATAGTTTCAAGTAATTTTTGCAACTTATCTAAGTGTGGCGAAAGAACTTGCTCAACTACAGCTAAAATCAAAAATACAAATAGACTCAAGCGCAATGCTCCAAAAATCAAAGCGCTCTATCTTTGAATAAGCACTATGGATGTCTTAGAACTCAAACGCGAAATCGAAACGTTGTCTAGCCGCCTGGGTAAAACCCAGGACTATCTTTGACGTACCTGCACTGACTGCCAAAATTCAAGACCTGGAACAAATATCAGCCCAGCCAGAATTTTGGAACGACCAAACGCAGGCTCAACAAACACTGCAAGAACTTAATGACCTCAAAGCTCACCTCCAGCAGTATCATCACTGGCAAGTTAGTCTAGAAGATACCAAGGCTGTTGTTGAGTTGCTGGAGTTAGAAACCGACGAAGCGCTATTGCAAGAAGCGGAATCTACTATTACTAAGCTCAATAGGGAACTCGATCAGTGGGAGTTACAACAATTACTTTCCGGGCCCTATGACGATAAAGGAGCAGTACTGACAATTAATGCTGGTGCTGGTGGCACAGATGCCCAAGACTGGGCGTTTATGCTGATGCGGATGTACACCCGTTGGGCAGAAGCCCACGGTTATAAGGTGACTTTAGCTGAAGAGTCGGAAGGTGATGAAGCCGGAATTAAGTCAGCAACCTTGGAAATTACTGGTCGCTATGCCTATGGTTATTTGCGATCGGAAACTGGTACACATCGCTTAGTGCGGATTTCACCATTTAATGCCAACGGCAAACGGCAAACTAGTTTTGCTGGGGTGGAAGTAATGCCACAAATAGATAGCTCCGTGCATCTAGATATTCCAGAAAAGGATTTGGAAATTACCACATCCCGAGCTGGTGGTAAAGGTGGACAGAATGTCAACAAGGTAGAAACGGCAGTGCGGATTGTTCACCTTCCTACTGGTATTGCTGTGCGCTGTACAGAAGAACGCTCCCAGCTACAAAATAAAGAGAAAGCCCTCACTCGCCTCAAAGCAAAGCTGTTGGTAATTGCCCGTGAGCAACGCGCTCAAGAAATTGCCCAAATTCGAGGTGATATGGTGGAAGCTTCTTGGGGTAACCAAATCCGTAATTATGTGTTTCACCCCTATCAAATGGTGAAAGATTTGCGTACCAATACGGAAACGACTGCTATTACAGATGTGATGAACGGCGACCTTGACGCGTTTATCCAAGCTTATCTGCGGCAAGAAAACCAATTGGTAGAAAGTACTCCTGCGTAATTGGAGATTAGGAGCTAGCGACTGGGGACTGGGGGCTGGGAAAGAGTGTTTTTAGATATCTAATAGCCAATACCCGATCCCCAATCCCCAATCCTAAATCAGCAAAATGAAAGTTTTACTCAAGGTTAACTGTTACATTTATATATAAAAGAGTTTGTTATCAAACCATCATGAGCAACTCTCCATCAACGGAACCTCAACCTAGCTACGTCAAACTCGCCATGCGAAACATGGTGAGGAAGGGTGGCACCTCTGTGAAACATTTTGTACTTACCACTGTGGGGCTTTTAGCTGTATTTGTAGGTCTTGCTTACCTAACTCGCTGACAACAAACCAAAACCCTGAGTGCCTAGGAGACTTTGTAACTGGTGCAAGTTGAACTAGATGTGCAAGATTGTTTTTATGAGTCGTCCCCAGAAAAAATACTGACTTTTGGGGCTACTGATGACCGTATCGCTGGTGAAACTTGGGAAACATGGTTTGTTCGCTGGTTGGAAATACTTCACCCTGATCTTCCGCCAGCGTCAAGTTATGAAATAGGACTGCGTTTGACAGATGATGCGGAAATTAAGTCACTGAATGCCCAATATCGCCACCAGGACAAGCCCACAGACGTTTTAGCCTTTGCTGGCTTAGAGGTAGATTATCCTCAAATCGAGGAAATGTTTGCTTCTGAACCTTTGTATCTAGGTGATATTGTAGTTTCTGTAGATACTGCACAACGCCAAGCCCAACAGCAGGAGCATAGTTTGCGAACTGAACTGGCTTGGTTAGTTGCTCACGGCTTACTCCACCTATTGGGCTGGGATCATCCTGATGAAGAAAGTTTGGTAAGAATGTTAGAACAGCAAGTAATATTGCTGAGAGAAATAGGTATTGCTCTTGACATAGAGTAGCAATTATCTGTATCTCTTTAAAAGTGAATGTTTAGGGGTATTGATTTAAAAAATGCTTTTGAAGAAAATTGCTTAAAACTTGATTTTGCCCTTAAAATCGCCGCAGATTCTGACTTGACTGACTTGACACACTCCATTTTAGGATTTTTAAGCCTATGTCCCAACAAATCTCTCCTCCATCAACGCCAAACTGCTTACCATCACTTGTGACTAACGAACGGGAACTCTCTTGGCAAGTTGCTTCTAGTTTATTGATTAGTTTTAAGTATGCCTGGGCTGGAATCAGCTATAGTTTTCATACTCAACGCAACTTTCGCATCCATGTAGCTGTTTGCGCTATGGCGATCGCCTTAAGCATTGTGTTGCATCTTTCTCCGGTAGAAATAGCAGTAATTGGTATAACTAGTGGTTTAGTTTTGGCTTTAGAGTTACTCAATACAGCCATTGAGTCGCTGGTTGACTTAACTGTAAAGCAGACCTATCATGAGTTAGCAAAAATTGCTAAAGACTGTGCTGCTGGCGCTGTGCTGGTATCAGCTTTGGTAGCAGTGCTGGTAGCTGGGATGCTCTTACTCCCCCGCCTGGCAAATTTAATTATGTCAGCTTTGTAGGTTTGGTTAAGCACTCATCTTTGTTTTATTCCATAATTGATGACGTTTACAGCAATTTAAATCTGGTAATAATTCAACAAAATGGTATAAGTGGTAATAACCAGGAGCTATGAGCTGTGATTATAGTCATCGATAATTACGACAGTTTTACTTATAATTTAGTGCAGTACCTGGGAGAACTAGCGGCAGAGTTCCCAGTGGCGGCAGATATCAAGGTTTTTCGCAACGATAAAATATCTGTAGATGAGATTCGGGCTTTAAATCCTGAGGTTGTAGTTATTTCCCCAGGCCCTGGTCGCCCAGAAGATGCCGGAATCAGCCTAAGTTTAATTGAACAACTAGGTTCTAGTTTGCCAATTTTGGGCGTCTGTTTAGGACATCAGAGCATTGGTCAGGTGTTCGGTGGTAAAATCGTTTCTGCTCCAGAGTTAATGCATGGCAAAACTTCTCAGGTGTCTCACACCGGAGTAGGAGTTTTCCAGGGATTAGAAAATCCCCTAACTGCAACCAGATATCACAGTCTGGTTATTGACCGCGAGACTTGCCCCAATGTGTTAGAAATCACCGCTTGGGTTGAAGATGGTACTATTATGGGAGTACGACACCGGAACTATCCTCATATTCAAGGCGTCCAGTTTCACCCAGAGAGTGTTTTAACATCTTCAGGCAAGCAATTGCTGCGAAACTTTCTGGAACAATTACAGTCGAGAGAGTAATTAATGAAACGACGACAGTTGATGGGCTATGCTGGGGCGGGCTTGGCAACAGCTTTTCTTACTACCTTAATTTCTGAATCTCAAGCTGACGCGCAATCTAGCGGTTTATCAGTTCAATGGTTGGGTCATACTTGCTTTCTGTTTACGGGCGGCGGTGTGAGAATTCTCGTAAATCCATTTCGTCCCGTTGGCTGCACTGCTGGGTATCGTTCACCGAAAGTAGTGGCAGATTTAGTACTAATTAGTAGTCAACTGCTGGATGAAGGTGCAGTGGATGGACTTCCAGGAAAGCCAAAGCTAATTTACGAACCTGGAGTTTACGAGTTCCAAGGTATTAAGTTCCAAGGTATTGCCATAGACCACGATCGTAAAGGTGGTAGACAATTTGGTATCAATACTGCTTGGAGTTGGAAGCAAGCGGGAGTTAATATCCTGCACTTAGGGGGCGCTGCTGCACCTATTTCCATTGAGCAAAAAATTCTTATGGGGCGTCCTGATGTGGCATTCATCCCTGTAGGGGGAAGTGCAAAAGCTTACAATGCCCAAGAAGCAAAGCAAGCAGTTCAGATATTAAATCCCAAGCTGGTAATTCCCACCCATTATCGTACACAAGCCGCAGATGCTGCTAAGTGCGATATTTCGCCATTAGATGAGTTTTTGACCGTGATGGACGGTACAACAGTACGTCGTAGTAATAGTGACTCGATTACTATTAGCTCTGGTAACTTGCCAGAGAATAGTGTAATTCAAACCTTGAGTTACAAGTTTTAAAACTAGGTTGGACTAAGAGGGAGGAAGAGAATCTTTCCTCTTTACAGCTTGCTTTCTTCTCCACAGTTCAAAGTTTTCTGAGCAGGGGTAGTCGCGTAGTGGTAAAGCTACCTTGATCTTCTGCTATGTTCCGTACTCAGAATGGCAATCTCTCCCTGAAACTAACTCAGTATGAGTAGAGAAAATATTATTGTTAAACTCTACTCAGCTTGGCTACAAAACTGTAACTATGTAATCAGTCAAAGCTCTTGATGGCAAAGCTAGAAGTACGCTTTGACTTTTTTTCACTGCTGACATAGAACTAAAGGTGTAACTAATTTGCTGCCTAAACAAATAGGTCAGGTCTTAGAAGGTAATCCACTTTTGTAGAGGTAGACCATCTGGCCCTACTATTACTTGACCATCTTCTCCTACTTGTACAGGAGAAAGCCTATCTGTCTCGGCGATAGGAGTCTTAGTGACTGTTGTGCCATCTGTATTCGTTGTCCAAATTTCATCCGCACCACCTGCGTAATCGCGCCAGTAGATGTCGGTTCTGCCATCGTTATTGAAATCGCCAAACGATGCTTTTGAAGATGTTGGGGTGGGTGAAAGGAAAGTTTCAGTAGTGATTGTTGCACCATCCATTAGCCATGAGGTGTTTTCACCAGTTGCCTCATTGTGCCAGAAGATATCTGTCTTACCATCGGCGTTGAAATCAGCAATACTAGATTTCCAGTTAGCATCAAGCGTTGTCAGAGACCCCTCAGTGAAGAAGACGCTATTTGGTAATAAGGAATTTGCTTGCCAAATTTTGTTCTCACCTGTTGTAGTGTTCCGCCAGAGGAGATCTGAGCGGAAATCACCGTTGAAATCACCAAGGCTAAAAGTCCAGGTTGGGTCTAGTGTTTCTAGCGCACTCTTATTAGCCTGAGTACCATCTATAAACCAAGCGCTGTTCTCACCCGTTGCGCTACGCCAGAAGATGTCTGTTCTGCCATTACCGTCGAAATCGACCATGGTAGGAGTCCAACTTGGATCAACTGATTCGATAAAGGTTGCACTTTTAACGACTTGGTTGGGGTTGGTAGCATCCACTAGCCAGATGGCGTTTTGACCTGTTTGATTATTACGCCATAGGATATCGGTTTTGCGATCGCTATCAAAATCGCCAATATAAGGAGTCCAAGATGCGTCAAGTGTATCTATGGGAATGAAGTTGGCAACGTTTGTTCCATCCATTAGCACAATGCTATTCTCACCTGTTACCTGATTACGCAACAGGAAATCTGTCTTACCATCGGCGTTAAAATCGCCAATTTTATATACCGTGGAAGATACATCAATTTGACCCAGAGAACCTTTCTGGATAACATTTGTACCGTCCATCAGCCAGACTTGAGTTTCACCTGTTTGACTATCGACCCAGATTTTATCTGTCTTGCCATCAGCGTTAAAATCAGGAACGATCGCCGCACTAGTTAAGTAAGGATTCGGATTTGGGTTGGCTCCAAATAAAGACTTTGTTGATGGCAGTCTCGACTGTGCTCCTGCATATTCAGATGAGGAACTGCTTCTGCCTAAAAATGACTGATTTCCATTACTGATATCAAATTTATAATCATTCCATCTCAACTGTTCTAGACCAGATGATGCTGTTGAACTATTTCCTAATGCTAAGTTTGAATTGCTTTTTTGTCCAAGCATGATGTGTTTTTATGATTGGTGTCATAAAAGTTTTAGCTATTTTATCGATGTCATTTCTGTTAACTGATAACATTTACCTCGATTAGAATATTTGTTTATAATCTTTTTTGGATAAATGTCAGATATGCATTTATAAATGATTGTTTTAAAATTTTCAAGTCTAATATGAACCGTTCAAAAATATTTTTATGTATGTTATTTTCTGTAAACATAATTACTGTTAATATCAATTGTTATTTATTCAAGACATAATTTGTCTGTTCCCGATCTCCATAAATTAATTTATTTATGTCCAACTAGTTAAATCATTTGAATTATTGAATACGTCTAATACGTGTCATGTATGTAATCTGTAGTAAGTAAACGTTAAGATATCACCATATTTGAGAAACAAAGTGGCTATGCAAGCAGAATATCGGGAGCGTCGTCAGCAGTTAATGTCAAAACTTGGCAATGGCACTGCTATTTTTCGGAGTGCGCCAATGGCAGTGATGCACAACGATGTGGAATACACTTATCGTCAAGATAGTGATTTCTTTTACCTGACTGGTTTCAACGAACCCCAGGCTGTGGCTGTGTTAGCACCCCATCACCCAGAACATCAGTTTATCCTGTTTGTCCAACCGAAGGAGCGGGAGAAGGAGGTTTGGACTGGTTATCGTTGTGGGGTAGATGCAGCGAAGGAAATTTACGGTGCAGATGAAGCTTACCCAATTACTGATCTGGATGAAAAGTTGCCACAGTATTTGGAAAAAGCCGATCGCCTGTATTACCATTTAGGACGCGATCGCACTTTTAATGACAAAATTTTAGGTCATTATCAGCATTTACTGCGGACTTATCCCAAGCGCGGTACAGGGCCAATTGCGATTGAAGATACTGGCCCAATCCTACACAGCATGAGACTAGTGAAAAGTCCATCGGAGTTGGATTTGATGCGTCAAGCTGCGGCGATCGCCACTGAAGCACACAATTATGCATTAGAAGTTACAGCACCCGGACGTTATGAGTACGAGATCCAAGCAGAGATAGAACACATATTTCGGCTGCGAGGTGCAATGGGGCCTGCTTATCCTTCAATTGTGGCTTCTGGGGCCAATGCTTGCGTACTGCACTACATTGAGAATACCCGCCAAATGCAACAGCAAGACTTGCTGCTGATCGATGCTGGTTGTGCTTATGGTTATTACAACTCCGATATTACCCGGACATTTCCGGTAGGGGGTAAGTTTACGCCAGAACAAAAGACATTGTATGAGATTGTATTAGAAGCACAAAAACAGGCGATCGCTCAAGTACAACCAGGTAATCCCTTCAATTTAGCTCACGATACAGCAGTACGCATTCTCACTGAAGGTTTAGTCGAAGTTGGCATCCTCAAAGGTGAAATTGACAAATTAATTGAGGAAGAAAAATATAAGCCATTTTATATGCATCGCACCAGTCATTGGTTAGGCTTGGATGTTCATGATGTGGGAGTTTATCAGCATGGCGATAACCCGCAGCTTTTACAACCAGGTCAAGTTTTGACTATAGAACCAGGACTTTATATTGTGCCAGATACTAAGCCAGCAGAAGACCAGCCAGAAATAGATCCTCGCTGGGTGGGGATTGGGATTCGCATCGAAGATGATGTCTTAGTTACAAGCACAGGACATGAGGTGCTAACTGCTGGGGTTCCTAAAGCAGTGGATGAAGTGGAAAGGTAATTTTGAATTGAAAAAAGCGATCGCCTATTTTCGGGTGCGTTAGTCCTAGCCAACGCACTATCCCATGTGTCAAGCATGGGAATCAACTGCATCCTTCTACAAATTGGACTTCTGGGAGTTTACCCGATCTGAATTGAGTAACCCGTTTGCCATCCGTCTCGAACACTACGCGATAGTTTTTATCCGCTGCATCCTTCGGTATAAAGGTCAAGTAATGTCCACCTTGAACATAGTGATGCGGCATAACTTGAATTTGTCCTCGATAGAGTGACTTAATCCGCGCTTCGGTATCACCGATTTTTGCACCTTTGAGGGTACTAATCTTGCTATTTCTCCATACATCTACCCTAGCAATACGACCTTCTGCAACCATGAAGCCAATATCCTGAGATTTCCCTTGTGGCTTAACGTAGTAACAATATTTATTGGGCGCATCGCCAGTTAGCCGAGTACCAGCAGCTTGTGCTGCTTGGGAAACAGTCATCCCAACTCTGACTGACCCAATTCCATTAATAGCTAGTTTGGGCTGATTTGTTAATTTTGACTGTGCTAGAACTGTCCCTACTGTAAGACCAGAAAAGGTAACGGCTAAACTAGCAAGAGTCAATAATTTAGCTTTACTATTCATCTTTGAGAAATTAAAAGGTTAGATTCTTATATACAACACCCATGTAGGCATTTTCGGACTTTAGAACTGCTTGGTATTAATCTCTAATTGATAGCGCTTCCTCTTTGTATAAAATAAACTCAATAGTAAGAACATACAGCAGTGTTTACCTACTAAAAAAATGGGTGTGGTAAGAAGACCACACCCATTTTGCCTATAATCTAATTGTGATTACAGTTGGGGTACGTATTGCGGCTTTTCAGGTACGTCAGTATATTCAGCTACAATCTGACGAAATTCAGTGCCGTCAATGGTTTCCTTTTCTATTAACAGATCCACTAAGCGGTCTGTAACACTACGATTTTCACGCAAAATTTTCTTGGCTGTTTCGTAGCATTCTTCCACGATCGCCTTGACTTGAGCATCGATACGGGCGGCGATAGATTCGGAATATTCCGATCTCGTCGTCCAGTCACGTCCCAAGAACACTTCTCCTTGTTGGCTTTCCAGCGACAATGGGCCTAAGTCAGACATCCCGAACCGAGTCACCATTTGCCGTGCCATTCCCGACAACTGTTGTAGGTCTCCACCAGCACCAGTTGTTACTTCCGCAGGGCCAAAAATTACTTCTTCGGCGGCGCGGCCACCCAAAGCACCAGTAATCCGGGCTTTGAGTTGAGAACGGGAAATTAACCCCTGTTCTTCGTTGGGAGTAAACCAAGTTAAACCCTGCGCCTGTCCTCTGGGGATGAGGGTGACTTTTTGTACTGGGTCATGGTCTTTTAACAGAGTTCCTACTAAGGCGTGTCCGACTTCGTGGTAAGCAATCAAGCGCTTGCTCTTGCTATCTACTAAGGGAGTGCCTTCCATCCCAGCCACTACCCGATCTACCGCATCATCAATTTCGCGCAGGGTGATCGCTTCTTTGCGTCTTCTGGCGGTGAGAATAGCAGCTTCGTTAAGTAAGTTGGCTAAGTCAGCACCAGTAAAACCAGGAGTACGACGAGCGATCGCATCTAAAGAGACGCTGGTGTCGAGTTTCTTGTTGCGGGCGTGAACTTGTAAAATTTCCAAACGCCCTTTGATATCCGGTGCATCTACTGTGACTTGGCGGTCAAAGCGTCCCGGACGCAACAAGGCTGAGTCTAATACGTCGGGACGGTTAGTGGCGGCAATAATAATGATGCCTGTGTTGCCTTCAAAACCATCCATTTCGGTGAGCAGTTGGTTGAGGGTTTGCTCTCGCTCATCGTTACCACCACCGATACCAGCACCCCGTTGTCTGCCTACGGCATCAATTTCATCAATAAAGATGATACAAGGGGCGTTGTCCTTGGCTTTCTTGAACAAGTCACGCACGCGGGACGCACCTACACCGACAAACATTTCTACAAATTCTGAACCGGAAATGCTGAAGAACGGTACACCTGCTTCCCCGGCGATCGCTTTTGCCAATAAAGTTTTACCTGTGCCAGGAGGCCCAACTAACAACACGCCTTTGGGAATGCGCGCGCCTACAGCAGTAAATCTTTCTGGTTGTTTGAGGAAGGTGACGACTTCTTGCAGTTCTTCTTTAGCTTCTTCGATACCTGCTACATCGTCGAATTTGACTCCAGTTTTAGCCTCCATTTGGAAGCGAGCCTTAGATTTGCCAAAATTCATGGCTTGACCTGGCCCACCGGGAAGGTTGCTAGAGCGACGGAACAAAAAGAACAACCCGGTAATCAATAAAATTGGAAAAATCAGATTGCCCAGCAGTCCCCAGATAGCCCCATCATTCCGCATGGGGTGAGCATCAAAGCTAATTCCTTTTTCTTTGAGTTTGCTAATCAACTCAGGAGCGTTAACAGGCAGATCCACCCGCCACCGTTGGATACGATTTTCGATATCTTGGTCTACAGCTTCTACAATTGCTGTCCTACCGCCTTCGTAAAGATCCACGCTACTAACGCGATCGGCGTCCAAGTATTCTAGAAAGCGACCATAGGTCATACGGGTATTGGCTGCATTCTTAGTCATGTCCGCAGGAACGCTAGCAAAAGCTCCCTGCCAGAAGAAAAAGCCTATTACCAATGCAGGCACTGTCCAGAGTACTAGGACTTTCCAGGAAAATTTCATCTTAATTTGCCTCTAGATGCCAATAAAATTCATCAGCTTTAGCAAGCGAATGGTGTCAATCAAGGATGAAGTATAAAATTTTTCATTTTAGCCAATGACTACACCGCTCACAGAGGGACACCGAATTACAGGATTAACTTCCATAAAGCAGTGTCAGTGGCTTCTAAATCCTTGATACTTCATCCTTTTTGCGTTACTAGTTAGCTATGAAACGGATCTTGATAAATCCATTTTGTTTAATCTGATGTCTTACGTGAATTGCCATGGAAGCTTTAAGGCCGTTACAGCAGATCCATAGCAACAACCAGAATCTTAATTAAAGTTAACTTAATTTTAATACATGATGGCACCAGAACAGAAACGAGAATATGGGGGCGTCAAGACATCAAGCATTCGGAAAACCCTACTTTTACAGTTATCGACTTTCCCCTATCCCTCTATACTATTTTGGATAATTAAATCCTTGCACTAAAAACTATTTAATAAATTTATGCGTATATCTTGACAACTCAAAGGTTTGGCTTGAAAAAGCGGGGGGACAAGGGGACAAGGGGATAAATCCTTACTTGTTACTCAGAACTCACCACTCTTTCAAGCTAGAAGGAAAGAAAGTTTTTCACGTATTCTAGTGTACGCAGTTAATGATGCTTACTTACTTAACTTCTGTAATTTGTAGAGTGTAAGGGAAATATTGACCTTGGTCGTAAGAGCCAACCCAAATCTGGTAAGTTCCTGGAAGCCATTCACCAACTATGCCAGGATTTTGATTATCAAACTCGTCATTGCACCATGTACCCCCAGGGCCCTTGACAATTAGGGTGGTATCTTTAGGACTGTCCACTCGCAGCTTCAGGTAATCGAATTTACTTGTTAATTCCAATGTGTGGTCTGGTGTTTCATCAACAAATCCGGTGCATGGGCCAGTGGCGGTTTCAGATCTTTTAGCAACTTGACTCCCAGGTACAGAGCCACCACTCATACCACGAACTGTAAAAGGATCTGGGGAAAAATCTTTGCCGATAGTGACATCTCCAAATATCGTCGGTGTTGGCTGAACATCAGCTACAGCATTAATTGTCGATGCAACTAAAAGCGTAAATACCGTCAACGATAATCTGATTCCTTTATTGAATACTTTCTTCGGCATATTAATTACATATCTATCTAAGTGTTGTTGAAGACATGAATTTTACACGCCAGGTTCCCAAAAGAAGAAGAATTGACTAAGCTTAGTGCTGAGTTCTGAGTAATGAAGTGAACACAGTCATAAGTTCTGAGGGTTTTTATGGACTTATACCAATTCTTTAAAATTCAGCAAGAGATAAAAACTCAGAAACTCTTTTGGCATCTGGCTTTCCTAATTTTGAATTTTTAATTGGTATTAGGACTCTTCATCTAAATTATGGATAGGGGCGCATGTACGTGCGCCCTTATCATCTAGAATATTTCCCAAGACTGCGGGTAGTGGTTAATTGCCTGCTGTTATGGCCCTACTCAACCGTGGCTTATCTAAACCAATCTGATGAAGTAGTAACCAGGATTGGATCAGGTCAGGCCCATGGACATCTCCAGTTAAGGCCGCTCGGAGCGATCGCATTACTAACCCTTTTTTCACATTCTGCTCTTTTACCACCTGTTTAATTATCTCCTGGGCACTACTTTCTTCGAGTTTGGGCTGATTATCTAAAGCGGCGATAATTCCCTTGAGGGCGGCGGCAGAACCTTCTTGCTGCAACTGTTTACTTGCCTCTTCGCTAAATTCAACTGTGTCGGTAAAAAACAGTTGGCTCATCGCTACGGCATCTTTGAGACGAGTTAGGCTTGCTCCAATTAAAGCTACTAACTGTTCTAACCAGCCGCGGTCGCGTCCTCCATCAAATTTATACCCAGCTTCTTGCCAGTAGGGTATTAATAAATCTGTCAATTTATCTACAGGCAAATTGTGGATATACTGACTGTTTAACCAATCCAGCTTCGCCCAGTCAAACTTAGCGCCTGCTTTATTCACACGCTCAAAGCTAAACTCTTTGGCTGCTGCTTCTAAGGTAAATATTTCCTGAGTTGAGTCTGGGGGTGACCAACCCAGTAATGTCATGTAATTCGCTAAAGCTTCGGGTGTGAAGCCCATTTGTTTAAAGTCAGAAATGGAAGTGACTCCATCTCGCTTAGAAAGTTTGCGCCCTTCCATGTTCAAAATTAGAGGCGCGTGGGCAAACTCTGGTATCTTAGCTCCTAAAGCTTCGTATAGCAGAATCTGCTTGGCGGTATTGGCTATGTGGTCTTCTCCGCGAATGATATGAGTGATTTGCATATCTATGTCATCAACCACAACAACAAAGTTGTACAGTGGTTGACCAATACCATCTTCGGCAGCACGGGCAATCACCATATCGCCACCAAGGTCACTACCTCGCCAGGACATTTTTCCTCGTACTAGGTCATGCCAAACAATTTCTCGCTCATCTTCAATTTTGAAGCGAATCACAAAGCTACGGCCTTCAGCTTTATAAGCAGCTTCTTGTTCTGGGGTGAGGTTGCGGTGACGGTTATCATAGCGGGGTGCTTCCCCTTTAGCTTTCTGGGCTTCTCGTAGGGCTTCTAGTTCTTCGCTGGTGGTATAGCAGCGATAAGCTAATCCTTGCTCTAGCAGTTTTTGCACCGCTTCTTCGTAGAGTTCCAGGCGTTGAGATTGAAAAAATGGGCCTTCATCCCAGTTCAGCCCCAACCAGCGCAACCCTTCCAGGATATTATCGGTGTATTCGGGACGCGATCGCTCTAGGTCGGTATCTTCAATTCGCAGGATAAATGTCCCACCGTGGTGGCGGGCAAATAACCAGTTAAATACAGCTGTTCTGGCTGTACCAATATGTAAATTCCCAGTTGGACTTGGAGCAATACGAACTCTAACAGTCACAGTTCTTTCTCTCTTTCACAAAGCATGATAACTATAACAAGCGCTGAATGCTGAGTTGAGAGCGATCGCTAAAAGAGTTGTGGTAGAAAGAAATTCTCGTGTATGTATTAACAATGAATTTTTTACCCCGATCAACTCAGGAATCAGCACTTATAACTCTTAACTTTTAACGGGACTGACGGGGCTCGAACCCGCAACTTCCGCCGTGACAGGGCGGTGCTCTAACCAATTGAACTACAGTCCCTTAATTGGCAACTTTGCTATTATGTATGTTTTTTTTGGGTTTGTCAAGGGGTATTGGAGTTAGAAGTTAATAGTTTTTTTGTTTCATCACCCCTGCCGTTTGTCAGTGTATTTTAGCGTCTATGGAGCCTGATTCTGCAACCTGCGGTGTTGCTGCCAGATACTGCTGTATCTGGGGTTGCATTTGCTTATACTGCTGCTTTAACAGTTGTTTGCTCAAATGAGGCTGGGAGGAAGGCGGTAGGCTTTGACTTTGTTCTATCCAAGTTTTCAGCTTTTGCCGCTGAATTGGCTCAATATAGCTGCTGACAACGCTGGCGCAGACGTGAGGTGCTTCTAGATTAAAGAAAATCAAAGGGTAGCGTTCATTTTCTGATAATGAGTTAACCAGTTTATGATTTTGAGGATTTTGCATATCTAGGTAACAGGGTAGCCACTTTGGGCCGAGTTTGCGATTGTAAAGGACTGTCAACCATAGCAGCATGGGATGAGGGGATGTGATGAAGATAAATTGGTTGTAACGGATAGAAAGTGCTCGACCTTTAATTTCTTGTTGAGACAACATCAGCCATAGTGACGCTATAGTTCCTTGTTCGGTATCCAGAAGGTGAGGAAAAACAATTTCCTGAATCGGTTTATTCTGGGGCCAGGTAAGTTGCCAACAGGCTTGCTCTACAGCTACAGGTAACTCAGTATGAGACGCAGCTTTAGATGTAGGGGAAGCATCTTCTAACTTCAAGTTTGTAGGCTTGAGATAATTAGATCGATTTATACTTTCTAAAACTTGCAGAATTTGACCAACATTTTGGGGGCGATCGCTTGCTGATTTAGCAAGACAAGCCATAATTAAATTATTTAGATCCTGAGGTATTTGGAGATTGGGTTTAACATCTGCGATCGCTCTTGGTGCTTCAAAATTATGTGCTTTATACCAAGCTCCAAAGTGGTCTGTTTCTGGTTGCCATGGTTTTTCACCTGTGAGCATCTCAAACATCATCACACCCAGGCTATAAATATCAGAGCGACTATCTAATTCTCCTCCCTCTAGTTGTTCTGGAGAAGAATATGCCAGAGTACCGTAAAATCCTTTATTTGTGCTGTGTGTTGCTGTGTAATTTAAAAATTTAGCAATTCCAAAATCTAAAATTTTGACTAACTGACCCAATATAGGATCTGGGATAACTAATATGTTAGCTGGCTTAATATCTCGATGAACTAGCGCATAAATTTTGCCGTCTATGTTAAGGCCTTGATGAGCACATTCTAAGCCTAAGCAAATCTGACGTGCTATCGTCATAAACCTTGGCAAATTCATCGGTATTAATTCCTTTAAAGACTTGCCAGACAAATATTCCATGACGTAAAAGGGGTTACCTTTTTCATTTACACCGTAATCATACGCTCGAACAATATGTATACTTTTTTGGCTCAAAGCTGCACTCATGAGAGCTTCACGGGCAAAGTCCTTTTGCATCTTGGCAGATGAAACAGTTTGAGCAAGAAATTTGATAGCAACTGGTATTCCTCCTAGTAAAACATCATTTGCTAGAAAAACCTTGCCCATGCCTCCCTTACCAATTAACTGTTTAATTTGATAACGATTAGCAAGTAGACCTGTATTATTTGGAGATGCAAATGCTCTTTGATTCACTTTTACAACCTCTTAGTACTCCAAAAGTCAAAATTAATTACTAAAAATTTGAAGTTTTTATCAGCTACTGGTTGTAAGTAGTTTAATCTATACAGCCAAACTTCAACGCCGCAATAAAAATTGTAAAATTTGATAAAATAACTTAGCAGCCCAACCTTTTAAAGCAGCTTCTTCACTTTTTTGTTTATTATCTACAGCTTTACGTAGTATTGTCGCTTTCAGCCTTTCGTACTCTGCTTTTAAAATAATTTTTGCTTGTTTTACAGAAATTAATTCATTTGTATTTTGGTTAACCGCTAACCAATCTGTAAGTTGCTGACGTTGACTAGCAGTGAGAGTTAATGTCATTACATGAGTGCAATTTTGTGGTTCCTCTAAAGGGAAAAATAACAAATGGTAGTATCCTGTTTCTGCTAAAACACGTACTATTTTTTGCCCTTTACTATCTTTCATATCTAAAAAACAAGATAACCACCTTGTTTGAGAATTTTGGCTATCATATAGTACTGTTACCCATAAAAGCATCGGGTATACATTCATTTTGGCGATAAATTCAGTGCCATGAATTTTATCTATAAATTTAGCAATTTCTTGTTGGGGCAACATTGCCCAAAAAGTTGGTATAGTAGCTTTAAATGTATGTAATAAATAGGGAAACCCAATTGGTGCAATTGGCCGATTTTTTGGCCATTTTTTCTGTAAGCACTCTTTTTCAGATAATGAAGTTACAGGTACTATTTGTAATGTAGACGATGTGTCTGAACTATCACTATTACTAATAGTCGGAGTATTTTCAAGTTCCCACTTAACTTGTTTTAATCTTTCTAATATTTCCCTAGTATTTTGGGGTCGATCATTAACTTCTTTTGCTAAACAACTCATCACTAATTTTTGTAATGTTTGGGGTACTGCTATTTGCGGATTCACTTCCTCAAATGTCGGTGGAGTTTGAAAGTGATGAGCTTGATACCAACTACCAAAAGAGTTAGTTGTTGCCTGAAATGGATGTTTTCTAGCTAACATCTCGAACATCAGTACTCCCAAACTGTAAATATCAGATCTTACATCGAGTAGTTTACGTCCCTCCATGTGTTCTGGAGAACAATAAGGTAAACTACCGATAAAAGAATCAGTGATAGTCATCCCACTACGCTCTGTTAAAAACTTGGCAATACCAAAATCGAGAATCTTTACAATATTCCCTCTTTTAGGATCTCCAGTAATAAAGATATTTTCTGGCTTAATATCTCGATGAACAATAGGATAATTTTCTCCTTTAAGGACAATACCTTGGTGAGCGCATTCTAAACCTAAACAAATTTGATAACAAATATCTAAAATTTCTGTTATTGTTATAGTCTTATTTTTAAGGATACGTTTTAAATTTTTACCTTGAAGATATTCCATTACATAAAAAGGAACATTTTCTTCGGTTACACCGTAACTAAATACCCGGACAATATTTTTACTTTTACGACCTAATTGAGCACCAATAAAAATTTCTCTGGCAAAGCGTTGGGACATTTGCTGATTTGCCAGACTTAAGGATAGAATTTTTACTGCGACTGGCATTCCGCCTTTAGCAATATCTTCTGCTAGGTAAACCCTACCCATCCCGCCTTTGCCAATCAAATCTCTTATTAAATAGCGATTATTTAATAATTTACCAATATATATATCTACTTCATTTTTAGAATTTCCTAGGCTTGGAATTGGATTATGCACCATAAAATTATTTATGAAAAATAAACCTAAGAAGTTAAGTTTATAGCTCTCCTTAAACCTTTATTTTATCCGAAAAAAAGAACATAAATTTTAGAGAGTCAATCATATGATGTAAAAATTACTACAATTTTATGTTAACTATCCATAAATAAGAACGAAATCTGTCTGTAATAGTTCTTAAGCTAGGTGTAACATATTTATTAAAGCAAGCGTATGGGAAATTTCACTGAATCCATAGATTGCTCCAATAGATTTGTAGAATTCGTTCAGTAAATATACGTAATCTATAGAAATAAGTTCCATTTATAAAGATGAAATTTATAGTTGCAGTTCAGCGCAACTACGAAGTATTTTATAGGAAAACTTAGTGATTATAATTTGGAAATAAACGGCGTAATAGCCTACTTATTGGTGATTCAATCTTCAACTTAAAGGCTAGTATTTGATTACGTTGTAGAGCATTGAAGTTGTTATCACTAATTAGAATTAATGAGCGCTGTCCATCTGGCAATTTCGGGCCAAGGGTTAAGCCTTCGATATTATCTAGCAACACGTCTAAATTTCTCAAATCTAAAAGCTGTTTTTTCTGAACAGGTTTAATTGTTTTGGAGTCAACAGCTGAAAAGCTATTAATCTTATGAATGTCATCAGCACCCTTTAAAGAAATCTGGAATAGGGAAATTGCAAATCCCAAGCCTGTAAAAGACCTTTCTAAACTAAGGAAATTTCCTTGATTATCAAGGGCAACTAAATCAGGTAAGCCGCTAGCAAATTTGCCTGTAAGATTTAAAATAGGCGTAACTGGTTCAGTCTGGTAAAGAAATTCCTTTTCTGGTTGGTTGATAAATAGGTTGTATTGTAAAATCCGGCAAGGAGTGCCGATTCTGGGTTGAGCTTCTGCACCATCTTGAATTAAAGCATTTTCGGTGGCTGTAAATAAATGCTTTTCATCTGGTGTAATTGTTAGACTTTCAAAAGCTAAATTGTTACGGAACCCTTGCTGACCCTTTTTATCTGGCAAAAACTTGTTTGGTATGGGTAGAGTTGTTATTTCTTTGCCAGTAGATAGGGAAAACTCTTTAATAAAAGAATTAATTAATTGCTTAGGATCACCTTCAGAAGAGATAAAGACACTTTTTTTACTAGTTAAAGCAATACCTTCTGTATCAGTCGTACCTGGAGGATATTTTTCACCACTTTCATTTAATAGTGTGGTCACACCGACAGGAACAACACCGCCATTTTTCAATGTACCTTTACTGAGGTCAATTTTTAGGGTGTAGAAACGAGCGGGAGCTTTTTGGCTGCGGTCATCTGAGATGGCATAATAAAGGTCGTTTTTTGCGTCGTAGGTAATTCCAGATAATCCTCCCACAGCCGTTTTTTGGAAGGATAATCCTTGCGGTAAAGTTGCTTGTCCGATAAACTCTATGCCACTAACGGTAACGGCAGTAGATGCTAAATTGGTGAAGAAAAGGCTGATAATTAAAATTGGGATGCTAAAGTAAATAATTCTTGGCAATGTCAAGAGTTTCTTGATGAGCTGCATGGATAGCGATCGCTAAAGTGTAAAAGTCACCCAACACAATATCACGCTCAAGTTATTAACTATTTATGAGACTTGATTTAAGCAGGTCGCAAATAATATTCTTCCTGAAAAAATTTGACTAACCAATCTTTGACATTGCGGGTGGCGCGGCAGTCGTCTTCGTTGTAGCGTTGAATTAATTCCAATAAGGTGCGATCGCCTGTTTCTAGCCACTGATCATACCAGTAAATACACTTAGCACCGCTAGCTTCTTTGTCTCGCCATTCAAATCCTAACCAACGGGCAATGGCTTTGAGGGCATAACTTTCTATGGGTAAGGCGACGCTTTGGGTTAGTTGTTCATACACATCCACAAAGCGATTTAATACAGGGCGCACTGAGGAATAAGGTGTGTGGTACAGCTTTGCCAGTCGTTTGACTGTATCAAATTCGTAAGCACAAAAATGATAAATTGGGGCTTCGGGATATTGCCCAATCAAATCTAAAAATTGCTGCCAGATTAATTCTTCATCTTCTGGTCTGTCTGCGAGGAGAGAATAAAACTGTTCTGTGTTAGTTTGCCGATCAACAATCAACACTCCCAACAAATAATTTAAATTCAAGTCTGGTTGTGCCTCAATATCAAAGTAAATTTCTATGGGAGCAGTGAAGGTGATATTTTCTGTTGCTGCTGGGTAGGGTAAGATAAACGGACGACTTTGTAATACAGATTGAGCTTGTACTATTAGCTTGGGCGCTACCTCACTATCAAACCCAGGCAAGTTTTCTAGTACGCTGGGGCTGGTACTAGCAAGAGATTCCAGTGTGGTGATCGAGAGAGCTTGTAGTTGAGTGTAGCGAACAGGTGTTACTCCTGGTAACAGTGAAAGATGTTTTTGTGATTGGGCGATCGCATAACAATTACTGTACCAATGACAAAGACTGCATTTTTGTCGAGAAATAAATACTTCTGGCCCATCGGCTAACTCTAAAGTTTGAATCAACTCGGCGAGAATGCGTTGCATCTCTGGGTTCCATCTTTGCAAATCTACTGCATAACTACTATCTTTAGTCCGCAGTTTCAGCCAAGCTGTTTGGGGCATAACTCCCTGCACTGTCGCCAAGACTTGGGCGTGAAATGCTACTCCAACTTGATATTCTTGTTTGGGGCGTTTACCCATTTCCAGACTCGCCGGAACGTACATCCAATCTCCAAAGCAAGATTCTCCTGGCTGTTTCACAAGTAAATCTGGACGACTGAGTAAGGTATACCCTTGATAACTTGGGGATAGAGAAACCTCTTCATTCCCTGTGTTTACCCAATCGTCGTAACTGGCTAACAGCACACCTTGACGAATGTACTCAACTCCACGCTGCATCAATTCTAAAGTTGCTGCTTGCCCTGCTTGCCAATTTCCTTTGGGATAATTTGGTCTGTGGTAAGACAAATTAGCTAAGACACTGCTTTGATAAGCGATTTTGTCGTGTTGCAGTTTTAGCAGTAACTCATTGGGAGTATCTCGCTGGTTTTTGTCACCGTGACTATCTAAAAAAGGTCGGCGCTTACAGCGTTGATATTGCAGTAACAGATCAGCATTAATTAACATTCCATTAAGCTAGCAATAATTAGTACTTTCTGGGAGTCAGCCAGAGAAGGAAAGTCAGTAATCAAATCACAATTACCTACGAAAAACCCGAAGATACGTTAAGCATGAAGTTATCTGATTCCTTATCTTCACTCTAAAATCTAAAACTTAAATTGGGTATGACTAGTATTTCTACTGCAACATCCAAATTGCATCACCATCGAGAGCAGTTTCCAGCTTTAGCGAATAAGAGCTATTTCAATTATGGGGGTCAAGGGCCGATGCCCCAAACAGCAATGGATGCCATTAGCCAAGCTCAAGCTCATATTCAGCAACTAGGCCCGTTTGGCGCTGAAGTTGGCCGCTGGATTGGATTAAATATTCAAGCTACCAGAGAAGCGATCGCATCTGAGTTGAATGCGCCACCGCAAACTATTACTCTTACAGAAAATGTAACTTTTGGTTGCAATATTGCGATGTGGGGTATTGAGTGGCAAGCTGGCGATCATCTGCTGCTTTCTGATTGCGAACACCAAGGCATTATCGCCACAGCACAGGAAATCGGGCGCAGATTCGCTGTTGAAGTAACTACTTGCCCACTCATGGCTACTTTAAACGAAGGCGATCCTGTAGAAGTTATTGCCCAACATTTACGCCCTAATACTCGCCTTGTGGTTTTAAGTCATATCCTTTGGAATACAGGGCAAGTTTTACCTCTAGACAAAATTGCAGATTTATGCAGGGGTAATTATTCCCGACTTTTAATAGATGCTGCCCAGTCTGTTGGTTCTATGCCTTTAAATTTAACTGAATTGGGAGTAGATTTTTATGCTTTTACTGGTCATAAGTGGTTATGTGGCCCTGCGGGTGTGGGGGGTTTGTATATCCGACCAGAAGCACAAGAAAGCTTAAAGCCTACTTTTATTGGTTGGCGCGGTGTTGTTCTCAACAATCAAGGCAAGCCTGTGGATTGGCATCAGGATGGGCAAAAATATGAAGTGGCTACCTCAGATTATCCGTTGTATGTTGCCTTGAAGGAGGCGATCGCAGTCCATCAGCAATGGGGAACACCACAGGAACGTTATCAGCAAATTCTCCGCAACAGTGAATACCTTTGGCGACAGTTGGTAAAATTACCCGATGTCAAATGTTTACGGACTTCCCCGCCTCAAAGTGGTTTAGTATCGTTTCAAATTGCGAATTCTCAACCTCAAACTAGTCAGGAGTTGGTGAATTTTTTAGAATCACAAAGATTATTTACCCGGAAAATTGCCGATCCCAACTGTGTACGCGCCTGCGTTCATTACTTTACTTTAGAATCGGAAATCGACCAATTGGTTGAAGGTGTGCAACGGTTTTGTAAGGGGATTGGGGATTAGGGACTGGTGACTGGGGACTGGGGATGGGGGGACAAGGGGACAAGGGGAAAGAACTATGAATAACTCTTGCTCCTTGTCCCCCCATCCCCCATGCTCCTTGTCCTCTTCACCCAATGCCCCATGCCCGATGCCTAATACCCAATTCCCAATCCCTAACTACATGGAACGCCCAATTTTATACTTAGCTATCACTAACCACGGCTTCGGTCATGCTACTCGTACTGCATCGATTGCTGCCACAATTCAAAAGTTATGCCCAGATGTCTTGTTAATTATGGTGACAACTGCCCCCAGGTGGTTGCTAGAGTGCTACATAGATGGCGATTTTATCCATCGTCCCCGTGCTTTTGATTTGGGTGTGGTGCAAGCAGATAGCTTGACAATGGATAAAGAGGCGACTCTGGCAAAGTTACTAGAAATTAAGAAAAATCAAAATTCACTGATTGCCTCGGAAGTAAATTTTATCCGTCAAAATCGCGTTCATCTTATTTTGGCAGATATTCCTTTCCTCGCCCCTCTCATCGCTAAAGCTGCAAATATCCCCTGCTGGATGATCAGTAACTTTGGCTGGGACTTAATTTATCGAGATTGGGGAGGCGAATTTTTAGAAATTGCTGATTGGATTAGTGATTGTTATTCAAAGTGCGATCGCCTGTTTCGTCTTCCCTTCCATGAACCGATGCAGGCTTTCCCAAATATTACAGATGTGGGCTTAACAGGTGGTTCTCCTCGTTACACGGCTGATGATTTACGTTCTAGTTGGGGTATTACTGCACCCCTAGAAAAAACTATTTTGCTAACTTTTGGCGGCTTGGGTTTGCAACAAATTCCCTACGATAACCTGCACCATTTTCCCGATTGGCAATTCATTGTCTTTGATGAATCTGCCCCTGATTTACCTAATTTGGTGAAAGTTACTGACCGTAAATACCGCCCTGTAGATTTTATGCCCATTTGTGGACGAGTCGTTTCTAAACCTGGTTACGGTACTTTTGCAGAAGCTACACGTTTACAAGTACCTATTGTTACGATTACTCGTGATGACTTTGCAGAAGCAGCTTTTATGTTGGAAGGTTTGAGCAATTACAATCAGCATCAAATCTTGACTCCAACAGAATTTTTTCAAGGTAGTTGGGATTTTCTCTCTCAACCTCTTCTGCAACCAAAGCAATCTCAACCGATTGCTAAAAATGGAAATGAAGCGATCGCTGATGCTGTGATCAAATATTTTTAAGTTAACTCAATTTACGAGTGATAAGCGATCGCCTCCGACAGTGGGTTTTGCCCAATCGTACTTAATCAAAGGCTACAACCAAAACATTCCCACACCCGAAAATCCTACCCAGCAGGATTTTCTTCTAACCAGCTAAGTAAATCCTCTAGTCCTGTAAAATCTAACAAAGCCTCGCCAAGTGCTTCTAATTGCTCTAGGGAAAGCGATTGAATGCGTTCTTGAACTTCTTGCGGTAACTCTCCCACCCGTTTTTTTACTTGTCGAAGCACGAGACTTTGCTCACCTTCTTGTTTTCCCCGTTCGTAGCCAATACGTTCACCAGTGGTTACATAACTCATACTACGCTCCTGCTCAAACTGCTTAAATTCTTGCCAAAATTCCGCTTCCAATGCTTTTGGTAAAATCATAACCCAATCAATAAATCGGTATAGGTTACGAATATCTCTTTCTTGCAGTTCTTGTTCGTACAATCGACGTATGGGTACGTTCCCAGTTAATTAATCTGGCTGTTTCTGGGAAGAAAAAATGCATGGCTTGGGAAAAGTATGCTTCTAATATTTCTTTCCACGGTGAATCATTATCGGCTCTTTCTAATTCCTCAGTCATGTAGATTTGAAATTTGGCATTTATTCGACGGATATATTAAAGAATACAGAGAGCGCCGATTATTGCCAAACCAAAGACGATTTACTTTCAAGAATGCTAGGCGATCGCATCTCTAAATTCCGTATAATCAAGGTTGCTATAGTTATTTCATTCGTTGCTCAACTCAAGTTACGAAAATCTCTTTCCCCAGCAGCATAACGTCTGAGCAAGTTTTCAGCAGTAATCCTTTCCTTTTCCATGCCTCAACTCCAACATCAAGCAACACATAATAAGATATAAGCCACTCAATCTCTGGTAACACAGCCACCGGACAGACCACCTCTTCCCAGGTTGTATGATATATTCTCAATCAGCAAGCAAATTCTAACGCTCAGTAGACTTTTAACTCATTGCAGATGACTCATTACCAAAAGCTACTCAGAGTTTCCACTACTGGCAAGTCTTTTCAAAATATCACCTCAAAAATTGAAGTGATCGTTGCCGAGTCGGGGGTGGAAACTGGACTTTGTACTCTATTTTTACGCCACACTTCAGCTAGTTTAGTGATTCAAGAAAATGCTGATCCAGATGTGTTGGTGGATCTCGCTAACTTTATGGCGAAACTTGTACCAGAATCAGGCAAGTACATTCATGATGCTGAAGGCCCTGATGATATGCCGGCACATATCCGTTCAGCCCTTACCCACACTTCCGAAAATATCCCCATTAATCGCGGTCATTTAGTTTTGGGTACTTGGCAAGGTATTTATGTTTGGGAACATCGCCAACGCAGTCATGTTAGAGAGTTAGTTGTCCACATCTCTAGTTAATAATCAAATCGTACTGGCATAATCTTGGGCGCTATTTGTGAGTTTTGACAACGTATGTAAGACTTTAGCTGAAAAATACCCAGCAGATTTTGCGCGTTGGTTGCTAAAGGTTGAAGCACCAAAAATTGAAGTTTTAAAAACTGAGTTGAGTCTTGAACCAATTCGAGCCGACTCTGTAACTTTCTTACGAACACAGAATCGTATTTTACATTTAGAATTTCAAACAATCATACAATCTACTCCTGCTATTCCTTTCCGAATGTTAGATTATTTCGTGAGGTTAGTGCGGCAGTATGATGTGCCAATAACGCAGGTAGTGATTTTCTTACAAGAGACAAGTAACGAAATCGCTTTTACCCAAGAATATATCAATGAGATGACAATTCACCGCTATCGAGTTATAAGAATGTGGGAACAAGATTCCGCCTTATTTCTCGATAACCCTGCATTATTGCCGTTAGCACCATTAACACAAACAGATTCACCCCAAAGGCTATTATCACAGGTTGCCCAGAGTGTTGCTAGAATTTCGGATAGAGAAACTCGGCAGAATATCGCAGCTTACACAGGGATTTTAGCTGGTTTAAAGTTTAAAAAAGACTTAATTCGGCAATTTTTAGGGGAGGATATTATGCAAGAATCTGTGATTTATCAGGATATTTTGCAGAAGGGAGAACAAAAAGGAGAACAAAAAGAAGCGCTGAGATTCTGTATGTCTTTACTTGATGAACGTTTCGGTGAAATTGATGCGTCAATTATTGAGCGAGTTCAAGTTTTAGAAAAGGAACAGCTAGAAGATTTAGGTAGAGCAATTCTCAGAATTTCATCAATACCTGATTTATTGACTTGGTTAGACCATCAGAAAACAGATTAACTGTAAATAAGTTTGTTTTGTATTAGAACTTACGCATTCGCAACGAAAAACAAGGCTTTAGGATTGCTTCCCTACGGTCGCAATGAAGAAATTACGTTATTGTTGCTTAAGTCCTGTTTATATTCACATCAAAATGTCGAGACATGAGAATTGCTGACTTAATTAGCTGGTTTGAAGAATGGGCAAATCCTGCTTGGTGTGAAAGTTGGGATAATTGTGGTTGGCAGGTTGAGCCAGGGATTTTACAGGAACAGGCTAGGGTTTTGGTATGTTTAACACCAACTTTGGCGGTCATGCAAGAAGCGATCACCTCTAATGCTAACCTGATTTTTGCCCATCATCCCCTCATTTTTAATCCTCCCAAATCTTTACGTACTGGTGAGGCGATCGCGGATATGGTGCGATTAGCTTATATCCATAATATTGGCATCTACAGTGCCCATACCAATTTTGACCAAGTACAAGATGGGACTGCTGATGTTTTGGCTCAGATTTTAGAACTCAAGGAAGTTACACCCATCGTACCCACACAAGCGAGTTTAGGATATGGCCGCGTAGGGGTGCTAGAGCCTTTTATGACATTACAAGAATTACTGACGCTAATCCACACCCGGCTTGCTCCCCCAAATCTGATCGTTTCACCTACTGTTGATTTACAGCAAACGATTTCACGAGTGGCTGTTTTGGGCGGTTCGGGAGCTAGTTTTATTTCGGCGGTAGTCAAAACTGGCGCTCAAGCTTATCTCACTTCTGATTGTAAGTTCCATCAATTTCAAGAAAGCCGCGATCGCGGTCTGATTTTAATTGATGCTGGACATTATGCAACTGAACGTCCTGCTTGCGATCGCTTGGTGCAAAAACTACGGTCTTTAAATTTAGACTGGGTGCAATTAAGCCATAAAGATGAAGATTTCCGACAGTTTTTCCCCTAAAAATGTATATTATTTTATTCTCTGCATAATTAATATTTGCAACTAATTTTCGGTTTTTACATAAACTAATGTATATTTAATTGTAAGTACTTAAGTATATTTCTAAGTTGAATCTAGCAAATACTATGTATTTTCACGCTAAACTTCATAAATTATCAGCCATTTGCGAGTATTTAGTATAAAGTTTTCATATGACAGAGATCACAAAATTATGTAATTATAATCACCAAGCTTTGCTGTTCCGCATCAATTAGTAAACTAGGGAATTATTTCATACTAGAGGTAGCAAATTGCCTATTAAGCCCTTAATTAAAATGATTCGCACACTCGTTGAATCTGCTTTTCAAACTGGATGTCTTAGTGTTGAATCTGAGGGTCTACTCCACCAGGTACTAGCTACGAAGTGTTATCAGTCAGATGATTTGGCAGCTCTTGAGGCGCTATACGATGCAGTTCGTGCGGGTCAAATTAAACGAGAAGCATCCTCGAAACTACTCATGGAATTTCCCCTCGGATACAAATCTTGCTAACATTTCCATAATTGGTGACTCTGGCGCTGCATTATTGCTCCTGGGGGAGTGTGTCACATCAGTTAAAAACGTTAAACTTAAAACTCTTGGAATGTTCTTGTTTAAAACCGTTCAGGTCTGCAAGAGAATGAGTTAAGATCAAATACATAGGGGTAAAAGTACAGCCGAGTTCCCGGACTTCCCAGAAATGCCAATGATTACAAGTAGGCAACTCAAACAACCGCAATCTACGTTTGTTTCGGAGTATTTATTATTACATAATGGTAGGCAGGACTCACCAGCAGGTATTAACCTGGTTAGGACAACTCCCGAATTGTATGACTTCTATGAAGTAAACATTCGCTGAATGACCCTGAAGAAGTTATAGTTTCATCAACGCAGTGGTACTACTTGATGGCCCAAAATTTTCCTAGACTCGAACAATTACAAGCTCTTTGGTTTAGGTCAAAAAACGTCAGTAGTTTTGCTGAAGTAGATAACTTACCTATTAAGGGTATTATGCATTGGGGTAAAACCCAGTTTTTGACAAGTTTAACTACGTTGTTTAAAAAGGCAGAAGCAGTACATGCTACACCGCAAGATTTATCAATTGTGTTGCGATGGGCGGGAGGTATGTGTTTTCTTGCGGGACCAGCAACGCTGGATTGAACGCGCCCGCATCATTGATATAGAGGGAGATTTAGTGACCCTACGCTATGAAACAGAAGAAGAGGATGAAGTTTGTTCCTGGGAAGAGATGGTTCGTCTCGAAAGTATTGGTGCTGTAACACAAAAGTTAGCTTCAGTACCACGCGGTAATGTAGAACCTCTCATGACTGAAGATTGTCCGGAAGCTGAACGTATCCGCAACCGTTACACCGACTCGAATCCTGAATAAATCAAAATAGTCGATACTCAAGAGTCCAGAGTCCATATTTCTACTCTGGACTTTTGAGTTCTTGGCTATTCAATTTCGTTTAAAGGTTCAAAGGCGGGACAGTAACCTTCAAGAGTTACCTTGAAGTTATATAACGGAGAATTGGGATTCCAACATCGTTGCCCCCTTTGATGTCGGCAAGTTCCACAGCAATCTACATCAGACAAAGTATAGCGATCGCTACTTTGGTTGAGTAGTTCTCGTTGTGATAACCCCCGTAATACTATTTCTTCCCCCTGCCAACGAGCTTCGATTAAACCGGTATCAGCAAGCTGCCGCCAACGCGGATCAGCTGTAATTGCGTCTGGGAGCGTAATCGTGATGACGGTTCCCAACTCCGTGAGTTCGCCTTCATAATTCGTTTCTGGTGCGGCTGGTTGTAAAAATGTATCTCCAATGGATAGTTCTACCAAGACACCAGCAGAAGGAGAATGCACATGATAGCGGTTTTGTAACTCTTCTAAGCTAGTTAAATCGGCTAAGTAGGCAGGGGAACCGTGAACAAAAATGACGTGCTGGGGTCGTAAATTATGAATTAGCTGCGTAGTACCGGGGCCATCACTGTGTTGTGCGAGGAGATAGCTTTCAACGGTAGTGGGCGCTGAATATTGTTTTTTAACTTTTATGTCAATTTTTTCTGGCAGGAGGATTGCCCAAGGGCCACTGTCAAGTTGGCAGTATTGACCAAAATCAGTTGTAGAATCAGTGAGGACAATACAGGGGGACTTGCCTAAAGTGTCCCGATGTTCGGATTGCAAACGACGCACACGAGGGCGCACTTTCTCATCCCAAAACAAAGGTTGATGACGAGCAAAGTTCTGTACTGATGGGGGAAGGTGGGGCAGTAATTCCAGATAGGCGTCACATCCTGTGGCGACAGCACCATCAACCCAAATATCTACATCTCGTCCTGTAAAGTGGTGATGGCTGCGTAAGAGCATTAATAGTTCTTGACCCAACCCTAAAGCGGGTGTGGGAAGTAACACAGAACAACGGTCGGCGATCGCGCGATTAATTCGTTCCGCTAGTTGATTTTCTTGGTTGCGGCGGTGGGGATGGCGGGATGTGCCATAAGTACCTTCAATAATTAGCACATCCAACTCTAATCCTCGTAATTCTTCTAAACGCAAACCTTCTACCAGCCGCGAGTTAGATAAGAAAAAATCTCCTGTATATAGCAGCCGATAAGAACGCCGCTGGGTTGTGTAGGTCAGTAATATTGCTACCGCCCCTGGTAAATGCCCTGCGGGAAACAATTCTGCCACTAAGCCTTCTTGAAATTCCACAGGCGATCGCAACGGTAAGGCTTGACAAAATTGGGGAATTTCTTGAAGGTTTTTATCTAACCAGTTAAGTGATAGTAACTTGCTGGTTACTTCACTGGCGTATATCGGTAACTGGGGAAAAGCCTGATGCAGTGCCAGCAACCCTCTAGCGTGATCTGGGTGGGCGTGACTAATCAACACTAAATCTGCTGGTAGAGGGGAGTTACCTTGACTTGCCGACTTAGTTAACCCCCTCACCAAGGATGAAATATCCCCTAATCCACAATCCAACAGGATGCGGTATGGCCCCATCTTAACCAGTAAACACACACCCTCATCATTGTGCTGGACACTATAGGGCAAACATTCTAATTCGCTAGCTGGCTCCCCAACATCAACACGAGAGGATGCCGATAGATTATCCCTCATTTTCTCCTCCCCTCAAACCTCATTGCCATGGACATATCCCAAAAGCCAAAAATTAGAAAAATTTTGGTTTTGCGACTTAGGGGTAAGTTTCATTGTGCGCCCCTACACCCTGAAAATGCCGATTATTAATTGGGGAGGAAACCTCCGCCGAACCCGCGCTGGTTCGTGAAAGTTGGGTAACGATAAACCCTCAATTTAGGGGCCAAGGGAGTTTTCCTCTTGCCTTTTTTCCTTACCGAAGTTCTGAGGGTCAAAAGCCGACCTTCAGGGCTTTCTCAATGTGCAGAGCCATTGCCGTGATAGTTATCTGAATCATAAAATCCATTTTTCGTGCCAAAAAACAAGCACGAAATTGTAAATACGACTGTTAACCCAACTAAAATCAGCTTTACATCCATTGGTTTGCTGTCCTTTACTAAAGACTTTCCTAATATTAATAATACGCTTTCGCCACAAGGCGGAAACGCCAGAAAATCTTTACTATGTTTATGTTGATTGGGCAATAGGTAAATTTACCGCATCAGTCAGATTGTAGAACCTTTTGGTTAACCTGTCTATCTATTTAGATAGCGCTCCTGGGATCAATTTGAGTATCAATTTTAATGGCTAGAAGATTAGTAATTAGGCGTTTTGCAAATGATTAGCAAGTTAATAAATTACCCAGTTACTAATTTTTGATTTGTAATATCTATTTTATTTATAACTTTTATTTAATTTACCTATCAAAAGTAATGCGGGAGGGTGAGAACCCCTACCTTTTTAAGCCTTGACATTACCCCATTTTTGTAATTAACAAATTGTCGTGCTTACCGTCAATCAAGAGGAAAAAGGGCAGGGGGCGGGGTGCAAGCCTTTCAAAGGGTGGGATGAGTTAACCGATCATTCACCAACGCGTTGTTTTTGTTATTAGTTGGATGCCCGTCCCCTTGTGGAGCGAGGATTTTTAATTCATTGATGTTCTGTATTTAGATAAATAGCCACAAAAAATACTAGAAAAATTTTATACATCTATGTCAGACTTTACTTAATAAAATTCGTATCTAAAACATTCATATATTAAATGCACTTGTATTAAATATCTGGTTTCTAAACTTTTTTAAATGTTTAAATGTTCAAACATCTAAATACTTAAACATTTACAAAGCATCTAGATGTTTAAATATGCAGTAGAATCTGAAGATTATTTACTTTTCAATCCAAAATGATTATTACTGTAGCGGCTTTCAAGGGGGGTGTTGGTAAATCTACTACAGCGCTACACCTAGCTACGTACCTTCAGAACACAGCTGATACACTGCTAGTGGACGGCGATCTGAACCGCAGTGCGTTGGACTGGTCTAACCGAGGTTGTTTGCCATTTAAAGTTGCTGATGAAAAGCAGGGGATACTTCTGGCAAAGCTTTATGAACACATTGTTATTGATACGCCAGCCCGCCCAGATCCAGATGAATTGAAAGCTATTGCTGAGGGATGCGATCTTTTAGTAATACCCACCACCCCGGATGCGATCGCCTTAGCTGCAACCCTGCAAATGGTTGACGCACTCAAGCAGCTAAAGACGAATTATCGAATTTTGTTGACTCTTATCCCGCCAAACCCAAACAAAGCCGGAGAAGAGGCTAGGGCTGCTTTATTAAAAGCGGATCTACCTGTATTTAAGTCTGGCATTCGACGACTGGCCGTATTCCAGCGGGCTGCTTTAGAAGGAGTACCTGTTAATGCTGTGAAAGACCCTTACGCCCAAATAGCATGGCGCTGTTACGCCGAGGCTGGCAAGGAGATAGTAGAAAATTCAAAATTCAAAATTCAAAATTCAAAAACGTCCTCTTAGTATCGCAAGCATTTTAGCTGCTGACTATATAGAAATAGAATTAAATTTGGAGCAGATTACTATGAATAATAAGAAAAAAACTAGCCGTTTTGATGATTTGATTGATGCTGCCCGCAGTCGTCAACATAGAGACAAACCACAGCCAACTGAAGATAAACCCGCTTCCCTTAGCAAAAGTACCGACCCAGACTATACCCGCACAACTATCTATCTGCCTAAGCAACTACATCGACAACTCAAGGCTGCGGCTGCTTCCCAGGAACGGCAGATGAGCGATATTATGACGGAGTTGGTTGAACAATGGCTTTTGTCTAAGGGTAAAAGTCAAGATTAAAGTTCAATATCTTCGCCTTTCTGAGTGAAGCGAACTTTTTTGATATTCCATTGAGCATTACTTGTGAGGGTTTTACGGACGCTACCAAACAGAGCAAACTGTTCACAGCTAGACAGAGAAGCTAATTGTCGCTTAGAGTTAGGCGCTACTCGCAAATCAACGGTAGCAACACCATCTTTAATGTTGACACGATAACTAGATAAGTTAAAGTCGCCTGTATCTCGTTGCTCTAAAATTTTACTCACCGCACTTGTTACAGGTTCTTCCGATGGTACTGGAACTTTTTGCGGAACCAGTTCTTGACATTGGGCATCACTTGTGTATAGGGTAACATTAGTAGTTTTGCCAGTGGCAGCTTGAGATGTTGAATTAGGTGCGCTGGCAATAGGTGATTCTTTAGGTGAAGAAGGCTCATTATTGGCAGATTTATCCCGTAGTTGAGCCATACTTGGGGTTTGGGTTGGAGATGGGGAGGGTGTGCTGTTAGATGTTGTAGTTGGTAATGGTGTTTCGCTAGCGATATCCTGACGAGGAGTAGGGCTAGAACTACAACTACTGAGACTGGTAGCGATCGCCGCAATAATAAATGATAAAAGGTATCTTCTGGTGGTATTCATCATGTTGCTCATAGCTCTGGATTTGTTGGGTTGTTTTAATAATTACATGAGCATCGGTATCAATTCCGTATAAATTTGCCAACATTGATTCAGTCTATCAAGCTTCAACTACCCAGCTTACAAAGCTTTACTTTCTGGTTGTAATTGGCTATCTTCAAAACCATTACAGGAATTAAATCATGAAGTAAAAGCACTTACCCTCCATGCCATTGAATTAATAAATAGTTAGAAAAGCTTATGTCTAGCAACGATTCTAGTACCTACGACCCCCGTAATGCTGAGTGGGATGGTATATCAATTGACAAGTGGGAGCCATCCAAGTGGAAACAATGGAAACCTAAATCCATATCAGACGAAGGCGTAAAGTTGGAACGTGAATATCTGAGGATAAAACACGCTATTCAACAAGCTAACTCTGCATTAAGTCTGGATAGAGTCAAAGTTAAACTTAAGCTAACTAGTGCTAAATCTATTGGTTTACAGGGAACGTTTCCTTGTAGACCTGGTGATGTGGGAAAAAATTATAGTCGAAGTAAACAATATACTATTTCATTTGGCTTTCCTGCTAATGATATCGGAGTCAAAACGGCAGTCGTGAAAGCACGGGAATTAGACTTACTAATAATGACAAAGCAATTTCAGTGGACACCAGAATTATTAGGTAAGCAAGCGCAAAAGCTAGTATTACCAGAGCCAGAAAATTCCACCAAGCTCATCAGTGAGTGGATTCAAGAATATGAGCGAGAATTTTGGAAAACCCATGAACAGAATAGGCAAGGAATACGTACTTGGGAAACTCATTATTTAAGGCATTTAAAAAAACTACCTCAAGATGTGCCGATGTCTTTACAAGCTTTGGAGAAAGCACTAGAAAAAACCAAACCTAATACATCGGGGAGGTTTTTTTTAGCATGGCAACTCAAGAAGTTTTGTGAATTTTGCGGGGTTAATGGTGTTAAAACAATTGATGCATATGCAACTCCTAAACCTCATCCGACGATTCGCAAAGTTCCGTTAGATGAAGAGATTATTCAAGGGTTTACTAAAATTGGGATGCCGTTATCAGCATATGCTAGTAAAGAGAACATCACGCAACCCGAACAATGGCAATGGGCATATGGTATGTTAGCCACTTACGGGTTAAGACCTCATGAATTATTCGCTGTAGATATAGAAGCATTTACTAATCCCAAAAATACCTTTCATGTTGTAATTTTAAATCCTAGTCTGACAGATGGTACTAAAACTGGTGAACGCAGTTGTGGTATTCCGCCATTACATCCCCATTGGGTGGAATTATTTGATTTAAAGAATGTAAAATTTCCTTTTAATGAAGGGAAATTAAGCAATAGAACGGCAAAACTTCATATCAGATTTAGAGTGACTAATATAGGTTTTAGACCCTATGATTTACGTCATGCTTATGCAATACGCGGACATCGCTTGCAAGTCCCTATTAAGACAATGGCAGATTATATGGGGCATACCGTACAAGAGCATACTAAGACTTATCAAAGATGGATGAATGAGAATGCCAATTTAGAAATTTATCGAGAAGTGGTTATTCTCAGGCAAGGTACAACCAAGGAAGCATTAAAGGCGAGAATTAGTGAATTAGAGGCTGAAAATAACGCTATGAAGGCTGAAAATGCCACGCTTAGAGGATTGCTGATTCAGCATCAATTAGGTGAGTTGTTGAGTTGAGTAGGAGGCAGAGACGAGGGGGGAGAAGGAATGCAGAGAAAGATTTTTGAATTTTGACTCGGCACTCATAACTCAAGTTTGTAGTAAATGTAATATTTAAAGTACGCAAAACTAATACTTTAGGTAGATAAAATTATATACAGGAAGAGAGAAAGATTGCTGTAAAAAATAAGGTTATATTTTTTTCAAGCCTAAAATGGTCTGTTCACTGAATTGTGTAAAGGGGTTTGTAAAAAGTTCACCTATCCCGGTTGATTGCCGGGATTTTTTTATTCAGTTATCAGTGAACAAAGTGCTTGCTTTGTGCGATTGCAAAAACACCAAATTTATTTTCATGCATAAGCGGGTATAAGAAAATTACAGCACTTATGCTACAACCTAAAACTCGTGCTATTTTGATGTTAACCATCAACTATGGTGGACTTGGTACTAGTTAGGTTAATGATAGGAGCGAGCAAAGTGATGTTACTTCAACTAAACCAACTAATTGTACCTGTCGGTCATCAGTTATTGATTAAAGATATATCTTGGTCGACATACAAAAATATTTTGGCAGAATTGGGTGAAAGCCGCAGTTCTAGGATATCTTACAGTCAAGGAATACTAGAAATCATGGCTCCATTACCAGAGCATGAGGTAGCTAAGGTTATTATAGGGGACTTAGTAAAGGCTCTACTAGAAGAACTCGATATTGAATTTTGGAGCTTGGGGTCTACAACTTTTGATAAAGAAAAAATGGATGCTGGAGTAGAACCCGATGATTGTTTTTACATACAAAATGAAGCTGCTGTTCGAGGTAAGGATAGAATTGATTTAACGGTTGACCCACCTCCAGATTTAGCAATCGAAATTGATATTACCTCTCGCACCCGTTTTAATAATTATGAGGTATTGGGTGTGCCTGAATTATGGCGGTGGAATGGAACTAAGTTAGAAATTAATATGATGATTAATGGTAAATATGTAGCATCTACGACTAGTGCTATTTTTCCTAATTTACCTATTGCTCAAGCAATTCCTGAATACTTAATGCGGAGTAAAACTGATGGGAGAAATGCTGCGATGAAGGCATTTCGGGCTTGCGTAAGAGGGCAAATATGATTGAATGTACGCCCGATAAATTCCCATTTATCCGCTCTGACTTTTGGGAGCGCTCATGCAACTACACACACTAACCGAAAACCAACATCGTCGGTACGATACGCGTGCGCGTCCCTATTGCGACTAGCACAACGACAGTACCACGGATTGCTGAGGAAAGAGCCACCGCGCATCAGCCGAGAATTATCATTACCACTCAGCCATGCACTGCCGTCTTTGGGCGCTCTTTCGTAATTATTATGATATTTATCTAGACACCATTCCCATGTATTACCATGCATATCGTATAAACCAAAAGAGTTAGGCGGAAATTTTTCTACAGGTGTTGTTTGTTGACGATATTGACCTTTTGGTGCAGAGCCGTAAGTATAAGTTCCGTCGTAATTTGCTAAATCAGTGGTAATAGTTTCGCCAAAATAAAACGGTGTAGTCGTTCCAGCACGGCAAGCATATTCCCATTCGGCTTCGCTGGGTAGTCGATAGGTGCGTCCTGTTTTCTGGCTTAATTTTTTACAAAATTCTACCGCATCATCCCAACTAACTTGTTCTACAGGTCTTGTTTCTCCTTTAAACTTGGCAGGATTATTCTCCATAATTGCTTGATATTGCGCCTGGGTCACTTCATATTTACCCATGAAGAATCCTGGAACTTTTACTTGATGTTGTGGCCCTTCATCATTCCCTCGTTTTGCTTCTCTTGGTGGCGAACCCATCATAAAGGTTCCCCCTGGTATCTGCATCATATCCAAGGTGACACTATTCCCTAAGTTCTCGACAAAATATTTTACTTCTTGCTTACGGCGGTTGGTGATGCTTCCCTTTGCATCCACCGTAACGACATCAAATTTAAAGGTTTGTAAGCGAATTGGTGAGGCGCGAGACTGGGTAACAGAATTGGCTGGTGTTGTCGGAGTTGTTGTAGGTTCATTTGTATTGGGCGCTGGTTGGGGTTTATTTTTTGAACCAAATAAGAAGTGTTCTCCGACAATTGCCGAACCAACCCCAGCCCCTACCAACCCAACAATTTGAATGAAACGCCGTCGCGGTAAGATAAGCGATGGCAACTGTAGCTGTGGGGGTGCAGATTTTGTAGATGTTCCGTTCCCAGAAGTCTGAGTAATATTAGGAGGTGGTGAAGGTGACGCTTGAGGTTCTGCTAATAGCCGTGCAATCCTTTGTAACCCCCTTACAGCATCCACATCTTGGCCAGAAGCCGCAGCTAGCACCCGCATCCATAGTTGTTCTGCTAGTTCAAAATTCTTCGCAAGTTCAGCGTTAAAAGCATCATTTTTCAGCGTTGCAATATCAGCTAAGGTTGCATATCGCGGTACAAGTATTAGGTGGGATTTATTTACAGGCTCGGCAATAATATAAGGTGTTTGCCTGCCATTTTGATGCTGACGTACAATTTCCGGGACTCGAAAAGTAAGATACTGGTTCAACCGTTCAACAGTAGCGCATTGACCTTGAATTCCTAACCCTTCCAATAACGCACAGGTAAAAGCACCTTGTTGTAACGCCTCTATTTCATAAGAATATTCCTGGGGACTACAAGAAAAAATGCTGATAACTCCTTGTTGACGTGCTTGTTCAGCAGTTTGTCGCCCAATTCCTTCACCAGCGCGAGTGGCAAGACTACGACAAGCATCTAAAATCAAGACAACGTTATCAGCACCACAGCGACGCAGGCGTTCTGTAACAAAGTTAATCGAAATTGCTGTGTTTTCAATATCCTCTGGATCGCCATCACAAGGCATGAGATAATCACGATCATTGTGGCGTATCCCATGACCACTGAAGAAGAACCAAAAGTTATCTCCTGCGCCCAAGAAGGGTTGTTCAAATAACTGTCGCAAAATTCGTAGCAAATTAGTGCGGTTTGGGCGAGTTGATTTACCGTTCACATCAGGCGAATCATCGGAGAAGAAGTATATCCGCTCAAAACCTGCTTCATTGCGGAGAAACTCCTGCATTAACTGTGCATCCCGCTTGGCATATTTTAGCGGTTGCAGTAAATCATATCGGTTAATGCCGATCGCGATCGCCCTATTCTTCGCCATATCATTTTGGTTCTTGCCGTTTGAAGGTCAGCTTAATTGCTCCTTTACCGCTAGCTTTAGCACCACTACCAATTAACTTTACTTCGCCTTCACCGCTAATTTCTACCGATAGCTCAATTTCTTCTAGCTGCATCCCAGAGTTAACTTTAGCTTGCTGTTCTGCACGGCTGAATAAGCGTCCTACCACTTGCAAAAAGTGAGTCATTTCTTGCTCTAATTTTTGCGCGCTAACTTTAACTGCATCTCCATCTCCTTTACTCCTAATAATTTCTCTTGTTTCTTCTCCCCAGTCACTTCCTCTAGAAATCCCGCCTCTAGTACCCTCAGGAATGGATATTTGCGGGGTGTCATCGGTCACAATCCAAATGCTATCCGAAGGTGTTTCTGGCATAATGCTTTAAATATTTATCTAAGATTTTTCAAAAATACCATATATATATACAACGGTATCAAGGGTGATTTCGATAAAAGTTTTGTCTCACGCAGAGACGCACCAGATGCAAAGAGGAATTAGATAATATAGTCACAAGTTAAATTCAAAAACTTCTGCGTTACTCTGCGCTACCTCCGTGCCCCTCTGCGTTGAAAAATTCTCGGAATTAATATCAAGCTATAATAAGCGATCACCTAAATTTCACTTGATTCACATCTTCATAGAAAATGGTTAAAGTCTGATTTTCTGAAATTTTATGGCGACTAGAAGTCACGGCTATACAATCAAAACCCACGCAGGCAAGTTCAATAATTGCCAAGCCTTAACCACATTTAGAGTAAAATGTCAATAGCAAAGCGGGCAAGATGGGTCAAAAAAGAGTAGCAAAAAGTAAGAAAAAAGTAAGAAATGGATTTTTCGTAAAAAGCTAGAAAGTAGACAGGGAGGTAAAAATAGATGGTGCGACCGCGCAAGAGTTTTGCTCAGCATTGGCTCAAAAGTGAAAAGGCTCTCGATGCTATAGTGAAGGCGGCCGAGTGTAAGGGGAGCGATCGCGTTCTGGAGATTGGGCCAGGAACCGGCATTCTGACTCGTCGTTTACTACCCTTGGTACAATCTTTAGTCGCAGTTGAAATCGACCGCGATTTGTGTGAATTATTAGCAAAGCAACTAGGTAAAACCGAAAATTTTCTGCTATTACAAGGAGATTTTCTCACACTAGACGTAGCATCTCATTTAGGAGCATTTCCTAACTTTCAAAATCAGAATAAAGTTGTTGCTAATATTCCCTATAACATCACAGGCCCAATAATAGAAAAACTACTTGGGACTATCGCTAAACCCAATCCAAAACCATTTGATTCAATAGTATTATTAGTACAAAAAGAAGTAGCAGAAAGGTTATATGCTAAACCAAGTTCAAAAGCCTTTGGAGCTTTGAGTGTAAGAGTGCAATACTTGGCTGAGTGTGAACTAATTTGTACAGTGCCAGCCGGAGCATTTCATCCACCACCAAAAGTTGATTCAGCAGTCGTCAGGTTGCGTCCTCGACAAATAGAAACCCCAGCAATTGACCCACGACAATTAGAGAATTTGGTTAAGTTGGGGTTTGGAGCAAAGCGGAAAATGTTACGAAATAATTTACAACCAGTTGTAGAACGCGATCGCCTGACCCACTTACTGGAACAATTAGAGATAAATCCCCAAGCCCGTGCCGAAGACCTCAGCGTCTTTCAATGGGTAACTCTAGCCAATCAGTTACTTGTAACCGATGATTTAAACGGTTTTGGAGAACAATCCCTTCGGGTTCAGTAGTCGCTCATGGGGGGAACCCCCAAGACCGCACTACTTCACCAAAATCTAAAATCCCAAATCCCAAATTCTTATGCGTTCCTATACCTTAATCGCTCCTGCTAAAATTAACTTGTATTTGGAAATCATTGGCGATCGCCCAGATGGATATCATGAGTTAGCAATGATCATGCAAAGTATCGGTCTAGCTGACCAAATTGATGTCCGCTCCCTCAGCATCGACACTATCCGCGTCCACTGCAACCACCCACAAGTACCCACAGACAAAAGAAATTTGGCGTACCGAGCAGCCGAACTCATGGCTACCCAATTTCCTGATACGTTTGCCAAGTATGGCGGTGTAGAAATTACCATTAACAAGCACATTCCCGTGGCTGCTGGGTTGGCTGGAGGTTCAACAAACGCCGCAGCAGTTTTGGTAGGGATAGATTTACTGTGGAATTTAGGACTAACTCAGTCAGAACTAGAAGAATTAGGAGCCATTCTCGGTTCAGACGTACCCTTTTGTATCGCAGGTGGAACAGTAATTGCTACAGGTAGAGGTGAGCAGTTGGCTCCCCTACCAAATTTAGACAATATATATATAGTATTGGCAAAATATCGCAGCCTGGAAGTTTCCACCGCTTGGGCATACAATACCTATCGGCAGCAGTTTGGTAGCACTTATATTAGAGATAGTGCAAGTTTGACAGCCCGTGCTAATGCAGTTCATTCCGGGTCAATGGTAAAAGCGATCGCAAATAAAAATGTAGTAGACATCGCCCAAAAACTGCACAATGATTTAGAGCGTGTAGTGTTGCCAGAATATCCGCAAGTGCTGCAACTGCGAGATGTGTTTGCATCTGCTGAAGGCGTTTTAGGTACAATGATGTCTGGTTCAGGCCCAACAGTATTTGCCCTCCTTGAATCTCAACAACAAGCAGAAGCAGTTAAACAACAAGTAAGAACTGCCATCCCTGACGAAGATTTAGAATTATTTGTGACGCGGACGACGACACATGGAATTAAAATTGCATCCTCAGTTTAAGCCATTAAAAAATTTTGAATTTTAAATATTGAATTGTTATGAGTGACTCAAAGCCAATTCCCCAGCCAGATGCTCAAGGACAAGTACCACCGACTCCGTTACGCTGTATCACCGGAGCGATAATTTCTGGTGGACTAGGATATGCACTATATTTGCTGATGATTTCAATCGCCACAACTTTTGCGAAAAAGCCCATCCATTCAGATAATCAATTAGTGGTAAATCTTACCTCTGCTGTTCGTACCCTCGTTGTCGGCATAGTTGCCTTAGGAACTGGGATATTTGGGATAGTAACTCTTGGTTTATTGGCTTTAGCAGTGCAACTGTTAGTGCAAAAGTTGACCAAGCCGAAGGAAAGTTAAAACTACTCTCAATCCCCAGGGGTGATGCAAGTAATCAATGAACCATAAACAAACCTCTCTCTTGAAAGGAGTGAGGGTTTGAATTTTTCTCCTCATTTCTTCTGTGTTGGATTTTGCATCAGTTTCCTTACATCCTCAACAGGTAATCCTAACTCTTGGCTAATTGCTACTTCCAGCTGACTCAACTCTGTTACTACAAATTCAAATTGTAGTTCCTTAAGCACAGGGGAATCTGTCTTGACTTTAATCCTAGAAATACCTTGAAGCTGATTTATTTCTGGTTTGATTGACAGTACTGTTCTGTTAGGTGGCTTTGCTAATTGAGATTCAACTTTCAGGTATCTTATTGTTTGTTGAGAGCGATTTAACACCCCATCCATCACAAATCCGCATCCTAGCCAAAAGACGAATCCCAACAGAGGCAAAGGTAACCAAAACTCTAATCCTAAAGAACGCAATATCTGAAACCAATGGATTTTAAACACAATAGAATCAGGAAAAAATAAAAATAGCGATCGGCCTATGTTGATTTTACTGGTGGAAGACGACCCCGCCCAACTAGAACCATTGCGAGCTGCACTATCAAAAGCCGGACATACTGTTGACGCCATAGAAGATGGAGAAACTGCCCAATGGCTTTTATCTCAAAAAGATTATGACTTGCTCATCTTAGACTGGATGCTTCCTCATGTTAGCGGAGTTCAACTTTGCCAAGAATATCGACGGGCGGGGAAAACTTCTCCAGTGTTGATGCTTACCGCCAAAGACACCACCATCGATAAAGTAACAGGTTTGGATGCAGGTGCAGATGATTATTTAGTAAAACCATTAGATATTATGGAATTGCTAGCACGGGTAAGAGCTTTAGCAAGGCGTTCCCCATTTTGGCTAGGAGACACCCTCACCTTAGAAGATTTACATCTCAACCTCAACAACCTGACAATTGAGCGAAATCAGGTGATAGTTCAACTATCTGGTCGTGAATTTCAGTTGATGGAATACTTGATGCGTCACCCACGTCAAGTTTTATCTCATAATCAAATTGAACAAGCTCTTTGGGAATGGGGAGCAGAACCGGAAAGTAATGCTGTAACAACACTGGTGCGTCGGCTGCGACAGCGACTGCAAACAGTTGGAGCTAAAGATTGGGTAGAAAATGTTTACGGTATGGGTTACCGCTTTGACGTTCCCAAATAAAAACTACATGAAAGCAAATGCAAACAATCGCTTAACTACTGATAACAATCGATAGATAGAGCAAAATTATCTATTAATGGGAATACTAAAGTCAATAGTATTTCTTGTAAACAAATGCTTGCTAACTTTAATTCTATTAGTAAACTCTTACAACCAAGAACTAATTTTTTTGTAGCATTACTAATATTGGTAACTGGATGTTCCACTGAGGAACAACAAGCCAAATCTCCATTGCCTACTTCAACATCTTCTTTAACAACAAAACCCGTACCTTCTCCAGTCAAATCTAAAACTACATTGCCATCGCCTCAAACAGATTCATATCCAGGTTTAAAAGGAGATCAGCCATCAATACCTAAACAAGCCCAGCAAGTTGCTACAGGGAAACAAGTAATCGCCAGAGCAGGAGGAATTACCTATCCTAGCTGGGATAATGCAAATGATGATGTAGATTACAATACAACCACTAATTATCCGCAGATGGGCCGATGGGGAAATGAAACAAATAATGGTAATGGAACCTTTCAAATTATCGATTTAGGTTCTGTTTATCAACTAAATGGAGTTGGCTATAAAATCGATTGGGATGGTGTGTTTAAAAATTCCTTGACTTTTCAAGTGGAAATATCAACAGATAATAAATCATGGCATTTAGTTTCAAAAATTATCCATCCCTATTCTGAATCAGGTGGATCTAATAAAATCGATATTAACGTAGCAATCAAACCAATCGCTGCAAGATACGTCAAATATTGGGAGCCTCCTGATGGAAACTGGAATGGTTGGGGTACATTTCATCAAGTTAGGGCTTACTCTCTCAATACAAATTAAGATATAGCAGAATAAAAGAGCCAGGAAGAATAAAGTAGGCGTTAAAGTCAAAAATAACTCTTGACTCATAACTATGTTCGCATTTGCTCGTAGCCGCCGTAACCTAACTTACTTATTCGCTCTGTCGATGGGGAGTATTCTCGTTGTCTTTGCGGCTTTAGCTTATTACTTGGGAGTTGAAAACCAGCTTCAGGCTTTTGATGAAGAACTTTACTCAATCAGCAAAGCAATTACAGTCAATGCACAGCGTCGTCTCTATGCAAAACGATGGCAGGTAAATAAAAATGATGTTTTTATTCTTGGCGATACATTACCTCTGAATGGCAAATTGGTGTATATCCGCTGGTACAACTCCCATAAAAAATTAATTAAATCTAGCGATGAAAATACTCCCAGACGATTAAGTTTTGCGTCTGGCTTTAAAACAATTCAAATTAATGATATCGATAAAATATGGCTACGAGAATTAACATTACCGATTGTACAAAATAATGTAGTAATCGCCTATTTGCAAATTGCTGCGCCTCTTACACCCTTACGTGACAGCTTAAATCGAGCCAGATTATTTTTAACGGTAGGTGTACCAGTGACCTTAGGTTTGATTGGGATTACTGGTTGGTTTTTGGGAGGACTTGCCATGCGGCCTACTCGTCGTGCTTACGAGCAACTACAGCGCTTTACCGCCGATGCTTCCCACGAGTTACGCGCTCCTGTAGCTGCGGTTTTGAGCAATGCACAAGTTGCATTAATGCCACCAGAAGATGAATTAGAGCAGCATTTTCGCCTAGAAAATATCGAAAAGATTGCTAAATCAATGAGTACTCTCATTAGTAATTTGCTGTTTCTGGCTCGTCATGAGGGAGCTTTAGATACCGCAGCACTCAAGAATATTGACCTTGTGCTACTACTGCGATCGCTCACTGAAGAATACCACCAACAAGCAACTGCACAAAATCTCAATTTTACTTCTCATCTCCCCCAGCAATCTCTGTATTTAAAAGCCGATCCAGAATTGTTAAAACAGGCTATTGTCAACTTACTCGCTAATGCTTTTAAATACACCCCAGATGGCGGGACAGTTAAGCTAAGATTCTTGCAACGTAACCATCGAGCTGTGATCCAAGTAGAAGACAACGGCATTGGCATTCCACTTGAAGATTTACCCCATATCTTTGAAAGATTTTATCGCGTGGGCAATGTGCGATCGCGCCAAACAGGAGGCTTTGGTTTAGGGCTAGCGATTTCTCAGCAAATTATTCAAGCACACCGAGGGCAAATTACTGCCAACAGTGTACTAGGTCAAGGTTCCATCTTTGAAATCCAACTGCCGCTTTCATAAAACTAGGAAATAAAGCAGTACTAATAAGCTTCAAAATCCTTTAAAAAACCACAGATAAACACAAACATATATTTATCTGTTTGAACTATCAAGTTTAAAACTAACTTTCATAAATCTCCAAAGGTAAATTATCTGGGTCTTTAAAAAATGTAAATTTTTTATCTGTAATTTCATCAATTCTGATATTTTCTACTTCTATCCCTTGCAATTCTAAGTAAGAAACAGTTTGCTCGATATCATCAACTGCAAATGCAAGATGTCTTAAACCACAAGCTTCGGGAGTGCTAGGTCTTTGGGGAGGATTGGGGAAAGAAAATAACTCGATTTGAGTATTTTCACCAACTCGCAAATCTAATTTATAAGAATTTCTTTCGGCACGAAAAGTTTCTTGAATAATTGGAAAACCTAAAACTTCTACATAAAATTTTTTTGAGCGTTCGTATTCAGAACAAATGATGGCTATATGATGAATGCCATTGATTTTCATAACAGAATTCAAATTTTGGGTAAGTTATTTTTTGGTACTTCCTCAAACTATCGCGGTTTGCTTTCGCCTCAAAATAGCACGTATATCAGAATAAACCAAAAGATTGAATAACTGCGTTCGCTTTCTGACTGTTTCTTTTCAGTAGATTTGATATGTTCTTCTACAGATATAGCTTCAGTAAAGTGAGTACTGACCGATTTTTTGATTACACGCTGACTATCGTAGCTTCTCGTTTAGCTACTGTAGTTAAAATAGTTAAAACCTTTGGTACTAAAGGCTTTAGATCCGCCAAACGATTAGATGAGGCTTGCAAAACAATTACCGCGATATCGAAATGTGGCAGATTCTGTTGAAATGACAAGTTGCGATCAACTGTGATGAAAACATCAAACTCGGCTTGTGCAAGAGCAAGAAGTTGACCATTCTTTATCCCTGCCCATCCCATCTGTGGAACCGTTTTCACCTCATAGCCAACAAATTCTCGTGCAAGTTTGCGGTCAATACACTCATCTAAAAGGAGCTTCATGTTATGCTACCATGCCAACAAGTTGTTTCTCCGCCTCCTCCAGTAAGGCAATGACCTGCTCCCTAGTCACTGTTGGAAATCCATCTAAAAAATCGTCAATTGATTCTCCTGCTTTGAGATAGTCCAGAAGCGTCTGCACAGGAACCCTAGTACCAGCAAAAACTGGAGTGCCGCCCATAACGTCAGGAGATGAGCTAATAATTAAGGAGTCTTTAAGCATATATTCTTGACCTCAAGATTTTGTAACTATAGTTTACCTTTTATCACCATTAGCGATGGGTGTAGTGCTGACTAACAGGACTTCGGGAAAGTCTACGCCCAAACCTCGCAATGACGATTTCAAAGGAAATATCACTAAACTCTATGAGCAAACGTGGTGCAGCCTGGGAACTTGCAATGTGAATCTTCTGATTTCTAGCCAGGAGAGGGTCAATCTTGTAAAATCGTTTTTGAGACAATCCTAGTTTTCTTGCGATCGCTCTCGGATAGTTCTTCACCAGCTTGTAGGCGAGTGGCAGAAGATTGTAATACTGTGGCTGCACCTGTATCTCCTATTTGCAAAGCAGTTTTAGCAGCAGTTTGCAGCATTGTAGCCGCACCAGCGCGATCACCTTGTTGTAATTTTGCTTCTGCTAACTGAGTTTGGCGATACTTAGCTAATGCCAAAATCGACTGTTGCACCTGGGGATTAGCAGCAGGTTGGTATACGCGAACCACGTCTGCATACACAGGCACAATAGAAGAAAGCAAGCCTTGTTTCTCTACCGCTGGGTCATCGTAGCGGATTTGGAGTTGACCGATCTCTTGCCTACCTTCGGGCAACTTTCCTAGATAAATATTAGCTAAAACTTCCCGCTCTACATCTTTCATCAAGTCTCCCAAGCGTACCGCAAAGCGTCCATCGGCTTCTGGTTGCACTGGTAACTCAATTGTGTCTGGGGCAACTTGAGCAATAGGTTTAAGTTCCGCTAGCCTGACATTAGGCATTAAAGACAACAGCAAATAGGCATTAGTCAGCCCCACAGATTGAATACGTTTAAACAAACGGCTAAACTGCTCTACTGCTTGTTCTGGATGCTCAATATAAGCTAGAGTACCGCCACCAGCATCGGCAATTTTTTCTAATAAATCATGGTTCCAGTCACTGCCAAATCCCAGAGTGTTGATAGTGAGGTTGAATTTAGTAGCTTTATGGGCAAATTCTAGACACCGCTTATTATCATCTGGGCCTAACTCCCACTTCCAAATTCGCAAACTGTTCTCACCATGACCATCTGTTAATAGAAATGCCTGAGAAACAGCTCCTTTTGTGCCTTTCATCAGTTCTGTAATTCCCAGTGCCAAACCTTCAGCAATTACAGTACCACCGCTAGCATTAAGTTTATTTTTGATTTGTGATTTAATGTTTCCTAAGTCTTGAATCGCCTGGTTTGGAATAATCACTTCAGCTGAACCAGCAAATGCCACAACCGAAATCCGATCGCCTGATTTTAGCTGATCGAGTAATTGCTCTACTGCTTGGATTACGGTGTTGATTGGTCGCCCATGCATCGAACCACTCTTATCCAGAATCAAGCATAAGTTGAGGGGCAGGTGCTGGTCAAATTCCCCGGCGATCGCAGAAATCGAAATGCTTAATTGACGCTGGCTATTTAATTGCGCCACATCAACATTAGTATCATTGAGCGCCGACAGTAATTTTACTTTCATTGGTGAGGAGTATCCTGCAACACTGTTTTTGAGACAATCCTGGTTTTCTTGCGATCGCTCTCGGATAATTCTTCACCAGCTTGCAGGCGAGTGGCTGATGTTTGCAACACTGTCGCTGCACCAGTATCTCCCATTTGCAGCGCAGTTTTGGCAGCAGTTTGCAGCATTGTAGCCGCACCAGCGCGATCACCTTGTTGCAATTTCGCCTCTGCTAACTGAGTTTGGCGGTACTTGGCTAATGCCAGGATAGATTGTTGCACCTCTGGATTCGTAGCAGGTTGATACGCCCTAGTCACATTTGCATAAATCGGGATATTGGGCGTGAATAATCCTGTCTGGTTTTGAGCGGGGTCATCGTAGCGGACTTGCACATTAGCGATCGCCTGTTTACCTTCTGGCAATTGTCCCAAATAAATATTAGCTAAAATTACCCGTTCTACATCCTTCATCAAATCACCTAAGCGCACCGCAAAGCGTCCATCAGCTTCTGGTTGCACTGGTAACTCAATTGTGTCAGGAGAAACTTGAGCAATCGGTTTAAGTTCTGCTAGCCGGACATTGGGCATCAGAGAGAATAGTAAATATGCATTGGTCAAGGCGATCGTTTGAATACGGTTAAACAGGCGGCTAAACTCCTCCACTACCTGTTCTGGTGTTTGAACGTATGACAACGTACCCGAAGCCGCATCAGCAATTTTTTCTAAAACATCCTGATTCCAATTGTCACCAAATCCCAACGTGTTCAAAGTCAAATTATAGTTAGCAGCCAACTGAGCAAATTTCAAACAGCGATTATTATCACCATGTTCGTTTTCGCCATCGGTTAACAAAAAAGCTTGAGAAACAGTTTCTCTTTTGCCCTTTGCCAACTCCTCAATCCCCAAGCGCAACCCTTCATCAATGGCTGTACCACCATCCGCGCTCAAGCGATTAATTTGCTTTTTGATATGTTCTGGGTCTTCGATAATTTGATTAGGGATTAAAACTTTCGCCCGGTGATCAAAAACTACAACACTGAGCCGATCGCCAGGATTAAGCCTATCAACTAGACGGTTAGCTGCTTTTTTGACAGTTTCTAGGGGTTGCCCATTCATCGAACCACTATGATCAAGAATTAAACATAAATTTAATGGCACATTGCGGTTCAAAGTTTCGGCGATCGCAGAAATCGAAATCGCCAACTGACGCTGACTACTCAGTTGATTGGCATCTAAACTAGCATCATTCAGGGCTGGCTGTAAGCTAACCTTCATAACCCAAAGTTCCTATTTAAGATATACATATTTATAAATAACTTCAAAGCGTAACATTAGAGCTACGGAAAAAAGATCCAATACAAATACATTAATATATTCAGAATATCTTAGAAGCTAAGGATTGGCAGATGTTCAGCCCTCTGACTCATTAGCCAGAAATCCACACCTTGAAGATAGCTAGCATCGCGCTAGGATGTATTACAGTTAACGGCATAATTTCAGGCGATCAGTTGCTATGGACATTTCCCCCATCAAGGCTGTTCAAGCCCCCTATTACGGCGATAACTCTTACCGGACACCGCCGCCAGATTTACCCTCCTTATTGTTGAAGGAGCGAATTGTCTATCTTGGGATGCCACTGGTGCCTGCTGTCACAGAGTTAATCGTCGCTCAATTACTTTATTTGCAGTCCGACGACCCAGAGAAGCCTATTAAAATTTATATCAACTCAACCGGCACCTCCGGTTATAGTGGCGACCCTATCGGCTTTGAAACCGAAGCCTTCGCCATCTTTGACACCATGAAATACATCAAGCCACCCATCCACACCATTTGTATTGGTTCCGCAATGGGCATGGCAGCGATGCTACTCAGTGCCGGCACAAAAGGTTGCCGTGCCAGTTTACCCAACGCCAGCATTATCCTGCACCAGCCTAAGAGTTACGCCCAAGGTCAAGCAACGGATATTCAAATTCGGGCGCGGGAAGTTCTGGTAAACAAGACAGCAATGGTTGATATTCTGTCTCGCACTAGCGGGCAAGCACCAGAAAAAATTACTAAAGACATGGATCGCCTCTTTTACATGACTCCCTATCAAGCTAGGGACTACGGTTTGATTGACCGAGTTTTTGAAAAAGAAGAACTCGCCAATCCGCCTCTGCCTGCAAGCATCCTTTAAGAAGGCAGATGGCAGATGGCAGAGGGCAGAAGAAAAAGAAATTATCTTTCTTTTTCCTGTTTCCTATGCTCTTCACGAATGACTAAATTACAAACGGAGTAGCAAAATGCCTATAGGTGTTCCTAAAGTTCCTTACCGGATGCCCGGAGGACAGTTTACAGACTGGATTAGCATCTACGATCGCCTTTACCGCGAAAGAATTATTTTCTTAGGGCGAGACATTGATGATGAAATTGCCAACCAGATTATCGCCGTGATGTTGTATCTGGATTCAGAAGATCCAGGTAAAGACATTTATTTATACATCAATTCCCCTGGTGGTATGGTCACTTCTGGCTTGGCAATTTATGACACCATGCAACACATCAAATCAGATGTGGTCACAATTTGCGTGGGTTTAGCTGCTTCAATGGGGTCTTTCCTCTTAGCAGCTGGAACCAAGGGCAAACGCATGGCATTGCCTCACTCACGGATTATGATTCACCAACCTTCTGGTGGAACCCGTGGACAAGCAACTGATATCGAAATTGAAGCTAGAGAGATTCTTCGGATTCGTAACCAGCTCAATCAGATTTATGCCAACAACACAGGCCAAACTTTAGCCAAAATTGAAAAAGACATGGATCGCGACTTTTTCATGTCTGCCCAAGAAGCCAAGGACTACGGTTTAATTGACCGTGTGATTGAAGAACGTCCATAAAATTGGGGATTAGGCATTGGGCATTGGATAAAGAAGACAAGCAGCATGGGGGATGGGGGGACAAGAAGCAAGAGTTAATCATGGTTCTTTCCCCTTGCCCCCCAGTCCCCTTCCCAAAAAAATTGTCAATTTAGAACTGTCAATTATAAAATTAACCTTTATTATTAGTAGTTCAAGCTTGAAGCTTTAAGCTTTAAGCTGAGTATTCGATAGCTGATAGCTCAAGATGGATTTTGGAGATTGCTACCGTCTATTGGGTTTAAGATCGGGAGCCTCTTTTGCCGACATCAAAGCGTCTTACAGACGACTGGCGCAGCAATATCATCCCGATATTAATCCAGATGACCACAAAGCTAAAGACAAGTTTATTGCCTTGACAGAGGCTTACAAACTCCTATTGACGGTAGTAATGCCAGAGGAGACAGCCCAAAAGTCAAGTCAGTCGCCAATGTCTGAGCGTGATACAACAAAGCCAACACCTCAGGAACCAGCATCGGCAACGTCGGTGAAAACCCAGAAACAGCAGACCACACCAAAGCCGCCTAGTGTCACGGCAATAGAACAGCGGCTGAAGTGGAAAACTTATGAGCAGTTGCAGCTGTTTTTAAAAGAAAAACGGTATCCCCAAGCGATCGCCCTAGCAGAAGCTTTAGCAGACCGATTACCGGAAGATGCAGAAGTGCGCCAGTGGCAGGCTATAGCTTATCAACTGTGGGGAAGGGCGCTAATTGATACAAATCAACGACTCAAAGCTAAAATTTATCTTAAAAAAGCTCTGAAAACAGACCCCAACAACAAGGCTCTGTGGAATGAGGTACAGCGAGACTTTCAACGGTTAGAGCAGATTTTTTAAGATATTAATAATAAATATAAATCTTATTATAGATTGAGGCGTCGTTTTGGCACTGGGGACTGGTGATTAGGGGCTAGGGACTGGCAAGTGGGACAAGGGGAGGGGGAGCAGGGGAGACAAGGGGACAAGGGGAAAGAACCATGATTAATTCTTGCTTCTTGTCCCCCCATACACCATGCTGCTTGTCTTCTTTATCCAATGCCCAATGCCCCATGCCCAATCCCTGCTTAACTTCGGGCATGGTCATAGTCCACAAAGTAAAATTTAGGACTAAGCCAGAATTTTAGCCAAGTGTAAACTCCTAGACCCAGTAGTGCCGTAATCATCAGTGGTAAACCAAGCTTAACTCGCAGTGCATCAGGAAGAATGGCAACTACTGATACAGTAATAACAAAATATACCAAAAGCACCACCTGCAAGCGCTGTATAGTTTTAAGCGTACTGCGGCAGCTACTACAATGCTGAGTATGTTGTTTGTAGCGATCAAGCACTACAGAACGGTTGTCATTGATTGTCGGGCTTTGTGGAACAGTAATGCCGAATTCATGCCACGGTAGCTGACCGTGACAATACTTATCAAACCAATTGCGAAACTCAATCACTAAGCGATCTGCACTCGTAGGTAAATTGAAAGCAGTCTTCCAGCTTTCAACTGTTTTTCTTTGTTGCAGAAAATACTCTTGCTGTTGCAAAAGTATCATATCTCCATCAAGAACCTGATTACGGTTTGTGATGTGATCCCACCAACGGGGTTGGAAACGATGGAGCGTTTTGGCGAAATTCCGGGAAAATTGCGCTACAATCCTTGATTTACCTGGGTAAACAGGAATGCAGTAGGTGATAAGTCCCAACTGCTTACCAGTGTCGCCAATTTTGATAGCATACTCTAAGTGACAAGGTGGTTCAAAAGTGATTGTTGTTTGAAAACTGCCTTCACTATTTACTTCAATCAAATTTGGTGTTGATTGCACAACTTTTAGAGCGATAGGTCTTGCTTTTTCGCGATCGCCTTGAACTCCATGATGGGCAAAAGGAACATGGCTGGGATCTGCCACATTTTCTACAAGGGTTTGCCAGTCATATTCCAGATCACGTACAAAAGAATTCCAAACAAAACCTTTGCTGGCATCTATTAGAGGTGACAAAGGTAATGGTGTAGTAGCAGCTTGTTGGGCTGATTTAACATCAGGCCAGACCCAGAGTAAATCATTTTCTTGACGAACTGGGAGTGCGACTGCACAAAAATTTTGTTGATTCTTGGTAACAATTTGTGGATTTTCGGCTTGGGGAATGTGCGTACAGATTCCTTGGGAATCAAATTGCCAGCCGTGATAGCTACACATTAAATTACCTGTCTTGTCATCAACTCGTCCCTCACTCAAAGGTGCAAGGCGGTGGGGGCATTGATCTAAAAACACTTGGTAAGTTGCAGATGATTTAGGTTTCCAGATGACTAGGCGGAGTCCCAAAATAGTTACTGGAGTTGGTCGCTTTGGATCAAGGTCTTCGACTGGTGTAATAGGATACCAGTTTTGCAAAAAATTGAATTCAGATTGCATTTTACCTTTAATGATTTAATCAATCAGATATAAGAACAAACTTATCTAAAAAATCGCTAAATAAGATATAAAATCACTTTTTATCATGTTTGTAAACTAATATTGATGCTATATCTTCTATTCAAAACGGCCATTTAACGATATTATCGTTTTTCAAACAGATTCTCTGCTGAAAGACCTAATCATTGAATATATAAAGAGTACTTAGAATTTCGCTAGAGTATTTTCTATAAGCTAATTGTTACAAGTCTCAAAAATAGGATACATACAAAAACTTAACTTCAGGAACCTAATAGTAGTATCATATTTGCAAGTTAATTTCAGATTTTGAAATTAAAGCTAAACCACAACAAAATTACCTTAAATAGGTAAAAATCTGTCAATAAAGTGAACTTTTGGTGTCAGAAGTCCCCCTATTTATGGTTGGGGAATGCTAAATTTTATGTCTAATTCTGTAATCACTGTAACCGTCAAGTTATTTGCTGCCTACCAAGAAGCCTATGGGGTATCAGAACTGGTGCTGGAACTTCCCAATGGTACGCCGGTTAGAGCAGTATGCGATCGCTTAATTGCTGAACATCCAGAACTCACTAAATTACGAGATTTCACTCGCTTTGGAGTTAATTTAATATTTGTCGAACCGGATACCGTACTAAAAAACGGGGATGAAGTAGTGTTAATTCCACCCGTCAGCGGTGGTTAAAACAAGAGGCGATCGCCTCTGAGATTAGATTAAAGTTAAGCTGAGGTTAACGATGCCCAAAGCTAACAACGTTTAACAAACCATAGCTAGTTTTGGCAATACAATCATTATCTCAAGACAAAATCTGGAATTATAACTTTGAGGAATATTTATAATGATAATCTTGTAGATTATCATTATTTTCTATTTTAAAGAATTAAAAACCAATCTCCTGTTTTCCAAACTGAAATTCCGTTGCCATATTCTGTTACAGCAATGATAAAAATAGGTTAACGCTATTTAATAAAAGCGTTAACCTATCACTGTGGATCGCAAGCGTTATAATTGCGGATACTTATTTTTGGCAACAAAAAACGCAAATGAACGCTGCAATCAGCTTCTTTTTTTTCCTGCTTCCAATTCTTACTAGCCTTTGGATAGCCCAAGTATCAAACCCCCTGTCTTCTTATCAGCCTCTTCACGTCATTGATGGCGCAGGTTTATACACCAAACAATTAACGAATGGCAACATAGCTTATTTACAAGTTATTAACCTCAACAAAATCCATATAGACCAGCTGATCGGGGAGGTAGATCAGATGGGTCAGAAACAAGGGAAATATTATAAAGGAGAAGGTGGATATTACAGCCCTTTTTTTGAAAATAAGTTGTTTAGTGAAGTAACCGATGAGTATAAACAACTGTATAGTGACAACGTTTTTTCCATTATTAACTGTTCTTTTTTTGAGCAATATCAATCAAGTACGCAGTTATCCTTCCCTATTAAACTCAATGGCGTAGTTATCAGTGGGGGAAATAGTCCCTACGGGCCGATTAAGGAACCAAAAAATCAGTTTTATCGCACAATTCGCCTGAAGGCTTTGGTTTGGGATGATAAGCAGGCATACATTACAGATTATGACCCAGTTAGTGGTGCGCCTCTCAACCAAAAAAAGGTAAAAAATGCGATCGTTAGTTATAAATATAGTGACCATCCAGCGAAAGTATTAGCCCAAAATCAAGTAAATAAATATCAAGTTATCGGTACTCTCGACAAAGATGGTAGTAAGGGTAATGAACAACTGTTGATTATGACGGTGAATCAAACAATCCTAGATGAAGCCGCAGAATTATTACGTAAATTAGGCGTTAAAGGAGATATCATCACCGTTGACGGTGGCAGATCAACTTATCTTTTCAATTCCAAAATGGGGAATATTGTTTTACCCCAACTGTCTAATCTCCAAGAAAATCCTACATTTCGACATTTACCGCATTACCTGGGATTTCGCAAGGCTCGAACTCAAAAGCTTGTACCGCAAATATTAATTGATCAGCCGATTGGTAAAGTACAGGTTGAACAAAATCGACCTTATCTAATATTGTGGCGAGATAATCTTGATAAGGATGTGTCGATTAAGTTGTATGATCGCAGCGACAAAATTATCCAAGATATTTCTACTCGTACTGCTAGCGATGGAGTTCATGAGTGGACACCGCAGATTCCTGTAAAAGAAGGTTATATGATTCGTGTGGCTAGCCGGGAAAACCAGAAGATTGTCGGAAATTTACAATTATAAAACTATGGGTTAATCGGGGACAGTGGGAGCAAGATATAGCCAGTGATTATTGGTAGTTTTAGCAACCACAATCGACACGGATAAATCAGGATGTTCCCATCATCCCTATAAATAAATTTAGGGGGATTTCCTTCTACCCTCAGCAAGACAGCATAGCTACCATCTCAGTTTTATTTATGAATTAGATGATTTATCCTGCTTTACTTTTTTGATTAATTCCATGTAGACATTAATTTCACTAACTTCTATATCATGTTCAACTCTAGTTACTTTCCATTTCTCCTTCTTTAGGTAAACTTCCTCTCCGATTCTGGGAATAAATTGTAGATCATAAAATTTTTTGAGAAAATCTTTTTGATTTTCTTCCCAGAATATTACTTTAACTACTTCTTTGCTCATTGGTTATCCTTTCTTTGTTACTAAATGAAAGTCCGTAGTTTGATGACATACCTTCGGCAAGTTTATCTTACTAATTCAACCTCATAGCGTAGTGAAAACCACATTATTTACTAATACTCATTAACCTTGTGTGTTATTCACTCTAAATTCACAGTAAAAATACCCAAGTTTTTCTACCAACAATTCGTAACCTACTTATATCAGAAAATACTTCTAATAATAGATGGTTTGATGATAGGGAAAGGGATAATTCTGAAAGACCTGATTTTCTCTAACCAATTACTGACTAGGAGATGATTTTATGAGAACCAGAAAGCTAGGCAAGCAAGGGTTAGAAGTTTCAACTATCGGACTTGGTTGCATGGGAATGTCTGAGTTCTATAGTGGTCGTGATGAAATTGAGGCGATCGCCACCATCCATTGCGCTTTGGAACTTGGGGTAAACTTCCTTGACACAGCAGATATGTATGGGTCGTTCACCAATGAGCAATTAGTAGGTAGGGCAATTAAAGAGCATCGAGATCAAGTAATACTAGCAAGCAAGTTTGGCAATGTCCGCACTGAAGATGGTGGTTGGAAAGGGATTAGTGGCAGACCAGCTTGGAGGAGAATATTGCAGCTACCGAAATTACCCTGACTGAACAAGAGTTGAATCGACTTGAAGCAGTTGCACCCAAAAATGTGGCAGCAGGTGAACGCTACCCTGATATGAGTACTGTTAACCGTTGATCCATCTGAGTGCTGGAGTATTTTTTCAGATTTTGCTTTTGATGAGCGATCGCAGGACTTACGCATTGTAAGTCCTAAAACTGCGTAGGCGTAGCTCGCCGCACGCATCGCGGCATCTGCATTACAACAAGATTGAGTACAACAGTTAAGAGAACTACGCTAATAACCCTATCGTGGTTTGGGAAAGTCTATTTAGGAGCTAAAGACGAATATCTGATGTCTGGCGACAATAAGCAGAGCTTCTACGCAGTTTTAATCCATATCTTTAGAATTCCCGCAACTCTCTCATACACAACAGAATCTGAGTTTGTTATCGCAAAGTTGCAATTTCGCAATCAACACTGTTTTTAGTGGTAGAAAATGGAAGAATAAAATTAAATAGCTCAACAAAAGCCTCTCAACAGAGTCGACGGTGTTGCCGTGATCGGAATTGTTATTGTTTCTCACAGTAAACAGCTAGCGCTTGGCGTCCAGGAACTTGCAGCACAAATGGTTAAGGGTCAAGTACCTCTGGCGATCGCAGCTGGGATTGAAGGCTTGGAAAATCCATTGGGTACAGATCCTGTCCAAGTTTATGAGGCGATCGCCTCTATCTTCACCGATGATGGCGTTCTGGTGTTAATGGATACAGGCAGCGCCTTGATGAGTGCAGAAATGGCCCTAGAGTTTCTGCCACCAGAGCAAAGAGAAAAAGTTTATCTGTGTGAAGCACCTATAGTAGAAGGAGCGATCACTGCCGCAGTTGCCGCTGCATCTGGTGGGGACATTCAGCAAGTCTTAGCAGAAGCACGGGGAGCATTAGTAGCGAAAGCAACACATTTATTTGCGCTTGGTAGCCAATCGTCAGTTGTTAGTAGTGATGACCAATTGACAGCCAACACAGAATTCTCAACCAAAGAAATCCGCTTAACTGTTCGCAACCGCTTGGGATTACACGCCCGCCCCGCAGCACAATTTGTGACCACAGCAGCCCGATTTAATTCGCAAATCTGGGTGCAAAATGTCAGTAGAAGTAGTGTTGCTGTTCGCGGTGACAGTATTAACCAAGTCACAACATTAGGAGTACGTCAAGGACACGAACTGGCGATTATCGCTATTGGTGCTGATGCTGATGAAGCTTTGGCTGCATTACAAGCATTGGTGACAACTAACTTTGGCGAAGATGATAGTACTTGGGAACCATCAATAGCAGAGAACGAAGCTAGCCCACCAACTCACGGCGAACTGGCTGGAATTGCAGCTTCTCCAGGGGTGGCGATCGCACCTGTTATTCATTATCAACCCGCCGCAGTTACTGTTACGCAATACCACGTAGAAGATGTTGAAGCTGAGTGGCAACGTTTACAGGCAGCTATTGAAACTGCCCAACAAGAAATTCAAACATTATTCTCACAAGCGGCTATTCAAATTGGTGATGCGGAAGCCTCCATCTTTGTTGCCCATTTGTTGTTTTTAGAAGATCCAATACTACTGCAAGCTGTTCGTCAGCGGATTTGGGAACAACATTTAAATGCAGAAGCTGCTTGGCAAGCGGTAGTCGATGAGGTGGCAACTAGCTACCACATCCTAGAAGATTCTTACCTACAAGAGCGAGTTGAAGATGTTGTAGATGTCGGGCAAAGAGTATTACGACTACTAGCGGGTAAATCTGTAAATTCTCTAGAATTAGCTGAACCAGCGATTTTGGTAGCCAGCGATCTAACTCCCTCTGATACCTTGGGATTAGACCCGACAAAGGTGTTAGGCATTTGTACAACTTCAGGTAGCGCGACTTCTCACAGTGCAATTATTGCTCGGACATTAGGTATACCCGCAGTTCTGGGCGTAGATGCAGAGGTATTGTACCTAGAAGATGGTACGCTCATGGCACTCGATGGTGAGAGTGGTAAAGCTTGGGTAGAACCAGAACCAAATATCTTGGGTGTACTAGAAGCCAAGCGAGAAGCATGGCAAACTACTCACCAGCAAGCACAAGCCAAAGCACATCAACCAGCGATTACCCGTGACGGTCGCCAAGTTAGCATCTTTGCGAATATTGGCAGCATAACTGATGCTCAAATGGCTGTAGCAGCTGGGGCTGAGGGTGTAGGATTGCTGCGTACAGAGTTTCTTTATCTAGGCCGGACAAATGCGCCGACGGAAGAAGAGCAACTAGCAGTGTATCAGGAAATCGCCCAAATTCTGGATCAGCGGCCGTTGATCATTCGTACCTTAGATGCTGGTGGTGACAAACCACTTCCCTACCTCAAAATAGCGGTTCCAGAAGCTAACCCATTCCTTGGCTGGCGAGGAATTCGCTTTTGTTTAGATCATCCAGATTTCTTGAAAACTCAATTCCGGGCAATTTTGAGGGCCAGTGTGGGACACAAGATAAAGATAATGTTGCCGATGATTGCCAGTGTAACTGAGCTACGGGCGGCTAAGGTAATTCTGGCTGAAGTGCAGGCTGAACTGCGCCAAGCAGATATTGCTTTTGATGAAGCGATGGAAGTTGGCATCATGGTAGAGATACCTTCAGCTGTAGTCATGGCTGATAAATTGGCGACTGAAGTAGATTTTTTCAGCATTGGAACTAATGACCTTAGCCAGTATGTCATGGCTGGCGATCGCACTAATCCACGAGTTGCAAATTTAGCAGACGCCATGCATCCAGCAGTGTTGCGGATGGTGCAGCAAACCGTCCAAGTTGCCCATAAAGCAGGCATTTGGGTAGGGTTATGTGGTGAACTAGCAGCAGAACCTTTAGCAACACCAATTTTATTAGGTTTGGGATTGGATGAATTGAGTGTAAATCCTCATGCTGTACCTACACTCAAACAGGCGATCGCCCAATTAACTGTAGCAGAGGCAGAGGCGATCGCTGCATCCGCATTACAACAAGATTCCGCAGAACAGGTAAGAGAGTTAATCTCTAGCTCATTTAAATAAATACTAAATATTCATTCCGTAAACTACAGCCAGAAATGATTCTTTTCTGTGGTTGTGTTGCAAAAAATTTTGAAAAATAAAAGATTTAGACAGTAGAAGTAATCCTTTAATGTATCCAAGCAGTTTTTTATAAGTAGGTAAATGTGAATTTTTCTACTTATTTTTTTACATAGCCCACTTTTTTAGCTCTATTAGGATATGATCCCCAAGTAAAATAACCCTAGTAGAACAAATATAAAAGCTTTATGAATAATCATTCTGATGCTAGTCTCTTAGATGCTGAACAATACAAAATTTATGAGTTTCAAGAAAACGAGTCTGCAAAAGTACCAGGTTATTTAGTCGTTAGTACTGCAACACTCAATGTTGAAACAGAAGAAGAACACTCTACTATAGATTTAGCAAAAGTTAATAATAGAAACTTTTTTTATCTTAATGATAGTCAACCTGCAACGTCAACCAAAAGCATGATTGACAAAATTGCTAGACGTTTGATAGAAAATGAAGAACCAGAAATTGTCATAAATATTCATGGATATAGTTCAACACCCTCTGATACAGAGAAAGGCTGTAAAAAAATTTACAATTATGTTAATGAACATATCCAGCAATCAAATAAATATATTTTTATTGGCTATAGATGGCCGTCTGAAAATCCCTTTAAAAAAGACGATTCCGGTACAGTTAAAGAAAAGCTAGGTTATGCAATCTCTGCCTTACCACGTTTACTATTAGGCATTTTAGTGACTGGGCTAACAGTTAGCATATTGTCTACCTTGGTTTTATTATATGTAAATTTATTGCCGCCTAGTGTTATTCATTTTTTGACAATTTTATTAATTATTTCTGGTATTGCGACTTCAGCAGTGCTAACAGTGATGTTTTTGAGAATTTCTAGCTACTTTAGAGATGTCTATAGAGCTAGTAATTATGGCGTTATAGATTTGGTAGAGTTGCTGAGACAGCTAGATTATTCTATAGATAAATTAGGTTATAAAAAACGGGTAAAATTATCATTTATTGGTCACAGTTTGGGCTGCTTTGTACTCACAAATGTAATTCGTATTCTTTCTGATGTTTTTGACGTTCAATCGATTAACAAAAAACCTTCTTCTGAAATTGGACATGCCTTTTGTTTAGGAAGACTTGTTTTAGTTGCACCTGATATTCCTGTAGAAACTATTTTGCCAGGACGAGCCAATTTTCTACGTTCTTCCTTACGTCGTTGCGAAGAAGCTTATATCTTTTGTAGTGAGGGAGATTTAGCTTTGCGATTAACCTCTACAGCCGCAAATTACTTTAGTTTCCCAGCTAAAACTCGCATTAGTGGTTACAGACTTGGTAATGTCACTGTTAGTCATTTCCGTAACTCCAACGATACGGTTGGTCATGCACCGAGATATGGAATTGTTAACTTTTTGCCGGATAGCTACACTGAAGATTACGACATTGATCGCCCCCACAAATATCTAGAAATTCGTTCTTCTAACAAAGAACATAACAACCTTACAGAAATGCGGACATTCTCCGAAACTGAAGTGGAACCCGCAGACTTATTCACTTACTTTGACTGCACAGATTACAAAGATGATCCGAGTCAGGATGCAGGAATAGTCACTTATGCTCTACAAAAGCCAGCTATCAACTTTTGGGATTATGTTGTTCTCACATTTGCATTTCTGGGTAAGGCTGGGAGTAACAATGGTTCAAAAGGTATTGATACTCATACTGGTTACTTTCAGGGTAAATTTACCCAAAAAGCTATCTACGAATTAGCCTTTCTCGGATTTGACGGATTTATATCATCTTTGTCAGCCGAGGGAGAAATGGAAGACAAAATTTATGCTTTCTCTGAGGAGTGTCAGAAAAAACAGATTCAAGTTGTTCTGAGATCAAAGCTGAAATCAATGTAGAGTAGGCATTGCCCACCATATCCTGGTTTTGGTGGGCAATGCCTACCCTACTGGAAATATGTATACTTAACAACAGCTATTTCCAACGTCGGCAATGACCATCAAACCCCAAAAAATCTTGCCCCAAAAAATTTTAATACTGGCAGCAAATCCCAAGCAGACGGTACGATTGCGGCTGGATGAAGAATTGCGTGATGTTAAGGAAGGGTTGCAAAGGTCGCTAAATCGGGAAAACTTTGAGTTGCGGTATGATTTGGCAGTACGTCCAAGGGATATTCGCCGCGCTATTTTGGATTATCGACCAAATATTATCCACTTTTCTGGGCATGGTGCAGGGGTTCAAGGATTAGCTTTTGAGGATGACACTGGATTTGAACAGCTAGTCACGGGAGAAGCATTAGCTGGGCTGTTTGGACAGTTTTCTAAACAAGTAGAATGTGTGCTGTTGAATGCTTGTTACTCGGAAGTTCAAGCAGATGCTATTTCCCAACATATTAATTATGTGATTGGCATGAACGATCAGATTGGGGATAAAGCCGCGATTGAGTTTGTTGTGGGTTTTTACGATGCAATTCTGGCTTACAATCCCCAATATGATGAAGGTTCGCCTGTGGAGTTTGCTTTTAATATTGCGCGGAATGCCATTGAATTAGCTGGTGTATCTGGCGAGTCGATTCCTGAACTTAAAAAAAAACTAATTTAACTCTGCATCACGTTCCTTTAGGCAATCTTACCAACGTCCCAGAATTACCACCACACTTTTTACCTCGTGAAGAAGAACTTTCACCCTTAAAACACAAAGTATTTTCGCCAACAAAACAACCTGTGGGGGTTACAGGGAAAAGTCGCCGTGTTGGTGTGCAAGGAATGGGCGGAATTGGCAAAACAGTCTTAGCTACAGCCTTGGCGCGGGATGAAGAAGTCAGAAAAGCGTTTCCTGATGGGGTGTTTTGGATAACATTTGGACAAACGCCCCAGATTTTAACTTGGCAATCCTATCTTGCCTCTGCGTTGGGAGACAAGCAAGCGGCTTTTACCGAGATTGGATTGGCAAAAGCGCGGTTGCGGGAGTTGTTTGCAGATAAAACTTGCTTGCTGATTTTGGATGATATTTGGCGTTTGGATGATGCGACACCGTTTGAGGTGTTGGGGGAACGCTGTCAAATGTTAGTTACCACCCGTGATGCAGCGATAGTTACGGGGTTGGGAGGGGAAGAATATCAGCTTGCGGTTTTAGATGCACAACAAGCCTTAGCACTTTTGGCAGATTGGGCAAATCAACCGGAGATGATGCACCCCACACAGCAAAATGATGTCGTTTTGCAGGTAGCGAAGGAATGTGGCTATTTGCCCTTAGCATTGGCGATGGTGGGCGCGATGATGCGGGGGAAACCGCCAAATCGCTGGCAGAATATTTTAGAAAAACTGCGGAGTGCTGATTTAGAGAAAATCAAACAACAGTTTCCCGATTATCCTTATCCCGATTTACTCAAGGCGATCGCGGTCAGCGTGGCAGCTTTGGATGAGAATTGCCAACAGCGATATTTAGATTTTGCGGTCTTTCCTGAAGATACACCGATACCAGAAGCAGTTTTGCAGACTTTTTGGCAACCTTTGGGGTTAGATGAGTTTGATACCCAAGATGTGATTGATGAATTGGTGAGTAAATCCCTAGCTTTGCGGGATGAAGCGGGAAATTTGCGGTTGCATGACTTGCAGTTTGATTATGTTAGAAAGCAGTACTCCGCTTTAGTAAAAGAAAGTGAAGGCATAGGGTTTTTACACAATCGCCTGTTAAATGCTTACAGCGAAAAGTACCCCCAAGGCTGGCATAGTTTAGAAAATGACGGCTATATCTTGGAAAATTTAGCTTATCACTTGGTGGCAGGGGGAAGGGAAAAAGAATTACAACAACTGCTGTGTAATTTTCGCTGGTTGCAGGCGAAGTTGGAGAACATCAATATTAATGCTTTGCTAGCAGATTATGATTTTTTGCCGGAGGATGAGAATTTACAGTTAATTCAAGGTGCATTGCGACTGTCGGCACATGTTTTAAATTTAGATAAAAAGCAATTGCCACAGCAATTATTAGGGCGGTTGCTATGTTTTGAAAGTTCAGAAATTCAGGCATTGTTAACCCAAGCGCAGCAATGCAAAACCCCTTGCTTGCTTCCCCAAACAGCAAACTTTATTCTCCCTGGTGGCCCCTTGGTACGTACCATACTGGGTCATAGTGGCTCTATATATACAGTCGCCCTCACCCCAGATGGCAAGTATATAATTTCTGGTTCCGATGATAAGACTATAAAAGTCTGGAATTGGCAAACCGGTGAAGAAGTGCGTACTCTGGCGGGTCATGACGACTATGTACGGGCAATCGTCCTCACCTCAGATGGCAAGTATATAATTTCTGGTTCCCATGACACCACTATAAAAGTCTGGAATTGGCAAATCGGTGAAGAAGTGCGTACGTTGACAGGTCATACTGGCTGGGTAAATGCAGTCGCCCTCACTCCAGATAGCAAGTACGTGATTTCTGCTTCTGCTGACAAGACCTTGAAACTCTGGGATTGGCATACTGGAGAAGTACTGCGTACCTTAACAGGTCATACTAAATCAGTAAATGCAGTCGCCCTAGCTTCAGATAGCAAGTACGTGATTTCTGCTTCTGCTGACAAGACCTTGAAACTCTGGGATTGGCATACTGGAGAAGTACTGCGTACCTTGACAGGTCATAGTGAAAGAATAACAGCAGTCGCCCTCGCCCCAGATAGCAAGTATATGATTTCTGGTTCCGATGATAAGACCCTGAAAGCGTGGAATTGGCATACTGGAGAAGTACTGCGTACCTTGGCAGGTCATACTAAATCAGTAAATACAGTCGCGATCATCCCAGATGCCAAGTATATGATTTCTGGTTCCGATGACAAAACATTGAAAGTCTGGAATTTGGATACTGGAGAAGAACTGCGTACCTTGAAGGGACATCGTTACTGTGTCAATGCAGTTGTCCTCACTCCAGATAGCAAGTATATTATTTCGGCTTCCGGTGACAGAACCCTAAAGGTTTGGAATTGGGAAACCGGAGAATTAATTACCAGTTTCATAGGTGAAAGTGTAATATATTGCTGTGCTATTGCACCCGATGGGGTGAAAGTTGTTGCTGGTGATGCCTTAGGACGGGTGTATTTTTTGCGGTTGCAAGCCACAAAAGAGTAATTCGTAGTTCGTAATTCGTAATTCGTAATTAAGAAAATGAAATTTGGTTTGGGTTAAGGGGGTTGTGTCTGTAACCAGTTGTGGAGAATTGAGATAATATCGAGTCCGGCTATATGATTGTGATTGCGAGTCAAGCAAAGTAATTCTCTAATTGTGCGATCGCCTCGATTAATTTCATTCTACTTGCAATGATTTTTGATAAATAACTCATCGGTCGTGATAAAAGTGCGATCGTTCAGGCTTAAAGGTGCAATTTCCGAGTTCAGAGGCGCAACGTCCGAGTTCAAAGGTGCAACTTCCGAGTTCAAAAGTGCAACGTTCGAGTTCAAAGGTGAAACTTCCGAGTTCAAAGGTGCAACGTCCGAGTTCAAAGGTGCAACGTCCGAGTTCAGAGGTGCAACGTCCGAGTTCAAAGGTGCAACTTCCGAGTTCAGAAGTTCAAGTTTTCAGCTTCAAGCACAAATAATCTAGTAAATTGGTGATGTGTCTTATTTTTGAAATTATATATATCGCCTATGCGCTACGTTGTCAGCCCGCCCTGCAATAAATTGCGGGCTAATAGCTCAAGTCTACTAAAGTAGACTGGGATGCTTTTTAGTGTATTCAGTAGACTGATGTTATTAGTGCGGGAACTGATTTCTAAATGAAGCGAAGAGGCAAGATTTTGAGGGCTTTTGTGAGGTGGGCAGTGTTTATTCTACAGATGGACGAGTGCGAATCGCAGCTAAAATCAAATTGTTGAGCCACAAATTCTGAATTGTTTGCCAGACACAATAATATGACCGAAACTGCGGAAAAACTTAAGCTTCAACTTTCTCAACTCTCTGTGCAAGACCGTGCTGAACTCGCTCACTTTTTAATTCATTCTTTGGATGAAGATACAGATGATGATGTAGAGGCTGCTTGGGATACAGAAATAACTAAAAGGTTGGATGAGATTCATCAGGGGACAGCCATTGGCGAACCCTCAGAACAAGTATTTTCTGAACTCCGAGAAAAATATTCGTGAAATTTGTTGTTATCCACACTGAAGCTCGAAAGGAGCTTGATGATGCAATTGCTTATTATGAAAGCCAAAAGGCTTGGGGCTTGATCTATTATCTGAATTGGAGAAAGTTATTGGGAAGATTCAGCAAAATCCCAATTTAGGAACGCCATACAAAATTGAGGGGGTACGTCGTTACGCTATTCAACGTTTTCCCTATCTAATTTTTTATTCAGAGCTGGAAGATGTTATTTGGATTATCTCGATCGCACATGGAAAGCGCAAACCTGATTACTGGAAAAATCGCCAGATTGAGTGAGATGCGATCGCTTTATTGACTATCACCTTACCAATTGGGCGGCGGAGTTAAAAAACTGACGACACAATCCTTTAGTAACTAAAAGTGTTGTGAGCAAGTTAGCAAAAGCAACCATAAACATCAGTAAAATTTCATAAGATACAGCCTCAAGAGGTGTTACCCCAGCCAATAGTTGTCCGGTTGTGATTCCTGGTAGTGCAACCATACCGATGAGCATCATTTGATTTAGAGTTGGAATCAATCCGGCGCGAATAGCTTCTCTGCGGTACTGGGTAACGGCTTGCTGGGGAGTTGCGCCTAAGCTCAAATGAGTTTCTATTTCTAAATGCGATGAATTGATAGTATTTACGAGGCGTTCTCCGGCGATCGCAGCTGCATTCATGGCATTACCCAACACTATCCCTGCTAAGGGAATCATATACCTTGGTTCGTACCATCTTTCTGGCTGAACAATCAAAAAGTTGCTATAAAGCACCGTCAGCGCCGTACTCACAAAAATTGACCCCCACACCCAAGGCAATACACGGGGAACTTTTTGGCTGATGCGGTTTCGTGCGACAATCGCCGTAATCGTCAGCATTACTGCTAGAATCGCCAAAACTGCCCAAACATTGTCCAAAGCAAAGATGAAGTCGAAAACGTATCCCAAAACGAGTAGTTGGAGAATAGTTCTTCCGGTAGCGAGGGCTAAGTTCAACTCTAGACCTAATTTTTCCCAAGCAGATAAACCAATAGCGATCGCCATTAAACCAATTGCGATCGCCAAATCAACCAAATCCAGCTTAATCAAATCTTGCATTGGTTATCTACCTCCTGGGAATTGGGCATTGGACATGGGGCATTGGATGAAGAGGACAAGGAGCATGGGGGATGGGGGGACAAGGAGCAAGATTTAATCATAGTTCTTTCCCCTTGTCCCCTTGTCCTCTTGTCCCCTTGTCCCCTTGTCCCCTTGTCCCCTTTTCCCCTTGTCCCCTTGTCTCCCCTGCTCCCTGCCCCTCTACCTTTGCCTTTTTTACGGAAATCATGTTAGCCTGCCCTATAAAATAATCTCAGTATAAATCCGTGACAAGGCGTATTTTGAGCAACAGTCTTCCCTAGCTCTTTGATTAACAATTCAATCAGCAACAATTGACCGTCGAAGTGCATCTTTTGTATCTCCAGATCAAATAAAAACTCATGATCCAAAGTGTAAATTCCGTTCCTGCCTTTGATATCAAGCAGCAATACTCCACTCTAGAAGCAGAGGTGAGTGCGGCTGTCTTGGAGGTTCTGGCTTCTGGTCGTTATATTGGTGGGCCTTTAGTAGAAGGTTTTGAAAAACAGTTTGCCGCTTATCATGGTGTAAGTGAATGTGTAGCTTGTAATTCTGGTACTGATGCACTTTTTCTCTCGCTACGAGCCTTGGGCATTGGTGCAGGTGATGAAGTAATTACTACAACTTTCACTTTTATTGCTACGGCTGAGGTCATCAGTGCAGTGGGTGCAAAGCCGATTTTCGTTGATATTGATGCTTCGTTTAATTTGGATTTGCAGCAAGTAGCAGCAGCGATTACACCGAAAACGAAAGCGATTATCCCAGTTCATCTGTTTGGGCAACCTGTAGACATGACAGCGCTGATGGCGATCGCCCAGTCTCACAATTTGGCAGTAATTGAAGATTGCGCTCAATCCACAGGAGCAACTTGGAATAATCGAAAAGTCGGCAGCATTGGACACATTGGATGCTTCAGTTTTTACCCCACTAAAAACCTTGGTGGCTGCGGCGATGGCGGAGCAATTACAACCAATGATCCAGAGATTGCCAGCAAACTGCGAGTACTGCGGGATCATGGTAGCAAAGTTCGCTACATTCATGAAGAAATCGGTGTAAATAGCCGCTTGGATGCGATACAAGCAGCGATTCTGGAGATTAAACTGCGTTATCTCGATAATTGGAATGAACGACGACGAGCGATCGCAGCTTATTATCACCAATTCCTCAGCCAAGTTCCCGGTATCATCACCCCTGAAGAATTAGCTGGCGGCGTTGGGGTATGGAATCAATACACTATTCGCATATCAGGCCAGGGGCGGAACGGTGCTACCGCCAAATATCGGGACTCAGTACGTCAGCAATTGCAGGAACGGGGCGTGAGTTCAATGGTTTATTATCCCCTGCCTTTACATTTGCAACCGATTTATCAAAGTTTGGGCTACCAGCCAGGGGACTTACCAATAGCAGAGCAAGTCTGCCATGAGGTCATATCTCTACCCATGTTCCCAGAACTGACACAACAACAGCAAGACCAGGTGATTTATGCGCTGAAGGATTGTTTGGGGTAAAGAGGACTTAAAGACATGGGGACGCGGGGACGCGGCGAGTAGATTGTTCTTGCATTCTCCGCGTCTATCTCATCTTAATCCGCCATTTTTCTGTTAGGCTTTCTCCCACAGACCATTACAGGAGTAAAGACGCTAAAATTTACAGCAGTTAACAAAGGTTAGATTAATGAGTCCGTCACTGGAAAAAATTTTAAACGAGATTGAGCAACTGACTCCAGAAGAGCAATTGACAGTGATGGGACATTTGGTAGAACGTGTGAAGAAACATATCACCCAAACGCAACCAAAACGCAAGTGGAGCGATTTGAAAGGTATGGCTTCCTATCCGCTATTGGGTGAAGATGCTCAGGAATGGGTTTCGCGGACTCGACGTTTCGCAGATGAGCATCGAGAACGGTTGTTGCGAGGAGAGTAATGCGGATTAGTGATGCGTTAACTGGAGTTTCTCGCTTATTTCTCGATACAGCACCCGTAATTTATTTTGTAGAACGCAATCCGCAGTTTGTGGATTTAGTCGATCCAATATTTGATAGTGGCTGCCCTCTCCTCGTAGGCTATGGTGTACACACATCTTCATGCTGGGAAGAAAAAATCATCTGATCCCCCTAAATCCCCCTTATGAAGGGGGACTTTAAGAATTTTCCCCCCTTTTTAAGGGGGGTTAGGGGGGATCAAAACGTTGTAGGGCAAAGTTTATAAGACTTGTGTGTACACCGTAGCTCCTCGTAGGAGAGGGTTAGGGGGAGAGGTTATTCCAGGGCTACTGATGTTCTAGACGATCGCCCGGCTATTGGCAGTTGCCAAAGCTTCTACCAAGCTACGGACAGCAGCAATCATGGCGACTTCGCTGTTGAGTTGGTTAATTGCAGAACCAACACCAACACCAGCTGCACCAGCGGCGATCGCTAGTGGGGCTGTGACGCTAGAAATGCCGGAAGCACACAATACTGGTACTGAAACCGCGCGGGAAATCTCAAAAGCTGCTGCCAAGGTGGGGGCAGCTTTTTCAATTAAGCCCAAGGTTCCAGGGTGCGCGGGGTTGCTGCTAGTGCCGCCTTCGGTTTGGATAATATCAGCGCCAGCTTTTACCAATTCTTCAGCTAGTTGTACCTGTTGATCTAGTTCCAGAATGTGAGGAACGGTAACAGATAAGGTGATTTCGCTCAGTAGGGCACGAGTTTGGTGAGTTAGTGCTAGCACTTCCTCAGCTTCAAATCTACGTCCTTGAGCATAGAAAGAATCGAAATTTCCGATTTCAATTAAATCTGCGCCAGCTGCCACAGCTTGTACGAATTTTTCTGGCTCTACTGCTGATACGCAGATGGGTAAATTGGTTAATTTTTTAGCTAACTGAACTAAAGCAGGATCGGCAGCAATATCAACAAAAGTAGCACCGCCCAAATCAGCCGCTTTGATAGTAGCAGCGACGTGATCGCTATCAAAGTTATTTAAACCGCTGATCACTTTCAGGACACAGCGGTTAGTAAATGCACGTTGCAAAGAAGAATGCATTGTCATAGTTCGTCTTTTGAGGCTACGAAAATTAGGTATATTCTACCGTCCCTGAGTTATAGGGAAATATATATTACTACTGTTATTGTCAAATCTTGATAGTTTTGTCCCCTTGTCCCTATTCCCCCTTCCCCATTTCAGCAGACGAATATCGAAGGGTAACTTAACTGTAAAAGTGCTACCTTTACCTAATTCACTTTGCACATCTAAGCTACCGTGGTGTGTCTGGACAATTGCTTGAGCGATCGCTAATCCTAATCCAGAACCGCCAGTGCTGCGAGAGCGATCGCTATTTACCCGATAAAAGCGATCAAAAATCCGAGTTAGTTCTGGCTGAGGAATCCCAATGCCTGTATCTTGCACCTGAATCACAGCATAATGGTCATTGCGGTCTAGGCAAACCGTTACCTTGCCTCCTGATGTGGTGTATTGAATGGCATTGACAATTAAGTTAGAAAACAGGCGATAAAGCTGATCTTCATTGCCGACAACATTCAGTGGATGGGAAACCCGGATTGAAGATGTTAGTGTGATATCGGCTGCGAGCGCTAAAGCTGCAAATTCCTCTATTAAGTCGTTGATAATATCATCCAAACAACAAATTTCACATTGCATTGGCAGTGATTGGCGATCCAGGCGAGTCAGCAGCAGTAAATCTGTCACCAAAGTTGTGAGTCGCTGATTTTGACGTTGTGTAGTTCGGAGAATTTCTCGCGCTTCCGTTCCATCTAGGTGAGACATCATCAGCGCTGATTCTACTGTCGCTTGAGTTGCGGCTAAAGGAGTCCGTAATTCATGTGCTGCATCGGCTGTAAATTGTTGAACTTGCCTATATGAGCGATAAATCGGTTGCATTGCTAATCCTGCTAACCACCAACTCGCAATACCAACCAGAAGCATTACAATTGGTAATCCCAATGCTAAAGTGAGTTTTACCGCAGCAAGATAACTCTTGAAATCCGCAAGACTTCGCCCTACTTGAATGTAACCCCAATCACGATTTTCTTGGGTGTGCAGCACAAAAGAAATTTGATGATAAAAGTTGCCTTTGCTATCTTTCAGGGTTTGCCAAAGTTCCTTGTTAAAAACTAAGGGTAATTCCTCTGGATAGTTACCTGCGATAGCAATTAAGCGTCCTGAATTATCGAAAAAGCGTACATAGTAATTGCTTTGATTGATAGCGCTTAAAATATGACGTTTAGAAATTGATTGTTCTTGAATACAATTTTTACCAATTACACAAATATTAGGTAAAAGCTGCTGTATTACTGGTTCCAATTGACCAGGATTTTGTAGTTTCAGTTCAATAGTATCGTGTAAAGTTCCTGCCACAGACTCCAGTTCTCGATCTAATGTCATCCAATGGGCATGGGAGATTGCTCTGTAGATGCCGAATCCGCACAGGCTTAAAATCAAAGCCATGACAAGTGCATACCACAGTGCCAAACGTAGGCGGGTTTGCTGAAACAGTTTATTTTGATTCATAAGCAATACCTTCGCCAAAAAAAGAGGATGAAGAGAGGGCGCTCACACACCAGCGATTTTCTCTAACAAAAAGCAAGCGGCGCTACCTGGAGCAGAAGCAACACAAGGCAAGACTTTAAGGTTTATTGATGGTAATACAAACCTTGGGCAGCGCGTTGCGGGGGTTCTCCCCGCAACGCGCTGCCATGTCATCAAGAAGGACGTTACGTAATTAATTTTTTGAGCAAACGATAAAAGCGATGGTTAATCCACATGTGCAATTGCCATTTTTAATACCTCAACAATTCCTCAACATAAAAAACTTCTAGTGAGGGAAATTATAGAGCTAGTTAAATATGGTCTCCTTAATCCAAAGGATAATAACGTGTTACTGGCCCTGACTGCTCAATAGTGTAGATTTGAAGTATCGATTCTTCAGGGCCAAGAACCTTGCTTGCAGGCACAACACCACCTGGTTTCCCACTTGGTACTTGTACAAAAGCAGGTTGACCATTATATCCACCTATTATTTGTGCAGCTTCAAGATCATTCATATCAGCCCAGAGAGTTGATTCCTGAAGATTATTAATATTAATCATGATTTCACCTTAAGCAAATCTAATTTTTGACACAAATATCATACTACTGTTTATGTCTCTCTATCACCTCGAAGCCTTATCCATCTCACTAAAAAAGCTGAGAAGGATTGTTGGGATTTCCTGGATAAACAAGCAGGTAACTTAAAATTCCCACTTTGTAAATGGTCAAGTCTTCCTGATTGGCGTTTTCTGCCTATAACTAGGAGCGAACAGGCATCAACTATTCTTAATGAACTCAATGCATTCGTACATGTTTAACCATAAATAGAAAAGTCAACAGTGAGATTCAAACGATATCCCATCCCATGCAAAGTTTCAATTATGTTCTCGCAGCCACTATTAGCTAGTTTGCGACGCAGCAATCGCATTTGCGCTGCTACTACATTACTAACTGGTTCTGCGCTGACTTCCCAAAGCTGATTGCGAATTTGTTCTGTGGTAACAATTTGGTTTGGGTGCTTCATAAAATACTCTAGTAGCTGAAATTCCTTATTTGTTAGAGGAATTTTTTGTTGATTTCCCGTAGGATTATGACTAACAACTAAATTGTTGCCATAATCTAGAGTTAGGTTGCCAACAGTTAATTTCTGGGGCTGAAATTGGGGCGATCGCCTCTGCAATGCTCGCAATCTTGCTAATAATTCTGCCATGCCAAATGGCTTGACTAAATAATCATCTGCACCTGCATCTAGCCCAGCAACTTTATCTTCCATACTGTCTTTGGCTGTCAGCATTAACACAGGTAAAGGATTTTTATGATAGCGTAGCCGTTTGCATAACTCTAATCCTGATATTCCTGGTAGCATCCAATCAAAAATAGCTAGTGTATATTGTGTCCAGCTATTTTCTAAATATGCCCAGGCATCGTTACCATCTAATACCCAATCTACTAAGTATTTTTGTTGTGTAAGAGTTCGCTTAATAGCACTACCTAAATCTGGTTCATCCTCTACTAGTAGCACGCGCATAAATTTTATTCATGGAAATAATTCGTAATTGAATTAATCAATCTCCAATTGTAGCGACTGTCTCATATCATCTTCGGTTGATCAGTTATAAAATGTCATTGCGAGAGCAACGAATGCGAACAAGATATTAAAAGTAAGCGCGATCGCGCGGAGTGCAGACGCCTAAAGGCGTATCGTTAACAAAAAACCGCGACTGGGAGCATTGAAGGAACTAAGGAAGGCTGCGTACTGATTCGGTGGTGTCCGGTACGGGTAGGCTGAAGCCAAAAATGTCAAGGCGGAAGTTGCTACAGACTGCGCGTAACACGGAAACGTCAAGGCGGAAGTTGCTACAGCCTGCGCGAAACACGGAAACGTGAAGGCAGAAGCTCTTACAGGGAAGACGGAAGTTGCTACAGCCTGCGCGAAACACGGAAACGTGAAGGCGGAAGCTCTTACAGGGAAGACGGAAGTTGCTACAGCCTGCGCGAAACACGGAAACGTGAAGGCGGAAGCTCTTACAGCCTACTCAAATCCTTCTGGCGTCTGCCTTGTGCCATTTGCTTTATTCCAATGCCACTAATATTTACCGATTAAAATTAAAACGCCCATCTACTTTTTTGCCTTTCACATCTGCATTAACTTTTACCTGATATTGTCCAGTTAGGTTTTCTTTTAACAAACCTGTGTAATGCTTATCTTTGGCATTGTATGTAAAAGGAACTGTCTTTTGTGTGCCATTAGGTAACTGAATTTGAGCCGTCACTTTGGCATTAGGTATTGCCTCGTGGTTGTCTCCTCTTTGCAAATATAAATCCAGATGAGTTGCATTAGCTTCTTTTACTGGGACAAACTCTAAATGGTAAGCTCCTGTTTCTACAACTTGACCCCCGTGAGATTTACCATGCTGCCCCTCTGTTTTAGTCACAGGTGAAACTGAAGGCTGAGTATTTGAACTAGTATTAGCTGCTTGATTAGCGTTACTACAAGCTGCTAATAAAAGTAACCCTAAACTTCCTATAATGATTAACCTAGATTTGAGTGAATTCATTAATTTAATCCTCATTTAAACTAATCATTTAATTACTAATATGTAGCCTGCTTTGACAACAAAATTTTGCCAAACTTAGCATATAACGCTGGGATAACTACCAGTGTTAATGCTGTAGATGTAAACAAACCACCCAATACCACTATTGAAAGAGGTTGCAATATTTCTTTGCCAGGCCCGCTGTCAACTATTAAAGGTGCTAATCCTAAAGCTGAGGTAAAAGCTGTCATCAAAATGGCGTTTAGTCTTTCCATTGAACCTTTGATCAAAACTTCTTTCAAAGGCATCCCTTCAGTAAATTTAGTGTTGTAGTTATCTACTAGTAATAAACCATTGCGGGTAGCAACTCCAAATAGAGTGACAAAGCCAACTAAAGATGCAATAGAAATAACGCCGCCAGACAATGCTACTGAAAAAACTCCCCCCACCAATGCCAAAGGTAAGTTAATCATAATCATGGCGGTAGAAGGAATAGATTTGACAGAAATATACATGATAACTGTAATTGCGACAAAGGCGATCGCACTCGAAATTAAAATATTTTGAGTGGCTCGCTCTTGCGCCTCAAATTGACCTGCATACTGTATGTAGTAACCAGCAGGCGGATGTACTTGTTGATTTACTTTCTCTTGAATTTCATTCACAATCGAGCGCAAATCTCTACCGCTGGTATTAGCAGATACGACAATCAAACGTGAGACGTTTTCCCGGTTAATTGTATTTGGGCCTGTGCCATTTTCAATTGCAGCAACTTGTGCTAAAGGAATCTTTTGCCCATCTGGAGTATCAACTAATAAATTGCGAATTGTATCTAAATTTTGACGTGCATCTGGCTTTAACCAGACAACCAAATCGAAGGTTTGTTGTTTATCTAAGATTTGGGAAACCACTCTTCCATTGAGGGCAGTTTCAATAATTTGGGAAATTTTTCCGACTGTTAAACCATAGCGAGAAGCATCTGTGCGATTGAATTTAATTTGTATTTGTTCGATTGGTACTTGAGGTTCAAGTTGTAAATCTACAATGCCATTTACAGTTTTCATTACCTCATTTACCTGACTCCCAAGCGTGCGGAGTTGTGCTAAATCAGGGCCGAAAATTTTGACTGCGATCGCACTCCTTACCCCAGACAATACCTCATCCATCCGGTGCGAGATAAAACCACCAATATTCGGCGCTACCCCTGGTAATTTAGCAAATTCCTGACGTAGCTTTTTAATCGCCGCTTCCCTATCTTCTATGGCTTCGCGGCTTAACTCAATATCCAAATGTGCCAAATTCACCCCAGCTGCATCGCCATCACCAGGCGCACGTCCAGAACGCAACTGTACATAGGGAAATCGAGAATCGCCTTTGAGTGCTTCCTGAATTGCTTCTCCCGCCGCATTGGTAGCTTCCAAAGATACGCCGGGATAGAGAGTTAGGGTATTTACCAAAGTTTGCTCTTGAAACTCTGGTAAAAACACTCTGCCGAAAGCCGGAGCGATCGCGATCGCTGCTACTGTACTAGCAATAGCTAAAGCTAAAATAATTCCCGAACGCCGTAGCGAAAATGTTAACAGCGGATAATACAGCCGCTTAAAAAATCTCGCTACCCAAGGTTCGGTTTCTGGCAAGTGACCGTAAGGTAATAAAATTGCACATAAAGCCGGAGTTATCGTCAATGCTGTGATACTTGAAGCAATCACTGCTGCCATGTAGCCTAACCCCATTGGGATAAAAATGCTACCTTCCACACCAGCCAAGGCAAACACAGGCGAAAAGACAACAATAGTAATTATCGTCGCTCCAAATACCGAATCACGTACCTCTTGACAACCATCAAATACCACATCTAAAACAGGCCTTGGTTTGGGAGAATATTTGTTTTCTCGCAGATTGCGGTAGACATTTTCGGCATCAACAATTGCATCATCAACTGCTGAACCGATGGCGACAGCTAGCCCTCCCAAAGTCATCGTATTTAAACCTTGTCCTAACCAATTGAGGAGGAATATTCCTAGTAATAAAGATAGAGGAAGTGCGGTTAAACAGATGGCGAGATTACGCCAATTCATCAAAAAGGGAATGAGGATAATAGCAACAATAATACTGCCTTCAATTAAAGCTTCGCGGACATTTTCAATCGAAGCATCGATATAGTTTTCTTGACGAAATGTCGGCGTAACTTTGATATCTTTGGGTAAACCCGCTTTTATTTCTGCAATCGCCTGCTCTATAGCACGGGTAACGGTGGGAGTATCGGCTTGAGGCTGTTTATTAATCATGACGATAATTGCCTTTTCACCGTTAAAACTGCCATCACCTCTTTTAATAGCTGCACCGATTTGCACATCAGCAACATCAGATATTTTGACTGGTGTACCATTGCGGGCAGTAATCACTGATTGCTGTAATTCTGCGATAGATTCAATCCTGCCAATACCCCGAATTAATTTTTCTCGGTCAGGGGTAATTAAATAACCACCAGGAGCATTAATATTCGCCGCAGCTGTTGCTTCTTCTACATCTGCCAAAGTAACATTAAAAGCTTTCAATTCCTCTGGATCAACTAATACTTGATATTGGCGACTATCACCACCATAAGCTACAACCTGACTTACACCAGGGACAGCCAAAAAGCGATTTGTGACTTGCCAATCGACAATACGGCGCACTTCCATTAAAGGAGTAGTTTGGGAGGTGAAGGCATATTGCAGTACAGTACCGATAGGGGAACTAGTAGGAGAAATTTGCGGCGTTTCTACCCCTGCTGGTAGCTTACTTTGTGCTTGTTGCAATCGCTCTGTTACCAACTGACGAGCTTGATAAATATCGTTTCCCCAGTTAAAAATAACTTTGACAACAGAAATACCCGCTGCTGAAGATGAACGTACTGCTGTCACCCCAGGAGTACCATTAATTGCACTTTCAATTGGTAAAGTTACCAGAGATTCTACTTCTTCAGGAGCGAGTCCTGGTGCTTCAGTTTGAATTTCAACTTGGGGTGGTGCAAAGCTAGGGAAAACATCCAAAGGCATTTGGATAATTGTGCGGAATATCCAAAACATCAGGATAATTGCACTGAGAATCACTAGCCAACGGCGAGCGATCGCCCACTTGATGATGGCACTAAGCATTGTTATCTCTCAATTTTAAATTCTGAATCCTGACTCGCTATGTGATGATTCTCAACCCATTCTGGCGATATATCTGCTTGCGCTGTGGTTAGTTGATATTGATGTTTACTGCGACGGCCAGCCCAGAAAGCACCAGCCATAAAAGCTACACTAGCGAGTGCTGCTCCTCCCCCAACTCCAACCCACCAAGGAAATGAGGAATTAGAAGTTGCTTCTTTCTCCTCTGCTCCTTCGCTCTCATGCTCCTCTGTTCCACTACCCCGCAGAGATTGTGCATAAAGTTGCGGAGCGCGTTGGGTAACAATCATATCCCCTTCAAATAAACCAGTTTTTACCTCCACCATGTCACCAGAGGTTTGGCCTAGCGTGACTTCAACTGGTTGGTAAGCATTGCCATTTTGTAGATAGACAACTTTTTTGTTATTAGCTTCTACCACAGCCGCACTGGGAATAGCCAAGATAGCTGGCGAGGTTTGGCTTGTCAAAACTTCCAACTCTGCAAACATTCCTGGTTTGAGTACACCGCCAGGGTTATTTATTTCGGCTTTCACAGGTACAACCCGCGTATCGCCTACTACTACAGAATTAATTACCGCAATTCGTCCCGTGAAAGTGCGATCGCCTACAGAACCAACTTTGACGCTAACTTGTTGTCCTGTTCTAACTTTGTCTAAATCTTTTTCATATATATTCGCTGTGGCAAAAACTCGACTGTCATTTACAATCGTCATCAACTTACCACCTGCATCCTCAAAAGATTGACCAAGGGTAGCTTCCCTATCTGCCACCTTCCCAGAAATCGGAGATGTTACCGTCACCAATCCTTTAGCATTGCCACGAATCCCCAGTTGTTGTAAGCGAGTTTCATAAGTGCGGCTACTGAGATTAATACGTGATTTTGCGACATTAACAGATGCCTGAGCGCGTTGAAGTTGATTTTCCGCTTCAATCACATCTCGGCGGCTATTGGCTTTGGTAAGTTCAGCTTTGGCTTGAGCTAGCTGGGTTTGGGATTCCAGGGCTGTGCGTTGTGGTAAAGCACCAGCATCAGCTAACTGCTTGTCTTTGTTATACTTTTCTTGAGCATAAGCTACTTGAATTTGAGCTTGGGCGATTTCAGCAGCAGCTATTTGTTGATAGCGATCGCGGTTTTGTTGCGCTAATTTTAAATCAGCTAATGCTTGTTGCAAATCAGCTTGTCCCTGAGCCAGTTTTTCTTGTGATTCCACACGCAGCGACACCAAGTCAGGACTTGATACAACAGCTACAGCTTGACCTTGTTTAACTGATGCACCAGGTTCTACCAATAGCTCAACCACCTTCGCCCCAGCAATTGGCGTTGTTACTTCCACTTGTTTGCTGGGTAGAGTTTCAATCTGTCCTGTAGCTTTTATACCCACAGCTAAACGCTCACGTTTGACCGGCTCAACTTTAATTCCTAGCCTTTGAGCAGTTTGAGCCTCAACTTGAATAGAATCTGTTGCTGGAGTAGCTTCACTTCCTCCTTGAAATTCATTTCCATGTCCGCCGTGGGCTAAAACTACTGCCGGAGTTGTCAGTAAAAGTAAACTCAGCAGTGTAATAGAGGCTATAAGTGGTTGGGAACGCAGAAAGTCAGACATCGCTAATTATGGGGACAAGGGGACAAGGGGAGAAATTATTATCCTTAACTCAGCACTCAGAATTCCCCCTGATTCCTAGTGTTTCATCTCAAAATGAAATTAGGATGAAATTGAGAACTGACCTAAACAGTGCTGTAGACGCTGCTGTAGGAAGCCGCAAGATGAAGCCAGTCATGTGGATAGGTTACTCGACTTGAGCAAACTGGTAAACGCAACCTTTTACATTGTTAATGCATCGACTTGCAAAAATTAACCCACCCTTTCTTTAACCTTGCCTTTTAGCAGTTTTCCTTTGCATGAAGTAGGCTAAACTCCTACTATCTGCGACTCTGCCGACAGGAGAAGTTTGCTCAACAGGGGAAACCCTCTTTCACCACTGGTCTCACCGCACCGCGACTTCACCGAAACTTGGGCTTATATCATGTCCATTCAAATAACCGTCATTGCGACCGTAGGGTAGCAATCCCAAAAGCATTGCGATTGCGTCGTTTCACTTCGTTCCACTCGCTGCGGACATTAAGGGTGATTTGCCGGACATGATATTACTTGTTATACCAAGCTTTGCGCCACTGTTGCATTTGGTTAATTTCTCTATTTTGCGCTTTGATAATTTCTTGAGCCAAGTTCTTGATTTCGGGACGCTGAGACTTTTGCAAAGCATCTTTAGCCATAGTCACAGCTGCTTCATGGTGAGGAATCATCGCGTTGATCAGGCGCAGGTCAAATTCGGTATCAGCAGCACCCAAGTTCATGTTCATCATCATGGCTTGCATTTGCTCAGATGACATCTCTATCATCTGACCCTTTTGAGCATCATAAGCCATTGGTTTATCTCCAGCTTTGGGATACCAAGCTGTGCGCCACTGTTTCATCTGGGTAATTTCTCGGTTTTGCGCTTTGATGATGTCGTCAGCTAACTTTTTAATTTCAGGGCGTTTGGATTTTTGCTGTGCTTCCTTTGCCATTAGGGTTGCTCCCTGATGGTGCGGAATCATCGCATCAATGAACCGCAAATCATAGTTGGCATCGGCTGCACCTAAATCCATAACCATGTTATGGTTCATCCCACTACCATGATGCATTCCATCGTGGTGGTTCATCAGTTGCTTATCGCTAGTATCAGTAGCGTTTGGTGCTTGGCTTTGCTTGTAGGAAGTATTCGTAGAACAGGCTGTCAGCACGCTACTGGAAAAAGAAGCGATCGCTACTAAGCTAAATGCCAATAAACTGTTTTTCAGAGTAGGAAGTTGCATAGGGGTGATTTCAATAATTTTCTGATTCGATTATGAAATCTCCAGTTAACTAGAGAGTCAACCCCTTATATGCCAAATCCTGATAGTTTTATCCTTGCTACCGCTAACCAAAGTTTTGCCATCAGGACTAAAAGCGACGGCATAAACCTCGGTTGAATGCCCCTCAAAATTGTGCATTGCCTCTCCCGTATACCTTTGCCAGACTTTCACAGTTCTGTCATCGCTGCCAGTAGCGATATAATCACCATTGGGGCTAAAGGCGATCGCATTCACATCAGCTGAATGTCCTTTAAAGGTGCGTATTTCCTTACCCGTATTCAGGTTCCACAGTTTAATGGTTGCGTCATCACTAGCACTCACCAACAGCTGGCCATTCGGGCTGATAGCTACAGCATTAACATCACCGAAATGTTTAGAATGACCATGTAGCTCTTTACCTGTATTTAGCTGCCAAACTTTGATAGTTCTATCGGCACTAGCACTGGCAATTTTTTTTCCATTCGGGCTAATAGCCACAGACAAAACCTCTGCTTGATGCCCGTTTAAGGTGCGTATTTCCTTACCTGTATTCAAATTCCAGATTTTAATACTTTTATCATAACTACCACTCACCACAGTTTGACCATCTGAGCTAATGGCAACCGAATGAACGTAACCTTGATGTCCCTTGAGGGTGCGAATTTCCTCGCCTGTGTTGAGATTCCAAATTTTAATAGTGTTATCTTTACTACCACTGACAACATTTTGACCATCTGGGCTAATAGCAACGGCATAAACCAAGTCAGAATGTCCCTTGAGGGTGCGGATTACTTTTTTGTGCTGCAAATTCCAAATTTTAACAGTCTTGTCATCGCTACCACTAGCTAATATTTCTTCCTGCCCTACAGATATTTGGGCCAAAGGTAGATTAGCTAGTTGTTTTTTACTTTGGGAAGCACCCGATGACGGTATGGGGCGAAAGGCGAGAGAATTAACTTCACCCTCATGTCCAGTAAGAGGTAAACTTTGCCAATGGGCATATCCTGCTAATCCTAAAAGCAAGATTACACCACCTATTAGTATTTGATATGGCAGCTTAATTTTGAGTTGAATCGCGTTGTGAGGAGCCGCGAATGCTTTGGGGCGCATCCTAGATAGTGAAGACTTGACAACACGATCCTGTGGTACAGTTGCGTGCTGTGGCTGCTGTGGCAAATCTTCTAGAACTGCATCTGCTGACTGATAGCGATGCTCAATCTCTTTTTGCAACAGCTTGTCTAACACCTGCTCCAATTTTGCAGACATTGGAGACTTCAGATGTTTTCGCCAGTGTGCCACCCAGCCATAACCTTCTTCCATATACAGATGAGATGGCTGAATTCCTGTTAATAGAGAAAAGCAAGTTACTCCTAAACTGAATAAATCACTCGCTGGATAGGCAAAGCCATACCTCATTTGTTCCATCGGCGCATAACCATAGGAACCAATGCTTGTACCTGTCAATTCCACAGAGGTTTGTGTTAGCTGTTTGGCAACACCAAAATCAATCAGCACTATATTTCCCCCTTGCCCTTTAGGGTGTAGGGTACGGCGCATAATATTGTCTGGCTTAATGTCGCGGTGAATTATTTGATGTTCATGAATAAAACTTAAAACGGGTAATAATTCACTCAACAGTTCCCAAATCTTCGCTTCACTGAAAGTTCCCTGCTGTCTCAACTCTTGCCGTAAACTTTGTCCCTGGATGAACTGCTGAACCAGATACAGGTAGTTATCCTGCTCAAAGTAAGCATACAAAGTGGGAATCTGGGGATGTTCTCCTAGCTGTTGCAGCCGCCGTGCTTCTTCGTGAAAAAGTTCAGTTGCTTTATTTAAGGCGTTAGTACCTTGAACTTGCGGTGCTAGCTGCTTAACAACGCAATACTCTTTGAGCTTATCTTCATCTTCTGCCAAAAAAGTTCTGCCAAATCCGCCGCCTCCCAGTGGTTGAATAATACGATAGCGGTTTCGTAACAGTGGTATTAGTTGTATCCCACAACTCTGGCAAAAATTTGTGCCGTCTGAGTTAAGGGGTTTCTCGCAACTGGGATTGAGGCAATAGCTCATAGTTCAGTATCTATCAGCAGTTATAATTTATGATAAATACTTTTTCATAGTACTTCGGATTAGCGATCGCTATGTTGTTAAATTCTCCTGTGAGCATCAAAAATAGGACAAGGGAGGGTATCAACTCTAGCAGGTTGTGTTTTGTAGACTTATCACCCCAGAATGTCAAGATTATGCAAAGTGGTAAAAAGTAATCCACGATCATAAATCTAATTGCCTTTAAAGCATCTTGTGGTGGGGATTGTACAGTTTTTTCTTATTTGTAATAAAAAATGCGTTTAGCGATCGCTAAATTTATCTTCCCAAGAACTAGGAGCGATCGCTAACGCACTTATGAAAACTCATGTGTTGGAGTTTACTCTGGTTTTCTGCTAATAATAGTTCGATGGCGAGGATCGCTGGCAACTGTAATTGGTTGAGCAAAACCTACTGCCTGCAATTCTGCCTCAATATCAAACGTGTAGTAATCATCGCTCCAAGGTTCAGTGCTTTTCATTAAGGTAAATAGAACAGGTGGTAGGTTTTGGATGACGCTCGATTTAGGGTTGTTATCTACCAACGCTATTGCACCACCAGGTCGTAGGAGTCGCAAAGCTTCTGCAAAAATTTCTTTGCTGGCATAGCCTGGAAGTTCATGAGTGACAAACTGGAGTGTCACTAGGTCAAAGGAGTTGTCTGGTAGTTTTGTGTCTTCGGCTTGGGCGTGAATCCACTCAGATATTTCTCTATTGATATCCCGATGACGAGCAACAGTAAGCATATATGGTGACAAATCAAGACCTACTGTGCGAACCGGATGACTTTGCTTTTGCTGGTAGTAGCGGTGCAGCGCTAGGGTAGAAATACCCACAGAACAGCCAATATCTAGAATATTCCGTACATCCGGCGGGCCATAGGTAGCTAGAACTTCATGAAAACTACCTCTAAGCCGTGCATGGGCAGTTTCCCAAGTTAAATTTTCTTTCGGCCACACCCGCAGTGCCATTGAGTAAGTAGCTGACTCTGTTTCAAAAGCCGCATCCCAGCAGAGGTTACCTTGAGAGTAAGCGTGGAAAGGTACTTTGTAGTAGTCAGGGTAAACAACATTAGGGTTAGTTACTTCCGAAATCTGCTGTTTGACTCCTGATAATTTAAGTGCCTCGTAGTTTTTGCGCCAGGGAACACCATTTTTCTCTGCGGTTTTGATGAGTACTTGTCTGGCTTGGTGTTTCATCAACTTGTAGATAGGCCCGGTCTGAATCAGAAGATTGACGAATTTGGAGAGCGTATCTTCCCCAGCCCAGTCTGGTTTTAGCTTGTTGTTCATCAGCTTGCAAAAATATAGGCAAGGTAATTAATAATGTAGATAGGTGAAAACCAACATTATTATCAGGGTTATCAGTTGCCTCTTGTCATTAAATAAAGTTGAGCTGCGCTGAAACAGAAGTTGACTTTTGTGATTGTGGGGGCTGGCCCCACCGATGTAGAATTAGCAGGTGCGATCGCGCAGTAGTGACTGATGGGACAAGATACTGACAGATCCTAAATCTTCCCCATGCAGAGATACCAATAGTACCCACAAGGCAAGCAATCAACAGGGCGTTTGTTTATTTAATTTTGATGCAAATTGTAGGCTGGCTTTGCGCTTTTGTCGTCAGTATCCAAACGATATAAAGAATCACTAGGAGCATTCATGACGGTTTCATAGCGTTGGCGCTCGTCCAGTTCTCGATTCCACTTATCTAGTAAAGAACGAGCTTCGGCTGGTATTACATAACGCAGCGATTTTTTCGTTTTTTTATTCTTAATTAAGATAACGCCAAAGTTGCGAGAATCGTTTTTAGAAGGGACAACCCGTAGAGAATATTGACCTGGAGTGGCAACTGTAGCAATCATAATGCCATCTGCAACGCAAGGACAGGGCGCATTTGCACCGTCTAGGTAAGTAACGTCCAAGTCGCGTGGTTTGGCATCAAGACGCTGCATTGCATCCAATCCTACACGAATTCCCAAAGCAATGTAACTACCAAAACCTCCGTGTACACGTTTGCCTAATGTTACCCATTCTTCAGGAGTTTGGGCTTTTACTAAAACGCTTGGAAATACAAACCACAAACAACTTAGCAAGCATAAGAGTCGCATCAGTTTTGCGATCATAATTATTTACTCTTTATCGCTAGATATTTTCAGATTTTCTAGCAAAGAGTATGAAAATGCTATAGCGGCTTATCAAACAGTGGATAAAAATAGGGAATACAAAGCAATACGGTTCCTCAGCTACAGCAATAAAGTAGCGCAGATGTCGTAGTTACCGATTTTTGATATTTTATAAGTATTAATTATAAATAAATATATATTGGACATCTCAAAAAAATCTAAATATCATACTCGTACAGAGATTTGCTCGATCCCAGAGCAATAGGTGTAAAAACAATGTCAGAGAATTTTAGAAGTAAAGTTGTTACACAAGGAGTGCAGCGCTCGCCTAATAGAGCAATGCTGCGTGCAGTAGGTTTTCAGGATGAAGACTTTAACAAACCGATTGTGGGTGTGGCTAATGCCTACAGCACGATCACTCCCTGTAACATGGGGATAAATAAACTAGCGCAAAGAGCCGAAGCTGGGCTGAGACATGCCGGGGCGATGCCACAAATGTTCGGCACGATTACTATTAGTGATGGGATTTCGATGGGAACTGAGGGGATGAAATATTCCCTAGTGTCACGAGAAGTGATTGCAGACTCGATTGAAACCGCCTGTAATGGGCAAAGTATGGATGGTGTCATTGCCATCGGTGGCTGTGATAAAAATATGCCAGGGGCAATGATTGCGATCGCCCGGATGAATATCCCGGCTATCTTTGTTTACGGTGGCACGATTAAGCCCGGACACTACAACGGCAAAGATTTAACAGTTGTCAGTTCTTTTGAAGCTGTAGGCCAATATAGTGCTGGCAAAATTGACGAAGCAGAACTATTAACAGTCGAACGTCAAGCTTGCCCTGGTGCTGGTTCCTGCGGTGGTATGTATACAGCAAATACCATGTCTTCGGCATTTGAAGCAATGGGGATGAGTTTGCCCTATTCTTCTACAATGGCAGCAGAAGACGAAGAAAAAGCCGATAGTACAGAAGAATCAGCATTAGTTTTAGTAGAAGCAATTCGCAATCAACTCTTACCCCGACAGATCATCACCAGAAAATCCATAGAAAACGCTATTTCTGTAATTATGGCTGTGGGTGGTTCTACAAATGCTGTGTTACACTTTCTGGCGATCGCCAATGCAGCTGGTGTAGAACTAACATTAGATGACTTTGAAACTATCCGTGGTCGTGTCCCAGTTTTATGTGATTTAAAACCCAGTGGTAGATATGTCGCCACAGACTTACATCAAGCTGGTGGTATTCCCCAAGTGATGAAAATGCTATTGGTGCATGGATTACTTCACGGTAACTGTATCACCATCACAGGTAAAACCATCGCCGAAACTTTAGCAGATGTCCCCGATGAACCACCCACCGATCAAGATGTGATTCGTCCTTGGAATAAGCCGATGTATGCCCAAGGTCACTTAGCCATCCTTAAAGGAAATCTCGCTACAGAGGGAGCAGTAGCAAAAATTACTGGGGTGAAAAAGCCAGTAATTACAGGCCCAGCACGGGTATTTGAATCTGAAGAAGAATGCTTAGATGCGATTCTCGCAGGTAAGATTAAAGCCGGTGATGTGCTTGTTATCCGTTATGAAGGCCCCAAAGGCGGCCCTGGGATGCGAGAAATGCTAGCCCCCACCTCAGCAATTATCGGTGCTGGTTTGGGCGATTCGGTAGGATTAATTACTGATGGGCGATTTTCCGGTGGTACTTACGGCATGGTAGTTGGTCACGTAGCTCCAGAAGCCGCCGTTGGTGGTGCGATCGCTCTGGTAGAACAAGGTGATAGCATCACTATTGATGCTAATTCTCGCTTGTTACAAATCAACATTGACGATGCAGAATTAGCTCTTCGCCGCGCCAAATGGCAACCCCGTCCACCCCGTTATACAAAAGGCATCTTAGCAAAATATGCGTCTTTAGTTTCCTCTAGCAGTGTTGGTGCTGTCACAGACTTGGACTTATTTAATGAGTAGGGAGGGGGGAGCAACGCGCTCATAGTGAGATCATCGTGAAATGATCTGGGGTAGCGGGGGTAGCTGGGGAAGCTGGGGGAGCTGGGGGAGTCATATCGTGTTCGGTTAAAGACTTATCATTAAGACCGCAGGAAAGCAGGGAGGAGGGTGCAGGGGGAGAAAGGCTTTTTACGTTTTTGCACAGATGCGGGAATTATAACTAATTATCCGAACTTGATATGATTGCAGAAATGCAATTGGATGAGTTGCGGTTGGCGATTGAACAACCTGCGGCGCATCATGTGGTAGTTTTTGAAACAGGGCTAGCACCTGACATCCCCAGCACAATCCTCTGCCGTCGTGCCCAGTCAAACCAAGTGCTAATATGATGTCCGGCAAATCACCCTGAATATGTCATTGCGAGTGGAACGAAATGAAACGACGCAATCGCAAAGTTTTTGGGATTGCTACCCTTCGGTCGCAATGACGGTTATTTAAACGGACATGATATGACATTCGGTTGTTACGGTATTTTTTCCCTTAGCCCCACTCTTGCAGCTGTTGATAAACAAGCCAGTAGGATTGTTAGACCATCCCTCTGTGATGTCTACGACAAGCCGCTATGCGTCTACGCAACCTTCACCAAACGCGAGCGCACTCAAGATAATTCCAGTTTTCCACAATGGTTTCATTTTACTGGGTCAGTGTAGTGCAGGAACCCATAATCTTAACCGCACTGAGGTTGAATATCTGGCAAGAGAAACCCCTGAGCATCTTGGCAATTTGGCAGCTAAAGTATTTCAGTTGCGGTTTCAATAAATAGCCACACATCCCCGCAGTTGTTCCTACTTTTAAAACATCCTCTTATCTTAGAACACTTTTAAATTTTTATTTAGTTCTTGATGTTACTTTAATAAGTAGGATAAATAACAATTTTAAATTTTCTACTTATATAAAACATCCTTCTTTTTCTGTCTATTAATTATTAATTTATGTAACTTTAACAGTTATATGCCAACTTTCCAGCTTTTTTCCTACGCTAAATCAATACTTTTAGGCTTTAATTTACTTAACTTTATTTCAATAATTGTTAAGAAATATGTGATTTATACATAGCTAATAGTTAGGGTTAAATATATCTAAAGTATAGTTACTTTTAAGTGAGTTTAAGGTTTATTGGTTGTCAGAGAGAAAATTAGTGAAAAATTCAATATATTCATCTCAAAATACCTTTGACAGCTAAAGCATGAAACATATTCTGATTACAGGTGGAGCGGGATTTATTGGTTCTCATTTAGCAGATGAACTACTGGCACAAGGATATCGAGTCCGCGTTCTAGATAATCTGGCAGCTCAAGTTCATGGATTCGGTGCCAAACGACCTGAATATTTAAACTCAGAAGTAGAGTTAATAGTTGGCGATGTTTGTGACTCAGATATAGTGCGACAGGCACTTAAGGGTATTGATGCTGTTTATCACTTAGCAGCAATTGTTGGTGTTGGTCAGAGTATGTATGAAATTGCTCAGTACACCAGTGTTAATAATATGGGTACAGCAGTTTTACTAGAAGCATTGATTGAGAAGCAGGTAGAGCGATTAATTGTCGCTTCTAGCATGAGTATATACGGTGAGGGGCTTTATCGTACTGCTGATGGCAATCTAGCTGTAGGAATTGAACGTAGCTTAGGACAACTTAAAGCAAGAGATTGGGAAGTTCGCAATCAAGCAGGAGAAGTATTAAAACCTATACCTACACCAGAAAGCAAACTACCTGCTTTGCCTTCTATTTATGCGCTTTCTAAGTACGATCAAGAGCGAATGTGTTTGATGATTGGCAAAGCTTATGGTATTGATACAGTCGGTTTACGATTTTTCAACGTTTTTGGAACCCGTCAAGCTTTGTCTAATCCTTATACTGGCGTTTTAGCAATCTTTGCTTCTCGATTTCTCAATAACAAGCCACCTCTAATTAATGAGGATGGTTATCAACAGCGTGACTTTGTAAGTGTCTATGATGTTGCTAAAGCTTGCCGTTTAGCTTTAGAAGTAAAAGAAGCAGCAGGCCATGTTTTTAATATTGGTAGTGGTAGGCAATACACAATTCGTGGGATTGCCGAACAAATGGCGACTGTGTTAGGGAAAGAACACATCCAAGCAGAAATTACTGAAAAGTACCGTGTGGGCGATATTCGTCATTGTTTTGCAGATATTACTAAAGCACGGCAAATTCTAGGTTATGAACCCCAGATAACTTTAGCCGAGGGTTTGGTGGAATTAGCAAGCTGGCTAGAGGGTCAAGTGGCGTGCGATCGCACCCCAGAAGCTAGAGCAGAACTCGCTGTACGCGGCTTGACAGTATGAGTAAATTAACACTCTCAAAAATATCTGCGTTTATCTGCTGTCTTTGCGTCTGAATCATTAAACAAAGACGCTTCAGAGAACAACAAAGGAATAATTTCTATGGTGACAAAGTTGAAATCAAATATTTCAACGTTAAATACTGAAGGAAAAATGGCATCTGCATCAACAGCAAATAATCCGGTTTTGGGTGTACTAGAGTGGTTTCGTCCAGGGGAATATGAGCGAGTTGATTGGTTATTAGCTGATTTGAAAAGATTGGGCGTAACCCAGTTACGTACAGGGTTTTCTTGGGCTGATTGGCATACATCACAAGGGCAAGAATGGTACGCTTGGTTATTTCCTAAACTAGCTCAATCGGTAAATATTCTGCCTTGTTTTCATTATACGCCCCCATCTTTAGGCATTGAGCCGAAGACATCTGCACCACCACGTCAACCAAAAGATTTTGCCGATTTTTTAGATTTAATGATTACTAAGTTTGGCAAATACTTTGAATGGGTAGAATTGTGGAATGAGCCGAATAATTTAAATGATTGGGATTGGCGACTCGATCCAGAATGGAACATCTTTGCAGAAATGATCGGCGCGGCGGCTTATTGGAGTCAGCAACGAGGAAAAAAAACTGTACTTGCTGGTATGGCTCCTTCTGATGCTAACTGGTTGCGACGGATAGGCCAAAAAGGTGTATTAGCTTATATTGATGCCGTTGGTATACATGGTTTCCCTGGAACTTGGGAGTTTGATTGGGAAGAATGGGCGGTAAAGGTTGAGCAAGTGCAAGAGGTACTAGCTCAATTTAATGCGGATGCCCAAGTGTGGATTACTGAGACAGGTTTTTCTACTTGGAAGCATGATGAACACGCACAACTAGAAGCTTTTATAAGTGCGATCGCTGCGCCTGTAAAACGAGTTTACTGGTATGCAGGATACGATTTACAACCCGATCAGCCTACACAAGATGGTTTGTATTGTGATGTGAGACATTATCACATGGGTTTAAAACGGGCAGACGGTTCGCCCAAGTTGTTATACCGTTTGTGGGCTGATTCTGGTTTAGATGCAGTACGTAACGCTTTAGAACTAGGTAAACCTGCACCAATAGAATGCCATGAACAACGACCTGTATTAATTACAGGTGGGGCTGGATTTATTGGTACTAACTTAGCGCATCGTTTGTTAAGTTCGGGGCGGACTGTATTAATATTTGATAATCTTTCCCGTCCGGGTGTAGAGGCAAACTTGCGTTGGTTGCGCGAAGTACATGGCGATCGCGTACAGATTCAAATTGCAGATATTCGAGATTCCTATGCGATTACTGAAGCTGTTCAATGTGCCGAGCAAATTTTTCATTTATCTGCACAAGTAGCGGTAACTACAAGCTTAAAAAATCCCATACATGACTTCGAGGTAAATATTCGTGGCACTTTGAATTTACTCGAAGCAATGCGGAATATGGAAAATCCACCGCCTTTAGTATTTACATCGACGAATAAAGTTTATGGAGATTTACAAGATATTAAATTGCAACTTAATAGTAAACGTTATCAACCAGTAGATGAATTAATTCGTAATAGTGGTATTAGCGAAGGGCGTAGTTTAGCATTTCATAGTCCCTACGGTTGTTCTAAAGGTGCAGCAGATCAATATGTGCTGGACTACGCTCACACCTTTGGTTTATCAACTGTAGTTTTTCGCATGAGTTGTATTTACGGCCCTCACCAATTTGGTACTGAGGATCAAGGATGGGTAGCACATTTTTTAATTAGTGCTATTGAAGGGCAACCTATTTGCTTATACGGAGATGGAATGCAAGTACGAGATGTGTTGTTTGTAGAAGATTTAGTTGACGCATTTTTACTAGCCCAAAATTGTATTCACAAACTATCTGGTCAAGCTTTTAATATTGGCGGCGGTGCAGCTAATACTATTAGTTTATTAGAATTAATTGATTTAATTGGGAAAATTCAAGGCAATAGACCAAATGTAAAATTTGATTGTTGGCGACCAGGAGATCAACGTTATTACGTTTCTGATACAAGTAAATTCACGGCGGCTACTGGTTGGAAACCGCAAGTAAATGTTCGTCAAGGTGTGCAGCAACTTTATCAATGGTTATTGAAGTCGCGGGGTTTAATATCTGCACCACTCGTAGTTGGGAGGATAAGTGTATAGATTTTTGGGATAAGTCTTGTACTGATTCTCTGTAAAGATGCATTTAATTTTTATGAAACGAACCGCAAAGGACGCAAAGAACGCAAAGAAAGAGAGAGATAGTTATTTAATGCAAGTTTATAAAGAATTGGTATTACACAGATAAACACATAAAAATAATTGATTTTTACCAAATATCTTATGAAATATGCACTGATTAATCCTAACTGGGCTTTTGATGGCAGTATTTATTTCGGTTGTCGTGAGCCTCATTTACCACTAGAGTATGGTTATGCCAAAGCTTTATTAGAGCAAGCAGGGCATGAGGTATTGCTAGTAGATGGACAACTGGAACAACTATCTTTAGAAGAGATAAAAACGCGGGTTACTAACTTTCAACCAGATTTTTCTGTAATTACTACTGCACCTAGTTATTTATTCTGGCGATGTGCGCCACCGGAGGTGCGTGTCCCTCAAATAGTAGTAAATTATTTGCATGAAATTGGTGGTATTTGGATAGCAGTTGGCCCTCATGGTTCCACCACACCTAAAGCTGCGTTAAAAAAACTAGGTGTGGATGTAGTAATTATGGGTGAGTGTGAGGAAATATTGCCGCAATTTGCCCAGAAAACAAAAAAACAGTGGCAAGAAATTTCTGCTATTTGTTATTGGGATGGTGATACGCCACGCATTCAAGGTAGTCCCCATGTTGGTGATATGACAAGCCTACCTGCGTTACATTGGGCTGATGAGTTAGTTAAAAAACACCACCATCACCATCATCGTTTTGATGTTGTGCCAACAGGGTTAGGCGCAGAAATGGAAGTTTCTCGCGGTTGTCCTTATCACTGTTCTTTCTGCGCTAAAGAAAATTTTCGCAATAACTACCGCAAGCGTCCTTTATCTGTAATTTTAGAAGAATTAGATGGATTTATAGGTCAAGGTGTTGAGTATATCTATTTTATTGATGAGATTTTTCTGCCGAATAAGGAGTTATTAAAAGCTTTAGTAGAACGTCCAATTAAGTTTGGCATTCAAACGCGCATTGATTTGTGGAATCAAGAAATGTTAGACCTTTTAGGTGCAGCAGGTTGTGTTTCTATTGAAGCAGGAGTAGAAAGTATTACAGCAGAAGGTCGTCAACTACTCGATAAAAATTGTAAGTTATCAACTCAACAATTAAGCGATCGCTTAATCTATGCCAAGCAGCGAGTACCATTTGTCCAAGCGAACTTATTGGAATCAAAAGTAGACGCACCAGAAGCAATTGAACAGTGGCGAGAATATTTGCAAAAATTTGGAGTTTGGGCAAATAAACCTGTACCTTTGTTTATTTATCCTGGTTCGCCAGAATACACAAAAAAATGGGGTTTTCCAGATGACCATGCTTGGGAACGCGCCCACGCTCACTATTTAGAAGTTTACGCCCAGTTTAGTGATATTCAAGAACAGCAACCTGTACCTTTAAGCGAGTTAGAAATTAGCAAGAGGTGAGGAGTGAAGAATAAACCTCAACGTATTTTAATGACTGCTGATACTATCGGCGGTGTTTGGACATACGCACTTGAACTGACAAAAGCTTTGGGAGAATATGGTGTAGAAGTTGCGATCGCAACAATGGGCGCACCGTTAACTAGCGAACAGCGTCACGAGGTAAAACAAATTACCAACCTGACCTTATTTGAAAGCAACTTTAAACTAGAATGGATGCCCAATCCTTGGCAGGATGTCCAGCAAGCGGGTGAGTGGTTATTACAACTTGAGGCACAATTACATCCTGATATTGTGCATCTCAATGGTTATGCTCACGCATCCTTGCCCTGGAAAACACCTAAGTTAATCGTAGCTCATTCTTGTGTTTTATCTTGGTGGCAAGCAGTCAAAGGAGAAGCAGCACCTAGTGAATGGGAACTCTACCGTCATGCAGTAATACAAGGTTTGCAAGCTGCGGATTTGGTGGTAGCACCTTCAAAAGCAATGCTGACTGCACTTAATCAACATTATGGTGTGATTACTAATAGTCAAGTAATTCTCAATGGTCGAGATAACAAGCTATTTATACCAGGAGAAAAGTCAGCATTTGTCCTCAGTGTAGGGCGCTTGTGGGATGAAGCTAAAAATGTAGCAGCACTAGAAAAAATTGCACCACAGCTGAATTGTCCCATTTATGTTGCGGGAGATACCCAGCATCCGCAAGGTGGAAATATCACAACTACACAGGTTAATTTGTTAGGTCGTTTGTCTCCGCAAGAATTAGCTCCTTGGTTGACAAAGGCAGCTATTTATGCATTACCTGCTCGCTATGAACCGTTTGGTTTATCTGTATTAGAAGCAGGTTTAGCTGGATGTGCCTTAGTGTTAGGTGATATTCCAAGCCTACGAGAAAATTGGCAAGATGCAGCAATTTTTGTGCATCCAGATGATTTAGAAGCTTTGCAAGCAGCTTTAAACTTTTTAATTGCGAATGCAGTGTATCGTCAAAATTTAGCACAAAAAGCTAGCGATCGCGCCTTAAAATTTACTTCCCAAAGCATGGCAGCAAAGTATTTATCCGCTTACAGTAACCTTTTACAGCAGATGACAAATGTATTGTATTAAGTTGAGCGCAACAATTATGAATTTTTTAGGACACAGATGTACGCAGATGAAGAATTTGATTATTTCTATGAGGAACTAAATTGATTAACTAACATTTAATGTTAAACCTCGTCCATTTTGAAACCTGGAGTAGTGATGGCTCTCTAGCCCGCTACTACCACCAGGGAGCAAGATGCTCCCACTACTTTTAAAACTATGGTTCTCAAAATAGATGTGGTTTAAAAGAATAACTACAGGAATTACGCATATCTACTCTTTCTTGTCTTTCTTGGCGCTCTTGGCGTCTTGGCGGTTATTAAAATCCTATGCAAATCGTAATTTTTTGCCACTCACTCTTATCCGATTGGAATCACGGCAATGCCCACTTTCTTCGCGGCATTACAACAGAATTGATCTCACGCAGACATCAAGTAAGAGTTTACGAACCCAGAGAAGCTTGGAGTCTACAGAATTTAATAGCAGAACACGGGGAAAATGCGCTTACGCAATTCCATTCCACCTACCCGCAACTGAACAGCATTCGCTACGACTTAGAAACCTTAAATTTAGATACAGCTTTAGCTGAAGCCGACTTAGTTTTAGTGCATGAGTGGAACGACCACCAGCTTGTACAACAAATTGGCAAACATCGTCAGCATTCAGATAAATATAAACTATTTTTCCACGATACCCACCATCGCTCTGCCACAGCACCAGATAGCATGGCAGCTTATGACCTAAGTAATTATGATGGAGTTCTCGCATTTGGAGGCGTTGTCCGCGATATTTATCTAGCGCGTGGTTGGGCAAAACAAGCTTGGACTTGGCATGAAGCCGCAGATACACGAGTGTTTCATCCAGTAAATACACAACAAGAACCAGAAGGCGATTTAGTCTGGATTGGTAACTGGGGCGATGAAGAACGTACAGCCGAATTACACGAATTTCTGATCCAACCAGTTAAAAAATTAGGATTGAAAGCACGTATATATGGCGTGCGTTATCCAGACTCAGCACTACAAGCACTTAAAGATGCAGGTATTGAATACGGCGGCTGGTTGCCCAACTACAAAGTACCAGAAGTATTTAGCCGCTTCCGCGTTACCGTCCACGTACCCCGTCGTCCTTATGCAGCTACCCTTCCAGGTATTCCCACAATTCGACCATTTGAAGCACTTGCTTGTGGTATCCCATTAATTTCTGCACCTTGGCAAGATATAGAACAATTATTTAATCCAGGCAAAGATTTTCTAGTTGCTCATACAGGAGAGGAAATGCAACACTATCTCAAAGAAGTATTAACAACCCCAACAATAGCACAGGAACTTGTCACAAATGGACTACATACAATTCAATCTCGCCATACTTGTAGCCATCGGGTAGACGAATTACTAAACATCTGTAGCAGCCTAAATCTTTAAACTTCTTACATGAGTCAATAAAATCTTGGGCGTTGCTGAATTTGAATATGAAATGCAAAAATCAACTCTTTTCAACTCTTACTCTCTGCGACTCTGCGCCTCTGCGTGATTCAAATTCATATTTCCTCTCAGCAACGCCAAATCTTGATTACATCTGCGTTTATCTGCGGTTAAATTTACAATTATGAATCTTAACATCGCTTTTTTTGGTTCTAGCCTCGTATCCGCCTACTGGAATGGAGCAGCAACATATTACCGAGGCATTATTCGCGCCTTACACGATCGCGGACATCATGTAACCTTTTATGAACCAGATGCTTATGAACGACAACAACATCGAGACATCCCCGATCCAGATTGGGCTAAAGTTGTTGTTTATTCAGCAGATGAAGCAGGCGTATCTTCAGCATTAAAACAAGCCGCATGTGCAGATTTAGTAGTAAAAGCTAGTGGAGTTGGGGTATTTGATACTTGGTTAGAACAAGCAGTTTTAGACTTACAATCATCTACTACTTTAGTAGCTTTTTGGGATGTAGATGCACCCGCAACACTCGATAGAGTACAAGCCGATCCTAGCGATCCCTTTTTACCTTTAATTCCTCGCTACGATTTAGTTTTAACTTATGGTGGTGGCGATCCAGTAGTCAAAGCTTATGAGGCACTAGGCGCAAAAATTTGTGTCCCAATATATAACGCACTCGATCCATCTACGCACCATCGGGTTATACCAGATCCCAAATTCAGGGCTGATTTAGGTTTTTTAGGTAATCGTTTACCAGATAGAGAGGCGCGGGTAGAAGAGTTTTTCTTACAAGCTGCTGCTGCACTTCCAGATAAAGAATTTATTTTAGGTGGAAACGGTTGGGGTGATAAATCTTTACCAGCAAATGTACGCTATCTCAGTCATGTTTATACTGCTGACCACAACGCATTTAATTGTACTCCTCTAGCTGTATTAAATATTAGTAGAGAAAGTATGGCGCGTTATGGTTTTTCTCCAGCAACGCGGGTATTTGAAGCGGCGGGTGCTGGTGCTTGTTTGATAACAGATAAATGGGAAGGTATTGAACAATTTTTAGAGCCTGAAAAGGAAATTTTGGTAGCTCAAAATGGTGAGGAAGTTGCAGAAAAATTGCGATCGCTTTCACCAGAACACGCCCGTTCCATCGGTACAGCAGCACGTCAGCGTGTTTTAGCAGAACATACTTATGCTCATCGTGCCGCACAATTAGAGGTTTTATTAGGTGCAGTGCGCTCGCCTGTTTATCTTTAGTTCGTCAATATCAAATTTTTTAACGCAAAGAACGCAGAGGTAAACGCAAAGGTACGCGAAGGTAAAAACTAATTTTTGCAAGAGTATTTAAGTCACAATAAACGATGAAAAGCTCTCTTGAGTATTCCTTTAATATCGTCATTCTCGGATTATCAATTACTTCTTCTTGGGGTAATGGACACGCAACTACATATCGTGGACTAATGCGTGAACTTTGTGCGCGTGGGCATCGGGTATTATTTTTGGAAAGAGATGTTCCCTGGTATGCAGCAAACCGCGATTTACCTTGTCCTCCCTATGGGCAAACTGAGTTATATAGTAATCTGCAAGACCTCAAAGAACGATTTACTAAGGAAATACAAACGGCAGATTTAGTAATTGTCGGTTCTTATGTACCCGAAGGCGTTGCTGTTGGGGAATGGATAACGAGTATGACTAAAGGTGCAACGGCTTTTTACGATATTGATACGCCTGTGACTTTGGCAAAATTATCGCGTGGGGATACAGAATATCTCTCTTTTGATTTAATCCCTCGCTATCAGTTGTACTTATCTTTTACAGGTGGGCCAATTCTTGGGCGTATTGAGCAGCAGTATGGATCGCCAATGGCAAGACCATTATATTGCTCTTTTGATCCGGCTTTATATTATCCAGAATCTCACACCCAGAAATGGGACTTAGGTTATATGGGTACTTATAGTAGCGATCGCCAACCTATACTAGAAAAGTTATTACTAGAACCTGCGCGTTATTGGCAACAAGGACGCATGGTTGTAGCTGGGCCCCAGTATCCTAATGATATTCAATGGCCTGCAAATATTGAGCGGATTGAACATTTACCGCCTGCAAAGCATCGAGAATTTTATAATGCTCAAAGATATACCCTCAACATAACTCGTACTGATATGGTGCAAGCAGGTTACTCGCCTAGTGTGCGTTTATTTGAAGCTGCTGCTTGTGGTACACCGATTATTAGTGATTATTGGGAAGGACTGGATACATTTTTTAAGTTTGGTACAGAAATTCTTGTCTCTTATACAGCTAAAGATACTCTGCGCTATTTACAAGAAATATCAGAAACCGAACGCATTGCTATAGGCGATCGCGCCCGTCAGCGTGTTCTAACATCTCATACTGCTGCCCATCGTGCCATAGAATTGGAAAGCTACGTCTTACAGTTACTTGCTAAACAGTAATAAACTATCGCCCTCTTTCCCCTCACCTCAAAATTATCATTTTTATTCAAACTATTTTGAGTATTTTAGGTGATTGACAAAATACCCTTTATTCTAACTTCTTACGAGTGAAGTGGCTGTATCAATATTGCTCAAGTTGACAAATAAAATTCAGTATAGTCTTCGGAACCTGATGCAGATGAGTAGCCTGACAACCGGGGTGCATCACAAGCAAACTTCCGTGTTCCAGCCAGAAGTCAGTCGGCTTGCCCCCGATAGCCTTTATCTGGAACTTTCGCCATACTTCTATCGGAGATACCGTAACAAAACGACTCCTTGAGGGAAGGGTTTGCATTCAACCAAGTTCAAGTGTTCCTGTAAACCAGGCGAGCCAAACAGTGGGATTCCAGCACCCAAAATCATTGGAATCACAGCAATCATGTATTCTGAAATTAGCCCCTGTGCCCGAAAAGATGCAGCCAGTTGACCACCACCCACTAGCCAAACCCGATTTAACTTCTGTGCCTGTAGTTCCGCAATAATTTCACCTGGACTGTTAGAGGTTAGTCTGACTTCTGGTTGCTCAACCTTAAGCGATCGCCTAGAGACAACCCAACATGGTTTACCAGGATAAGCCCACTCTCCAAATCCAATCACCTGTTCGTAGGTGCGGCTTCCCATCAACAGGGCATCTATCGAGGCATAAAACTGGGCATAGCCGTAGTCATTGTCCTCTATTTGAAAAGCACTCAGCCAGTCTACACTGCCATCGGCAGCAGCAATATAGCCATCAATGCTGACAGCAACTTGGTAAATAATCTGGGTCATAACAGAAGCAATAGCGCAATTTCTTACTCTTGAATCTCTAATCCTAAAACACTCGTTTACACCTTTGGCGATGATTTGGCACACTTCCCTGACACGGTAGGGATTGGGGGCTTTGGTTCGCTCCATTATCCTTTGCACTACGTCTTTGACGATTCTACCAGTTGGCAATTTACCACCAGCTTCTTGTACTGAAAGTTGCCACACTTCCTGCTGCTGTTGGGAGTCTAGCTCAATACTGCTCATACCAAGTTGCGTTCTGTTGTAGTAATCTTTCGTTAGGGGAGGTTGCTTTGCTCCACTTTGTTTCGCTCGCAATGACAGTTGGTACTTTTGATTGCAACAAGGCATTTTATGTCTTTGATCTCCCTAAGGGTTAACCCTTACACAATTGGGTTTACAGGATATTGTGCAAAAAAATGCTCAATTCTAGAGGCAATATATTGACTGTTTTTGATGTGCGATCGCATAAAATTGCATCGATAGCCCAGAAGACTAAACAAGCGTGCCAGTCGAATACGAGTCAGCAATATTTTTAATAATTTCTGCGAAAAATTTGAAATTGAGTTTGATAACTAGGTAGTAGACCCTACTTATTGAGACATTAAACATCAAGTTATGAATTCGATTGTTGGGACTTCAACTAGCCAGGGGGATCTCCAGAATACTTTTGTAAGTGTTCACAAAGGAGATTGTTGATGATAAAGATGCATACTGTACATGATCTCAATCAACAACTATCTCAACTCGTTGCCGAAGCCTGTTCGTATCCAGCGAGGAGTCTGATGCGGCGACAAAAACTTAGTGAGATAGTTAGAGTTGTGATGAAATCGGGCAAACTATGGAAGGAGAACACACCTTACTATAACGATGCTCTGCAACAAACTTGGTTGTATTTCTGCCGCAATCCAGAGCAATATAATCCAGAGCGTTGTAGCGTAATCACTTGGCTCGACAATTGCCTGAAGTGGCGATTGCAAGATTTTCGCACTTGGGAAGCGAAGAATCAAGCTAAAAATGTTTCTAGCTCCACGTTAGAAATTGAGGAAATAACAAATACCATCGAAAATCTGCCAGCAAACCCAGAGATTCCACCAATTTTAGAAGAAACTTATCAATGGGCTACAACAGATCCAGATGGCGAGTTAGCCAGTACTCATGTCAAAGGACGTCCTGAGGTAACTTGCCAGATTTTAATTCTGCGACGCTTACCTCCAGAAACCCCTTGGAAAAACATTGCTCAGGAGTTTAACTTACCCCCATCAACCGCACCCAATTTTTATAAACGCGAATGTCTGCCGCGGTTACGAAATTTTGCACTCAAACAGGGATATCACGAATTTTGATATTCAAGCACAGATAACTCAAAGAAGGAATATTTAGAACAAGGGAAACCATTATGATTTATAGGACTGAGAATATAACAGAAAAATCGATTCCGGTGTCTATCACGCAGACAGCGCTGAGAGTAGCACGTCAATTTGCCCAGCAACAGCCGACAAGAGAAAAGAAAAAGCAGGTTTATCTCAATACCCTGGCTGTATGTGTTGTAAATGACTACATGGAAATGATGGACATTGCTACTGACTTAAAAGGTAGTGACAGTTGGGATCAGGCTATGCGGCTTTATGGTGATGTTGCAGACTTGAAGTTGACTAAATTGGGCTACTTAGAATGTCGCCCCCTCAAGTCTGGTGAAGAGATTTGTTACATTCCACCAGAAGTGCCGGACGATAGAATCGGTGTAGTTGCAGTTGAGCTAGACACAGAGCGTCAAAAAGCAACTCTGGTGGGTTTTACTAAAACAGTGAAATCTGGTGAGGTATCCATTAATCAACTGCAAAGCATTGACGATTTACTTGCACACTTAGATCACCTTGAACGTAACCAAAGCGAAGTCAACTTAAGTCAGTGGTTGCAAAATATTTTTGAGGTAGGTTGGCAGTCAATTGAAGAAATTTTATCTCCAAAAGTACCACAACAAGCTTTTCGTTACAAAAGCAGAGTTACGCGAGGTAAGCTAGTTGACTTGGGAATACAATTGCCAGGTCAATCGGTAGCGCTGATTGTTACCCTAACCCCAAAAAACTCGGTAGAAATCCAACTCAAATTGCAGGTGCAGCCCACTGGTGTACAAACCTACTTACCTGAAAATCTAATTGTGAAAGTGCTAGATTTCAAGGGAGTTGCTGTTATGGAAGCTCATGCTAAAAGTAGCAATGCTCATGTAACACTAGAGTTTAATGCTCAAATTGGAGAACGCTTTAGCGTTAGGTTAGAACTAGGGGATACTAATATTACTGAGAACTTTATAGTTTAAGCAGATGCATTCATTGGTTGTTGACCATGCAAAAGTTGGTTGTCTTAAAGCTAGATGGTAACTTAAGCGATGGTGTAAAAGTCACGCTGGAGATTGGGGCAGAAGGAGATCGCGCTACCACAGAAATTCGAGGCTACCTGACGCCAAAGCCAGAAATAATTACACACTATGACCTTTGGCAGACAACCTACCGCAGCTTGGAAAATTTTCGCATCACGCCTATAAGTATTAGTATTGGGAGTTCTCGTATCGAGCAAATTAACAACTGCCGCCAATTAGGTGAAAATTTAAGCGAACAGATGAATAGCTGGCTCAACTGCCAGTCATTTCGTCCAGTTAAGGAGAAATTACTTAAACAACTAAAATCTGATGATACGGTACGGGTACTGTTTAAAACTGACGATATCTGGTTACGACGGCTCCCCTGGCAGCTATGGGAGTTCTTTGAGGATTATTCTCAAGCCGAAGCCGCGTTGAGCGCTCCAGAGTACGAAAACTTGCCAAAACCAAAGATAGCCGCTGTTAAAGAGAAAGTAAAAATCTTAGCTATTCTAGGAAATAGTGAAGGGATTCTTGTCGAGAAAGATCGAGAGATCCTAGAAAAATTACCAAATGCAAAAATAACTTTTCTGGTAGAGCCACAACGTTGCCAGTTGAATCAGCAACTATGGGAACAGGACTGGGATATCTTATTTTTCGCTGGTCATAGTTCCAGTCAAGACGATGGTAGAAGTGGTCAAATCTACATTAATGAAACCGATTGCTTAACAATTGAGGAGTTAAAATATGCCCTTAAGAAAGCTATTGGTAGAGGCTTACAGTTAGCTATTTTCAATTCTTGTGATGGCTTGGGATTAGCGCATCAATTAGAAGATTTGCACATCCCACAAATTATTGTTATGCGCGAGCCAGTGCAAGATTTGGTAGCACAAGAATTCTTAAAAAATTTTCTGAGGAAATTTTCAACAGGAGAATCTCTTTACTTAGCAGTCCGAGAATCAAGGGAAAGGTTGCATGGCATTGAGGATGAATATCCTTGCGCTACTTGGTTACCCGTACTCTGCCAAAATCCAGCAGTAGTGCCACCAACTTGGAACCAACTGCTCTCGCCGGAACTAGAAACTGAGGGACTGCCACCAAAAAATTACAGAACTCAACGCCAGTTTCGATGGCGTAGCGTTCAGGTAGTGCTGTTGTCAAGTTTGATTATTACCAGTCTGGTAATGGGGGTGAGAGCGCTTGGTCTATTGCAGCCATCAGAACTAAGGGCTTTCGACTACCTAATGGGACTGCGCCCAGAAGAACAATCAGATTCACGTTTTTTGATAGTTACTGTTGATGAAGCAGATATTCAGTATCAAAACCGAATGAAGATGAATATGCGATGGTCTCTGTCAGACCAAGCACTTGCACAACTATTGAAAAAACTGGATCAGTACCAACCAAGAGCTATTGGATTAGATATCTATCGTGATTTTTCTGTAGATCCCAACTATGCAGATTTAGCAACTCGTTTACATACAGATAAACGCCTTTATGCAGTATGCAAAGTTTCTGCTGCTGAAGATGGCGCTCCGGATGGTACTCCTCCTCCTCCAGAAGTTCCCAAAGAACGTCTTAGCTTTAGTGATTTTGTAGCAGACGATAATGACATTGCCCGCCGGCAGCTTTTACATTTGACTCCTCCTGTGACATCTGACTGTGCTGCGGAATATGCCTTTAGTCTCCAGCTTGCGCTTCATTATTTAGAAGCAAAAGGTATCAAGTCAGATTTTACCCCAGAAGGTAACTTGCAGATTGGTACTGCCATATTTAAGCAATTAAAAGCTTATACCAGCGGTTATCAAGGAGTAGATGCAAAAGGTTACCAAATCCTGCTCAATTATCGTTCGCTTCGATCTTTGCAAAACATTGCTCAACAAGTACCTCTTAGAGATGTCCTTAACGAGCAGATCAATCCTGAATTAGTAAAGTTACTTAAGGATCGTATTATTCTTATTGGTGTTACAGCCCCTAGTACTACCGATTATTGGAAAACCCCCTACAGCGCTAAAGCGCTAACTAATCAAAAGCAAATACCAGGGGTGTTCGTACAGGCGCACATGATCAGCCAAATTATCAGTGCTGTTTTAAATCATCGACCTCTACTTTGGTGGTGGCCTACCTGGGTTGAAGCGCTATGGGTATGGGGTTGGTCATTAATGGGAGGAACTCTAGCATGGTTTATTCGGCAACCACTATATCTTGGACTTGCTGGAGTAATAATGCTATTGGCGCTGTTTGGGATTTGTTATGGCATTTTTACACAAGCAGGGTGGATACCATTGATTCCCGCAGCATTAGCGTTGGTAGCTGCTCAAGCAGTCGTTGTATCTAAAGGTATTCAGAATCGCCAACTTTCTTAGGCAACTTTTTATCTATTAAATTCGTCATGTCCTTATGCAGTGGTTATGATGTTAATAATAGTACAAAAGATTATGCCAATTTCCAGTCAAACATATATTTTGTCATTCTGAGCGAAATAAAAATCTTTAAAAGTATTTGTTTCGCTCAGAATGACATCTTTGTATGCAATTTAATATGACGCATTTTTGCTGTTTTTATATATCGTAGTTTCATTCAATTGTGGTTATTAAAATTACTGGCTTACTACGAACATACAAAAATACGGCAATTTCTTTCACATTTGCTCATAAAGCTTGAGTTTGTTCTGAATTCATTGTCATTGCAAGGCTAAAGATAATTTATCCATTCTCCATTAGATTCCTTTCGCAAAAGTGACATGTCTCCGATGAAACTTGCTGGCATTATCCCGTTATTACTCGTTAGTCTGACAAGTTACTCTTCGCTAGTTTGGGCACAGCCTCCCGAATTAGCTAACAGACCGCAAGTCCCTAACCCAAACCACTCTGCCCGTCCAAAATTTCCAGATAACGGTGCGCCCACTGGTCGCCGTAAAGGAGGAACAAGCCGTGATGGTTGCTTACCATTGAATGCGCCTGTTACTGCCCTAGTGCCTGGTAAGGAAATTGCAGAGGAGTCAACATCGTTTTTGACTTATACAATTTCTGAATATCCAACTTTTTGGGTTTATGTACCTGCATTACCTATAAACGCTCGCTTAGGTGAGTTTCTACTTCAAGATGAAAATGACGACAACATCTATCGGACATCTCTATCACTACCAGAGAAGCCTGGTGTTGTCGGCATTACTTTGCCGCAAAATCCACAATATGCTTTGAAAACCAATAAGAATTATCAATGGTATTTTAAAGTTTTCTGCGGCAATTCCCAAAATAGTTTAGATTATTTTTATGTGAAAGCGTGGGTACAACGTGTGCCCTTAACTCAAGACTTACAAAATCAATTGAAAATAGCACAGTCGGGTGAATACACTACCTATGCTGTCAACCAGATTTGGCAAGACGCTATAACTAATTTAGCTAATCTTCGTCGTACTAATCCAAACTCACTTATCTTCATACAGGATTGGACACTTTTATTAAAAAATATTGGCTTATCAGAAATTGCAACAGCATCGATTGTAGAACTTCATAACCCACAAAAAGGCGTTGCTCAATCAAATTCTTCTTTGGAATAAATATGGTAAGAAAACAGCGTATCTTATTCCGTCTGTTGCAATCTTTTTTGAGATTTTTGGTCTTCTCTTCATTAGCGCTAGCAACATCCTTACTATGTATTTTTAGTCCACCTGTTTTAGCAAGCCTTACTTACACCAACCTAAAGCAGCCACAAGCCAAAATCCAAAAATTGGTTACTCAAACTGAAAGCTTAGTAGAACGAGGTAAAGCTTACTATGAAGCAGGACAATTTACTGAAGCGCTCAAGGTCTTGGAACAGGCTGCTATTGATTATGGAAATACTGGAGATAAATTGAACCAAGCTATGGTGTTGAGCAATCTTTCCCTGACTTATCAGCAGTTTGGTAAAACAATGCCAGCACAAAAAGCAATTATTCAAAGCCTGAATTTGCTACAAGCTTTAAATCCTTCAAAAGACAGTCTGGCAATTTTAGCACAAGCTTTGGATGTACAGGGGCGGTTACAATTAACGCAAGGACAAACTGAAGCTGCATTGTCTAGTTGGCAAAAAGCAGCTGACATTTATCAGCAAATAAATGATCAAGAAACGTTAATTCGTAACCGGATTAATTCTGCTCAAGCTATGCAAGCGTTAGGGCTTTACCGTCAAGCACAAAAGACCTTAACCGATCTTCAGCAAACCCTTACTCATGTTACAGAATTATCAATTAAAGCAGCTGGACTTCAAGGGCTTGGAAATCTTTTACGAGGCGTTGGTGATTTAGATACATCTAGAACTGTTCTAGAACAAAGTTTAGCTGTAGCAAAGCAAGTACAATCTTCAAGAGCTATAGGTGATGGGTTGCTTAGTTTAGGTAACACAGCCTTAGCTCAAGGAAGAAGTCAACGAAGCATAGGCAATATAGAACTTGCTGAACAACAATTTCAAGCTGCTTTGGCATTTTATCAGCAGGCAGCTAAAGCTGCATCAGCTACTACGCGCCTGCTCGCACAGCTAAATCAGCTAAATTTATTTCTAGAGATTTTTAACAACAACTCAGACACTAATACGTTAAAACAAGCATTAGCCTTGTCTTCCCAAATCTTACCTGAAATTAACAAATTAGTTCCTAGCCGTAATTCAGTATATGCTCGGATTCAGTTTGCATCATTATTAAAAAATTTTACACACAAAACAACTACAAGTGGTCTTTCAAACTTGGATATTGCTCAACTATTATCTACCGCTGTGCAGCAAGCTCAGAACTTGAAAGACCAGCGAGCCGAATCTTATGCTCTTGGATTTCTTGGCGGACTGTATGAAGATAGTAAACAGTTATCTGATGCTCTAGCTTTAACACAAAAAGCCTTATTTATAGCCCAGAGTATTGATGCGTCAGATATTACTTATCAATGGCAATGGCAGCAAGGACGTTTACTCAAGCAAAAAGGAGATATAAAAGGTGCGATATCTGCATATGATACAGCTTACAAAACTCTCGAATCTTTGCGCGGCGATTTAGTTGCCGCTAGCCCAGACGTTCAGTTCTCTTTTCGTGAAAGTGTAGAACCAGTGTATCGGGAGTTAGTTGAATTGCAGTTGCGAGCAGAAAACACACAAGGAGGCACACAACAGAGTAATCAATACAAACTCAAACAAGCTCGTCAGGTACTGGAATCGCTTCAGCTAGCAGAACTGAACAACTTCTTTCGTTCACCTTGCTTAGAACCAATTGTAGAGATTGACAAAGTGGTTACTCAAGACAAAAAAGCGGCAGTTATTTATTCAATTATTTTGGCAGACCGCTTAGAGGTTATTTTAACCTTACCAAATCAGCAATTGCATCACTACACAAGCAATGTATCCCAACAGACTTTGGAAACTACCGTAGCTTTACTGCGGAAATCCTTACCGGATGTCGCCGCGACTTCTCAAGTCAAACAACAGTCACAAAAGATATATGATTGGCTAGTCCGACCAGCACAAGCAGAATTGTCTAATAGTGACATTACCACTTTAGTTTTTGTGTTAGACGGCGAATTACGTAATATTCCAATGGGGGTTCTCTATGATTCTCAGCACAAGAAATATCTCATAGAGAAATATGCGATCGCTCTGGCTCCTAGTTTACAACTTCTCGACCCCAAACCACTGCAAAAGGTGCCTTTAAATGCTTTAACTGCCGGAGTAGGAGAAGCACGCTCGATAGAAGGTCGAAAATTCTCAGCGCTGAAAAATGTAGTACGTGAATTAAAACAAATCCAGGCGGAAATCCCTCAGAATCAAGAACTATTAAATCAAAAGTTTATCGACAGTAATTTACGAAAGCAACTGCAATCATCTCCTTTTTCTGTGGTTCACTTCGCAACTCATGGAGAATTTAGTTCTGATCCAGAAAGAACCTTTATTCTCATCTGGGACAAACTATTAAAAGTTAAGCAATTTGATACTTTACTTCGAGTTAGCGATCGTAACAGGTATAGAAATATAGAGTTACTCGTTTTGAGTGCTTGCAAAACGGCTCAAGGTGATAAGCGAGCTGCTTTGGGATTAGCTGGGATAGCTGTGCGAGCAGGTGCGCGTAGTACATTAGCAAGCTTGTGGTCAGTGGATGACCAGATTACTGCTCAACTTATGAGTGAATTTTATCATGAGTTAAAGGCTGGAACGAATAAAGCTACTGCGCTCCAGCGTGCTCAACTAGCTGTGTTTACTAAAGAAAAAAGCCCGTATTTTTGGGCACCTTATATATTGGTAGGAAATTGGCTTTAGTAAAGTTGTTTACACAAATTTTTACGATATTGCTTAATATTCAAGCTGGTTTCTACTTGTTGGCATGAGGAACATTGCAAGCTATGGCGTTTTGCCATGAACGTCGGCTGGTATTAGCTACATTAGCTGTGAGTACCACTTCTCCCTTCTTATTCACCGACCATCCGCTTGCTTCTACAATCCGTTCTGGCATATTGCTAATTGGCTTACTAATAACGGATTGATCGTTGCGTAGGCGTAGCCCACCTTTGGCATCGCCTCTGGGTTTGAGCGATACCCAACCTACTTCTACTCCATCAGGAACTGCAACATCCTTCGTAGGATTGGAAGGTAAACCACCGCGTCCGGTGATGATAAAACTGCTTTGAGCATAACCAGGAGTATCGCAGACTTGGGCTACTTCAGTGTCTACGGCTATCGTGGGTAACTCTACTAAACCACTGTTGGGGTCAATACCAGGTGTATTAAGTTCTATTGAACCATTGAATTGAGGACTTGCTCCTGTTGCAGTGATGTCGCTTTTTGGAGTCGATGTATTGCGACGCTGAATCCCAAAGATTCCTTGAGCGCTGATTTCGACATTTCCACCACGAAAGTCAACAGAATTGGCGCTAATATCACTATTTTCGCTTGGAACAGCAATGATGAAGCCATCTAGTCCATCAATAGCGATGTTACCTCCAGGAATACCACTGCCTCTAGCATTAGTGGTGATAGAGCTTTGATTGCGTAATAACAACCAGGGGGAGCGTACAAAGATATTTCCGCCACCTCCTGTAGTGTCAGCAGTAATTTTGGCATTGTTATTTAGATATACAGAGTTAGCATGAATTTTTAAGTCACCTGCACGCCCTGAGCCTGTACTACTGACAGTTATTTTCGCCCCATTCTCAACTGCTAATTTTCCTGTTCTCAGTGTCAAGTCACCACCTGCTCCTTGTCCTGTCGTCCCAGCTTCTAAGCTACTGCCGTCTGTCAAGTTCAATTGTGCAGCTTGCACGGTCAGATTGCCACCACTAGCTGCGGGGTTAGTAGAATTAGTAGCGGCTGAAACGCGCATTCCATTGCTGATAGTTAGTTTTTCAGTACCAAGAAGCACATCTCCGGCTCGTCCACTACCAACACCTTCCGATGTAGCCGCCAAGATACCATTACCATTGAGGGCGATTGACTCAGGGGCGGTAATAGTGAGGTTTCCTCCCTTACCGCTACCAGAGGTGGATGCTGAAATCTGCGCTTGAGCAAAAAAATTGACTGTCAAGGTTTGTCCATTCAAAGGTTGAAGCGTCAGCTTTCCAGCTGGCCCTGTACTGCTTGTCTGAGCAAAAACACCACTAGTGGAACCAGATAACTGTATTTCTGGAATATTTAGTGTGATGTCACCTGCTTGTCCACTACCAAAGGTAGATGTACGCAGTTGCCCATCATTTAAAGCACTCAAGGTATTGGCGTTAAGAGTAATATCACCTCCATCCCCTTGCCCAGAAGTACTGGCTGCCAGTGCAGCACCATCGGTGATAGTTAAGGAGTTGGCGTTAACTGTTATATTGCCACCCTTTCCAGTTGAGCCTTCACCGACAGCAGTTGTCAATAGACTTCGACCTACAATGTCATTGGGCTTAGGGCTTTCAAGCGAAGTCCCACTCAGTTCTATAGATGAGGCGCGAACATTTAAGTCACCCGCATCTCCGGCACTAATTGTAGAAACCGATGCTTGTGCTCCACCCTGAATTAATAACCGTCCAGTGTCAATAGTCAAGTTTCCAGCATTTCCTTCATTTCCAGTCCCAGAAATTACACCGCTCGGAAATGGACGATCTTCCACGAAGTCAGAGACTAAAGCTCCACCAAATCCAATCAAATCTTTTATTTGAGAGGCGGACAAGCCTTGTTTTGAAGTACCAACAAGTTCTACTGAATCGGTGGCGTTAATAATCAATTCGCCTCCCTCTCCAGAGCTAGAAGTACCCGCCGAGATAATTCCTCCATTGTTGACTATCAGCTTCTTAGTATTAATAGCCAATTTGTTAGCATTTCCAGATCCCAATGTTCCAGAAGCCAAAACACTAGGAATATTTTCTGATGAGGTGCCACTAAGTTCTACAGACTCAGAGGCGTTCACAGTCAATTCCCCTCCTGGCATTTCGCCACCAGTACCAGTTGTCACCCATGCACCATCACGGACAATTAACTGTCTAGTATTAATGGTCAAGTTGCCACCTGCTCCGTAACCGGCAGTTTCATTACGCAATCCGCTAGGAACCTTATTTGTTGTAGTCAACAGATATGAGGGAGAATTATTAGCTGAGGTACCACTAAGTTCTATCAAGTCTGCCTTCACGGTTAAATTTCCTCCATGTCCTGTGCTAAGTGTACCTGCCGATACCACTGGCCCATTAGAGATAATTAACCGCCCAGTTTCAATGGTTAAGTTTCCGGCATCTCCACTTGCAGTAGGTAAAGAACTTAAAAAACTAGAAACATTAGGAAGATTCTGGGCATTAATAGAAGCGGAAAACAAGCCAATAGGAACAGGAACAGAAACAGGATAATTAAAAAGAAAAGCGATAGGAATATCGATATCAATCTCAATCGTACCGTTTGATGAGGAACTGCCAGTGAGTTCTATTGAATCAGAGGCATTTACAACCAGATCCCCAGCACTACCACTAGAAATAGTAGCAGTCGCTACTACTCCATCTTGAATAATCAATTTCCCTGTATCCACACGTAAGGAACCACCTTTTCCAGAACCAAAAACGGCGTTGTAGATAGAGCTATTTTCGATTCTCACTGTTCCCTTGGCGTTAAGGGTGACATCTCCCGCCTGAGCGTCATCAATTCTTGCAAGTGGGCGAATACCCGCACGTAGGCTACTTTTTCCTAAAACATCTATATTCTGAGCATTGATGGCAATACTACCGCCACCAGCAGAAGCAACATTAACTTTAGCGCCGTTGGTAAGCGACACATTTGCTCGTGCTACATTATCTGGAAAATTTAAGCTGAAATTGTTGCTATTGGCATTAAGAGCAACTGTCCCCTCTCCGGCTAAACCTCCTAACTCCACTCGTCCACCAAAGGCATTTAAGGAGCCACCATTTATGTTGACATCGCCCCCAACTGCTAGCAAACTACGATTATTATTAACACTTAAATTAGCTGAGTTATTTTGGATCGGCGCTGCAACAATTTGATTGAATAGAAGAGCCGAAGGATTGACCACAAGTAGTTCAGGATTATTCGGTGTAGAAGCACTAAACAAACCTTGATTATCAAACCCAATTGCCGACGCTGTAGTCGCTACAAAAGAACCACCTATTTTCAGTGAAGCGTTGCGTCCAAAAATAATCCCGTTGGGATTGATCACAAACAGGTTAGCTAGACCATTAGCTCGTATTAACCCATCAATGTTAGAAATTGAACTACCTGTTACTCTGCTAATAATGTTCTGAATGTCGGCATCATTGCGGAAGAAAGCAGTATTGTTAGTAGGGACAGAGAACTCCTTAAAGCTGTGAAACAAGTTGCCGCCAACAGGTGTCCCTCCAGTAATGTTGAAGGTGCTACCTTGTTTATTAACGTTCGAGTTAATAGGCAAAGTGCCATCCGAGCTAATTTGAGCGATCGCACAATTCGCACCAGGAATGCTGGCACACATTGCAATACCCAAGACAGCGCCCCAACGAGTTAATCTGCAACCAGACATTGCAACACTCCACAAATAGCAATAGAGTTTAGTCAATCATAAATCAAGTTAATAGCTATTTAATACTTAACAATTAGACATAATTTGTGTCTATGAAAAACTTGGTAATCTTCTAAGCTAGTATTCAGTAAATCCTATTGGTTTATTGACTTATAACATAAAAATCTTCGTGTGCATGACTTTGTGTCAGGTCTTCCATTTGATAACTATATTTTTATTAGCAACGTGTTTTAGAAATACAAAATATTTTGAAAAATCTACAAATCTTTGAGTGTTAAAATGCTATTTCATAAGCGGCGATCGCTTGAGTATAAGTTTCAATCTTGATATTAAGCTTTTTGGTGTGATAATTAGCTCAAAAAGCGCCAATTATTTACCTGTCGGTTAGTATATAGTACAGATGTTCTGCAAACAAGAGGATAGGCAAGCAGACAAGCGGATAAGGTGAAAGAAGTATAAACTCACAAATGCAATTGCGAAGAGCGCGCTCTTCGCAAACTCAAATGTTTTTATTTAAATTCCCCAGCGAATGAAAACATTTTTGTACAATCTGGTCAAATTCTTTCCAGGAAATAGCTTGACGATGCTCCACACAAATCACATCGGGCGGGAACTTCATGGCTTTTATCCAACTAGTAAGCGGCATCGTCAGTGTTGGTGGAGATGAGTTCATGCCCTTAAGTTGCAGTTCTTCGACCGGATGCTGCCAGGTGGAGAAAAACAAATTGAGGTTAAAGCCACTATCGAGCAGATGTCCGGTATCTAGCACAATAGAAAATACCTCTGGTTGATTTAAGCACGTTATCACAGACACAATCTCATCAGGATGTGTCAATGCCCCAGCACGTTTGGGACTTAAGGGTTCAATCATGATGCGAACCCCTAAGTTTGCTGCTCGTTGAGCCAAGGTGGAGAAAAACTCTACTGCTCGTTCTAATGGATTATCTGCTAGGTCATGCCCAAAGCCGCAGACTGTCACAATTCGAGGTGCATTCAGCTGAGCGGCTAGTTCCAAGGTCTGTTCTACGTGGATTTTGGCTTGATGGCGATGTTCCGCATTGCGATGAAGTGGATGAAAATCGTGCATTTTATATGCCTGCACGCTGGCTATCGGAATCTGGGCGCGTTTATACACATCTATCTGTATATCCTTTTCGTTGGCAATTTCTAAAGCAATGCCCCAATCCCGGACGGCTGCAAATCGCTTTGCCTGAGTTGCAAAAGGTAGAGACGTTTCCACATAGGCAAGTGTGGGTTGGTTCATCCTCTGTTGATCAAGATAGTTCTGTGCATTTGAACTTTGGTTTTCATTCTATTAATTTCCTCAGCCAGTGATGTACATTACTAGATGAGCGTTCTCGCTATGCGCCCGCAAGCTTGAGGCGATCGCCTGAATTTATACTTCAATTATGCAACGCTCAAACGCTACTCAAATTTGTCACAAAGCGATAGCCTTGAAGAATAACCGCTTACTTACCTCAATTGGCTATGTTGCCCAAACCATCAAAATTTTGGACACCTTCACACTGGGCAAGTTGGAAACCTTTTGGCATTGGCGAACAATACCCCAATAACTATTGGGAAGTTTTTCGAGCAATCTGGCTTTCTCGTAAACAATTACCTTATGCGTGGAACATCCTAAATAAGGGTGTCTGCGATGGTTGCGCTTTGGGAACCACCGGGATGAAAGATTGGACGCTCGATGGCATCCATCTGTGCAATGTCCGGTTGCGGTTGTTGCAGATGAATACTATGCCAGCATTTGATCCAGTGCTGCTAAAAAATGTTTCTCAATTACAAACTCAAAAAAGTTCCCAGTTACGCGACTTGGGAAGGCTTCCCTACCCAATGATCCGCCAACGAGGTGAAAAAGGCTTTCGCCGTGTCAGTTGGGATCATGCATTAGATGTCATCGCCAGCCGCATTCGCGCTACAACACCAGACCGCCTCAGTTTTTACATTACCAGTCGCGGCACTGTCAACGAAACTTACTACGCTACCCAAAAAGCGGTGCGGGCTATGGGAAGTAACAATATTGATAACGCTGCCCGTATCTGCCATTCTCCGAGTACCGCAGGTTTAAAGGCTTCTCTCGGTGCGGGGGCTACAACTTGTTCTTATAAAGACTGGATTGGTACTGATTTATTAGTCTTTATTGGTTCTAACGTTGCTAACAATCAGCCTGTAACCGTTAAGTATCTCCACTATGCCAAGAAAGCTGGCACTAGAATTGTAGTTATTAACACCTACCGCGAACCAGGCATGGAGCGCTACTGGGTTCCTTCAATTCCCGAAAGTGCCTTGTTCGGTACTAAATTTGCTGAAGACTTCTTTTTAGTAAACTTGGGCGGAGACATGGCTTTTTTGAATGGCACAATTAAGCATCTAATAGCTAACAACTGGGTAGATCAGTCATTTATTAACAACTACACCACTGGCTTTGCCGAACTCAAAGCGTCACTTGATCACCAATCTTGGGAAGAATTAGAACGCCTTTCTGGAACCTCCCGCGATCAAATGTATGCCTTTGCGAAAATGGTAGGGGAAGCGAACAAAGCTGTATTTGTTTGGAGCATGGGGATCACCCAGCATGAATGCGGTGAAGACAATGTACGCAGTATCATTAACCTAGCTCTCACCAAAGGTTTTGTCGGTCGAGAAGGCTGCGGTTTAATGCCAATTCGTGGTCACTCCGGGGTGCAAGGTGGTGCAGAGATGGGATGTTATGCTACAGTCTTTCCTGGTGGCAAGCCGATCAACACAGAAAATGCTGCCCAATTAATGCAGATTTGGGGCTTTGATGTGCCCACAACTAAAGGTCTAATTGCCCCAGAAATGATTGATGCTGCCCATCGAGAACAATTAGATGTGTTGTTCTCCGTCGGGGGTAATTTCCTAGAAGTGCTGCCAGAACCGGATTATGTAGAATCTGCCCTGAAAAAAATACCTTTACGGGTGCATATGGATATTGTTCTGTCTAGCCAAATGTTGGTAGAACCAGCCGATACAGTAATGCTGCTACCTGCGACAACTCGCTACGAAATTGCAGGGGGAGTGACACAAACTAGCACTGAACGCCGGGTAATTTTCAGCCCAGAAATTCCAGGGCCACGCATTGGTGAAGCGCGTCCAGAGTGGGAAGTATTTATGGAGTTAGCAAGACGAGTTAAACCTGATTTAGCAGACAAGCTGAGTTTTGATAATACAGCCACGATGCGCCAAGAAATTGCCCAAGTTGTACCACAGTATGCTGGTATTCAACACTTACAGCAACAGGGCGATCAGTTTCAATATGGCGGTTCGCATTTGTGCTTTGGCTGGAACTTCTCCACACCAGACGGAAAAGCGCACTTTACGCCTTTATTGCCAACGCAGAAAGAATTACCAGAGGGTTGTTTTTTTGTAGCAACACGTCGGGGCAAACAATTTAATAGTATGGTGCAAGAACGCAAAGATGCTATTACTGGGGCAGTGCGAGATGCAGTGTTAATGAATCCTGATGATGCGACAAAATTAGGATTAAAAGATGGCGATCGCGTAATTCTCAAAAATCAATTAGGTGAATTACAAGGACAAGTGTATTTAGCACCAATTCAATCAGGTAACTTGCAAGTACATTGGCCTGAAGGAAACGTACTGCTAGATAAAAGTAAACGTTCTTTAGAAGGTGTGCCAGATTATAATGCTGTAGTGCAATTAGAAAAAATTTCAATAACCGAATAACACTTGGCTCATACCTTTTTTGCGTTACCCAATTACAAATTAAGAATTACAAATTAGGATCACATTCCATCAAACTACACTAAACTTATATCATCCAAATACTTGCAGCCATGTCCGTCGCCAAAGATTTTGAACCCCCAGAAGATATAATATTTCCTCAAGGGGATTTATACAGTGACGAACCGCCCTTGGAAACCTATCTACATTTGCAGCAAATGTTGCTGTTGCTAAAATGCCTGGAATGGTGGTGGCCAGACCACAATAATTTTTTTGCAGCTGGTAATCTGACGATTTATTACAGTCAGCGTCAGCGTAAATCAGAAGAATTTCGAGGGCCAGATTTTTTTGTCATACTGGATACTGAACGTCGACCTCGTGACAGTTGGGTTGTGTGGGAAGAAGATGGTAAATATCCCAACTTGATTATAGAATTGCTTTCTAAATCAACTGTAGCTACTGACAAAGGCTTAAAAAAACAACTTTACCAAGATATCTTTCGCACTCCAGAATATTTCTGGTTTGACCCCAAGAATTTAGAATTTGCTGGTTTTATCTTAGTTGGTGGTACTTATCAACCTATAGAACCTAACTTCCAAGGTTTGTTATGGAGCCAGCAACTAAGTTTATACTTGGGTGTGCATGAAAATCAATTACGCTACTTTACAGCCGAAGGTCAGCTAATTCCTACACCCGAAGAAGTCGCAGCAAAACAGACCCAACATGCAGAACAAGAAAAACAAAAAGCTGAACGTCTAGCAACAAAACTTCGAGAGTTAGGAATAGACCCAGAAAATTTATAGTTAGTAAATCTTAATTCATAATTCGTAATTAAAAACTGATTAGAGAAAGCGATCGCTACAGTCCATCTATGTAACTTAATTACCGTCTGAGTATCTCCTGCAAAGACGCTACGCAGTAAGCGCAGCTATGCCGTTCGCGCAGCGTCTTTGTTAGGAGAAGGCTTTACGGCAGTTCCTATGCAAAGAGAACCACCAAGACCGGACTGCCTCACGATTCATCTAATTACGAATTACAAATTTTTAATTAGCAATACTCACCCTTTTGACTCTTGTTCTTCTTCATAGAACCAAATTTCTGCCAAAAGTGTGAAGCCAATCAACCAAAGCAAGCAGCAAACCGAAAACCAAAATATTCCCATCATTGCTACTATTCCCCCGACTTGATTTTAGTACAGAGCTATCTTTAAGGTAACGAGATTTTTATTTTGTTAAAAGTACCTTGCAACAAAGCTTGACATCTTGCTGCCTTTCTCATATCAACAATCCAGAGATGTTTTATCTTACTTCTAAAAAATAGATTGGATAAACATTAAGAGAAAATTGGTATTAATAAGCTAATGCACATTTATGTTGCATATTTTTAATTTTGGAGGAAATAGGTTTCTATTTTAGGGATCAAATATTAAAAATTGCTTAATGAAGAGAACAAATATTTGATAGAGCGCACCCCGAAAGGATTAAGGATCAATGCACCTGATAAATGCTGAGTTAATGAAATAGGCAAATAGTCTACTTAAGCTGGAGTAGAAATTTCGGGTGGAATTGGCACAAGCTCAGGAGTAGACAAAGTTGTGCCTTGTCTATACCAGATACCCTCGACCTCAAAAGCCTCAAATTGAGTTGTCAAAATTGCCCAAGCTTGCTCATTGAGTCCAGCAGAATAAGTCCAGGTAAACTGTTGGTGATTATGTAATCTTTGTTCGAGTTCAGCCAAATCCTGCGGTA
>JAHHHN010000050.1 GCA_019359325.1 Mojavia pulchra JT2-VF2 | reverse complement strand
TGTTTTTCCTGGTGTCTATTGCGCGGTGGAACCACACTGAACCCATCCCGAACTCAGAGGTGAAACGCTGCTGCGGCCACGATAGTTTAGGGGTAGCCCTACGCAAAAATAGCTCGATGCCAGGTTTATTATTTATACAACAAAAGCCTCCTCTCGTTTATGAAAGGGGCTTTTTGTTTTTCTGATACCATCTAAAAGCTTGAATAATGCTTTGGGTGACGCATGAACTATTGAGCTATATTTCGCTAATACCAATTTGTAATTCGTAATTACGAAATTCAGACAGAATCTAGGTTTATAGGTTTAAATCTGTTGCCGAATTTTAGAGAATTGCTAGAACCTCCATCTTCTGTAAGGTGCGAAGGTTATATCAAAGACACTAAGCTACCTCTAGCTGAATAAGCTTTGTGCTTAGTGTTTTTGGTTGAGCAAAAGATGGATTTTAGCCAGACTTTGATTGAAAAAAGTGATGCCATTATTGATCAATGGGTAGAAGCAGTTTACCAGGATCAACAAATTGAAGCTACTAAAGAGCTGACTTTCAAAGCTGTAAGGGATAGTTTACCCCGTGTTTTGAAAGCATTAGCAACGGTACTTTCTGAATCTGCAAAAAGCGATTTGCAAACGGTAGTAGATGCAAGTTTAGAACACGGATTGCTTCGTGCAGAACAAGGATTTGAGCCAACAGAGATTGCGCGAGAGTATCGTTTACTCCGGTTTGTTATTTTTTCTTTCCTGGAAGAAGATTTATTAAAGGCATCTTCTGTGGATTTGCTGCGAGCGGTACGCTTGATTGATACAGTAATTGATGAAGCGATCGCCCGTTGTTTCAACAGTTATACTTATGGACGACTACAAGAGCTTAAACAACTCCAAAGCCAGTTGCGGTTGACTAACCAAGAGTTAACTCGTTTAGTCAGTGCTAGTAAAGATAACATGTCTCAGTTGGCTCATGAACTGAAAACACCGCTAACTTCAATTATTGGTTACGCAGACTTATTTTTGCGTCAGCATCGTCAACAACAATCGGAACTCAAGGACTCGTATTCAAATCTTGAAAGTATTGAGCGAGTCTTAAAGAACGGTAGGCTGATTCTCCGGTTAATTAACGACACTTTGGAAATTTCACGTTACGATGCCGGTAAGATGAGATTACAACCAACTCTAATTGATGTACGTGAGTTAATCAACTCAGTTATAGAGATAATTGAACCACTAGCACGCGCTAAAGAATTATCTTTGGTTGTTAATTGCGATCGCGCCCCAGAACAGGCGTTAGCAGATCCACTACGGCTTCAGCAAATTCTCACCAATCTACTCACCAATGCAATTCGATATACAGAATCCGGTATGGTACGTTTAGAATGCTGGAGCGTATCTGAACAGCAGTGGGCTATTTCTGTTACTGATAGTGGTATTGGCATTTCTTCAGATGCTCAAACACAAATATTCAAGCCCTATTTTCGTGCAGTAACTGATCCACAAGTGCAAAACTCTGATGGTACAGGATTGGGTTTAGCGATTGTGTCACGATTGATTCAGTTAATGGATGGTGAAATCAATGTAATTTCACAGCCTGAGAAAGGATCTACATTTACCGTGATTTTGCCATTAGAAGCGATCGCTCATGAAGACAAATTAGAAAATGCAGAAATTTAAATTGTTATGATCGTTCAGTGAGCAGTAAATTACTAACATGATTTTACTCACAATCACCCAAAATACAATTGACTTGGCTTCGGGAGATGGGTTAACGCTAAGATTCAAAACATGAGACGATTACGAAAATTTACTCACTCGTCGCTCGTCGTCAGGATAAAGTGAGGCTAAAAATTCCATATATATTATATTCAGGCAAAAATTCTCGACACTCATCCAGACACATCTAGCAATAGCTAGATGTTAAAGTTCTCTTAAAACCTCTAATCTACTCACAACTATTAAAGTGAGAGATTTACTTGTGGATGCAATGTTAGAGCGATCGCACGCATTAAAACAAGCTTTAGTTGATTTTGTTCTTGATGCAGAAGGGGATTTGGCGCAATCGCTGGAAACCTATGCAGCAGGACAGCTACGCCGTGGTAGTGGTAACAGTACACAGCAAGACTTAGCTATTGACAGCTTTATCATAGAGGGAAAAGTTGGTGAGCAGTCACCACTAGAGTTGTTTATAGAAGACAATCCAGATTTATCACAGAGCGATCGCAACTTACTTAGGAGATGGCATCGTAGTTTCATTGGCTTATTTGCCATCACTAAAATTTTACCCGATGGTTTTGAGTTGATGAACTGGCTGACAGACAAACACTACATTGTTAAGCAAAATAATACCCAAACACTACAAGATATATCCCGGTTAAAAGAAGGAGAAATTTTACTAACTCGGATTGCTCCTGTTACCGATAGCTATTGGACATTCTTTAGTAATTACACAATTATGGGTAAATTGGGTAAACCTAAACTTGCTGTAGCAATAGGTAATTTTAAAGAAAACTATAAAAATCATCTTTATAGTGATGCACCAGATTTACTAGAGGAAGCTTGGAACTCGGTAGTACAATACCATCAGCAGTTTGTTGACTTTTTTGGCACTGATGAAATTACCATGCCAGGATATCAACTTAATAAAAAAATTGCTGAATTACAAGAAATAATTACTGAGAAGTATCTTAAAGCTTCAGGGATTGATCCATCTAAATCTCTGGCTGAAGTGGCACAAGAAGCTGGTATCGGAGAAGAAGAAATCAAAGCAGCTGTCAAAGAAGTTGGTGCTGACTCAAATGTTGTTTCTCAAATTTTAACCAGCAACAACAGCAGTAGTAAAATGGTGATGCCAAAGGTTGATTTACCTGCCGAACTTAAGAAAGCAGAACAGGTAACGACGCTTTCTCATCCCCGCTGGGGGCAAATGTTTTTACCAACTTACAGTAAAATAAAAACAATATTATCATCAGCGGATTGGCAAAGTATTGAAGGTGCTGAAAAATTAATTCGCTATTACCTCGAAGACAAAACTATTAATGCCTTTATTTGGTATCGGTTAGCTCAAGAATATCCGAATACATTAGAAAGTGTGTTGCAAACAGTCCTGCAACGTCCAGATTTTCGACTTACAAGTGATTTGGATGCTCTTTTGCAAGAATTTCATAAACCGCTAGAACCAGAGTTACCAGAAATTGCCAGTGTCCCTATACATCTACACAATTTATTTCAAGCGGCTATAGCAGAAGTTAATAAACCTAAACCTCAAAGTAAGGGACAAAAAAAGCCAGCTAAGGGCTTTAAATAAATATAGTAAAAATAAGCAAAAACTTGCTCTTTGGTTAATGTGATTGTTAACGCTCTACCATTAACCATGAGCCAATTCCATATAGCAATCCTATTTGACTTTGTGGAAAATAGTTTTAGTCAATAAACCATACGAGGTAAACGATAACTCTAAGGATGAGAAAATAAATTTTCACGATTTAGAGTTGCTATATCTCATACTAGCAGTATTGAAAATTCGGAATGACCAGTATTAGTCAATTTGTGACTCTCTAGAGATAATTTAGGTGATTCTGCAAGGCATCCTCTTAGAAAGTAATAATTTCTAAATCATTTGCTCATAGCCTTCTTGGTTAATCCACCGACTCCAGTATGCGTACATTATTAAGAAATTTAAGTATATTTTTTCCCTATTTGGAATTTGGGTAACATCATTTGAAGCATACGTTGTCAATATCTACCAATTTGACGAATAAAAATATGACAAATTTAAACCAAATCCTCCCCAGCGAAGGCATTTTGAAGAGCAATTCTACCAACACTAACGTGGTTAATATTCGTTCAGCGCCTTTAATTAAAGAAGGTAACGTTGTACACAAAGGTAAATCAGGCGATCGCGTCAAGATTCTAGACAAAAATAAACCTTCAGGTGACAAGCATAATTGGTACAAAGTCCAATTTGGCAAGCAGCAAAGTGATGTCGGTTGGGTGCGCGAAGATGTGATCACTGTAGTTGCAAAACCGTCGTCGCCGGATAAAAATCCCTCAGAAACACAAACGTTGTTGTATTTCGTTACCGACTCTAAGACAGTAAGAATTTACAATCAGGGGCAGGTATATATAAATGTCTACGACAATAAAAGTGAAGTTACAGAGCGTGCCCCTGCTGCAAAATTACTTAACAATGATCCTAAAAATATCTGGACAACATATGTCGCCATTAAAGATGGATATACTTATCAAGTCAGGTTTATTCCGGGTGCTGAAACGGAACTAACAATTATTTATAACAATAAAATCATCTTGCAACAGAAAGGTTTTCGCGCTGACGGTAGCGAGTATCGACCAACCTAATAATTGCCAATCAGCAAACAGTAATCTTTATAAGGTAAAAGGGACTGGAGATTAGGGATTGGGGATTGGGAAAGAGCGCAGAAAAATTATCGAATTCTGGTTTTACGCACAGACAAATTTTGGAATGTTTTCATAGTCCCCAGTACCCAGTACCAGGGGACTCCGACGCTCGATGGCTCGCTAACGCTACGCTATCGCCGCGACCAGTTGGTTACTGTTTACTAACTTACCGACTTTGCGCTTGAGTTGTAACTGTTAATACTTGTGGCGGGGTAGCATCTGGCGGATAGAGAAAGTCTACTTCTACTAATCTGCGATCGCCTGCTGGCATATTTAGTGAAACCAAAGGTTCTCCAGGTTGGCCTCTCTTTTGCACTAAATGTGTAAATTGAGTTTGCGCCTTTCCTTGATCATCTTTGTAACGTACCCGCACCGTCCCCCGGAAGAACACCTGACGGGCTGGAGTATTAAAAAAGCGTAGCCCTGGTTTTACTAATTGATCTTCTTTAAGTGGTGTTTGTATCGATACACTAACAGTTTGAGACTTTTGGCTATTGTTGTATAGCGGTAATTTAAGATTGTATTGAATACCATAGTTTCCGTGTGCGCGATAAGCGGTGTCAGGATAGCGCACCAGCATGGAGGCACTCTGAATTTGACCAGTTCCCAGGCTACCGCCATGCAGAGTACTTAAACCGTAAGAAAACACTTGCCCAGGCTCAGGAATAGTTAAATACTTTCCTTTGGGGCTATCTACTAGCAAGGCTCTCCATTGGGAACCACTGGCTACTCCAGCAACACGTCCATAAATTTGAGGTTTACCAGTTCCCTCAAGGGGAGTGGGGGTTTTATCCCGTGGGGTAGCCAAATCACCGTTATTTAGTAAATTTTGCCACTCTTCTACAGTCGGTGCGCGCTCGCTGCCATCGGGATTTGTCCGTGCAAACATAGCTAGGCTAGCTGCATAGACTGTGCCATTACTTCGTAATCGCATCAACGTAGAGCGGCCATTCAGAGGTGGTGTCAATCCCTTAACAGGAATTGGTAAATTTAGTAACATTTGACTTTGCCCTGGTGGAATGACAATTTGAGCAGGAAAAATCTCTTGTCGTCGTCCTCTTAGGACATCATTAGTTACGCGATCGCCTGGGCCAGCAAAAACTGTACCTGAAATATTTTGAGTAAAGGATGGTAACTGAACGAAAGGTGCATCTGGTTGGCTCAAATAACTTGCTGCCTGCAAGATGTTTACCGTTACAGGAGAAGAAGTAGGATTATGCAAAATTATTCCCAAATATAGCGATCGCAAATCCTCTGGTGGTTCAGCTCTGGCGACGTGGTGGGCAAAAACATCAAATCTACCTCGAAAAGGAAAATTCAAATGTGCCGTTGGTACTTTTCTGCCATCTGCGGGAAAGGTGGAAAGTAAAATTCCTTCCTGCAAAACTAATTCTGGACTATTGCTATTAAATACTGGCACTGCATCAAGTCGTCCTGGTAAAGGACGCACATCTTGTGGTTGTACCACCTCCTCAGACGGTGGTGTAGGAGGAGTCGTTTGTGCAAGCAAAAAATTCAGTAACAATGGCAACATATACTTAAAATATTTTCTCCACCATACAGACGGCAATAAATTTACGAAAGTGCCAATTTGTTAATAATTAATACGAAATCTGCCATAATCCCTACCAAATTTTCTTGATTCAAAACTGGAACATGAACAAAGATGCAACGAGTTGTGAGTTGGCGCTGACGCAGGTAATCCAATACTGAATAATAAAGACCTTCGCAGACAAATTTACCGCAGTCGTGGCTAATCTCAATTGCCGTTGCTCCCGAAATTAATTGTTCTAGATCCACCTCTGTATGCAAAACACTTTCTGCACAGCCAGCACATACCTCCACACTTAATTGCATACGTTTAGCCGCCATGCCACAACAGATGATGCAATCGGGTTGGAATTCATTGATTTTTTTGATTACACATTCACTAGCAAGCTGCACATCTACAGGTAACTGGCGTAAAAAAGTTAAATTATGAGCAAGCAAATTAAGTTTGGCTACTTCTAGTAATAAATCATCAGAAGAATTTGACTGTTGATCGCTTAACCAAGTGTCAAAAGAAGTTAATAGAATTCTTTTCTTCATAAGGAATATTATTTAAAATAGAAAAACACTCCATAATAAATTTACAAGGAGCAGGTCAATGCCAGTTATTGCAGTTGTAGATTACGATATGGGAAATTTGCATTCAGTTTGCAAAGGCTTGGAAAAAGCTGGAGCCACTCCGAAAATTACTCATTCTTTCAAAGAATTAGAACAGGCAGATGCAGTAGTCTTGCCTGGAGTAGGAGCGTTTGATCCAGCAGTACAACACCTGCGATCCCGTGATTTAGAACAACCAATTAAAGACACGATCGCATCTGGTAAACCTTTCTTAGGCATCTGCTTGGGATTGCAAATTCTCTTTGAATCAAGTGCAGAAGGTACACAACCAGGACTGGGAATTATCAGCGGAAAAGTGCGGCGGTTTCGTCCAGAACCAGAAATTACTATTCCCCACATGGGTTGGAATCAGCTGGAAATAACTCAGCCAAAAAGTATTCTCTGGGAACATTTACCTTCTCAGCCTTGGGTGTATTTTGTTCATTCCTACTATGTTGACCCAACAAACCCCCAAATACGTGCTGCAACTGTTACTCACGGTACTCAAACTGTAACAGCTGCGATCGCTCATGAAAACCTGATGGCAGTTCAATTTCACCCAGAAAAATCTTCTAATATAGGTCTGCAAATCCTGTCTAATTTTGTTGCTCAAGTCCGCGAAAAAGTTGCCGCATAATACAATTTGTTGTTTGTCAGTTGTTGAGTTGTCAGTTGTCAGTTACTAATTTTTTCCACTGACCAATTATCATTGACTAATGACTAATGACTCTTGACTAATGGCCAATGACTAATGAGCCTGAGAATTTACGGCAATCGCCAGCTAAAAACATTACCAGGGAAAGATACTAGACCCACCAGTGCGCGAGTACGGCAGGCAGTTTTTAATATTTGGCAGGGGAAAATTGCTGGTTGTCACTGGTTAGATGTGTGCGCTGGTACTGGTTCAATGGGTGCAGAGGCCTTGTGTAGAGGAGCCAGTTTAGTAGTTGGAATTGAACAATCTAGCCGAGCCTGTGCCATTATTCAACAAAATTGGCAGAGCATAGCTCGTGACGAACAAGAATGGAAGGTATTGCGGGGGAACGCAATCCAGCAGTTAAAAACTCTATCAGGAAAGCAATTTGACAAGATTTATTTTGATCCACCCTATGCCAGTGGATTGTACCAGCCAGTTTTAGAAGCGATCGCTGACTATCAGCTTTTAAATTCTGGCGGCGAAATTGCAACTGAACATAGTTCCCAAGATTGGACGCCGCCAATAATTCCCAATTGGGAGATTTGCCGCCAGAAATTTTACGGTAACACAGGTCTGACTTTTTACAGAAGTGTGGAATCAGGGTACTGAGATGATGCGGAGATAAGTTAATGGGCAAAGCTTCACCCCATAAATTTATCTCCCCACCAATCAAGACTCAAGCCTCAATAGTTCTTCACCCCCCCAATTGATTGGGACGCTTGAATTGCTTATAGGCAGCGTAAAATAGACCAGCAAGGGTAGCTACAATTAGACCAAGGACAATACCTGAGAGCAGGGGTTCAACCACTGTAAATCTCCTCTTTGCAATTATTAAATATTCGTTTCCTGTTTTTGATTTTACCAAATCGCGGATGAATCCCGCGCCAGAGAGCGTTTTTAAGGAATGAGTGCCCACAGTAAAATTATTATCTGTGCTTGCAGAGACCATCAAGAACTTTTAAGCTATGTGTAGGAAATGAAAAATTCTTATCAAAGCTAAACTTTAACTGCAAACCTTTTGGATAACCAGATTACCAAACCTGAAACTCTAATTCAGCGGATTGCTTTACTGGCTCTTGCCGTACTGTTAGCAATCCCTTTGGGCATTTTTGGTGTTCAGATGGTTCGAGCTTCCGATCCATACATCAAAAGTGTTCTCTCCCTTAAAGGAGATCCAATACAAGGAAACGCTATCTTTCAAATCAATTGTGCTGGCTGTCACGGCTGGCAAGCAGATGGACGAGTAGGCCCCAGTTTGCAAGCTGTCTCCAAGCATAAATCCCGATATGGGTTGATTCACCAAGTTATTAGTGGTGAAACGCCGCCAATGCCAAAATTTCAGCCTAGTGCCCAAGAGATGGCAGACCTTTTGAGCTATTTAGAGTCGTTGTAGAGTTAACTATGCGGTGTTTTTGAGAAAAAACTAACATTATTGATGAAATCAAAATTTTGTAGTGGTGAACTCGGCTGTATGAAGCGATTGCGCGGAGCGCAGGGCAATCATGCGATCGCTAAATCCAGAATTAGCCAGCAAATGTGAGCATTTTTAAGAAAAATTTAACCTTTTATGTTACTTAAATAACTTCTTCGAGGAAACTTCATACTAATTCGTAGATTTTTAAAATTACAATTGTATTGGGTATAACAAAGGGAGCAACTTAGAAGTTACTACTGAGTATGCTATAGTATGGCTTTTTTGCATCCTGCTTACTCAGCATCTAAAACTAAAGATTGTAAAACCCAACAAACCATGTACTTTTAGTATGCTTAACAGTTAATGACTGAAGTGCTCCAAATCGGTAACCGTACAATCACGGCTGATGAAATGATTCCCTTGCTGGCAAGTTACCAAATGCTGCCACAACTGCGACGGGAATTAATTATTGACGAAGCGATCGCATCAATAGACTGTACTGATGAAGAAGTAGCCTACGCCAAACAGCAGTTTTTCGCCGAGAGACAGTTAACTACAGAAGCCGAGGTCAAAGCATGGATAGCCTATCACGGTCTAAGTATCGATCAACTAGAAGCAATCTCTGTTCGGAAGCTGAAAGTTGAAAAATTCAAGCAACTTACATGGGGTAACAAAGTAGAATCCTATTTTTTTCAGTCCAAGGGAAGATTGGACAAAGTTATTTATTCTTTGCTGCGAACCCAGGATATGGGAATTGCCCAAGAACTATACTTCCGCATTCAGGCAAAAGAACAGTCTTTTGCAGAAGTGGCGCGGCAATATTCACGTGGGCCAGAAGCTCAAACAGGTGGGTTAGTTGGCCCGATTGAATTAAATCAACTTCATCCAGCGATGGCGCAATTGCTTTCTAACATTCAACCAGGTCAAGTTTTACCTCCAAATCGCATCGCCGAATGGATCGTAATTGTACAGTTGGAGAAATTTATTCCTGCACAAATGGATGAAGCTATGAGAGTGCGCTTATTGAATGAACTGTTTGAAAGCTGGCTACAAGAACAGCAAAAGCAAATGATAACTCCGGCAATTGCATTAGATAGCTAACTAAATTGTTGAGTATAAAACTTTGCATAGCGACGCTCAAGCGCTAACAGTTCTTCATGAGTACCTGATTCGACAATTTGTCCTTGTTCCAACACTAAAATGCGATCGCATCGCCGCACTGTACTGAGACGATGGGCAATAATAAATACTGTGCGGTCTTGCATGAGCCGTTCCAAAGCTTCTTGTACCAATGCTTCCGACTCTGAATCTAATGCCGATGTCGCCTCATCTAAAATCAAAATTTGCGGATTGAGGAGAACAGCACGAGCGATCGCAATTCTTTGTCGTTGTCCACCTGATAAATTTACCCCCCGCTCACCTACCCAAGTTTGATAACCTTCCGGTAACTGGCTAATAAATTGATGGGCGTTAGCAATTTTTGCTGCTTCTTCAACTGCTGACATCTCAAACGAGTCTTGTCCAAAAGCGATATTTTGGGCAATTGTTCCAGAAAACATGATGGTTTCTTGAGGAACAATACCAATTTGTCGCCGCAGACTATGAAGGGTAACATCTTGAATATCAACACCATCAATCAAGATGCTGCCAGATTCAGGGTCATAAAAGCGGGGTAGAAGATTCACAAATGTGGTTTTACCAGCGCCAGAACTACCCACAAGAGCGATCGCTTCCCCTGGCAATGCTAACAAATTTATATCTTTTAATACAGGTTCACCAGGTTTGTAAGCAAAACAGACATGGCGATATTCCACTTTGCCATTAACTAGGGGAAGGGCGATCGCGTTTTGCTTTTCTACTACCGTCGGTTGAATTGCCATCAATTCAAAAACACGGTCAACCGATGCCTCGCCCTGCTTAAATTCGTTGTAATTATTAGTAGTGTGACCAATGGGGTCAATTAATAAAGCTGCTGCGGCTAGGTAGCTGAAAAACTCTCCTACACTTAAATTGCGTTGAGAAATTTGCCATGCTCCCACCATTAATAATGATAAAGCGCTCAAAGCTTCTAAAAATCCTACAATGGGAATCTGAATTGCTTTTAGTCGTTCCGCTGAGTATTTGGCTTTGAGGCTGCGTTCTGCTTCCCGGCTAAATCTAGCAATTTCGTAATTTTCAGCAGCAAAAGCCTGTACTAAACGAATCCCACTGAAAACTTCTGTAAGTATGGCTGATAAACCTGATACACGATTTTGGCTGCGACGAGAATACTTTTGTAAACGTTCGCCAAACCACCCAATCAAAATACCCATCAATGGCGCAACTATCACTGTCGCTAGTGTCAGTTGCCAATTCAGGTAAATCATATAGATGGGAATTGCTAGCAACTGCAAAACACAGGGGATAAAGTCGTGAAACAGTTTATTGATTACTTCCCCAACCCGGTCAACATCCTCTGTGAGGCGGTAAGATAAATCGCCTGCTTTTGCTGTTTCAAAATAACTGAGATTTAGCTTTTGCAGATGAGCATAAACCTGCTTGCGAAGATTAAAAGCTACTCTTAAAGCAGCTTGCGCCATATAGATATCTTGCACAGACTGAAAAAAGCCTCGCACTAGAAACACCACACCGCAGATTGCAGCTATTTGGGCGATCGCTACTACATTACCTTGTCCAAAAGGCACTGCCAATTTACCCGCGAGATTGATCAGCGTTAATGTAGCTAGCACATATCCTAAAATGCCAACAAATCCCTTGCTGATGGTTTGCCACTGGGGTCGGATATAAGGTAGCAGTTGCCAATAATTAGATCGCGTTTTCAAGCTGTCACATCCACAATAATATTCTCCTTTGTCTGACGCTATCAGTTTTTAGGGAGTTTCTGAACAGTTATCTATCATTTCTAACTCAGGTCGGTTTCTCAATTCCAGAACTTATACCAATTCTCCAAATGAACTGCTACAGATCCAAAGTGTGGAAACCCTGATTGAATCTGGCTTTTCTAATTACGAATTACCGGAATGCTACTGCATGGGCGATCGCGTGTTTATGTATAAAGCTTTCATGACTTCTCCCAGAATTTGGGTATGTTTGGGGATTCTTATTGTCAAAATAATAGTACAATTGTTCTAGTAAGTAATTTAAAAATAAACTTCCACCAGCATTAGTGCAATCGTCTTTGAGGAAGAACCCAAGGCGGTGGATTTGTTGTGCATAGCGGGGGTTTTTAGGAGTTCAACATCATGATCACACAAGTACAGAGTGTAATTGCAGCCCAAGTTGACTCTAAAGCAATTGCAAAATCAGAATTTGAGCAATACGTTGAAGAAAAAGCCAATGTCCTCAAAAGCATTGGTGCGGAAAAATTTTCCTTACTTTCGCTGGCTGATGTTACCAAGACAATTTTGCATCATGCGTTTTGGTTAGCCGACCAAAAACAGAAGCTTTCAATCAAGCAGTACAGAAAACTACTTGTTGACCGAGGCTGGAGAGGCGAGGAAAAAAGGTATCTCAAGATTGCTGCGGTATTTGGTCAGTTCTCACCCCAGGATTTAGCACAACTTGAACCATTGACCGTATATCAGTTAGCAAACAATAGTAATAAGTATAAGCCAGTAATAGATGCTCTTTTAGATTTAAGCACTATTACCCAAGAAGCTGTGCGTTCTCTCGTCAAAGAAAAACGTACTCCCAAAGAACCAAAACCGGAAAAACCAAGTATTTGGCGGCGCACAAAGAATGGAGGCAGATATTGCCAAATTCCAGCTATTCATGAAGAGGATGAGCGTACAGGGGTAACTCTGCAAAACATGATAGACTCAGAGGGTTTGAGCGCTCAACAAATTGTGGCAGAAGCTATAGCTTTGAGACAAGCATATAAGGAAGGAAGGTTAGCTTTGGTAAACAAAGAAAAAGCGTGATCTACCCTGCCATTGATTGAAGGTTGAATTTTGGGAATAGGCGATCGCATATAATCGCCTAAAAAGACTTATGTTGGATCTTGACCCAGATGAGAACTTGCTGGGGTTTCCCAGCGCAGCAACCTTGGCAATTGCGACAAGTGGACACCATAGTTAAAAATCCACAGAACAATCTCGAAAATTAATAAATTCCGTACCCAGATTAATTCAGGCTGAGGATTTAAAAGTATCAGTCCCTGATACAACTGCCAGATACGATAAGGCAAGTACAAGCAAGGAATAGTCACCCATACACAAGAATGAAATTTCCTCGCTACTACACTTTCTGATAAAATTTGCAACCCCAGCATCAGAAAGTAATCAGCCAGGAGAATCAAAACTTGTTGGTAATTCCACCAAATGCCCCACAATACCATTGCCAGTAGGGGAAGGGCGATACCCAACACCAGTACAATAGCAAACCACACCTTAAACCACGTAGGTAATGGTTGTGGGATACTGAAAGGCTTAGAATCTCTCCAAACCCAACTTACAAATATAAAAAAAGATGTGGCACATACTAGAAAAAGCAGATTTTCCAGGAATAGATAAATGTTGTGGTTGGAGAAAGTCATGAGGTAATTTTGAGGCTACGGTGTTCTAGTTTTATTCTCCTGCAATAGGATGTTTGCAGCTTAACGACCTAGCCATGTCTTAATCACGTCAAGGAGACTGGAACCACCCCAAACTAAGGCAATCAGAATTGAAGTAGTCAAAATTGCCCCCATCACACACAAAACTAAACCACCTAAACTAATAGCACCATCATCTTCTAACAAACCAAAGCCAGTCACAAAAATACCCATTGCTGGCAGAGTATTAGTTCCCGGAATCGGAATCATCATTGAAATTGCCATTAAAGCGATCGCACTGCCAATTGTGACTCTACCAGGTAATGTAGTACATATATAGCTCAGTCGCGGACGAGCGATCGCTTCAATTCTTCGCAACCAAGGAATCCCTGCTTTCAAAAACCCTTGAACTGTATCAAGTTTAAGAGGATGATTCATCATTCGTTGAGATAGCCAAGGGCTTTTAGCACCTGTAATTAGCTGTATCGCCAGTAGAAAAATCAAAATGCCAAAAGGAGTTGAGTAACCAGGAGCCGGAACTGGTAAAGCAGAAGGCAGAGATAGGATAACCAACAAAAATCCAAAAATTCTTTCCTTTGCTAGCAGCAAAATATCTGCCAAAGTTACTTGTGATGGTCGCTCTTCGTCAAAAAATAGCGTTGTAATTCGTGATAAAACCTAGCCATAAATTTCGGATAACTACTAGTTTAGTAAAGCAATATATCGCTCACTTTCAAACACAGCATACATGAAAGTGAACAGGCCGCAATGAAATTATCTACTCTTTTCTTCTTTGTAGAAGTTTCTTGAAAAATCAAGTTTTTCATTCTCTGCCTATTTTAGGTGAGGTACAAAAGCAATTTCAATTTTTGTTTCTTTTATTTGATTGAATGAGATGAAGAATTGATGGTAGTAGAGAAACAATTATGAAATGCACAAATAAAAACACCAATAATCAGAACTTAAATATTCAGTAATTGCTGAGATGCTACGAATTCAGCAGTGAACAACAAACTATACCCAGGCAGATTCAGCAAACAGCCAAGCGATTTAATCAGCTCTGGTAAATTAAAATACATACAATATCTTACTTTCATGAATAAACATACAACATCTTAACGTTCAGCAATTTTTCGGAACGCAAAATTATATTAAATTTAGATAAATTTATTGTATTTGCAAAAAATATAATAACAGATAAGAGGTTTTGGTTTAGGTGCAGAATGCAAAGATACTTGAAAGTACTTAAGTTATTTTGGAGTACTGCGATCGCAGCTGAGATGGAGTATCGGCTCAACTTCCTCTTAGCTACTCTCAGTAGCTTGGGAAATATGATCGGCAGTCTCTTTGGACTATTCTTGTTTTATTACCGTACTGGCTACACTTTTGGCGGCTGGTCGTGGGAAGCAGCTTTAGTTGTTCTAGGAATCTTTACTTTACTGCAAGGTTTTTCCTCTACTTTTCTAGCTCCAAACCTAAATCGCATTGTTCGCCATGTCCAAGAAGGTACTTTGGACTTTGTGCTACTAAAACCTATCCGCAGTCAATTTTGGCTTTCCACCCATACACTTTCCCCTTGGGGTCTGCCAGATTTAGTCTTTGGCAGCATCATAATTGGCTATGCAGGTAGACGCCTTGGCTTGGGAATAAGCAACTACCTAGCCAGTGCAGTGCCGTTATTATTCGGCTTGGTGATTCTTTATAGCCTGTGGTTTATGCTAGGAGCGACTAGCATCTGGTTTGTGAAAATATACAACGTCACCGAAGTCTTACGAGGTTTATTGGAAGCTGGAAGGTATCCGATAGTAGCATATCCGAGCGCTTACCGATTTTTCTTTACCTTCGTAGTACCAGTAGCCTTTTTAACTAATGTGCCAGCAGAAGTGATGCTGGGTCGGGGTCAAATCACCTGGGTTATTGGTGCAGTAGGGTTGGCATTCGGGCTATTTTTAATCTCTACTTGGTTTTGGCGATTTGCGTTGCGCTTTTATACAAGTGCTTCGAGTTAGAAGCAGCCGTGATGCTCCTATATCTACCTATCTATCGATTTTTATTGAATTTTATAACTTTTTGTAAAAATAGCAAAAATTTTTAGGAGAATCCATATTGTAGATGTGGTGTCAATAGAGAAATCACTGAAATATAGTTAATTGTTAACTGCTTGAAAATCTAAAAGGAGACAAAAGGAGTTCTGAATCTAACGTTAAACTAACGATCGCTCTTTCTAGTCCCAGCTTAGATGCAGAGGAACAGGAACGAGAAACGCGAAATCACTTGCGAGAGATAAAAGACTTAGATGTAGAAAGTGCAGAACTCGTAGCAGTGGCAGACACACCCCAAGGAGCAAAGTCTGTTGGAGGTTTTCTGGTAGGAGTTTTGCAGACTGAGGTAAGCCTTGCCAATTTTCAAAAATTCCTGGGATACTTGCGCGATCGCCTGGGTAACAAACTAATTGAATTAGAAGTAGAAGCCAACGGCAAAAAGTTGAAAGTTAAAGCTAACAGCCAGCAAGAGTAGTAGCACTTGTTTGGCATAGTGGGAGTGATCCCAATTCAAACTTTGTCAAGAATTCCTATTCATTATGGCAAGCTTCGGTGAGTTGGGGAACAGCGACATCTTATGATGCAACTCTGGCAATCATTGCAGGGTTGCAAAAAAGCAATACCCGTGAGGAGTTACAAAAAGCGCTACACAGTCCAAATTTTTCAGTCGATGGTGCAACGGGAAAGATTCAGTTTTCACCATCAGGCGATCGCAAAGACAACCCCATCTTTTTAGTCAAAGTTCAACAAAAGCTTGGTACTAATCAATATGAATTTGTGCTAATTCAACCTTAGTAGCGTGAATTCTCTCTTATTACATTAAACAGTGCCAGCGCAACTTAATTTAAGATTAACTATAAATTAGTCTTTACCCAATTTCTAAAATTACGAATAGTTTGACTTCTCCCAATCGTTAAAGACTGCTGAACATATTCATTGACTAATTGAATAATTGGAATATTAGGAAAATTTGGACTTGATTTAGATTGTATATATTTTCCTTCCTGTAGCAAGTAAATTTCTAAACCTTGTTGTGTATATCGCCAAAGTTCAGGAACTCCCAAAATTTCATAGTTATCAAATCGAGTGCGGGAGGTAATATCAATTTCAATGGCTAAATCTGGTGGCGGATCTATAGTTGAATCAATGCGATTTTTGCCAATTACAGCAGCTTGATTTTGAATATAAAAACTGGTATCTGGTTCTACGGCTTGCCGCATTTGTTCATTTTTGAGTGTTGTGGAACCAAAAGGCTCAAAATCTATTTGGAGTTGATCTAATAAAATTCTCACCAACTCACCGAATATTTCTTTATCTTTCTCGTGCTCAGGTAGAGGAACCATAATTTCTAACCAGCCATAACTATAAGAAATACGTGCAGCACGTCTTTCTCCCATTTCTTCTAAAATATTTTCTAACTGCTGCCAACTAACATCTTTGAGCAGCATTTGTTGACCTGGTTTGACGATAATTTGTTGCAGTTTTAAAAGCATATCGCCTTGAAAAGTAGGTATAGATATTATTGTAAATCCGTCGAGTAAGGAACGCGATCGCTCCCTAACTCACCTAGCAACCAGTATTTCCGGTAAAATCAAGATTCTGAGGACTGTGGATCAGGAGAAAAAAGGGGTGCCTACACTCGGCGTAAACATTGACCATATCGCTACCATCCGACAAGCACGGCGGACGGTGGAACCAGACCCTGTAGCGGCGGCGGTACTGGCAGAATTAGCGGGTGCAGATGGAATTACAGTACATCTGCGAGAAGACAGGCGGCATATTCAAGACAGGGATGTGCGAATCTTACGGCAAACGGTGAGAACGCACCTGAATTTAGAAATGGCAGCTACCGATGAAATGGTAGGAATTGCCCTCGACATCAAACCTGATTATGTAACATTAGTACCCGAAAAGCGCGAAGAAGTCACCACAGAAGGCGGCTTAGATATCGTCGGGCAAATTGCTAAAATAGGTGAGATAGTTAATAAATTGCAGAGTGCTGGCATTCCAGTTAGTCTATTTATCGATGCCGAACCATCACAAATCGAAGCATCTGTCAAAGTGCAGGCGAAGTTTATCGAATTGCACACTGGGCAATATGCTGAGGCGGTCGATGAAACAAATCGCAAGCAAGAATTAGCCGTGTTAGCTAAAGGGTGTGAGCAAGCAATTCAAGCTGGATTGCGAGTCAACGCTGGGCATGGGCTTACCTACTGGAACGTTTACCCTGTGGCTAGTCTTCCAGGGATGGAAGAACTAAACATTGGTCATACTATCATCAGTCGGGCAGCATTAGTAGGCATGGAAAGAGCAATCCGTGAGATGAAACAAGCCATACGAGGCGAACTCTAGGGGCTGGGGACTGGGCATTGGGGACAAGGAGAATAACTCCTAACTCAACACTCAGCAACTGGCTCCTCAGCACTCAGCACTCTTTAAAGACAGAGGGGTTGTAACTGCGAAATCTAGAAATTTGGGGTCAAAATCTTCAGCAAAGACTTCTATGAGCGCAACACAGCCTAACAATCTTCCACTTTGGGTACAGGATCGGGATAAAGTTATTGAAGGCAGTACTGATGCCCAATGGCGCTATCAGACACCGCCTGATTATTCTCGGTCTAAAGAGAATCTGGCTAAAGAAAGTACACGCATTCACTTAGAGGGTACTTTAGAAGCGATCGTGCAAAACTTGGTAAGAACCTTCGAGATGGAGGTATCTTTCAAAACTAACCCGCAGCAGTGGTTGTCCATTGTCAATGACAAGTTTCGTGTGAGTACTAATGGAGGTCAAGAATACACAGCCACAGATTTAGCAGCCCAAGGTACTTACAATTTATTTATGGCTGATTCAGAGCATTACAAAGCTTCTGCTGAAAGTTTTGAATCATCAGGTCAAATCTTCCACACAACGTTTCCTCAAGGATTTCCTTGGGAAGTTTTGGAAGTTTTCTCTGGGCCACCGAACGTAACATTTAAATGGCGACACTGGGGACATTTTAAAGGTGCATACAAAGACTATGCACCAACTGGAGAGACAGTAGAAATCATCGGTATGAGCATTGCCAAAGTTACTGATGATCTACAAATTGTTTCCTTGGAACACTACTTTGACAACACGCTATTTTTAGAAAAGCTGACAGTTGGCGGCAAATACTCAAGTAGTGAAAACAAGGCAAGCGCTTGTCCCTTTAGTTCTTGGTTTAAAAAAGTCAAGAAGAGTTAATTTTTAAGGGTACAGAATATATCTGTGCCCTTAAACCAATCATTAACAATCAAAGGATGAAAATGCAAACTTACTATTACGTTTTGGCAAGTCAGAACTTTTTGGTACATGAAGAACCAATAGAAGAGGTATTAAAGGAACGCACCCGTCATTACCACGAACAAGAAAAAGAAATTGATTTTTGGTTGGTTAAGCAGCCAGCTTTTCTGGATGCACCAGAGATGGCAGAGATTAAAGCAAAGTGCCCCCAACCAGCAGCTGCAATTATTTCTACCAATTCTCAATTTATTACGTGGTTGAAACTGCGGTTGGAATATGTCATTACAGGAGAATTTCAGGCTCCTTCTGAGACAATTCCCAATGCTTTAGCATCTCTAGCTGCTGTATCATAATATACTTAAAAAAAGTGGTAAAACATAATTATCACTCGTGAGGGTTAAGCAGGGACAGGAGGTATTTGTCAAAAGGCAATATTCTAAATTTTGAATTTTGAATTTTGAATTCTTTGTCCCCCCTGCTACCATCCAGGGGGAACAAAATATATTTTTATGAAATCTTTTGAGAAAGTACTATTTATGTCTGAGACTGTTGTGCAGAGATTTCCGAATTTACCATATGCTGTAGTATTAGCGATCGCGGGATTGATTGGTGGTATCAGTTCTGTTGCTGCTCAACAACGTATTCCCGTTTGTCAACCTCCGAACGTCGGTGAGTATCTTTTATTGGTAGTCAGCCCCACAGCAAATACTCAGAAGCAACTGCGTAATGCTTTACCCCCTGAACTTAAAAGCATCACCACCTGCCAATACCTCACAGATACAGTGACACGGATAGGAGGGTTTAACAAAATTGACGATGCTAATCGTTGGGCGAGATATATTAACAATATTGTTGGGTTATCTGGGATCATCACTACTCGACCCGCAGATGTGCAACCGTCTCAAACAGTGAGTTATAATCCTCAAGCTCTGGGACAGGGCTATGCCGTATTGGTGGATTATTTCAACCGTCCAGAACTCGCATCTAATGTAGAACAAGTAGTGGGAGGTGACGTAGGCTTTGCTTCCTACGGACAACGCCCTTACTTACTGGCAGTTTACACCACTAACCAAAAAGAAGCATACAGCACCTTACAGAAGCTAAATGAACGCGGCTTTGTTGCCTATTTAGTAGACAGTCGTAAGGTGATGTTACTACGGTCAATTGTGCGGTTACAGTAGTTAGCCAGTAGTCATATAGTCGCTAGTTGCTGGAGAATGAACTACGAACTATAGACTATTGGCTAAGAAAGACCTAGCTAACCAAGAGATGGTTATGCCCAAAGCTGACCCAGCTATTACCTGAACTGGTGTGTGTCCTAGTAATTCCTTGAGGCGGTCTTGGCTAAATTCATGTTTTTCATCAAATAATTCATCAATCATTTGATTAAGAATCCGCGCTTGTTTACCAGCTGCTTGGCGAACTCCAGCAGCATCGTACATGACAATGATGGCAAAAACTGTAGCCAGAGCAAAATCAGGAGATGCCCAACCTAGAGTTTGCCCGACACCAGTTGCTAGAGAGGTAACTAGAGCTGAATGAGCGCTGGGCATACCTCCGGTTGTCACTAAAACACGCACATTTAGTTTGCGATGTGTGGCAAGCTCGAAGACGAGCTTCATGGCTTGAGCCATCAAACAAGCTATCAGCGCAACCAGCAGCACCCGGTTGTCTAAGATATCGCCTATGTCCTGCATGGTATTTTGGTTAGGTTAGTAGATATTAGCAGCAGTTGTTTTTTTTGGAAATGTTTGGATGCAACCCAAAATCCAAAATTGACCGTCGCTAGGCTCCCAGTCAAAATCACCTCAGTTCTGATGACTAACGACAAGTTAGCCTACGGACTAGTATGTCGGCAGCCAACGTTGAGACTTCTCTCAAAATGCGTCTTGAAAAGTTTGCTAAGGAGGGTTTCCCTCCTGACAACGCCAGTTCGTATAACGGGGAGCCACTGCTTTGGGCGGCTCTGCCGACTTGTAGCAAGTGGCGTGGGAACCCAGAAACGACTGGCTCAACTTTTCGCAAAATTCAAAAATCAAGGATGAAATCCTACACCAGTACCTACAACTCGGAAAACCCGCTCAAGCACTAGCTCCTGAATTTATTTATGTAGAGAGAGAAATATTTGTGTCAAGCTTCTTAGCACCAGACACAAAGCGTCGTCTACTATTATCCCAGTCCCTAAATATATTTATGGGGTAAGTTTTGGAATTTTTAATTTCTCGTAGGACTTGGCTTAGTGATTGCGACTAGTGATAAAGTGAGCGATCGCCTTTAGAGGTTGCGCTAGTTCTCCAAATGGTTCTAATTCCGCACAAGCTGCCTCAACTAGCTGTTGGGCTTTTGAGCGCGATTCTTCAATTCCCCAAAGGCTGGGATAAGTTACTTTCTGCGCTTTGAGATCCTTACCAGCAGTTTTACCTAATTGTTCTTGAGTAGCGGTGATATCCAGGATATCATCCACAATTTGGAATGCCAGCCCAATATTTTGAGCATATCTAGTCAGCCGTTGCAAATCTTCAGGCGATACCCCAGTTAAAATTCCTCCACAAACAACACAAGCTTCTAAAAGAGCTGCTGTTTTATGGTTATGAATGAAATTCAGTGTTTCTAAGGAAGTATCCAGCTTACCTTCGCATTCTAAATCAACAACTTGACCACCAACTAACCCAGCAGCTCCTAGTGCCCTTCCTAGACGAGCTACTACTTGCAATACTCTATCTCTAGGTACATTCTGGGGGGTTTGAGTCGCCACAAACTCAAAAGCGTAAGCCAACAAGCCATCCCCAGCCAAAATAGCGATATCCTCGCCATATACCTTGTGATTTGTCAGCTTACCCCGACGGTAATCGTCATTATCCATCGCTGGCAAGTCATCGTGAATCAACGACATTGTGTGGATCATCTCTAAGGCACAAGCTGTTGGCATTGCCATTTCGATTGTGCCCCCAGTCATTTCACAGGTAGCAAGGCAAAGAATGGGACGTACACGCTTGCCGCCAGCTAAGAGAGAGTAGCGCATTGCTTCATAAATTTTTTCGGGATAAACGATGGGAATCGCCTGATCCAAAGCGGTTTCGCAAAGCTGTTGTCGCTCTTTGAGATAAGCTGATAGGTTAAACGTGGCTGTCTCTGGCGTCTTTTTAAACTTATCAGTTGCTACCATTCTTAAAATTCCTGAAATTTTGGTATTTTTGTCATATACGTCACAATTTTAAGGGGCTTTGGAGCTGAAAGACTCACTAGTGCTGCTTTGTAAAATTCAAAATTTAAACTTCAAAATTCAAAAACCTTTTATTCCAGGCTTTTGCGCTATTTTGAAGAGTATTTTTATTTCCGTCGCGCTGCACTACACAAAGAGGAAAAATCAGATCGTGAACGATCGCTATTTAAGAGAACAAAATGCGATTGCGCGGAGCGCAGCGCCTGCCGTAGGATGCCCGTACCCCTACGAGGAAGCAAGCTACGCGTAGCGTCTCCTTTAGGAGAAGGGCTGTAGGGCGATCGCAGATCATGTTTCATCACTCTTAACTCCTTGCCGCCTTAAATAGCTAGCAAATGTATTTTGCAACAACATAGCGACAGTCATAGGGCCAACACCCCCAGGAACTGGGGTGAGAAACTCCGCCACGCCAGCTGTTGATTCCAAGTCGACATCACCGACTAAACGACTTTTGCCACTGGCATCGGTAACGCGATTCATCCCCACATCTACCACAACAGCGCCCGGTTTCACCATGTCAGCGGTAATCAATCCGGGAAGGCCTACTGCGGCAATTAGAATATCAGCATTCTGGGTAATGGCTTTTAAGTTGTGCGATCGCGAGTGAGCAATGGTCACAGTAGCATCAGCTTCCAAAAGCATCAACGCCATTGGTTTACCCACTAAAATACTACGTCCCACCACCACCGCCTGTTTTCCCTGCAAAGGAATTTCATATTCCTGCAACAACCGCATGACACCAGCTGGGGTACAACTGCGTAAACCTGCTTCTTGCCGCACTAGTCGTCCCAAATTCACTGGGTGCAGTCCGTCAGCATCTTTATCAGGATCAATTTGATGCAGCAAAGTTACAGCATCCAAGTGTTTAGGTAGAGGTAACTGCACAAGAATGCCATCCACCTGTTCATCTTGATTCAGCGCAGCAATTACTTCTTCTAGTTCTGCTTGGGTGGTTTCAGCAGGAAAATGCTTACCAAAAGAGGCAATACCCACTTTAGCGCAGGCTCGCTCTTTATTGCGTACATAAGCAGCCGATGCTGGGTTATCACCAACCATCAGCACTGCTAAACCTGGAGGACGCCCAATTTGTGGTTGTAACTCTGTAATGCGCTTTGAAAGTTCTTGATGAATTTTTTCAGCTAAAGCTTTACCATCAAGAAGTTTGGCAGTTTTTGTTTCCATGAGAATTTCCAGCTATATTCGCCTTGAGTCCGAACTCCAATGTTAGTAGTGCTGAGTGCTGAGTTGTGATGAATCTTTCGCTCAACACTCGTTACTCAGGACTCTTCATCTAACTTAGTATGAATAGGAATTGATTTTATGAAGCTGGCAACAAAGCAAGCACTGATGCAAAAATTTTCTCAACCGGTGACTCTCATGCACCCAGCAAAAAATTTTTATTTTTCTTTATTGTTCGGGCGTAGCATTGTTCCCTACCGTCTAGGGTTTACCTTGTTCTTAGTAGTGGGACTTTTTGGTTGTGGTAACTCGATACCTGGCTTTAACGTCAGCAATTTCCGAATAGGTAGTAACGTCACTTCAATTCGAGAAATCAAACCAAAACAAAACAACCGGGCTACAGTTTACATCCAAGGTAAGGTAGAAAGGCAAGTGCCGCTTGTGAAGCGGTGGGCTTATCAAATAGATGACTCGACTGGCAAAATCTGGGTGATTACTCATCAAACTAAGTTGGCAAAGGGAGAGTTAGCTGTGTTTAAAGGTAAAGTTCGCTACCAAAGCATACCCTTAGCTGGCAAAGAGTTTGGAGAAGTTTATATAGAAGAGTCTTAATTATGAATAATTCTAAGGTTGAGGTTGCGATCGCCATTCTCTACCAAGAAAATAAGTTTCTCATGCAACTGCGAGACAACATCCCCAGTATTCTTTACCCTGGTTCCTGGGCACTGTTTGGCGGACATATCGAACCTGGCGAAACACCAAATGTAGCAGTCAAGCGAGAGATTTTAGAAGAAATCGGCTACAATTTACCAGAATTTACCGAATTTGGTTGTTATACCGATGATAAAGTGATCCGTCATGTCTTCCATGCACCGCTTTTGGTGGAATTAAATCAACTAGTTCTAAATGAAGGCTGGGACATGGGGTTATTGACACCAGAAAATATTCGCCAAGGTCAGTGTTATTCAGAAAATGCTGGTGAAGTACGTCCTTTAGGGACTGTACATCAGCGAATTATGTTAGATTTTATGGATTTTATGGAGAGAAATTTTGACCTTTTTCATGAGTCCAGTACCCAGAAGCAAAAATAGAATTAGAGTTCTTGTGGAGTCACCACTCATGCAATCAGCAAACAAACTACCACGATGGTTAAGTATCGGATTGGCATTTCCTATTGCCATTCTCAATGGTTGGCTGTTACTTCAGGTTGTGCAGTATTTTCAACCTCTAGTAAGCGTTTTTGCTGCCGCCATCCTCCTGGCTTTTGTGTTGAATTATCCAATTCAGTTTCTTCAGGAACGCGGGGTACAACGTAACTTAGCTATAGCAATAGCTTTGCTTCTTACTGTGGTGATTTTAGTGGCCTTAGGCATTACCTTAGTGCCGCTAATTATAGAACAACTTAATGAACTGGCTAATATTCTTCCCTATTGGGTTGATTCTGCCGGTCAGCAAATCCAAGCTTTCCAAAATTGGGCAGCGACACAACAACTTCCTGTAAATTTGACTGGTTTAGCTACTCAAATATTAGACAGATTGTCTAATCAACTTCAATCCTTCACTGGTAGAATTCTTAGCGTTGCTTTCGATACCATCGCCATTGTCGTCAACGTGTTATTAGCAGTAGTGCTGACGGTCTATCTCGTATTAAATGGGAAAAGCCTGTGGGATGGAGTTTTTCAGTGGTTTCCTCCTCACATTGGTTCAAAAGTGCGGCAATTATTGCAAGAAGATTTTCACAATTATTTTATTGGTCAGGCAACATTGGGTGCTATTTTGGGAGTTGCAATTACACTGGCATTTTTGGCATTGCATGTTCCCTTAGCGTTACTTTTTGGTATTGGCATTGGCTTTTTCTCCCTCTTCCCGTTTGGTACAGGGATAGGCATAGCTATAGTAAGTTCTTTAATAGCTTTGCAAAATATTTGGCTAGGAGTGGAAGTATTAGGTATAGCTGTAGCGATTGACCAAGTAAATGCTAATTTTGTCGCCCCCCGTATTCTTGGTAATTTAACTGGTTTAAATCCTGTTTGGGTGGTAATTTCTTTACTATTGGGAGCTAAATTGGGAGGTGTGTTAGGTTTGTTAATTGCTATACCCATCGCCAGTTTTATTAAAGATATAGCAGACAGTTGGCGTGATGGAGCATTTAGTCAAATCATTGTGTCTAGTGAAGATAGTAAACATCCTACTTTGGTTGAGGTTGGTGAATAGGGATATGATGGTTGTTTCCAGGCTTTACAATTTCTTATGTGGCTGCGGATCAAACCTCAAATCTTTAATTTAATTTATTTCTTTATTAGACTTCTTGCAAAAATCTAAATAAAGCTAAAAATATCCAAAGATGCACACAGATAAACACCGATATTTATTTGTGTGCATCTGCGTTTATCTGTGTTGTTTACCTAAATTTATCAAAAATTAAGTTCAACAGGAATTTTAATAATAAATTCGGTTCCCTCTCCAACAGCAGAAAGAAATTGCAGTTGACCACCGTGTTTTTCTGCAATGATTTGATAGCTGATGGATAGCCCTAATCCAGTTCCTTTGCCCACAGGTTTAGTAGTGAAAAAAGGGTCAAATAATCGCTGCTTTACATTCAAAGGAATTCCTGAACCATTATCAGCAATGCGAATAACTACTTGCTTGTTATCTATAAATTCAGTACGAATACGAATTTCGGGAGAGTTTGGAGTTGAAGAAGGTAAATTACAACTTAATCCTGAATTGCAAATTTAATTAAACGTTACAAATTTATATTTCCCTAATTTCCACCGAAAATCACATGAATTTGGGAAATATTATTTAATATGCGATCGCCTCTTCTCTACACTGGGGTAAATTAGAGACGCTACGATTTAAAAATATGGGCTAATTATTTGAATAACAATGGAAAATCTGGAGCGATCGCTATTTATTTGTAACCTCAAGTTATCATCAGATATTGTGGCAATAGTCAACACCCTTAAAGGTGCGACTACATAAACTAAACTTGCATTCACAAGTTGTGGATACATAATTAATAGCGTTTATCATTCTGTTGTTATAAATTTATTAGACACTCAATACACCTTATTTGGAGTGGGCCATGCTTAAGCAACTCATCCTTGAAAATTGGAAAAGTTTCCGTTATGCAGAACTTCCACTTGACCCTTTGACTGTTCTGATTGGTACGAATGCAAGTGGAAAGTCCAATGTGGTTGAAGCTTTGGAATTTTTGCAAAGAATAGCTAGAGGCGAGAATATTGAAACAGCTTTAGCAGGCGATAAAACGCTTCCATCTATTCGCGGTGGTGTAGAGTGGGCTGCACGAAAACCAGAAACTAAGTTTACATTAAAAGCATTAGTTCAGGGTGAGGATGAACAAGCAGATTATTTGTATGTTATTAATATACAAACACTACAATTAGTTAAAATTTTAGAAGAATATATTGAATTTAAATTATTCACTGAAAACAGGGTTTTTAATTATATTGATACAATTAACACAATTAATTTAAGAAATTATTTTCCATCTAATATTAGTGGATTAAAAGAAGTGAAAATTGGTCATATTGAAATAGAAGAAAATCTAGAAATACATGAAATTTTAAATAAAAATAAAGAGATCAATGATGAAGAATTTGAAAAAATATATAATAAGTTTTTGGCATTAAAACATCAAGGAAAAAATTTCATTATTGATGCTTTAGAAAATATTTTAATCCTTAATCCCATACCTTCAAAAATGCGCGATTATTCACACCTTTGTGAAAGCATAAAAAGCGATGCTTCAAATATCGCAAGTGTTTTAGTAGCATTACCTGATGAACAAAAAGCTGAAGTAGAATCAACTTTATCCACATATATTAAACAATTAGCAGCAGGCGGTATTCAAAAAGTATGGGCAGAAGAAGATAGCGAATTACGAAGAGGCGCTATGCTTTACTATCAGGAAGAGTGGAAAAAGGGTTATAATCTTCCAAAGATTGATGCCAGGAGTATGTCAGATGTAACTTTACGCTTTTTAGCAATTTTCACAGCATTACTCACTCGCCCAGAAGGTAGCCAAATTGTTATAGAAGAAATAGATAATGGTTTGCATCCCTCACGTGCAGAATTACTGGTAAGAATACTGCGAGAAATTGGTGAAAAAAGAAAGATTGATATTTTACTTACTACCCATAACCCAGCTTTGCTTGATGCTTTAGGCCCAGAGATTGTGCCATTTGTAGTTGTCGCACACCGCGATTCTGAAACTGGAGAAAGCAAGCTAACTCTTTTAGAAGATATTGATAATTTTTCTAAGTTGTTTGCATCATATTCTTTAGGTGATATGACAACTAAGGGTGCAATTGAAAGAAGCCTTTCTCGTAATGAATAGTTACTAATATGAGAAAGGTGCTACTCATTGATACATCGCTTTTATGCGTTTGGTTAGAAGTTCCAGGGAAAGAAACTGCTGGTAATAATGAATGGAATTTTGAGCGTGTAAATCAGAAAATTAAGGCAGAAATCGCCAAATCAACAACGCTAGTGCTTCCTTTAGCTACTGTTATAGAAGCAGGTAATCATATTGCACAGGCTAAAACAGCAAATTCAGAAAGTAAACGTATAGCAGCTCAAGAATTTGCCAAAATCATAACTTATGCAGCTGATGAAACAACACCTTGGGCGAAGTTTCATGAGCAAATTGTTCTTTGGGAAGAGGAAAAATTAAGACATTTAGCGGCTCAATTCCCAAATCAAGCTGTAGAAAAAACTTCTATGGGTGATGCCAGTATTGTCATCTTGGGTCAGCATTATCACCAAAAGGGCTTTTATGTAGAGTTTCTCACTGATGATGACAAGCTAAAATCTCAGGAACCACCTCCACCATCCCCACCTACACGCCGCAGCAGTCGCAGGAAAGGATGAAAAAATATTAAGTGATTTATTATTCTACAGATAGATATTGAAGCTTCTTCGCTGGGTACTCTAACCGGGTAACAGTATTGCAGAAAGGCAGCAATGAAACTGAGTTCAGGAATACAAGCATTTTGGCTTGCGGTGGGGAGCTACGTACTTTCGGGTTTAGCTTTATTTTTATATCTTCTTGCTGGTAATGGTTGGCAATTGACTAATCTGCTGAATCTGCCAGATTTGTTAGGTTTCACAATAGTTATTGCTTTGGTGACATTTCCGTTGCTCTGGTTCCTATCAAATGTAAAAATTCAGATGCTTCGGGCAACACCGAATGAATGGCAGTTCAAAGTAGCAGTAATTGCAGATTACCCACAGTTAGATTTAAATTGGTTACAGCAACAAACTACTATTCTAGAATCTCTTGGTTTTGTCCAGTTGATGGACTATAACGTTGACCCTGGTAATGGATTTGCGCGGTGTTTTGCCCATCCACAACAGTATTGTTTTGCGGAAATTGGTCAGATTTTTACGTTAAAAGAAGATAAACTGGCAAAAAACTGTACTTTTCACAGTAGTTTATCTCAAGATTGGTCTTTAACTGCCATTAATAGAGAGGTCAATCAACTTGATGGAATTGCTTACATTTGGCGACATCCTCAAGCAGTCAGAACATATCATTCTAATATCAACGTGGATGAACTTTTGCAGGCACACTTGATATTGAGACAGCAAATACTTACGGACGTGGGCATCTCTGTATCAAATGATGTTTCGTGGTCTGCATACAGAAGTTTAGGGCAACAAGCTACAATCTTTCGTAAACAAACTTTGAGAAGAAAAAATCTGTTGTTGGCAATGTTAGAAGCCACGCTGTTTGAAATGAAACCGAAATCTGAATGGTTGGGAGACTACCCAAAGGCGGCAAAAAGAGGAACAAATAACCGCTCGTATGGTTTCAAGCATTCTCTACGCTAGTTAGATTTATGATGAAAAAACCTTGAGCGATCGCCCTTCAATTTTCGCATCACGTTATCATCGGATATTAAGGAGAACTAGTTTTAGAAATTTCTGGACTGCGAATGATGATATGTCCCTTATCGCTTTCTTGAATAGCTAACACTGATGGTATCTCGTTAGATTTTGCATTTGGGGGTAATGCTCGAAACAAATAAATCCAGCCGCCACGTTCTAGGAGTAAGCGCCAGACTCGCGGCTGCTTTGGATTGCTAATATCATTATCTTCTCTGCCCCGCAAGTCATCGAATAAACCTCTGTCTCCAATTATGCGATAACCTTTCAACGAAGGGTCAGCAAATATATCATCAAGTTTGCGCCCTACAGCAAATTTTTCTTCAGGTGTAATTAACGCTACAACGGGCAAGGTAGAATTTTGACCAGCATCCCGCCTAGCATCTGCAATGCCTTGCCAACGAGCTAACCAAAATATCACAATTAATACCCAAGATACTATTACTATCTCATTAACTAGCGATCGCAGAAACTCCACTGAACGCAGTTGCCCAAAACTAAATTCAGCTATAGATTTTAGCTGTTTAGCTATCCATGAGCGTTTGTGTTGAGTTGCAGAGATGATGCGACTCAGTAGTAATTGGCTTGCAGAAACTACCGCATCACTAACGATCTTAATTAACCATAATGTTACCTGAATGGCGATCGCAGCTACAATAAAAGCGATCGCTGTTTTGCATATTGTCCAGATATCTCCGAGAAATATTTGCAGGGGAACTATCAAAAAAGACTGTGCAGGTAAGTCGAGGGTATTAACTTCTAGCTGAAAAAAGTAGAAATATGACCAACGATAAATCCAGCCTGCAAAGAAAAGCGCCGCACCCAGTAAGCCAAGTACACTCGTGAATTTACCTAAAATATTGGTTTCCTGGTTGGGGGTTTGGGTCATACTAATTTGTAATTCGTAATTCGTAATTCGTAATTAAGTAAACAATGCAGAAAGTAGGGTGCTTTATGGACATCAGTCTTAATGCACCAAAAATCTAGGATGGTGCGTTACCCCTGCGGCATAACTACAGGTAAATAATCAGTTTCTTTTAGTGATTTTACGGAAATTTGGTATCTGCGTTTGAAGTTTAATGAGAAAGTTAAAAACAGTCAAATAGACTGTTAAAACTATGAAAGCTTTTTTCCAGGGATGGGTTGTGGCAATCCTAGTAATGGCAGCAGCGCTAGCAGGAAATATTCAAGCTGTAATTAGCAAAGATGTCAAGACGGAAAGTTTCTTCTTAGCACAGATACCAGTCAAAGCGGATGAATTAGAACTTATAGTGGCCTTGCCAGAGTTAGCAGAGGTCATCCTTAAAAAGGGTGAGTCAAGCAGTGGTAGGGTAATAGGAATTGATGCACAAGGGCAAGCACTATCAATTCAGCGTAGTGGTAAAACTGCCATGATTCCCCTGAGCCAAATTCAAAAAGTAGTCTTCAAGAATGGGGCGTTGGTTTACAGAAGCAATGGGCGGCAAATTATCCGGGGTGAGCGCGATCGCCCCATAGGTAAGCCAGTAACTTGGAGTGGTATCCCTTTAAATACTTTTACCGTCAAAAATCCTACTCAAGGTCAGGCGGTAGTGAAACTCAAACCACCTGTAGTTTCCACAGCACAGTTGCAGGGTATTCAGTCAGTGGCTAGAAATCGGCAATATGTTGTGGATGAAATCCAGTTCAATTCGCAACAACGAACGATCACCATTCTGGCAAAACCTTATTAATCGTAAATTATTTCAGCAACTGCCTGAGAATCGAATCTAGCAATAAACTATTTGCTTCAACGTTCTTTACGATCAATTCAACGTTAGTTACAACAACTCCAACGTTAGTTAGAACAGCTTCAACATTAATAACGACAACTTTAACGTTTGTTACGATAGCTTCAGCATTAATAACAAACGCTTTAGTTTTTCTAACAACGGCTTAAGTATTTGTTATAGCAACTTCAACGTTAGTAACAACAGCTTCAACATTGATAACAAACCCTTCATCTGTTGTAACAATAGCTTCAGTATTTCTTATAGCAGCTTCAACGTTAGTAACCACAGTTTCAACATTTTTAACTACAACTTCGGCTGATGCTCATAAAAACTGATTATATCTGTAATATTCTATGAAAAAAATTCTCACCAGTTTGTTGGCTGTGGGCTTTTATATCACGCCTTTAACAGTAATGCTGATAGCTCAACCCACCTGGGGACAAACTCAAAACTCGCGATCGCAAGAAGCAGAAAAACTGCTAGAACAAGGGATAAAACTGACACAGCAACAAGAACACCAAAAGGCAATACAAATATTACAGCCAGTTCCGGCTATGGCACAGGAACTCAAAGATCAAAAACTTAAAGCAAATGCACTAGTTTGGCTTGGGCGTAACTACTCCGCTTTAGGACAAAAGCAAAAAGCACTCGAATTTTACAACCAAGCTCTTCCCCTATGGCGTGCTGTGGGCGATCGCACTGGTGAAGCCACTACACTCAATAATATCGGTCGAGTCTACGACGCTTTAGGACAAAAGCAAAAAGCACTCGAATTTTACAACCAAGCTCTTCCCATATTGCGGGCTGTGGGCGATCGCACTGGTGAAGCCACTACACTCAATAATATCGGTCGAGTCTACGACGCTTTAGGACAAAAGCAAAAAGCACTCGAATTTTACAACCAAGCTCTTCCCATATTGCGGGCTGTGGGCGATCGCACTGGTGAAGCCACTACACTCAATAATATCGGTCGAGTCTACGACGCTTTAGGACAAAAGCAAAAAGCACTCGAATTTTACAACCAAGCTCTTCCCCTATGGCGTGCTGTGGGCGATCGCTCTGGTGAAGCCACTACACTCAATAATATCGGTCTAGTGTACGACGCTTTAGGACAAAAGCAAAAAGCACTCGATTTTTACAACCAAGCTCTTCCCCTATGGCGTGCTGTGGGCGATCGCTCTGGTGAAGCCACTACACTCAATAATATCGGTCTAGTGTACGACGCTTTAGGACAAAAGCAAAAAGCACTCGACTTTTACAACCAAGCTCTTCCCCTATGGCGTGCTGTGGGCGATCGCACTGGTGAAGCCACTACACTCAATAATATCGGTCGAGTCTACGACGCTTTAGGACAAAAGCAAAAAGCACTCGATTTTTACAACCAAGCTCTTCCCATATTGCGGGCTGTGGGCGATCGCTCTGGTGAGGCTCGCACACTCAATAATATCGGTCGAGTCTACGACGCTTTAGGACAAAAGCAAAAAGCACTCGATTTTTACAACCAAGCTCTTCCCCTATGGCGTGCTGTGGGCGATCGCTCTGGTGAAGCCACTACACTCAATAATATCGGTGGAGTCTACGACGCTTTAGGACAAAAGCAAAAAGCACTCGATTTTTACAACCAAGCTCTTCCCCTATGGCGTGCTGTGGGCGATCGCACTGGTGAAGCCACTACACTCAATAATATCGGTCGAGTCTACGACGATTTAGGACAAAAGCAAAAAGCACTCGATTTTTACAACCAAGCTCTTCCCATATTGCGGGCTGTGGGCGATCGCACTGGTGAAGCCACTACACTCAATAATATCGGTGGAGTCTACGACGCTTTAGGACAAAAGCAAAAAGCACTCGATTTTTACAACCAAGCTCTTCCCCTATGGCGTGCTGTGGGCGATCGCTCTGGTGAAGCCACTACACTCAATAATATCGGTCGAG
>JAHHHN010000049.1 GCA_019359325.1 Mojavia pulchra JT2-VF2 | reverse complement strand
AATATGTTTGCAAGCTAATTTTACTCAGTCGTTTGGGTAATGGACGCATCAACGCATTGCGTCTCATTAGTTCACTCGCTGACATTCCCGCATCCTGTGATTTCATCCGAATCATTTCCAGTTCGATGTCGCTCAATCTAACTGGAAAAATATGCTTTCGGATTAGAGCTTTAGACTGCTTGCGGTTCGCCATAATTCGAGAAGATTGAGGGACATTGCGAGGGGGGTTTTTCAAGGGGGGGTTTCCCCACTTGAACCAGTCTGCCGTTCGAGCGCAGCGAGACAAAGCGTAAGCTTTGAGGCATGGCTGGCTTCAAGCCCATTTTGGGGGGAGGCGACAAGACGGGCGGGGGCAGGGGACGGCTCCCGCCGTGCTGCTGTCAATCCTACAACGGTAAGAGGGATATATCAACGGCTCCCGCCGGAATTTAAGAAAATCAAGCAGGAGGTAGATTCTGGTTCGGCGTAGCCGCAGCAGAAGAGGTAAATACGGCGTAGCCGCTATATGAAAATTCTAGATTCAGTTCCTGCTGTAATAGTTAGAGTATCTGGTGTTAGATTGAATAAAAATATCAGCGAAGCTGTCACAGAAAAAATAGTTCAGCGAAGCTGTAATACGAAAGGATAATTCGGCGTAGCCGTAACAGTCGATTTTTTTAAGCATTAGGTTAGTTAAAAATAACGGCGTAGCCACCACAGAAAAAGGGCGATTCGCCGTAGCCGCAATAGTCAAATTTTTTTTAGGATTTTGAGTCAGATTTTTTCAAATAGTCGATAATTATCAATTAATTGGTATTCATGAGATAAACATGAGTGAACAGAAGAATTCAGAAGTGATTACGAAAGAGAAGATTGATAAGGCCATCAATCTGCTAAAGGAACAGAAGCCAATTCATAGCGAGAAGACATATCGGACAGAGACGCTGTTCGCAAGATGCGGAGATATATTGAGAAGCTGACTTCTGACAAGTACGGCTACACTTACGATGAAGTTTCAGAGATGCTGAAAGGTCTGGGGATTAATTTGACTGGTAGCAGAATTAAATATTTAGTAGGTGAATTGAAGAAAAGCAGCCGTCGCCGTCAGAAAACATCTGAGAACGGCAGTAGTACATCAGTTCAGGAGGCTACTGAAAATCAGTCAGCAGTTGTTGAAAGCAGCGAAGCTGAAGAAGCACTTGTAAAGGACACAACGGACAAGAGGAAAAAATAACAGCCAGTAGCACAGGAGCAGTAGGATAAATCAGAACTAACTAGTAAACCAAACAGGTTCGCTTTTGTATCAAGCTTTTACAGTGATGATGAAATCTAAGCAACTAGCTATTTCAGACAAGGAGTAATTGCAATCAATGATTAACAGAGACGAGGCAATAGAGAAGACAAAAACAATTTTTAATACTGCTTCTGATTATTTTGATGCTCCGGCTTTATCTTTCTGGAATCGCTTTGGACAACAAACCATTGAACGGCTCTCGCTGAGAAAAGGTGATCAGGTTTTGGATGTTTGTTGTGGAACTGGTGCTTCTGCGATTCCAGCAGCAGTAAGTGTAGGCTCTAATGGAAAGGTTTTAGGGATAGATATTGCCGAATCTCTGCTTGAACTAGCACGAAATAAGTCACAACTTCAAGGTCTTAATAATATCGAGTTTCGCTCTGGGGATTTTGAAAATTTAGGTTTAAAATCCGAAAGCTTTGATGCAGTTGTTTGTGTTTTTGGGATTTTCTTTGTTCCAGATATGGTTACAGCAGTAAAAGAACTTTGGCGGATGGTTCGTCCTGGCGGAAAACTAGCTATTACCTCTTGGGGGAAGAAGGTATTTGAACCTGCTAATCAAATATTCTGGGATGCAATTCAGGCTGAACGCCCGGATTTGTATAAGAAATTTACGCCGTGGGAGCGAATTGCCGAGCCTGCTTCACTGCAAGCACTACTAGTTGCAGGCGGGGCGACACAGGTTGAGGTTTTTGCAGAAGCAGGAACTCATGAACTGGCTTGTGCAGAAGATTGGTGGACAATGGCTTTGGGTGGGGGATTCAGAGGTACAATCGACCAACTTGATTTAGCCGCAAGAGAACGTGTTAAACAAGCAAATTTAGAATACCTGCGGACTAATAACGTTCATTCACTGTCAGTAGATGTCTTGTATGCCATAGCGCACAAATAATTGTAGTGACAAAAGAGGGTTATGCAGCTAAATCTGACTCGTTCAACTGCTGCAACCAATGAGTAATTCTTGCTCTCTGAGGTGGGCAAACTTTAATGCTGGCAACCCGTAGTGCTTGGCGAGGTAAGATTTCTCGCAAATCCGCATTCCATAGAGGCATCTTTACAAGCCTCCAAGCACTCGCAAATGTAGTCTACCGATTCCAGATATAACCATTCTTTTGTCGCCTCTAGGGGGCTTCTTGGGCGTTTCATAGGGTTGCTTGACTCTATTTCAATATCTTATGGCTAGACCGCAAATTTTAGCAAAAAAGCTAGATTCAGCACAGTATAAGCGTTTGAGACAATTAGCATTACTAGTGCTGCTAGTTTAATGTGTTTCACTGCATTGGCACATTGCTAGCACATTGTTTTGCAGTATTAATAATGTGCCAGTAATGCGTTCTTATGTTGTGAGAATTTATTAATGCCGTAAATAACAGTATTGAACAACGCTATGGCACAGCACTTAACAGCACTTGGTACATTACTAATAAGGAAGAGTGCAGTACAGGCAATGCTGAAGTAAAGCATTCCACTGTACACGCACATTGCACACACATTGAAAAGCAGTGAAGGCAATGTATGGATGAAGCTGATAGCAAGAGCGTACAAGTCACAGCCTATTTACCAAAGGATGTGCATGAGCTACTCAAAGGCTGGATGGACGAAAATTACCAGCGTTCAGTCTCCTCTGCTGTGTCGCTGATTATTGAACACTTTCTGAAACAAGATGGCCGCCCTTTGGGAGATACCGACCTTGGCCCCAGAGTTGCGGCACTAGAACAAGAAAATCTCGCGCCTCGGCTTGCCCTGCTAGAACAGCAGATGCGGCAACTGAGGGAAGCACTCATCGCAGCTGGAGCTATTAGCCTTGCTAGTGGCGTTGAGGAACATATAGCAGAGAACACCAGCATTGAGGGCAGTAAGTTTCTCTACTCGGTCAAGGAAGCCAGTCTGGGATTGAGTAAAACCGAAATCATGCGCCGCTTAGACTTGACACCTACCACCCTCAAGCGGCTGGCTGAGACTGAAAGGATGACAGAGGAGAAATATTTGGCTAAAGTGACTGGCTGGCAGTTGGGGGCTGGTGAGCGTCCGAAGTTTTTCCCGCCGCAGTCAAGCGAACAAGGGCAAGGTTAAATTTTGGTTGGTTGAGTGCGGCACAGTACTAAGCTTTGGCAGTAAGTTTTTTCGGAGCCGGGAATGCTTGAAAAACCGTCACTTTTCCGGTGAATACTGCTCTTGCACATAGGCTTAACATGAGAGTGCAGTAATATTTATGCACTTTTAATGTGGAACACGGTACTAGCACATTGTTAATGCCGTAGAAAGCATTAATTTTTATGCGTCATTAATGTGGAATACCTGATTAACACGTTGTTAATGCCGCATTTAGCAGTATTTTTAATGCACTAATCAGGTGAAGTACTGTAAAAGCACGTTGCTCATACTGTATAAAGCAGTAATTTTAATGTACTCATGCTGTACAGAGCGTCAATGCGACGTTTCAAGGCATACTGAACGGGACGCTCACTCAATGATTAAGTACCTAATCATGAAGGAGAGCATCTTTTATTACTGATAGGTCAGTAGAAATTAAAAACCGATAAATTTTAGAGTGTCGCTATCGGGTTAGTTACGGTTTGCATCGGGGCAAAGTCTGAGTAAACTTCAACGGGCAGACAACGCAAGATAATCATCAGCAAGTCAGCCTTAACTTGAGGGTTGCAATGATACACAATTCGCCGCAACGCAGTAGGAGTAAGGACTGTGGCGACTTCAGCAATGTGTTTTAAGGCATCTTCAGGCGATGATTCCGATTCAGTAATCAGCGTGGGGAAGTATTCATGGGCAAACCACCTTTCCTCATCGCTGAGTTCTGTCAAATTTTTATTACTATCGCTATAAAGACTATCTAATAGCAGTAGTAATATTTTTTTGAACCTGCGCCACCCTCCCCAACGCTCGGTAAATCGGCTTACCCAACTTTGGGAGATGTCCAGAAGGGAGGCGATCGCATTTTGGCCAATTTTCTGGTGAGACTGCCAAAGCTGGGTGAAAGTGTTGACTATGGCGTGTCCGGTTTGCTGGTCGCGGCTACCAGCTTCAATGCAGAATTCACACGCATCAACAACCTCTAATTTCACCCCTGGCAGTTCCGCAAGGAGAAAACTAAGGTCATAATCAGCGCAGAAGTAGAATGTTAGCTTTTCTTGTGGGCGACGATGAGCGCGTAATCGGCCAATCTCTTGGATAATTTCAGCCCTCACCAACTGGATAAGATACTCTTGAAAAGTGCTGTTGTTATCTTCAAGGTTGACCTTAAAACCAGTCATCACCTGAAAATGTGCTGCCAACGTACCGATATTTTGGTAGGGAATGCCAAAAGAGGCGATTGCGTCGGCATCACTGAAGCGATTAACCCCACGACCATCGACAAAGTGACCGTATTCAATCCGGTCAACGGCTTCTTGTGCCACTTGTTTCCACTCGATGATGCCCAGTCGCTTGTGGAGTTTGAGAAAGGTTTCCTTGAGGGCATTAACACGGGCAGTTAAGGAACGGGAGCGATTTTTAGACAGTTTACCAAGCCCAGTCACATTAACCACTGTTAAATTGCTGTAGTCGGGGCGTGACTGCTCGATTAGAAGCAGGGGTTCTTGGTAGTTAAGCTTGACTTTCAACTGCTCAGGTGTGGTAGTAGCATCAAGGTAGATATTAAATTGGGCAGAGTTAGCCAAATCTTGATACTTGGAGTTAGGGCGGGAAATAGTGATTTCACCCCATTTACAAGCCAAGTAACCTTCACCCTTCCAAGCTTCCAGGAAATCAGGCAACCAGTACAAAGGCAACTCTAGAAAATCCTTACCTGCTTGTTTTGCGCTTTCCTTAACTAGCTTTTTGGCAGCAAAACGGGCGGCGGCACTTTTTTTAAGTTGTTGATCCGCTTGGATATCAAGAGAATCCAAGTCAGAGAGAAATTCTAAATTAGGCTCTACAAAGGAGCGAATCCCTTCAACATCTAAATCTTGAGGAAATTCGGGTAAAAATGTCCTTAATGCCGCATCATCAAAGCCATAGCGAGAATCGGGCTGAATATCTTGGGTGAGCAATGAGCGCATTGCTTGTAAAACTGGCTGGAGTTTTGACCATTGCTCAGGCGGTAAACCAGTAGCCAGTTGCCCTACAGTAGTATCAAAATCTTTTAACTTGACTTGAATTTCTCGCACAGGCTGAATGAGCGTACCCGCTTCTTCCCAAATGCGACCTACTGTAAAAGGAATACCTGCCGCGTTAGTTAAATTAACTGGGGTAGAGTCAGGATGCGCCCTAATTTGGGAGAAATTTTGAATTGCACTGCGTTTGAGATAGCGGAAGCCGAAACCATTACCATGAGCAAAACGGCACTGGTTTTGGAGGGGACAACCGTTACAGATAGGGCTAACAGAGCTTTCTTCAAAATCTAAACTGTTAAAATTCTTATCACGAAATCCTTCAAATAAATAACTTCTGTGACAATTGCCAATGGTATCGGGAATTTCACCCACTTTTGGGCGCAATTGAAACGGCTCACCCATTGGCGTGGTGCGGGTGGGGTCGATTTTTAAGCCATTGTGCCGCACTGGTAAATCAACAAAGTTAGTCTCGATGGGGAGTGTTGAGGGGTTGCGGTGGTTGGCATCCTGGTAAATTAGTTTTTCAATCCCGAAAAGTGCGGCGGTGAGTTGACCAGCATTGTGAGACTTGCCCAAACCAGGATGAGAATTATCCAAAATCTCTTTCCAGCCCTTAGAGATGGCTTCCACCCATGCTGCAATATGCTCCTCTGGTTGGCAGTCAATATAGAGATTGCCTTCACCTGTAAATTCGCTCCTGTGTGGGATATTGCCACGCTGGTAGACAATGACCTGCCTTACTGCGGCTGTAGTTTCGAGTTCTGGCTTTTGTAGGGGTGGTGCTGAAAATCCTTTAGCACCTGAAACAAACGGGGCGAGCGCTTGCTTTAATAAATTCTTGAAGCTGGTCAAATCTTCTCTAATTTGCCCCAGTTCCCACTGCTCACGGCTAATCAGCCCTTGGTCACGTTGATACGGTTCGTACTGCCGTTGTGGGAAGCGAAAGCCGTACTGCTTGGCGATGTGAAACAGTGTTCCAATGCTGATCCCCGCACGTCGGAAACTGCGAATCTTGGCGCGAATGTTCCAGGTTGAACCAGGAATAGAGGGCGACCACTTCTCGGCAATGATTTCGGCATCCGTTGGCCCATAGTGATTTACTAAAGCCATCAGGATTTGGCGGCACTCGTCGTAATTGCCACTGCCAGGGCTACGTGGTGGAATGAATGATAGTGCAAGGTGTATCAGCTGCTCAGTGTCCCAGCCTTCAACGTCGGAGATTTCACGGAATTGTTTACGGCGTGATTCAATTTCAGTAATGCGCTGCTGGTATTCTTCCCTTTCCTGAAGCGCGATCGCAATTGCTGAACTTACCCACTCTGCTGGTAGTGTTGCTTCGGGGTTGACTATGAGGAATTCTGCTTCTGTATTGCCGTAGAATACACGGCTGGCATCCTTACAAGCCGGGTCATGCGGCAACTGCTGCATGAGAAAACGTGTACAAGCTTCTACCGTATCAGCACCCTCAACATATTGGGGCAGAGGGAAAATCAACCGGAATTTATGCCAGTCAAGTTTATGGCTGGCAGTGGTGTACATTAAAGCGCAATGTTTTTGAATGAAGGGATGGGCTAACGCTTCTTCAATGGTTAGTTGTGGAGTGTAAACCTTGATGGAATTCCCGTTTTCATCCTTAATTGGTTTACCCTCTGCATCACGGGCGACATCAGAGTTATCGATGTCAAGTAGTAGCCACTGAGAACCTATGACATTAGCCTTACTGCGCCATTTTCCACCTAACAAGCCAGCACAAACGGCGTGACCTGCTTTGATGTGTTGCCTGACATCTTCTAGAGTGCCTTCGGTATCTTGGAAGTTGGCAGCCAGCTTTTTAAAATCCCAGTCTTTATTAGAGCCTGTGGCATTAAACGCAAACTTGATAAAAACAAGCTCTTGTTCTGCTCCTAATGCTTCAGCGCATTCGTTACTTAATTGTTGATGCTGAAGCGAGTTATTAAATTGTGGTAATAGTGACATTTAGCTATTCCTCCTTGATGTGTGGTGGAGGAATTGGAGCTATCCTTTGGCAGTAATCTTAAAATACAAACTTTCAGAAATCTAAGCACAAAATTACTTAAAATTCCTGAATTACTTTTTGTCGCTGGGTGTGCAGTGTAACAAGGGCTTAACACTCCAATCATGTAAGATAAGATTACTATTAGGGATATTAATCCGGCGGTTCAAACCAGATACCCCAATTCCATTTGAAAGCCTCGCTGTCCTACCGGGACGCGGGGTTTTCAGTTTTTAGTCTATTCGTACTTGGCTAACCAAGCCTTGATAAACTCGGTAACTTCCTCCTGTTGAATTACAAATGCAGTTCCTTTTCTTCTGAGAGCTAGAATTCTCATACTTCCAACTTCAGAATAAAGGTGTGAATTATGATCTTCTGCCGCTTTGGTGGGAGGCCATAAGACCAAAACTTTTGCTGAGGGTGTTTTCGTAGCTTCTCTTGAGGACATCCCAAACAAGTCTCTGTTCTTGCTCAACCACTTCTCGTAATCTGCCAATTCTAGTAGTGGGCAAGGATTCCAAACTTTTAGTCCATGCTTGTCTTTCCTCTTAAGCTGCAAAACCTCTCTGGCTTCGTTGTAGACAACCTCCTTATCTCCTATTGAGCGAATTGAAATAAATAGATGAACTTTTCGCTCAAATCTAACAAACAAGTCGATAGGGTTCTTGTCTTCTACTTTTAGCACTGGAAAAACTTGTATTCCTTCACTTTTAAACTCATCCAAGAGTGAAGCTGTTAATTTTTCTAACCGTGCCAGTTTTTGAGTTGCTACTAACGGCTTGTAAGCTAATCCAAAAAGTAACCAGCCTAACGGATGAACTATACCACCTGTAGCCAGCGCAGCACTACTAGCCGCTAGTGCAACAGTGGATTCATAGTCTTTCGCCTCCCTAAGCATCTCTAACGCCGCTTCATTGTGCGGCGGGAGTTGAAAATCCGTAGGTGGGTCTTTCACGGTAGTCATTGGCGACATCAAAAATTAATTTAGTGAAATTAGCACTTACTGTACTGATACTAATGCTTGACACTGCATTTTTGAATTAGATAGTCATTTATCAGATTCTTTATCCAGTGCTAATAGGAATAATTTCCTACTTTTCTTCAGACTTTATCCAATTCAGAATTAATTCTCTTGCTTGTTGGCTCATAGACGTTTTATTACGAGCGCAAGCTATTTTAAACTGCGTTCGCTCATCATCTGACAAGAAAACAACAAGTTTTACGGTTTTATCTCCTGTTTCTTCAGAGTTACCCATTTCATATATTGCTGTACTTCGCTCAATTATGGCATTGAGTTAAATTACAGCAAATAACCTACATAGGTAAATTGCTATAACTTACCTATGTAGGTTAATATAACATCATCAAGCCAAAAGCAGCCACCCAACAAAGGCAATAGAAGCCAGAAAGTGATGTTTAGGCTTACCAAGAACTGGATGTTTGGATTTAAGGCTATTTAGCCGCTAAATTCTTCAAACCCAGAATAAATAAGACTTTTACCAACCATCAGAACCATGACAACCACATACGCCAATGCCACAAATTGGTTAGTTCAAGCAGAAGTGCTTGCCAATTCTGGGCTAACTGCCCTAATTGCAGGTAAAGACCCCGGTGCTGGGTATGGCAAGGCAATATACGGTGATTTTTCTGTCACGATGCCATCTGCATACTCACTTGTTCGCAATCGCAACATTCGCCACCACGAAACCATATCGAAAGATGGCGCATGGGTGCATTACGTCGAAGGGAAGCGTTTGGACTTAAAAGACACGCAATTTTTTTGGGGAACTGCGGCGATCGCCCAAAGCGACCACACCCTACTGCACGAAGACAAAGCCAAAAAAGCAGAACTGGCATTAGAAAGCATCCTTGCAGACTTAGCAGTTCTGAATATTCCAGATGGAATGAAATTAGAAATTAGTTTGAGTAACCACAACCCACAACGCTGGGCTGAAGAAATTAAACGCAGAGTACAAGGTACTCATACCTTCCAGCACAAGCACCCCGTCAATCGTTCTGTTGTTACCAAAACAGTCGAAATCGTAGTCACAGGCATTTATCCAGAAGGGTTTGGCAGCATTGCCTACTGCTTATTTGGTGAATCAACCCTAACCCTTGAAGAATCAGAGATTGCCATCGCCCTTGATATCGGTTCCTCAACTTGGTTAGGCACAGTTTTTAACGGCAACGGAGCAGTTATAGCCCAACATTTGATTGAAGGTGGATGTGGACAACTGCACTCAATGATTGCAGAAGCACTAGATAAAAGAAACGACCCAATAAGCTTGATTAATAAGGATGTAAAACACTCACCCACATTAGTTAACCGAGGGATTAAAGATGGCACTTTTACTTATGGAGGTAATCACCTTACAGGTAAGAATTTTGAAATTGAATATGCCCAATGTCTAGATGAATGGTGGTCTAATCGCATTGAGAAATTCGCCAACTTTGTAACGAATGGCAACTACCTAGATAGAGCGAAATATCTTGTTGCTTGGGGTGGTGGTGTTTCCCTGCCAGTAGTGGATCAAAATCTATCTGAATTCGGATTTGTGGTTTTAGAAAATCCGCAATTCATCAATGCTTTCGGTTTAAAGCTATTAACAGAAATATCCACAGGAGCTTAATTAATGAATTACGAATCTCGGCGTATAACCATCTCGTATTTAGCAGTTTATGAACTGTGCCAGATGTTCAATATTCCTCACGATGCCCCAACACAAGCCCTATCAGCAGCAGTAGAAAAGCTCATTTTTCAAGGTGGTATTGGTGTACAGACTCCTCCAAAAACTCAAAATTCTCCATCTACACCAACAACAATTCAACCGAATAAGACCGGACTAGCTTCTATGGCTTCTCAGTTCAAGGGAGTAGCTTCATGAACAACTTAAATAGGGTCTATGATTCAACCCTACTAACCAATTCCAAGGTTTATCAGATTGACCGAACACTGTACCAATATCTATTTAAAACAGGGACAATCCAGCATCCAAAATATCACTTTCGCCCTCTGGCTGGGCAACGAAAGAAGGCTGATTTATTGCTCAATCACAAAGCTTTAACTACTCGCTGTTATGAGGTTTCAGGAATGAGTACCAATGCTTCGGTCATCAGTCAAGAATCACTGCAATTATCAATTTTCTGAGGTGAATTATGAACACTCAATCACTACCAGAATTGATTGCACAAGCCCAACAATTAGTAACCCAAATACGGCAGCATCCACAATATCAAAGGTTGCAGATGGATTGTGATGTAACCCTTGGGGATGTCAGGCAATTTTTCAATAATCTGCAATGGTCAGCCACAGCTTCAACTGTTGATGTTTCAAGGGAAGGCTTTTTTCAGTGATGGGGAGAGCGATCACAATGATTGGCCGTCGGTGCAATCGCCCTCTAGTTGCAAAAGTACAACACACAAGGATTGTAACAAGATGAATAACTCCAATCTATTTTTCGCTGCATTAAACGCACTAACTAACAATGGATGCCCCTTAGATTTGGCACGAACAGCAGCTTTTATTGTGGCCAACGATGACCCATTCCAACCCGATTTAGGCAGAACAGCAGAGCAACAGCAAATCATTCAAGAAACACTGCCATACTTGCAATCTGGAATTTATGACCAGTTTGAAACCATCGATGAAACGCCAAACCCTCTCACACATGGGCAATTCTTAGGGAATTTTGGGGGAGAACTGCCAGACGAAACCATTTGGAGACTGGCAGAGGGCGATTCTACAGCATTGAATGATATTACTAATGACGCAACTAAAGACAGAGCCAGCAGCATCTTTACCAGACTTAATGAGTTGGGAGTATGGGAGTAATGAACCGGACAGTCAAACTAAAACTAGATGCACCCATCACCTACGCTGCCTTGCATTCCCTTTCGGGAATTAGCCAAGAAACAGTATTTCAAGCCCTCGACGGTAACCCATCAGCAGCTGCAACTGTGGCAGATTTTAGAATCAAGCAAACCCAACGCGCCCAGAATGCCAAAGCGGTATTCGGCAACCTATCACAAGGTTTACAGGCAACTGAAACTGTCATGGCAGAAGAAACCAAGTTTCTCACTGAGGCTGGTGCAAGCATCAACAAAATGGCTGATGGTTGGTCAAAAGTCAGAGTCAGCGATGCGCGTTTGGGGTACGGCTTAGAACAGAAGGTTATCGCCTCTGACAACCAATTAGGCCAAGAACAGTTTCGGCACTCTAGGACACTCAACCTACTTGGCGAATCGCACCGTGCAGCACTGAAGGGTATTGAGATTGACTCAACTAAAGCCAAAACTCAACTCTGGCAGCAGGTAAACGATAAAAAATCCGACTTGACCCCAGCTGACAAAGCACGGGAGACATTGCGGGACATCCACAGACATGGATCGGCAGCAATGCGAGGAGTAAGAGGGTTCTTTAGACGGTTGATTGACTAACAAGTGAATAACCCCCAGGTTAAAAAACCTGGGGTTAGCCATAATGAAGTGTTTCTTATGCTAACCAAAAATCAAAACCAATCACCCATCTATTTTGATGCAGAGATTGTAGACGAGCGTACACAGCATATAAACGGCGAACAATACGACAGCGAAAAGGTGCAAGAACAGATCGCCCAAACCGATGGCGGTGTGGCTGTACTTCGTGGCATTGCTCAGGGTTCGTTCCTGGTAGGTTTTCAAGTCACATCAACGCAATCGCTGTATCTAGCTCTTAGTGTTGGGCTGTTTCCCGCAGTCGTGGCAGGTTTACCCGTTGGGCTTTCTGTTGCTGCCACACTCTGCTATTTGCGTTTTGAGAATAGTGTGATTCCCCAGATTGCCGACCGTCAAAAGTTTGGGCTTGGGGTAACTCGTACCCTTATGCTGGCTGCTAGTTCGTGGAAGTTAACTACAGATGCCCAACAGATGGACTTCGTAGCCCGTAGCAGTTTTATAGGAGTTACCCAACAGGTTAAGCAGTATGAGGGGATTGAGTCACCAAAACAAACTAATTTCCCTTTCATTCTCGGTTTTACCGCAGTAGTGGCAGTCATTCTAGCTTTCTATTGGCGTAAGAGATGACTATGGACACCAAACCATCTCAACTAAATCAACGCTCATACAGCTTACCACCGCGTCTAAATCTGGCAATCATGGCATCAATAACTGGCGCGGTGATTTGTGGCATTGCTGCCCACGTTGGCGACGGCATATCGAAACGGGAACTATGCTTTTACCCACAGTCAGCCAGAATCCATGATGCACCGATAGAGGCTGGCGTTGGCAACCCTGATAAATTGCTTCTGGGTAAAAAGTATTGTAGGTACGACCAGCGTACGCTTATCCCAGAGCCTTACCTCAAGGCTAACCAGTACCGCACCAGCAACCCGAACTACAACCCTTGGGCATTCCTTCAGCACGATAGCCTGTACCTCTATCGAGAACTGCCTGCTGACAACCCGTTTAAGATTTACCTTGGATTAGGGGCAATGGTGTTAGGGGCAATAGGTTTGTGGGCCACCTCTAAGGCAAGGGATTATCTAAGCGATATCAGACCTCACTACCGAGCTACTAAACTCTTTGTTGGGGTCAAGGCTAACTACTCTGTGAAACTGGGTGAGCAGTTGCTTGAGCTATCTGGTAACGAGTTACTTAAATACTTGCGTGGTATCAAAATCGCTGAGGCCAGACAGCAGTTTATCGCCAGCATTACCCCACAGCAGCAGAGAGCTTTACTCATGGCGATGTCGGCAGAGGATTACTATGAGTTTGGGCATTTACTCGACGGTGGGGCAAGCTTTGAGAAGTTTGAGCAACCCCAATTACCCCACGGCCAGCCGGGGACAGTACAGGAGCAAGTAGAACAGCAGGCGATCGCACCCACTACCAGCGAAACAATCAGCTCAGTTTTGCAACGTGTTGCCCGTGAGGACGGAAGCACCGCGCTGTGTGGCGACCCCGGCACAGGTAAAAGCACAATCACCCGTGAGTATATCCGCCAAGTTGAGGCAAACTGTCCCGATGCTGACATAAGAGTATTAGCTGTAAAAAATGACTCATTCAATGGACTACGTGAGCGCGGCAAAGTAACCCGATTTGTGGGTGAAAACGCCATAGATAACGCCAGAACTTTCTTTTTAGGTGTTCAGACTGAATACAACAAACGCCTAGAAGTAACTGAGGATGGACGCTATTGCTTACCGCCAATAGTCATTATTCTTGACGACTGGCTGACCATCGCCGCCAAGCTGAACAAGGTAAAACCAGAGGATTTAGGTTTTGATTTTGGTCAGATTCTTTTTGATGTGCTGATTGTGGGGCGTGAGTATAACATGAAGTTTTTTGTTAACTTGCACTCCCTCAACCTCAAAGCGATCGGCATTCAAGAATTAGACCAAAATACCCGCAAGGTTTTACGGCTGTTGCTGTTGGGCAACCGTTACCGCAAGGATGGACGTGAGATTGACGCTTACGGCGTGATTGAGCAAGCCATTATGGGTAATCAGGTCATCACCCATACCAAGGATAAGGAATTGGTGAGAGCGCAGTACAGCGAACTAAAAGCGCAGTCCAGAAGCCAATATCAGCCCGTGATGTTTGCCTTTGTGGGTGGGTACTACCTGGGCTTAGTGCCTAAGTTTCAACAGGCGGAAGTCAGCGTTCGCCCAGTGACGGCAGAGGAATTAGCTAAGTTAGAGCAGCTTTACCAAGAGCTAGAATTTGACCTGAAACCCGTTAGCGAAACGACGAAACAACCATCTGGTAAAGAATCCAGCGCACAAGAAAAACGTTTCACCCGTTTCAACCTGACTCAAGTTGAAGCAAAAGCGGAGATATTGAGACTACGAAACGCGAAACACAACCAGACCCAGATCATAAAAATCTTGTGGGATGCCAAGCCAGGAGAGAATGAAGCGTATAAGCAGGCGCTCACTGAATACAAACAACTAATTAGTGATGAGTGATAAATCTTCTTGGTGTGGGGTGTTGTTTTTCTTTCCCTACCCCCAAAACCCTACACCCTGCTTAAAAAAAGCCTTTGGTGATGTTCGACAGAGATTCTGTCGAACATCTTTAAGTTCTGCGTTTAGGGCATGGATCTAGGCTCCATGCCAAAGACAGTTGAGGAATAGGAAAAACCCGATCAATGAAGCATTGCTAGAAAGTACCGCAAAAGCTTTTATACCAAACAAGTATAATTACTGACATAAAATGCTCGGTTATTGCTTAGGCTAGGTAGAGTATTCAGATAGAGAGAAAGATGTCTGACCAAACAGTTTTAGCCCCTAAGCAACTAGACTATGGCTTTTTACTCCTCACACACATAGTCTGTGCCGACCAACAAATTCACAGCGAAGAAGCAAAGATCCTACAGGAACTAGCCAATAATAGCAAAATGGGAGAGCGCACTATTGAGGAAATGGAGAAAATCCTCGCGCAAGCAGAAGACTTTTTATCAGTAGAAGATGTAGCTCGGAAAGTTCCACCTGGTAAGCAAAGTGAAACTATGCGACAAATACTAGCACTGGCTTATCTTGATGGTTTCTTCTCTCCTTTAGAACGAGAGATGGTTGATCAGATAGCAGGAATTTGGAGTTTTTCTCAGGGAGAAATAGAAAGACTAATTGAACAAGCTGAAGGCTTTGGTACTCCTAAAGATACTCTTCAAGAGCAGTCAGCACTATCGTTGGGTGCGCGCATCTTAAAGGGAGCAGATTCTTTATTGTCCCGCGTATTGGTGGATAATTTAACAAAAATTGCTCCTGAGAATTTAGGACGACAAATTAAGCAACTACGTCAAGAAATTTTATTATCAGGCCCTGAATATGATAAAGCTATTCAGGAATGTGCAGCGATCGCCACTGAAGATTACAAGTTTGCAGAATTAGCTCTCACAGGAACTAGACAAGCACTTTACAATTTGGGAAAAGGTATCGAAGAACAACTTACGACCATTCAGCGTCAAGCGTCTGGTAAAGGACAAGCGAAAACCGCAGTAGAGGTAGCAAAGCAGCTTGAGGATACTAAGAAGGCTCTTACAGTAAAAATTATTAAAGAAATTGAAAGTGTGCGTCAGTCACTTGCGGCTAAACAACGCGCTCTCAATCATTTCAGCATAGCATTTATGGGTAAAACCAAAGCGGGAAAAAGTACTCTCCACGCCATTATTACAGGAGATGGTTGGGATGGAATTGGTGTAGGTAAACAGCGTACTACTCGTTTTAATAGAGTATATGAGTGGAAAAATATTCGGATTATCGATACCCCTGGAATCGGTGCGCCAGGGGGTAAAACAGATGAAGAAATCGCTGAAAGTGTGATTGAAGAATCTGATGTAATTTGTTATGTTGTCACAAATGATAGTATTCAAGAAACAGAATTTAAGTTTCTCCAACTGTTAAAAGAAAAAGCCAAACCACTAATTATTTTGTTAAATGTCAAAAATAACTTGCGTGATTCTCGGCGCTTGGAGCATTTCTTAGCCAACCCTGAAAAACTATTTGTTATAGATGGACAAAATAGTTTGGGTGGACATATTGAGCGTATTCACCGCTACGCTAAACAACATTACGCTAATGACTACTTTGAGATTATTCCTGTCATGCTTCTGGCGGCACAAATGTCCTCTGAACCAGAACATGAAGGGAATAAGGATAAGCTGTTCCAAGCAAGTCAGATTCAGAAGTTTCTGGACTCTCTTCGCTTGTCTTTAGTTGAGTATGGAAAAATCAGGCGTTCACAAACTTTATTAGGCTCTACTGTAGGTGCAATTGACGAACCTAATCAATGGGTAACAGAACAAGGTTATATATATCAAAAATTAGCTGATACCCTAAAAGATAAATACAAAACTATTCGCAAAGACATTCAAAAAGCTGCAAGGGATAATCAGCAATATTTATTGCAACAAATTCAAGCTATTTTCCAAGATGCTTTTAACTCTATTCCATCTTTTGCAGAAGAATATTGGGATGCAAACGAAAGTCGAGCAAATCAAGGTTGGGAGCAAAAGCTTAAAGCTATTCGGTTTGAGCAACGGCTGAGAATTGCTTATGAAGAAAGTAGTCAAAACTTCAATCAAGAAATTGGAGAAATCCTTGAAGAAGTTGGGAATGAATTACAAATTGTTGCTCGATTAACTAATAATAATTTTAAATTTAAAGAACAGGATACAGATTTATTCCTGCGGAATTTAATGAAAATGGGTGGTAATCTCCTTGTCATAGCAGCACCTATTATAGGCTTATTCATCCCCCCCGTAGCGGCGGTTGTAGGAATTATAGGTTTTGCTCTTCACCAAATTTCTGGATGGATAAAATCTAAAGAACAGAAGCGACGTGAGGCTGTACAAAATATTTCTAAATCTTTGTCTAATCAACTTACTCATCATCAACAAAATATTATTCAGCAAGCTCAGAATGATTTTAAAAAATATACTGATGCAGTAGCTGATAGTATTAATATTTATTTTCAAGAAATGATTAAAGGTTTGGAAATTATTTCTAAACAACTTGAAACAGCTAAAAGTAGGTTAAATGATAAATCCAATTACATTAATCGTGCTTATGCCAAACGCATAATTGATTGGGGTGTTGGCAAGCATGAACCCCTCACAGACGAAGTAATCATCAAAATAATAGCGAAAGTGGAGCGTGATTTTGGTAGTAGTATGAAAATTCATACTAAATCTAAATTACGGTTAAGCAAATCTTTAAGAGATATCACACGAATTTTACAAGAAGATATCTCTATTCAAGCTAGTAACGAAATATAGGAGAATAAAATAACCATGAATCAGAATAAACAAATATTGGATGCTGCTGCTGTTAATGAGAAATTCAAAAATACCTTAGTGAAATTTGATCACATACTAGCTCAAGGTAAACATATTGAATTATCAGCTATTCGTAAAAAACTGCGTGAGGACTTAAAAGCTTATCATCAAGAGGGAATTTTATCATTAGCTTTTGTTGGTCAATATAATGCTGGTAAATCTACCACAATTTCTGCTATTACAGGACGACGTGATATTCGCATTGATTCTGATATTGCAACAGACAAAACTGCTAGTTATGCTTGGAACAGCATCAAAATTATAGATACACCCGGACTTTTTACAGACCGAAAAGACCATGATGAGATTACCTATGATGCTATCAATAAGGCGGATTTATTAGTTTTTTGCTTGACATATATGCTGTTTGATTCGGTTACGGTAGCTAATTTTAAAAAATTAGCCTATGAAAAAGCTTATCGCTTTAAAATGATGCTGATTGTCAATAAAATGTCAGATGAAGCAGGAGAAGAAGCGCAAAAAATTGCTAATTATCGTCAAAGTTTGAAAGAAGCAATTAAACCTCATAGTCTAGATGAATTTCCTGTATGTTTTATTGATGCTAAAGATTATTGTGAAGGTGTAGATCAAAATGATGATTTTCTCATTGAGATTAGTCGATTCCAAACTTTTTTGGATGAATTGAATAAGTTTGTTAAAAACCGTTCAGTATTAGCTCGGTTTGATACACCAATCAGAATAGCACTCAGTTGTGTTGATGAAGCTCAGTTGATTTGTACACGCGATGATAACCAAGATTCAGCTTTTTTAGAGGTACTAACGCGCTTATCTCGCACAGTTCGTAAAGAGCGTGAACGCCTACGTATAAAAGTTAATAATATAGCTCTACAGATGTCAGTAGCAATAGCGAAGGAAGGTACAATTCTTGCTGCTGCTGTTGGAAGTGAGCAAGATTTTACAATGCTAAATAAACAGACTGAAATCAATGTAAAACAGCACTATGAAAAAGCAGAAACTCAACTTCAAGATGTCATAAATACAGCAGTTGAAGATATTCGGCAAGAAGTTGAAGAATTTCTTCAAGGTAATCTCGTACAAACTTTCATAACTTGCTTAGAAAAAAGACAAAGTATTTCTGCTGATAGTGTTAACAGTGATATGGATTTAGAACGAATAAAAAGTCAAATTAATTGGCTCAAAGATATTGGTGAAAAAGCAGGAGTTGAAGTCAGCAATTTTGCCAAACGAGAACTTTTATCTACGGCTAGTAGTAGCGGTGGTTTTTTGCGTTCTATGGATGTAGCAGGTAGTGGTTTACATCAGACAGTATTAGCTGTAGGAAAATTTGTAGGCTTTGATTTTAAGCCTTGGCAAGCGGTTGGTATTGCTAAAAATATCGGTAACGCTGCCATGTTTCTTGGGCCAGCAGTGGCGTTGATTTCATTAGCAACAGATGCTTATACAGCACAACAGGAACAGCAGCGAGAAAAACAAATGGCAGATGTTCGTAGTGATATCACTAGCCAGTTTCAAGCAATTGCTAAAGATTTAGAAAATCAGATTGAATCACAACTACGGGAATTTGAACAACAAGTTTACGGGGAAATTGAACAGCAAATTGCAACAGCTCGTCAGAAAGAAGAAAGTGCGATCGCAGCTTCTAATACTTGGGTTAAACAATTATTAGAAGTACGCAAAGATTTTGATTTGATTCTCCGTTATATAACCAAGGCGACAGTCCACACAGCAAAAGCTCATTAACCTCAAGGGTATTTCTCAAAAAATGCGGACGAAAGACCTGATTTGTTGTTACTCCTTGGTTTTTGTAATATATATGTAATAAAAAATGTAAAACGTTTGCCAACAGTATCTTCCGTAAGATTACCCCTCGCTCTGCACTCTCATCAAACTTTCACCCCTGCATCAAAGTGATATCACAAGCTTGATAGCTATCACAAGCTTGATAGCAAAGATTCACGAAATACAGGTATAGAAGAGAGTGTAGACAATTTATCAAGACGCAACATGAGCAAAACAAGATTCAGAGAGGGGCGAACAGCTGCATAATAAAGGACGGTATTGGAAACTGCTATTCTCAATACCGCAGGCGGGGTGGGGTCATGAGCAAAGATAGTGAATCCGTTGACTTAGTTATAGTCGAAAAATTAGAAAATTCTCTGTCGGCGAAGATTGAGACATACTTTGCTGGTGTAATTGACTCTGACCCCGATGTACTGGAGGAACTGCTTAAATCCAAAAACAGTGAGGGAACCCGTAGAGCTTACCGCAGGGATATCACGGATTTTTTTACTCGCATGACGGAAGTGCGTCCTAACCGGGATTCTATTTTGGAGTTTTTACACCTGGAGGGCCACAAAGCCACACTGGTAGTGACTAAGTACAGAGCCATTCTTGCGGAAGCTGGGCTATCTCCCAACACGATTAACCGCAGGCTGGCGGCAATTAAATCTCTGGTGGCCTACGGGCGAAAGCTGGGGGTGTGTAACTATGCTGTGGATGTAGACAGTATTCCTGTGCAGGCTTACCGCGATACTAGCGGTGTCACTGAAGAGGAATTTTTGAACGTGATCCGGCATTGCGATCTCTCAACGCTGGCCGGGAAGCGGGACTATGCTTTGCTGCTGCTACTGTGGGGCAATGCTCTGAGGCGAAATGAGGTCAGCACCTTGGACTTAAGACATTTTGACGGATCTAAAGGCAAGCTATCAATTTTGGGTAAAGGCCAGCAAAAAAGAGAGACAGTTAACCTGCCAAAAGTCACTGTGATAGCGATTACTGACTGGCTGATCTCAAGGGGTGGTGATATGTCAAAGTCCCGCCCGTTGTTTACTTCAGTTGACTTTTACGCAGAAGGTCACAGGTTAACCGGGGATGGCATCTATAAAATAGTCAAACGCTTGTTTAAACGGGCAGGGGTTGAGAAGCACATGAGTCCGCACCGTTGCCGCCACAGTGCCATTACTGCTGTACTTGAAAAGACTGATGGCAATGTGCGGAAAGCCCAAAAACTCAGCAGACACGCTAAATTGAACACACTTCAGATTTACGACGATAACCGCAACCGTGATCAGCTGGAAATGTCTGAGCTGTTGATGGGCGGGTTGGATTGAATAGGTTGCCACTTGTTAGAACTTCAGTTCAATGGGTGCCAAATTGCGGAATCTTTCACGGATGTCGGCTCAATGCCCAATAGCTCTATATAGCAGAATTAAAAGGAGCTAGAAAACGCTTCATTGCTTTTGACATAGCCCAAGTGGGTATTCGAGGGCTTTGTCTCAGCAGTTGTGTTCGCTCTTCCATAAGCTTTTCCCACTGGCTGACAACCTCCGCTGACTCAATGAGGCTCGCTCTCCCTTGCTTAATAAGAAGGTAAGTTTTTGTTGCCCAGGCATCCAACACATTTCCAGCCTCCAAGTGCAACTTCTCCTTTTCAGCAGGATTTAAGAAAGACATTGCTCCGGTAATCCCTGCCACTATAAAGGCTGTAATTCCTGCAAGGGTGGAATTTTTTGTAAACGCAGATATGCCGGAGATACTAGCTATAACTGCTGCTGGCAACCCAAAAAACATATGAATATTTCCGTAAGCATCAGATGCTCTGCGATGGCAGGTAGCCATTTCCAGAGCTTGATCCGCATACCACTCAATCTCCTGTACAACATCTGCCAAAAATCTAGCAGTATTAGGATTGCTTCTATCCGACATATCCAGTCCTCAAAAAATCACTCAACTTGTAACTAGGCAGTAAATGATCTGAAACGGTTTAGTTTGACTCTGGTGCCAGCGAAACCGATAATTCACTTTATCGGTGATAGAATCTCAGTTTCCCACAAAACAACGGGGCGATCGCACCTTTGCAACAGAACTAAGAGTCAAGCAAGTGATCGCACCGCTACTTTTTCACTATGTTGTGTATCAACTGTTTAACTGATTTTTACTTTTCAATAAAGCTACTTGTCGTTCAATAGAAGTTGGCATTTTCTCAAGACAGGGGATAGGTTTTAAATGTATCCATATTTGAATAGAGGCGTTTGTTGCTACTAAGGTAGTAGAAATAATACTTAGAAGCGACTTCAGTTGGTGTAACTTAGGTTTTTTCATTAGTTTCCTTTTTGGATAAAACTGCAAGAACCTAGAACACCAGTAGAGACACCAGAGACTTCAGATGGTAAACTAAAACTAAATAAGATATATAACAAGCGCTCGATTGCCCTGGTGTACTACTAGTGTGGTCGAGCTATTCCCTTTATATAGTAATTTTTAGCACCATGCAAGTGTGGGAAAACACGAAGACATACGAATCAAACGCTCCCGTAGAAATAACACACAAGTCATTACCACTTGAAAAAATAACTAGCAATATATACCAGTGTAAAAGTAATACCAGATAAGATATAACAGAGCTGCTGCATTAAGTGCATGGGTACTAAAAAGTTGTGTGCATGAGTCACCATATGCACCTAATGCTTGGGTACAAACGCATGGAAAACTAGACTACTGACGCAACTATTTCGTATGTCAACTCCAAAAAATTTTGTTGAAAAATCTAATTCCTTGAAGAAATCAGAACCATTACCCACTTCAGTCGCGTTTATTCATAATTTCTTAGACGAGTACGGGTTAGACCCCTACGAATTTCGTATTTATACTCATATGGTTCGTAGAACTGGTGGTAAAGAAGAAGGAGTATGCTTCGCTAGCCTCAAAAAAACTGCTCAAATTTGTAAAATGAGCGTTCGGAAAGCACAGCAGGCGTTAAAAATATTAATACAAGCAAAATTATTAGAGCAAACAAAACGTTCAGGGCGAACAGACGAATATAGAGTTACCGCAACCCATGAATGGGCTAACAGAGAAGAATTAGACAAAATCCGTCAAGCTATTATGAGCGGGAAAGCCGAGGAACATCTTGAAGTTGGCCCCAATACTACTGAAAAAATTCTCGAAATTTTATAACTGGACAACCAGTTCTCAACCAACACAAAATTATTCATCACTTTCACGGGAGGGCAGGGGATTATGACGACATGAGGGCGAAAGCGCCGACTGTAAAGCATTCAGCCTCAGATTAATTAACCCGCAGAGCGATCGCCCTCGTCGGCGGGAAAAGGGGTTATGACGACATTCCAGCAGCGAAGAAGGCAACCAAAAATTAGCGATCGCAGTTTTGAATGGGAATCTTGATATTTTTATAGGTCTTGTAGGGCATTATAGGAGGAAACCCTTGCTAAATTCGGTCATTTGTCTTTTCTATGACCAATAGCACAAGAGCGAGCGCACCCAAAAACAACTGCCGGATGCGCTCGCTTTCTTTGACGGGATACTGAATTATCTCGGCATCTTTCTAAATGCACCTACAGTAAGGCATTCAACCCTGATTAACCCACTCGCGATCGCTTCAGGGGTGGTAAATAGTGTAAGTGGTAATGAGCCGCAGTGTGTGTAATTTCTGACAACATAGAATCGTTGTTCTAGTTAAACTGTAAGCATTTTTGGGAATCCTTATATAAAGAGAAGGATTTAGGGTACTTTTATGGCTCAAGTAGTATGTGAACAATGCAGGCATCAATTTGAAGCTGAGAACCATTTAGTGACTACTGGATCTGTTATTGCAGGTGCTGCGGCTGGTGCTTGGTTTGGTTCACGCATAGGCATCGTGGCGGGGCCTTTGGGAGGAATTGCTGGAACTATTCCGGGGGCTGTTATTGGAGGAGTTTTAGCAGGTCTTGGAGCTAGTAAGGTAGTGACCTGTCCTTCCTGTGGACACACATTCCTACTTTGAACTACTAATGATTTAAAAGTTTTTAGAAAAACATGAGTTACAAACTCGTATACGATGCAAAAGAAAGCTTAGATGTTTTTAATCAAGCATTAAAGCAAGTACAAGATAGATTAATTATGGTTTGTCCTTGGGTACAGAAGCAGATTGTTGATGAAAGTACAGTTCAGACAATAAGAAATTTATTAGAAAGTCGTATACAGGTTAATATAGGCTGTGGATTTACATCAGAGATTCCTAACCCATTATCTGAAACAAAATTTTACGATTTGATGACAAAATGGAACTACAAGGGTTTACAAGATATCTATACTTTAGAAGTTGAATATAAAATATATTTTCAATTAAAGTTTATTGGAACTCACGAAAAGTATTTAATTTGTGATGATAAATTTGCAATGATAGGGAGTCACAATTTTTTAAGCTCAAAAGGCAAGGATAATACAAAAGAAATAGGTATTTACACAACTGATAACAATATTATTCAAGAGTTGATAGAACATTACGATAATACACAACCTATTGTAGTTAGAGAAAAAACGTGCCACGAATATATGATCGAAGATTGTATTGATGAATTAAGCCGTAATATGCCTGATTACTACTCTGATTACTACTCTGATTACTACTAACAACTCTGAATCCTCGATCATCCCTTCGGTTTTCCTCAGTTCAGTATTAGCGAGAGCGCAAGAAGATTATGCAGTCGAAGCTGTTTTAAACCCTTATATATTCAGCTTTTGAGCTAGGCGCAAAAATTTACTGCTTAGTTGTTTCTTGCCTACTTAACTTGTATACACCTAGACATGATAGCTTGTATACAAGTCATGATGTCTAGATGTAAAGGTTTAATTGTACTGAAATTAATAATAGTAATATCTGAATAACGAGCAAGATAATTAACTAATTTAAATATATTTACTCATCTTCATTATCTACTTCCACAGACAAATTCTCCAATTCTGCTTCCAACTGCTCAATAGTTGGTAAATTTGTTTGTAACTCTTTGGGCAGTGATTTAGTAAGTTTAGTTTGCCATTCAGCAATACCAATTGGTTTATTCACATCACGCAGTGCGTACTCAGCGATAATATTATCCTTACTTGCACACAAAATTAGACCAATTGAAGGACTATCTAGAGGAGATTTAAGTAAATCATCTACAGCCGAAAGATAAAAATTAATTTTCCCTGCATACTCAGGTTTAAATTTACCTGTTTTCAGTTCAATTACTACAAAACAATGTAATTTTACATGATAAAAAAGCAGGTCTATATAAAAATCTTCATTGCCCACTTTTAAATTATACTGTTGTCCAACAAAAGCAAATCCCACACCTAATTCTAAAAGAAATTGTGTAATATGTTTAACAAGCTCTTTTTCTATTTCTCGTTCTTGTGCTGCTTCTCCTAAAGTTAAAAAATCAAAAACATAAGGGTCTTTTAAAGTTTCTCTAGCGATGTCTGATTGAGGAGAAGGTAATATAACATCAAAGTTATTGACAGCTTTGCCCTGACGCTCAAACAGTCTATTGTTAATTTGTAGAGTTAAAATATTTCTACTCCAACCATTTTCTAAGGTTTTTTGTACATACCATAGCTTTGCTGAAGTATCTTTGATAGCATCCAAAATACGGACATTATGCCCCCAAGGAATTAGTGCAACAAGCTGTTGCACAATTTGTTCATCTGGGTAAGCTTCTGCCAAAGCCCGCATATAGTTTAGGTTACGTGCTGAGAATCCTTTGAGATCCGGGAAAGCTTCTTTTAAATCCCTGGCAAGATGTTCAATAACTTTTGCACCCCATCCAAGTTGTTGTTGTTGCAGAAGAATATCTTGCCCAATTTGCCAATAGAGCAACACCAATTCGCGGTTAACAGACAATGCTGCTCGCACTTGGGCGTTGCGTATGCGTTCTTTTAGCCCCCGCAAGAAATTTTCATAATTGTCCATTTCGGTTAATTCTTAATTCCCAGGTTACTGATAAATTACTGCCCCAACAGTGTACTTTCTACTTGTTTACAATCTAACTTGTCAACTTGTAAACATTTGAATATATTAACGTGTTAACACTGTTATATGTATTCTTATCTACATGAAAACAATCGCCGTAATTTCTCGAAAGGGCGGTGCTGGTAAAACAACTCTGGCGGTGCATCTTGCTGTTGCTGCCACTATTGATGGCAGGGAAGCAGCAATCATTGACTTAGATCCACAAGCTTCGGCTGCTGGTTGGGGAGACAGTAGAACATTTGAAACTCCTGCGGTTGTCTCAGCACAAGCCGCCCGTCTACCAAAAGTTTTGGCCGCCGCCGCCGATAACGGGGCAGATATAGTTTTTATTGATACAGCACCGCACTCAGAAACCGCAGCCTTGGCAGCTATCCGGGCAGCTGACTTAATTTTGATTCCCTGCCGTCCGGCAATTCTCGACCTACGAGCAATCAGCGATAGTATCGATCTAGTAAAACTGGCTAATAAAACTGCAACTGTTGTCCTCAATGCTGTTCCTCCACGCGGTTCTTCTGCTAGTGAGGCCACCGAAGCGATCGCCACTTATGGAGTTGCAGTTGCCCCAATTCAAATAGGGCAACGGGCGGCATTTGTGCATAGCCTGACAGCAGGACAAACAGCCCAGGAATATGAGCCTTCAGGCAGGGCGGCTGAGGAAATTCAACAACTTTACAAGTGGATGTGTAAACAAGTAAAACTATAAACAACATAACTTGTATACAAGTAAACTTGTAACTTTAATTCGATAATACAGTATAGATATGGCTAAGAAGAATCTTGCAGACGCTCTACAAATTGCATCTGGAAAAGCAGCGACCGATGAACACTCTCCTTCTCCTGCCCAGGCTGCTGATAAGCCGGAGTTACCGCCAAGCAGACAGGGGAAAAAAGCGATCGCTGGTCATTTTGACCCAGCTGTATCTAAACAGTTAAAACAACTGGCACTGGAACAAGACACCACAGTTCAAGCCTTGTTAGCTGAAGCATTAAATGACCTGTTTGAGAAATACGACAAGAAGCCAATTGCTTGAGGTGAAGATTTGGGCAGTAGCAAACAGAACTTACTGAATTGTTTTGTGTATCTCGGAGCAATGCTTTTTGTGCTATATTTCCACCTCTTTTGATAAAAGAAACTTAAGTAACGACTGACCTTGGAATCGGCAAGTCTGCATTATTCCGAGGAGAAGCAAGTATTGAGGCGTAAAAGATTCAAAAAAACTTCCTGAAATCTTTCTTTGTACAGCTAAGTGTCTAAGCGCCCGCTCTCCCGCGTTATTGTTCCAGGGTATGCCATCTTGCTCAAGGAAAGTAAACAAACTGTGTTGATAACGCACAAATCGCTTTTGGTATTTGATTGCTAAGTCTGATCTGTAACTTTTATTAATTGTCTCTTTATAGAATTGATTAACATTGGCATTAAAGTTATTGAGATATTCTCTCTTTAATCCATACTCTTCTACTGTTTGCAAAATAGGCACAATCAGGTTTCGCATTTCTAACACAAAATCTTTAAATTCACTATCAAAAGGAGATTTCCATAAATCATCATTAATATCTCGAATTAAATGCACCCAGCATTTTTGTTGTTTGCATTTTACAGAGTCATAGCCAGGATAAAAATCTGAAATCAAAGTGCCATCATAACCACTCAGAAACTGATGAACAACTTCTGCCTCTCTTGTTGAGGTGAGTTTGAAAACAACGTGCCTTCCGTCCGTGAACACCCACACATACTGTTCAACTCCTTGAATGTTGATTTTTGTTTCATCAACATGAACAAAAGGACTTTTTAAAATTTTTTGAGTAAGAAGCCGCTCTGTCTCAGAATAATAAGTACTAAAGTATCTCAGAAAATTTATAATTGTACCTTCGCTGATTTTCTCACCAAACTGATCCATCAATGTCTGAGTTATGACTTTGTATGGTAAACGAAGAAATAGCCTATGGTATACAACCCATGCTTGAAAACCATGACCGTATACTAGATAGTTTGATTTCAGTTCAAGTGGGTTATAGCGGCGGTGACATTTTCGACAAAACCCCTTCTTACCCGTATATTTTGTTACTGTTTTCTTGATTCCGGACTCTATGAATGTCAGGTCAATGATGGTGCATTCGGTCACTTTATCTGATTCCTCAAGAGGTTCACCTTTGTGTTCTGGGCATTCTGTCCTCATTGGCACACAAATAACTGTATCTGCTGGAGGAATTAATTTGGTGGAACCTGGATGTCCCTGCTGACCACCACGCTTGAGTTTTGTCTCATGACTGATTCTGCTTCGCCGCAGACTAATCTTATTCTTGTCATAATCTGCATGGGCAAATTCTAGAATTGTTTCAAACTGATTATGAAGCTCAATGCTACCCTCTGGTGTCCATCGTTTGGGCTGATCGGCAAAATCAACTTCTGGCAGTGCCTCAGCAAAGTTCTTGATTCTACAAAGCTCATTAGTTAATAATTTGAGAGCTTGGCAATCGTCTTGATTGTAAGTGATTAACAGATTTTTATATTCGACTGCCAGCTAATTCTAGTTCCTTGAGATTACCAACCAAAGAAGGGGTAAATCGTACCAATATTGCCCTAAAAAAGGTTACTCAACACTCGTTAATGCCTCCAGTTGGGAGAGCAGTTTTTCTATCTGCTTCCGCTTCTTAGGGTCTGACCAAATGCGCGATTTTTTTAGTTTGGTAGTCGCAGCAGTAAAACGCTCTTTGTAATTGCTCGGCTCGGTGCTGTCGGTAGAAGCGGCGGCTTTCTTCTCACTAATCCGCTGTCTGATTTCGCTTAAAGACCAGTTGTTAGCAATAGCTTGTTCTAAAAAGTCAACACGCTCATTCAAATTGGGAATCTGGGCGATGGCTTTGGCTTTGGTGTATTCAATAGAACCATCCCTGAGTGCATCCAGAATATCTACTGGCAGGTTGAGCAGTGGCAAGCGGTTGTTAGCAAATGATTCCCAGGTCATTAAGCCTAAGCTTTCAAAAACATCCTCAACAATTTTGAGGTCGGGGTTCTCTGCGCTCGACCCCTGCTGTTCGGAGGTTTCATCTTTTCCAATAACGTTATTGGAAGAATTGGCTGCTTCTTTACGTTCATGTTGCAAGCGGCGCAGTAAGGGCGGTATTTCCTCAACGCTTCGGGCCAGTTTGAGAGCCAGCAGTTGTAAAATGCCTTCGGTTTCCTCAACTGGGTTCAGGTCTTCACGCAGCAAGTTTTCTATCAGTGCCAGTTGAAAAGCGGCGTTGTCGTCTAATTCTCTAATGACAACAGGAACTTCTTTCAACTCATTTTCTTGGGCTGCCCGATAGCGGCGTTCTCCTGCAACTACTTCGTATTTGCCACCATCAACAGGGCGTACTAAAAGCGGTTGCAGGATGCCATGCTGCTTTATCGATTCGGTTAACTGCTTTAATGCTTCCGGGTCAAAGTAACGGCGTGGTTGTGTCGCTGACAGAACAATCTGGTCTAACGGCATGGATTGGGAAGAACCCGCATTAGCTCCTGTGGTGTCCCAAGGTACGTCAATTTTGCTTTTGAGGGGTTGGGAGGCTTTAGTGCGTCTCATTTCAATGCTTCTAAACTAACGGCTATTTTTTTCAAGATTTGGATAGATGGATGCTTCGGGTCGTAAACTGCCAGGGGCATTCGTTCTTCTGAAGCATCAACAAAAGCAGTAGAGCGAGGAATTGCGGGGTAAATTGTTCCGGCTGGTGCAAGTTGTTCGGTGATGGCTGCTAGGGTACGGGTGTCCTGGGAGTTACGGGCATCGTATTTTGTCGGCACAAATCCGGCTATTTGCAATTTGCGGTTTGGTTTGTTACGTACTGTAGCAACCGTTTTTAAGAGTTCGCCTGTTCCCTCAAAGGCTTTGAAATGGGTTTCTAGGGGAACGAGAACATGGGTAGCAGCTACAAGGGAGATGTAAGAGAGTAAACCTAAGCTGGGAGGGCAATCTATGAGGATGAAATCGTAATTCTCTTGGATTGGCTCGATGGCTTCTTTCAGGCGGAAATCGCGCATGGAAGCACTAACCAATTGCATTTCTGCCGTACTGAGAGAGATGTTGGCAGGGGCTAAATCCATGCCATGAATGCCCTCATGAATTGGCAGGGGTTGTTCATCGACAATGGCATTGTTGACAGTTTGCTCTATTTCCCGTGGAACCAAGCCCATAAAGATAGTTAAGCTGGCTTGGGGGTCTATGTCGATGAGCAGGACGCGATGACCCAATTGCGCTATTTGGTAGCCCAAATTTTGGGTAAGGGTGGTTTTGGCGACACCTCCCGCCTGATTAAAAACTGCGATGATTCGGCTCATAAGTGAGTTGGTTGACCTGCCCCGTTACAACTTAAGATAACGGTAATACGCCAATCGGCAATGTTTATTTTTTGTCTGGGGCTGCTGCTTTTATTCAATAATTTAATGATGTTAAAGCGCAAGCATATTGTAGGGAAGAGCGATCACTCTTCACAGAACTTAGTGCTGCCTACTATCTATTCACAGTTTATACTGAGAGAGCTTTTTTACTATCTATCCGACTTTTCAAACACCCTCTAAGCGTTCGTGGCTGTTGGGGTTGTGGGTATCGCCGCCTATCTGTTCTGCATTAACTATGTCAGCATCTACAACCCCACCAGCAAACTGGGAGTTACGTAGGTCATAGTTGGAAACTTTTCTCGAATTCTCAGCTATAGTTTTTTGAACTGACCCTTGTTGCTCAACTATGTCAAACAGGCGGTTAATCTGCTTTTCATATCTAACTATTTGCGTTTCCTGATTAGCAATTAACGCATCTTTAGTCCTACGTTCTGCCTCATATTGTGCTTCCAAAAGTTTATGAGCAAGTTCATAACTATGCATGAAGTCACCGTATATTTTCGTCTTATCAGTGTCAGGAGAAGCGCTAACCCTAACTACAAGAACACTATCTCCTTTTTTCTCAATACTTTGGACATCTAACTGAGCACTTTGGTTTTCGACTTCTACCTTCTTGAACGAGTATGCAAAAGCATCCCAGTCAATACACTTACGAAAAATCAGGTCAATAGTTTCTAAAGTTTGTTGGAATAATTTGCTAAATTCTCCTGGAGCAAACTTTCCAGTATTGGGGCGACGCTCTTTTTGACCAGAGCGCAGATAAATATAGTCACAAATGACCTTATCTAAGTTTGAAGTACTGTTAGTATGCCAGTCATGCAAGCAAGCTCCAGTAAATTTGGCTGCTATAAAATTAGCTCCTAGTGCTTGCGAACCACTCAGATTAGCCCTACTAAGATTAGCTTCGTTGAGATTTGCATCTTTAAGATCAGCTTTTATGAGGTTAGCTCTGCTGAGGTTAGCTCTGCTGAGGTTAGCTCTGCTGAGGTTAGCTTCACAAAGGTTAGCTTCACAAAGGTTAGCTTCACAAAGGTTAGCCTCTTGAAAATCAGCCCCAAAAAAGCTTGCAACAAGGTCAGCCCTTTTTAGATTAGCTTCTCTAAAGTTGGCTCTACCAAAAGTAGCCCCTCTAACCTTAGCTTCACTAAGATCAGCCTCACTGAGATTCGCTCCTCTGAAGTCAGAATCTCTGAGGTCAGCCTTACTGAGATTTACTGCAAAGAGGTTTGCTGCTGTAAGGTTGGTTCCTATAAGGCTTGCTTCTGTAAGGTTTGCTTCTGTAAGATTTGCTCCTGTAAGGTTGGCTCCTGTAAGGTTGGCTCCTGTAAGGTCAATATAACTGAGATTAGCATCTCTAAAATCAGTCTTTCTAAGGTCAGCATTACTGAAGTTTGCCCCTCTTAAGTTAAAATCTCTGAGGTCTGCCTCACTGAGATTTACTTTTACATCAAAAATTTTCCTCCACAAATTCCAAAGCTTTATATTCAGTAGAAAAAGAAGAACTTGATGTTCTGCATTTGCCATCTAACGCCAGCCCTTCAGCTTTAATTGTTGGACACCGATTAACCTAGTACTTATTTGTTCAAAAGTGGCTTACTCTGCTTTATCACAACCTTCTAAAGCTGCTAGTAGGATATTGATGAGTGGATTATCAACTAGTTCTTTTAAGGCTTCAGTGCCACCTGCTTTCATCGCTCCTACTACATCAACTTACCCTCGTAAATTGGCTAAGGTATTGTTGTAGCCATGTAATTCTTTTTTCTAGCGACCTAACTCTGTCATTTGAAAAAATAATCGACTATTACAAACTCCGTTTCTAAATCGAGTTTAATTTTAGGGATGCCAAGCAGTTTTGGGGATTGGAAGATTTTATGAACCTGGGACAAACTGCTGTGACTAATGCTGCTAATTTAGCATTTTTTATGGTCAATTTATCCCACCATCTTCTCGCTAATTTCCGTCAACTCAATCCCGGCTCCGGCATTATTGATCTTAAGGCTTACTATCGTGGTTTTCGATATGTTTGTGAAATGTTAAAAATGCTTCCCGAAATCCCTGAGCCTATTTTATTAACCCAGATTTTTGCCAAGCTTACTGCTTTAGGACGTATTCATACCGTTTCTACCGGCGTTGAACCCTCGTAAATTGGCAGAGGTATTGTTACTATAAGAGCATTAATAAAAATCTATGTAGAAGTCACATCAATACCCGATCATGGTTTCAAAGCCAAGATTTAAGAACTCGTTGCGATGAGGCGGCAACGCGGAGTGGCTCTTGCGGGCTTGAGGATCTAGTCGGGCCAATCAGTAATCTTTCTGCCCGTAAGAGCCACCGACTCAGAGAGCGCAGCGGTCACGAGTTCGTCGGCTCAACATGAGACTACCGACTAAAACCCCTAGAGCGTTGCTTTTGCTCCACTATCTCTTGCTGCTGCTGTTGCTGTTCAATAAGAATCTCATTCCAAGTAAGCCCCGACGGTGCAATTCTTTTAGCCTGGGGTAACTTTTCCTGAACGACAAGAGATGTTTCATTTCCGAGATCATCGTTATTAAATGCCAGCCCAATTCTGCTGATATTTCTGAGGAGTTCTACTGGCAAGTTATCCGGGTCATCCACTGCCATGTACATTGTTCTCACTGGTGGTTGCCCTTTGTGTCCCTGAATGTCAATCTCTGCCAAGGACAGCGCATCAATGGGGGAAGAACACAAGAATACTCTCTCGATTTTATCCTCTGCCTCTCCACCCAATTTCAGATGAAACCAGCCCTCGGAGCGATCGCTGTCGAGATACTCCGTACAACGATTGTCTTGGCAATGGGTATCCCAAACCAGTGCGCCTGATTTAGAACCGTTCAGATCGCGTTTAATAAAAACAACATTTTCCTGCTGATCTATGTAACCTAACCCCTGGCGTTGTAATGGTTCTACAAGGTAATTGGAGATACCGCGTTTTTGAGTCAGGTAATACTGTAATACTCGCCTTTTACTCTCATCCTCTGGTGGTGGCGTAAATGGCAGGGCTGGGGGAGCAAGGTCAGCTGAGGAGGCTGGGGAAGAAACAGAGTAATTAAGAGATAATTCTTTCTCCAAGTGCTGCACCTCTTCCCCAGCTACCCCAGCTTTTATTCGTTCTTGCTGTTTATTAGATGCCAGTCGAAGGAGAGCGATTAGAACTAATGCTTTAGCTTCATCATGAGTCCATCCAGCGGGACTGGCTAGGAGAATTTCTTCTACTTTTTGGTCAGGCTGATTATCCAACAATGCTAAAAGTGCAATTTCTTTGTCTCGGTCAGTCACCAATAAGGAATGCAAGTCAGCACTGTAATACTTGTATAACTCGGCTATATGGTTTGGGGTTAGCTTTGGTTGATCTGTGGTTGGAATTTGAGCTTTATTATGAGCGATTGCATTTATAAGTGGTTCGCTCTCCACTGCTTGCCCGACAGGATTGTTTAACAGATGCTCAATCCGGGCATCATCACGTTCTGGTTGGTAGTCAATTCCTCGATGTTTCTGCAATCCTGGGAAGGTATAAGCTGCACCCAACTGAGAACCACTGAAAGCAATTCCATCTTTTTCATAAGAAATTCCTTTCGACTTCCCATTTCTGGTAAATCCTGCCCTCACGCTGATGCCTGCCGACTGCAACCGCATAATGAGTAAAGGCATTTGAGGATTGTCAACTCTGGCACTGTCAATTGTCTGCTGAATCTGCTCTTTAATGGTGCGCTCTGGTGGGGTATCGCGCTTACCCGATGAATATTCTTCTTGCTCTCTTATTATGCGCCTGATTTGTCCCGTGCTGGGTGTGCGATTTAGTTTTTCTCTACTGCCCTGCACTTGCACTAAATCATAGTCCTGCTCAATTTGTCGCAGAACTTTTTCAGAGCGAACATAATCCCAGGAATCATGCACTACTAGCCCTGTATCCATCCTGATCCGGCTGGCTGCAATGTGGATGTGGTCGTCGTCGGTGTTGTGGTGGCGAAAAATGACAAACTGATTGGCATCAAAGCCCATTTCCTTCATGTAGCGATCGCCAATTTCACACCACTTTTCATCATCTAATTTATCGCCCTTGGCTGTTGACAATGAGACATGATAAACAACTCGGTCTGCATCTGAATTCAATTGTCGAGATAGCTTAAACTCTCGCGCCAATTCTCGCGCATTTCTCCCGCTCATGTTGCCGCCGATTAGTTGGGCGTCTTCGCGCTCTGCTAAATAATCCAACAGCTTGCGAAAACCTCTGCCCTTAGTCTGCTTCCCAATCATCTTCGTCTTCTTCCGAGTCGTCATCATCAACATCATTAGAGGCAATGTCTCGTCTGCACTGATGCAGCAGTTCTAAAAGTTCTCTTAAAAGTTCTGGGTTTGCTGGTGGAGTGCGCCCCATTTTTATGGATGTGTTGGTTGCCTTGACAAGTTGATTAAGATTGTTCCCGATTTGTCCTAATTCCCAATATGTTTGCAAGCTAATTTTACTCAGTCGTTTGGGTAATGGACGCATCAACGCATTGCGTCTCATTAGTTCACTCGCTGACATTCCCGCATCCTGTGATT
>JAHHHN010000048.1 GCA_019359325.1 Mojavia pulchra JT2-VF2 | reverse complement strand
TAGAGGCGTTTAGAACCGCTATGTCTTTCCGATTTTTCGATTGGTTGACCCTAAATCATGACCTGTTTGCCTTTTATAAAGCTAGTTTGGGCTACATTTGGGCTTAATTTTTGTTTAAGTCCCGTTAAATAGAAAACCATTAATAAACTATCATGCCCCGCCAACCTCGCTCCTTTAAATCAGATTACTGCTACCACGTTACGACTCGTTGCAATAATCGTGAATTTAAACTAAGTCGTCGTGAATGCCGCGAAGTGTTTCTTTATGCTATAAAAAAAGCTTTCGATAAATTCAACTTTAAACTTTATGCCCTGTGCATAATGTCCAATCGCTTTCACTATTTAATTGAACAAATAATTAGGGGCTAGTAATCCCGGCACGGGACTAACTAAGCCCCCGACTGACCACTTTATAAGAGGTTCTGGGGAATGTCTAATTTCTTAGACATTAAAAAAACTCGGCTCAAAATATTAAGCGAAACTATCGAACCTAACTTGGATGGTAGCTACAAAAATGCGGTTCTGGTATTTCTGTAAATCATTAATCATTTCCAGCGACATATTGTGGTGTATTACCTGCTCCACAATCCACAGACAGTTGTTTACTTTTAACAATTCTCCCTTAATAGGAACCCTGGATAAGCCAAAAGTTGAATTGTTGGGTTTGTTATTGGCGACATTTTTATCGCTAGATTGGTCACTATATAAAAATTCAAACCAAACATATAGTAATCCGTGTTCGTCGTAGATGCTTGGCTGATTATTAGTCATGATTTTCTCTCCAATTTTTAATTCAAGAACCAGTAATTAAACCACAATAAAAATATTGTGTTAGGGGTCGAGCGACCTACAATAACAATCGCTCAAGCTGGAACTCAAGACATTTAAAATTCAGCATTGTTGCAACTAGTAAATTAGTAAATCGCTGAGGCGGTGAAAGGGTAATTATTTTTAGCATCAGGCTTTCTAATTAATATTTTTTTTACAGCTTCTTCTAACATCAACCTCCTGTAATTGCCTCTGTCTGTTGCTGTCTGCGCCTCTGTCCGGCTCTGTCCTTTGCTGTGCAGTCATTCTGTCTAATTCTGTCTGGAGTGTCCGTCTGGCTGATTTGGGCTGATTTCGATGGTGTTTGTGTCCACCCAAACGGACAGACCGCACTCCACTAATTCATTAAAGAGTCGTTTAATTTCGTCAGCACTAAACCTATTCCCTTTTACTTTGAAGTTAGGTTGTACCTCAGAAATAGATGCTTTATTGCGATTGGTACGACCGAGAAATTGAAAGAGAGAATCAGCATTTTGAGAAAGTTTTTTGGCGGGTTGCCTCTTATTTTCTTCGTCAATTTCAAATTCCATCCGCCAATACAATTCCTCAAGCTGGGCTTTTGTTTCTGCGGTTACTGTGGGTTCTGGTAGATGGGAATCGCTTACTTCCTCTAACCTAAAATCAGTTCGCTTGCGGTCGAGTTTAGGTAGTTCAATCGGCAACCACTGCCCATGCCCCGGTAGTTTAATTTTCCCCATGCCCGATGCCTTAGCCTCTGTAGTGATTGGGTCAACATGAGCGATTAACTCAATCTCAAGTAAGGCTGCATCCCGAAGTTTTGAGAGTCCTCTGGCTTTGCCCAAAATTTCCATTGTCCGGTCGTGAGCGACAAACAGGGGAATCATCAACTGCTTGCGGCTTTCGGTCATAGCACATCTGAACCATTTACCGATGAAGTCTGGGTCAGGCTTAAAATCTTCTGCGTCCGAAGGGCATGGCTCAACGATATGGTCAGACCAAGTAGTGAATTCCTCGCAGATGACCGAGAAATGCTGGTTACTGTCTCTGAGGTGTTGCGTCCACTGTTCCTCTGTCATGCCCGATTTGCGGTAAGCATCATAGCGGCGGCGCATTTCGTCCATGTACCATTGCATGAATTCTGCTATCTCGTCATAACCAGAGATAAGCTTCACCCCTCGCCATTCAACTTCAGTTCCGTGAGGGTCTAGAGCTACAACATCCCAACCAGCGTTAACCTTCTGCCAGACAATCTCTCTGGTCGTCCACGACTTACCCGACCCCATGCCCCCAAACAGTAAAGCAGGGTAGCCAATAGCGTTTTTCATCCATTGGTATTTGTCACCGTTGGCGATGACTGGCTGCTGTGCTTTCTCCTCCACTGTTCCCGGTTCACCGTGTGGTAGCTGTGCCTGGGGTGGCTCAAACTTAGAAAAGCTTGCGCCACCGTCGAGTAAATGCCCAAACTCGTAATAGTCATCAGCATTCATCGCCATGAGTAGGGCTGTTACTTGCTGTGGGGTGATGCTGGCGATAAACTGCTGTCTGGCCTCAGCGATTTTGATACCACGCAGGTATTTAATCAACTCATTTCCAGATAGTTCAAGCAACTGCTCACCCAGTTTGAGAGAGTAATTAGCCTTGACCCCAACAAAGAGTTTGGTAGCTCGGTAGTGAGGTCTTCTTTCGCTTAAATAATCCCTTGCCCTGCTGGTAGCCCACAACCCTATTGCCCCTAACACCATTGCACCAATGCCCAAATGAATCTTAAACGGGTTGTCGGCAGGCAATGAGCGAAAGACATACAGGCTATAGTGCTGGAGAAATGCCCAAGGGTTATAGTTCGGGTTGCTTGTCCGGTACTGGTTAGCCTTGAGGTAGGGTTCAGGGATTTGCGATCTCTGCTCATATCGACAATACTTTTTACCCAAAAGCAATTTATCAGGGTTGCCAACACCAGCCTCTATTGGTGCATCATGGATTCTGGCTGACTGTGGGTAAAAGCACAATTCTTTCTTTGCTATGCCGTCGCCAACGTGGGCAGCAATGCCACAAATCACCGCGCCTGTTATGGATGCCATGATTGCCAGATTCAAGCGCGGTGGCAAGCTGTATGAGCGTTGATTGAGGTCAGATGGTTTGGTATCCATAATCATCTCTTACGGCAATAGAAAGCTAGAATCACTGCCACGACTGCGGCCAAGCTGAGAATTATGGGGAAATTAGTTTGTTTTGGTGACTCAATCCCCTCATACTGCTTTACCTGTTGGGTAACTCCCAAAAAACTGCTACGGGCTACAAAGTCCATCTGTTGGGCATCAGTAGTTAACTTACTCGAACTTGCAGCCAGCATGAGGGTACGAGTTACCCCAAGCCCAAACTTTTGACGGTCGCAAATCTTGGGAATCACACTATTGTCAAAGCGTAAATAGCAGAGTGTGGCAGCAACAGAAAGCCCAACGGGTAAACCTGCCACTACTGCCGGAAACAGCCCAACACTGCCTGCTAGGTACAGCGATTGCGTTGACGTGACTTGAAAGCCTGCCAGGAAAGAACCCTGAGCAATGCCACGAAGTACAATTACACCGCCATCGGTTTGGGCGATCTCTGACTGTACCTTTTCGCTGTCGTATTGTTCACCGTCTATATGCTGTGTACGCTCGTCTACAATCTCTGCATCAAAATAGATGGGTGATTGGTTTTGATTTTTGGTTAACATAATAAACACTTCATTATGGCTAACCCCAGGTCTAGACCTGGGGTTTATTCACTTGTTAGTCAATCAACCGTCTAAAGAAACCTTGCACTCCTCGCATTGCATTAGATCCATGCCTGTGGATGTCCCGCAGTGTCTCCCTTGCTTTGTCGCCTGGGGTCAACTCAGATTTTTTAGCGTTTACCTTCTGCCACAGTTGAGTTCTGGCACTAGTAGCGTCAATCTCAATCCCTCGCAGTTCGGTGCGGTGTGATTCCCCCAATAAGTTGAGTGTCCTAGAGTGCCGAAACTGTTCTTGGGATATTTGGTTGTTAGAGGCGATAACCTTCTGTTCTAAGCCGTACCCTAAACGCGCATCACTGACCCTGACTTTTGACCAACCATCAGCCATTTTGTTAATGCTTGCACCTGCATCAGTCAGAAACTTGGTTTCTTCTGCCATCACAGCTTCAGTTGCCTGTAAGCCTTGTGATAGGTTGCCGAATACAGAAGAGGCATTTTGGGCGCGTTGAGTTTGCTTGATTCTAAAATCTGCCACAGTTGCAGCTGCGGTTTTATTACCGTCCAGGGCTTGAAATACGGTTTCTTGGCTGATTCCCGAAAGGGAATGCAAGGCAGCATAGGTGATGGGTGCAGAGAGTTTGAGTTTTACTGTTCGGTTCATTAATCCCACGCTCCTAGTTCTTCTAGTCTGGTGAAGATGCTGCTGGCTCTGTCGAGAGTAGCGTATGAAGTAATATCATCCAATGCTGTAGAATCGCCTTCTGCAAGCCTCCAGATAGTTTCGTTCGGCAGTTCAGAACCAAAATTCCCTAAAAACTGCCCATGTGTGAGAGGGTTTGGCGTTTCATCGATGGTTTGAAATTGGTCATAAATTCCGTTTTGCAAGTATGGCAGTGCTTCTTGAATAATCTGCTGTTGCTGTGGCGTTCTGCCTAAATCGGGTTGGAATGGGTCATCGTTGGCAACTATTTCTGCTGCTGATCGTGCCAAATCTAAGGGGCATCCATTGTTAGTTAACGCATTTAATGCCTCGGAGAATAGATTGGAGTTATTCATCTTGTTACAATCCTTGTGTGTTGTACTTTTGCAACAAAGCCGGGCGATTGCACCGACGGCCAATCATTGCAATCGCTCTCCCATCACTGAAAAAAGCCTTCTCTTGAAACATCCACAGTTGAATCTGCGGCTGACCATTGCAGAGTGTTGAAAAACTGGGTGACATCTCCAAGCGTTACGTCACAATCAAAATGTAAGCGTTGATATTGTGGATGCTGCCGAATTTGAGTTACTAATTGTTGGGCTTGTGCAATCAATTCTGGTAGTGGTTGAGTGTTCATAATTCACCTCAAAAAATTGATAATTGCAGTGATTCTTGGCTGATGACTGAAGCACTGGTACTCATACCTGACACCTCGTAACAGCGAGTAGTCAAAGCCTTGTGGTTCAGCAATAAATCAGCCTTCTTTCGCTGTCCAGCCAGAGGGCGAAAGTGATACTTTGGATGCTGAATTGTGCCTGTTTTAAACAGATATTGATACAGCGTTCGGTCAATCTGATAAACCTTGGAATTGGTCAGTAGGGTTGAATCATAGACCCTATTTAAGTTGTTCATGAAGCTACTCCCTTGAACTGAGAAGCCATAGAAGCTAGTCCGGTTTTATTTGGTTGAATTGTTGTTGGTGTAGATGGAGAATTCTGAGTTTTTGGAGAGGTCTGTACACCAATACCACCGGAGAAAATTAGCTTTTCTACTGCTGCTGATAGGGCTTGTGTTGGGGCATCGTGAGGAATATCAAACATCTGGCACAATTCAATAACCGCTAAGTACGAGATGGTTATACGCCGAGATTCGTAGTTCATTAATTAAGCTCCTGTTGCAATTTCAGTTAATAGCTTTAAGCCAAAAGCATTGATGAATTGGGGATTTTGTAATACCACAAATCCCAAGTCGGCAAGATTCTGATCCACTACTGGCATAGCCACACCACCACCCCAGGCGACAAGGTATTTCGCTCTGTCTAGGTAATTGCCATTCGTTACAAAGTTGGCGAATTTCTCAATTCTGCTGCTCCACCATTCGTCCAGACATTGGCTGTACTCTGTCTCAAAGTTTTTAACTGTGAGGTGATTACCTCCATAAGTGAAGGTTCCTGACACAATCCCCTGGTTAACTAAGGTGGGTGAATGCTTCACGTCCCTGGAAATTAAGCTGATATGGTCATTTCGCTTGTCGAGTGCTTCTGCAATCATGCTGTGCAGTTCACCGGCTCCACCTTCAATTAGATGGCGGTCTATGACTGCACCATTGCCGTTAAACACAGTAATTAGCCAAGTCGATGAACCGATATCTAGGGCGATAGCAATCTCTGACTCTTCTAGGGCTAGGGTTGGTGAACCAAATAGGCAGTGAGCGATACTTCCATAGCCTTCGGGATAAATGCCTGTAACTACAATTTCAATTGTTTTAGTGACAATGGAACGATTAACGGGATGTTTGTGCTGGAAGGTGTGAATACCTTGGACTCTGCGCTTGATTTCCTCTCCCCAGCGTTGTGGGTTGTGGTTGCTCAAACTAATTTCTAGTTTCATCCCCGAAGGAATATTCAGAACTGCTAAGTCTGCAAGGATGCTTTCTAATGCCAGTTCTGCTTTTTTGGCTTTGTCGTCATGCAATAGGGTGTGATCTGATTGAGCGATCGCTGCACTGCCCCAAAAGAATTGCGTGTCTTTCAAGTCCAGACGCTTCCCTTCGACATAATGCACCCATGCGCCATCTTTCGATATGGTTTCGTGATGCCGGAGGTTGCGGTTACGAACAAGTGAGTATGCGGCAGGCATCATGATGCAAAAATCACCATAATTTGCCTTGCCGTAGCCTGCGCCTGCGTCTTTACCACCTTTGACGGTAGTTAGCCCAGAATTGGCAAGCTGGTCTGCTTGAGTAAGCCAATTTGTGGCATTGGTGTATGTGGTTGTCATGGTTCTGATGATTGGTAAAAGTCTTATTTATTCTGGGTTTGGAGAATTTAAAGCCTGAAGTGCCTTAAATCCATACATCCAGTTCAAGGCTTGCCTAAACATCACTTTCTGGCTTCTATTGCCTTTGTTGGGTGACTGTTATTGGCTTGATAGTGCTATGATAGCATTACTTCATGAAGTAATGAAGTAATGTTTAACTAATTTTCTTGAGGTAATGTAAAAATGTTTTCAGAACAAATAGAAAATAGTGATGTGGCAACAAGACGAGACGACCCAAATTTCAGTCAAGTTAGCGGATACATACCAAAGGAGAAAGCTTTAAACTTTAAAATCGCTTGCACTGCCTTGCAAATAACCCAAAGCGATGCACTAGATGAAGCAATTAGCCTTTGGCTAGAAAATCATGAGCAACCTTCCTCCACACCCAGGAGGGAAAAAGGTAAGGGTACACCATGACGGACGAAAGGCAACCAGACATAAAACGCTCTAAAGGGAAATTCGATTCACTAACAGAGACTAGGGACTGGTCAGCCGCCGCATCTGAGGAACGTTGCATAAAACTTGCAAAAGCTAAAGGAAAACGATTAGTTGAAATTATCGATACTGAAGACGAACCCTTACCAATAATTTGTATTTTTGAGGATTACCCAGATGAGTGAAACAGCTACCCAAATACCAATCACTGCAATCATCCCTATGCTGACGGCAATCGGCGATCGCTCCTGGGAACAGTTCAAAACTCTAGAAATTAATTTTGCTCAAGAGTACGGTGTGGAGGTTTGGGAAGATGTTTTCAACTTTCGCCTACTGCCAGCACTAGATAAAGAATCAAACAGATGGCTATTGGTTCAAAAATGCAGTCAAGGTATTATCTCAATCAAAAACGTAGCGTAGCGATCGCCGCAAGATGCCGCAAAAAACCAAAATCCTATAAGCAACAGTTAACGTTAATTTCACATGATTAATTTTTAATGTCGCCAATGACTACCGTGAAAGACCCACCTACGGATTTTCAACTCCCGCCGCACAATGAAGCGGCGTTAGAGATGCTTAGGGAGGCGAAAGACTATGAATCGACTGTTGCTCTAGCAGCTAGTGGTGCTGCGCTGGCTACAGGTGGCATAGTTCATCCGTTAGGCTGGTTACTTTTTGGATTGGCTTACAAGCCGTTGGTAGCAACTCAAAAACTGGCACGGTTGGAAAAATTAACAGCCTCACTTTTGGATGAGTTTAAAAGCGAGGGAATACAAGTCTTTCCAGTGCTAAAGGTAGAAGACAAGAACCCTATCGACTTGTTTGTGAGATTTGAGCGAAAAGTCCATCTGTTTATCTCAATTCGCTCAATAGGAGATAAGGAGATTGTCTACAACGAAGCTAGAGAGGTTTTGCAGATCAAGAGGAAAGACAAACATGGACTAAAAGTTTGGAATCCTTGCCCACTACTAGAATTGGCAGATTACGAGAAGTGGTTGAGCAAGAACAGAGACTTGTTTGGGATGTCCTCAAGAGAAGCTACGAAAACACCCTCAGCAAAAGTTTTGGTCTTATGGCCTCCCACCAAAGCGGCCGATGATCATAATTCACACCTTTATTCTGAAGTTGGAAGTATGAGAATTCTAGCTCTCAGAAGAAAAGGGACTGCATTTGTAATTCAACAGGAGGAAGTTACCGAGTTTATCAAGGCTTGGTTAGCCAAGTACGAATAGGCTAAAAACTGAAAACCCCGCGTCCCGGTAGGACAGCGAGGTTTTCCAATGGAATTGGGGTATCTGGTTTGAACGGCCGGATTAATATCCCTAATAGTAATCTTATCTTACACGAAGTGAGTGTTAAGCCATTGTAACACCGTCCATTCAGAGACGAACAGTAATTCGGGAATTTGATGTAATTTTTCCTATATTTCTGACAGTTTGTATTAGAAGATTACTGCGAAAGGATAGCTCCAATTCCTCCACTACACATCAACGAGGAATTGCTCAATGTCACCATTACAACAATTTAATAACTCGCTTCAGCATCAACAATTAAGTAATAAATGTGCTGAAGCATTAGAGGTAAAACAAGAGCTTGTTTCTAATAGTAAAATCAAGTTTGCGTATAACTCCACAGGAAAAAACAAAGACTGGGACTTTAAGAAGCTTGCTGCCAACTTTCGAGATACAGAAGGCACTCTAGAAGATGTCCAGCAGCACATTAAAGCAGGTCACGCCATTTGTGCAGGATTGTTAGGTGGAAAATGGCGGAGTAAGGGCAACGTTATCGGTTCTCACTGGCTACTACTGGACATCGATAATTCTGATGTCGCCCGTGATGCAGAGGGCAAGCCAATTAAGGATGAAAACGGTAATTCTATCAAGGTTTACACTCCACAATTAACCATTGAGCAAGCGTTAGCCCATCCCTTCATCAAGAAACACTGTGCTTTAATTTATACCACTGCCAGCCACAAACCAGACTGGCATAAATTCCGGTTGATTTTCCTTCTGCCCCAATATGTTGAAGGTGCTGATACTGTAGAAGCTTGTACGCGCTCTCTCATGCAGCAGCTACCCCATGACCCGGCGTGTAAAGATGCCAGCCGGGTTTTTTATGGCAACACAGAAGCAGAATTTCTCATAGTCAACCCCGAAGCAACCCTACCAGCAGCGTGGGTGACTGAGGCAATTGCGATCGCGCTTCAGGAAAGGGAAGAATACCAACAGCGCATTACTGAAATCGAGTCACGCCGTCAGCAGTTCCGGGAGATTTCCGACGTTGAAGGCTGGGACATTGAGCAGTTAATCACTAGCGCACTCTCATTCATTCCACCGCGCAGCCCAGGCAGTGGTAACTACGACGAATGCCGCCAAGTGCTGATGGCTTTGGTCAATCACTACGGGCCAACAGATGCCGAAATCATTGCCGAGAAGTGGTCGCCTTCTATCCCTGGTTCAACCTGGAACATTCGCGCCAAGATTCGCAGCTTCCGACGTGCGGGGATCAGCATTGGAACACTGTTTCACATCGCCAAGCAGTACGGCTTCCGCTTTCCCCAAAGGCAGTACGAACCATATCAACGTGACAATGGGCTAATTAGCCGCGAACAGTGGGAGCTTGGGCAAGTCAGAGAAGATTTGACCAGTTTCAAAAATTTATTGCAACAGGCGATTGCCTCCGGCACTGCACTTCGTGCAATCGCCCCGTTTATTTCAACTGCTAAAGGATTTTTAAAACCACCCCTACCAAAGCCAGAACCCGAAATTACTACCGCTTTCCGGCAGGTCATTGTCTACAAGCGCGGCAATATCCCACACAGGAGCGAAGTTACTGGCAATATCTCTATTACTTGTAAGCAAGAGGAACATATTGCGGCCTGGGTCGAAGCGATTTCTAAGGGCTGGACGCAGATTTTAGATAATTCCCATCCTGGGCTGGGTAAATCTCACAATGCTGGACAGTTAACAGCTGCCCTTTTCGGGATTGAGAAACTAATTTACCAGGATGCCAACCACCGCAACCCCTCAACACTCCCCATTGAGGCTAACTTTGTTGACCTTCCTGTGCGGCACAACGGCTTAAAAATCGACCCCACCCGCACTACTCCAATGGGCGATCCCTTTCAATTGCGCCCAAAAGTGGGTGAAATTCCCGATACCATTGGCAATTGTCACCGAAGTTATTTATTTGAAGGCTTCCGTGACAAAAACTTTGTCAGTTTGGATTTTGAAGAAAGCTCTGTTAGCCCTATCTGTAACGGTTGTCCCCTCCAAAACCAGTGTCGTTTCGCTCATGGTGCTGGTTTCGGCTTCCGTTATCTTAAGCGTAGTGCAATTCAAAATTATTCCGAAATTCGAGCGCATCCCGACTCTACCCCAGTCACCTTAACTAACGCGGCAGGTATTCCTTTCACAGTGGGGCGGATTTGGGAAGAAGCGGGTACGCTCATTCAGCCTGTGCAAGAAATTCAAGTCAAGTTAAAAGATTTTGATACTACTGTAGGGCAACTGGCTACAGGCTTGCCCCCTGAGCAATGGTCGAAACTTCAGCCAGTTTTCCAGATTTTGCGATCGCTTCTTGCCCAAGATATTCAGCCTGATTCTCGCTATGGCTTTGATGATGCGGCATTCAGGACATTTTTACCCGAATTCCCCCAAGATTTAGATGTTGAAAGGATTCGGCAGATTGTAGAGCCTAATTTAGAATTTCTCGCTGATTTAGATTCTCTCGATATCCAAGCGGATCAACAACTTAAAAAAAGTGCCGCCGCCCGTTTTGCTGCCAAGAAGCTAGTTAAGGACAGCGCAAAACAAGCAGGTAGAGATTTTCTAGAGTTGCCTTTGTACTGGTTGCCTGACTTCCTCCTTGCTTGGAAGGGTGAAGGTTTTTTGGCTTGTAAATGGGGTGTGGTGAGCATTTACCGCCCTAATACCAAGTATCAAGATTTGGCTAATTCTGCCCAATTTAATATCTACCTTGATGCTACTACCACACCTGAGCAGTTGAAAGTCAAGCTTAATTACCAAGAACCCCTGCTTCTAATCGAGCAGTCACGCCCTGACTACAGCAATTTAACAGTAGTCAACGTCACTGGGCTGGGTAAACTCTCCAAGAATCGCTCCCGTTCCTTAACTGCCCGTGTTAACGCCCTCAAGGAAACCTTGCTTAAACTCCACAAGCGTTTGGGCATCATTGAGTGGAAACAAGTGGCACAAGAGGCCGTTGACCGGATTGAGTACGGCCACTTTGTCGATGGTCGTGGGGTTAATCGCTTCAGTGACGCTGACGCAATCGCTTCTTTTGGCATTCCCTACCAAAATATCGGCACGTTGGCAGCACATTTTCAGGTGATGACTGGTTTTAAGGTCAACCTTGAAGATAAGAACAGCACTTTTCAAGAGCATCTTATCCAGTTGGTGAGGGCTGAAATTATTCAAGAGATTGGCCGACTACGCGCCCACCGTCGCCCCGGAGAGAAGCTAACATTCTACTTCTGCGCTGATTATGACCTCAGTTTCCTCCTCGCGGAACTGCCAGGGGTGCAATTAGAAGTTGTTGATGCCTGTGAATTCTGCATTGAAGCTGGTAGCCGCGACCAGCAGACCGGACACGCCATAGTTAACACTTTCACCCAGCTTTGGCAGTCGCACCAAAAAATTGGCCAACAGGCGATAGCCAAAATCTTAGACATCTCCCAAGCTTGGGTAAGTCGATTTACACAGCGTTGGGGAGGGTGGCGTAGATTCAAAAAAATATTACTACTGCTATTAGATAGTCTTTATAGCGATAGTAATAAAAATTTGACAGACCTCAGCGATGAGGAAAGGTGGTTCGCCCATGAATACTTCCCCACGCTGATTACAGAATCGGAATCATCACCCGATAATGCCCTGAAGTATATAGCTGAAGTTGCCACAAGCGTTACTAATACTGCAATGCGGCGGATTCTGCACAGTTGTACCCCGGCTGTTAGGGCTGGCTTGCTGATGATTATCTTGCGTTGCTTACCTGCCGAAGTTTACTCAAACCAATCTATTTTAAGTGTCGTTGAAAGGGTGCAAACGGCCTGTGAGGTGGCAGTGACGCTCTAAAATTTATCGGTTTTTAATTTCTACTGACCTATTAGTAATAAAAGATGCTCCCCTTTATGATTGGGTACTTAATCATTGAGTGAGCGTCCCGTTCAGTATGCCTTGAAACGCCGCACTGACGCTCTGTACAGCATAAGGGCATTAAGATTATTGCTTTCTACGGCATTTGCAAGGTGCTTTTACAGTAAAACACCTTGTTAGCACATTACAAATAATGTGTTTCACATCATAAAGCAACGTGCTAATAAGTTACTTCACTTTATAAGTGCATAAAAAATAATGCTTTCTACGGCATTAGCAATGTGCCAGTACCGTGTTCTACATTAAAAGTGCATAACTATTACTGCACTCTCATGTACAGCCAATGTGCAAGAGCAGTATTCACTGTAATGACAACGATTTTTCAGGAATTCCAGGCTCCGAAAAAAAACTTACGCCCAAATTAGTTGAGTCGAGGGGGAGTATTATCTCCCGCCCCTCTCGTTTAGATCCGGACGTGCGGCTTTCGCTGCATCCGGCTCCCGACAATCTTGGGTCTACCCTTTGCTCATGTGGATGTATTGATGGCATGATTTATGTACAACTAGAAGGTTTTTAGGTTTCCAGTTTTGATGATTGCCATCCAGGTGGTGAAGATTGACTTCTTCTCCCGGAGTGAGTTTTAGCCCACAGTATCCACAGGTATGATTTTGCTTCCTTAAAACTTTAGCTGTTGGCCCATCGTAGTGGTTGGATTCACGTTTGCTCCAGTAAACTAAGTCACCGTTGAAAGGGGAAGCATCCCCGGATACCATAACGTGTTTACTTTCGGAGTAAGGAACTGCTGGGAATGCCTTCTTAATGAGAGCATCGGTTTGGTGTCGGTTCAGGTGACTCTGTTTATTGAATACTTGCCACGCACGGTGGTTTAAGTACCATAGAGAAAACCGCGAACCTGACATTTTGCAGTATCGGTGATAGTTTCTCCATCCTCTGATAATAGGGGCAAGCTTAAAAGCCTTAAATTCAGCACCATAATTCGAGTTGTTGACGATGGATTTAACCTTCTTACGGAAAGCCAAATAGTTCTCCTCTGAGGGAGTGGATTTGAATTTCCCATTTCTTTGGACTCGAAAATTCCAGCCCAGAAAGTCAAAGCCATCTGTCGCTTTTACGAACCGCGTCTTGGCAGCCTTGATATTTAGTCCGCGTAGGCGCAAAAATTCTTTAATTTCGAGACCTCAAAATGAAAAATTAGTGCCTTTTCCCTCGATATATCGCTTTACCTTGTTTGGCTTGAAAAGTTTGTATATCCTTGGTAAATCTCTCAAAGTTCTCGCCTACTTTGTACCCTTGGCTTCGTCGCCATAAAATGTAAAACTCAAGTTTCTCCCAGTAGTAGGGAACGAATGGAAACCAGATATCAAATGCCATTGCCTTGTGAATTGCTCCAAAACGATATGCAATCGCAATTTGATTGCAGAAGCTCAAAAATGCCCTCACATGAATGTGTAGTTTGTGATCTTTGTTAAGAGCTTCTATACGTTCATTGTCGTCATTTGATGATGCTAACCACTCATCTACTATGGCTCTAGTTTCTATTATGGATGGATCACTTAGGTGTTCCATATAATCCATAGTTCGGCTGAATTTGAATTGCTGAATGGATAGCATTAACCCTGCTGCAACAAAAAAAATACCAATAACCGTACCCAAGTCAGCAAAATCATTGAGTGTCATTGATTTCATCAAATATTAGCTAAGTTTTTTATAAAGTTTAATTCGGAGACGGTCACGATTATCCTACTGGTATCTAGAATTTTCAAACCGTGTTTTTCCTTAAAATGTCTCTATCTCTGGGTTTTGCGTCTGACAGTCTCAAAAAATGTCCACCCTTAATCAACTCTGACTCTTGTTTTGGTATCCATAGAGATAACCTAGATTATGTGCTGAGAGTTGATTCTTCATGGGTTACGGCAGCTGTAAAAGTTAAATCAAGCGTGTCTATGTCTTCGTAGACCCAATCAACCAGACGCATAAACTTTAGTTCGATTGCTCCTAACTCCAATACAGTTTTTCTGGTTTTAGATTGGTCGTAATAGATGAATCTTCTCTCTTCGTCGTCTTCACCCCAGTACAAATTTTTTACCACTACATAATCAACCTGATTACCGCAAGTTTCTATTAACCTTTTGAGTTGAATAATGCTGTCTTTACTCCTACCTAGTACCGATACCATAGTTATTCGGTAGCCCAAGGAGGCTGATTCTATCTCTTGAACAAAATCCTGAAAATATTCCCCTACTCCAGAGGGCAGATCCACTAAAGCTACAACAGGATTTAATGACGATAAATCATTTTTTAAAATCTCGCTGAATCCCCATTGATTGAATTTGATTGTTCTTACTCCTCCTGGGACTGATGAGTTATAGTGTCTCCACAGTTGCGGATTATTAGAGTCACAGTCATAAGCTACAACGTTAATATCGTTGGCCAAGTACATATCTAAGAGGAACCTAGCCACAATACTTTTACCTGTACCTCCCTTTTCACTGGTACACACCACTATTGTTTTATTAACTGCTGTTTTTTTTCCGTGAGGAGTAGTTTTACTCATACTGCAACCAGCTTATAAATCTTCCCTTTTGTAAAGTTGAGGTACAAAGTCTGCCCTTGTTGTTTCGCTGCTTGGTTTTGATTCTTCCTTCTGCTCCTGCGCTCCTGGCTGTTGTTTTTTACTCTTGTCCCTCGTACTCTTTACAGGTGCTTCTTCAGCTTCGCTGCTGGCTGTAATTTCTTGCTGAGTTTCAGTAGCAGAATTCTCTGATGTACTACTGCCGCCGTTATCAGATGCCTGATGACGGCGACGGCTGCTTTTCTTCAACTCACCGATTAAATATTTAATTCTGCTGCCAGCCAAGTTAATCCCCAAACCCTTCAGCATTTCTGAGACTTCATCGTAAGTGTAGCCGTACTTATCAGAAGTCAGCTTCTCAATGTACCGTCTCATTTTCCGAACTGCGTCTCTGTCCGATACATCTTCTCGCTCTTTCGGCTTCTGTGACTTGAGAAGATTGATGGCTTTATCAATCTTCTCTTTCGTAATCACTTCTGAATTCTGATGTTCAGCCATTGTTATCTCATGAATAGTAATTAACTCATAATTATCGACTATTTGAAAAAATCTGTATTAACTTGTTTTCAAAATGCTAAAAAAAATTGACTATTGCGGCTACGCCGAATTATCTTTTCGTTTTACAGCTTCGCTGAACTATTTTTTATGTGGCAGCTTCGCTGATATTTTTATTCAATCTAACACCAGAAACTCTAACTATTACAGCAGGAACTGAATCTAGGATTTTCATATAGCGGCTACGCCGAACCAGAATCTACCTCCTGCTTGATTTTCTCAAATTCCGGCTACGCCGTTGATATATCCCTCTTACCATTGTAGGATTGACAGCAGCACGGCTACGCCGTCCCCTGCCCCCGCCCGTTTTGTCGCCTCCCCCGAAAATGGGCTAAAAGCAAGCCATGCCTCAAAGCTAACGCTTTGCCTCGCTGCGCTCGGACGGCGGCTTGTTCAAGGGGGCGCACCCCCTTAAAAAACCCCGCGTTGATTTGTGTTCAAGTCCTTGGTTATGGTCAATCGTAAGCAGTCAAAAAGACTCGTCAGGAAGCACCTCTTCTCGCTGAGATTGAGTGAGATTGAGTTGGACTTGCTGCGGTTGAAGTCAGCAGATGCGGGAATGTCAGCGAGTGAACTGATGAGGCGTAATGGATTGTTGCGACCACTGCCTAAACGACTAAGTAAAATTAGCCTAAAAGCATATTGGGAATTAGGACAAATCGGTAACAATTTAAATCAGCTTGTCAAAGCCACAAACACAGCAATAAAAATGGGGCGTACCCCACCAGCCAACCCAGAACTGTTAGAAGAACTTTTAGAAGTGTTGCATCAGTGCAGACGAGACATTGCACAAGTTGAGACAGAAGATAACGACTGGGAGGAAGAGGAGGAAGATAACGAAGATGATTGGCAAGCAGACGAAGGGTAGAGGTTTTCGCAAGCTGTTAGATTATTTGCACAACAGCGAAAATGCCAAACTAATTGGCGGTAACATGAGCGGTCGAAATCCCAGAGAATTAGCTAGTGAGTTTCGACTGTCTCGACAACTAAATCCAGATGCCGAACGTGTGGTTTACCATGTTTCGTTATCATCTGCTAAGGGTGATGTAATTTCTGAAGATAAATGGTGTGAAATTGGCAATCGCTACATGAAAGAAATGGGTTTTGATGCCAATCAATTTGCTATCTTCCGCCATAAAAACACCGACGATGATCATGTCCACATTGCCGCCAGCCGAATCAGAATGGACACAGGGTTACTGGTAGATGATTCCTGGGATTATGTGCGCTCTGAGAAAGTGCTGCGGCAGATTGAGCAGGATTATGATTTAGTTCAAGTTCAAGGCAGCAGAGAAAAACTGAATCGCACCCAAAGCACAGGACAATTCAGGCGCATTAAGCGAGAGCAAGAAGAATATGAAATTGGTAGGCGCGATGAGCCACCAGACAAGAGCATTAAGGAGCTAGTTCAGCAGACAATTGACAACGCATCTGTTGATCATCCCCAGATGCCCGAATTTATAACGCGGTTGCAGCAAGCTGGTATTAGTGTAAGGACAGGATTTACCAGGAATGGGAAGTCAAAAGGTATCTCTTATGAGAAAGATGGAATTGCTTTTAGTGGTACACAGTTAGGTGCGGCTTATACTTTCCCTGGTTTGCAAAAACATCGCGGTGTTGACTACCAGCCAGAACGTGATGATGAGCGCATTAATCTAATTCTGCTGATTCCTGATAAACCACTGCCAATTGAGCAGTTAGAAAAGCAATTTCTTGAGCTTAAACGGAAACAAAAGAAAGCAGGGGGAGCAGGGGAAGAGGTGCAGCAGGGGGAGAAAGAATTATCTCTCAATTACTCTGCTTCCTCCCCAGCCTCCCCAGCCCCCCCAGCTTCCCCAGCCCCGATATTTGCGCCACCAGCAGAGGATGAATCTCTTTGTCAGGTATTGTACAATTACCTGAGCGAAAAACGTTTTCTACCTGATTTTCTTGTAGAAAGATTGCGCCTAACTAAGTTGGCTTATGTCTCAGAGCAGCGTCAGATTTTGTTTATCAAGCGTGATTTAAATGGTGAGAAAACTGGTGCATTAATTTGGCCAAACCCGGAGCATGATCATCGCACTATTGAGTACAACCAAAATGCTTCTGTAACGTCCGGTTGGTTTTATATACAGTTGGCCAAAAACCCCCAACAAGAAACTAAAAATGTCCTCCTGTGTTCTACCCCAATCGATGCGATGTCGGCAGCAGTATACGTTATGTTGGCATCCCAAGGACTACCAGAAAAGAGAACCATGTTTATGGTGGCTGATGACCCCAATAATTTACCACTGGAATTTCTTAGAAATACCAATCAAGTAATCCTGGCATTTAATAATGATGACCAGGGAAATCAAACGGCTGATGCCGTATTAGAGTTGTTGCCCCAAAGTAAAAGGCTGAAAACGGTTAATCCTGATTGGAGTCAGGAATTAAAAGCTCATTACAGGGAGGAGCAGGAAAAGCAGAGACAGCGAGATCGTGGTTTCAGCCTGTAGCTGGTGTGTGCCGACGAACTCGTTGCCGCTTCGCTCGACTCATGCGGTCTTCGGGACGGGCAAGACGGCTCTTTCTTGGGGCCGACTATCGAAGGCAAGCCCGCCCCGAAGACTCCACTTCGTCGCATGATTCGCAACGAGTTCTTCAATCTTGGAAATAAGTGGATGCCTAAGCCAGAACTGGAGCTTACCCATCAATGAGAACAATGTTTATCGTAGCTGATGACCCGAACAATTTACCCCTAGAATTTCTCAAAAATTGCTATAGGGTAGTTCTGGCATTCAATAACGATGAGCAGGGGGAGAAAACTGCTAATGCAGTATTAGAATTGTTGCCGAATGCTCAAAGATTTAAACCGACTTATCCTGATTGGAATCAGGAATTAAGAGTTCTTTTTTATGAGGCGGAACAGCAACGCAAACAGCAAGAGCGTAGCCGTGGTTTTAGCCTGTGATCCGCGTCCTTTGTACTAGCTTACACATAGACTTGAAGGTTGATGAACCTATCTCATTTGCAACTGGGAAGCCTACTCACTGTATCGGCGATGATGACTATAGAAACAAGTGTTTTGTCGATACAAACTGGCTGGTTATCCGGTTTGCAGAAGAACAAGTCTCATCTCAACCAGAATGCTACGCTCGATTTATTGCTGGCGCGATCGCCCAACTGACAGATAATAATACTTATCGCCAGAAGCTACTTCATGTAGAGAAAGTCACTCCTATACGTCAGTGGTCTGCGCGTCAAGCTTCCAGATTAAAGAAAAGTGATTACCGCCAAGGCTATCTTGGCGAGAGAAGAAACTAAGGATGTGAAAAAATATTTAACGGCATAGTTATGCCGCGCGGTTATAGCTGTTACACAAGCGCCCTACGACCATCCATTGCTATCCATGAGTGCCGGTATCCCAAACAGCCCCACCACCATCTCTATACACAACTACATTGCCATCAGATTGAATAGCTAAAAACTTTCCTCCCGCATCAATTATTGTACTGTTGCCATCAAAACGAATCTTCTGAGTTCTGCCATTGATTTGATTGGCTAAATCCACAGCACCATTGGCTGTATTCTGAGCATTGTTGGCTCTATTTACGGCATCGTTAGCTGTATTCTGAGCATTGTTGGCTCTGTTTACTGCGTCGTTAGCAGTATTCTGGGCATTGCTAGCTGCATTCTGAGCAGCTTCAGCAGTTTGTTGAGATCTTTGAACTGCTGCGCCTACATCATCTAGCTGGGCTGATTTAGCTCGGAAAGAGGCAATCTCATCCTCTAGCTGCTTAATGCGCGTTTCGAGTGCCGTAAGTGGTGTCATATCGTCCTCAAATTGATTCCACAGTTGAAAAAGTTGACCGTACTTAATCCAATCTTTGATTGCTATACTTTGTAACCCAGAACTACCAGACACACCTGGAACTGACCCTCTAGCAATACAAGACAAATGCCAAGCTCTGTGCTGCAAATCTCCATAGATAGTCTTGATTTCCCTAACTGAGTCATCTAGCTCTAATCGTCTAAGCATCGTACACTCAAAAAGATTGTACAGATCACCGATCGTTAAATCCTTGCCTAAAGTGAACTGTAAATCAAATTTAATTCGGCAAGGATCTAACGGGTTGGGAATCAGTTTGACTACTTTCTCCACTTCTGCTTTGAATTCGCCGATTGTTCCCGTAAGAATGCGATCTCCCTCTTTGAGTATTCTGTCTGCTAGATCTTTGAAGCCACTAAAAATTTGATCTATAAGACTACGAACATCCTCAACTAATCTCCTTCTAAGTTCGTCAACTTTCTCAAAGAACGGATTAATTAAGTTGTCTCTGACTCCTATCAATATATTATTGACTGCACGCTGTACTTCCTCAACCAAACCAGAAAGCTCTAGAGAAATCTTGTCAATGAGACTGATTCCTAAAGTCTCCACTTTAGAGAGTAGTTCATTTGCTACAAATGCTACATCACCAAGAAGAGTCTTCAATTTATCAAATATCTGGTTGATTAAAGCTACTATCTCAGCCTTGATGCCAATATCAACATCAACATCAAGGGCAGCTTTAACTGCGGGTGAAAAAATTGCTTTGACCTGATCCACTATTTTTTTGCGAAAGTCAGATGCCTTCGGCAAACTCCAGGAAGGTAACGTCAGTCCCGGAATTCCAATATCCACCATGTGACACTCCAGATAAGTCTGTTTACAGTTTTTGGATTTGCAACCCCTGAAGCTTTAACTACAGCTTATTTCTGGTTCCTAACCAGTAACTTTATAGCCACCGTCCTCATCAAGGACTAGCGGCATAACGGCGGAGTTGAACCGCACCTTTGGCTACTCGCCCTCGGGCGATTAACGAGGTGTCGGTTCCAACGAAGTGTTGTTGTGACGACGCTTCGCAGATTTTAGCATATAATGTCAATTTTTATACTGCTTTGGCAGAACAACTATTTATTATACGGAAACTTTCTGTATAATCTTTTTCTCAACCCTAATGTATTAAGCATTACAACGAACTCTTGTCTGAATATACGGAAAACTTCTTTTTTACCCCCTTGTTTGGGTATTCTACCGAATTTTTCCGTATAACCACCCTTCACGGGAGGATTATATAGAATTTTTCCTTATAACTTCCTTATTTAGAGTATTAAACTAGCAGCAACACGCTTAAAAAATTCCTCAATACTTATATTGGGGATGAAGAATCTGTCGATAAATTCAAAGTCTCTAGCATTGAACTGACGCTTAAGCTCTTGCCTTTCTTTTATTCTTCTTTCTTCGTCCATATCTGTTATTCTTATTAATTTACATAATTATTAAGCTATTTCTTCTTAAATTACCCAGATGTAGGTGTATTGCTTCCACCAACTTTACGTGACTGTGCAATCTGGTGATAAAAGTTTAGTTAGTAAGTTTTTCAGATACATATAAATGAAGTGTTTGCTCTACCTAACTTTACCCAAAACAAAAATAAACATTGTTTCTTGGCTACTTACCGTTATCTTTAGTTGTAACGGTGCAGCTAAACCAACTCACTTATGAGCCAAATCATCGCAGTTTTTAATCAGGCGGGAGGTGTTGCCAAAACCACCCTTACCCAAAACTTGGGCTACCACCTAGCGCAATTGGCCCATCGTGTTCTGCTCATCGACATCGACCCCCAAGCCAGCTTAACCATTTTCATGGGCAAGGTTCCAAGGGAATTAGGGCAAACTGTCTATAACGCCATTGTGGATGAACTACCCCTGCCAATACATGAAGGCATTCATGGCATGGATTTAGCCCCGGCTAACATCTCTTTGAGTACGGCAGAAATGCAATTGGTTAATGCTTCCATGCGGGATTTTCGCCTCAGAGAAGCCATCGAACCAATCCAGGAGAATTACGATTTCATCCTTATAGATTGCCCTCCCAGCTTAGGTTTACTCTCTTACATCTCCCTCGTAGCTGCCACTCATGTTCTCGTACCCCTAGAAACCCATTTCAAAGCCTTTGAGGGAACAGGCGAATTACTAAAAACGGTTGCTACAGTTCGCAATAAACCCAACCGCAAACTACAAATAGCTGGGTTTGTGCCGACAAAATACGATGCCCGTAACTCCCAAGACACCCGTACTTTAGCAGCCATCACCGAACAACTAGCAAGCGCTGGAACTGTCTTTGCCCCGATTCCTCGCTCTACTGCTTTTGTTGATGCTTCAGAGGAACGAATGCCACTTGCCGTTTATGATCCTAAACACCCATCTGTTGCCATCTTAAAAAAAATAGCCCTTAGCATAGAATCCTTAAAATGAGACGCACTAAAGCAAGCCAACCTCTTAAAAGCAAAATTGATGTACCTTGGGACACTACAGGCGCATTGAATGCTGGTTCTGCTCAATCCATGCCCTTAGACCAGATTGTTCTGCCGCCGAATCAACCGCGCCGTTATTTTGACCCAGAAGCATTAAAGCAGTTAACCGAGTCGATAAAGCAGCATGGCATCCTGCAACCTCTGTTGGTGCGTCCAATTGGCGGAGGAAAATACGAAGTAGTAGCAGGAGAACGACGCTACAGGTCAGGAATTGAAGCCAAACTTGAAGCTGCACCTGTGGTTGTGCGTGAGCTATCTGATGACCAAGCGTTTCAACTTGCACTGATAGAAAACTTACTTCGAGAAGACCTGAATCCAGTTGAAGAAACTGAAGGTATCCTGCAACTGCTGTCTCTCAAACTAGGTCGAAGTGTTGAGGAGATACCCCCATTCCTGTATCGTCTACAACGACTACAAAACAAAGCATCTACAGTTACCCATAACGTTATGGGCGCTGTTGTTAGCGAAGGTGATGAACCTACCCATAACGTTATGGGCGGAGTTGAAAATGATTCTACCAATAACGCTATCAGCGACGATAAAGGCGATATTGACTTATCTACCCATAACGTTATGGGCGAAATCGAAACGGATGATTCAGTCCTTAATCATGAGCCTGCTGTAAACCAAGACCTCAAAATCGTTGAAGAGGTGTTTTATGGCTTAGGGTTAATGACCTGGGAATCTTTCGTTAAGAACCGCCTGCCCTTGTTAAACCTCCCAGAAGATATCCTTGATGCGCTAAGGGAAGGCTCACTTGAGTACACCAAAGCTAGAGCGATCGCCCAGATTCAGAAATTAGATGAGCGTGTTGAGTTTTTAGAACAAGCTATTGCTCAAAACTGGTCTTTAAGCGAAATCAGACAGCGCATTAGTGAGAAGAAAGCCGCAGCATCTACCTCTAACACCGAGTCTAACGATTACAAAGAGCGCTTTACTGCTGCGACTACTAAACTAAGAAAGTCCCGTATTTGGTCAGATCCTAAGAAGCGCAAACAGATAGAGAAACTACTTGCTCAATTGGAGACGCTGACAAATGTTGAGTAACCTGACATACCAAAACCAGGACGTAGAAAGCAAAAGGCTCAAATATTTTTTATACTAAGCTTTAGTGCCTAAGATTCATGTTTAAGTGACCATGCTAGAGTCAGAAAAACTTATCCAGATAGTACAAGCTTGGTTAGGCTATATCAGGTTAGAAGAACTGACTCAAGCTGAGGTCGAGCGTTCTTCAGATATCTATTCAAAAGTAGTAGATAAGGGAGTGCAGCTTGTTGGCAACAAGCTACTGTTAGATAGCGAAGTATTTACACAATTCCAGCAACGGCAGCAAGCAGCCAAAAGAGGTAACAAAAATGATGTTCAGATGGCTGTTGCTTTCCCACAAATCTATATAATCAACGGCAAGGGCAAAGACCAAAAGCTGAAATACCTACCTCTGTTCACAATTGATATTTCACCCATATTCAAAGGTAATTACCGCAAAACTGGCTGGGACTTGACTGACTACGAGTTTCAGCCAGTGGTTGTTAATTTGATGCGGCTGTACGGACTAGAGGAGGAGCAAACTGAATCACTGATTGTTGCGTCAGGAATTTTGAAATTTTTAGAAGACACATTTAAAGGAAGATTCCCAACGCTTCGAGACTTTCTTGAACTGGTAGATTTACCCGAAGGAAAGTACAAAACCTCTCGACAACCTTATTTGCTACGCTGCGACTTTACACCCTATAACGCCTTACTTAAGCTTGACTTACAGGAAATACTCAAGGAACTTCAACAACCTGACTGTAATAGCGAATGGCTAACTGAAACTCACCCAGCGATGCAGTACCTTTGGGGTCAGCCACAATCACCCAGAGATGAGGTGATATTCTGGGGGGCTTTCCCTGACCATGCACCTGATGAATTTCAAGCGTCCGTCCTCAAACATACCCAAGAGAACTTACTAACTGCTGTTTGTGGGCCTCCGGGGACTGGAAAAACAGAAGTGTTTCTGCACCTTATAGCCCAGCAAGTAGTAAATCGAGCGTTACGGCTTGTTCACGGTCTTGATGATGTAAATAATTTAATATTCTTTGTCGGCACTAATAACAGCACCGTTAAAAAATTCCAACAACGACTGGCTATAGATTCTCCTGTTCAACAGTTTTACCTTCCAGGCGGGAACCAAATTAATATCCATAAGGAAACCCTACCCAAACTGCAATCAACCCAAGATTGGCTGCGTAATACTGAATTTAACCTAGATTATTGGCAACAAGCCAAACTTGAATTGTTGCAAGCTGAAAGTGAAATTCAGCAACTCCAAGAGCAAGACCGCTTGAATACTGCTCAAAAAGTCATTGATGTCGAACGGCGATCGCAACTTTATGGAGAAATCGAATCACTCAATAACGATATTGCAGCTAAGTCTGCTTCCTTAGAAGCCCTAACTGAACAGCTATCAAGTTTGGCTGCTTACGAAAATTTTCCCATTGATGCTTACGAACAGATACAACAGGCGTTATTCCAAGCAGAACGCGAACTGCCAAAAGATTCCGACTCTATGACGAAACGCGCCTTGGACTGGCTTAATGCTACTACCGACAAGCGAATTTTTCAGCGTTTGGCGAATCGGATAAACGCGGCTGTTTTAAACACTTTAGCTACAGCGCATCCCTTTCAGATACCCATTGACCCCTCTAGTTTAACTACAGCAATCACCTCTGTTAACCAAAAAATCGGTTTCTCACGGCAATGGTGCAATCTAAACCTGGAAGTAACTGAAATTCAAAACCAAATAGCGGTTTTAACTAAGGAACTAGAGTTAAAGCAAGCTCAAAAGCAACAAATCCAAGGACAACTTGATAGTTACCCCCAAGCCGATTTTTACAGTCGTTTTTACCGTGACTATCACCTTTTGCAGCTAGAACTATTTCAACGAGCCTGGGCGTTTCTGTTGCAAGAAGTCCTCCGACGCAAGCATAGCGTTATGAGGGCATTAGAAACTTACGGCAGTGTATTAACCGGGGATGGAGAGGCATTACTAAAACTGTCAACTGATAGTGATGCCATCTACCGTGACTTGAGCTTGATTTTCCCTGTCATTACCTCCACCCTTCAATCAATGCGGAATATGTTGCCCATTCTTCAGCCTAATATTATAAAGCTGGCATTGGTGGATGAAGCGGGGACAACTCTCATACATCAATTATTTCCTTTGCTAGTGCGATCGCAAAGGGCAGTAGTAGCAGGCGACCCCCAACAAATTGAGCCTATCGTTAACATGAGCGATGATACCATCAAGCAATATTTCAAAACTGCCTTTCTGGATCGGGGCATGAGGAATGAAGATTACTATTGCTATGCCCCCACTGCCAAATACACGGCTACCGCTTATCATCGTGCTGCTGGTGCTAGTGGTACTGAAGGGGACAATGGCAATGGTATTATTCTGAGAAATCATTATCGCTGCACGCCGGATATTATTCAGTTTTGCAGCCCCAATTATCCCGGTGGTCTGCAAATCCTTTCCGATGATCACCGGACGGCAACAGAACCGCATCTCCTGGCTTACCATGTTGAGGGAAGCCACACCCATAACACTAATCCAGAAGAAATCAACGCTGTAGAAGCTGTAATTACATCCTTGCTCAAGCAAGGTTACTCTATTAGCGCGGAGGATAACTCAAAGACAATTGGGGTAATGTCGCCGTTTTTGCAGCAAGCTAACGCGCTCAAGTATTGGCTCTCTAACCGTTGGCGAAACTTTTGTTGGGATGATATTGGTACGGTTCATAATTTTCAAGGTGGGGAGAAAGCAGCTATTATCTTTTCTGCTTACCAGTGTCACCAAGAGCATAGTTTTTGGTTCCTTAACCGCAAACCTAATTTACTGAATACAGCCGTTAGTAGGGCAAAGGAATTGTTTATTTTGGTGGGGAATCTCAGAGAACTAGAATTAGCTGGAGGTGAAACCAAGCGGTTAGTTGAGCATATTCGGCAACATGGAGAAATTCGCACTTGAGTAAGGCTAGAATGGACTTATTTAATGATAATTATGGTTGTAAATCCCACAAAAATTCATGCTTTAGTAAGTCTGCCTGTATCCAAGCAAATCAAGGTCTGAACAACTCAAGCCGTAGTAAATTAGTGTAATATTTATCAATAAACTGTAACTAGCTAATACTTAATTATTGATATTTACTTGACTTATTAAAGGAGCGTTTTTGATGGATGCTTATATTAGGTTTGAAGGAAATGTTACTGATAAAGTTTCTTACGACCTAGAAAATCTAGCGTATCTTATTGAGCAAGACTGTGACTTATCTGTAAACCGTGAAAAACAAGCTCCCCAAGCTGGAGTAAAAGAAAGTGGCTTGATAATTGGTCTTACAATTGCTGGTTTAGCCCTATCAGGGATTCAAGCTTTATTTGCAGCACTCTCTTACTGGGACTCTCAACAGAAGCAATACTCATTACATATATCTTGGGGTAATAAAACACTTGATTTTGAAAATATCCAGCAACAAGAAATTGACAGAATTTTGTCTGATATTGTTAAACTTCCTCATTCAAAAACTGAGAGAATGGACATAAGAATTATAAGAAAATAAAAATATTTATGTCACAAATTAATTATAAAAGAAAACCTTTTGTTGTAAATGCTATTACAGGTGAAGAGCTAAAAGCAGGAAACCGCGATGTAGGTAGAATATATTATCTTCTTGTCGATGATAGATATGGATGTTGTGAAGCTGATATGCCAGCAAAACAAATTCACAATCGACTAGAGTTTATGACTACTTTCTCTGAACGAATAGATAATTGGAATCCTCACGACCAACTAATTTTTTACTTTTCCGGACATGGAGATTTACGTAATGGAGAATACTGCCTAAAATTAGGTTTAAAAGAATCTGATTGGCATCCATTTGACAGTATACTCAATGAATTGAAGATGTCCAATGTTACCCGCGCAATATTAATAATTGACGCTTGCCGTAGTGGTGCTGTTGTTGGCATTAAAGGTTCAAATGATGACGACAATACAAATGATGCCTACAATGCAATAAACAAAGATAAGATTCCTCAAGGTATAGCAATTATAGCTTCTTCTTTAGCCAGTCAAGTAAGCATTGAATTAGATAATAGTTCTTATAGCCTTTTTACACACCTTTTGTGTGAAGGTATCGAAAGTGGTCTTGATGGCAAGCATAATAATAAGGCACTAATCTCTATTGAAGATATTGTTGCCTATATTTCTCATAAATTAACTACTGAGAAAAATTATTCAAAGTATTTTCAACGACCAATTTTTCAAATTGGCAAAGCTCATGGAGAAATTTGGTTGACTAAAAATATAAGCGGTAGTGTTCATAAACAGCCTCAACAACCTTCTAGTACACTTTCTATACCCCGTAATTTTTGCTTGCACAAATATCAACAATCAATTAAAGAAACATACGGTTCTCTGAAGTTAGATAGTCTGGATACAAGTGGTTATGCTTATAACGAACTAAAGTTATGGCGGATGTTCATACCACAAAACGTGCGAGAAGTTCACCAATTTTTACCTCAAATTTATGAACTTCCTAAAGAAGAACAAAAACGATTGTTAGAGAGTAACCAACTAGATCCGCTTTCTCAAAAGGACTGGGAAAAGTATCAACAAGCTTATTATCGACAATTCCCTCGCTGGGTATTTGAGATTTGGAATGATAGTCAAAATAGCCGATATGTAGTGATTCTTGGAGATCCTGGGTCGGGCAAGTCTACTTTGTTACAGTATATGGCGTTAGAATGGGCAGAGTCTCCAAGTGAAGATTTGTCATCATTGCCTATTCCATTGCTAATTGAACTACGCACTTACATTCGGAAATCTAAAGAGAATAAGTGTAAAGATTTTTTAGAGTTCTTTGATAAAGCTAACGGCATCATCCATCGCTTTGACCAGCATCAATTGCATGAATATTTAACAGCAGGTAAAGCGATTCTCATGTTTGATGGTTTAGATGAAGTCTTTGCTCCAGAGGAACGACAAGATGTTATCAACGATATTTATAGTTTTACGAAAGAATACCCTCAAGTGCGAGTAATTGTAACATCTCGTGTAATTGGCTACAAACCACAACTGTTGAGGGATGCTGGCTTTCGTCACTTCATGTTGCAAGATTTAGAACAGTATCAAATTGATGACTTTATTCATCGCTGGCATGAATTAACTTTTAATGATGAGGCTGAAAAAATTAGAAAGCGTGAACGTCTCAAAGCAGCCATCAATACATCTTCTGCAATTCAACAATTGGCAGGAAACCCTTTGTTATTAACCATGATGGCCATTCTTAACCGCAACCAAGAACTACCGAAAGACCGTGCAGAACTTTACAATCAAGCTTCACGGGTATTACTGCATCAATGGGATGTAGAACGTACTCTTGTAGACCAGAGGTTAGATCCCCTAACAATTGATTACAAGGATAAACAGGCAATACTGCGTCACATTGCTTACCATATGCAAGCAACAGAGCAAGGACTAACAGCCAACCTAATTGTTTCCAATGATTTAGAAAATATTTTGACTGATTATTTGAAAAGAATAGAAGTTGTGTCACCAAAAGCTTTTGCTAAGTTGATGACAGAAAATTTGCGAGTTCGCAATTTTATTTTGTGTTTCTTAGGTGCAGATTATTATGCTTTTGTTCATAGAACCTTTTTAGAATATTTCTGTGCTTGGGAGTTTGTATGGCAGTTTGAGAAGGAACGGACTATTTCAATTGAGGATTTAACAACGAATGTTTTTGGCAAACACTACAATGATGATGCTTGGCAAGAAGTATTACGCTTAATTGCTGGAATGATCCAGCCTAAATTCGTAGAGCAAATTATTTTATATCTTATTAATATACAAGATGATAAAAATGAATTTTTTAGTCTATTTTTAGCGGCAAAAATAATTTATGAAGTCAGGAATCCTGCGGATATATCAGATGCTAATAATCAAGTTTTTGAAAAATTAAAAGAGTTAGCTAAAAATGACAGTGTAGATAATATAACGCGCATTCAGGCTATTTCAGTAATATATAACAATTGGAAAAATAGCTCTAAAGTCTTATCTCTTTGTATAGATATGGCTCAATCTAAAGTATCACCTTCTGTATCAAAACAAGCTGTTAAGATATTGGCAGAAATAGCACAAGAAAGTTCTGAAGCATTATCTTCGCTTAAAACCATTTCCCAGTCAGGTAATGAAATAGCAATAGAAGAGTTAGCACGAATTAAAAATGATGATCCTGAAACAATAAAGATTCTTCAAACTTTTGCTCTTGCAGCTAATCCAGTAGCAATAAATGAATTAGTTAGAATTGGAGGTGATGTTCCAAGCACTTTACCAATTTTGAAGAAAATTCTTTCTTTACCTATAGATGAAGATTTAAAATATTCTGTCATAGGAGCGTTAATTAGACATTGGAAGCACGACTCTGACATCTTACCTATTCTTAAAAAGCTTGCTCGTTCTGGTAATAAAGCTGCAATACGAGGGTTAGCACAAACCTGGACACAAAAACCAGAAGCATTATCTATTATCGAACAACTAGCTCGTTCTGGTAATAAAGTTGCAATAGAAGAGTTAGCCTGGAATTGGCATGAGCATCCATCAACACTGGATATACTGAAAGAAATTGCTCAATCAGGTAACCTAATCGCTGCAATAGAGTTATTACTCCTTGGAAAAATAGATATTGAAATTTTCGATTTTCTTGTAGCTCACATTCATGACTTCAATTATAAGAAATTCATTGACTACGATAGTTATAAGAAATTCATTGAGTACGATATAATCAACGATTTAGAAAATTTTTTAATTACATATAGTTATTCTTTAAGAGAATTTATTTTAAATAAAACGGATGATGAATTAATAACTATTCAATTAAATAAATTAAGAATGAAAAAAAGAGGAATTGAATTAGATCAAGGACACTTTAGTACACTGCGTACCAAAATTAAAAATTCTGAGTTACTCAAAGCAGCTTTATCTAGCTTAGGTATAACAGTTAAAACTGATGCAGATGTTCGTGGTTCTAATCAATACAGAGTTAGATGTGATATTGTTGCTGTTATGAAAGGCAGATTTGATCTTGGCTGGTCAATTAATAGTGATGGAAGTTACAATCTGATTTGTGACCTTTGGGGTATTGGAAAGACATACAACCAGACTGAACTTATTAATAGTATTAATCAAAGATATGCAGCAATGGCTAAAGGATATAAACGTTTTGTCAAGTAAACACTAATATAATTACATCAAACTATTTTCATTCTTAAAAATTTAAAATGTCTCAGACCATCGCTTAACCAAAACCTCCCCAGAACTCCTATCAGGGTAGCCACCGAGATACCTGCAAAATGGGACACGTTGTAAAGTTTTGTAAAGCTAATTGTCAAAAACCTTGATTTACCGTTGTTTCAGCATCAACCATTACTTAACTATTCAAATGAAGACATTCCCGAAAAAGGTCATTTTTGGGCAAGTGTCAGGGACAAAAAGAGGTGAAAGCTTGGTTTTACCGTGCAAAAATTTGATTCCCCATTATCATTTTTGGGCAAGTTAGTAAATCAATAAGGGATTGTTTGCAATATTTATTTACAACGTGTCTCTTTTTGCAGGTATCTCGGCGGCCACCCCAATAAACTTATCTTGACTTTTTATAATACATAAGTTACAGGTTGTATTACATAATTCTATTCATAATTTGAGACTATTAATTATGCCTGCAAATATTAAGCAACACTATGTACCTAGATCAATACTTAAAAGTTTTGCTTTTAATGGAAAGCGAGTTTATTTTTTGCGTAAGACAGAATTTGATATGCCTATTCGTAGTGAAAATGTAGAATCTATCTGTAAAGAAAATGGCTATTATAGATTTGATATTGAAAGGGAAGATAATTCTATTAGAAGAATTGACTACGATCTAGAAGTATTTCAACAAATTGACAATGATATAGCTCCTGTTATCAGAAAAATCATTGAAGATGGAACAATAACTAATCTAGAAATAGAAGAAAAGAAAACGCTAGTTAGATATACTGTCTATCAGTATCTTAGAGTACCACCAATTAGGAATATTGCCAATTCAATATTAAGTGACGAAGAAGAAGCAAAAAAGGCTCATGCTGAGGCTTTGATAAATCCTGAATTTGTTTTTTCTTCATTAGAAGATATATTAAGGAATCTTAAGTTAGATACAATCAAACCAATTGTAGGAGATGAATTTCTTATCTCGGATGCTGCTGTTTTATTAGACCCCACAGGTGAAGGTATTTACTTTCCCATAAGCCCCGATATATGTTTGGTTTACTATCATCCAAATTATGGTATTGCTAACTCTATTGATTCAATATGTATTAATGAGTTACAGTTTTTGGCAGCTACACAGTTTGTCATTGCTAAAAGTGAATTAGTTCTCGATAAAATCAAAAAATCTCAACATAAAAAACACATTCAGAATGTATTGAGAAATTCTGAAAATAATTCTTACTGGAAATGTATCCTTGATAAAAAAAGTTTTGAAAAATGCTTTTTGGAGCAAAATAGAAACAACATACTTGACCCTCTAAAAGAAGAGTACGATAAAATGTTAATATACTTTATGGGTAGCGATGAGCAACCAAAATGAATTATCTAATTTTCATTTACTTACTGGCGTTTGCCTAAAACTATATTTCCCTATATTCAAAAATCCAAAGCAGAGATCGCGTTCTGCTTCTGCTTCTCAGTGACACCCAGATATCGTTCCAACGCTGCCAAAGTGCGATGCCCCGATATCTCCTGTATGTGCCTCAACGGTATCCCGGCATCGCTCATTCTAGTTAACGCCGTTCTCCTGAAACTGTGCGTACTCACCCCCTCAATCCCCAGCCGCACACAGGTATCTCTGAGGATTTTGTCAGCACTGACCTTGTGAATATGCCCCAACCCATGCCGCCCCGGAAACAAGAACTCCTTGCGGCGGTTGGGGTTGTACTCTTCTAAATACTGCTTCAGCTTAGGATGCACTTGAATTTCCCTAGTGTCCCGCTTGCCTTTGGTGTTAACGCTCCGTAACACCAACACCCCCCTAACCCCATTGCTGCCAAACACATCTTTTACCGCCAGAGTGCAAGCTTCGTTAATGCGGCAAGCAGCATAAAGACACACGCCGAACAGTGCGCGATTACGCGCAGCGTAGTGCCCATTCGGGCAATCGCGTGGGTTGACAAAGCCCTCAGTAAATAGGAGATTAATTTGGTCGGGGGTGAGGATTTCTGCCCTGCCGAAACGGTTTATTTTCATAGGGTCTAGCCTACATTATCTAACAACATGAAGACAATGTAAGTGACCGAAAAGCCGATGATTTCGTGGGCGGTTCTACCCGGTTAACCTTGACTTATCAATCAGCCCGACAGCGCGAACGCTACACCCCGCATTCTTTCGTTAGCTGATTAAATTTGCTTATCCTCGCTGCGCGATGACCACTTACAGGTATGATCCACATCTGTCTACACCGCCATCTATATAAGGTGTTGGCATTAAACTTGTAGTGCTAACTTTTGCCAATCTTTTAGCACTACAAGTGGCGAGGTGCAAAACAGCATTTCCGTGCCAAAGCTATATATTGATATCGCTGTTGATATCATTTTCCCGTGAACGGGAATGGTGGTCACTCCTCAACCGCAGGCTGGGTCAGATAAGCGATCTGCCTCAAAAAGAAAAAGGCGATTAACGCTACAAATGCGATCGCCTTCTCCAGTTTTTTACTTCAGTCCAGACTGTTCTTTACTCTTGAGCTTGTCATTCACAAACGTAGCTGTGATTTTAGACCCATCAGAGTTGCTCCAAACAAAGGTTGCTGTTGTCGCAGAGCGGCTAACCTCAACACCTCGGTACAAGATTGACCGCACTTCGGTTAAGGACATTCCTGGTTTTAGTTGTTCGTACTCTGCACGACCGAAGCGACCGAGTTCAGGTTGGGCAGATTGTTCATGCTGCTGAGAATTAAAAGCAGTTTGAACGAAACCATACGCTAAACCTGAACCAAGCATAACCCCCAGTGAAAGGGCAACATTCATCAGTGAGCGGACGAGAGTATTATTATTGGACTGTATGGGGTTATTTTTATTAACCATTGAAGTAACTCCTAGAAGTTTATTGTTTGCTGCTAGTTTGGTGTCCGCCAGACTAGCTTTAACTTTCCTCTACTACAATGAGACCCCAGAATTTCAAAACTTTGGTCAAAATTAAGACGTAGACTTATGTAAGACTTATGTAAAAGTTGTGGTGGGTTAATGGCAAGGTCATCAAGGTCACTGCAAGCATCAACAGCAGGACTAAAAACAGCTAACGACGCATTTAAGCTGAAGGGGTGGACTAAGGAATACTTTAGAGCGGTTGTCGGCTGTTCTCGTCCAACCCTCAAAAATTTTTTTGACAGACAACCTGTTGAGAATGGTATATTCCAAGCTATTTGCACAGAGTTGGGCTTGAAGTGGGAAGAGATTGCGGAACTAAAAACCGGAGAAGAAAAACCCGACCCAACAATCGATGATTTAGTAAATGAGGTACGTAAAAAAGTCAGCGCAGACATCCAGAAGCGTTGTGGATTTATGCGTGTTTTAGACATGACTCACCCCATCGGTTTAAATGACATTTACACCGATGTCAACATTCTGGAGAAAATTACAGGACGCAGACGCTTAGAAATAGCTCAACTTTTAGAAAAGTGTAACTCGGAAGACTTCGAGCGATTTGGACTGAATCAAGTGGTAGAAAAGCGAGTTCCAGGGCTGGCGGCTGTTGAGCAAAACTCCAAACTAATGATTTTAGGAAAGCCGGGGGCTGGCAAGACAACTTTTTTAAAACGAATAGCAATTCAATGTAACTCAGGGCAATTTTTAGGTAATTATGTTCCCATTTTTATCACGCTCAAAGACTTTGCTGAAACACCCCAGCAACCAAGTTTGTTGCAATATATAAATAACCAATTTGTTATTAACAAGATTTCAGACCAAGAGATAACTAAAACGCTGTTGGAGCAGGGTCGGATAATTATATTGTTGGATGGGTTAGATGAAGTTACGCAAGCATATAATGACAGGGTTTTGAGAGAAATTCGTGACTTTTCTACTCAGTACGATGCCAACTATTTTGTAGTTACCTGTCGGATTGCATCGAAAGAATATACATTTGAACGGTTTACTGAGGTTGAGGTTGCCGATTTTGATGATAAGCAGATTGCGGAGTTTGCCACAAAATGGTTTCAAACTAAAGACCCAAAGAAAGCTGAACACTTTATTCAGAAACTCCAACAAAATCAACGGATTAAAGAACTAGCAACCAATCCCTTGCTCTTGACGCTTCTCTGCTTGCTATTTGGCGAATCAACAGATTTTCCCTCTAACCGTGCTGAACTTTACGAGGAAGGGGTAGAAGTATTGCTGAAAAAGTGGGATGGTACACGCAGCATTGAGCGTGATCTGGTTTATCAAAAACTTTCTCTCAAGCGCAAAGAAGACCTACTCAGTAAAATTGCCTTAGAAACCTTTGTGGATGGCAATTACTTTTTCAAAGAAAGACTTGTCGAAGAATACATTAGTGATTACATTCAAAATCTACCTGATGCCCAAACAGATCCAGAAGCACTTTTACTAGATAGCAAAGCCGTACTGAAATCTATTGAAGCACAGCACGGATTACTGGTAGAACGGGCAAGGGGAATTTATTCATTTTCTCATTTGACGTTTCATGAATTCTTCACTGCTAGAAATATCGATTCTCAGCAGACATTTCAACAGTTGGTTAGTCATATTACTGACAAGCGTTGGCGAGAAGTCTTCTTGCTAACTGTAGGGATGTTGAAAAATTCTGATGACCTGTTGCAGTTGATGAAGCAGCAGATTGATAAGCTCTTAGCAGGCGATGAAAAGCTACAGCAATTCCTTACCTGGATTAATGAAAAATCACGTTCTGTAAAAAATCGTTATAAACCTGTTGCTGTCCGAGCCTTCTACCTCTCCCTCACCCTCTCCCGACCCCTCGACCCCACCCTCACCCTCACCCTCACCCGAACCCTCTCCCAAACCCTCTCCCAAACCCTCACCCGAACCCTCTCCCAAACCCTCTCCCGAACCCTCGACCTCGACCTCGCCCTCGCCCTCGACCTCACCCTCTCCCGAACCCTCGACCTCGACCTCACCCTCGACCTCGCCCTCGCCCTCGACCTCACCCTTTCCCTCACCCTCACCCGAACCCTCTCCCAAACCCTCTCCCAAACCCTCACCCTCGCCCTCGACCTCAAATTAAAGCGATCGCTACAACAACTCAAAGACCAACTGCCTGACCGAAGGGTTGATGATAAAAAATTATTTGAGCATTGGTGGCAAGAAAATGGTCATGCTTGGGCTGAAGAACTCAGATCCGTGATGATTAAGCATCGCAACATTGGACATGACTGGCAATTCAACGACGACCAGAAACAACTGTTGCGGCAGTATTATGACGCTAATAAGTTGCTAGTGGATTGTCTTAACAGCGAATGTTATGTCAGTCGTTCAGTTCGCCAGGAAATTGAGGATACATTGCTGTTGCCAGTAAAGCCTCAGCAGAAAACTATAGACTCACCGTAACCCAATCTTGGGAGCGCGCATAAAAACAATCAAAGTAGTTGTACTATCGCTGGGACAAATTGACTTCTGCTAAACATCAAAAACCCTTGATAGGCAATAGAAACGCTCAACTTCGTTGATGCGGCGATAGTACAAATTGAACCTTGCTAAGAGCTTTCGTTAACGGGACTTAAACAAAACAAAAAAGTAAAAAAGGCTATAATGCTTAAATAGCAAAGCTTTCACATTGAAAGAAGCTCATGAGAGAAACCACTCCCGCAGCCATGCCCCCGTGCTTTGAAAGATGG
>JAHHHN010000047.1 GCA_019359325.1 Mojavia pulchra JT2-VF2 | reverse complement strand
ATCGCAGTTGGTACAAATGTGATTTTGTTTACCTCTTCGCTTTCCGTTTTTCCTAATTTCCGTAGATCCACAGTATGGACATTGCACAGTAGACAACCTCAACTCATCCCTCTATTATGCAACGCCTTTCTCGTTAAGGGAGATTACTTCACTCCACTTTGTTTCGCTCGCAATGACAAATGTTACCTTTGATTGCAACTTGGTAACAGTACTCTTTTGACTCAACACTGTTTCGGTGAGTAGTGCAAATGAAGCCTAAGTAGGCGTAGCCAACGTAACCAAATTAGCGATGGCTGCTCAAAGAAGGTAAAAATATCTCCGAAACCGTGATTAGTTTTTTGATGATGTAGCCAATGCCTTTCAGGAGTTGTAATAAATAGAATCTGACACAAAACAGTTACAGGCTTTGGAGTTTGCCAATTCAAGGCACTTATATGTCTCCACCAAACATGAAACTGACCCAAGAGTAGTCCAAATATTACGCCGATTGGAGAAAAAGACCACAGAACTATTGCCATCAGCACATAAGGTAAAGCACCCAAGACACCATCTAATAAAACCTGAGGATTTAAGGTCAAAATAGCATAGTGGCGGAAGTCTTTCTTCCAAGAGTGGTGCGTTTTCAAGTGGAGGCTACCAAAAACATGCTCAGGTACGTGATAAACGAAGGTTGAAAGGAAATCGCCAAAAAACAGTAATAGCCAAGCAACAGCGATAGCCTCAAGCATTTATACTCCTCACATTTATTAAGAAAACTCCAAAGAAAAAATGCACAATAGTGCTGTAGATTTAGATGTCAGAAACATTAGTTTCATCAGGATGGCGGTCACCATAACGTAGGGAACCCAAACGTTGCTAAACAATACCTGCAACACAGTGTCCTTTGATCCTTAGCGTCTATAGATTTTGTGGTTCTAAACTCTACTTTTTTGCTCAGAATACATAGAAATTGAGAAGTTGCAGTTTCATGAATCTAAAAGCCTTAACGCATTGAACAGCAACTTATAAGAGCCTTGAATCTGGATTTTGGCTCTGGGTTGATGGAATTGATACATCTAAACTCCAATTAATTGTTGTATTGTAAAATTTTGACCACACAATCTTCTTATTAAGACTTACAGGATTAGCAAAGGTTGAGTTAAAATTAGTACAAATTTAGGTTAAGCTTTTCTAAAAAATTGTTCAGACTTAATGAATGCGTATTTCTAGCTAAAATAAGAGAAACAGACATATTGCCAGGGCAAAATAGGCTACTAGATTGAATACAGCGTAGTTAAACTAAACTCTTAATTATAAAAATTAACACCCACGCCGACACGTAGTAAGGTGGGCAATGCCCACCTTACTTAAGCTTTACAAGTAGGTCATTTTTAAAGCGGATTCTTATAGACTCAGATAGATATGTTCAAACATGGTAAAAATACAAGAGTAACCCTAGATGAAAAGTTTCCGGTAGCGATGCCCTACCTAGAAATTAATATCATCAACTTAGCATGGAGTATAAAAGGTGATTAACTTTGAACAGTACAAAGTTTTAACGTTTGATTGCTATGGAACCTTAATCGATTGGGAAAACGGCATTTTAACAGCCTTAAAACCACTTTTATTTGTTCATGGGATTAATTTGAATGATGACCAAATTTTGGAAAAATTTGCTAAATTTGAGGCAGATATCCAAAAAAAAGAATATATAAAATATAAAGAAGTTCTAAGCAGAGTATACCAAAAATTCGGTGAGCAATTTGCTTTTGAGCCTGATTCCAAAGAGCTTTATTCTCTGGCTGATTCAATTAAGAATTGGTTGCCTTTCCCAGATACAGTTGAGGCGCTGCAATCTCTTAAGAAAAAATATAAGCTGGCAATTATTTCTAATGTAGATGACGATCTGTTTGCCTTCTCTGCACAACACTTAAAGGTTGAATTTGACTGGATTATTACAGCAGAGCAGGTAAAAAGCTACAAACCGTCTATCAATAATTTTAGAGTAGCAATAGAGAGAATTGACCTCCCCATAGAACAAATATTACACGTTGCATGTAGTATTTATCATGACATCATTCCGGCCAAGTCTCTAGGGCTGTCAACAATTTGGGTGAACCGGAGAGCAGGACAAGCAGGTACTGGTGCTACCTTACCAGTAGTTGCTCAACCTGACTTAGAAGTGCCAGATTTGCAAACCCTTGAATCAGGCATCTATTCCTCATTAACATAGCGTCGCGCTAGATAGACTAGAATAGCCTGCGAATCTCGAACTACTACATCATCAATTAGAATCGGTATTTGAAGCAGGCGATCGCTATATCGTAGCACCCTATAGCAATCCGATTTGATTTCTGAATCACTCGTAGAGGTAAGGGACTGGGGATTGGGGACTGGGGACTGGGAAGAAGGAATAAAGGTGTACTGAATTTTGTTCAAAAATCAAATATAAGTCCTATAGATTGGGTAAGTATGTCGTGAGTTTGGTTGACAGATGAATCAGTGGTATAAAGAAGACCTCGCCTTTATTCATGATGTCGGTTTTCGGGACTTTGCTCTCAAATCTGCACCTGGCATTCTAGAAATCCTCAATTGCAGCAAAATTTGTGCAGGCTTAGTAGTTGACTTGGGTTGCGGAAGTGGATTATGGGCACAAGAACTTACCAAGGCTAACTATGATGTTTTAGGAGTCGATATTTCGGAATCAATGATTGCTATTGCACGAGAAAAAGCGCCAAATGCCGAATTTCGAGTTGGATCACTCTTTAAAACCGACATTCCGCCGTGCAACGCCATCACTTCAATCGGTGAATGCCTAAGTTATCTATTTGATCCAGACAATGAAAGCCAAACACTTATTCAACTCTTCTATCGCATATATGACGCATTAAAGCCTGGAGGTGTATTTATCTTCGACATTGCAGAGACAGGACAAGTTAAACAGGGAACTATCAGTAAAGGATTCACAGAAGGCAAAGACTGGGTAGTTCTAGTCGAAAAAGAAGAGAATCGAGAACAACAAACATTAACTCGCAAAATTATTAGCTTTCGTAAAGTGGGGCAACAGTATCGACGATCTGACGAAATACACTGTTTACGGTTGTATAAAGCGACAGATGTTGCTAGAGAACTTCGTCAAGTAGGCTTTCGGGTTCAAACAATCCGTAGTTATGGTAAATATCATTTGGCAAAAGGTCATGTAGGATTTATTGCGCGGCGGGGAATGGGGGCTGGGAGAAATTGATCGCATAACTAGGACTTACGCAAAATACAGTTATAGGAATCCGGTTTGATTTTTGAAAAAATTCCGTACACCGAAGCTTAAGTGTAGGGTGGGCATTGCCCACCAGATCCAGGTTTTGGTGGGCCCACCCTACGTATATTTCAAAAAAAATATTAGTCCTATATTAAAGTAATCAGCAGGGCAATATCCTAACCCTTCTCCTGCTAACATTAATAGGCTTGACCCTCATCTGTGGCAAAATTTATCCACGGATGGCAATGTAATCAGGAGAAAAACTATCCTATGAGTTTGGATAAACCCTCTCAAGGTGCAACTTCCGACGAATGTGCTGCCAGAGTAATGGATACAGTTCCATTAGTGATGCGGTTTATCCGATCCCAGATGCGTGCCCACAATGCTGGTTTCTTATCTATACCTCAGTTGCGATCGCTCGCATTTATCAACCGCAATCCTGGTGCTTCATTATCTGATTTGGCAGATCATCTCGGTGTCACTGCTGCCACAGCATCAGCAACGATAGAACGGTTAGTACAACGCAACTTGGTAGAACGCTATCACCATCCTCAAGAGCGACGACGGATAGTCCTCAATCTTACTGATGACGGTAAGTATCATCTTCAGCAATCTCTCAATCATACGCGATCGCACATTGCCGACCTGCTCAAAGGTATGTCATCTGAAGAAATTTCTCACATTGAACAAGGGTTAGCTCTACTCAAAAATGTCTTCGAGCAAACGGAACTCAAATCCCTTTAACGCTCAGGTTGCACAACACAATCCCTTTGCAGTCCTGAAATTTCGAGATTATCATCTATTTATTATTGGACGTGTGCTGCTGTTTGTGGAGTCACAAATGCGGACTGTGGCCATTGGCTGGGAACTCTATGAGCGCACTGATTAGGCGACAATGAAAGCACTCAAGGCACTGACTACGGCTCTAATTAGTATTACTTCTGTGCTAGTATCTGTACCTGTTAAGGCAGAATGGGCACCTAAAGCTGTAGTCGATGGAGTTTATGCAGGCATTCAACACATTCATGGCTATCGAGCCACACCACAATTAGTGTGGAACGTTGCTCAAGGTTCTCGTGGTCGTTGTGGGCGTATTTATGGTAGTCATTACTGCAAACTAAACCACACTGTTTATATTACTAGACAGGATATCCGAATGGCATATTATTTTGGAGATGCTGCTTTAGCTTATATAGTTGCACATGAATATGCTCATGCCATGCAAACTGCCTACAGATTTCAACCACGTGTTACGCCCATATCAGAACTACAAGCAGATTGTTTAGCAGGAGTTTATTTGGGGTTGATTCCTAATATTGTTTTAGACGATCGCGACATTTTGGAAATTTCTAGCCTAGCTTATCACCTTGGAGATTATCAGTGGGGCAGCAGACATCATCATGGAACTCCCGCTCAACGTGTTAACGCTGTTCGCTTAGGAATCAGAGGTGCAGTGGATGGCAGAGGTTTTTCTACCTGTCGCGTTTAGCTTTAGCACCACAATCGTTATATTTCCTCCAGGTGACGAGACTGGACTTTACTCTTCGTAACCTGTCATATCATGTTCGGCTGATCAGTTATAAAACGTCATTGCGAATGCAACGAAGTGGAACGACCCAACCACAAAGTCTCTGTGTTCGCGCAGCGTGCCCGAAGGGCTTAGGACTTATGCGTCGCTTCTCTTCGAGACGCTAACGCGAACGCTTGCAATGACAATTATTTATCCGAACATGATATGAAAAGCAAAGTCTCAAAACAGACTTGCGTTGTGAACCAAAAGACTTGCGTTGTGAACCAAAAGACTTGTGTTGTGAACCAAAAGACTTGCGTTGTGAACCAAAAGACTTGTGTTGTGAACCAAAAGACTTGCGTTGTGAATCAAAGTACTTGTGTTGTGAATCAAAGTACTTGTGTTGTGAACCAAAGTACTTGTGTTGTGAACCGTAGGTTAGGGGAAAGAAACTGAAAAGATAATTAAGCTAATGCACATTTAACGTGCATATTTTTAATTTTGGAGAAAAAGCGTCAATTCTTCTCCCCTGCACCTGAAGCCCCTCTGCTCCTAGAAGTGTCTCAATGTGCAAATTAGATGTGTAACAGCTTACCCCTTGCCTAAACATACTGCTAAAATATTTCACCATGCCTGAAGAAACAGAAATGACACAGGGTAAAATATTACTGCAACCTGGCACGTTATGGAAAAGTGTCGTAGGGCGTACTGAACACGCTTTGAAATGCGGAGCGTTACTGTCGATACCAACAGAGTTTGAGTTCGTTGAGCAAAGTGATGTTCGCTTCTTAGTGAGGATTTTGTCTAATCTTGTTCGCAAGGATGCAGCCAAGCAGAAACAAGCAAAACAAACTGCCTCTTCTGGCAAGGAGTTTAATCCTTTTCTTCCCTACGAAGAAGATTTGTTTGTAGCAGATATTTCTGAGACTCATGTATGTCTGTTGAACAAATTCAACGTTGTTGATTATCACCTGCTAATTATTACTCGTGCCTTTGAAGAACAAGAAAGCTTACTAACACTAGAAGATTTTGCAGCAATGTGGACTTGTTTTGCAGAATACGAAGGTTTGGCATTTTACAACGGCGGTAAAATTGCAGGTGCAAGTCAGCGACATAAGCACTTGCAAATTGTACCATTACCGCTTGTACCCTCTGGATTGGAGATACCGATTGCACCGCTGTTAACAGAGGCAAAATTTCAGGATGCGATCGCTACAATACCAAAATTGCCTTTTGTAAACGCTTTTGTAGCCCTAAATCCCCATTGGGCGCAGTCGCCATTAACAGGAGCTGAAGCAACTCTAGAACGCTACCATGCCTTGTTAACTGCTGTAGGTTTAAATGCTGTGGACGGTAACAAACAATCTGGTGCTTACAATCTCTTAGCAACACGAGAATGGATGTTGATTGTACCGCGATCGCAGGAGGAATTTGAGTCAATTTCTGTAAACTCATTAGGATTTGCAGGTGCGCTACTAGTGCGAAATCAACAACAAATGCAACTTCTCAAAGACCAAGGCCCAATGACTATCCTTAAAAGTGTTGCTATCCCGAAGTAACCAAAAGTGTAGAAACAAAATTTTTGTGTTAACTTGTGCAGCATAACTTGCCTGTGAAAACCAATAAACTGCCAAATGTAATTCTTGGCAGTGGCTCAACAGATAGGTAAAAAACTATCAACTCAGGAGTTTAGTATGCAGCCCTTTGACCTGAAATGGATACGTGCCCAGTTTCCTGCATTCACACAAAAAATCAACGGTCAACCTGCAATTTATTTTGATGGCCCCGGTGGCACTCAAGTACCTGGAGCCGTACTTGATGCCATGAATGACTATATGGTGAGGTCAAATGCCAATTCTCACGGTGCTTTTGCGACAAGTGCGCGTACAGATGCGCTGATTACAGCTGCTCGTGCTGCCAGTGCCGATTTGTTGGGATGCCACAGTGATGAGGTGGTATTTGGTGCTAACATGACTACCCTTACCTTTAGCTTGAGTCGAGCTATTGGGCGGGAACTGCAACCAGGTGATGAAATTATTGTGACGCGACTCGATCATTACGCCAATGTTTCTCCTTGGTATGCGTTGGAGGAACGAGGTGTAACTGTGCGAGTTGTAGATATCAATGTCGAAGATTGCACCTTAGACATGGCTGAACTCGAACGCCAGATTAATCAGCGCACACGTTTGGTGGCGGTTGGCTATGCATCCAACGCTGTGGGGACAATTAATGATGTGGCGACGGTAGTGCGTCTTGCCCATGCTGTTGGTGCTTTGGTTTTTGTCGATGCAGTCCACTATGTTCCCCATGCTCCCATTAATGTGCATACGCTCGATTGCGATTTTCTCGCTTGTTCTGCTTACAAATTCTTCGGCCCCCACGTTGGTGTTCTGTATGGCAAGCGAGAGCATCTTGCCCGATTAACGCCATATAAAGTCAGACCAGCTCCAGATGAAGTACCATCGCGCTGGGAAACAGGCACTTTGAATTTTGAGGGTTTGGCTGGGTTGGTAGCGGCGGTTAACTATTTGGCAAAACTCGGTTGCCATGTTTCGCCTGCTGTTGATAGCGAGTTGATTGCAGCTCTTATAGAAGCTGACAAGGAGGGTGTGCAATCATTCCGCTGTCCCAGCTTCCTCAGTTCACCAGAGCAACCAATACATTCAATAGCCTCTGCTTATCATAGCCGTCGGGCTGCTTTGATCGCAGCAATGTCAGCTATTCAGCAATACGAAAGAGAATTGAGCCAAAAGCTAATTCCTGGACTTTTAGAGATTCCTGGCTTAACTTTGTATGGCATCACCAATCCGCAGCGCTTTAGTTGGCGCACACCAACTGTTGCCTTGCGACTGGCAGGACAAACTCCCGAAAGTATTGCCAAAGCATTAGGCGATCGCGGTATATTTTCTTGGCATGGCCATTTCTATGCGATCGGTTTGACAGAGAGGTTAGGTGTAGAAGGCAGTGGTGGCTTACTGCGGATTGGACTAGCACACTACAACACAGTCGAAGAAATTCATCAACTGTTGCAAGCTTTGAAGGAGATTGCTGTGCTTTGTGGCTGATAAGCGTTAGAAAATAGGGAACAAGAAACAGGCAAAGAAGGATTTTTATACCAATACCGATGTAGATAATTCAATACCCCCTGCCCAATACCCACTACTTGAATAATCAGCGCGGGTTAAAGCCAATTGCCAACCAATATATAAGGTGCCCAATAAAGAGGGCGACTGTAATTAGGATATTCTTTTAACAACTTTACTTGGGCACGACGCAAGGCTTCGGCTTTAGTTACTTTGGCATTGACTAACTCGCGGTAAAATTCGCCAATTAAGATAGCAGTGGATCTATCATTAATATGCCAGAGTGACGCAACTGTACTACGTGCGCCAGCTTTAATAGATGCTCCTGCCAACCCTAAGGTTGCACGATTGTCGCCCATGGCGGTCTGGCAAGCACTTAAAACTAACATATCTAAGGCTTGCGCGCTGTTTTCATTTTGACGGCGCAGCAAGCTATCAAGCTGCAATACATTGATAGGGCCATCGGTAGCGAGAATAAAAGTATCTTCTGGACGCGAACTAAATTGACCGTGAGTTGCCAGATGTAGGACGTTAAAGGGAGCGCTACTAACATTGTTTGCCAGAGTAATGCTAGTAAAGTCTTTGTCTAATAGTGTTTTGGTAGATGCTGCTGTTTTAGCAATCAGGTTAAATTCAGATTTAATTTCTGGTAAGGGTGAAAATGTTTGATACTCTGGCGGAGGTTGCACTAACCCTGCTGCCAGTACTCTCAGTGGTTCTTGTGCCAGGGGTTTGGGAGATAGTAACTGTAGTCCCAAGCTGAGGGAAACGGCATATTTTTCCACCAAATATTTTTGACCGTCGTACAGTGCAGCTAATGGTATATTTCGTAATGCTCCATCTAGTACAAACACGAGACTACTAACATTGCTCTTTTCTAAGTCTGACTCTATTGTTTTGATTAACCAACCATAGACTTCCTCAGAAAGTGCTAGCCTTTCTTCTGTCATATGTGGTTCTAAAAGATATTCTCGGAGTTTGGCGAGAACACTTTCTACTTCAGCCTGTGATTTATTAACTGTATAATTTCGCAGTGGTTGGTGGGGAATTTTAACAATTACTTGGAGTTGGTCGGGAAGAATAATTGGATAGAGAATAGCGGCAGTGGGGTTATCTTCATCTACTACTTTATCGAGTAGCACTCTTTGACCTTGTAAACAAGCTTCTCGAAAAAAATTATCGAGTTCTGCTAACTGTAGCGCCTCTATCCGTGTTCTTGCTTTATCTAATGTTTTTTCGTTGGGTTTTTCTGGGGAATTTTGCAGCAGTAAGGCGACTGACTCCCGATACACTGGTTCTACATTGTCTCGAAAGTTAAACTGTACGTCCTGATTCACTGCGACTAAATCAGTGCGAAGAGTTTCTAAGGTTGCTACTGCTGCATCATAAGCTGCGATCGCACCTTTGATATCGCCTTGTATCTTTAATAACCTTCCTAACTGCCACTGCCACAAATAAGCACTTTCAGGTGTGTTACTTGCTGTTGCTAACAAAAGAGCTTGTTGGGTAAGGTCACGTGCCTCGGTAAAACGCTGTGTCTTTTCATACAAATTACCCAAATTACCCAAGGCATAAGTTTCTGCTTGCGTGTCGCCCAATTTTCGGGCTTGCTGTACAGCTTTAGCGAGTAATAATTCTGAGTCTTGAGTTTTGATTGCTGAGTTACCAGCACTCACAACTTTCATGAGACTTTGAGCAAAGTTAATTTGGGCGTAAATTGATGCGCGGGAAGGGGGAAGTTTGTCAAGTAGAGATTGAATTTCTGGTATTAAGGTTTGGGCTGCTGCTAATTTTTGCGCCTCGACTAGTAAGCTGAGGTGATTGAGTCGCGCTTGAACTTTAGTCAGTGATGAAGGGGATACTTGAACTGTTTGTTGATAATAAGCGATCGCTTCGGGAATTTTTTGTTGGGTACGAGCATTATTTCCCAAACTGAGAAGACTTAAGGCAATATCTGTGCGAGATTTTAGACGTTGAGCAATTTGCAAACTTTGCTTTAAGACGAGATCGGATTTTTCTAACTTTACAGCGTTTTGTAAGCTTTCACCGAGAGAACGCAACACTGTTACTTTTTCTAAGGAGTCTCCTTGAGATTGTAAAGTTTGATTTACCTGTTCTAGAGTTGCGATGGCTTGGCGATAAAGTCCTAAACTTCGCAAAGCTTGGGTTTGATTGAGGCGCGAAAGAGCAAGACCATTCTGATCTCCAGTTTTGATGTAAAATCCTTCTGTCTGCTTCCAAGTATTAAGCGCTTGTTCTGCTTGCCCCATTAATAGTTGCAGACGGCCTTGAATATCAAGTGTTTGAGCCAAAACTGACAAATTTTGAATTGTTTTTCCTTCAGAACTTTGTTGGTTAAATCCCTGTAACTTTAAGCTTTGAGTAATTAATTCTTGAGCTTGTTTCCAGTCTCCAAGTTGTTGATAAGCTAATGAAAGATTACCCAAAGCTACAGCTTGTTTAAGGGTATCTCCTTGATTTTGATATTCTTTGACTGTTTGCTGTAATATTTGCACTGCCTCAGCAAACCGTCCACTATTATATAGTACCTGACCCTCTTGAATTTGAGATTTTGAAACTTGAATTACTGATTGTGGAGTTTTAGCATTGATTCCAGAAATGTTTGCTAAAGCAGGTGAAATTATGATGCATATTAATGCAGTTCCTAAAGCTATAAGATAGAAAATGTTCAACTTTCTAGCACCAGCTTTACAGTTTTTAGTAAACTTATACCAATTCTGCCTAAACTTGTAATTAATTATCACATCTTCTCTCTTGGCGTACTTAGCGTCCTTCGCGGTTCGTTTCATAAATATTAAATTTATTTTCATGTAAAATTGTTCTTACTAATCCTGCAACCATCCACAAAAGATAGTAAATTTGTAATTATTATTAATAAGCAAAGCAAGTTGTTAAGCTTTGTTGAGAGTAGCCCAAGCTTTACTGTACATTAAAAGCGCAAAATTTCTCTGTCATAGTCTTCGGGTAAAGGTTCTACCTCCCACACTAATCCTTCACCTGGCTCCAACATAACTTCCAGAAATAGCATTTCTACTGGTACTGTTGCAATGTCTTCATTATTTATAAACGGTTGTAAATCTTCGGTTAGTAGTTTAAGTTTAAATCCAGCAGGAATGAGATTTTCTGAGTTTGAATTTCGTAACTCAAATCGCCATATTTGTTCCTCTGGATTACCTTTGGGAAAAATCCTTAATTCGTAAGTGTTACCCGCTATCAGTAACTGTCGAGTTAATCTCACAATTGCTGCTTGCGGTTCTAGGCTACGCATTCCCGAAGGCAATGGCACAAATTCTTGCTTTTCCCAGCCTAATATTTGAGCAAAATTAGATATACCATCTTGAAGCCATTGTAGAATTGATGCTTGTTGTGTAAAACCTTGCCGCATTTCATACAATCGTTGTCGCCAACCGCCATGTGCTAGTAATGCTCCCCAAAAATCAAATGGAACTTCTAAGCGAGGAAACTTGATATCTGCATCACCTAATCGTTGTAATAAATTTTCTGCTTGAGTTTGGGATAATGGGGCTAAAGGAGACAATTCGTATCTGGTTGCTTCAGCAGTAAATTGCTTTGTAATCCACAAAACATTTAAATCTGGAATTAAATCTTCATACTCTAAACTATAAGTGCGATCGCTCCCATCATAAACGCCAATGCTTTTTAGTTTTTGATGAGTTGTGTAGCCAAAAATTCGCATCCAGCCATCATCTGGGTTTACTTGCACTGCTAGGTAATAATCAGCAACCCACTCTGGAATATCTACCCATTCTTGCGGTACGCGCAACTCATCGACATCCATTGCTAGTGTCGGAATTAACACTAGGCGTAAGTTATCAAAAGTAATGGCTGTACCGTTAACGACTTCCCAAAAACTAGGTAATACAGCCATGCTGGGATATACTCTAGCATCAAGAGTAATTTCTTCTCTCAACCAAGTTAAAAATGTATTCAAACAAAGCTGATTCACCCAAGCGCGTTGACGACCACCAGCTGTAGAGTAAGTTGAGTTGAAAGCCCGTGACGTTTGAATAATTTCTAAAATTGTTTCACACTCAATCTCAAATGCGGGAAATGCGTTAAACATAATTGAACTGGTTCTACCTTAAGTACGTCAGTTTTCATGGCTATAGTAAATTTTGAGCCATTCCTCTAAACCTTGACTCATGGCCTCCAGTACGACTGCACTAGGAGAAATATGCAGAGTATTTAGTCTCCAATTTGACAAGGTGAGCAGCAATGAGCGCTTGATACTCATCAGGCGACGAGAAACTGTATATTGCTTAATATCTAGCTGTTGGGCAATTTGTTGTTGCGTGAGCTTTTGGCTGTAATAAAGATGTAGTAGCTTTTGTGACTGAGTATCCAGCCCTGCTAGGGCATTGGTTAAAACTTGATTTAACTCAGCTTGTTGCTGTTGCCTAATTGCAGCTTCCTCTTGAGCAGCAATTTCTGTTATTAAGGATGATTGTAAATCATTAGGTATTGTATCTACTAAACTACCTGATTCTTGACCAGGTGAGGGAGCATCTATAGAAATCAACTTGGGAAACAGAAAGTCACGAGTAGCTTTAGCAGAAGCACTCAGCCATTTTTCTAAATTTTCTGGAGTAGCTGCAAAAGTGGCTGAACTCAATTGGCTCAAGCGTTGTCTATTATATAGGTCAGTAATTACCTGCCACGTTGCAGAATCTGGTTTCGCCAGCTTCCGAGTAGTTTTGCTATCACTAGTATAGATTTCCTTAAAACATTCCCAAGCTAAAACGTAACTGTCAATAATTTGACTATTCAGACCAGCATTTGTTAAAGAATTTACCAAACGCTTGCGGCTAATTTTATGCAATAATGCACAGTCACTGCAAATATCTATTTCTTGATTAAGACGCAGAGAGTCTTTAATAGCACCTTCAAAAGCAAATTCTGCGTAAGCTTTCAGATTCTTACTGTACTCAGGATTGAATCTTTTCAGGATTTTCTGGACACGAGAAATGGCAATTTGAAAAAAATCAGCCACAGAAGATTGATTTTTGAAGTTCAGCGCCATTTTTCTTGCAACCCAATAGCACACCTCTTGTAAATAAGCTGAAATATGTGCTGCTGCTAGGTGGCTAGATTGAATTTGCCAAATTTTGTACCAGTAAAGCACCCAAAAATCCTCAGACTTCTGAGATGGAGACTGTTCTAAACAATTTTTGATGCTGCGTCGTAGTTTTGCATCGCTTACCCAAGTGTTAAATTCGTCTGCATCAAATTGCACGAAGGTAGAAAAGATTTCAATAATGCCCTGACGGGGTTGCATGTAAATTAGGCATTTATGATTTAATACCTCCCCATTTTAATACATGGCGTTGTCCAGCCTTCATCAGCAGATGAATTGGTTACCTGGAAAGCATTTGCCTGTTTTCCAAAAATTTTTTCCACGTAAGTGCATAAAAGCTAAAAGCAGTCGTAAAGAACAACAGAATGGTTTACCTCAAAGACCACCAAAGGTGCAATTGAGTGAACCCCAGTTGATCTAACTGAAAACATATTCTATTTGCAGACTGAGAGGAAATATACAATGGCTATTTATGGTACTAACGGTTCTGAAACAATATACGGCACAAACTCCGCAGATATTTCTATTTTTGGTTACGCAGGTAACGACACAATTTACGGTTACGGTGGCGATGACATCATTGATGCTGGAGATATTATTGATGGCTATAACGACACTGTATCCGATGACGACTGGGTGTTTGGTGGTACAGGTAACGATACCATCCTTGGTCGACGTGGCAACGATTATCTATCTGGTGACGAAGGTAACGATGTCCTTTACGGTGAAGCCGGAAACGATACTTTAGTTGGAGGTATTGGTAATGATAACATGCTTGGTGGCACAGGAAATGATACTTACTATGTAGATTCCACGAGCGATGTTGTCACGGAATATGCTAGTCAAGGTACTGACAAAATTTACTCCTCTGTTAGTATCTATAGCTTGGCGAATAATGTTGAAAACTTAACCCTAATCGGTACGGCTTACACTGGTGAAGGTAACGGCCTCAACAACATCATTAGTGGTAATAATAGCGCTAACTTCTTAGGTGGTTGGGGTGGAAATGATACCATCTACGGTAACGGTGGAAATGATACCATCTACGGTGACAGCGGCAATGACTATCTCGACGGTGGTATTGGTGATGATTCTATTTATGGTGGCACAGGCAATGACACCGTAGTTGGCGGTACTGGTAATGACAAAATGTATGGTGGTACAGGAGATGATTTCTACTATGTAGATTCCAGCAACGATGTTGTCACTGAATACGCTAGCGAAGGTTATGACACAATTTATTCTTCTGTCAGTATCTACAGTTTAGCAGCCAACGTTGAAAACTTAACCATAACAGGTACGGCTGACGCTGGTTGGGGTAACGATCTCGGTAATACCATTACTGGTAACAACAGCGCTAATTACCTTAATGGTAAGGGAGGCAACGATCTGATCTTCGGTAACGATGGTAACGACTACATCTATGGTGAAAATGGCAATGACTTGCTTTATGGCGGACGTGGTAACGATTATCTATCTGGCGGTGAAGGCAACGACTTCATAAATGGTTATCAAGCCTACAGTTACGGTGAGCGTGATACTCTAAGTGGTGGTGCTGGTGCTGATACCTTTGGGCTTGGTTACAACGGTTCTTGGACTGAAGTTGGTTACTACGGTGATGGTAACTCTGGATACGCTACTATCACAGACTTCAATTGGCTGGAAGGTGATAAGGTTCGCCTTGGTGGTATCGCCAGTGATTACACTGTTAACAAGAATATCAACTTGAGTGGTACATCAGCATTAGATACAGGTCTTTACTACAAGAGTGATTTAATTGCTGTGTTCCGAGATAGTACTAGCTTTGTACTTAGCTTGGATGCAACATTTTAATGTTTAATAGAGCTTGCATGGGTGGGTTGTGGTTTTAGTCTAACCTACCCTGCAATTTTCACAAGTCATATCATGCGATCGCCCCAGTGTAGAAAAAGGCATAAAGTCTAATTTAGTAAGCAAAATACCTGAATGCTTTCTCAAACTCCAGTTTGTTTTCTCATTTTGCCTAAATGCTTTCTCAAACTCCAGTTTGCTTTCTCATTTCAGTAGATTCAGCAAGTCAAAAGCCTAAATGCTTTCTCAAACTCCAGTTTGTTTTCTCATTTCAGTAGATTCAGCAAGTCAAAAGCCTAAATGCTTTCTCAAACCCCAGTTTGCTTTCTCAAACTCCAGTTTGCTTTCTCAAACCCCAGTTTGCTTTCTCATTTCGGTATTTTCTGCAAGCAAACAGGCGGATTACTTTCTCAGTTTGCCAAAATAAATTTTCATGTAAGTAATTCTCGCACTCTTAATAACCATCAAGCTTGTGGTCAAAGCCATTACCCATATATTACGAGCAAAGGTCAAAAACCTAATACTGATTGTTGCTACTGTTATTAACTGTATGCATATCTGAAATAATGCAGGCAATGTCTAGCAACAAGCCACTACGTGTCTTTGCTTTTTTATAGCTTAATTTTAGATGGTTTCTTGCAGGATTGTTGAGCCGCGGTTGTTGCCTAATCTAGTTTGTAATTAAAGTATTTTGTGTGGTTATGGTAAGTTGGCGATCGCGCTAATAAACCTAACAAAGCTTAGTAAGTACTTTAAATTTTAAGTACCTATGTTTTTTTCATGAAGAAACAACACACTTTGGGTAAAAATACGGTTATTTGTGCTTTAATACTTCCTAAGTTAATGTTCTCAATAATTTTGCAAAAAAAAATTACTCAACCCAAGCCCATGATAAACACCCTGTAAAAGCGGAGCTTAATATATTTAATTCTAATTATAAAAATTTTTAATTTTTGAAAAGGATAGATAAATGAATTTCAATAAAACTTGAAATACTATTCTATTAGTAGCAAGCTATGTAGGATAAAAGCAAACATTTTGGTATGAAATTTTAACTAGTACAACAAATTGGAGACAAACTAGTGAAATCAATCTTTGTTAAAACAGTCCCATTCTTATTAATGGCAGTGTGTTTTTTACCAGAAGTTGCAGAAGCTCGACTCATAGGTTCTGGTGCATCTAATGCGCCTGGTGTTGATGCTACATTTGATATAAATACATTGATAGAAGAATTAAATTCAACTAAAAGTGATGAGACTATTGGAGTCTTTGATAACGTAGTTCAATTGAATCTGAGAAATATCAGAGACCCGGAACTTAATTTTGATACCTCTCCTGTAGGTAGCAACATAAATCTCAATTCTGGTAGGCTGACAGTCTCTGAAATTGACCCAAGCAATTTGGCTCTTTTTGATGCACTAATAAATGATGGCATTAGTCCAACTCCAGAATTTAGTGGCGATGGAGTGCAGTATCAAGCTTCATTTGCAAGTAGTCCAATTCAACTTACTTTTTTTGTTCCTGGCTCAAACAGTAGTACTCCCTCAAAAACTAATTTAATTAACTCTTTAAAAAGTTTAGAATTTTACATTAGCAATAATCCTGGGAAAAGTTTTCAAGGATTTATTACTAATATTCCCAATCCTAGTCCAGGTAAATTACCCTTTACTCAAAGATTTGGTTTAAAAAGTGGGATTTTCCCATTAAGCCTAAATGTAACAAAAGATCCTATATCTGTACCTGAACCTGATATAACAGTTAGTTTACTAGGTGCTGCCACTCTAGGCGGATTCCTGCGTATTAAACGCAATCAACGCTCTAAAACATTATCTTGTAAAACAGCCAATATTTCCCAATAAAATACCCTATATCGTACTAAAACAACTTTAGTTTAAGGAGACTACAACCTATGCAACCATTTACTTTCCGACTAGGAATTTTCCACGGAAGTGTATTGTGTTGGTTGTTAGTCTCCAACCCAGTAAATGCAGATATTACACCAGACACCACACTTCCAGTTAACTCCACAGTCACGTCTCAAGGTACTGTTAAGGTGATTGATGGAGGTACATTACAAGGAGAAAACTTATTGCATAGCTTTAAAGATTTCTCCTTTTCTAATCTTACTCCTGAGACTACAGGAAATACTGCTTATTTTAATAACGATTTAGCAGTTAAAAATATTATTACTAGGGTAACGGGTGGTTTACCTTCAAATATTGATGGTATTATCAAAGCCAATGGTACTGCCAATCTTTTTATAATTAATCCTGCGGGCATTGTCTTTGGTCAGAATGCTAGCCTAGATATAGGCGGTTCTTTTATAGCAAGTACAGCAACTAGCCTAAAGTTTCCCGATGGTAAAGAATTTAGTGCAGTTGACACTGCAACTACACCATTATTAACAATTAACGTACCGATTGGTCTACAATTTGGGGCAAATTCTGGAGCAATTATTAATCAATCTCAAGCAAGTCCTGATAATGCAGTTAATAGTGCAGGTTTACCAGTAGGACTAAGAGTGGAAAGTGGTAAAACTTTAGCATTAGTGAGCAATTCTCTATTGCTTGAGGGTGGGAATTTAACAGCATCTGACGGCAGAGTAGAACTAGGTAGTGTTGCTCCCAATAGCTTTGTCAGTTTAAATGAAATTAATCAAAACTATATTTTAGGATACACAGATATTCAAAATTTTGGAGATATTCAACTCTCTGGAGGTGCAGTTGTTGATACCAGCGGTGATAGTGGCGGTACTGTTCAGATACAGGGTCAAAATATCACTCTTATAGATAATTCGCAGGTATTTTATTATTCCTTCCTAGAAAGCACAGGACAAAATTTAATCATCAACGCAACTGATTCTTTAAAATTAAGTGGAGGTTCATTTATCGGTACTTTCGCTGAGGGTACAGGTCAAGCCGGAGATGTATTGGTAAAAGCTTCAGAAATTGACATACAAGGAACAACACCAGATGGTATATATCCTAGCGGTTTAGGTTCACAAGTTTGCACATTTTTAACTAATTGTGAAAACGTTACTGGTAATGGTGGAAACTTAATTGTTGAAGCAGAAAAACTTTTCCTTAGAGACGGAGCAATTATTGATGCTTCAACTTTCGGTGCAGGTAAAGCAGGAAATGTACAAATAAAAGCTTTTGACTTCATTGAAATTATAGGCTCAAGTCCAGACGATCAGATTCCTAGTGGTATTTTTGCTCAAGTTGGAATCTATGCCCCGGATATTGCAGGTGATGCTGGCAACCTGACAATAGAAACCCCGCGTTTAACAATATTAGATGGAGGGCAGATTTCTGCTGCTGGTCGAACTGGAGGTAAGGGTGGAAATTTAACCATTAATGCCTCTAACTCGATAATATTAAGTGGCGCTGCCAAAACAGCGACTCGAAATATTCGCAGAAGTGGCATTTTTGCCTCCGCAGAGCCAGGAGCAACCCGTGATGCAGGAGAATTAAAGATTACGACCGAACAACTAATAGTTGAGAATAACGCTGAAATATCAGCTAACAATTTCGGTCTCCAAAAAGGAGGAACTGCCACCCTCAATGTTAGAAAATTAATTCTTCGTAATGGCGGAGAAGTAAGAGCAAGGTCTTTTGGTGAAGGTTCGGGAGGAGAATTAATTGTCAACTCAGACGAGTTTGTAGAAATTACAGGCTCAGGAAGTATTAATTCAGAGGCTTTCGCTAGTGCTTTGTCTACTTCCAGTGAAGCAGCTGGTAAAGCCGGAAACTTGATTATCAACACCCCAATTTTAAATGTGCGTGACGGGGGAGAAGTAACTGTCAGTGCCACAGGTAGTGGTGCAGCAGGTAATTTAACTGCCAATGCCAATACCATCCGCCTCAACCAAGGTAAACTCACCGCAGAAACCAATGCGGGTGAAGGTGCAAATATCAGCCTGGAAAATCTACAACTATTAACGCTGCAAAATCAAAGTTTGATTTCTGCTGAAGCCTTCAATAATGCCAACGGCGGTAATATTATAATTGACGCGCCTGATGGCTTTATTGTGGCAGTCCCCAATCAAAATAATGATATTGTTGCCAATGCGTTTCAAGGGCAAGGTGGCAAAATCGATATTACTGCCCGTAGTATATTTAGTGTAGCTGAACGCAGGTCAACTCCCGCCAACACTACAAATGATATTGATGCTAGCTCGGAGTTTGGCTTAACAGGTTCCATCACAATTAATACACCTGATGTTGACCCTAGCCGTGGCTTGGTACAGTTACCTGAAAATTTGACAGATGCATCACAACAAATTGTCTCTAGCTGCAACCCTGGAAGTGTCGCCAGCCGTAGTTCCTTCACTATTACTGGACGGGGAGGAATTGCCCGCAGTCCCATGGAACCGTTACAAGGGGAAGTAGCGATCGCCCGATGGATTAAACTAGATACACAGACGCAACCACAAGCCAGCAATATAACCCCTGTTCCTCCCCCTGATCAGATAGTTGAGGCACAAAGCTGGATTTTCGATAATAAAGGTAATGTAACTTTGGTAGCGCAAGCACCAACTATTGCAGCTAATGGTTCGTCTATTTCTAGTGCTACTTGTGGCGTTTGGTAACTAGTCATGGGCAAGTTAGTCATCTTAAAGTTTGGAGCCGGTAGCTTTGAACAAGGTTTTTCGGTCACGCTGCAAATTGGTGATGAAAATGCCCGTCAAAATGTGGAAATTACTGGAGAGCTACCGCCAAACCCTGAAATTCTCCGTCACTACCAACATTGGCAATTTATTTATCGTAGCCTTAAGTTACCTGGTCGTCCCATTGGTCTACGCAAGCTCACACAAACCTTTATGCCGGAAGACTGTCAGCAAGCAGCAACAGTATTAAAAGTACACTTTAATACTTGGCTTGCTTCTGAACCCTTTCGTCCAATTCGTGAAAAATGGCTAGAAAAACTCCAAGCAGAGGATAATATCCGCTTGCTATTACAAACTAAAGACCTGGGACTGCAAAAATTACCTTGGCATCTTTGGGATTTGCTAGAACGTTATCCAAAAGCGGAAATGGCTTTAAGTGCGCCTAGCTATGAGCAAGTCAGCCACAACTCACTCATTAAATCAGAAGTAAAAATCCTGGCAATTTTGGGTAATAGTCAGGGAATTGACACGCAAACAGACCGAAAACTCCTCGAAAAATTACCGAATGCAGATATTACCTTCCTAGTTGAGCCGGAATGCAAAGACCTCACCGACCAGCTATGGGAGCAAGACTGGCAGATTTTATTTTTTGCCGGACATAGTTCTAGTCAAGAAAGCGGTGAAACCGGAATAATTTATATTAATCAAACTGAAAGTTTGTCTATTAATGAGTTGAAATATGCCCTCAAGAAAGCAGTAGAACGAGGCCTACAACTGGCAATTTTTAACTCTTGTGATGGTTTGGGGTTAGCGCAAGAATTTGCAGATTTACAGATTCCCCAAATGGTTGTAATGCGCGAACCAGTCCCCGATCGCGTTGCCCAAGAGTTTTTAAAGTATTTTTTGCAAGCCTTTACCTATGGTAAATCCTTATACACAGCAGTGCGGGAAGCACGAGAACGACTGCAAGGAGTAGAAAAACAATTTCCCTGTGCTACATGGTTGCCTGTTATCTACCAAAATCCTGCGGAAATACCTCTATTATGGCAAGAATTATACTTAAGTAATAGCAGTAAGGGGCATCTTAGCCAAACGCCATCTTTACCAAAAATTCCATCAACTAGAGGCACAAATAAGCGATTTATCTCTGCAATAGTATTCGTCAGCATAGTAGTAACAGGTCTAGTAATGGGAGTGCGGTATTTAGGTTTATTGCAATCATTGGAATTAGCCGCGTTTGACCATCTGCTGCGTCTGCGTCCCCAGGAAAAACCAGATTCTCGCCTACTAGTAATTACTGTTACAGAAGAAGATGTGCAAGCTCAACCAGCAGACCGACGAGGTTCTTTATCAGACCAAGCACTTGCTAAGTTATTAGAAAAATTAGAGGCATATCAACCACAAGCTATTGGTTTGGATATATACCGAGATTATCCAGTACAGAAAGATTATCCAGAGTTAGCGAAACGAATGCGCCAAAGCGATCACTTCGTGGCTGTGTGTCAAGTTAGCGATCCTCAAGCAAGAAAACCAGGCATTAAACCACCACCGGAGGTTTCTCCAGACAGTCTGGGTTTTAGTGACATTACCCTAGATTCAGATAATGTCGTGCGTCGTCAGCTATTGGCATTAACGCCCCCACCCTCATCTGCTTGTAGTACATCCTATGCCCTAAGTGTCCAACTAGCACTGCGTTATCTATATACTAAAGGAATTAAGCTGCAATTTCCCCCAGATGGGGCGTGGCAATTAGGGAAAATCACATTTAAACCGATAGAAGCTCACACCGCAGGCTATCAAAGAATTGACGCTTTCGGACATCAAATCTTATTGAATTATCGCTCCTCTCCCTCTCCAGAGGCGATCGCACCACATATTACCTTAAGACAAGCGCTAGCAGGTCAGCTAAATGCCAATGCAGTTAAAGACCGAATAGTTATTATTGGCACAACAGCAGAAAGTTTTCGTGATTACTGGGCGACCCCCTACACCAATTCCCAAGGGAACCCACGGGTAATACCAGGAGTCTTTTTACAAGCACAGATGGTCAGTCAACTGCTGAGTGCAGCATTAGACGGGCGGTCTCTATTGTGGAGTTGGTCTATATGGGGTGAGGGGATTTGGATTGGGGGCTGGTCTTTTCTGGGTGGGTTGCTTGCGGCTTATCTGCACCGACTCGCTTACTTGGGCTTGGCAGGTGGAATAGCTATGACAGTTTTATACAGTAGTTGCTTAATAATTTTCATTACATCTAGCTGTTGGGTTCCCCTAGTTCCTGCTGCCCTAGCGTTGGCAGGGAGTAGTATAAGTTTAGTCGCCTACTTCACTCTATTACCCAAAAAATAGACACTAAATTAATAGCATTAAAAATTAATAACTCTTTATGAAAAGCTATTGGCAAAAAGTACAATTAACTACTGCATTAAGGATAGCTTTATTAGGAATAATCACTTGTTATGCTACTATTTGGATGACACCAGTTTCTGCCACCCCGCTCAAATTTTCACCACCACCGCCACCACCAGACAGGGGCGCAGTTGGCGATCGCGGAGGTGCAGCAAGTCGCAGTTGTAGTGTTGGCAATCAGTCTGTCATTGCACTCGTACCTGTCTATGAACAGACACTGAAGCAAGGTCAAACAGAAGTAGTTACTGTCAACAAAGTTTGGGGCTTAACAGTTAGCGAACATCCAACATTTTGGTTTTTTTTACCTTATAACAAATCTCAAATTAATACTATTGAATTTGTTTTGAAAGATGAGTCTATTAAACCAAGCCAAACTCTATACCGAACAACAGTAAAAGCACCAGAAATACCAGGAATTGTTAGCGTCGGTTTACCAGCAACTACTTCGCCATTACAAGCAGGCAAGATGTACCACTGGTATTTCAAGATGAAAGGCATTTGTGACTCACAACAACCTGTACAACGAGAATATCAGGAATATGTAGAAGGATGGGTGCAACGAGTTAATCCGAATCCTAGATTAGCAAACAGCCTCAAGCAAGCGACTCCCCAACAACGGGTAGGGCTTTATGCTGAGAATGGTATTTGGTACGATGCCCTGACTACCCTGGCTGAATTACGTCTTGCCAAACCTCAAGATACAACTCTAGCGACGGACTGGACAAATTTGCTGAATTCGGTTGGTTTAGAGCCATTTCTAAAATGATTTATGCTTGGATACCAAGTTAAAAATACGTGAATTCGATGAACCTCTCCCCAACAAGGCTACGGTGTACACACATCTCTGTACTAAACCGAAATCATTGTAGATCCATCATTATCCTCCGATAAATTGGAGGACTTTAAGGGATTTTAGCCCCCCTTTTTAAGGGGGGTTGGGGGGATCAAAAGACTGTGGGGCAACTTTCAAAGACTTGTGTGTACACCGTAGCCAACAAGGGGAGAGGCTTGGGTGCGTAAGTCCTACCACCGTAAAATCAACTAATTAATCAGTATTTGCTAAAAACTCAAGACCTGACAAGCATTCGTTCTGGCTCGGATAATGTCGAGGCTGACAGTGGATCATAGCCTAGTTGCTGAGTAATCCGTTCCCTGGCTAAAGCACGGTACTCCCAAAAATGCTCTCCTGCGGCGCATAGACCTAAATACATATTGAGAACTTGCGGCTTTGTTCGCAGAATCGTCCACAGTTGTCGCCAGAACTGTACCCGAATTTCAGGTCTGCGTAAACCTTGGAGCCAGATTAACTGAGCAACCAGCCGCAACCCTTTACCTGGAGAAAATTGCATAGTTTGTTTTCGCTCTGCCAGTGAGCCAATACTGAGACACTGCTGAAAACAGCGTTTGAGATAGTTTTGAGGTTCATACAATGTCCAGAAACCTTCGGCATATTCTCTAGCAATTTCAGCTAAAGGACGGGTGGGGACGAAATTCATCAAAGAATTTTGGTCTCCTACCTCAGTCACGCCAATACCCTTTACTAAACGCTGCTCTTTTTGCAGGCGGTTCCATAAAGCAGTATTAGGCAAAGCTTGAAGGATGCCTAACATCGGTTGCGGAATACTCGTTTGTTCTACAAAAGCTTGAATCCGTTCTCCTGCACCTGTGCGTTCGCCATCAAAACCAAGGATAAATCCTGCATATATCAGCATTCCTGCATCATTGATTTTGCGACAGGCTTCGATGAGGGGGTTGCGAGTATTTTGCAATTTGTTTGTTACTTGCAGGCTATCTTGGTCTGGGGTTTCAATGCCGAGAAAGACAGCATAAAAGCCTGCTTGACTCATTAGCTGTAATAATTCATCGTCTTCTGCCAAGTTTACAGAAGCTTCAGTGATGAAGGTGAAAGGGTAATTGTGCTGCTTCACCCAAGGAATCAATTCTCTAAGGAATCGCTTGACGTTACGTTGATTGCCAATAAAGTTGTCATCAACAATGAAAAGTGACCCTCGCCAACCTAAATCATAAAGAGCTTGTAACTCTGCGATCGCCTGGCTTGGTTCTTTGGTACGAGGTTTCCGCCCATAAAGGGTAATGATGTCACAAAATTCACAGTTAAATGGGCAACCGCGAGAAAACTGCATAGCCATCATCAAGTAAGCATCTCGCTTCAGCAAGTCAAAGCGAGGCATGGGGCTTTGAGTGACATCCGGTTTTTCTAAAGAGCGAAAGATTCCTTGCTCTTGTCCTTGGCTGAAGGCTTCTAAAAATTGCGGAACTGTCATCTCGCCTTCATCCAAAATTAGGTAATGCGCCCCAGAATCAAGGGCATCTTGGGGGACGGATGTAGGGTAGGGCCCACCCACTGCAACTTTTTTACCTAATCGGACTGCTTTTTGAATTAAGGCGTGGAAATCAGGTTTTTGCACCAACATCGCTGAGATGATCACCAGATCGCACCACTCCCAATCAGCCTCAGTTTCTAGTTTGACGTTACGATCGTAAAATCGAATTTCCCAATCTTTGGGTAGAAGTGCGGCGACTGTAATAATTCCCAGTGGTGGAATAACCGCCTTTAGCCCAGCGATTTCCATAAAGCGATCGTAAGACCAAAAAGACTGGGGAAACTGTGGGTAAAGCAACAGTGCTCTCATTGATTAATATCCTTGATAGAGCTTTGATTGACTTTGATATGAAAAGTGTTGAATTTATAGGTAGGCGATCGCATCTTTGCTGCGCTCAACAGCCAGATACAAATCTGCACTAATCAAATATTAATTTAGGTACAAGAGAAACCTCCGATAAGGGAGATTGTCGGAGGACACTGGCTTGGATATATGGGTTTAGTGATAAATTTATCCGTTACGCAAATTTATTATCTCTACCAAAAGGTAGGTTTGAGGTTAATTTTGAAGCTAAGGAATGTAAATAAATTAAAATACGAGCCTTTAATCTTGTATGATGCTTCTAGCTTGCTGTGGCGCACCAATACTTTGGTGGTACTGCATTATGCGATCACTATATACCCTAAACTACGTGTATCAGTTCTTGATATCATGTCCGGCTGATTAGTCATGAAAAAACCTGCTCCCTTGCGGTCTTAATGATAAGTTTTGAACCCGACAAGATATTACCCTTCTCCACGCCGATGATTAGCAGCTTGCAATAATAGAGATTCTGCAAAGGCGATCGCGTCTGTTGCAGACTTACCACCAGCCAATTGCGCTAGTTCTTCCCGGCGAGTGGTTAAATTATCCAAGGTAGTAACGCGCACCACGGTTCTCTGTTCGGCGTTTCCATTGTTCGCTTTATTACCCTTAGACTGATTGATAATTTGCTTATCGACGCGGAAATGTCGATCTGCCATAGCAGCAACTAAAGGTTGGTGGGTAACACATAATACTTGGTTACTTTGACTTAGCTGATGTAATTTTTCGGCGATCGCTTGGGCTACTCTTCCCGATACACCGACATCAATTTCATCAAATACCATTGTCCCAGCAGCGTCGGCTTGAGAAACACAAGCTTTCAGCGCCAGCAAAAAGCGGCTCATTTCACCCCCAGAGGCGATTTCCGATAAAGGTTGTAGTGGTTCTCCGGGGTTGGGGCTAAACATAAATGTAATTTTGTCTGCTCCAGTAGCCGTTGGGGTGGTAGGTACAATCTCCACTGTAAACTGCACCTTTTCCATCGCTAGGGGCTTGAGTTCAGATATCAATCGTGATTCTAATTTGTTAGCAGCTTGACGGCGCAATTGAGTTAACTGATTACAAGCTTGCATCAGCTTTGTCAAACTTGCTTGTTCTTGCTGTTCTAATTTTTCGATTGATTGTTCGCTATCGTTAAGTTCTGCTAATTCGCTTTGGATACGCTGGTAGTAGGCGATCGCTTCTTGTAACGTTGGGCCATATTTACGACAAATCTGCTTTAATTCCCGAATTCGCTCTTCTACTTCCTCTAAACGTTGCGGATCAGCTTCTAAATCTTCTCCATAAGCATTAATTTGCCTGGCCACTTCCATTAATGTAGCTTGAGCATCTCTTACCAAGTCCAACAGTGGTTGCAGTTGAGCATCGTATTCCACCATGTCATTGAGTGTCGCTTCGCTATCTCCCAATAAATCAGCGGCGGCTGGGGCTTCGTTATCATTTTGATACAAAGCTTGATAAACTTTGTAACTCATCTGTTGCAAATCCACCACATGATTGAGGCGTTCTCGTTCTTGCAATAGCTGTTCTAGTTCATTAGGATCGCTGAGATTGACTGCTCCTAATTCCTGCACTTGATAGGTGAGCAAGTCGAGTTGTTGCAAACGTTCTCGTTCGGATGTCCGGCGTTTTTCTAATACTAGATGTGCTTGTTGGTAAGTACTAAAAGCACTAGCAATAATCTGCCGTTGCTGCATGAGAGATTCACCACCATGCAAATCCAACCAGTCACGGACTTGGGCAGATTGTCCTACTTGTACAGTTTGACCTTGGGCAGTAATTTCCACCAAGCGATCGCGCAATCCCACCATCATCGGCCGATTTACCAACACGCCATTTACCCGCGATCTACTACGGATATTACTAGCAGTGGCTGCAATTTCCCGACTTATAACTACAGAACTCTCGTCTATTGCATCAATTTCTTGTTCGTTCAGCCAAGCAACTAAGGCTGGGTTAGATTTAAAAGTAGCTTCTACCATTGCCCGACTCGTTCCAGTGCGAATCACTCGACTAGAGACTTTACCTCCTAGTGCAGCATCAATGGCATCTAGAATGATCGATTTTCCAGCGCCGGTTTCACCTGTCAAGACGTTCAGTCCAGCGCCAAACTCCAGTTCTAGTTGGTCAATCAGGGCAAAATTTTCAATTCGCAGGCAAAGCAACATCAAGCCAAGTTCTCCATGAGGGCAGATGCCGAATACTTCCAACTTAGAGGACACTAGTACCGCTATGCGGAATTCCAAATCCAAAAACCGTAGTGTTTTAGGCTTTTGACACTTTGTTTCAAGCTAGATTTATTTCCGTCTTAGTTCAGCAAACATGACATTTTAGCAACCAGCATTACCCACTACTATTGAAGTAGCAGGCCCATTTAAGTGTAGCAAACCTAGTTTAGTTTGATTTTGAGTTAGTCGAGCAGAAGCATATATATTGTTTTATTGCCTCTGACCTGGCTCAATAGTTTTTAATAATGAAAATTTTGTCTCAATATACTAGCTGTCAAGAAAATATCTGCCAAATCAGGCTCATGCCTAATTTAGGGATGCTTGTCTTGAAACATATTGTTACAATACTTAACATGATCAATTCGACCGGTGGCATTCTTCATGATTGTTAAAACACATCCCCCTACTTCCCGACCGATCGAGGAGGACAATCGCGCTAGCAACAACCGTGGCGACGAAGTATATGTTGCCGAAGTAGTGCCAGAAAATGGTACACAAGGTTTGGTAGTGCGATCGCCAAGACTTATAGCAGCCCAACAACAACGGGCATTGACGACGCAAGTTGAACCTGAGCCAACGCGTTACAATCCGGCGGAGATAGCGGCGCATTACCAAAACAGACGCTTAGAAGTTGTCAAGCGGATTTTTGCAGTCTTAGGGCCAACTATATCCTTTGCTTTTGGGTTGTGGTGGGACAGCAGACGGGGAATTACAGTGAAAAATGACCGCCGCCGTGCTGTTCAACTGAGAGAATTATTGACGCAACTGGGGCCTGCGTACATCAAAATTGGGCAAGCTTTGTCTACAAGACCAGATTTAGTTCCTCCCACATACTTAGAAGAACTGACTAGGCTACAAGACCAATTACCACCTTTTCCCAACGAAATTGCCTACCAATTTATCGAAGAAGAACTAGGCGCACCGCCAGCAGAAATCTACACAGAACTTTCAGCCGAACCAATTGCCGCTGCTTCTTTGGGGCAAGTGTATAAAGGTAAGCTAAAAACTGGTGAAGAAGTTGCAGTTAAAGTCCAGCGCCCTGACTTAAAAGAGCGCATTACTATTGATTTATATATCTTACGTCGTCTGGCTGGTTGGGCACAGAAACAATTTAAGCGGATACGAAGTGATTTAGTAGGCATTCTTGATGAATTAGGCGATCGCATTTTTGAAGAAATGGACTACATCCATGAAGGCGAAAATGCCGAGCGCTTTTTTCAATTGTATGGTCATATAAAAGACATCTACGTACCGAAAATTTATTGGGAATACACCAACCGTCGCGTTTTGACGATGGAGTGGATTAACGGTATTAAACTAACTCAAACAGCAGAAATTAAAGCTCAGGGCATAGATGCCCGTTATTTAATTGAAGTGGGTGTGCAGTGTTCGCTGCGTCAATTGCTAGAACATGGATTTTTCCACGCTGATCCCCACCCAGGCAATTTGTTAGCAACGTTGGATGGGAAATTGGCTTATCTCGACTTTGGAATGATGAGCGAGATTCAGCCAGCTCAGCGTTATGGTTTAATTGAGGCGATCGTTCACGTTGTCAACCGTGACTTTGAAGGCTTGGCCAAAGACTACGTTAAGCTAGATTTTTTATCGCCGGACACAGATTTAACACCAATTATCCCAGCATTTGCTAACGTCTTTGCTGATGCCCAAGGTGCAAGCGTTGCTGAGTTGAATATTAAAAGCATCACCGATGAATTATCGGCTTTGATGTATGAGTATCCTTTCCGTGTACCTCCCTACTACGCTTTAATTATTCGCTCGCTGGTTACCTTAGAAGGTATTGCTATCTATATAGATCCTAACTTTAAAGTTCTCAGCGAAGCTTATCCCTACGTTGCCAAACGTTTGTTAACCGATCCCGCACCAGCATTAAGAGCATCACTGCAAGATTTACTATTTAAAGATGGTAAATTCCGCTGGAATCGCTTAGAAAATCTGTTAAGAAATGCTCGAAGCAATGAAGATTACGACTTGAATTTAGTAGTAAATCAAGGTGTAGATTTTCTTGCTACCGAACGAGGTGGTTTTATTCGTGACAAGCTGGTAGACGAATTTGTTAACGGAATCAATGCTTTAGGTAAAAATGTTTTGCATAACTTCACCTACTTACTGCGTGAACAGGTAGGAATAACTGCTATCAACGAAACTCCCGCAGCCACAGTTGAACAACAACAAACTCTGGAGCATATAAAACGGATCTTGAATATTCTCAGAGAAACTCGTGGCTTTGACATCACACAACTTGCTCCCCAACTTGCCCAATTGTTAGTCAATCCTGGGGTACAACGTTTGGGTCAACAAATTACCAATCGCTTATTGCAAAAAGTCCTAGCCACTATAATTCGGGAGTTGTTAGCAGCGGAAGATGTTAATAACATTCAAGGTCGTAAGTTAGAGCAACCTGTAAAGTTATCTTTACCTGCAAGAGTATAAGCCCGGATTTCTCACCACATCTCTCAAAGCCTGCGCTTGTGCAGGGGAGCAGGGGAGCAGGGGAGTTATTGTATAAGACGCGATTAATCGCGTCTGTACTTTCCCCTCTGCCCCTCTGTCAAAACCCTCACCTTCTAATGCAAAGAATAAAGGTGAGGGTTTTATTTTGGAATTCTTACCGTCTGATATACTGACTAGCCAACTTGATAGCATCAGCAATATCGACATCGCCATCCCTGTCAGCATCTAGAAAGGAATTTAGTACAGGATTGCCGCCAGCTTGAGGATTTTGAGCGCTTGCACCAGATTGTAGGAAATTTAGGACTACAGGCACTAGTAAAGGCAGCAATTGTTGGATCATACCAGCATCCAAGCCAGTGCGCTGGGCAGCAACCTGAGCAACCTGTTGCTGCATCGTAGGCGAAAACAGAGAGTTCACGGCTTGAGGGTTGGCAGAAGTGCCGCTATATTGATTTACCAGAGCTTGGGCTTGTTCACTACCGCCTGTAGCTTGCTTCTCTTGTAAAGAAGAACGCACATAGTTACCCACAATACCCAATACAGATTGTATTGTTGAGGGATCTGCCCCAGTGCGATCGCTCAGTTGATTCACGGTGTTTACAATACTTCCCAGTTGCCCTAAGCTGGCTTGCTGATTAGGATTGGCGACAGCACCAAGAATTTGATCGAAAAGTCCCATAATTTTGTTTTGTTTGTGAGTTTTTTCTTTGTAAGACTTACCTGAAGGCTCTTCAGGCACGAAGTCTAGGGTCAGCCTACTTTGGCTTGTACTTTCTTTATGGCAGTAAATTTCCCACGCCACAACTTCCAAAGGATCTATACTTCTTGCTGACTACTCTGATAAAAAACACTGAAACTATTAAGATTAAAAGCATCTGCCTACTGAATATCCACTAATCTTTGCCATCCATGCCTCTATCGCGCATAGTAACGCTGATTGTTGGTTTCATTCTTATTTTGGGTCTTAGCCTGTGGCTAATTGATTCCCTGTCTCGCCTCTACTGGCAGTTGTCCTATTCTCCTTTGTTGGGCAATCTTCTGCTGTTGCTGCTGATTGTCCTCATCGGAGCCTTAATAGCCGCGTTTGTCTATTATGTAGTGATGATGCAGTCTGGCGAGCAGCGATCGCGCCGCCGTAACCGGTCTCGTGTAACTCCAGCGCAAATTCCGGCTGCCAAATCTGATGCGGCTTCTTCAACGCTACAAGCTGTACGGCAACAGGTTGCACAAATTCAAGATGAAGTAGCACGGCAAGCTTTACTAAGTCGCTCGCGGGAAATTGAAGTTACTTTAGCACGGGGTGAAATTCAAGTAGTGGTGTTTGGTACGGGGAGTGCTGGCAAAACTTCTTTGGTAAATGCGGTGATGGGACGCATGGTAGGTCAAGTGGATGCACCGATGGGTACAACCCAGGTAGGTGAAACTTATTGTCTGAGGTTGAAGGGATTAGAACGCAAAATTTTAATTACGGATACACCAGGAATTTTAGAAGCAGGGGTGGCGGGAACAGAACGAGAACAACTAGCACGGGCACTGGCAACGGAAGCAGATTTGCTGTTGTTTGTAGTGGATAATGATTTAAGACGATCAGAATATGAACCACTGCGGGGTTTGGCAGAAATTGGCAAGCGATCGCTTCTCGTCCTCAACAAAACTGACTTATACACAGACGAAAACAAAGAATCTATCCTAGCAAGATTGCGTCAGCGGGTGCGGGGATTTATTGCCCCTAATGATGTCGTGGCGATCGCGGCAAATCCTCAACCTGCACAACTAGAAACTGGGGAAACCTTCGAGCCTGAACCGGATATTGTTCCTCTGTTGCGGCGGATGGCAGCTATTTTACGGGCTGAGGGTGAAGATTTGGTGGCAGATAATATTCTCCTACAATCTCTACGATTGGGTGAGGAAGCGCGCAAACTCATCGATTCCCAACGTCGCCGTCAAGCAGATAAAATAGTCGAGCGGTTTCAGTGGATTGGTGCTGGTGTGGTCTCAGTCACGCCTTTACCAGTTGTAGATTTACTAGCAACAGCTGCTGTCAATGCTCAGATGGTCGTAGAAATTGGTAGATTGTACGGCTGTGAATTGAATATGGAACGGGGACGAGAGTTAGCCCTTTCCTTAGCAAAAACGATTGCCAGTCTGGGCATAGTTAAGGGAGCAATTCAGTTACTTTCTGCGGCTTTGCAAACTAATCCTGCTACTTTTATTGTAGGTAGGGCCATTCAAGGTGTAACAGCAGCTTATTTAACGCGGATTGCCGGCAAAAGTTTTATTGAGTATTTTCGTCATGACCAAGATTGGGGTGATGGTGGGATGACAGAGGTTGTACAGCGTCAGTTTCAGATGAATCGCCGGGACGAATTTATTAAAGCTTTTGTGCAAGAAGCGATCGCACGGGTAGTTAAGCCTTTGCAAGCTACTTCTGAAGTAGTTGAACACGATGAAGAAGCTAAGAATTAGGATTTTTTAAAAGGGGATTGGGGACTGGGGATTGGGGATTGGGGATTGGGGACTGGGGATTGGGGACTGGGGATTGGGGGCTGGGGATTGGGGATTGGGGATTGGGGATTGGGAAATTTTATAAATTTATTCGGCGTTGCTGAATAAGGGAATGATTGAGGCTGACGCAAAGACGGGAAGACGCGGTGATTATTTTTAATGCAAATTCCAAAATTATCCCGTAATTATGCAACGCCAGAAAAATAAACAAAGCTCAAATTCTTTTTCCCCCTGCTCCCTGCTCCCTGCTCCCTGCTCCCTGCTCCCTGCCTTATCGTAACGATATTTATTTACGCCGACCTACTTAATTCGTATAATTCCCCAGACTTCTACAAGCCGGGGAATTATGTAAGTTAATTACGCATCGTCTAAAGCAGCAATACCAGGCAATACCTTACCTTCGAGTAATTCCAAGCTAGCGCCACCGCCAGTGGAAATGTGGCTCATTTGATCGGCTAAACCTACCTTTTCAACAGCTGCCACAGAGTCGCCACCGCCGATGATAGTGGTAGCGCCTTGCTTGCTAAGTCCAGCGAGGGTATGAGCGATCGCTTCTGTACCTACCGCAAACTTATCAAATTCAAACACACCCATTGGCCCATTCCAAATCACCGCTTTGCAATCTGCAAGCGCGTCTTGGAAGACTTTTACAGAGTCTGGCCCAATATCCAAACCCATGCCATCATCAGGAATGTTTTCAATGTTGACGGTTGTTGCATTAGCATCAGGGGCAAACTTATCTGCTACTACTACATCTGTAGGCAGCAGGAAAGTAACACCGCGTTCTTTAGCCTTGGCTTCCAAAGACTTCGCTAGTTCTAGCTTGTCTTCTTCTACCAGAGACTTACCAACATTCAACCCACGCGCTTTGTAAAAGGTGAAAATCATCCCACCGCCGATGATCAGCTTGTCGCACTTCTCCAGCAGTGTTTCAATTACGCCAATCTTACTAGAAACTTTGGAACCGCCAATAATAGCCGCCAAAGGACGTTGAGGATTTTCAATCGCGTTTTGCAGATATTGCAATTCCTTCTCAACCAAATATCCAGCCACAGAAGGACTCAAAAATTGAGTTACACCTTCAGTAGAAGCATGGGCGCGGTGTGCAGTACCAAAAGCGTCATTTACATAAAAATCTGCATTGGCTGCCAATTTTTTAGCAAATTCTGGGTCATTTTTTTCTTCTTCTTTGTAGAAACGGACATTTTCTAATAACAGTACTTGACCGTTTTGTAAAGCCCCGACTTTGGCAGCAACTTCATCACCGATAGAGTCGTCAGTCTTAATGACTTCTTGACCCAGTAATTCAGACAACCGTTTAGCCACAGGAGTCAAACGCAATTTGTCATCCACGCCCTTGGGACGACCAAAATGGCTTGCTAGAATTACCTTAGCTCCCTTCTGCGTTAAGTCTTGGATAGTTGGTAGAGCAGCGCGAATGCGAGTATCGTCTGTAATGTTGCCCTGATCATCCAGAGGCACATTAAAATCAACCCGTACTAACGCACGTTTACCAGATACCTCTGTTGCAGATAAATTTGCTAAAGTTTTTTTGGACACAGCCAGACCCTCCTGATCGCCTTTTTGTTATTGTTTTAAAAGTAGAACCATCCAGATTTTACCGGAGTCAGGGGTACGGAGGTGAGAGAGATGTTTAAGACAGTTCTATTTCCTATCGATCAAAGTCGAGAAGCACGGGAAGCTGCTGATGTGGTTACCAATGTTGTCCAAAAGTATGGTAGTCGCTTGGTGTTACTGTCTGTAGTGGAAGAACCCTCCGCAGAGACGCCTAGTGCTGATCCAATGGTGTCACCAGAGGTAGTTGCTAAACTGCTGGAGAATGCTCAAAATCTATTCTCTCAGCAAGGAATTAAATGTGAAACTATTGAACGGCAAGGCAAACCAGCTTTTACCATCTGTGATGTCGCCGATGAAATTGAAGCAGATTTAATTATTATGGGCTGTCGAGGTTTAGGCTTGACTGAAGAGGGAGCAACTGATAGCGTCACTACCCGCGTCATAAATCTTTCACCTTGTCCAGTGCTGATTGTGCCATAAGGGACTTTCCATAGTTTTTGAAGCTGGGGGAGCTGAGGGAGAAAAATCTGATAAGCTAATTTGCCTTGAAGCTGCATAATCCCTAGCGTCAGAAATACGCAAAGACGCGGGGATGCAGTTTTAATGATGTGCGGCTCAGTAGTTTTGCACGCACAAAAGAGTTAAAATTTATGGACGACACATAGGTGAAGAGTTTTCAGCTTGAAATATAGACTTTGAAGTAGTAATACAAGCTCAAACTACTTCAATACCGTCTTCTATGTAATCAGCCTGCAATCATCCATTTCGACCCTAGTTATCAATCCAGTTCTTCAAAAGGGGGCTAACTTTGACAAGTAACGGTCTCAAATTTTTATGGGGAACTAATTTGTCATAATGTAAGCGACCAAGGATTATGCCTGGATGTCTGTGTTGATTCTCAGCAAAATCTTCAATTGCTTTACGAGAAAAGACTTTTTTACTCCTGATAATAAATTCATTTAATGTCTGAGAGTGTATTAACCAGTCAGCCGCTTTTTGATTAGCTTCTGTTTCCTCATTATTCTCTTCTAGAGCATCCAAGTTATCTAAGTAAGTTCCTTGATGTCCTAAAACAATATGCGCTAACTCGTGCATCAGGGTAAACCAGAATGAGTCAATCCGGTCATATCTCAATGTCAATGCAACAACAGGATTATCATTTAAATAAAAGGCTGCACCATCTAAGTAAGTTTTACTCAAATGCGGCACAATTACAAAATGTACGCCTAAATCTGCTAGTAATTTAGGAATCCGCACAATACTTTCTACTTTTTCACTACAAGTTAGAATTTCAGCGATAGCAGCCTCTAGTTTTGTGCAGTCAAAACTAGCAACTGTTTGTTGTTTCGCTATATATTCTACCCGCTTTACCCAAGTTATTTGAGAGGTTAACTCTAGCTCTCGATGCTTGGAACAACGAAAATTAACATCTAATTTAGGTGTTTCATCTAAAGAAGATATACCGAAAAAATTACAAACTTGCTGTTCTAACTCATTAATCGAATCTGTTGATTGAATCCACCCATTTTTGATTAGTTCCGAGATCGGGGCAATTGTATATAATCGGCTTTTACGAGCTATATCTTGCTCCTTTTTTTCTTTACCTGCTAGATGCAGCCGATACTTTGCTTCCAAGTTCGTCCAGAACTCAGGAGAAGTTCCTAATGCAAGTGAGAGTTCGATAGCTGTTTCCGGTGTAATTTGCTTGCTTCCCCGGATAATTTCGTTGATAGTTTGAACTGGACGACCCATAATTTCTGCTAAATCTTTTTGTGTCCAGCCACGGGCTTCTAATTCTCGACTTAAAATTTTCCCTGGTGTTGGTACTCTTGCTGGTGCTAGATTCTGGCTCATGTTGCTGTCTTCCCTGAGTAGCGAAAGTTAGTGGTAGTCTTCAATGTCGATTATTGTGAGGTAATTACCTTGATTATCCTCATCCACTGTCACGATTAAACGCCACTGATCATTTAAACGTAAGGAACGCTGTCCTTGTTTTCCTCGTTTTCCTTTGAGTTTTTCAAATCTCAACCCTTTTTGAGCATATAAGTCTCGCTCATCTACAGCAGCATCAATAATTGCCATGACTTCAAAAAAGTCATCAACCACACCTGGGTATTTATGAGCATCTTTTTCTTCTGTGTAAAGTGCTTCGAGTTTCTTTTTCTTAAACTGAAAACGCAAAGCTTCCCCCAAGGTAAATGCAGTGGATTCTGCATTATATTACGCTTTAATTCAGTCTTGGGGTGAATCCCTGATAATTTAATTTTAAATCCTAATGTGACAAGAGTTTTAAGCAGTTTATAAAGATTTTTAGTTAATCTTGAAAGTTAACGCAAACCAATCCTATAAAGGGCTTTGTCATTTTTCTCCAACCTCACACCTAGCTTGAGTCTAATCATCCGCTCTCTACTCGCTAGTACATATATACTATGAACTTTAATTAATAGCAAGTTATTGATGTGGTTAGAGTAGGCATTTTTGGCGTTGCATAATAGAGGGATGAGTTGAGGTTGTCTACTGTGCAATGTCCATACTGTGGATCTACGGAAATTAGGAAAAACGGAAAGCGAAGAGGTAAACAAAATCACATTTGTACCAACTGCGAT